>NZ_CP006882.1:0-1200000 GCF_000161795.2 Synechococcus sp. WH 8109 | reverse complement strand
CGGCCTGGATGGTGGGGAAGTGGTGGCGATTCACTCCGTTGCGCTCCAGTGACTCAAGGTATTCACTGCCGTTGATGGCCACGGTGCCATTGGGGTTGTCACGGATGTGGCGATTGGCCTGCCGGAACGCCTCTGGGAATTCATTCATCATCACCCCACCGTTTTCTCCGTCGGCTATCTGGCTCACCAGGGATGGCAGCTCAACGTCACCAAGACGTTGCCTTTCGCAACCCAATGCCTCGTAATAAGGCTGCATTTGGCCCACAAGTTTGGTGTCAGACCCCTGGGTCTTAATCAGTGCCGTCATGCTGATTTCTTCGCCTCGACTGTTCCTGGCGAGAAGTTGATTGGGAATGAAGCATTGGCTGCGCGGCAATGGACTGCCGTCCATGCGTTCAACGCTGTGCTCCTGCACCAGAAGCCACTGATACCCCGCTTGCTTCAGGGCTTTGATGAATTCAAACAGGGTGTCGGGATGGTTGGGTAGCGCCATCTCCGGTGGAGAAAACCCCTTCACGCGCTCCAGGGCAGCGTTGCCAAAACAGGCCGCGAACTGCTGTTGCCAGGCGCTGATTTGCAGTTTCAGGTCTGGGATGGGTGTGGATGGAGCCACGGCATGGCTCCAGAAGGTTCCAAGCCATTCCACATGTCCCTGCATCAAAGGGTCACAGGCGAGGTGGTGGAGTGCATCGCGAATGTCGCCGCGCCCCATCTGCTCGATTCCCCAGAGCAGATTGCCCGAGTAGTCGAGCATGATTCTTGGGCTGCAGCCTTCGTTGATCAGTTCAGGCAGCAGGTCGGCAAGACGCCGATAGCAGTGGGCGAATGGCTCTGCGTTGTGGTTATCACCCTCGTTGGGGTGATCCAGCATGTATTGAAGATGGGAGATCAAGGTGTTGTTCGTCCCCGCCGGCACCGTTGGTTGGTGCATGTGAAGAGCACAGGCAAAGCCGGAACGCTGTCGTTCAAGGTCGATCGCGCTGTTGGCCCAGACGTGCCGCGGAGTCAGCATCACAGCGGCGATGTCCGCTTCTCGTCCGCTGATCGGTGGACAACCTGTCATTGCACTCCGCTTGTTAAGACCAGCCGGCATGCGGTGTTTGGCGCAGCATGCCTTCCCAATGATCACGCCAGGTGTGCTGATCGCCAATACCTGCCAAAAGTTCAACCTCAGCAGGGGCCTGATCCAGCCGATGCCTCCAGCGTGTGATTTCCTCGGCTTGATCAAGCCAGGTGCTCATCACATCGTGACGAATCGCCTCCCCATCCCAGTGGTGCTGGTCGGCAATGTTTTGCGACCAGTACATCAATTCATCCAGGCTCAGTGGCCTGAATCCCATGATTGTGAGACCTGTGATCTGCTCGAGTTCAAAGCGACGCAGAATGTCTCCAAGGCCAAAGAAGTGAAGAAGGATCATTGAACTGATCACTTTTGCGGGAAATTTATGAGCCTTTCTCTGTTCGAATTGTTCAGGTTGATGGTCTTTGCTTTTGGAAATATTCCAGTTTGATCAACTGTCAGGGCTTGGCACTCATGGCTAGAGAGTGCCAAGCTTCTGCCAGCACTCTTGAGCCGATGCCTCTGATCAATGTGCGCACGTCGCTTTCGTCACTGAAAGACGGATCGGCTCTGCTGCAGGAGCTTTCGTCTGAGTTGGCCAACCAGACGGGCAAGCCGGAGGCCTACGTGATGACGCTCCTGGAGACGGGCGTGCCGATGACCTTCGCTGGCAGCCACGAGCCCTGCGCCTACGTGGAGGTGAAGTCGATCGGTGCACTGCGTCCGCCCGCGATGACAGCCGCATTCTGTGAACTGATCCAGGCACGCACGGGAATCCCTGCCAACCGGGTGTACATCGGTTTTGAGGATGTGCAGGCCAGCTTTTGGGGTTGGAACGGTAATACCTTTGGGTAACAACAGCTGCTAACAGCAGGTAACAAGCCAATTCGCGTTGTCAATCATCTTGCTTAACGTTTGTTCAGCAAGAATGATTGCTGTGAGTGAATCCTTCGGTGGTCTTCCTAACAAAGAATTGAGTTCTGGTGTGTCAGTGTGGTGGCGCTCACGGGTTCAACACCTGATTGATTGCGGTCGGGCTGAGGATGCCCGCTGCCTTTATCTGGAGTTCGGGGAGGACAGTGCAGGAACTCTGGGTTTCTGAAAAACCCGCAATAAAAAGGAGGTTTCCCTAGGCACTCCTGGAGTCGACGCATTACCCCTAACCGGTTTTACGTTCCGAACACTCAGCTGATGTAAGTGTTGAGACTTGTTCTTGGGCGCAACGATCAACTTAAGGATTGTTCCTGACGCCGCAGAATTTCATAGGCCTGCCAAAGACTTTCAACGTCAGAGCACACCTCGTGTCGATTACAGACGCGGTAGCGGCCCTGTCCGATGGCATCAATGGTTGTGCCCTTGGAGGTGGTACAGATGCGACTGATGCTCTCCATGGGATTAGTTCACTGGATCAAGGATCTACAGCCATGAGGGGGTGGCACGCACATCTGATTTGCAGTTCTAAATCACTTCTGCGGGAGAAAAGATCCATGACTAACAGCTCGCCGCCACAAAAAAACCGGGTCTGGCCCGGTTCTTGTTCAGCTTTTGCTGGCGTTTTGAACGCTCAGGCTTTGGAAGGCTTGGTGGTGAGTGCAGCAGACATGGCGGAGGCTAGGAGCACGCATCCGGCGACGGCGAGGAAACCCATGGATCAGTGGGGAGGGAACAACAAGAGCATCATTCCCACAGCTGGCGTCAGATTTTGTTGCTGTTGGCACGGAATTCGGAAGAACCTTGCTTTCGGCCGCCCTCGCCCGGTTTCAGAGGCATCTCCTGACGGTCGAGGCACGAGGAACACAGCAATTTCCCCTTGTTGCGCCAGTACGCCGCCATTGAGCGCTCTATGCGCATGGAGCACCCTTCACAGCGAAATAACGGCATCGACCGCTCCTCGAAGCAGCCCTTCTAACGCAACGGCACGGTTGAACCGGTGTTCTCTGTGACGATGGGTGCGCTTCGCTCGCCCCAGCCTTGTGATGCAGGCCTTGTGTTTGTTGCTGCTCACCCTGATGGCGCCTGTCGCCTCTGCCTCAACTTCGTTTCAGCCCTTGGATCGGGTGGAGGGTTGGTTGATCGAGCGACGTTTGGACGCAAACCAGGATCCGATCTGCCGTGCGTCTGTGCCAGGACATGGCACCTGGTTCTCGGCGCGGGTTCATCTGGATGCGGACGACGAGATGGTGGTGCCTGCCGGGCTGCATCGGCCGAACGAAACGAGGTTGAAAGCTGTGCGTGATGCACTCCGCCGTTGTCGAGCCAGTATTCTTTATCTGTAGCTGATAAAGCTTTGTGGCTGGCGCCGCTGCTGATCTGAAATCGAGCTATGAGATCAGGGTCGGCAGTTGCAAAATCGTCGACTCCTCACACCACCCGAGCCTCCGCCAATCGCGGGGGCTTTTTTGTGATTGATCCCGAACAGCGCCTTTCGATTTTGTGCTCAGCAAATGTTTTGCGGTTGTGATGTTTTTAATCGCTAGATGTCTGATGTATTGCATCGAGAGGCTTGATACAGAAGGGCAGTGGATCCAAGAGATCTGCTTCAAAACGGAGTTCAAAGCCTTTGTGAATGCCCGCACCAAATCGCGCGCTACGTTGAAGACCTATCGCGTGGTGCATGCAACCTGGAATCAGGTTGTCACCGTTGTGCAGGGATCAGCTGAACCCCATTGATCTGCCCTGCTTCGGCGTTTCCCGAGCCGTTGCGATCCCGAAGACTTCAAGGCTCTTTCTTGGATACGAATTGTCCTGAGCCATAACCGGTGGCCTAGGTGCCTGTGGCCATGATCCTCACGCGGTATCTCAGCAGTGAAGGTTGGGTGGAGGAGTGTTCCCATGCCAACGCTTTTGATGCCTACATCGACGCACGTCGACGTTGCGTGCTCCGAGGCTGCCCCTATCTGCTGGTGGATGGAGAGAGCGGCAGTACGGTCTCAGTGCTCACAGTGAAACAGTGTTTGCATCAATACGGCGTTGAGGGGGATTTTCCGGCGTGATCGCTTCAGGGGACGGACGCAAGAGCCGGCAGGATGGCGATTGCTGAAGCCTCACGATGGCGACGTTTCTGGTCACCGGCGCAAACCGTGGGATCGGCTTGGAATACTGCAGGCAGCTCAAGGCTCGTGGCGATGACGTGGTGGCAGTTTGCCGTCAAACCAGTTATGAACTCGATGGTCTGGGGTTGCGGGTGGAAGCCGGCCTTGAGTTGAGCGATAGCAAAGTCATTGATGACCTGGTGCAGCGTCTGGATGGTTTGCCCCTCGATGGCGTCATCCTCAATGCCGGGATTTTGCAGTCGATGGGCCTGATGGATTTGGATCCCACCGGGATTCGCCGCCAGTTTGAGGTGAATGCCCTTGCTCCTTTGCTGCTGGCTAGGGCGTTGGTGGATCAGATGCCCAGCGGAGCCAAGTTGGTGCTGATGACCAGCCGCATGGGGTCCATCGACGACAACAGTTCGGGAGGCTCCTATGGCTATCGGATGTCAAAGGTGGCGCTCAACATGGCCGGAAAGTCGTTGGCGATTGATCTGGAATCGCGGGGCATCGCTGTTGCGATTTTGCATCCCGGATTGGTGCGCACCCGCATGATTCGCTTCAATCCCCGCGGGATCCTCCCCGAGCAGTCGGTGAAGGGTCTGCTGGCCCGGATAGATGGCTTGACCTTGGCCACCAGCGGCAGCTTCTGGCATGCCAATGGTGAGTTGTTGCCATGGTGAGGCGGGAGACACGCTTTGGGCTTTGATCCGCGTCAGTGGTCAGGCGGACGCCCGGAACAACGGGTCACCAGCAATGTTGAGGCTTTGCTGGCCGAGAACGACGCTTTGCGTCGCGAGTTGTTGCGGCTCAACCGTGAGTTGGAGCGCCTGCAACGTCAGCAACGCCAACGCATTCGTACGGAGCCCAGATCACATCGCCACTGGAGTGAGCCACCGGCACAAGCTCCACCGCGCATCAGCAGCCAACAGGTGCGGGCCTGGGGGCAGGCCCTCGCCCAGCAGCCGGGATGGACGGCACTGCGTCAGCGGGGGTTGGAGCTGTTGATTGATCAGCTCAACCGCAGCAGTTTTCCTGCTCACTTAACCCTTGAACAGCGGTTGGATCGGTTGGTTCGAGGGCTGGGCACAGATCTCATGGCGGAGGTGGGACCCAAGCCGAACAAGCAAACAACGGCCGTTCTGGCGGCGTTTGCCTTGTTTGGGGTTCGCGCCAGTGAATGGCTGGATGAGGATCCACAGCGCGTGGTGGAGCAGCTGCGTCAGCGTCAGGACCAATCAGGTTCCAGACGGCAGGGTCGCCGCACCCGAACGGACCAGCGTCAAACGGATCGTGAGGACGATGGCCACGTCCGTGACCCACGCCGTGCAGCTTTAAGGGTGTTGAGCTTGGATGCCAACGCGTCCCTCGCTGAGATCAAGCAGGCGCATCGAAAACTGGTGAAGCAGCACCATCCCGATCTCGGTGGTTCTGCTGAGGCGTTTCGACGCGTCAATGAGGCGTATCAGACGTTGGTTCAGTAACGCCTTGGTTCCATAACGCAGCCTTTGCCGTATTGATCGGTCTTGTCCGATGATCTGTGGCAGCAATAGGTGCTGTTGATGCAGGTGGAAGTTGGTGTGGTGCTGATTGGTGCTGGCTTTGCCGTGGGTGTGTCCCTCGCCTTCGCAGTTTGGTTTGAACGTTGGAAGACAAAACAGCCAGATCCTGAAGGCAAATGAGCCATAAAAAAGCCCCGCCTCGGCGGGGCTTGCAAGAGGTCGTCGTGCTGTTGTTAGCTGGCTACTTTCTGACCGCGATAAACAAGAACTGGGCGCTGAACGTTGGAAGCAGCAGCATTGTTCTGATTGTACTTCTGGCCGCGATAGGTCAAGGTCATGATGGGTTCCTCGAAGCAAGCTCAGGTCCCCGTTCCATGGCCTGAGTCGAACTGCGCCTCGCCGAAAACGAGGTGAACGTGATTGCGTAGCAGTTACTACACATCTTTTATATAAGTGGTTTCAATTGACGTGTCGTTCGTGCTGTTACAGAACAGAAACTCTGTTCAGCTCGGATTGGTCAATTGAGGCCTTCAACTGCTTCAAGCGCGTTTAGGTGGTGTGTGCACCGGGCGGGGCTTGAGTTGTGGTGCTTTCTGGGTCATCACGGCTGAAGGGGAATTCGTTCGATTCTGTCGCCGCTTGAATGCTCTGAATGATGGATCGGCTACCGATCTCGAGGTTCAAGCTCTGATAGCTCTTGCTTGGACTCAAAGCTTCCATTAATTCGTTGTTCTGCTGAACAGTTCGGCTGCGATTGAGTGATCTTTGATGCTTACTCAATGTGAAGCTCATGGCGCCGAAGGACGCCATCCGTACGGTGTGGGCATGTCAGTTTTCGCGGTCATGAACAGCTCTCAGAGCAAGGATGATTGGGTGAAGGTGCAGCAGCACAAGTTCCATAAACCCATTGATGTCGACACGTTGATGTGGGTGCGCAATCGCTTGATGCGCTTGGAAGTGGAGGCCCGTTGGGCCGACCGCATCTGTGTGTTTGAAGAGTTCTTCCCCAACGACGCGATCATTCCGCGCATTTAAACCTCAGCCATGTTTTTGACTGTCTTTGGCCAGAAAGGTGGTGTGGCAAAAACCTGCACCAGCATCCATTTGGCTTGTGTTTGGGCTCAGCGGGGCCTGTCGGTGTGTGTTGTTGATGCGGATCGCAACCGCTCGGCAACTGCCTACGCAGCCCGGGGGATGCTTCCGTTTGATGTGGTGCCTGTTGAGGCTGCAGCGAAGGCCACTCGCCATGCGCAAGTGATCATCACTGACGGGCAGGCCAGCAGCCACGAGGATGAACTCAAGAATCTTTCGGCCGGAGCAGATCTTGTTTTGCTGCCCACAACACCGCAGGCGAGATCGGTTGAGCTCACGGTTGAACTCTCCTCAATCCTCAGGCAGATGGACACCATGCATGCTGCGTTGTTGGTGAAGGTGGACAGCCGAAAACAACGGCTTGCGCAGGAAGCACGCCAAATTTTGGAGGGTTTTGATGTGGATGTGATGCAAGCGGAAATCCCCTTGTTGGCGGCGTTCGAAAAAGCAGAGGTGGAGGGTGTTTGTGTGTCGAATGCCGTCGATGATCGTGGCCGTGCCGATCTGCGGCGTATGGGCGGCTGGGCGGCCTACTGCCAAGCCGCTGTTCAGATCCGTGATCGCTTGTCGGCAGCAACGCCTGACGCCATCAGTGCTTGATCAAGAAACAGCTCACTTTCGGCGTCGGTCGCCAATCAGACAGATCTTCTGAGCTGCAGCCGTAATCCTTGGCTCAGCTGATTGAAGGTTGATGGGACGCAGTTCTTGGTTGAAAAATCCCACCCGTTGCTCAGCAGCATCCACTTGGCAGCTCCAGGCGCAATCCGCTTCCTCTGGCGAGGCGACGTTGAAGCCATCCGCCGCGGCGTTTCTGCTCAAGACGCCGAGCATCTCCACCAAAGCCGCATGATCGAAGCCGTGGTGATGCTTGCCATCGGTTTGTCGATGGCCGGCATGGTTTTTGGCAATCTGAACAACGACGAGTCCGTTTAGCTTCAAAAGCGGTTATTGCTTTTGATGATGACCTTGTTTGCCTTCATGCTTGGACAGCTTGAGATCAGCAATCTCACAGCGGCCTTCCTCGCTCTGGTGGCGGTGGTCTTTGTGGGCAGTTTCGCTGTGGTGTCGTTGCAGACCGGTGAGCTGATCAACCCCCCCAAAAAAAAATGACTGACACGTTCGAGCTAAATGGCCGATAGATCGTTCTAAAAGCATTTAGCGACCCTGTCGTCGCTGAACGGGGTGATGGGCCACACTCGACGTCGGATGGATGACGACGACTGGCGGCCCTACACCTGCAAGGCCAATGCAGTTCAAGCTCGGCTCCGCCTCCGCGGTATTCGGGCTCAGGTGCTTGAGGCTTTGAACCCGCTCTGTGCGTGCGCTGAAACTCAGAACTATCCCAGCAACTGAGTCATCGCTGCTGCAGCACCGATGCCACCAAAGAACAACACCAATGGCAGGAAAGCAGGCCAGCGGACGGCTGTATCGGAAGCCATAAAACGATTTAATTTTCGAACGACGCTATTCATTTCTTCATCTCTGTGGCGATGGCGACCGTTTCCGCCCCTGAGCTGCATGATGTGAGACGCCCCAAGCCTCTCTCTCTGGTCGATGCCTGAGCCATCCAAGGCCCCTAACGCTGATGTCTCCCATGTGGTGATGATCGGCGCTGGCTGGGCCGGCTGGGGTGCAGCCAAAGCCCTCTGTGAAGCCGGTGTTCGCGTCACCATGGTCGATGGGATGTCGGATCCCACGGGGAGGACGCCAATGCGAACCGCCAGCGGTAAACCCTTCGAAGCGGGCACCCGGGGCTTTTGGAGGGATTACCCCAACATAAATGCGCTGACCGATGAGCTTGGGCTTACCGATGTGTTCACTGAATTCACCACCAGTGCCTTCTGGTCTCCCGCCGGTCTGGAGGCCACTGCCCCAGTGTTCGGTGACGGGTTGCAGTTGCCCAGCCCCCTGGGGCAGGCCATGGCAACGATCAAGAACTTCAAGCGCCTGCCTGTTGCCGATCGCCTGAGCATTGCCGGCCTGTTGGTGGCGACGCTTGATCTGAACCGCAATGAGAAGACCTTTCGGTGCTACGACGCTATCGATGCGTTGACCCTGTTCCGCCAACTGGGAATCACGGAACGGTTGATAGACGAATTCTTGCGTCCGGTTCTTTTGGTGGGTCTGTTCAAACCACCGGAAGAGTTATCGGCAGCCGTCACCATGGAGCTGCTCTACTACTACGCCCTGGCGCATCAAGACTCCTTTGATGTGCGCTGGATTCGTTCCGGCAGCATTGCTGAGCAGCTGATTGCTCCCCTGGCGGAACGCCTGCTCGACTCCGGTCTGCTCACTGTTCTGGGAGGAACGTTGGCCACGCGCCTGAATCTTGATCAGCCAAGCGAAGCGATTCGGTCGGTGGAGGTCCGCTGCAAGGCAACAGGGCGCTCCAGCGTTGTTGATGACGTTGATGCGGTTGTGCTGGCGCTGGGTGCCAAGGGCATGCATGCCCTGATGGCGGAATCGCCGCGTTGCAGTGATGTGCTGCCGGAGCTGGCGGCTGCTGGCGGTTTGGGCGCCATTGATGTGGTGTCGGTGCGTCTGTGGTTGGATCGCACCATCGCGGTCGCCGATCCTGCCAATGTTTTCTCGCGCTTTGACTCCTTGAAGGGTGCGGGCGCCACGTTTTTCATGCTCGACCAGCTGCAGAATGCGGATCTTGATGCGCTCTGGGGTGGCAGCGAGCCCCAGGGATCCGTGGTGGCCAGCGACTTCTACAACGCCACGGCGATCGCAGCCTTGAGTGATGAGGAGATCGTCGACACCCTGCTGAATGAGCTGTTGCCCCAGGCGGTGCCGGCCTTTCGGAGTGCCCAGGTGCTGGAGTTTGAGGTGCGGCGTTACCCGGGCTCGGTATCGTTGTTCTCCCCCGGCAGTTTGAGCAAACGCCCGCCGCTGCAGACGGCACTTCCGTCTGTGGTCTGCGCTGGCGACTGGGTGCGGATGGGCGAACGCGAGCACGGTGCCAAGGGGCTGTGCCAGGAACGGGCCTACGTCTGCGGCCTCGAGGCGGCCAACGCCTTGTTGCGCAGTGGGGTGGTGAAAGGGGCGAATGCTGCGACCCGCCCAGAGCATCCGGTGCGTCCGATCCGTCCGGAAGAACCCCAGGTGCTGTTAGGCCGCACCCTCAACAAGCTCGTGATGGACCCACTGGAGGCTTTCGGGATCCGTTGGCCTTGGCTGGCCTGAGCTCAGAAATTCAGTTGACCTGACAGCCAGAGTTCCTGCCAAGAACCTGCGGCTGAGGCATTCAGCGCCATCAGGATGGTCATGCTGATGCCACCTAGGGTGAGCCCCACACCCATCATGATCAGGGCGGTCAGTCCTTCCGCTTCGGTGAGCGGTTGCTTTTCGAGAAAGCGACGCTTGGCCATGTCTGCTGATCCGATTCACCCGTTCTGCATCGGCCCAAGGGCACTTGGCAACAGGCCGTATCACTCATTTACGCAGAGCTGCGGGGGGGGTATGACTCATCGTTGCTTAGGTTGCTGGCCTGCGCTTGACGCCGCTCCGATGGGTTTCATCATGCAGCCATGACTGGTTTGATCTGTGGCATGACCGCCCTGTGGCTCCACGCCTGGTGGTGTTGCAGAACAACCAATTCGCCTGCGGTCAAACGCAGCTGGCCCTACCCGCGCTCGTGGAAAAACAGTGCCGATCTGTATGAGAGGCCTTGTCGCCGTCACCGTCATCTCAGGGCACGAACGCAACTCAGCGCACGCAGCCGACGCCGCATCGCCGGTAGAACTCCTGTCTTGGTAGCGCAAGTTACTGAAAACGCGTAAGTTGACTCGTCTGAATTTTTTTGTTGAACGGCAGCCAAGAGGTCGAGGCCAGGAGTGAGAAACGCCGTCAGCAGCTGATGGGAGTGTCGTTTGTGGCTGCAGCTGTTGGCGTTCTGGCGTTGTTGACGATCCGTCTTGGCACCTGTTGCTCTTGGTTCGGTTTTCACTGACCTTTTCGGGTTACCAGCTTGTGGTCAGTGGTGTTGAGTGCCTGGGCAAGGCTGCACCAGCCACCAGATGTGGTGTCCTCAGCCCTTGATTGTGGGTGCAGGGCCGGTATGTTTCATTTGTTCCCCATCACTCGGCCTCAGCCCATGTGGCTGAGGCTTTTTTTATTGCCTCCTTGCAGCAAGTTGTATCTGAACAAACCAACTTCCGATTGTCTTAAGTGACATCGCTTGGTGGCAACGGTCACATCTATGCCACGTTCTTTAAGTCAAAAAATTATGTCTTCCCTTGATGTCTCCTGCTGAATTGTCGTGCATCAAATGGGAGCAAGATGGTGAAATATCTGCGCAAGACACCTGAACTCTGCTGAAAACGCTCACCAAGCTAGAAGAGCAAAACAAGGCATCCAACCTGTTGCATTTGTCGTCGAAACACAGCCACTCCAAGCGCTCCAGTCGTCGCTGCATTTGACCACTTCTTTTGTAGACGGCCTGATCGTTGATCGAAGGTTTGTAAGGTCCTTCTTTCTGATTCCCGCTGTTGTCGGTAAAGTCTGGTAGGCGTCCTGCTTCGAGTTGAATCCCCCATTTGAGGGAGGGCGCCGACTTGAACACTCCCTCATCTGAGGGATGGACCGTTGGCGTTGATGGGTTGGCGGCAACCGGGCGAGTGGTGCTTCTCTGGGCCAGAGTGCGTGGTTTGCCACTGGTCTGATCTATTCCTCTGCAGAATCACTGCATTGATGGGGAGTGTGGTGGCTTTTCCATCAGCTCATCCTGTCGGGATCCTTTTGTTCGCTTCGTGGGTTCGCTCGATTAGGAATTAGGCGCCTGTGTGAGTTGATCCTCTGTCTCAACGTCTGCGATGCGCGCGGAGGTTAATCACTGTGTTGATCGCTGCGAGTACAACAAGCAGCGTGAGGCAAACCGATTTGTAATCCAACTGGGCCAGGCCGAAGCCAACACACTCTCATGCTGGGCCTCGTGTTCATGCATCACTGTGGTGTAGGAGTTGATCAAGACTCCGCATCACGAATCCGATGTTCCGTTGGCACAAAAGCGCCACAAAGCAGTTCAGGAAGTCGCTTGGCCTGAGCAAGTACCAGTTCCTCTGGCTCACCTTCACTAATGGCCTAGTGATTGGTTACGTCCTGGCTTTTCTGGCTCACCGTTAACGCTTGATCAGAGGGGATCGGCATAACGCCGTTGTGCTGCAGGTGAAGTGCGACTCCCTCTGGCCCCCACACGATCCCCGCCGCCAGCAGCCACTACCAGAACGGTGATCTCAAAAGTGGGTCTTGCAAGGGAACCTGCTCAGATCACTGCTATCTACGGCCTGAAGGTCAAGGCTTGATTGCAACTTGATTAAGAGATCCGAATAGGCATGAATCCCCTGGCCATCGTTTTGATTGACATTCCTTTGATCTTCCTGACTTATCTGATCTTCTGGATCGCTGCGTCTTGATGAGCTCAGAAGGGCAGCCACGATGGATTGCGGCACCCGGGGCCATGATCGGCGCGTCCAATTTTTTTGAGTCGGCAGTTGCGGTGGCAATCAGCCTGTTCGGTTTGAACTCCGGTGCTGCCTTCGCCACGTTTGTTGGCGTGCTGGTGGAGGTTCCGGTGATGCTGTCGCTGGTGGCGATGGCCAACCGGAACCGACGCCTGTTCCCCGCCTGAGAGGAGCAGCGTGATGCCCGCCCCGCTACAGGTGTTCGTTCAGTTCTTCGTGTTGGGGCTGACCTCCTTCGGTGGCCCCGTGGCGCACCTCTGTTACTTCCACGAGCGTTTTGTGCAGCGGGAGCGTTGGATCACCGCTGAGGCCTACGCCGATTTGGTTGGGCTCTGTCAGCTGTTGCCGGGGCCTTCGAGTTCCCAGGTGGGCATGGGCCTGGGGCTGATCCGGGCCGGTTGGCTTGGTGGTGTGGCGGCCTGGACAGGGTTCACCTTGCCCTCAGCTGTGTTGATGGTGCTGGCGGCGTCGCTGCTTTCAGCCCATCCCAGTTGGATCAACGGGGGTTGGGTGCATGGCTTGATGGTGGCGGCTGTGGCCGTGGTGGCCCAGGCCGTTCTGGGCCTGCGGCGAAAGCTGGCTCCCGATCGGCAGCGGGCCAGCCTGATGGTGGCAGCTGCTGTGCTGGTGCTATTGGTGCCTCGCGTCTGGGCCCAGCTGTTGGCCCTGTTGCTTGGCGGATTGGTGGGTTGGTGTGCGCTGCCCCCACCTGAAGTGGAGCCATCGGCGCCGGAACGTCTCGTAGTTCCGCTGCGTCGTTCGCTGGCGGTGGTTTTGCTTGGTTTCGCTGTGCTGCTGTTCGTGGCTCTGCCCTGGTTATCTGCTGAGGCCAGACCGCTGCTGGTGCAGCAGCTCAGTGGATTTCTGCGCACCGGTGCCTTGGTGTTTGGCGGTGGCCATGTGGTGCTCCCCTTGCTGGAGCAAGCGCTTGTGCCCAGCGGTTGGATCGACCTGCATCAGTTTCTGGCGGGCTATGGCGCTGCCCAGGCGGTGCCAGGGCCGATGTTCAGTTTCGCGGCCTTTCTTGGCTTTGATCTGCAGCCTGGACTGCAGGGCATCGCCGGTTCTACGTTCGCGCTCATTTCCCTGTTTTTTCCCTCGTTCTTGTTGGTTGGTGGGCTCTTGCCCTTCTGGAGCGACCTGGGCCGATTGGCTCCGATGCGTCGAGCTCTGCAGGGCATTAACGCATCGGTGGTGGGCATCCTGCTGGCGGCGTTGTTTCAGCCGGTCTGGCAGACAGGCATCCGCGGAGGCGCTGAGTTCAGCCTGGCGTTGGTGGCGTTTGTGTTGTTGGTGAGCTGGCGGCAACCGGCCTGGCGGGTGGTGCTGTTCTGCGCCGGAGTGGGTGGTTTGACCCTCGCTTGATCCATTCCTCTGCAGAATCACTGCATTGATGGGGAGCGTGGTGGTTGGAGCTGGTGTGAATCCTGCGGATCAGCGCTGGGGTTTCTGGCCGCTGCTGCCGCTCTACCCCTATGGCCGTCGCCGCACCCTGTTCAGTGAGCTGATCCCTGGCCAGCTCTGGAGCCTGGAGCAGCTGCAGGGGGTGTATTACGTGGCCGTGCCGGTGCGGCTCACCGTGGCCAAGGTGCCCGGTGGCTTGATGTTGGTGAACCCTCTGCCGCCCACCGGTGAAGTGCGCCAAGCCATCGCCGGGCTGGAACAACAACACGGCCCCGTGCGCACGATTGTGCTGCCCACCGCCTCTGGTTTGGAGCACAAGCTTCCCCTCGCTCCACTGGCCCGCGCCTTCCCGGATGCGGACATCTGGGTGTGTCCGGGCCAGTGGAGCTTCCCGCTGCAGTTGCCTTTGTCCTGGTTGGGTGTGCCGGCACGTCGCACCAAGGTGCTATTCGACGATGGCCTTCCCCATGGCGATATTTGTGAGTGGTTCTCCCTTGGACCGCTCGACCTTGGCGTCGGCCGTTTCCAGGAAGTCTCTTGTTTGCATCGTCCGTCAGGCACTCTGTTGGTGACCGACGCCCTGGTGGGCATCAGTGCTGAACCCCCGGTCCTGTTCGACCTCGATCCAACGCCGCTGTTGTTCCATGCCCGCGAACGCGGCGATGAGCCCCTCAGTGATTCAACGGAAGCCCGCCGCCGCGGCTGGGCCCGGCTGGTGCTGTTTGCCTCCTACCTGAGGCCAGAACCGCTGGAGGTGCCAGAGCTGCCGGAGTTGCTCCGGGATGCGTTTAAGCCAGGGCTCCGTTCCCTGAAAGCTCACTTCGGCCTCTACCCCTTCCGCTGGAAGGCCGGTTGGCAGGCGGCAGCCGATGGCTTGATCGGCGAAGAAGCGCCCAAGTTGCAAGTGGCCCCTGTGCTTGAGCGGTTGGTGTTGCCCAGAGCCAAAGAGGCTCTGTTGCGATGGCTGCAGGAGTTGAGCGACCAGGCTGAGCTGCGCTGGCTGGTGCCAGCTCACTACAGCGCGCCGGTTACATTCACGCCCGAAACCGTGCAACACCTGCTCGCTTTATTGCAAGAGCGGGATTGGGCTCCAAGTTCTGGGAACTGGGAGTTTCTTGGATCTATTGATAAGCGTTTACTCGATCTCGGCCTGGTGCCTGATCAGACCGTTATCAAAGCTTGAGTTCGTCTTCCGGCTCGATCGCCATCTGTTCGTCAGCAAACAGCGTCTCTTCCAGCTCCTTGCGCTGTTCCATCTGGCGCAGGAAATAACCAGTCATCATGGCTGAGGCCAACATGTTTGCGAGGTTGTCGCGGTTGGCCGTCACCTTCACCTCAAAGTGCTCGCCAGGAAGCATTCCCAGCAAGCCTTGAACATTGTGGCGAATGATGTCTTGAATATCATTGCTTGCTGATTTAGCGACCCGCTGCAGCGTGTCCGGAGACTGCTCCTGCAGGTACTGGATCAGGCTGTTCCCCGCGTGACCATCACTGCTGTCAGTTGTCAGGAACTCGGGGTTAAACATTCGTATGTGATCTACATCACGGACTTGACCCTAACGCAAGCCATTGGCTTCAACCGCCATCGCTGCTGTCGGTGATCCGTAACGGTCCGAACCTCTGCAGCGGCCAATACCGCCACACTGCCGTGCCAAGAACATTGGTTTCCGGCAGTGATCCCCAGAGGTGGGAATCGAGGCTGGCATTGCGGTTGTCCCCCATCACCCACAGCTGATCCGCCGGCACGGTGATCGGGGCCATCTCGTAGTTGATCGGTTGCTCCAACCAGGGTTCTGCAGCCGGTTCGCCGTTGCGGAACAGCCTGCCGTCGTGCACGTCCAGCTGATCTCCAGGCAGCCCCACCACACGTTTGATTAGTGCAGCGGATGCGTCATAGCCAGCGGCCACGAGCTGTTCGGGAGGGGCGAACACCACCACATCGCCCCGGTGTAGATGGCTGTGGCGGCTGCGGGCCAGGCGGGGCCTTACCTTCTCCACCAGGATGCGGTCCTGCAGCTGCAGGGTGGGCAGCATCGAGCCGGAGGGAATCCAGCGCGGTTCCACCACCAACCAGCGCAGCAGCAGCGCCAGCAGGGCCCAGAGAATCAGATTGCGCCAGAAGCCCTTGCTGTCTTCTCCTGGAGCGGGTGTCGTGGGTTGGGTCATCGTTGACCGAAGATCACACCAGCCTGGCCTGCTGCACTGACCATCGCTCGCGCCAATTTGCAGGCCGCCCTCACGCTGCTTGAGGCTCTATGTCTCCGGGGGCTAAAGCAGCTGGTGCTCTGCCCTGGCAGCCGTTCCGGCCCCCTGGCAACCGCGGCGGGCGTGCTGGCCTCCCAGGCAAAGCTGCAGCTGGTCATGGCCATCGACGAGCGGTCCGCCGCGTTTCTGGCCCTCGGCATGGCGACCGCCCATGGCCGTGCCGTGGCAGTGGTCACTACCTCTGGCACCGCGGTGGCCAACCTGCTTCCCGCTGCGGTGGAGGCGGACCGCTCCTGTCAGCCCTTGTTGCTGCTCACGGCGGATCGCCCCGTCCGGCTTAAAAACTGCGGCGCCAATCAGACGGTGAATCAGGAATCCTTTTTGCTCTCGGCCTGTCGCTGGTTTGGCGGTGGAGCGGCAGATGGCGTCCACACCCAGTCCAACGACGCCCTCAACGCTCTGGCGGTTCAGGCCTGGCAGCGGGCTCAAGGTGTAGGCACTGGGCCGCCGGGACCGGTTCACCTCAACCTGGCCTTCGAGGAGCCGCTGCACACCACCCTTGAACAGCAGCAACAGCTTGTTTCGGTTGTGTTCCCGCCTACGGCTTGCCCAGAGCCTTCGCCTGAGACCGGGCCTGCGCCTCGTCTCGATCCAGAGAGCCCGGGGATTGTGATTGCAGGTCCATGGCGGGGCCTTTCGCCCGCGGTGGAGGCCTTTCAACAGGCGCTGCATCGCTGGCTGAACCTCAGCGGTTGGCCTCTGCTGGCTGATCCCCTCGCTGCCCTTGCTCCCGATTGCCCCAACCGCATCGAGCACTGGGAGCTGCAACTGGATCGGCTGAACCTGCCTGACGACGCTCAGGTGTTGCGGCTGGGACCCATGCCCGCCAGCCGGCGGTTGGAGGCTTGGCTTCACCGCCACCGGGGCCCCCAGCTGTTGATCACCGAAGGGGATTCAAGGTCGCTGGATCCTCTGCAGAGGTCCAGCCAATGGTCGGGGGGCATGGCCGCCTGGATCGCCCAACAGCCTGCTCTGGACCCGCTGAGCAAGCCATCGGTCGGCACCGACGACCTCTCTGCGTGGATCGAGGCCCAGTTGCCCTTGTGTGGTGCCGTCAATGAGCCCGCCCTGGCCTACTGGCTTCCCCAGCTCCTGCCGGAGCGGTTGCCGGTGATGCTGGCCGCCAGTTCACCGGTGCGCGACTGGTTGACCTGGGGCGGGCCCGCCTGCAGCCGCCACCGTTGCTTCAGCTTCCGCGGGGCCTCGGGCATCGACGGCACCTTGTCGCTTGCCATGGGTCTGGCGGCGAATCTCGGTCCATTGGCGCTGGTGACCGGTGATCTGGCCCTGCTGCACGACAGCAATGGCTGGCTGCATGCATCATCCGCTGCTGCACCTCAACCACTGCTGGTGCTGCTGATCGACAACGGTGGCGGCGGCATTTTTCAGCAGCTGCCCATTGCCACGCCGGGCTTCGAATCGCTCTTCGCCATGCCCCAGCAGGTGGATCCCCTGGCCTTGGCGGCAGCCCATGGTGTGCCTGGACGCCAGGTGGCCTGTCTGGAGGATCTGCAGGAGGCCTTGGACTGGGGCTTGTCGCAGCAACGGCCGGTGTTGTTGCGGTTGTGCAGCGACCGCGGTCGTGATGCTGCCCTGCGTCAGCAGCTGCGCGCCGCTGCTCAGAATGCACACACTGAGCCCTGAACCCAATGATTGACATGCGTCAGGTGCTCCCCGGTGCGCCAACCGCGCAATGGACACCGTGGGGCAGCTACCAGGACATCCTTGTGGACCGTTGCGCTGACGGCCTGGCGCGTGTGGCCATCAACCGCCCCGCCAAGCGCAACGCCTTCCGCCCGCAGACGGTGATGGAGCTCTGTGATGCCTTCACGCGCATCCGGGATGACCGTGACATAGGTGTGGTGCTGTTCACCGGCGTTGGCCCAGCCCCCGATGGTGGCTATGCCTTCTGTTCCGGCGGCGACCAGAGTGTTCGCGGCGACGGCGGTTACATCGGTGAGGACGGCTTGCCCCGCCTGAACGTGCTGGATCTGCAGCGCATCATCCGCAGCCTGCCCAAGGTGGTGATCGGCCTGGTGGCCGGCTATGCCATGGGCGGCGGCCAGGTGTTGCATCTGCTCTGCGACCTCAGCCTTGCCGCCGAGAACGCTGTGTTCGGCCAGACCGGCCCCAAGGTCGGCAGTTTTGATGGCGGCTTTGGTGCGGGCTACCTGGCGCGGGTGGTTGGCCAGCGCAAGGCCCGTGAAATCTGGTTTCTCTGCCGCCGTTATGGCGCCAACGAGGCGTTGGAGATGGGGCTCGTTAACGCCGTGGTGCCGTTGGAGCAGTTGGAGGCGGAGGGGGTGCGCTGGGCCCGCGAGGTGCTGCAGCACAGCCCCACGGCCATCCGTTGCCTCAAGGCCGCATTCAATGCCGAAACCGATGGCCTTGTCGGGTTGCAGGAGTTGGCTGGCAATGCCACCCATCTCTTCTATCGAACCGAAGAAGCCGTGGAAGGCCGCAATGCCTTCCTTGAGAAGCGATCTCCGGATTACTCCGAGACAGGCTGGTTACCCTGAAAGAAATTCTTCCTCTCCCTCCGCCGGAACCGCTGGCCCTGCTGCAGGTAGCGGCTGAGGATTCCGTGAAGGCAGGCCTGGGTTCACTACCTCAGGATCTGCGTGGCTACATCAGTCTCCATGTGGTGATGTTGCGCGGACGTAGCCGCATGTTTCTGCTCGACAACGGCAGGCTGCGCAACGCCTTTCCGGTGGCCATCGGCATGCCCGGCTGGGAAACCCCCACCGGACGATTTGAAGTGCTTCAGAAGACCCCCATCCGGTGTGGGTGCATCCCATGAGTGGCGAGCGGGTGGAGGACCAGGGGGCCAACAATCCATTGGGCAGTCACTGGATCGCCTTCCATCGCGATTGCTGCGGCCGTGATGCCCATGACGGCGATGCCTGGATCACTATCAAGGGATGCACCACCACGGGGTTCCACGGCACCCCCCACCGCTGGACGGTGGGACGGGCCGTCTCCCATGGCTGTGTCCGGCTTTACAACGAGGATGTGCGTGCCCTGTATCGCCAGGTGTCGCTTGGAACTCAGGTGACGGTTCTTCCCTGACGGAACAGATTCCTAAATTCCCCTTAAAGTCGCCGCGCCAACGCCGATCTGAGACATGCGCATCCTCTTCGCTGCAGCGGAATGCGCCCCGATGATCAAGGTTGGAGGGATGGGCGATGTTGTTGGCTCTTTGCCCCCAGCATTGGCCAAACTCGGCCACGACGTGCGCCTTATCATGCCGGGCTACTCCAAGCTCTGGAGCCGCCTCAACGTGCCGGCGGAGCCGATCTGGCGAGCCCAGACCATGGGTACTGAGTTCGCCGTCTATGAAACGAAGCATCCCACCAATGGGATGACGATCTACCTGGTGGGTCATCCGGTGTTCGACCCGGAGCGCATCTATGGCGGCGACGACGAGGACTGGCGCTTCACCTTCTTCGCCAGTGCTGCTGCCGAATTCTCCTGGAACGTCTGGAAGCCACAGGTGCTGCATTGCCACGACTGGCACACCGGGATGATCCCGGTGTGGATGCATCAGGACCCGGAAATCAGCACGGTGTTCACCATCCACAACCTCAAGTACCAGGGTCCATGGCGCTGGAAGCTCGATCGGATGACTTGGTGCCCCTGGTACATGCAGGGGGATCACACGATGGCCGCTGCGCTGCTGTATGCCGACCGCGTCAATGCGGTGTCGCCCACCTACGCCCAGGAGATCCGCACGGCGGAATACGGCGAAAAGCTGGAGGGTCTGCTCAACTTCGTCTCTGGCAAGCTACGCGGCATCCTCAACGGCATTGATCTTGATGCCTGGGACCCAGCCACCGATCGCTCCCTGCCGGCGAACTTCAGCGCCGACGATCTTTCCGGCAAGGCGGTCTGCAAGAAGGTGCTCCAGGAGCGGATGGGGCTGGAGGTGCGGGAGGATGCCTTCGTCCTCGGCATGGTCAGCCGCCTTGTCGACCAGAAGGGAGTCGATCTTCTGCTGCAGGTGGCTGATCGTCTGCTGGCCTACACCGACACCCAGATCGTTGTGCTGGGAACCGGCGACCGGGGGCTCGAATCCGGGCTCTGGCAACTCGCATCCCGTCACCCCGGCAAGTGCGCCGTCTTCCTCACCTACGACGATGACCTGTCGCGGTTGATCTACGGCGGCAGCGATGCCTTCCTGATGCCCAGCCGGTTTGAGCCCTGTGGCATCAGCCAGCTCTACGCTATGCGCTACGGCTCAGTGCCCGTTGTTCGCAAGGTTGGTGGTCTCGTTGACACCGTTCCGCCCCACATCCCCGCTGCCGACAGCGGCACAGGCTTCTGCTTCGATCGCTTTGAACCGGTCGACTTCTACACAGCCCTGGTGCGGGCCTGGGAGGCCTTCCGCCATCGGGACAGCTGGGTCGAGCTGCAGAAACGCGGCATGAATCAGGACTACAGCTGGGATCGTTCCGCGTTCGATTACGACCTCATGTACAAGGACGTCTGCGGCATCAAGGAACCCACCCCGGATGCAGCCTTGGTGGAACAGTTCTCTCAGGGTCAAGCTGCTGATCCCTCGCGTTCCGAGGGGCAGACTGAAGAGGCCAGAGTTCCTGCTGAGGTGACCTCCGCCGGCCGGAATCCCCTGAATCGTCTCTTCGGTCGTCGATCCAGTTGAGTTTGAGCGAGCCCGCCCGATCCGACTCCCCACCTGAGGCTCGATCCGAGCCCCAGAGTGGGGAGCCTTCAGGTAATTTCCCGGCTCCTTACGTCAGCCCCTGGCAAGAGTTCGGCCGCAATTTGCAGGCGATGGCTGCTGATCTTCGCCTCAGGGGTCAGGAATTCTGGCGCCGCAATCTGGAGGGAGATCTTTCGGTGCCAGGCTTCTGGCCCCGGGATCTGGCCCCCAGCTTCTGGCCACTGCTGCTGGTGTTGCTGCTTCTGCTGCCGCTGGTTGGGATCCGCTTCTGGCAGGACCATGCCAGCCCTGCCCCGCGTCCGGAGCCGGTCGATCTGCAGCGGACCTCTCCCCTTGATCTCCCCGTGCCTGAGCTGATCCCAGCACCACAGCCCATGCTGGAGGAGCTATCACCCCTGCCGGAAGCTGTGGGTGCGGAGCCGGCTTTGAAGCCATTGGAGCCGGAGCAGTCCCTCCAACCCCAGCTCAGTTTCGATCCCCTGTTCCAACTGTTTCAGGACAAGGCCGTTCCCGAAGGACTGCTCCGTTCAGCCAAGCCCGTTCCGGAGCAGGACCGCTTGCTGTTGGAGTTGTCTGTTGACGCTTGGCAGCAGTTGTCTCTCGATCAGCGCCAGACCCTCGCCTCCAGCTGGCTTCAGTCGGCGTTTGAGCTGGATTACGCCAGTCTTCAGTTGGTCAGTGAACAGGGCGATCTGCTGGCGCGGTCAGCTCGGGTTGGGGGCGGCATGATCCTGTTTGGCCTCGGGTTGGTGGGATGACCCTGACGCTGCGTCAGCTGCTTGCTGCCTGGGGAACTCCGCAGGGCAGCAGCTTTGAACCCGATGCCCTTGTGGGACGGGTCTGCACCGATAGCCGACAGCTTCAGGCGGGTGATTTTTTTGTCCCCCTGGTGGGCGAGCGCTTCGATGGTCATCACTTTCTCGACAAACTGACTGAACACAAGGTCCAGGCTGCTGTTGTGAGCCGCAGCTGGACTGAACCGTTCCCTTCGGGCCTGTTGCATTGGCGGGTGGACGACACACTGCTGGCCTATCAACAGCTGGCCTTGCTGCATCGCCGTGCCCTGGGCAAGCCTCTGGTGGCGGTGACGGGCTCAGCCGGCAAAACCACAACCCGGGAGTTGATTCGAGCGGCATTGGCTCCGATGGGAGCGATTCAGGCCAGCGAAGCCAACAACAACAACGACGTTGGGGTTCCCCTCACCGTTCTGGGCGCCACCGCAGCTGATGCGGCCTTGGTGATTGAGATGGGCATGCGGGGCTCTGGGGAGATCGAGCGTCTCTCCCGCTGCACCGAGCCGGATCTTGCGGTGATCACCAACATCGGAACGGCCCACATCGGATGTCTCGGCAGCCGTGAGGCGATTGCAGCGGCCAAATGCGAAATCACGGCTGGGTTGCATCCGAAGGGGACCGTGGTGATTCCCGCCGGTGATCCGCTGCTGGAGTCGGCCTTGGCAGCGGTCTGGTCCGGCCGCGTGCTGCGCGTGCGCCTGGCTGACGATCCCGTGGTGGAATCCGATCTGATCAATGCTGATTGGATTGGAGCCGATTTGGTTGGAGACATCAACGGCGACCAGTTGCTGATCGATGCGGATCGTCTCCCGCTACAGCTGGAGGGGCGCCACAACGCCCGCAATCTGCTCTTGGCCGTTGCTGTTGCTGACCAGTTGGGTGTGTCCCGCAAGCAGTTGCAAGGCATGCAGGTGACGGTGCCGGGCGGACGCAACCGCCGCCTGCAGCAGGGTGGTTTGACACTCCTCGATGAGACCTACAACGCCTCGCCTGAGGCGGTGTTGGCGGCTCTTGAGCTGCTTGCTGCGCAACCGGGGCGACGTTTTGCTGTGCTGGGCACCATGTTGGAGCTTGGGGAGCGCAGCCTGGAGCTGCATCAAGAGGTTGCCGCCCGCGCCGTGCAGCTGGGCCTGGACGGTCTGGTGCTGGTGGATGGCGGTGCTGAGGGCAAGGCGATGGCTGAAGTGGCGGCACCCCTGCCCCACCTGCAGCTGGTGTCGAATCCCGAAGACGCCGCAGTTCCCCTGGCCGCCTGGCTGAACTCTGGTGATGTTCTGCTGCTCAAGGCCAGCCGCGGTGTGGCCCTGGAACGGTTGATTCCGCTGTTGCCAAGTCTTTAGAAAGGCTGGACTAAACCTTTCGTTCCGCCCAGCCGTCCTTGGTCATCTGGCGGGCGCGACCAATTGCCAGGGCGCCATCAGCCACATCCTTGGTAATCGTTGACCCGGCACCGATGGTGGCGCATTCACCGACATTGATGGGGGCAACCAGCACGGAATTGGCACCGGTTTTGCTGTTGTTACCGATCACGGTGCGGTGCTTGTTCACCCCGTCGTAGTTGGCGGTGATTGTTCCGGCCCCCACGTTGACCTTCTCTCCGAGTTGGGCGTCGCCGATGTAGCTGAGGTGGTTCACCTTGGTGCCGGCCCCCAGCTGGCTTTTCTTTACCTCCACAAAGTTGCCGATGCGGCAGCCATCGCCGACATCGGCGGCCGGCCGCAGGTGAGCAAAGGGACCGATGGCAACGTCGTTGCCGACGTTGGCCTCTCGCACCACGGAGTGCATCACAATGACGTTGTTCCCAACCGACGCGTCTTCGATCAGGCTGCCGGGGCCGATCCGGGAGTTTTCACCAATCACGCATCGGCCGCGGAAGTGTGTTTGCGGTTCGATCACCACATCGCGGCCGAAGCTGCAGCCTTCACTGAGGGTGCAGCTTTCGGGATCAATGAAGGTGACCCCTTCATCCATCCAGTGGTGGCGCAACCGTTGCTGCAGCAAGGCTTCACACTGGGCCAGTTGCCGCCGGTTGTTGATGCCGTTCACCTCATCAGCATCGGCCACCTCCAGGTGCATGGCCTTCGGCAGCATTGCCACCGTGTCGGTGAGATAGAGCTCTCCCTGATCGTTGTCGGTGCTGAGTTTCGGCAGAACGGTGGACAGGGCCGTCCAGTTGAAGCAGTAGATCCCGGCGTTGGTGAGGTTATTGCTGCGTTGCTCGTCCGTGCAATCGCGATGCTCAATAATGCTGCTCACCTGGCCGTCGGCATCGGCGAACACCCGCCCGTAACCAGTGGGGTCCGCGAGCCGTGCCGTCAGCAGGGTGACATCGGCACCGCTGGCCCGGTGCTGTTGCACCAATGCTTCGACTGTTTCACTTCGCAGCAGCGGCACATCGCCGTTGAGCACGAGCAGCTCCCCTTCAAAGCCCTGCAGCGATGGGATCAGCTGTTGCACCGCGTGGCCCGTGCCGTTCTGGGGCTGCTGCAGAAGAAATTCCAGGCCTCCGAGCGGAGCCAGCTGCTGCTCCACCCTTTCGGCTTGATGCCCAACGATCAGCAGCCGCCGTTCCGGTTGCAGGTTGGTTGCACTGGCGAGCACCCGTTCCACCAGGGTGGCTCCCGCCAGCGGTTGGAGCACTTTCGGGAGTGCGCTCTTCATGCGGGTGCCTTTTCCAGCGGCCAATACGGCTACGGCAAGCATGCGGAGCGAGGAGAAGACGGGCGGAATCTACCGGGCTCAGGACGGAGTGTCCCTGCGCCAGCGCCTTTGCCAGGAATTGGTGGGTTCATAAACGCAATGCTCCTGTTCAAGGCGGCGGCGCTCAAGGATGTCTTCAGCTGTGGCGTTGCCCTGGGGATCACGAAATGGCACGGCCGCCCGGGTCTGCAGGTGTTCCCATTCCATCGCCGAGAGGGGGCGCCAACCGGGTCCGTTCGGCGGACAGCCGGAGTCCACTGGAGTGGCCAGGGTGCCGCTGCTCCACCCAACCCGCTCGCCTGGGGCTGGCAGCAGGGAATACAGGCTCAAGCCCGCTCGCTTCAGGCTGGCTCGTACCGCTGCTGAACGGCTGTAGGTCAGCAACCGTCCCTGCGGAGCCAAGCGCTGTGCCAGCGCTCCCAGGAATTCTTCGCTCCACAGTTCCGGGCAGCGCTGGGGGGAGAAGGCGTCCAACAGCACCAGATCAAAGCGAACGGGCTCGGGAATCTCCTGGAGCATCGATCGGGCATCGCCCCAGAGCTGGATCCCTTGGCTACTGGGCTCCTGCCAGCTGCCGTAGTCGCGAATGGCTTTAAGCCTCGCCAGTACAGGGGCTGACCAGAGGGATTGGAAGTTGGACTGTTCCAAGGCTTGTTCCAAGGGGCGGCGGTCCAGCTCAAGCCCCCACCACTGCAGCTTCGGGCCTGTCGTCGGCAAGTCCTCCAGCACAGCGGCCGTGTTGTAGCCGAGCCCCACGCACACATCCAGGATCCTTAATTGAGTGCCGCCGCTGAAGCGCTGTAGCTCCGCAGGTTGGACAAACTTGGCCTCGGCCTCATTGAGGGCTCCCGCCGAGTTGTGAAAGGCCTCGCCGAAGTGATCGCTGTGCAGGCTGAAGCTGCCATCCGCCGTCGGGTAGACGCGGAGCGCACCGAGCTCAGCAGCGGAGCCGTTCAAGCTCGTCCCAGAACGACGGATACGACACGGCTGCAGCTTCGCTTCTCGCCAGGCTCGAGTTGCCGTCGGCGAGCATGGCCGCCACACCGAGGCTCATCGCCACCCTGTGATCGGTTTCGCTGTCCAGCACGGCTCCCTTGAGTGGTCGACCGCCGCGGATGGTCATGCCGTCCTCATGTTCATCAATGTCGGCTCCCATGGCCTTGAGCTGACGCGCCATCACCGCCAGCCGATCGGTTTCCTTTACCCTTAGTTCAGACGCTCCACTTATCCGGCTTTCGCCCTCGCAGAAACAAGCGGCGACGCTGAGGATCGGCACTTCATCCACGAGGCGGGGCATGATCTGCTCGCCAAAGTTGAAGGGTTTCAACGGGCCGTGGGTCACCCGCAGATTGCCCACCGGTTCGCCCGCGACGTCGCGGGGGTTGAGCACCTCGATCCGGGCACCCATCTGCTTCAGCACCTCCAGGATCCCGGTGCGTGTTGGGTTCAGCCCGACATTTTCAATGGTGAGATCAGCGCCTGGAATCAGGGCTCCAGCCACAAGCCAGAAGGCCGCCGAGCTGATGTCGCCAGGGACCACCACGTTCTGGCCCTGCAGAGTGGCGCCTGGACGCACGCTGATGTGCCGACCCATTTCGCCGCCAACGGTGAGATCGGCACCGAAGGCCTTCAGCATCCGCTCGCTGTGATCACGGGACTGGGCCGGTTCGATCACCGTGGTTGGGCTCTCGGCCGTGAGCGCAGCCAAAAGCAGGGCTGATTTCACCTGAGCACTGGCCACGGGCGATCCGATCACTGTTCCTTTCAGCTGGCGCCCCTGCACCGCCAGCGGCGCCAGGTTGCCCCCATCACGGCCACGCACATCCGCACCCATCGAGGCCAACGGTTGGCCCACCCGACGCATCGGGCGGCGGCGCAGGGATGCATCGCCATCCAGCACGAAATGGCGACCGTCGCGGCCCGCCAGCAGGCCCAGCATCAATCGCATCGTGGTGCCGGAGTTGCCGCAGTCGAGCACTTCTGCTGGCTCTTGCAATCCGTCCAAGCCAACCCCTTCAACGGTGACGATGCCGCCATCGGTGATCGGGCTGATGCTGACGCCCATGGCCCGCAGGCAGTTGGCTGTGCTCAGGGGGTCTTCGGCCGGGAGCAGACCATCAATGGTTGTGGTGCCCTCTGCGATGGCGCCGAACAGCAGCGATCTGTGCGAGATCGATTTGTCGCCTGGAACCTTCACCCGTCCCTGGAGGCTTCCTCCGGCCTTGAGCTCACGGGGGTCGTCGGATTGGCCTGTGCCGCTCAAGGTTGTTTAGTCGTTGGGCTGATCCTATTGGCCGGTCTTCAGGCCTTGAATCAGTCGATCAAGGGCATAGCCGAACAGGCTGGGGTCGGGATCGTCGGTGCCGAGGTCCTCTAGACCCAGCTCGGCCCAGCGGTCGGTGACCCGTTGTTCCAAATTCGCGGGACGGCTGAGGGGTTCCCCCCATTCGTGATTTTTCTCAGGTCCCACCTTGGTGGTGGCATCAATGGCCAGTCGTCCACCCAGGCCCAACTGCTCGCTGGCGAAGTCCAGTGTGTCGAAGGGGGTGTTTTCCAGGGTGAACAGGTCGCGCTGGGGATCCACCTGGGCCGCGATGGCCCAGACCACCTGACGCGGGTCGCGCACGTTGATGTGACTGTCCACCACCACAACGAACTTGGTGTAGGTGAATTGCGGCAGGGCACTCCAGAAGGCCATGGCAGCACGCTTGGCCTGCCCCGGATAGGCCTTGTCGATCGAGATCACCGCCAGCTTGTAGCTGAGCGCCTCCATCGGTAGGAAGAAGTCGGTGATCTCTGGAATCTGCTGCCGCAGGATCGGCGTGTAGATCCGGTTCAGCGCGATGGCCAGCATCGCTTCTTCCTTGGGAGGACGTCCGCTGAAGGTGGTGAGAAACACCGGATCCCGCCGTTGGGTCATGCAGTGGAAACGCACCAGAGGTGAGTCCTCCACACCGCCGTAAAACCCCATGTGATCCCCGAAGGGGCCATCCGGCAGCACTTCACCAGGGGTGATCGTTCCCTCCAGCACCACTTCGCTGTGGCTGGGCACCTGCAGGTCGATGGTTTTGCAGGGGGCCAGACGAACCCCTTCTCCGGCATAGATGCCTGCGAACAGCCACTCGCTGAGTTGCACCGGGATCGGTGTGGCCGCGGCCATCACCAGCAGCGGGTGCACGCCGATGGCTACCGCCACCTCCAGCTTCTTGCCCATGGCGGCAGCCTTGCGCAGGTGACGGGCACCGCCCCGCACGCTCAACCAGTGCACGGTCATCGTGTTCACCGACTGCTTCTGAAGCCGGTAAACACCCACGTTGGGGACACCGGTTTCGGGGTCTTTGGTGATCACCAGTCCAAGCGTGATCACGCCCCCGGCATCCCCTGGCCAGGGCCGGATCAGGGGGATGTTGTCGAGATCAACCTCATCGCCACGGAACACCTGCTGACGGCAGGGGGGCGTGAGGTCGCGGTCGGGCTTGGCCTTGACCAGATCCCAGAACACCCTGGCGAACTGTTTGGTTTCCTCCAGGCCTTTGGGGGGGCGAGGTTGCTGCAGCAGGGCCAGGCGTGACCCCAGCTCCTCCAGCTGCTCGGCCCGTTCTAGGCCCATGCTCCACACCACCCGTTCCACGGTGCCGAGGGTGTTGACGGCCACCGGCATCGATGAGCCGATCACGTTTTCGAACAAAAGAGCGGGCCCCCCTTGGCTCAGCACCCGGTCGGCAATGGCTGCCAGCTCAAGGTCGGGATCCACCGGTGCCGTGATCCGGCGCAACTGGCCGCGGTCTTCGAGCAGCTTTAGGAAGCCCCGCAGATCTCGGGTGGCCGGACCGGATTGGAACAGGGCCATGGGATGACGGTCTCGGCGCACGCGGTCTCGGTACTGTGTCGCACGCCGGTGTTCAGCGTGGCCATGCAGATCTCCTACTTCCATGTGCCGGCAGAGATGCCGCAGGACCTTCGTCCCGATGCGGCGGTGGTGATTGATGTGCTGCGGGCCACCACCACCATTGCCTGGGCGTTGCACAACGGTGCCGAGGCGGTGCAGGCATTTGCCAGCCTCGACGATCTGCGCGCTGCTGCAGCGGCGTGGCCTGCCGATGCGCGTCTGCTCCTTGGTGAGCGCGGTGGGCAGATGCTCGAGGGATTTGACCTGGGCAATTCACCCGTTGCCGTTAAGCCGGAGCGGGTGGCTGGCAAGCGTCTGTTCATGAGCACCACCAATGGCACCCGGGCTCTCGATCGTGTCAGCGAGGTTCCCCTTCTGCTTACGGCGGCGTTGCCGAATCGTGAAGCCGTGGCCCAGCGCTTGCTGGCGAAACAACCCAGCCACGTGGCGATTGTCGGCAGCGGCTGGGAGGGGGCCTACTCCCTCGAGGATTCCTTGGCCGCTGGTGCATTGGGCCATCGCTTGCTGGAGCTGGATCCCACCGGGAGCAGTGCCGCCAACGACGAACTCACGGCAGCCGTCTCCCTCTGGCGTGAGTGGCAATCCGAACCAGAGGCTTGTCTTCGCACGGCGACCCATGGTCAGCGCTTAATTCGCCTGGGCGATCACGACGCCGATTTCCGTTGCTGTGCTGGCCTCGATCAGCTCAGTGTCGTTCCGACACAGGTCGAGCCTGGGGTGCTTCGGGCGGCCTGACCCTCACTAAAGTTCGCTCATCTGATCAGTGCATGTGAGCGACTTCCTGGCGGCTGCTGTCCAGCTGACGAGCGGTCAGGACCCGGAGCTCAACTTCAATGCAGCTGAAGAGCAGATCGATCTGGCTGCCCGCCGAGGTGCCGAGCTGATCGGTCTTCCGGAGAATTTTGCCTTCATGGGCGAGGACAGCCGGCGCCTGGAGCTGGCTCCGACCCTGGCGGAGCGGAGCAGTCGCTTCCTGGTGACCATGGCGCGTCGCTATCAGGTGGCGCTGCTGGGCGGTGGCTTTCCTGTGCCGGTGGGTGATGGATCGCGAACCTTGAACCGTGCTGAGCTTGTCGACCGTGACGGCATGCTCCTGGGCCGTTACGACAAGATTCACCTCTTTGATGTCGACCTGCCGGACGGCAACACCTACCGCGAGTCGGCAACGGTGAACCCAGGCAGGGATCTGCCTCCGGTCGTTGAGATTCCAGGTCTCTGCAATGTGGGGCTGTCCATTTGCTACGACGTGCGGTTTCCTGAGCTCTATCGTCATCTCGTCGGTGCCGGCGCAGACCTGTTGATGATTCCTGCGGCATTCACGGCCTTCACCGGAAAAGACCACTGGCAGGTGCTTCTGCAGGCCAGGGCCATTGAAAACACGGCCTATGTCCTTGCTCCCGCTCAGACCGGTGTCCACCACGGTCGCCGACAGAGTCATGGACACGCCCTGGTGATTGATCCCTGGGGAACGGTTCTCGCGGATGCGGGTGTCCAGGCGGGAGCAGCCATTGCTCCGGTCAACACCAACCATCTCGGTCATGTTCGGGGTCAGATGCCGAGCCTTCGGCACCGCCAACCCACGCTGTTCTGAGCGCCATGGCTCCGGCGTCGTCCAGACGGATGGCCTGGCTTCTGGCCGCGGCCCTGCAGTGCACGGCTTTCACCCAGGCGTTGCCTGCCCGAGCAGCCAGTGCTTTGGCCGCCTGGGCCTTCACCGAGGAAGGGGTTCTCAAGCTGCGCACCAGCCGGAACGCTCGATTGGAGGCGTTTTTTCAGGCCGCCAGCGATAGCCGTGGCATCCGGGTCTGGATTGACATTCCAGGTGAGCTGAGATTCCCGCGGCGCCTGGCGGGACGCGGTGCCGTCCGTGAGATCCGGCTGGGAAAACCCCGCGCGGGGGCCACCCGTCTGGTGGTGGAATTCCGCCCTGATGTGGATCTCAACCCCAACGATCTGCGCCTGCGTGGAACCGCTACGGACCGCTGGGAACTGGTGTTCACCGGCCTGCCCACCCGCGGCTTAGATGATTTCGGCGAAGGCGATCTAACCGGTCGTGCCACGGCCTGGCTCCCGCCGGGTGGATTCCGTCCCACCCGCACGCCGGTGGATCCTTCCGGGCTGCCCACGGTGGCCCGCAACCGTTACCGCATCGTGATCGACCCCGGTCATGGCGGCCCTGACCCGGGGGCCATCGGCATTGGCGGTCTGCGCGAGACCGACGTGGTTTTGGATGTGTCGCTCCAGGTGGCCGACCTGCTGCGGGCGAGGGACGTGGACGTGCGTTTGACCCGCACCCGTGAAGTGGATGTGGACCTGCCGCCGCGGGTGTCCCTGGCGAACCGCAGTCGAGCCACTGCCTTCGTGAGCATCCATGCCAATGCCCTGAGCATGAATCGTCCGGATGTGAACGGGATCGAAACGTTCTTCTTCTCAGACCCTCGCTCTGGACGCCTGGCCTCCTATCTGCAGCAGCAGATGATGGATGTCTCTCCCGGAACACCGAATCGCGGCGTCAGACGCGGTCGCTTCTTCGTGATCCGGCGCAGCACCATGCCTTCGGCCCTGGTGGAGATGGGATTTGTCACCGGGGCGATTGATGCGCCGCGTCTGGCCAGGGCCGACCATCGCCGCCGACTGGCCTTGGCCCTGGCGGCCGGCATTCTCAACTACCTGAAGCAGGAGGTGCGATGACGCCGCAACTGCTGGGGTTCTTCGACAGCGGCCTGGGAGGCCTGACGGTTCTGCGTCGGGTGCTCGAACGCCATGGACCGGTGCCCTGCGTCTACCTCGGTGACACGGCCCGGGTTCCCTATGGCAATCGTCAACCGGATGACATCCGGCGCATCGCCGCTGAAGTGGTGGGTTGGTTGCGCAACCAACAGGTCTCCACGGTGGTGATGGCCTGCAACACCACCAATGCCCTGGCGAGAGATGTAGCCGAGGGACAGGCCGGGGTACCGTTGATCGGTCTGATCGGCGCCGCCGCAGCAATGGTGGAAACGCGCCGTGTTGGCGTGCTAGCCACACCAGCCACCGTGGCCTCCTCGGCCTACCGGGCCAGCATCGAAGCGCTTCATCCCGGCTCGGTGGTGATCGAGCAGGCCTGTCCTGCCTTTGTGCCTCTGATTGAAGCCGGCGAGATGAACAGCGACGACCTGCGTCGTGCGGCCCAGGCCTATCTCGAACCCTTGCTGGCGGCTTCCGTGGACTCGATCGTGCTGGGTTGCACCCACTACCCCTTATTGGTGCCCCTGTTGCGTCAGCTGGTGCCGGAGTCGGTCCAGATCATTGACCCGGCCATCGGCGTGGCCCGTCAACTGGATGCCATTTTGGGGCCACCGGCGGGCATCTCGTCCGCTCCAAGGCCGTTTTCCCTGCAAAGCTGCCGCTTCTGCGTCACCGCGGACCCCGATGGCTTCGCAGTGCGCGCCACCCCCTGGCTGGGCCAGCGGCCTGCCGTCAGCCTTCAGCTGCTGCAGGACTGAGCGTGGGACCACTAGGATCGCGGCGCCGAGGGGAGTCATGAGCACCGTTACCGAGCTACTCCAACCGGTAGAGACAGATCTTGAAACCCTGCTCGGAGACCTGCGCAGCCTGATCGGGGCAGGTCATCCCATCCTTCAGGCCGCTGCGGAGCATCTGTTCAGTGCCGGTGGCAAGCGGTTGCGCCCCGGCATTGTTCTACTTCTGTCGCGGGCCCTGTCTGCTCAGGGAGAGCTCTCGCCCCGCCACCGCCGCCTGGCTGAGATCACCGAAATGATCCATACGGCCTCGCTTGTTCATGACGATGTGGTGGATGAGGCTTCCACCCGGCGCGGGGTGGACACGGTCCACAGCCGGTTTGATGCCCGCGTTGCCGTTCTTGCCGGCGACTTCCTCTTCGCTCAGGCCAGCTGGCACCTCGCCAATCTCGATGACCTCGACGTGGTCAAGCTGCTCAGTCGCGTGATCATGGACCTCGCGGATGGGGAGGTGAAGCAGGGCCTCTACCGCTTCGACACGGCCCAAACCTTTGAGACCTACCTCGAAAAGAGTTACTGCAAGACGGCATCCTTAATTGCCAACAGCTGTCGTGCCGCAGGCGTGCTCAGTGGTTGCTCGCCGTCCCAGCTCGATAGCCTCTATCAATTCGGTCGCCAGCTGGGCTTGGCCTTCCAGGTGGTGGATGACATCCTCGATTTCACCGGAAGCGACCAGCAGCTCGGCAAGCCGGCAGCCAGTGATCTCGCCAGCGGCTATCTCACCGCGCCCACCTTCTATGCCCTAGGGGAGCATCCATCGCTGCATCTATTGATCGATCGTCAGTTTTCCGAGCCCGGTGACCTGGATAAAGCACTGGAGATGGTGCGGGCATCCAAGGCGATTGAACGCACCCGTGAGCTGGCGGAAACCTTTGCTCGCGAATCCCGTGAATCGATTGCTTGGCTGCCAGAGTCTGAGGCGCAACGCGCCTTGATGGAACTGCCGGACTTTGTGCTCAGCCGCCTGTACTGAGCAGCGACTTTAAGCCGACCGCTTCAACACAACAGCTTCAACACAACAGCCAAGCTGTTAATTCCACAGGGGTTGGTGTTCAGGTCGGGTTCGTCTGAGCCCTTGGGGCTTACCAGCCAGACCTGACAACCGGCTCCATGGGCCGATTGGCTGCCGGCCTGGGAATCCTCCAGGGCCCAGCAGGTGTTTGGGTTGAGCCCCAAGCGGTGGGCGGCAAGCCGAAAGGGTGCGGGGTCGGGTTTGCCCGCGTCCAGCTCGGGATCGTCGCCGTAGACCCGTTCCTGGATCAGCTCGAGCCAGGAATGGGGTGCTGCTTTGAACGCAACGGCCTCGCGGCTGCTGCTGGTGACCATTGCCATGGGGATGCCCCGGCTGTGGCAATGCGCCACCAGCTCCTGCGCGGCAGGCATCGGGGCAGCATTCGGAAGCAGGGCACGCACGATCGGCTGCTGCACTGCCAACAGGGCATCCGCGCCCACCGGTTTCGCCAGCCATGCATCCACCTGGGCCGCACAGTCGAGCCGGCGACGGCCTTTCAGCTGCATTAACTGGGCCTCGCTCAGCTGGGTGCCGAAGTGGGCCGCGGCTTCCCACCAGCCCCTGCCATGCAGCGGCTCGGTGTCGAGCAGAAGCCCATCCAGATCGAATAGACAAGCGGAAGGTGGCAGTTTCATCCCGGGATGGCGATGCCCAGCTCAATCCTTTCGCATCGACTGCATCATCGTCCGACGGATTGATAAGGGACCTGGATCAAGCGGGGTCCTGCTCCTTACCCTTCCAGGAGAAGCACTGCGCAGTCTGCTGTGACCGACGCCAACACCACCATCGAAAGCGTGCTGCAGGAGCAGCGGGTGTTCGAGCCGCCAGCAGACACCGCCGCCAAAGCGCGCATCGGCAGCCTCGAGGCCTATCGGGCCATGGCCGATGCCGCCAAAAACGATCCTGATGCGTTCTGGGGTGAGGCCGCCCGTCGAGAACTGCATTGGTTCGAGCCCTTCCAAACCGTGCTCGATTGGTCGAATCCTCCGTTCGCGCGCTGGTTTGAGGGCGGGACCACGAACCTCTCCTACAACTGCCTAGACCGTCATCTCGATGGGCCAACGGCGCAGAAAACAGCGTTGATCTGGGAAGGAGAGCCGGGGGATGTGCGCCGATTCACCTACAAGGAACTGCATTCTGAGGTGTGCAAAGCCGCCAATGGCCTCAAGGCCATGGGCATCTGCAAGGGTGACCTTGTGGCGCTTTACATGCCGATGGTGCCTGAGGCGGCGATCGCCATGCTCGCCTGCGCGCGCATTGGTGCTCCCCATTCAGTGGTGTTCGGTGGCTTTTCCGCCGAAGCCCTGAGGGATCGTCTCAACGATGGTGAAGTGAAAGCGGTGATTACCTCTGATGGCGGCTTCCGCAAGGACAAGCCGGTGTCACTCAAGCCCGCTGTGGATGCGGCGCTGGCTAATGGCGCCTGCCCCTCAGTGACCGGCGTGCTTGTGGTGCAGCGCACCAAGCAGGACGTGGAGATGGTCTCTGGTCGCGATCAGTGGTGGCATGACCTGGTGGATGTTCAGAGTGCCGCCTGCCCCGCTGAGCCGATGGCCAGCGAGGACCGCTTGTTCGTGCTCTACACCTCAGGCTCCACCGGCAAGCCCAAGGGCGTTGTGCACACCACCGCCGGCTACAACCTCTGGGCCCACCTCACTTTCCAGTGGATCTTCGACATCCGGGATGAGGATGTCTTCTGGTGTACGGCCGATGTGGGTTGGATCACCGGCCACAGCTATATCGTCTACGGCCCTTTGTCGAACGGTGCAACGACGGTGATGTACGAGGGTGCACCGCGCCCGTCTAAGCCCGGTGCCTTCTGGGAGTTGATCCAGAAGCACGGAATCACAATCTTCTACACGGCTCCCACCGCAATCCGGGCGTTCATGAAGAGCGGTCGCTCCGTTCCGGACCAGTCCGACATGAGTAGCCTCCGTCTGCTCGGCACCGTCGGTGAACCGATCAATCCGGAGGCCTGGATGTGGTACCGCGACGTGATTGGAGGTAACCGCTGCCCGATCGTCGATACCTGGTGGCAGACCGAAACTGGCGGGGTGATGATCAGCCCCCTGCCGGGGGCAACGCCCACCAAGCCCGGCTCCGCCACCTTGCCCCTGCCCGGCATTCAGGCCGACATCATCGATGCTGAAGGCAATAGCTGTGGCGATGATGAAGGCGGGTACTTGGCGGTGCGTGCCCCCTGGCCTGGAATGATGCGCACCGTGCATGGCAACCCCCAACGCTTCCGCGAGAGCTATTGGGAGCACATCCGGCCTGCAGATGGGTCCTACCTCTATTTCGCGGGGGATGGTGCCCGGCGGGATGCCGATGGCTACTTCTGGGTGATGGGTCGCGTCGATGACGTGATCAACGTCTCGGGCCACCGTCTCGGCACGATGGAAATTGAATCAGCCCTGGTCAGTCACCCTGCGGTGGCGGAGGCGGCCGTCGTGGGTCGGCCCGACGACCTCAAGGGCGAAGGCATCGTGGCCTTTGTCACCCTGGAAGCGGGCCGCGAGGGCGATGACGCTCTGGTGAATGAGTTGCGCGCCCATGTGGGAACGGAAATCGGTCCGATTGCCCGGCCGGATGAGATCCGTTGCAGTGATGCCCTTCCCAAGACCCGCAGCGGCAAGATCATGCGCCGGATCCTGCGGGCCTTGGCGGCGGGTCAGGAGGTTACAGGCGACACCAGCACCCTGGAAGATCGCTCTGTTCTGGATCGCCTCAGGGCCTGATCGCCTGGCCGATGGTTCGGCTCAGCTGACGGATGATCGCCACCCGCCTGGGGTCATCCGCCCAGTCTCCGAGAAAGCTGCGCCGCAGCCCTGCACTGGCCGGGGTGAGGTGATCACCGGGCAGCTCCAGGGTTGAGCTGGCGTCGGAGGGACGTTCTCTCAAGGCCTGGATCAGATCGCCGCTTTGATCCAGTTCATCGCGCCCGAAGCGCACCACCAGGTTCCGCTCCTGTTGGTAGTGGCGGCTTATCAAGCGAAGCGTTTCAGCTGGGCTTGGGCTGAACTCGGTTTCCACCCCGAGCCTTGGTGCCAGTTCCCCCAGCAAGGGAATCGAGCGATTGGCGTTGAAGTTGTTGAAGCTCACAGCCACCAGAGCCCTGCTGCCGCGACCCCCATCGGGGGCCAGCAGGTGAAGCTTGCAACCCAGGCTGTGGCCAAGCCGCAGCGGAGCTGCAAGGGCCCCGCAGCGCTCCTCAAGTTGGCGACGCGCTGAGCGGAAGGCACTCCAGGCATCGCGGGCCTGACGTTGATGATCGAACCCAGGCACATAGGCCCAGGCATGCACAGTCAACCCGTCCGCCGCCAGCTCTTCAAGCAGCCTGCGGTAGCTGATCTGGGGGGTGGCCGCCAGATAGCTGCCGCCTATGAATTCGATCAATCCCGTGGGTTCGGCCGGCCGCAGTTGCCAGATCGCACCCAGCTGACGCCAGTTGGCCATGCTCAACCGCGCAGCTGATTCAGCACACGCTGTGCTTCACGCACGTGGGACGGGCCATCCAGGAGGTTGCTGAAGGTGTGACGGATCACCCCCTCGCCATCAACGATGTAGGTGACGCGACCGGGCAGCAGACCAAGGGCTTTGGGCACACCCATCTCGCGGCGCAGGGCGTTGTTGCGGTCGCACAGCAGCGGAAACGTGAGGTTGTGGCGGGCGGCGAAACGGCGGTGGCTGAAGGCGTCATCACCGCTGATGCCCCAGACCTCTGCATCGAGGGCAGCAAAGATCTCTGCGTTGTCGCGGAAGCTGCAGGCTTCAGCCGTGCAGCCTGGTGTGTCGTCCTTGGGATAGAAGAACAGCACCAGCCAGCGGCCCTGCACCGAGACGGGAGTGCGAAGGTCACCGTTCTGATCCTCCAGGCTGAAGGAGGGGAGCCGGTCGCCGATCCCGAGGGCCATTCGCTTGAGATGAAGAGGTTGAACCTTAGGCAGCATGCACCTTGCCCGGGGCGGGAGAATCAGGGGCGGGAGGAGTCACTGCGTCATGCCTGAACAGCTCGATTTGCTTGCGGGATTTTCAAGGCCTCAGGCGGAGCCCCGAACAGAGACAACGCCGTTGCCTGCTCCGCCAGCCGCTGAACCCGAAGCCAAGGCTGATGAGCCAGAGGACGCGCCAAAGGCCTCACCTACCACCCTTCTTATCATCGACACCGAGACCTCCGGTTTGGATCCGCTGCAGGACCAATGCCTTGAGCTGGGCTGCATTTTGTTTGATGTGCCGAGTCGCTCGGTGCTGGCCCAGCAATCGTTTCTTCTGCCGGTGGACTCCAACGCGGCAGAGGCAATCAACCGGATCCCCGCCGCCGTCACCCGCAGGCCCCAGCCCTGGCGGGAGGCGCTGGTGTGGTTTGAGCATCTGCTGGACGCTGCCGATCTGCTGGTGGCTCATAACGCGGCCTTCGATCGTCAGTGGTTCGGTCTTGGAGTTGTGCCGGCCACCGCTACACCGTGGCTCTGCACCATGGAAGACATCCGCTGGCCGGCGGAGCGTCAGTTGCGTTCGCGCCCCTCAGTGCGGGACTTGGCCCTGGCTTACGGCGTCCCGGTCTGGGCGGCCCACCGAGCCCTCAGCGATTGCATCTACATCGCGGAAGTCTTCGCCCGCTGTGACGATCTTGAGCAGCTGTTAGAGCGGGGCCTGGAACCCCGCCAGTTGATGCGTGCCCGGGTGTCGTTCGAAGAACGACACCTCGCCAAAGCAGCGGGTTTCCGTTGGAACGATCCGATCAAGGGGGCCTGGACCCGTCGTTTGAGCGATCGTGAGGTGGCGGAGCTGGAGTTTCCGGTTGCGCCCGTTGAGCTCGAAGCCGATCGCCTCAGCGCCTGAGCCTGCGCATTTGCTTCAGCACTCCGAAGCGTCTGGGTGATTTTGCAGAGAGTGCTGCTGAACGCAGCAGGCTGAAGCTATGACGGCTTTTCTGCATCCCCATCAACGCCCCATCCGCTCCCGCCTGCGTCAATGGCAGCAGGTGCGCACCTGGGCGCGTTTGATTCGTGAAGCCGAAGCGCTCTGGCATGTGGACGTCCGTGCCCTGCGACGCATGGGGGCTGATGAACTCATCCAGTTGATTGAGGAGGTTCCCGCCCCTCACCGCAAACGGGTGAACCGCTGGCTGCGCTGCTACGCGGTGGCAACACGACTCACCGTCGCATCCACCGTTGTGCCCACTCCCTGAGCTTGGATCAATGACGCGGGATGATGCAGCAAATCACTCAAACGGTTTTGGCACGTCGTTCCCTGGTTGTATTAAGCCTGAGCGTCCTCGCTCTTGGCCTTGCCGCCTGTGGCGGTAGTTCCAGTGTGTCCAGACTCAATGCGGCAGGAGCCTCCTTCCCCGCCAAGGTTTACCAGAGCTGGTTCGCCGATCTCGCCGGCTCCGGTGGAACCAACGTGAACTATCAGGCGGTGGGTTCTGGTTCCGGTCGCAAAGCCTTCATTGATCGCACCGTTGATTTCGCCGCTTCAGACGACCCGATCAAGGAGGCTGACCGCAAGCAGGTGAGCCAAGGGGTGGTCCAGATCCCGATGGTGGGGGGAACAATCGCCTTTGGGTACAACAAGCCAGGTTGCGAGCTTCAACTCACCCAGCAACAGGCGGTGGAGGTGGCCATCGGCGGCATCAGCGATTGGAGGGAGCTCGGCTGCGAAGCGGGCACGATCACCTGGGTGCATCGCTCGGATGGCTCCGGCACCACCAAGGCGTTCGCTGATTCCATGCAGGCGTTCTCACCGGATTGGACCCTCGGCACCGGCAAATCGGTGAAGTGGCCGGTGGGCGTGGGGGCCAAGGGTAATTCCGGAGTAGCAGGAGTGATCGCGAACCGTGAGGGTGCGATCGGCTACGTGAATCAGTCGTACATCAAGGGGAATGTGAAGGCTGCTGCGGTGCAGAACAAATCCGGTGAATTTCTCCAGCCCTCCGTGGAGGCCGGTGCCAAAGCCCTCAACGGCATTGAGCTTGATCAGCATCTGGCGGGCAGCAATCCCAATCCGGAGGCCGCTGGTGCTTATCCCATCGCAACACTCACCTGGGTGTTGGCATATGCAAACGGCAATGGCGCTAACGCCGAGGCTGTGCAGGAAGTCTTCAACTACATGCTTGACGACGCCACCCAGAATCGGGCGGCGGCCCTGGGCTTTGTCCCTCTCCGGGGCAGCATCCTTGAAAAATCCCGCAGTGCTGTGGCAGGCATTCAGCCCTGAAGCCAAACCGTTGTTGTGGTGCTTTTGCCCCGGTTTGGACCTTCCAAACCGGGGCTTTTTGATGGTTTAAACCGGTTTTTTTATGGCTCCTCAACCATCGTTAATGGGCGCATAACGACAGGTTGCATGAGCTCCGAGTTGGCTTGATGGCTTTAGCCACTTTCCTCATTCGGTTGCTGAAGGCAAAAAAAAGAGCCGGCGAAACCGCCGGCACAGATCCTGAAGTGTTGGTGTTCAGGTGGGGAAACAAGACGGTTGAATCGGAGCGGCGGGATTTGAACCCACGACCCCCACTACCCCAAAGTGGTGCGCTACCAAGCTGCGCCACGCCCCGTCAGAATTAAGCTATCACAATGCATCCCGGCGTCTGAGTCGCCTGAGTAACCGAGTGGTGAGCTGGTCTCTCGTTGCAGATCCGTAGTGGTACACCCGCAGTTCTGCGGCGGCCTGGCGAAGCTCAGCCAGGGTCATCGCCGCCAGACGCAGCTCGGGCAGGGTGCGCCAGGCTCTCGAGCGCATCGGGAGTGAGGCAGGACCTTTGGCCTGGCCCAGATTCAGAGTTCCATCTGCCAGCCATTCGGGGATGAGCACCACCAGAACGGCGATCAGGCCGTAGAGCTCCACCAGACCCCTCGGCAGGGGATGCAGTTGTCGCTGTTCGGATGGATCAGGCCGTTCACTCACTGCAGAACGGAGGGGTCCTTCTTCATCCACGATCGCACCAACAGGAAGTTTGCTCGCGTGCTGGTAGTCAGATTGCCAACGGTGTTGCTTTGGTTTGGGGGGTCTCACGCCACAGCATCGGAGCTTGCTGCTCACGATTGTGGGAGGCACTGCCGATTATCAGGCCCAGAACCAAAATCAAGGTGAGGGCGATGGCCAGGATCACCTGCCGATCAGACCAGGGCTCGGGCATGACATGGGTTGGGACCATCCTCATCTTGGCCGAATCAGCTAAGGGCGATAGGGCTGTTGTCGGATCGAAGCACGCAGTGACTGATGGACCAGTCGTACTTGTCCCAGACCTGCTTCGGGAGTTTGTAGTTCGATCCCTCGAAGTCACCAAGCAGCGTCTGGGTTGGCATCGCGGAGCAGTAGGGGCGGCTGCCTGGTTTGGCGAGGTACTGCTGGTGATAGTCCTCGGCGAAATAGAAGGTCTGGTCCGCCAGGATTTCGGTGGTGATGGCCCCGTAGCCCTTGGCCGAGAGGGCGACTTGATAGGCGTCTCGGCTGGCCAGGGCCAGTTGCAGATGCTCCGGATTGAACGTGTAGATGGCTGATCGGTATTGGCTGCCGGTGTCGTTGCCTTGCCTGTTGCCCTGGGTGGGGTCGTGGCACTCCCAGAACAGTTTCAGCAGGTCGCTGAAGTCGAGGGCGGGTCGGCTCCATACCACTCGCACCACTTCCGTGTGTCCGGTTCTGCCGGAGCAGACCTCGTTGTAGCTCGGTTGCTCGGTCTGGCCTCCCGCATATCCCACAGCAGTGCTCACCACCCCAGGGAGTCGCCAAAATCCCTTTTCAGCACCCCAAAAGCACCCACAGGCAAAGATTGCTTCCTCCTGGTCAGCCATCAGTGTGGCCTTCAGCGGCGTCCCCAACACGGCATGCGTTGCCGGTGCAGAGGATTCGGCGCCGCCGCGGGGAGACAGCCAGGAAGGGAGCATGTTGGTTGCGTCGGTCCGCAGAGCTTAGGCAGCGGATTCAACACCGTGATGCTGCCGCGTAGAGGGCAATCAGTGAACTCTCAGTGATTGTTCCCCAAGTGAGGGATACAAAGGAACTAATCAAAGGTTGTCTTGAAGAGTGGTTCTTGTTTGAACAATGTTCTGCAGAAAGGGTGTGATTTTGTCAGCGGTTTTCAGCCTGAATGGCGCTGTTGCTGAGCCGTCTCGAAGCGAGTCTGCGTGTCAGGCGCATTTGACTGTTGACACCATTGAGAATGTCATCAGGGGTGGATGAGATTTTGCTGATGGCTGGGCCATGGCCAGAAAACAAGACGAATTGGATGGATCAATCAATTGCTTGCAATTGATTAATGGCTTGTTGATTATGAAAGTTGCTTCTGAGAAACAAAAACAGTTTGTTCATCATGTTGAACCAGAAACCGCGCCCGCGCCAGGAATGTCTGCCCTCAATCGCGGGGCAGGATGGAACTAGCTCCTGCTAACGGTCGACAAAGGGAGTGGTCTCGTCCTGCGGAACTATCTGGGGATAGCCTTTACGGACGTGTTGATAGACCCTCCTTTCTTATTGCAGTGAATGCTCAGGACGCGTTGGCTTCCCCCTCAACTGGGTTGAGCTGGATGTGATTCAGCAGCGTTGTCACAAATGCGAAGAGCAGAAACGGAAGGCTGAGCACCAAAATCAGCCCCACTCCCACCAGCGCAAACACTGGTCGCGACGAGCCCATCAGGGCCAGCCCCGCAGCCAGGCTCACAAAAATGACGGCCATCCAGGCCAGCACCTGTCCGTAGATATCGCCAAAGGTGAGCGTGCAGCGCACCGCGAAAGGGGATCCGCTGGTCATAGGCAGAAAGTTGCCCTCATAGCTAAGCCAAGAACGTTGGTGTTGTCAGAAATCGCCCGGAGATTCTTCAGGAAGCCAACGCATCCAGTTGTTGCGACGCCTGCTGACGCTCCCAAAGCCGTTTGTACACACCCGGCTGCTGAATCAAGACGTTGTGGTGTCCCTGTTGAACGATGCGTCCGTTCTCCATCACCAGGATGCGATCACAGGCCGCTGCGGCTGAAAGTTGATGGCTGATCATCACGATGCTCCGGTCATCCTGAGCTCGGATCGAATCCAAAATCGCCGCAGCCGTGTTGTTGTCAACGCTCGCCAAGGCGTCGTCGAGGACCAACACCGGCGCCGACATCAGTAGAGCCCGGCCCAAGGCTGTGCGTTGACGCTGTCCACCACTCAAAGTGATGCCGCGTTCGCCAACGATGGTTCCGAAACCATCGGGGAAGCCCTTCACGTCATCAGCCAGGCGGGCTTGCTCTGCCGCCAGTTCAACCAGCTGATCACTGGCGTCAGGATCGCCGTAGCGCAGGTTGTCCGCCAGGGTGCTGGTGAACAGGAAGCCCTCCTGGGGAACGATCGCCACGTCACGGCGCAACCTCCTCAGGGGCATTTGGGTGACATCCACGCCATCCAGGAACAGCTGTCCCGGTTCCAGTGGAACCATCCGACCGAACGCCCGAGCCAGGGTGGTCTTGCCGCAGCCCACGGCCCCCACAACAGCCACCAACTCCCCTGGCTCGATGCAGAAGCTCAGGCCATTGAGGGTGTTCTTCTCAGCACCCTGGTACTGGACCGTCAGGCCGCGGGCTTCAAAACGTCCCCGGTGTTCTGCCGTTGGCTGCGGCTGAACATCAGAGGGATCAGGGTCTTTGATCTTTGGTTCCCGTTTCAGTAATTCCTCCACCCTCTCGAGGCTCACCTGGCCGGTCTGGAAGGTGTTGAGCGTGAATCCCAGCAGTGCCGTTGGGAAGACGAGCTGCTCCACATAAAGGATCAGGGCGACCAGTCCTCCAATGCTCAGACGACCGGCTTCGAGCTGGCCGCTGCCGATGGCCAGCAGCAAAAGAACAGAGAGGGAGGAAATTCCCTGAAGCAGCGGGAACAGGGTGCTTTGTGTTCTTGCCAGCTGAATGGCACTGTCGCGGTAGCGGCGGTTCCGTGTGGCGAAGGCCTGCTGTTCTGCTCCCTCCTGGCCGTAGATCTTGATGGCGCCGATCCCCGAGAGGTCCTCCTGAATCAGGTTGCTGAGGGCGGAGAGTTCTTCCTGCTGCGCGCGCTTCTGACGCATCATGCGCCCACCGAACAGGCGCACTGTGCTGAGCATCACGGGGTAGAGCCCGACGGCGGCCAGGGTCAGCCACGGATCGATGGCCAACATCGCGGGCAGCGTCAGCGCATAGGCCAGCAGCGTGTTGGTCAGGCTGAGAATCGCGAATCCGAGCAGGCGCCGGATGTTTTCCACATCGCTGGTGGCGCGACTGATCACTTCACCGCTGCCCTTGCTCTGAATCCAATCGGGTTCCTGGCGGAGCATGTGCTCGAACAGGCGCTGACGCAGATCCACTTCCACCTGGCGCCCCACGCCGAAGATGAGTTGACGCGAGGCCAGTCGGATCACGCCCATGGCGCTGGCGAGCAGCACAACCCACCCCGCCTGGCGCAGGACTCCGGCGTAACTGAATCCCTCCTGCAGCTCGTCCACAACGCTGCGCACTTCCATCGGGATCGTGACCCGTAGAACGTTGACCACCACCAAGGCGATGGCTCCAAGCATCACCGTGCGGCGATGGGGACGCAGATAGCGGCCGATCAGATCGAGACGAAGGGCGGCCATGCGAGCTTGTGGGTCCCGTTGTCAGGCCAAACTAGGCATCAGGCTTCAATGGCTGGTCGTTCTCCGTTGATCTGGGGGATAGTGGGTCTGTCCCCATCAGCCGGCCCGGCGTGCCTCGCACCCCGGGTTTTTTACTGCCAGCTCTCCCTCCATGTCTTCAGACCCGCGTTCCTGGTCCGGTTGCTTGGACCATCTGCTGCAGGGCAACAACCTCAGCTCCGATGAAGCCACTGCCCTGATGCGTGCCTGGCTGGCTGAAGAGCTCGAGCCGGTGCAGACCGGGGCGTTCCTGGCTGGACTGAGGGCCAAAGGGATGGTGGCAGATGAGCTTGCGGCCATGGCGGCTGTCCTGCGCGAGGCCTGCCCCCTTCCCTGCGACCGACCCGATCTGGCCATGGTCGACACCTGTGGCACCGGTGGTGACGGTGCCGACACCTTCAACATCTCCACGGCGGTCGCCTTCACCGCGGCGGCTTGCGGGGTCAATGTGGCTAAGCACGGCAACCGCAGCGCCAGCGGCAAAGTGGGTTCAGCTGATGTGCTCGAGGGGCTCGGTCTCAACCTCAAGGCACCGTTGAAGAAGGTTGTGGAGGCGTTGCCGGGAACCGGCGTCACCTTCCTGTTTGCTCCCGCCTGGCATCCATCTCTTGTGAATCTGGCGCCGCTGCGACGCACCCTGGGGGTCCGCACGGTGTTCAACCTTTTGGGGCCCCTGGTCAATCCGCTGCAGCCCCAGGCGCAGGTTCTTGGCGTAGCGCGTTCGGAACTTCTCGACCCCATGGCGGGCGCTCTGCAGCACTTGGGCTTGAGCCGTGCCGTTGTGGTTCATGGAGCTGGAAGCCTCGATGAGGCGTCCTTGGCGGGTCCCAATGCCTTGCGTTTGATCGAATCCGGGAGCATCACCACAAAGGAGGTCTCCCCTGAAGATCTGGGCCTGACCCGTGCTGGTCTCGATCTGCTGCGCGGTGGTGACTGCGCGGTGAACCAGCAGATCCTTCAGAACGTTCTGCAGGGACAGGGATCGCTGGCGCAGACGGAGGTTGTGGCCTTCAACACAGCGCTGGTGCTATGGGCTGCCGGTCTTCAAAGTGATCTGTCGGCTGCTGTCGCTCAGGCTCTGGCTGTTCTGATCGAGGGAAGGGCCTGGGACAAGCTTGTGGCTCTGCGGGATGCTCTGTCCGACGGAGATGGAGAATGAGTGACTGATGACCTGCGGCGGCCCTTCGATGCCCGATTCCCCATCAGACAAGGCTTATCTCGTCCTTGCCGATGGCACGGTTCTCACCGGTGTCGGCTTCGGCCATCGCGGCACCACCATCGGTGAGGTGGTCTTCAACACAGGCATGACCGGTTATCAGGAGGTGTTGACAGACCCCTCCTATGCCGGGCAGCTGGTGAGCTTCACCTATCCCGAACTCGGCAACACCGGGGTGAATGCTGACGATCAAGAAGCTGATCGCCCCCACGCCCGTGGCGTGATTGCCCGCCAGCTGGCCCCAGTTCCCAGCAACTGGCGCTGTGAGCAGTCTCTTGAGAGCTGGATGCAAACCCACCAGCTGGTGGGCATCAGCGGTGTGGACACCCGTGCCCTGGTGCGTCACCTGCGTGAGGTGGGGGCCATGAATGGCGTGATCAGCAGTGACGGTCAGACCCCGGCGCAGTTGCTGGAGCTCCTGAAGCAGGCCCCGTCGATGCAGGGGCTGAACCTGGCGGACCGCGTCACTACCCGTGAGCCCTACCAGTGGAATCAGGCCTGCAGTGTTGGCTTCGATCAACGTTTGCAGCGCCGCAGGGACGCGCCCTTCCGTGTTGTCGCCATCGATTTCGGCATCAAGCGCGCCATCCTCGATCGATTGGTCGCCCATGGCTGTGACGTCACGGTTCTGCCGGCAGACACGGATCTGGATACGGTTCGTTCCCATCGCCCGGATGGCGTCTTTCTGTCCAACGGCCCTGGCGACCCGGCAGCGGTGACCCATGGGATTGCCCTGGCCAAGCTGTTGCTGGAGGAATCCGATCTACCCCTGTTCGGCATCTGTCTGGGTCATCAGATCCTTGGTCTGGCCCTGGGCGGAGAGACGTTCAAGCTGTCCTATGGCCACCGCGGCTTGAACCATCCCTGTGGCACCACTGGCCGGGTTGAAATCACCAGTCAGAACCATGGCTTTGCCCTCTCCGCTGATTCTCTGGATTCAGACGTCATTGACGTCACCCATTTCAATCTGAACGACCGCACCGTGGCAGCGATCGCCCACCGTCAGAAGCCGGTGTTCGGAGTGCAGTACCACCCGGAAGCGAGTCCGGGCCCCCACGACGCCGACCATCATTTCGCCCGCTTTGTGACGCTGATGGCCGATCGCCATTGATGAGGTGGTAGCCAACGCTCAGCATCACTACACTTCGTGCCGATGATGCCTGGGGGGCTTGATCCCATCAGCGAACTGCAGCGACTGACCGTCTCTCTCCGGGGCGGATTTGAACAGAAAGACGGCTGTTTGGTGTTTCATTTCACCGGTCAGCTGGATGCGTACTCCGAGAAGCAGTTCATGGAGTATGTGGGTGATGTTTTGAAGGCCAACAAGCTTCCGTCTGTTCTCGATCTCAGCAAGATCGATTTCCTCGATTCATCCGGCCTTGGGGCATTGGTTCAGCTGGCAAAGCAATGCACGGATGCCAAGCGGTCGTTTGTGCTGGTGGGGAACACGAGGGTGACGCAGACGATCAAGTTGGTGCGTCTTGAGGAGTTCCTTCATCTGGCGGAGGATCTGCCCACAGCCCTAAACCAGTTGGCCGCTTGAGCGATTGGATCAGAAGCCAGTCTCCCAGCGACATCAACGAACAGCTGGGACCATTGCAACTCGCTTGGATTGGCGATGCCGTGTGGGAGTTGCATCAACGGCTCCGCCATGGATCGAGGCCAGGACGTTCTGGCGACCTGCATCGTGCTGTCGTGGCTGATGTTCGTGCTGACGCCCAGTCCCGCTTGCTGAGCTGGCTTGAAGAACGCGAGCTCCTCTGTTCAGAAGAACTCGATCTGGTGCGCCGGGGTCGCAACAGTGCCGGGCGTGGGCCACGGCGTGCAGACGCTGCGGTTTATGGAAGGGCCACAGGGTTTGAGACAATGGTGGGCTGGCTGTTTCTGAACAATCCAGCCCGGCTTGCGGAGCTCTTCGATCACTTGGAGCAAGCCGGATCCCACCCATAACGTTGCCTCGCACACCATGAGCCCTCGCTTTGAACGCCGCTCCAGCGGTCCATCCCGCGATGGCCGTTCGGGGCCAGGAGGAGGTGGGGGCGGTCGACCACCAGTAGGGGGCCGTTCCGGCAACGCTCGCCCCATGCCAGGCAACCGCCGTTCCGACGGGGGTCGTTCCCCCTATTCCAAGCCCGGGCGTGATGGCGGCGGTTATCGCGAACGACGCGCTCCACGGGATGGAGAGTTGGACCAGTCGCGAGGTGGTGGTCGACCCGGTTATCGGTTCAAGGAGCGGTCTGGGGATCGTTTCGGTGATCGCGCCGGTGATCGGTTCAAGGAGCGGTCTGGGGATCGTTTCGGTGATCGCGCCGGTGATCGGTTCAAGGAGCGGTCTGGGGATCGTTTCGGTGATCGCGCCGGTGATCGATCAGTAGAACGTTTTGATGATCGTCCGAAAGAGCGGTTCGGCAACCGCTCCCGATCCTTCGACCGAGATCAGAACGCTCCCCGCTCGGGCTCTCAAAACGAACGTTCAGGGCCTGGACGTTTTCGCGATCGCAACGATCGGTTCGGCGACCGCCGTCGCTCCGGGGATGAACGGCGCCAACCTTCCCAGCGCCCCAGATCCCGCTTCGACGAGGCTCGTCCTCAGCGGCCGGATGCAGCACCGGAGGCTGCAGCGGCCACCCCGCCAGCGGACGATCTGATTTGGGGGCGTCATGCCACCCAGGCCGCGTTGGAGGCCGGACGCCCCATCCATCGCATCTGGTGCACTGCGGAGATGCGCAGTGCCTCCAAATTCCTCCAGCTCCTGCGCGATGCCAAGGCCTCGGGCGTTCTCGTGGAAGAGGTGACCTGGGCCCGGTTGGGACAGATCACAGGTGGGTCTGTTCACCAGGGCATCGCCCTGCAGACGGCGGCGGCGGAAACTCTTGATCTCGACAGCCTCATCGAGGGCTGCTCGGATCTGGGGGAACCTCCCTTGCTGGTGGCCCTAGACGGTGTCACCGACCCGCATAACCTTGGGGCGGTTGTTCGCTCCGCTGAGGCCATGGGAGCCCATGGTGTGGTGATCCCTCAGCGCCGTAGTGCTGGCTTGACCGGTTCCGCCGCCAAGGTGGCCGCCGGAGCCCTGGAACACCTGCCAGTGGCACGCGTGGTCAATCTCAATCGGTCCCTGGAAAAGCTCAAAGACGCCGGCTACAGGGTGGTGGGCCTTGCCGCTGAAGGAGATGTGACCCTCACCGATGTCGACCTGAGTGGGCCGATGGTGCTGGTCACCGGATCCGAAGACCAGGGCTTGTCGCTGATGACCCGGCGCCATTGCGACCAGTTGGTTCGCATCCCGCTGCGGGGCATCACACCGAGCCTCAATGCTTCCGTCGCCACAGCCCTTTGCGTCTATGAAGTGGCACGGCGCAACTGGATGAAGGACATTCACGGTCAGGCGCCGTCGCCGCCGATTCGGAGGCCCAAACTTGTGGGTGCTGAATCGCCTGTTGAGGCAATTGAGGCGTCTGAGACGGCTGTTTTGTCTAAACAACCTGTTGTGGCTATACAAACTGCTCCGCCCGAACATCCTGAAGCTCCTGTGAAGAAGGCCCCGGAGCAGCTGATTGACCTGGATCTGGATCCATCTCAGCCGGATGCTGTCTTGCCGTTCGATCAGAACATCCAGCTATCTCCCTGAAAACAGCGCGGTTTTCCAAGATCTCGGGGCACAATGCCCAGAGGTCTTGTTCCTCCCATGAGTCCCCTGATTCGGCCGCTGCGCAGCCTTGCCAATGGCTTTGGACTCGCTTGGTGGGCTCGTGTTCAGACTTCAGGCCCTGATGTGACCTACTGGTTCGGTCCCTTCATCACCCGCAAGGGGCTGGAGAGCGAGCTCAGTTCCTTCCTGGACGACGTCAAGTCGGAGCAACCCCAGTCGATCAGCCATTCCCTACTGCGGACCCGGCGTTCCGAGCCCCTCACCATTTCAGCTGAGGGCTGATCCTGCGGCTGATAGCGTCCTTGCTGCAATGGATCGCAGGGACATGACGATCAGCGCGTGGCGTCAGCAACTGCAGAGCGGCGAGGTTTCCTCCCGCGAGCTCATTGATCAGCACCTCAAGCGGCTCGATAGTTCTGAGCCTTCGCTGAACGCTTTTGTTGAAGTCACGGCCGATCAGGCCCGTGCTGAGGCGTCCCGCATCGATGAAGCCCGGGCCGCCGGAGAGACGCTTGGCCCCTTGGCGGGATTGCCACTGGCGATTAAGGACAACCTCTGCACCAAAGGTGTTCGCACCACCTGTTCCAGCCGGATGCTCGAGCAGTTCGTGCCGCCTTACGAATCCACGGTCACCGAGCGGCTCTGGCGGGCCGGAGGTGTGTTGGTGGGTAAGACAAATCTGGATGAGTTCGCCATGGGTGGCTCTACCGAAACGTCCGCGTTCGGTGCCACACAGAACCCCTGGAACACCGCCCATGTGCCGGGTGGAAGCTCCGGTGGCAGTGCAGCGGCCGTCGCCGCCGGCAGTTGCGTCGCTTCGCTTGGTTCCGACACCGGTGGCTCCATCCGCCAACCGGCTTCGTTCTGTGGTGTGGTCGGCCTTAAGCCCACCTACGGCCGCGTCAGCCGTTGGGGCCTGGTGGCCTTCGCCAGCTCTCTGGATCAGGTGGGACCCTTCGCTGGCAGCGTTGCTGATGTGGCCGAACTGCTCCAGGTGATCGCCGGGTCCGACCCCCGCGATTCCACCTGCCTTGATGCAGCGGTTCCCGATTTCAGCGCCGGCCTCAACCAGTCCATCAAGGGGCTAAAGGTGGGAGTGATCAAGGAATGCTTCGATGCCGAAGGCCTTGATCCTGAGGTGAAGGCATCGGTGCAGGCCTCTGCTGCCCAGCTGGAGGTTCTTGGTGCTGAACTGGTGGAGGTGAGCTGCCCCCGGTTCAACGACGGCATCGCCACTTACTACGTGATCGCACCATCGGAGGCGTCGGCCAACCTGGCGCGATACGACGGTGTCAAATATGGCTTCCGTGCCGAAGACACCGAGAGCCTTGCCGCGATGACGGCTCGAAGCCGTGCTGAAGGATTTGGCGCTGAGGTGCAACGGCGAATCCTGATCGGTACCTACGCCCTGTCCGCCGGATACGTCGATGCCTACTACAAAAAGGCGCAGCAGGTTCGCACCCTTATCCGGCGGGACTTTGATGCGGCCTTCCAGAGTGTGGATGTGCTGCTTACGCCAACAGCGCCGTCCACGGCCTTCAAGGCTGGCGCCCACGCCGACGACCCTCTGGCGATGTATTTGGCTGACCTGCTGACGATTCCGGTAAATCTGGCTGGACTCCCGGCCATCAGTGTTCCCTGTGGATTCAGCGCGGCGGGTCTGCCGATTGGGATGCAATTGATCGGCAATGTGTTGGATGAACCGCGTCTGCTTCAGGTGGCTCACCAATATGAGCAGGCTGCGCAGGTGTTTGCGTCACGACCGGAAGCCCCGCTGGTGCCCTGAGTTGCCCCACATGTGGGGGGTTGTATTCCCTTTGAACACTGGATCTTGCGTCGGGTCCTAGTCTGACCCCATGGCTTTTGTTCCTCTCCACAACCACAGCGACTACAGCCTTCTGGACGGTGCGTCGCAGTTGCCAGCCATGGTGGAGCGGGCAAGGCAGCTGGGCATGCCTGCCATCGCCCTGACTGATCACGGCGTGATGTACGGCGCGATTGAGCTGCTGAAGCTCTGTCAGGGCACAGATCTCAAGCCGATCATCGGCAATGAGATGTATGTGATCAATGGGTCCATTGACGATCCGCAACCCAAGAAAGAGAAGCGGTACCACCTGGTGGTGCTGGCGAAAAACGCGACCGGTTACCGCAATCTGGTGAAGCTCACCAGCATCAGCCACCTGCGGGGGATGCGAGGACGCGGGATCTTCTCCCGTGCCTGCATCGACAAGGAACTGCTGAAGCAACACAGCGAAGGCTTGATCATCGCCACAGCCTGTCTCGGTGGTGAGATCGCCCAGGCGATTCTGCGTGGGCGCCCCGATGTGGCCCGCAAGGTGGCGGCTTGGTATCAGGAGGTTTTCGCCGACGACTACTACCTCGAGATCCAGGATCACGGATCCCCGGAAGATCGGATCGTCAACGTTGAAGTCGTCAAAATTGCCAAGGAGCTCGGCATCCAGATCGTTGCCACCAACGATGCCCACTACCTGAGCAAGCAGGACGTTGAAGCCCACGATGCCTTGCTCTGCGTGCTCACCGGCAAGCTGATCACCGATGAGAAGCGACTGCGTTACACCGGAACCGAATACATCAAGACCGAAGAGGAGATGGACCTTCTCTTCGGGGATCACCTCGAGCCTGAGGTGGTTCAGGAAGCGATCGCCAACACCGTCAAGGTGGCCGAGAAGGTGGAGCCTTACGACATTCTTGGGCGCTATCAAATGCCCCGCTTCCCCATTCCCGAGGCCCATACACCCGTCAGCTACCTGAGGGAAGTGACGGAGCAGGGATTACGGGATCGGCTCGAGCTCAGCCCTGAGGCCCCGTTGCCCGACGACTACGCCGAGCGCATGGCCCATGAGCTCAAGATCATGGAGCAGATGGGATTCCCCACCTACTTTCTTGTGGTCTGGGATTACATCCGTTTTGCCCGGGAAAGGAACATTCCCGTCGGTCCGGGCCGTGGCTCCGCCGCTGGGTCGCTCGTCGCGTACTGCCTGGGGATCACCAACATTGATCCAATTACGAACTGCCTCCTGTTCGAGCGCTTCCTCAATCCGGAACGCAAGTCGATGCCTGATATCGACACCGACTTCTGCATCGAGCGTCGTAGTGAGGTAATCGACTACGTCACCGAGCGCTACGGCGAGGACAAAGTGGCGCAAATCATCACCTTCAACCGGATGACCTCCAAGGCGGTTTTGAAGGATGTGGCTCGGGTGCTCGACATTCCCTACGGGGATGCCGACCGTCTGGCGAAGCTGATCCCGGTGGTTCGCGGCAAGCCCGCCAAGCTCAAGGCGATGATCGGCGAGGAATCACCCAACCCCGAGTTCCGCGAGAAGTACGAGGCTGATCCAACTGTGAAGCGTTGGGTTGACATGGCGATGCGGATTGAAGGCACCAACAAAACCTTCGGTGTTCACGCAGCTGGTGTGGTCATCGCCGCTGACCCCCTCGACGAACTAGTGCCGTTGCAGCGCAACAACGATGGTCAGGTGATCACGCAGTACTTCATGGAAGACGTGGAATCCATGGGTCTGTTGAAGATGGATTTCCTGGGGTTGAAGAACCTCACGATGATCGAAAAGACCCTCGAGTTGGTGGAGGTGAGCAGTGGCACCCGTGTTGACCCCGACAAATTGCCGCCCCAGGACGAAGAGACCTTTGCCCTTCTGGCGAGAGGTGATCTGGAGGGGATCTTCCAGTTGGAATCCAGCGGAATGCGGCAGATCGTCCGTGATCTCAAGCCGTCATCGCTGGAAGACATCTCCTCGATCCTTGCCCTCTATAGACCGGGGCCTCTCGATGCTGGCCTGATTCCCAAATTCATCAACCGCAAGCACGGCCGGGAGGCGATCGACTTCGCCCACGCGATTCTTGAGCCGATCCTGTCTGAGACCTACGGGATCATGGTGTACCAGGAACAGATCATGCGGATCGCGCAGGATCTGGCCGGTTACTCCCTGGGTCAGGCCGATCTGCTCCGGCGGGCGATGGGCAAGAAAAAAGTGTCCGAGATGCAGAAGCACCGCGGCATTTTCGTTAAGGGGGCTGGAGAGCGGGGCGTTGATGAAAAGGTCGCCGACGAACTGTTCGATCAGATGGTGCTCTTCGCTGAATACTGCTTCAACAAGAGCCATTCCACGGCATATGGCGCCGTCACTTACCAGACGGCCTACCTGAAAGCGCATTACCCGGTCGCCTACATGGCGGCACTGCTCACGGTGAATGCCGGAGCTGCCGACAAAGTGCAGCGCTACATCTCCAATTGCAATGCGATGGGGATTGAGGTCATGCCCCCGGATGTGAATGCCTCGCTCACCGATTTCACCCCCAACGGCGATCGGATCCTGTTCGGCCTCTCCGCCGTTCGAAACCTTGGTGATGGTGCGATCCGTCAATTGATCGCTGCCCGCGATAGCGATGGGCCTTTCCGTTCACTGGCGGATCTGTGTGACCGGATCCCATCCTCGGTGCTCAACCGCCGTGGTCTGGAGTCGTTGATTCACTGCGGTGCCCTGGATGCCATGGATCCGCAGGCCAACCGTGCTCAGTTGATGGCTGATCTTGATCTGCTGCTCGACTGGGCCTCCTCACGGGCCAAAGATCGAGACAGCGGCCAGGGCAACCTCTTTGATCTAATGGCTCCTGCCGCCGATGCCGATGGGCCGGCGGATCTCAGCCATGCACCCAAGGCGGCGCCGGTGCCGGACTATCCCCCAACCGAAAAGCTTCGTCTCGAAAAAGATCTGGTGGGCTTCTACCTCTCCGATCACCCACTCAAACAGCTGACACCCTCGTCGAAGTTGCTGGCGCCCATTGGTCTGGGCTCCCTGGAGGAACAGCCAGACAAAGCCAAGGTGAGTGCCATTGCGATGGTGGCTGAAATGCGCCAGGTCACCACCCGTAAAGGCGATCGCATGGCGATCCTGCAGCTCGAGGATCTCACCGGAAGTTGCGAAGCCGTGGTGTTCCCCAAGAGCTACGCGCGCCTTGCAGACCACCTGATGGCTGAATCCCGCCTCTTGGTTTGGGCTGGGGTCGATCGGCGTGACGAGCGCGTGCAGCTGATCATTGACGACTGCCGTGCCGTCGATGAGCTCAATCTGCTGCTGGTTCAGCTCCCCTCCGATCAGGCCAGCGACATCGCCATTCAGCACAAGCTGCGGGAATGCCTGAACCAACACCGCCCCGAGCGGGATGAGCTGGGCGTGAAGGTGCCTGTGGTCGCCGAGGTGTGCCATGGCGACAGTGTTCGCTATGTGCGACTTGGTTCCCAGTTCTGCGTCAAAGACATTGATGCAGCGATCGCGTCACTGCGAACCCAATCCTTTGAAGCCCGTTGCAGCGACCGTCTGGTTCTCTCCTGATCGTCTGATCAGGAGGTCCTGGTGCACACAACTGGATCAGGACTTCGATTGCTTTTGCTGCTCCTTTTGGGCCCGGATCGACTCCTTCATCCGCTGAATGTTCGGCTTGAAGTTCTCGAAGCCGAGCAGAGAACCCGGTTCGGGATCCCAGCTGGCGGTCAACACGCCAATGCTGAGGCCCACCAGACCAAGGAGGAAAAACAGGCCGGAGCCCGTCAGCGTGAGTCCTGGAGCGATATCGGCGATGCCACGGGTGACAACGAAATAACTCCCAACAAAAACTCCCATCCCAGCTAGGGACGGGAGTCCTGTGAAAACAGCAACCCGGCGCGCCATTCGATCGGCCACGTAGCGAGGAATGGCTTCCTGCCGAGGGGTCCCTGAAGCAGGCTTGCTTCCCTTCCCAGACCCTTTCGGCTCAAAGGGGAGGGCGTTGCGTTGCTCAGGCATGGGGGACGTCGATCAGCCGCGGATGCCCAGTTTGGCGATCGTATCGGCGTAACGTTGCTCGCTCTTGCTGCGCATGTAGCTCAGCAGGCGCTTGCGGCGACCAATCATCTTGAGCAGCCCCTGCCGTGAGGAGAAGTCATGGATGTTGTTTTGCAGGTGGCTGCTGAGACGGTTGATGCGCTCACTCAGCATTGCCACCTGGACCTCGGCAGAACCGGTATCGGTGCCGTGGGTCTGGTGGGTGTTGATCAGCTGCTGCTTCTCGGTGGTATCAAGCGACATGCGCGGGGGGCGGCCCTGTCAGTGCAAACAACCAGCTTACCTTTGCGTGGGGCGGCTCAGGCCGATTCTCGGCTCAGCCATTGCAGGCAGCCCCGCAGCCAGGCGTCCTGGTCGTCTCCAGCAGGCGGTTGGCCATCGGCGCCCTCGGCGATCGCACGGATGGCCCGACGAATTTCCAGATCGTCGTAACCCAGCATCGAGAGGGTCGCTTCCACGTCGGCACCACTTGCCGGCATCTGCTCCGAGCTGACGCCTTCCGCCAGCGATGGGGCGGGATCCACGCCCGCGAAGGCCGCAATCGAGGCCCTGAGTTCCACCGCCAGGCGCTCAGCGGTGCGTTTGCCGATGCCCTGCGCCTTGCAGAGGCGACGAAGATCACCGCTGCTGATCGCTTCCACCAGCTCCTGGGGTTTGCATTCCTGCATCAGCGCCAGACCGGCCTGGGGGCCAACACCGCTAACGCTGATCAGCAGCCGGAACAGATCCCGCTCCTGGCGCAGGGGAAAGCCGTAGAGGCTGCTGCCGTCCTCCCGCTGAACCTGATGAATCCACAGGTTCAGGTCGCCATCCGCCGGAAGGTTTTGCTGATGCCGCTCAGTCAGGTGCACCTCATATCCGACCCCACCGCAGAGCAGCAGAACGCCGCTACGGTTGCCTTGGGTCCAGCACTCCATCGGTCGTCCCTGCAGCCAGCCGATCATGGGGAGAGGTTTCAACCGCGTCATGTTGCCGCAGCTGTCATTGCCTGTCTCTGCTTTTAAGCGCGTTGTGCGCCGTTTGCTTCAGGTGCTGTGCGTTCTATCGATCGTGGTTTCACTGACGGCATGCAATGGATCTCAGCCGCCACGGGCTCTACTGAATGAAGCGCTGGCCCTGCAGATTCAGCTCACCCAGTCGGCCATTGCCAGCTCTCTCGATCTCAGCCCGATGCCCATCGCCCCAAGCGTGAGTCGGGTGCGGGTTGAGGACCAGGAAAGTTTTGCCCTGGGTGACGAGCAGGGCCTCAGGATTTCAGGCCGCTTCGACTGGCAGCTGCCCGGCGATCGTGTGCAGGTGGATAGCCCGTTTGAACTGTTTCTGCAGCGAGGCTCCCGTCGTCAGAGCTGGCGCCTGGCCAGACCCAAGGGCGGATCCGACAACCGCCAGGCCTGGCTGACGTACCCCTTGGGTTTGGACAAAGCCTGATCTCTAACGTCGCGCCGACAGGCTGATCAGGGTGGCGGCCAGCACCAGCATTCCGCCGCCCACTTGCCAGGCATTAATCGTTTCTGCGAACCACAGCCAGCCCCAGCCTGCGGCAAAGACCACCTGCACGTAGTTGATCGATGTGGCTCGGGCGGCGGGCAGGCAGCGCAGGCCCTCGGTCACCCAGATCTGGCCCAGCTGGGTCATCACCCCGACCCCCAGGAGCCAGAACCATTCGATGCCTTGGGGCCAGACCCCTTGCTGCAGCACCCAGGGCAGGGTGAGGGGAACCGAGATCATCGGGAAATAGATGATGATCACCAAAGAGTGCTCGGTTTGCGACAGCCGCCGCACACTCACGTAGGCCAGGGCGGTCATCAGAGCGCCACCAATGCCGATCAGGGCGGGGATCAGTTGCGCAGGTTGGGCTGTTCCCGTGAGCCACTGAGGTTGCACCACCAGGGTGACGCCGATCCAGCCCAGCAGAACCGCTGCACTGATGCGTCGGCGCAGGGGCTCGCCCAGCAGCAACAGTGCTGCCACGGCGGTGAAGGTGGGGTAGGTGTACTGGAGCACCGTCGCTGAAGCGAGCGGCAGCTGGTCAATCGCTTCGAAGAAGCAGAGCAGGGCCAAGCTGCCCAGCACTCCCCGCGCCACCAGCAGCCCCCGTCTCTGGCCCCACGGGGAGACCCTGGCCAGGCGAAGGCCCACAGCGGTCAGAACGATGCTGATCAGGGCCCGGCACAGCACGATTTCCGCCACCGGAAGCCGACTGTTCAGTTGCTTGACGCAGACCGTCATCAGGCTGAAGGCCAGGGAGCTCAGGATCAGGGCCCGGCTGCCCCGCACTGAGTCCCGGTTCCACCAGGGCTGTGGGGTCTGCAGTTCGGCCATGGCTGTTCGGATGACGGGGTGCACGGAACCCTGCGACTTCGCAGAATGGACCGATGGTGAACGCCCGCCTGCACCCAAGAACGATCGAGGCCGTCAAGGAACGGGCCGACATCGTTGATGTGGTGGGCGAGCACGTGGTGCTCAAGAAGAAGGGACGGGAATTCGTCGGGATCTGTCCGTTCCATGACGACAGCAAACCGTCGATGACGGTGTCGCCCGCCAAGCAGTTCTACTACTGCTTCTCCTGTGGTGCTGGCGGCAACTCCATCAAGTTCCTGATGGAGTTCCAGCGCCAGAGTTTCAGCGATGTGGTGCTGGATCTGGCGCGGCGTTATCAGCTGCCGATCGAGACGGTGGATGGTCCGCAGCAGGAACGACTGCGGCAACAGTTGTCCCGCAGGGACAAGCTGCAGCGGGCCCTGGCCCTGGCTGCCGGTTGGTTTCGCAGCCAGTTGATGGCGCCTGCTGGCGCAGAGGCCCTCAAGTACCTCAGTGAGGCCAGAGGGTTGAGTCCCGCCACTCAGGAGACCTTCCAACTCGGCTATGCGCCGGATCAGTGGGATGGTCTGCTCAAGCATCTCCAACAGGTTGAGGGGCTGGCGCCTGAGCTTCTCGAGGCTGCTGGGCTGGTGGTTCCCCGCAAGGGCGGCAACGGGTTCTATGACCGCTTCCGCCATCGGGTCATGGTGCCGATCCATGACCGTCAGGGCCGGGTGATCGGTTTCGGGGGACGCAGCCTTGATGGCAGCGAACCGAAATACCTCAACTCCCCCGAGACCGAAGTGTTCGAGAAGGGGAAGCATCTGTTCGGTCTCGACAAGGCCTCCAATGCCATCCGCAAGGACGACAGGGCAGTGGTGGTGGAGGGCTATTTCGATGTGATTGCCCTGCATGCCGCCGGCATCACCAACGCTGTGGCCTCCCTCGGTACGGCCCTGAGCAGTCAGCAGATCACCCAGTTGTGCCGCGTCAGCGACAGCAAGCGGATCGTTCTGAATTTCGACGCCGACGGCGCCGGTGTCCGTGCAGCCAATCGGGCCATCGGCGAGGTGGAGCAGCTGGCGATGCAGGGCCAGCTGGAGCTGCGGGTTCTGCACCTTCCTTCAGGCAAGGACCCCGATGAGTTCCTCAAACAAAACGGGGCCGGCGATTACCGCGCTCTGCTCGATCAGGCCCCCCTCTGGCTGGATTGGCAGATCGAGCAGGTGCTGCAGGAGCGCGATCTCAGCCGGGCCGACCAGTTCCAACAGGCGGTCACGGCCCTGGTGGGGCTGCTGGGCAAACTGCCCCAGTCCGCCGTGCGCACCCACTACCTCCAACGGGTGGCGGAGCGCCTCAGTGGTGGCCAGGGACGCCTGGCGCTTCAGCTCGAGGACGACCTGCGGCAGCAGGTGAAGGGCCAGCGTTGGCATGGGCGCTCCAGCCGTCACGAGCAGCCTGGTGAATCCGGACAGCGGGAGCGCTGTGAGGCCGATCTACTGCGGTTGTATCTGCATTGCCCCCGGCATCGGGCCACGATTCGCCAGGAACTGCGCAAACGCGAACTGGAGGATTTCGCCATTCCCCATCACCGCCATCTCTGGGCGGCCATTACGGATCTCGAGGAGACCAACCTGGGTGAGGGGCGTATGGAGTCGATCAGCCGTTGCGACGACGACGGCGAGGGCCTGGATCTCATCGATCTGCCCCGCTTGCTCACCGATCAGCTTCTGCTGGAGAGCAGTGCGCTGGTATCCCGCCTGACGCCCCTTTTGGAGCCAGGTGAACTGCAGCGCGTTGCCCTGGCGGAGCCCCTGGAGCAGCTGCGGGGCATTGCTGCCCTGCTGGAGCGTCAGAAAAGCTTGAAGCGCTGCCGGCACCTGTTGGAGGCCTGGGGCGGCCAGCGTCTGCAAACCCTGGAATCCTGCATCGCTGTTCTGATTGATCAGGAGGCTTCGTCAGATCAGGCCTCCGTGGACATGGAGGTGCGGATTCAGGCCCTCTTCGATGACCTCAACCGTGATGCGCTGCGCTACCAGGAGTTGTATTACACCGAGCGAAAACATATCGGCCATCTGGATCAGCAACGTTGCGCCAGTTACACCGTTCCCCCGGCCGCCTGAGCCATGGGCCGGTGGTTTGGGCAAACTGCATCAGGATCTGTTCCTCGAGTTGAAGATGTCTGAATTCTTCGAAGCGATCTGGCACGGTGAGGGCGTCGGTGACGGCGGTGATCTGGAGGAAGCGCTGCAGGCCTATGTCGCGGTGAAGCCGGAGGAGGGGGATTGGGTTGAGGCTTGCGCCGCCGAGGGGGCCGACCCCGTGATCGAGCGCTTCGCCTCGTTTGACGCCTACCTCGACAATGCTGATCCGCTTGAGCGCATTGCCGTCACCTCGCAGATGATCAGCGATGCCCTTGCGTTGTTGCCGTCCTGATGACTGATTCGCAGCTGGATTTCGCCGCGCTCGATCCGGTCAACCACCTCTGGCCGGCCTTCGTGGAGCGTCTGGGTTCCGAGAAGGCTCAGCGGGCTGTTCGTCAGGCGCTCGATCTGCAGGGCATGCGAGGGCACCAGGGCACCCTGCCGGTGCTGTTCACTGAAACCGGAGGATTGGCGTTGGCCAGCACCGATCTGGTGCGGGAGCAGACGGGTCTCAACGCCCACGGCGAGCGCATGGTCTTGCTGCTCAGCACCCGTGAGCAGGTCATCCAGCTGCTGCAGGAGGTTTGAGGCCTGGCTTAACGCTGTGGGTCAGGCCTTCACCACCGGCAGATCCTGCAGACGGGTGGTGGCGGCGCGGCTGAGTTGCTCACGCCGCATCAACCAACTGGGCTGCAGTCCGCAACCGGCCCATTGCAGGGTTCCACGCCCGTAACGCCGATTGATCCGGTCGATGGTCTGCATCAGGCACTCCCGTTTTTGCTGCTGCTCCTCACTCATCGGCACCATCAGATGGGTCTGCAGGATGTCGTGGCTCTGCAGGTGCTGCATCAGCACGCCGGCCTTGGCCAGTGGACGGTGGGGGCGAAAGATCCGTGCCACCAAGGGGCGTGCCGCCTCCAGCAGCACGGCTGTGTCATTGCTCGGCAGGTCCAGCTGCGTGCTGGCGGCTTGGCTGTAAAACCCAGGAGCGAACGGGCTGGTGCGCGTGTAGACGGTGAGCGCTGCTGCCCGTTGCCGTTGCTTGCGCAATTTCTCGGCGGCACGCACCACATAGGTGGCGATGGCCTGGTGCAGCTCCTCCTGGCTGGTGATGGGTCGACTGAAACTGCGGCTCACGCAGGTTTCTTGCTTCGGTGCTGGTGCCAGCTCCAGCGGCAGGCAGGCATGGCCTCGCAGCTCCCGTTGCAGTCGCAGACCCACTACGCCGCATTTGGCGCGCAGTTCACCGCTCGGCATGTCCCGGAGGTGTCGTGCGTTGCTGACGCCCCGCAGGCGACACCAATGGGCCAGTTGTCGACCGACTCCCCAGACATCCTCGATCGCAATGGTTTCCAGCCAGCGATCGGGGTTGTCGCACTGGCCCAGGTCGAACATCCCGGCATGGTCTGGGGTCTGTTTGGCCAGGCGATTGGCCAGCTTGGCCTGGGCCTTGCTGGCTCCTAGGCCGATGGCGATCGGTAGGCCGAGGTTCTGCCGTGCCCGTGCCCGCAGCTGGCGGGCCCAGCCCTGCAGGTCGCCATCGCGGGGACGACGAATTCTCCCGAAGGCCTCGTCAATCGAATACACCTCCAGCTCTTCACAGTGGGCCTCCAGCAGGCTCATCATGCGCTGGCTCATGTCGGCATAGAGGGCGTAGTTCGAACTGCGCACTACCACGTTGTGCCGTTCAAGCTCCCGGCGCGCCTTGAAGTAAGGCGTCCCCATGCGGATGCCGAGGGCACGGGCTTCGGCACTGCGCGCAACGATGCAGCCGTCATTGTTGGATAGCACCACCACGGGGTGACCGATCAGAGCCGGATCCAGGCTCTGTTCGCAGGAGGCATAGAAGTTGTTTCCATCGATCAGGGCCGTGGCCTGAGGCATGGCGATGTCGCTTCAGAGCGGATGGATCACGTGGATGGCGACGCCCCAGATCTGCACTTCGCCGCAGCGGTGAAGCTCCAGTGGCGGATAGTCCGGATGGGCGGCTTCCAGGCGCAACCGGCCGCGATGACGCATTAGGCGTTTGAGGGTGAAGGCACCGTCGAGCACAGCCACAACCACCTGGCCCGGGCGCGGGTCGAGGCTGCGATCGACCACCAGAAGATCGCCGTCGTGGATGCCGGCGTCGGTCATCGATTCGCCGCTCACATGCAGGAAAAAGGTGCTGGTGGGATGCCGGATCAGTTGTTCATTGAGGTCGATCCCCACGTCGACGTAGTCATCGGCGGGGGACGGGAAGCCAGCGGCGACCCGTTCCCCGGCCAGGGGCAGCGTGAGCCGACTGCGCTTGGGCTGCAGGGGAAGCGGTCTGTGTTGGAGCTCCACGGCAGCAGCGACAACTGGCTAAATAGTACACATGTACTGTTCGCTATGGGGGGGTCCCGGTGAGGATGGTGGCCTTCGACATCTGGTGTTGGCTGACTCCCCTTACCTCGTGGCCATGGCGCTGATCGATCAGCAGGGCCGGCGCGCCCTGCCCCTGGGGGGACGGTCTCAGAAAGAGGTGGCTCCGCAGGGTGAGGCGCCGGAGGCGTTGGGCCATGCACTGGTGCTGGAGCTGTTGCTGCGGGTGTGGCAGCGCAGTGATCAGGGTGTGCTGCAGCGTGCGGCTGGAGCCGACAGCCTGCTGCTGGTGGAGCTGCCGATGGAACGGCTGCCGGAGGACGTTCCCAGGCTCAAGGCGGACTGGTTGAACACGGGGGATACGGCCGCATTCAAAGTGGGATTGCAGGCTTTCTCCCCGCGGGCCTGGACGGTTTCGATCGAAAAATTCAAGCCGGTGGCTCTGCAGCCGTTGTGGTGAGGGGCGCTTGCTCCCAGATGTTCACGGCCACGGAATAGCGCTCCCCTGCGAACGGGTTGATCCGATGCAGGATGCCGGGGGAGAACAGCACCAGGCGATTCACCACCGGTGGGATCGAGATCACCGAGCGGAATGTGGGTAACGGCCCCTGATATCCGTTCTCGATCGGAGGGTTGTCGGCCACCAGCAGTTCGCCGCCAGCGCAGCTCACGTGGGGTAAAACACGGAGGACAGCAACGGAAGCAGGAAACGGCCGCTGCGTCGACCTTCCAGCTCGTCCTTGTCGATGTGCCAGTCGAGATCGTTGTTGGTGTTGCACCACCACTCGACTCCGGCCCGCCGGGATGCGAACGGTGTTGCCAGAGGAGCAGGGCCTCGTCGAGGTAGTGATCGACGACGGCTTGCTGAGCGGCTGCGTGAATCGAGCGGGGATAACCGGTTTCGGGTCGCCAGCTGAATTGAGCATCACCGTCGTGTTCCTCCTTGAGTCGCCCGTGGATGTCACAGAGGTCGCGTAGGTCCTGAAGGGCGCTGGCGGGCAGAAGGTTGTCGATGATGTGCAGCATGGTCGTGGCTGAGAGATCAGCGGCCATCGCCGAACCCTAGGCACGGTGATAAGGGCTGCCTTGAACAATCGCCTGGGCTCGGAACAGTTGTTCCACGAGCATCAGCCGCGCCAGTTCGTGGGGGAAGGTCATCGGTGAAAGGCTCAGGCGCCATTTGGCCTGTGCCTTGAGCTCAGCCGTCAGACCGTCGGCGCCACCGATAACGAAGGCCAGCCGCTGGTTGCCGAATTGCTCGAGTCGTCGCGCGAAAGGAACCGACGCCAAGGTGTCGCCCTGTTCCATCAGCGCAATCAGGTTTTCATCGGGTCGCAGGGCCGCTCTGATGGCATCGGCTTCCTTGTCTGGAGTGCTGTCGCGCAGTTCGCTGATGGTCAACCCAGGCAGGCGTTTGAGGTAGAGGTCAATGCCGTCCTGAATCCAGCCACGACGCACTTTGCCCACCGCAAGAATCCGGCAACGGGCCGGGTTCAAACGTCGTCTCCCTCATCCTCGAGCAGCAGCTGCCCGAAAGCCACGTAGAGGCTTTCCTCCTCGCTGCCAGGGTCCACCTTCGGCCGTTTGGGCTCGGTGTTTTTTCCCGGTCCTGGCTGGCTGCGCGCTGGTGCGGCAGGGGCTGGGGTGGTGTCGTTGCTGTTGAACGGCGATGGTTTGCGTTGGGCCTCCAACTGTTTGAGGCGGTCCATCAGGTGCTCAGGAACGGTGCCGTCCTGGCTGGCCTTCATCAGTTCCCGGAAGAGCTCCTCGGGGTTCTTCTCGGTTTCAACGCGATGGCGCACCTGGCTGGCTTTGGGAGCTGCCGCAGGCTTCTCCGGTTCTGGCAGACGTGCGGGGGAGCTGGCGCCCCAACTCACGCAGCGCTCGAGGCTGCGGGGATCAAAACTCATGGTTCAAGCGCAACCGAGACTCTCGCGGGTGCTGCGGCCCGTGACGGAATTCGTTCGTCGGCAACGGCGCAGAGGCTTTGAGTTGGTCCCCGCGCATGGGACGTCGGTAAAGTCGGCTCCCGTGATCAACACATCTCTGAAGCGGGTGTTGAAGGCAAAGGCCCCCTCCAGCACGGCATCTTCAAGGTTGGTGCCTGTCATCACAGCGGCGTCCAGGGTGGCTTCGCGCAGGTCGGTGCCGCTGAGGTCGGCATCCTGCAGCTTGGCGCCATACAGGCTGGCTCCCCGCAGATCCGATCCGGACAGGTTGGCTTCGCGCAGGTTGCTGAGGTTGAAGGTGGCCCCCCGCAGGTCCTTGTTGGAATAGTCGGCCCCGATCAGCACCTGTTTCGCCACATCCATCGCGGCGTGGGCAGGAGCTGCCAACAGCCACTGGCATGAGAACACCACCAGAGAGATAAATACGGCCGTGAAGCGTCTGCGCATGATCGGAACCATCACCGCCGAACCCTAGAACCGTTCCAGGGAGGAATGGTTTGAACCAAGACGTGAGGGTTCAAGCCGTTGGGGTTTCAGTGCAGCGGTGGCTGGGCGGAGCAGCAGGCCTTGCAGCAGCTGGAAGCGCAGGGATGGCGGTTGCTGGACCGCAACTGGCACTGCCGCTGGGGCGAGCTCGATCTGGTGCAGAGCGGCAGCAGCAGATGAAGCAACAGCAGTAGTTAGTAGGGCAGGTGGAGTTGGTTATCACTTCTGCTGCCTCATCTTCAAGGCCAAGATGAACTTCTGAAAAATATCTAGAGCGCATCAAACAGATAAATTAATTAATCAGCGCCAAGATGGCGGCCATTGAGAGGAGTCATTAATATCCACCTGCTTCTAACCAATAACCTCTTGAGCTTCCTGCCGTAGTTTTCTAATGCTTGCGGTCTCAACACCTTTGGCAATTCCGAATGATCTCGCCATATTGACAATGTATCCAAAAGCGGTTGATTCAATCATATGCATTTCAATGAAATCGGCTCTAGCCCTGGCGGCAGAAATCCAGCCTGAATAGGGCCCTGCCTTACTGAGTCCATAAAATTTAAATTCATCAGTCTTGCGAATTTCATCCAGCTCACCAAGAAGCTCAGCCAATAGCTTCTGAGCGTTAGACTTTTTAGCTTCAGAGACCTGCATGCTTGAGGGGCTACCAGTAGAGACAGCCTGATCAGCGTCCTCCAAGAAAACGAACGGCAAATAACACATAGGTGCAGCTACTATTCCGATAATTTCCCATATTTTGAAACGATTAGGGGATGAATCTGCCTTGCCTTTAATGTATGTGTTCAGCAGATATAAGACAAGCGGTGACAAAACCCACCCAACAGGAAGCCCAAGCGTGCCGCCTAGGAATGCTAAAAAATATCCCTTTTTTGATTGAGAGAGTGGCTGGACTGCTTTTCTTTAGTAGTCATGGATAAATCATTTCGTCCAAAGTTAGTTGCCGACAAGAAATTATTTGGACATTTGCTGCTGAATTTAATGATTACGGCTTATTGCTCAATCGTGCTGCGAAGCGCTACTTACCACGGGCCCCCCACGGTGGTCCAAGACTCTTAAACCCCTCTCCCTTGACCTCCTGATAGCTATCTGACAGGCGGGGGGCAGCACCTCCAACCTGTCTTCTGCATCGTGTGCCAAGCCTCAACCACGACTACGACCCAGCTTGATCAGGGTAGCTTTAGCGGGGAATGCCTCGTTTCGCAGGTTCGGTTCCTTGGCGGATTTCACCGTCACGACAAAAGCAGCTGGCTGGCGATGGTTTTCTCGTCTTCAATTCAGCCTCAAATGTCCACCGAAGTTCGTAACTGGGCCATCGTCGCCAAGGCAATGGAAGCAGCTGGTGCCACATCAAGTCAGATGTATGTCCGCGCCAAAGCATTGGCACAAGGCAAGCTCGACCCCATGCCCACCAGCGCCCCTGAAGCTCCATACAGCATTTCTGCAGCCTGAGTCATCACCGACTGATCAGCAGCCTTGCCATATCAGCAGGGCTGTACTCCTTTACGTATCTCTAATGACCAATCATCACTTGTCAGTTGAGCAAAGGTTTCATTTGGAAGCAGCCTTCAGAGAGATCGATAGCTGCGAGGACATTGAAAAGCTCCGTGCTCTCACTAAGCAGATCATTACTGCACAGGAGAATGAAAAGGCATTTGCTCGCGAAGCGATGCAGCAGATCCGCAGGGAGATGGAAGCATCTGCCCAGCAGCGGTTCGGATTCAACTGGGGCCAGAAGTAAAAGCTTGGATTCGCTTGATCAAGTCAGTGACTTTCCACAGCTTCCTTGGTGGTCCATGTAAAAACCCCGCCATTGCTGACGATGTAGGGATTTATTCGGCGGCCTTTATCCCCCAACTGGTTAGCTGTCTTCAGCTTTTGAAATCACGTTGCGCCTAAGGAACACGCTGTCAGGTCGCCACTGGCAGATGCATTGCAGCTTCTCCCGAAGCCCCTCTATGTCAACCAAACGCTGTCCTGTGTGCTGCTGCACATGGACATGCTCGTGCAGATAGCCATCTTTGGTCAGTCTGTAGAGCTGAGATCTGGACTTATATCCGAGGCGTCTTGCAGCCTCGCTAATCGTCATTAACTCCATCTAGCTGTCCCTATCTGTCTACTGTTTTGACAACCACAGGCTAGATAAACAACGCGCCTTCGGATGACCCATAGAACTGTGAATGCAAAGGACCCGGAAATCGCAGTGCACTAAAAAGTAATTCAGTCAAAATCAACCAAGGTTTCGCCTCAGAACTTCAGCCTTGCCATCAAATGGCACTTCTACTTCAGGGAGGCGAAAGTCGATGGCATCCCAAACTGGAATAGAGAGATATTCAGCCAGAAGGGCCGCATCCTCTCTTAGCTTTCGAAGTGCACCATGGTCAACAATATTTATTCTGCTGCCATCCGAGCAAATGAGGTTCAGCTCATAGCTGTAGTAACTACTTTTATTCCCCCTGACATATTCACGTATCAACTGTATCGCTTCAGCATTTTTTAGGTCAAAGGACTTCTTCCCCTGAGTCAGCTCATTGGAATACCGATCAAATCTCGACTCTTTCTGGCGTAAGCTCCATTGATACCAGCAGCCAAAGGCCAAAAAGCCGAGTCCCAATAATACAGACATGTCGGCGAATCTGCTTGCAGCACTAGTGATGGCAAACATCGCTCCCAGAGCCACAAAAGAGAACGCGAGTAAATAAGCTTGAATCGTTGTTTTAAATACAAATATATCGCCTGCAAGACTTGGATTCTTTTGCGCACGATGAGTGCAGAAGTTGGTCCCACCTACAACCAACGGCTCCCACGAAGTCTTAAACGCTATTTCATTTTCGAAAGCACTAAGATCTAGGATCTCACGATTGTCTTGAAACAGTGCAAAGATGTTTTTAAGTACACGCATTTAACGCAAGGCGAGAGGGGCGGTGAGGCTGGTCTTGCTCAGCAAGCAATCAAATGCATGCTGGCTCTAATCCTTGGGTTTTTGGCTTTGAAGTACATACGGCAGCTTTGATCAGCCTGTCCAGAGTGCTAGGAAAAGGCAACAAAAAAGCCCGAGGGTTCTGCAGTCCTCTCGGGCAACACCGCACCACAAGCAGGGCACTGTCGCGGGTATGCGATTGCGTCCTGCATCGCTGCGAATGATTCGGCGTGACGCACAGCAATGTCGATCGACTGCAAGGCCCTGATGCCCGTCGTGCCCTTAGCAAAGTCGGTGTAGGGGTCCACGAGGATCTCCACAGTCCCGTAGTAGCCGATCAGTAGATCTGCAAAGTTCCCGTAAATAACAGCCGAGAGGTTGGACCCAGTGCCCTTCGTGAGATTTGAGGGGACGTTGTTGCTGACATCAAAACGCCGCCCTGCAATTTGGCTACGGCCAAGTTCAGTTCCATAAGGGCTGAGGAGGTACTGGCTTTGTGAGTCCTTGGCTTTGGCAATAACGGACTCGACCTTGGCGTTTGTGAGGTAGCCACAACTGGCAACGTCTGCGTTATCGACTGTGACCTCCTTCTTGAGGTCGAGGAGATGATCGAGCGTTGGGGCTAATCCGTTTGTGCCCCCGGCTACGGAGCCGATACCTAAGGTGTTCAGAATTCCAGTCGGCTGGTTGCTGCTGCCACTGCCGTTGATCGCCGCGGTGTCGATCGCATCGGCCAACAGGGCAACAAAGTCAGCGCGGATCAGCTGCTCGATGTCAGGCGTTGATTGCAGGTTCATCAGATGGCTGAACTTGCTCAACGCACCAACGGTCTTGGGCGTCATCGTCACGGTGCCGATGGTCCCAGTGCTTTCGGTGACGCTGTCGCTGTCATCAGCACCTGCATCACCGTCGACGCATTTGCTCTTTGGGGTGACCGGTCTGGCAGTAGTTCGCTCAGCAGGTCATCAGGGTTCGAGCGTCGAGCAAGGGCCGCCACCTTTTTGGTTGCGGCCTGCTCCTCCTCCCAAGAGTCGTAAATCCCAGCACTCGTCATCGCCGAGCCCTCCTCGCCTCGCGTTCCCAGAGCAAGCAGCCCAAGGGGAAGTGATAGGCATGAAGGTCAGCGATGCGTTGTCAATGGTCAGCAGATCAGCCGCCTTCCCGTCCTTGCCGCAGCAAGGCGCTGGTGGTGGAGACATCGATGTCTTGCCAGGGCCAAGTGGTCTTGAACTCCGACGCCACGGGCCATCCATTGCTGGATGCCGCAGGTACGTTGAAGTCAGTCTTTTGCTCTTGCCCCCCTGTTGGCGCAGGGGGTTTTTTCATGGCTGTGCACCCTCCACAGCCTCAAGGCGGTGACTCAAGCCAGCAAAGGCCACCTTGGCGGTCTCCTGAGTCAGATCTGCTTGTTGGTTGGCCCGAATGACTGAGCTGATATTCACCTGGTATGCCTCCTGCAGTTGCAGGTGCGAGGCGGTCAGATACGCCAAGTGGTTGGCCAGCACCGTTTCCATAGCGGTGGTGCAGTGCGGCTCCCACATCACGATCATTTCCTGAGCCTTGGCCTCAACGGCTTCACTGGTCCACTGGACTTCCATCAGCCCTGCTCCTGTTCTTGGAGGTAGGCGTGGACCAGAGCGCGGATGAACTCGGCGCGAGTGCACTGCATGCGGGCGATGACGGTGCCAACGCGATCCGCAGTGGCACGATCAAGGTCGGTCGTAACGCGGACGTTCTGCTGTGGCGGTCTTGTGTTCAGGGTTAATGGCATGAATCGATTTCGGATTCAGGACCACTGCAGCGCACGCGATTTGCGTTTACGCGACCCTGATATCTAAACCATGGGTTTCTCCGGACATCACGCCCGCAAGCGTTTCGGTCAGCACTGGTTGCGGGACGAATCCGTGCTGCAACGAATCATCGAGGCTGCTGACCTGCAGTCCACAGATCGGGTGCTGGAGGTGGGGCCCGGTCGCGGGGCGTTAACCGAGCGTCTGCTGGCCGCGGGGCTGAAGGCGGTGCATGCGATTGAGCTCGACCGCGATCTGGTGGATGGTCTTCAGGAACGTTTTGAGGCTCAGCCTGGGTTCAGCCTCCATCAGGGCGATGTTCTCGAAGCCCCAATGGAATTGAGTGATGGCCGCATCGCCGACAAGGTGGTGGCCAACATCCCGTACAACATCACTGGCCCACTGCTGGAGCGGTTGGTGGGCCGATTGGACCGGCCGGTGGATCCGCCCTACCAACGGCTTGTGTTGCTGGTGCAGAAGGAAGTCGCGGAGCGGATTCGTGCCCGGCCCGGCCACAGCAGTTTCAGCGCCTTGAGTGTGCGCATGCAGTTGCTGGCCCGGTGCCGTTCGGTGTGTCCGGTGCCGCCGCGCTGTTTCCAGCCACCGCCAAAGGTGCAATCGGAAGTGATCTGCCTGGAGCCCTTGCCGGCCTCGGAGCGGGTGGAGCCGGCTCTGGCCGCTCGGGTGGAATCGCTGTTGAAGCAGGCGTTTCTGGCGCGGCGCAAGATGTTGCGCAACACCCTGGCGGGTGTGGCTGAGCCAGACCGCTTGAAGGAGCTGGCGGCCTCCGCGGGTTTCAGCCTCCAGCAACGCCCCCAGGAACTCGCGCCCGCCACCTGGGTCGCCCTGGCCAGGGGTTTGAATCGGGGCGACTGAACAACCACCATGATCACGGTGACGGCCCCGGCCAAAGTCAACCTGCACCTGGAGGTCCTGGGGCTGCGCTCGGACGGTTTCCATGAGCTGGCCATGGTGATGCAGAGCATCGACTTGGCGGATCGCCTGAGCTTTCAGAACACCGCTGATGCACAACTCAGCCTCACCTGCGATGACGCCAGCCTCAGCGTCGGCGACGACAACCTGATCCTCCGGGCGGCCCAGTTGCTGCGGGACCGTTCGGGTTTCAGTGAATTGGGGGCGTCCATTCATCTCGAGAAGCGCATCCCCATCGGTGCTGGCTTGGCTGGTGGCTCCAGCGACGGCGCCGCGGCACTGGTTGGTCTGAATGCTCTGTGGGGCTTGGGCCACAGCCCCGCGGATCTGGAGCGAATGGCCGCTGAGCTCGGTTCAGACATGCCCTTCTGTGTGGCCGGAGGATGTCAGCTTTGTTTCGGGCGAGGCGAACAATTGGAAGCCATGCCACCAACGCCTCAACCCCTGGCCGTGCTCTTGGTCAAAGACCCCACGGTGAGCGTTTCAACGCCCTGGGCCTACAAGCGTTGCCGTGAGCTCAATCAATCCCACTACCTCGCTGACGAGGCGGCTTTTGAACAACGACGGCAAGCCTTGCGCAGCGTTGAATGGCTCCTGCCATTGCGCAGCGAGCTGCCACCTCCCCTGCGCAATGACCTGCAAGAGGTGGTTGCTCCTGAAACAGCTGCGGTGCGTTCGGCGCTCGATCTGTTGAACAGCGTTCCCCAAAGCCTGGCGGTGGCCATGAGTGGTTCTGGACCCAGTTGTTTCGCGCTGTTCTCCGATCTGGCGTCATGCCGCCAGGCGCAGGAACAGCTCACGCCCCAGCTGGACCTCGCCGGCCTGAAGGCCTGGTCTTGCGCCCTTCGCAGCGATGGCGTGAGGATCGAGGCATGACTGATGTCCCCACACCAGAGAGCCCCGAACCACAGGATCCGCGCAAAGGTCCGCTGAGTTTTCTCTCCGGAGCGCTGACGGCCGGGCTGTTGGCCTGGCTGGCCCTGGGCCTGAGTCGGCGGATGGTGGTGTATTTCGCCGTTAATCCCCCGCACTACAGCTCGCCGATTGCCCAGAACATCGCCGTCACCCTGAAGACCCTTCTGGTGGGTTTGTCCTTCCTGGCCACCTTCAGCACGGGTTTTGTGGCCCTTGGCCTGACCCTGGTGTTTCTTCGCAGTCTCTTTACGGCTCGCGATCAGAACCCTGCCTAGCGTCCGCTCATTGCCAGGGTTTGGATGACGCCCCACGACCTCGGCCAGCTGGCGTTGCTGCTGTCTCCGGCCATGCTGCTTTCCGTTTTGTTGTTGTTCACCTTCGCGGCGGGCGGTTGACCCTGCGCTGACTGAGATAGCTTGTCCTCACCACCCGGATTGGCCGGGATCACTGTGACGCCGTGGCAGGAACACTTCTCTTCAACGCCCTCCGGGAAGCCATCGACGAGGAGATGGGGAGAGACCCCCACGTTTGCGTGATGGGGGAGGACGTCGGTCATTACGGCGGCAGTTACAAGGTCACCAAGGATCTGGCTGAGAAATACGGCGATCTCAGGGTGCTCGACACCCCGATTGCTGAGAACGGCTTCACCGGAATGGCTGTTGGTGCCGCGATGACCGGTCTACGGCCGATCGTTGAGGGCATGAACATGGGCTTCCTGCTCCTGGCCTTCAACCAGATCTCCAACAACATGGGGATGCTCCGCTACACGAGCGGCGGCAACTTCACCATTCCCACCGTGGTGCGCGGCCCCGGCGGTGTGGGTCGTCAGCTTGGCGCTGAGCACAGCCAACGGCTGGAGGCCTACTTCCATGCTGTCCCCGGCATCAAGATCGTGGCCTGCAGCACCCCCACCAATGCCAAAGGCTTGATGAAAGCCGCGATTCGCGACAACAATCCCGTGCTCTTCTTCGAGCACGTTCTGCTCTACAACCTCAGCGAGGAGCTCCCCGAAGGCGACTACACCTGTGCCCTCGATCAGGCGGATCTGGTGAGGGAAGGCACTGATGTGACGATTCTCACCTACTCCCGGATGCGTCATCACTGCCTCAAGGCTGTGGAGCAACTGGAGGCAGAGGGGGTGAGCGTTGAGCTGATCGATCTGATCAGCCTCAAGCCCTTCGACATGGAGACGATCAGCCGCTCCATCCGCAAGACCAACAAGGTGATCGTGGTGGAGGAATGCATGAAGACCGGCGGCATCGGGGCCGAGTTGATTGCACTGATCACTGAGCAGTGCTTTGACGATCTGGATGCCCGGCCTGTGCGTCTTTCCAGTCAGGACATCCCCACCCCATACAACGGTTCTCTCGAGAACCTCACGATCATTCAGCCGCATCAGATCGTTGAGGCGGCGCAGGCGTTGGTCAACAAGGGCATCTGACGTTGATGGCGCGTTATCAGGGTTGGTTTGCCCTTGTTCTTGCCCTGGCGATCGCCGCCGGGATGTTTTTGGTTCGGACGCCGCTGGAACTGGGCCTCGATCTGCGGGGCGGCAGTCAGCTCACCGTTGAAGTGAAGCCAGCCGGAGAAATCACCCGGGTTGGCGCTGAAGAGATGGAAGCGGTGAAAGCCGTGCTCGATCGTCGGGTCAACGGTCTTGGTGTGGCTGAGTCCACCCTGCAGACGGTGGGTGAGTCGCAGCTCGTGTTGCAGCTCCCAGGTGAGCAGGACCCCACCTCTGCTGCGCGGGTTCTCGGCGACACAGCTCTGTTGGAGTTTCGTGCCCAAAAGGCCGACACCGATGCTGAGTTCCTAGGTCTGAGGCAGCTCCGTTCCCAGGTAGAAGCGATCCTCAGGTTGCGTGAGGATCAGATCCGGCGTGGTGAGACCCCGGAGCCTCTGGATTTGGCTCAGCTGAAGTCAACCCAGCAAACCCTGGGTCTGGATGGGCAGGCCAGCTCGGAGGAGGAGCAGCTCCGCCAGCTTCTGAACAAGGTTGATTCCGATCTGCTCACGATGCTTGAGCCGGCAGCGCTGACGGGCAAGCAGCTGGTGACAGCAGGCCGCCAACCGCTCCAGAACAACCCGAACAGTTGGGAGGTGACCCTCAATTTCGATGGTGAGGGTGCTGAGGCCTTCGCTGACCTCACCAAATCGATTGCCGGTACCGACCGGTTGCTGGCCATCACTCTGGATGATCAGCTGATCAGTGCCGCCAGCGTTGGCCCCCAGTTCAAAAGTGCTGGAATCTCTGGTGGTGCAGCAACCATCAGTGGCAATTTCAGTGCGGAAACTGCCCGTGAGCTCGAGGTGAAGCTCCGCGGCGGCTCCTTGCCCCTCCCCGTTGAAGTGATCGAGGTCCGCACCATCGGGCCCACACTCGGAGCAGAGAACATCCGCCGCAGCCTGGTGGCCGCCCTCGCGGGCCTGGCTCTGGTGGCGGTGTTCATGTTGGTGGCCTATCGCCTGCCAGGGGCGGTGGCTGTGATGGCCCTCAGCCTCTATGCCCTGTTCAACCTGGCGGTGTACGCCTTGATTCCGGTCACCCTCACCTTGCCGGGAATCGCTGGTTTCATCCTCTCGATCGGCATGGCCGTGGATGCCAATGTGCTGATCTTTGAGCGGATCAAGGACGAATTGCGTCGGGGCAACACCTTGATCCGCTCGATTGATACCGGCTTCTCCGAGGCCTTTTCATCGATCGTCGATGGTCACCTGACCACGTTGATCAGTTGTGCAGCTCTCTTCTTCCTTGGCACCGGCCTGGTCAAGGGCTTTGCCGCGACCCTGGGCATTGGAGTTCTGCTGAGTTTGTTCACGGCCCTGACCTGCACCCGCACCCTGCTTCGTTTCCTGATGGGCTACGCCGGTCTGCGTCGTGCCAGCAATTTTCTGCCCACCGGGCAACTTCCTTCTCCCACCGCCTGAACCATGACTGAAGCATCGTCATCGGCACAAGCGGCCACTGTCCTCAGATTGCGCTGGTCCCTCAGCAGCATGCGCCGCAAGGTGTGGTTCATTTCTGGTCTGGTGGTTCTGATCAGCCTGTTGGGCTTGTTGCTCAGCTGGTTGGATCCTGCGATTCGTGCTCCCCTCCGTCCCGGCCTTGATTTCACCGGTGGCACGCAGATTCAATTGGAGCGTCGCTGTGATGACGCCTGCGCCGAGCTCAAGGCGATTCAGGTCTCGGATGTGATCCGCAGCCTGGAGCTGCCTCAGGAGGAGGGTCAACCTCTCCCCAACCTGGGCGCTCCCCGGGTTCAGCTTCTGGATGGCGGTCAGTCGTTGTTGCTGCGCCTGCCATCGTTGTCGGCTGCCCAGGGCCAAGCGGTGATTCAGGCTGTTGAACCCGTTGCAGGGCCATTCCTCTCAGGTGGTCAATCGGTCGACACGATCGGGCCGAGCCTGGGCAAGCAATTGCTGCGCAGCAGCCTGTTTTCTCTGTTGGTGGCCTTCAGCGGTATTGCGACCTACATCAGCTTCCGCTATGACCGCCGCTACGCGTTTCTCGCTCTGGTGGCGCTGGCCCATGACGTGGCGATCGTCTGTGGAGTTTTTGCCTGGCTCGGGGTTGTGCTCCAGCTGGAGGTGGACAGCCTCTTTGCGGTTTCATTGCTGACCATCGCTGGTTATTCGGTGAACGACACGGTGGTGGTTTTTGATCGCATCCGTGAACGCAGCAAGGATGCCGCCGACCTGCCGCTTTCAGTGCAGGTGGATCAAGCGGTGTCCGCCACCCTGACCCGCACGCTCTACACCAGCGGAACCACCTTGCTGCCTCTCTTGGCGCTTGTGTTTTTCGGTGGAGCAACGCTGTATTGGTTTGCCATCGCCCTCGCCCTCGGGGTTGTTGTTGGTTCTTGGTCGAGCATCGCCCTGGCGCCCTCGTTGCTCACGCTCTGGGACCGCTCCCGTGACTAAATCCAGTGGCAATTCAGAGCGGAGACGCCGTGCTGTTTCGGCCCGTTGGTTTCCAATTCTGTTGATCCTTCTGGCTCTGGCTGATCTGCGCACCGAAGTTCTGCTGCTCAGTGATCAGTTCACGATCACAGGGCTTGGTTATGCAATTCGGCATCATCAGCTTGCTGTGGTGGTCTTGCTTGGTTCCGGCTCTCTCTGGCGTCGTTTCGGTTAGCGCTTGGGGCCGTTGCCGAATTCCCGCCATATCGAATCCCAGGTGCGTTGTTTCACCTCAGCGTTCCACTGGCCCTGGCTGTGGGTGGAGGCCCACCACGATTCGAACAGATCGTGGGCTTCCTCTTGCAGCAAATCAGGGTCAAGATTCTCGCGAACCAGCTGCATCACGGCCTGCCTCAGTTCCTCGTAACGGGAGAAATTGAAGATGACGTCCAATCCCGCTCGTCTCACGACCTCTTGGACACACTATTGGATTGAAGAGCGTCAAGCTGGCTCCTTTGGTATCGCCCTGAACGTCATTGCCGTTAAAGGCTGAGTTACGACTCAATTGGTTGCTCAGGTTCCATGGAGTTAAATCCTGGTCTTAGTGAGGTGGTCTGCGGCTTGCGTGCTGAGGTTGAGGCTCTGAAGACGCGCTTGAACAAGATCGAGCGTGGCCAGGAGGTCGCGGTTTCTGCGGCCTATTGGCAGGCTGTTGAGCGGGAGCGTGATTCGAGCGAAAAAAAGAAACGTCAGCTGCTCTGATCTGGTCGAAAAAAATGGGACCCTCTCCCAAGAGTCCCAAGGCTCGACGCGTCGTTCTCACGACGCCGTAAAAATACTTAGTCAGTACGGGTCTTAGGTGTGACCCTTGCTACCGGGTGTTCGTCTTGATACAGGTCTGGTGGCTGGATTTATGCCCAGCGGTCCATGATCTGCTGCACCACCACCCGCTGCATCAACACCTGAAGCACCACCACCAAAGGAAGGGCCAGCAGCACGCCCGGAAGCCCGAGAAGAGCACCAAGGCTGAGCTGAGCCGTTAAAGCCACCGTTGGCAGCAGATTCACGGTTTTGCGCAGCAGCAGTGGTGTTAGCAGAAATGCCTCCAGGTTCTGCAGCACCAGCCGGAATACCAGAACCGACAGCATCAATTGCAGCGACTGCAGCAGGGCCAATCCCGTGGGCAGCAGCGTTGCCGCCGTAGGCCCGATGGTCGGAACGAACGTGAGCAGGCCACAAACCAAGGCACTCAACAGGGCCAGGGGGGCCTTCAGCAGAAACAAGCCCCCCCAGGTGAGCAGGAACACGGTGGTGGCGGAGAGGGTCATGCCACTTAGCCAACCCCCCAACGCTTGCCTGCACTCGTCGAGCAGGTGCTCCATCCGCTCCCGGGCTGGTCGGGGCGTCATGGCCACCACCATGCGCCGGTGGGCGCTTGGATCCAAAGCCAGCAGGATCGCGAGCAGCACCATCAAGAACAGTTGAATCAGCGAGTTCGCTGCACCTCCTGCGAACCCCAGCAATGGCTGAAGTTCTTTCAGATTGAGGCCCTCCCCCAAAGCGTCATTTAGCTGCGCCAGGCGTGGCTCACTGCTCAGCAGGTCGGACACCTTGCTGACCAACTGCGGCAGATCCCGTCCCAGTTGCTGAAACTGGCTGATCAGTTCCGGCACAAGCAGTTGCCCCAGCAGCCCCCCGGCCAAGATCAAAATTCCCAGTACGGCCGCCAGGGCCTGGGGGCGATCCAGTGGGGTTCGCTTCTGAACCTGAACAATCAGCACATCTAGGGCCACGGCCACCACCACGGCGCCAAAGACCACCAGCAGCACCCAACGCAGGTGCCAGAGCAAGAGCACCAGCACCACCAAGGTGAGTGCAATGAGAAACGTGCCGGCGGTCATCGAACCGGCTCCAGACGTTTCCAGCGATCCAACACATCGTGGATCACGACTTCACGGATGATCACCTGCAGCACCACCGCCAACGGCAGCGCCATCAGCAGGCCGAGGGGGCCAAACAGGAGTGTGAACAGGAACTGAGCCGCCAGAGTCAATCCAGGCAGCAGCTTCACCTGGTGATGCATCACCGATGGTGTGATCACGTAACTCTCGATGTTCTGGATCACCACGTATGCACCCAGCACCGCAGCGGCCTTCCAGGGGGCATCCAACAGAGCCACCGCCATCGGGAAGATCGTGCTCATGGTTGGTCCCACGTTGGGGATCACGTTCAACAGCCCTGCCAGGAGTGCATTGGCCAGAACGAGCTTTACGCCCAACAGCGTTAACGCAATGCTGCAAAGCACAAACACGGCCAGGGAGCTGATCAGCACACCGACCATCCAGCTGCTCAAGGCAGCACCGCACTGATCCAGGATGCGACGCCCTCGGCGTCGATAGAAGGAGGGAATCAACTGCAGGCCAACATTCCGATAGGCCTGGGGCTGAATGCTGATCATCAGAGCCACCGCCACCACGAACAACAGCCGCAGTACGCCGTTGCCGAGGTTGCCCGCCAAACCGAGCAGACCCAGCAACCCACTGCCCACACCAGCGGCGAGGGATGAACTGTCGGGCACAAGTTGGCGTGGACCGTTCAGGCCCAATTGATCCAGGTCGGGGAATGCGTCGGCGCCATAAATGGCCTCACTGATGCTGTCGATCCAGCCGAGTCCCAGCCGCACCAGGGTCTGACCCGCTTCGGGCAACTTCTGCAGCAGCAGTGCGAATTCCTCGAGAAACGGAGGGACAACAACACCAGCCGCACCGGCGACCAACAACAACAACCCAAGGATGCAAAGCAGCAGGGCCAAAGGCCTTTGCATCGGACGTCGCTCGCGAAGAATGCCCACCAAAGTGCACAGCGCCATGGCCAGAACCACTGCAGCAAAAATCAGCAGCAGCAGTTCACGCAGCGACCACAGCAGGACGATGGCTGCAATGAAGGCTGTCAGTAACAGCCACTGGGGCAGTCTCAAGCTTGTTGGTCGTCGGCCCCTTCAGTTTGATTGGAATCCTGGCTTTGTGAATAACCCAAGCCATTGGCATCGGCGTAACGCTGGGCGAAGCGCATGAACCGTTCGAAGTCCTGTTCGGACTTCCATGAGTAAACGGCTTCAAGGGCACTGGCGGTGCCGTTCACGAATTTGCCATTCACTTCGCGGGTGACCATTTCGCCTTCTTCATCCACCATCCACATTCCGGTGATGTCACCCATGGTTTCGGGAGCAATCGCAGCAGGCTGCTCGAAACGGAAGGTGGCTTGACCGGTGCGGCCGTCGCGGCTGCGGGTCAGACGGATGTCGGGCACCACCGGCTCATTGACTCCGCGAAAGAACTGAATCGCCGCTTTGCTCATGCCTTCTCGAACCGTCAATGGGGGGCGATCTTAATCGGGGATTTCAACAAACTCGCCGTCAATCAAGGCCTCGGCGGCTTGATCAGCGCTGAGCCCTGAGAGATCGATCGTGTCGCGTTTGGGCGATCGCGCCAGTTCATGGTCGTAACAGCGGTCGTAGTAATCGAGCGTGGCGCGGCAGGCGGTGACCCAGTCTTCCCTGGCAATCGCTTCAAGGGCTTCCTTGGTGCGCTGAGGCCCCAAGCGTCGGCTGATCCGTTCGGTTGCCTCAGCCAGAGCGGCTCCCCCCTGGTAGCCGTACACCTGCACCAATTGGTTCACCCGTTCCCCGAGGTCGCGCTGAATCTCCAGCACAGGGGCATCTTGCATCTGATCGAACAGGGCCTTGGGAATGCGGCAGCGGCCCACCTGGATGCTTTCCGCTTCCAACCAGATGGCTGAGGCCCCACGGCGTTGGTGTTGATCCAAAGCCTCAGCCAATTGGTTCTCGTAGTGCTCGGTGCTGGGTTGATCCGGCAGACCCAGGCCGCCGAAACTGCTGCCGCGGTGGTTGGCCAGCCCTTCCAGATCAACCACGGCTGCACCGCGCGCCGCCATGGCCAACAGCAGATCGGTTTTCCCTGTTCCTGTGCGGCCTCCCATCACGCGAAGGGGCCAGATCTGCTCAAAACGGCTTTGTGCCCAGCGCCGATAGCTCTTGTAGCCCCCCTGAAGGAGCCTTGGCTTGAGATCGATCTGCTGGGCAAGCCAGGCCACACTGGCCGAGCGCATTCCGCCTCGCCAGCAGTAGATCCGTGGTTCCCCCTGCTGACGCAGGTTTTCCAATTGGCGGGCCAGGCTGCTGAGCTTGGGGCCAGTGAGTTCAAGCCCCAGGTGAATTGCTGGTGTGCGTCCTTGCTGCTTGTAGGCGGTGCCCACAGCGGCGCGTTCCTCATCGTTGAACAGCGGCACGTTGATGGCCCCGGGCCAGTGGCCTTTCGCAAATTCGCCGGGGCTCCGCACGTCCACCAAAGGTCCCATCAGCTCGCGAAGCTGCTGGATTTTCAATGAACCTGTTTCGCCCATGCCTGACATAGTGGGCCATCACCGAGCCAGTTGAGGCCGGTTGCGACTCATGCTCTCCGGTTCCACACCCGCCACCAAACTCAGCGTTGACCAGCTGCTGGATCGTTTCGCGAAGGGAACACCTCGCCAGCGACGTCCGCTGATCAAGCAGATCGAAACCCGCGCCGAGGAGTTGGCTTCGGTGGGATCAGATCTTCTCTCTGGTTTCGACCCCGCCGGTGATGACTGGGCTGCAGGTTGGATCTTGCAGGTGTTGCAGCGCCACCAGCCCGATGCAGTCACCGCTCTCATCCCGTCGTCCGATCGAGGCTGGTTGACCACTGATTCCGGAGTTGGCCTGGATTACGGGCCGCTGCAGCAGGAGCTGCTCGATCAGAACTTTGAGGAGGCGGATCGCGTCACCAGCCAGTGCCTGCGCGAATTGGCCGGTGATGCCGCCGTGAAACGGGGCTATGTCTACTTCACAGAAGTTGCTCCGATGTCAGGCGTTGATCTGGTCAGTCTTGATCGGCTCTGGACGGTCTATTCCCAAGGTCGCTTTGGATTCACAGTGCAGTCCCAGTTGCTGTCAGCTCTCGATGGGCGTTATGAACGCCTTTGGCCCCGGATTGGCTGGAAATGCGATGGCGTCTGGACGCGTTATCCCGGTGCTTTCACTTGGTCGATCGAGGCTCCAGAGGGGCACATGCCCTTGATCAACCAGCTACGGGGCGTGCGCCTGATGGATTCCCTTCTGAATCATCCGGCACTTGTGGCCCGCAGATCCTGACGGGACGTCCCATCAACGGTAAGTTCAAAAGACCGACGTCAACGGGCCACTGTGCCGTCCAAGAGGTTTCGCTGGGCTGAGTTCACCTTGCCGTCGACCCTGCAGCTGGCTCCTTTGCTGGAGCTGCTGACCGAGCCAGTCGGTTGCGTTCTCACTAGTCAGCGGATTGAGCTGGGATTGCATGAAGCCCTGGTCAATGCCGTTCGCCATGGCAACGCTGAGAACCCCGCCAAGAAGCTCCGTGTTCGCCGCATCCTCACGCCCAATTGGTTGGTTTGGCAGGTTCAGGATGAGGGTTGTGGTCTTCCTCAGCAGTCCCGTACGGCAATACTGCCGCCGGCCCTTGATGCTCCCAGCGGTCGTGGACTGTTCCTGATCCATCAATGTTTTGATGATGTGCGCTGGAGCCGGCGGGGGAATCGCCTGCAGCTGGCCTGCCGTCGTCCCATCAGTGACGCGGACAGCCCGGATCCTTCAACTCGCCTTTGAACCACCCCAGCGCCTGTTGGGTCAGGTTCTCCACGTCGGCGCTGTTCCCGTGGCGGAGCAGTTGCACCATCGCTGCAGCTAGCAACTCAGCTCCACGCCGCTGTCGGTTGTTCTTCAGCTGATGCCAGTCGCGATCGCCGATACGGAGCAACTGGTGCAGTTCTTCCGCCTTGGCTGTGGCGGAGTCGGGCCATGGGGCGTTGGTTGAAGTCATCTCTGAATCAGCAGATCGATCTACTTTCATGTGATGTGGGTGCGACGGCGTGGAACAGCGCAAAGGCCAACGACGCGTTCGTGAACTGCATTGGTTGCACCATGCCTCACGGCTGGTGTTGCAAGGGCAATGTCAGGCCCATGTCCGGTCGGGTGTTGCGGCGCGGCGATGGGTGCAGCGCCGCAAACTTGCTGCGAATCTGATCATGCAACGGCCTGTGGGCTGGGCCTTCTCACCCGTGTCGGGGGAGCGTTTCTGGAGAGCCTTGCGCTTCGGTGGAGCAGGCTTTGCCTTGGTCTGGCTTTTGGCGCAGCTTTGAACGCATCAGATGATCAGGCCACCCGTTGGCGATGGGCCTGGCCAACCACCACCAGCGAATTCGAGGCCGGTGCCGATTCCCTCGTGGGTGAAACCTCCGCGGGCTGTGCCACGTCCTGGCCGCGAAGCCAGGCATTGTGCAGTGCTCGCCTGCGTCGATCTTCAGACAACACCAAACGATCAGCTGCAGCCTGAGGACTTTCCCCAGGTATCACAGCCGTGCGCAGGCAGATACCGAACCCATGGGCTTCAACCTGCACATGGCCTTCCATCAGCACCACCTGAAATGTCCAGCCCTGAAGCCAACGCAGCCGGAAGGGATTGGTCATGACGTTCCCTTCGGGATTCAGCACACCCTATGGCTCGCAGCAGTTCGTGCAAGGGACGCTGTCAGGGAATCCCCTCAGCTGGCCTCTGCGATGGGTTTGCGTGCCGACCAGACCCGCGTCATGAAGTGGGTTTCCGCGGTGATGCCTTCAAACCCTGCAGCTGAGAGGCGGGCGTCGATGTCGTCGCCGATGTAGTCGCGGTAGTAGGGCTCATGGAAGACGCGCCGGAAGTTCTCCATCACGGAGGCGAACTTGGCTGAATCGGCCATCTGCACAGAGTCGGCAAGCACGAACACACCGCCGGGTTCAAGCACCCGCCAGGCCTCGTTCAGCACGTTTTGGCGGGCATCCGCAGGAAGTTCGTGCAGCAGGAACACACTGGTGACGGCCTGAACCGATCCATCGGCCAGGGGCAGAGATTCCCCGTTGGCACGGATCAGCTGAACCAGCGATGCATCGCCGTCATTCAGCCAGCGGTTGGCTTGACGCAGGTACGACTCGGAGAGATCGGTTCCGATCAGCTGCGCGTGAGGGACGGCGGCGCGGATCTGCTGCAGGGTCCGGCCGGTGCCGGTGGCCACATCGAGAATTTTGAGGGAACCCGGAGCACGGTCTGCGAAGTGCTTCAAGCCGCGTTTCAGCGGAGCCAAGACCCTGCGTCGCATGGCATCAGCGGTGCCATTGAAAAGGATCTCCACCTGCAGGTCGTAAAGACCAGCCGAGTGGTCACTCAGGTACCCGTCGGTTTGATGGTGAAAGTTCTGGAGGTAGTACTCGGGGTAGAGCGCTTTTTCGGTCTCCTTGGGAAGGTCCCGCACATTGCGATCGCGGCGTCGATCCCAGGTGGAGGGAAGATCCATCCAAACCTGCGGGTAGCGGCTGACCCAGTCGAGCCAGGGTGCATCGAACAACAACTGCTCGGGGTAAATCCCCTGTTCGGCGTCCTGCCAGTCCTGCTCTTGGAGCTTGTTCATATCAAGCCGGAGCTCTCCAAGAACTTCGGCGGACACGGGCTCCGTTTTCGGCACCGCATCGGGCGCCAAGAGCTCCATCAGCTTGGTGCTCAGCTCCTTATGGGCCAGGCCCGCGATGCTTTTGCCTTGCTGAAGCGTTTGGTACGCAAGCTTGCTCAGGGGCGTTGACGCCATCGCAGGTTCATACAACGGAACCATTCCAACGAATGAGGGGCGCAATCGCGTGGCCAGCAGTCCACAAAAAAACCCGCCTCCTTGGAGGCGGGTCGTGGGATGCACGGGCGCTGATCAAGCGTCGTAGTACATGGTGAATTCGTGGGGGTGCGGCCGCTGGCGCAGCTGCTGAACCTCCTCGTACTTCAGGTCGATCCAGTTGTCGATGAAGTCGTCGCTGAACACACCGCCAGCGGTGAGGAAGCCGCGGTCGGCATTCAACGCTTCCAGGGCACCGTTGAGGGATGCGGGGACCGTGGCTATCTTCGAGAGCTCTTCAGCCGGAAGTTCGAACAGGTCGCGATCTTCGCCATCGCCGGGATCGATCTGGTTCTTGATGCCGTCCAGGCCGGCCATCATCATGGCGCTGAAGGCCAGATAGGGGTTGGCGAGAGCATCGCCGGAACGGAACTCGAGGCGCTTGGCCTTCGGGCTCGGGCCGGTGAGTGGGATCCGCACTGCGGCAGAGCGGTTGCCCTCGGAGTAGACGAGGTTCACCGGGGCTTCGAAACCGGGCACCAGACGCTTGTAGCTGTTGGTGGTGGGGTTTGTGAAGGCCAGGAAGGCGGGGGCGTGCTTGAGGATGCCGCCGATGTACCAGCGGGCCGTCTGCGAGAGGTTGGCGTAGGTGCCTTCGCCGAAGAACAGGGGCTGACCGCCTTTCCAGAGGCTCTGGTGCACATGCATGCCGGTGCCGTTGTCGTTGAAGACCGGCTTGGGCATGAAGGTGGCCGTCTTGCCGTACTTCTTGGCCACGTTGCGCACTACATACTTGTAGGTCATCACGTTGTCGGCGGCCTGGATCAGCTCAGCAAATTTCATGCCGAGTTCGTGCTGGCCCGCGCCGGCCACCTCGTGGTGGTGCTTCTCGGTGGGAATCCCTAGCTGTCCCATCAGCAGGAGCATCTCGGAGCGGATGTCCTGAGCGGTGTCGTTGGGAGCGACAGGGAAGTAGCCCTCCTTCACCTGGATCTTGTAGGCGAGATTGCCGCCTTCTTCGATCCGTCCGGTGTTCCAGCCCGCCTCGATCGTGTCAACGCTGTAGAAGGAACCGCCTTCGGCCGAGTTGTAGCGGACGTCGTCGAAGAGGAAGAACTCCGGCTCAGGACCGAAGAAGGCCATGTCTGCCAGGCCGGTGCTGGCCAGGTGATTCAGTGCCCGCTGAGCCAGCGCGCGGGGGCAGCGCTCGTAGGGCTGGCCGGTGCGCGGCTCCTGAATCGAGCAAATCATGCTCAGGGTTTTGTGCCTATAGAAGGGATCAACCCAGGCGGTATTGGCGTCCGGCACCATGGCCATGTCAGAGGCCTGGATGCCTTTCCAGCCGCGAATGGAAGAGCCGTCAAAAGCAAGGCCCTCCGTGAAGGACTCTTCCTCCAGCAGATCGGTGCAGACCGTGAGGTGCTGCCACTTGCCGTGCAGATCGGTGAATTTGAGGTCGATCAGTTCGATGCCTTCGTCCTTGATCTGGCGCAGGACGTCCTGGGGGGATTTCGACATAAGAAAGGACTGCTCGACTGAATTGTGCAGTGATGTGACCGTAAACAGCCACAAGACACCATTTTGTATCAAGAGGTACGTTTCAACAGCCAGAGGGCGACTGCGTAACCGTTTCTGTCAACTTGGCTGAAATGCAGGCCTGCCAAAGGATCTGCTCGCTTTAACGGTGTTAGCTTCCGCTGGGGATCCTCTGGAGATTCAGGGACATGCGGGATGCAATCAGCGGTCTGATCGGTCGCTACGACCAGCTGGGTCGTTATTTCGATCGTTCGGCTATCGACAGCATCAATGCATATTTGGATGAATCCAGTCTGCGGATTCAGGCCGTAGAGCTGATCAACGGATCCTCGGCTGAGATTGTGCGTGAGGCCAGCCAACGCCTGTTCCGGGATGAGCCTGATCTGCTGCTGCCTGGCGGTAACGCCTACACCACCCGTCGGCTCGCCGCCTGCCTGCGGGATATGGATTATTTCCTCCGTTATGCCAGCTATGCCCTGGTGGCTGGTGACTCCACTATCCTCAATGAGCGTGTGCTGAACGGTCTCGACGACACCTACAAGAGTCTCGGCGTTCCCACCGGTCCAACAGTCCGCAGCATTGTTCTGCTGGGAGAAGTTGTCGCTGAGATGCTCCTGGCCGACGGTGCTGCATCCGATCAACTCGCCACGGCCATACAACCGTTTGATCACCTGGCCAAGGGTCTTGGAGAAACCAATGTGCGTCAGCGCTGAGCCAGCACGCTCAACGCAAGATTTGAACAGATTGCAATCGATCTTCCCTCACTCCCTCAAAGGGACGTGACTGCGTAGGCTCAACACTTCGAACCAATGATCAGGGCTTTGGCGACGACGAACTCACTCCTTCCTGTTGACGATCGTCACCGCAAAGCCTTTGCACCGATCGGCACACCCGACCGTCTCCTGCTTGGACCAGGCCCCTCCAACGCCCATCCAACGGTTCTGAAGGCTCTGTCGCGAACCCCGATTGGTCACCTTGATCCTCTGTATGTGGATCTGATGGGCGAAGTGCAGGAACTGCTGCGTTACGCCTGGCAGACCGACAACCGCCTCACGCTTCCGATGAGCGGCACCGGCAGTGCTGCCATGGAGGCAACCATCGCCAACACCGTTGAGCCTGGAGACACCGTTTTGGTGGCGGTGAAGGGATACTTCGGACTGCGACTGGCTGACATGGCTGGCCGCTATCGCGCTGAGGTGAAAACCATTGAGAAGCCCTGGGGTGAGTGGTTTTCTCTCGATGAGCTGGAAGCTGCCCTGATTGAGCACAAGCCCGCCATCCTGGCGTTGGTTCATGCCGAAACCTCAACGGGTGTATGCCAACCCATGGAGGGCATCGGCGACCTCTGCCGGAAACATGATTGCCTTCTGCTGCTCGACACCGTCACCTCTCTGGGGGGTGTGCCGCTCTACATCGATGAGTGGAAAGTCGATCTCGCGTACAGCTGCAGCCAGAAGGGCCTGAGCTGCCCTCCCGGTCTCGGACCCTTCACCATGGGTCCCCGTGCCGAGGCCAAGATGACAGCCCGTCAGGGCAAGGTGCCCAACTGGTATCTGGACGTCTCATTGCTGAACCAGTACTGGGGCAGCGACCGCGTCTACCACCACACCGCCCCGGTCAACATGAACTTTGGTATGCGTGAGGCCCTGCGTCTTCTGGCTGAAGAAGGTCTCGACCAGGCCTGGGCACGCCATCGCAGCAATGCGGAGATGCTCTGGAACGGGCTGGAAGGTCTCGGCCTCTCGATGCATGTGCCGGCCGAGCGCCGACTGCCCACCCTCACCACAGTTCGCATTCCTGAAGGTGTGGATGGCAAGGCCTTCAGCCAGCACCTGCTCAACAACCACGGCATTGAGGTTGGTGGTGGACTCGGCAGCCTGGCCGGCAAAATCTGGCGCATAGGCCTAATGGGTTACAACTCCACCCCTGAAAACGTGAACCGTCTGCTCAACCTGTTTGAGACAGAATTGCCTCGCTTCAGCGGTTCCGTCGCCGCCGCTGCCTGAACCAGCTCTCCAGCTGCTCCCTCGCCTCTGGCTCGCGCACGCCCTCAATCACCTTCATGTGGTGATGAGCACTGGCATGGGTGGAGAGGTCAAGGCTTCCCCCCAGGCCACCACGCTTGGGATCTGACGCCGCAAAAATCACAGTTCCCATGCGGGCCTGCACCAAGGCCCCCGCACACATGGGACAGGGTTCGAGGGTAACGATCAGGGTGCAGTTGTTGAATCTCCAGTCGTCCTGAACGATGGCTGCCTGTTGCAAGGCCACCAGTTCGGCATGCCCGAGGGGATCCCTGTCATTCTGGCGCCGGTTGCGCCCATGGCCGATGGCTCGTCCCTGTCCATCCAGGATCACAGCGGCCACCGGAACTTCTCCTTCCGCTCCAGCCTCCTCAGCGCGCTGGAGCAGAACATCCATCCAGCGAGTGAATTCATCCCGCTGATCCACCGCTGTTCCACGTTGTCCTTTGAGCACCATCCCACGAGACGCGAAGATCGGTGCAGTTCACGGGTCTCCGTTGCAAGCCTGTTCCGAGTCTCAGCACCCACCGGATCGGCTTGCTCCGTTCGCCATCCCCTCGGCCGAAGACCCGGTGCTGAGGGACTTCCTGCATCGCAGTTCGGATCTGCTCTGCCGTTGGATCGGCTCCGCTGATCGATCAAGCCCGGTCCCCGTCATGCGCCCCTTGCCTGATGTGGCACCAGGGCTTAATGGGGCCAACGTTGAATCGCTGCTCAGTGATCTTCAGCAGGTGATGGATGGGGCGTATCAGCCGTCCCATCCCGGTGCTCTGGCCCATCTCGATCCGCCCCCGCTTACTGCGTCGATTGCGGCGGAATTGGTCTGTGCAGGTCTCAACAACAACCTCCTGGCTGAGGAGCTTTCGCCTGGTCTGACCGGCCTGGAACATGACCTCTGCCTCTGGTTTTGCCACAGGATTGGCTTGCCTGCCGGTTCCGGGGGGGTGCTGGCCAGCGGCGGGACCCTGAGCAATCTCATGGCCCTGGTGGCGGCACGGGCGGCGTTGGGGGCCACCCATCGGGATCCTGTGCTGCTGTGCAGCCAAGACGCTCACGTCTCCATCAACAAGGCCGCAAAGGTGATGGGGCTGGCGGATGATGCCCTTCAGACGCTTCCTGTGGCCGCGGATGGAGGCCTTTGCCTCGAGGCTTTGGCCAAGCGTTTGAGATCTCTGCAAGCGGAGGGGCGGCCTTGTCTGTCGGTAGTGGCCACGGCCGGCACCACGGTGCGCGGAGCCATTGATCCTCTCTCGGATCTGGCAACCCTCTGCCGTGACGCTGGGGTTTGGATGCATGTTGATGCGGCCATCGGCGGTGTGTTCGCCCTCACGGCCCGCCATGCCTCTCTGATGGATGGCATGGAACGTGCTGATTCGATCACGCTGAATCCCCAGAAATTGCTGGGCATCACTAAGGCGTCATCTCTGCTGTTGCTTCGGGATCGAACCCATCTCCGCCAGGCCTTTTCAACAGGATTGCCCTACATGGAGGCGCCCAGGGGGATGGATCACGGCGGGGAGATCGGCTTGCAGGGCACCCGACCTGCAGAGATCCTCAAGCTTTGGCTGGGCCTCCGTCAGTTGGGCGAGGCGGGCATCGAAGCAACGCTCAGCGATGCTTTGGAACGGCGAACCGCCTTCGCAGCCCAATTGGACTTGGAGAAGTTCACGTTGTTGGCGGGTGACCTGCACCTGCTGGCCTTCCATCCCAGACACGGGGACGCTGCTGCAGCCGGCCGTTGGAGTGAAGACACCCGGCAAATGCTGCTGTCTCATGGCTACATGCTGTCGCGACCGTTCTACGGCGACCGTTTCTGCCTCAAGGCGGTTTTTGGAAACCCCCACACCACGGCTCGGCACCTCAGCGACCTGTCGGGACGTCTAATTGGATCGCTGGCTCCAGCCTGATCGTTCAAAATCGCCATCGTTTGAGACGCTCCGATGCCGGAACAGCAGCAGGGTTCACGCTGGGTAGCCATCGTCACCGGGGCGATCTCCGTGGCGATTGGTGTGCTCTATCTGCTCCTGATCACCGTTCTGGATGCCCGGGGGCCGATGCTTCCCCCTCCTGCTGAGGCCCTGGCCGGGGGGGAAGACGTCCCGCCGCGGACGTCTGAAGCGGTTCAACCACTTGCCGCATGGCACTGGCCAGAAAGCGCCGCAGTGAGAGCTCCCGTCGGTTGAGCTCAAAGGCCTGCTGAACCACGGTCTGCATGCCACCGTCACCCCAGTCCTGGTCCTGTTCGAAGTAGCGCATGAAACTGCTTCCGGCGATTCGGGTGAGCCATGCGGTCACCACCCCCTGGAGCACTTGCCCCAGCACCAGAGTGGGCAAGCTCAGGCTCAGGCTGGTTCCCAGCAAGCTCATGGCCCCTTTGACGATGCCCAACTTGCCCAGGGTCTGTCCAAGGGACATGGCCAGATCTTTGGCGCGATCACGGGACATCTCGACCCCATAGATCTTGGCCATCTCCAGGATCATCTGGGCATTCACCGCTGCGGTGCTCAACAGATCCACCCCTGGCAGCGGGTTGGCAGCGACAATCCCCGCTCCCATCCAGCTGTAGCGGTCAATGCAGCGTTTGGCTTCCCGAGACCGCTGGTCGTTCAACAGGTCACGCCCGCGGCTGTCGAGGGATCGGCACTGCAGAAGGATGTTGTCGGCAATCAATTCCTCCCCCTCGGCGTGCAGCACAACGGCAAGGCGCTGCAGCAGATCGCTGACGTCAGGCAGCGGCTGCAGCGGGCGACGGCCGGGTTGAGGAATCGATTGAGGAGAGGCACTGCAGGCCACCACATCAGCAGCGTTGAGCTGTCCCTGGCAACGGGAGCGAAGCACCTGCAGGAGCCTTTTCTCCTCGTCAACTCCGCGTAAATCCCGCTTGTTCAGCACCAGGAGCAGCCGCTTGCCGAGCCCGGCGAGCGAGGTCACAACGGCGTATTCCGAGGCTCTGAGGTCCCCGTCCACCACCACGATCAAAAGATCGGCACGAACCGCCCGACGACGGGCTGTTTCCTCCCGGCTGAGTCCTTCCTCTCCGGCTTCCAGGATTCCTGGGGTATCCACGAGCTGAAGACCACGCTCGAGGCCTTTCAAACGCAGGCGGTAGGCGCGGCTGGTTTTGGTCACGCCCATGGGCGCTCCCACATCGCCGACCATTTCATTGAGCAGGGCACGGATCAGCGATGTCTTGCCGCTGGATCCAGTGCCGAACACCACAACCACCAAATCGCCTCGCTTCAGTTCCTCAGCGACCCGATCGCGTTCGGTCTGAAGGCTGCGGCGACTGATGTCGTCCTGAATGCGTTCGATCAGACGATCCACGTGGCCGAGGCTGGTGGTAGCGGCATCCCGCCGGTTCTGTGGAGCGGCGGTGGCTTGGCGTGGGCGTTGGGTTGAGCGCGATTTCAGGCGTTTCCACATCGGCCAACCCACTTGCACCGCCAGGGTGGCCACCAGCGCGAACCCCAGCAGCAGCACCGGCGTGAGCAACCAGGGAGGCAGGAAGTAACTCAGATCCCACAGCAGGCTGCGGATGGTCTGAACGGCAGCGCCTATCAGCACAAGTGCCAAGAAGGCAACGGCGAGACCGATCAGCAACCGGGTTTGGCGTTTCATGCCTGCGTCACACCAGCCTCAGGGCAAGTTTGGGTCAGCCACGGCTGTTGTCACGAAGGCTGCTGTCACCCCGGCGGGTCCAAAGGTCGATGGCAAAGCAGAGCACTGCGAAATTGATGGCGACATCCGCCCCGTTGAAGATCGGGAAATCGATCGGTTCGAGGGCCAGAAAATCCACCACGTGTCCCAGACGCCAACGGTCAATCCCATTGCCCACGGTTCCGCCCAGAAGCGCTGCTGCGGCGAGGGCCTGCCAGAACGGCAGCACCCGTTCACGCCAGATCCACAGGATCAGCCCGATGCCTACCCCCAAGCTGAGCAGCCCAAGCAAGGCAGTGGAACCCTGCAGAACACTGAAGGCTGCGCCGGTGTTGTGCACCAATTGCAGCGAGAGCAGATGCGGCAGCAGGGGTAGGGATTGGCCCCCTTGCAAGGCGCTCGAGGCCGCCGCCTTGCTCAGCTGATCCACCACCACGATGAACAGGGCAATCAGCAGGGTTGTGCGACGTGGAAGTGGTCTCGTCATGGCTCGATGATCAACAACCGGCGCAGCACAATTGACAGGAATCCTGCACCGATGCAGAGCAGCATCTGAGCCGTTAGCGGACCGATTGAAAACTGCATTAGCAGTTCGGGGAAGCCAAGGCTCCATCGCCCCAGCAGCGCCCCGAGGGCGAGATTCAGCACGCCGCAGATCTGGAGACCAAGCAGACCAGCCAGGGCGCAGAGCGACTGTCTAGGCAAGTCATCCATGCCGTCCTGCTGCGCCAGTCGACCGGTGAGCCAGGCCGCGGGCACGAAGCCCGCGAGATAGCCGAAACCCGGTTCAAGCACGTAGTTCAGCCCCCCACCGCCATGGAACACCGGCAGACTGAACAATCCCAAGGTCAGATAGCCAACAGCAGCCATCACGCCGGCACGCGGGCCACTGACCATTGCGCAGAGAAGCAGCGCTGGCACCTGCCATGTGACCGGCAGGGGGAGAAGGATCGGCTCGGGAGCAGGCAGGACCAACGCGGCCGGTACAAGACCTCCGACGAGGATGGCCAGCAGACCCGCGAGGGCACCACACCAGGAGGCGAGAGCCCTCACATCACTCACTCAACTCGGCCCATCCTGCTCGACAATGCAGATCCTGCCCAGTTCAGATGTCGGTATCGATTGGTGATCAGCTGCGCCTGTCGCAGCAGCTTCCATACCTCAAGTCGGCGGATCCGATGCCGATGCTGCGACCGCCCGATCTGGTGGCCGCCGGTGAAGTGGGCGAGGTGGTTGCACTTCATCCGATGGACACGGTTGCCGTGCGTTTTCGCCGGGGCACGTTTCTGATCCCCCTCGATCGACTGGATCCGGTGGATGCCGCTGAGGTGGACTAAGCAGCGTCCCGCCGATCCCAGCGTCGTTCGAGCTGCTTCAGTGCAGCGGAGGTTCCGCACAGGCTGAGTCGTGGTTTCATCAGCCAACGTTTGGCGGCATGGAGCACATCCGTCGGTGTCAGTTCCGCAAGAGTCTCCACACAGCGCTGGTCATGATCGTCGGGAAGCTTCTGGGCCTTCAGCTGAACCCGTCGCTCTGCCCGTTGGGAGCAGGTCTGCAGGCCCTGGGCGAGCTGACCTATGTACTTGGCCCGTGCGAGCTCGAGTGCGGCCTCACTGAGGGGTTGCTCACTCAGCTCGTCCCAGATGTTCAGCAGCAAGTCCAGCGCGAGCTCTGAGCGCTCCTCCACGCTCGAGGCCATCAGCACAAAGGGCGCCGGTCCTGCCAGGGCAGGGAAGTGCGCGGCCACGTCGTAAGCCACGCCATGGTCTTCTCGCAGGCGCTGGAACAGCAGGCTCGACATGCCCACCCCCAAATGGCACTGCAACAGACGCAACGCCAGTTCATCCGGGTGGCCATGCCCCAGCGTCGCCTGCCCAAGCATTAGAACCACCTGCTCGGTGTCCATCGCTTCGAGCTGGATCGTCTCGGTTCCAACCGCTTCGGCGTAGGGACGGCGGCCTGAGCGATCGTTGCTGCTGCCTTCTGGCCAGTCGCGAAAGTCTTCAAGGGAGCAAATCGTGTCAATGATTTGCGGCGGGACGCTGCCCGCCAAGGCGAGAACGCTCGATGCCCTCGGTAGTTGTTCGGCCAGGGGAAGAAGTGCCTCCCGATCCAGGTCACTCAGCTCTTCAGCGATGCCCATCGGGTCGTGGCCGTAGCCCCCGTTGCCATAGGTCAGCTGCCGCCATCCGGTCGTGGCGCAATGGAAGGGGTCCTCTCGTTGACGATGCAAAGCCTGAATCGTGAGCGAACGTTCAAGGGCCACCTGGCCAGGATCAAGCTGGGGGGAACGAACCATCTGTGCCAGCAGGGGCAGAAGCTGCTCCGCGTCTTCCACCGTGCAGCGCAGGCTCAGCACGAGCGCATCCTCCTGGGCATCACAGCGCAGACCTGCTCCGCATCCCTCAACAAGGTCCGCCAGGTCAACGTGGTTGTGCTGGCCACAGCCGCGGCTGAGCAGAGATGCCAGCAGGTCATGGGCACCCCGTGTTCCTGCAGGGTCGTCGGCGCTGCCGAAAGGAAGCAGCAGTTTTGCGGCCAGAATCCCCGGGCTGGAGACCGGTTCGATCAGTAGTTCGGGGTTCCTCATCCGTGTTTCGTCTTGGCCTGGGCGGTCAGCACAAACGCTTGTTCGGGTTGAAGCCTGGGAAACAGGTCTGAGCGAAGCCGTTCCGCCGTCCATGGCGGCAGGAGGGCCAAAGGTTGGAGCAGATCCTGCTGCCGGTCCCAGAGGGTCTGGCTGGCGCTGAGCCCAGACACCTGGCCCGCCGATTCCAAGGCATAGCGCAGTCCGTTGCTCACCAGCTGCTGGCCCCGTTTCAGCTCCTGATCGCTGACGAGCTCCTCTGCCATGGCGCGCAGCTGCTGGTTCACCTCGTCTTCCACAGCCTCCAGATGCTCGTCCGGGCAGATCACCTCCAGCGTGATCAGGCTTCCCTGCTCCAGAACCGAGAGGTCCATCGACACGCTTTCAACGATCTGTAGTTCCTCCCTCAAGCGGTTCACGAGACGACTGCGTCGTCCTTCCCCCAGCAGGGTTGTGGCGAGATCTGCTGCCATAACGCCTGTCTGATCCTGGGCCCGTGGAGCTTCCCAGAGCATCAGCAGTCGAGCGGATTCGAGCCGGTCCACAACAACGCTTTCGCGTCCAGGACGGACGCTCAGGGGTGATGACGGAGATGGGGGCTCAGGCGAATCCAGGAGGTCCGCCAGAGCCGAGGACTCCAGGGCACTGCGTAGCTCCGCTGATGCAGGCCCGGCCATCGCCAGGCAGCAGTTGGAACCGCGGTACTGCCGCTGATGAAACGCCCGCATGGCCCCGGGCGTCATGGCCTCCAGGCTGGGGGGTGTACCCAGGATGGGTCGGCCGTAGGGGTGCTGGTCACAGCCCTTGCTCAACAGCAGTTGCAGCACCTGCTCATTGGGTTGATCGGCGTATTGAGCAATCTCTTCAAGCACCACCCCCCGTTCCGTGTTGAACCCGTCAGGCTCGAGGCTTGGCTGCAACACCAGTTCCAACAACAGATCCAACGCTTCGCTGGCCCGATCCGGTGGTGTCAGCACGTGGAAGTGAACGTCATCAAAGCCTGTGGCGGCATTGCTACTGCCCCCCAGGGCTTCGATGGCTTCATCGAATGCCCCTGCGACCAGCTGCTGACTTCCCTTGAACACCATGTGCTCTAGGAAATGGGCCATGCCCTCTTCCCCTGGCTGCTCACTGGCACTCCCGGCACGGCACCAGAGATCGAGACAGGTCAGTGGTGCATCCGGCATGTCGGCCGTCACGCAGCGCACTCCGTTGGGGAGGGTCCAATGGTCCAGTGGGGGACCGGAGAACGGAAGGTTCAGAACTGCGTGGCAAAGTTCCATTCTGTGCCTGCCCCTTCGATGCAGCCCAAGCCGCTGGCGCCACCGTCAGGACAGCATCCCCTCGTCCAGGCCTTGGCGGCGTCGATCCGTAGTGCCTGGGCGGGATTACCCGGATTGGAAATACTCCCTTGCGATGAGGATTTGCGCTTCATCCAGGGGCAACTCGATGGTGAAGGCCTATCCATTGGCAACGAGCTTTTTCGCTGCATCGGACTTCGCAAGCTTCATTTGGAGGTTGCACGACTCGGCAACGGCTTGCAGATCCTCCACAGCGTCTGGTTCCCAGATCCCCACTACGACTTGCCGATCTTCGGGGCCGACATCGTGGCCGGCCCTGCAGGCATCTCCGCCGCGATCGTCGATCTGTCCCCCACCTCCGATGCCTTGCCGGAGCAACTGATTCAGCGGCTTGAGGCCAGGCCATGGCCGGCGTTCCGTCAGGGTCGGGAGCTGCCGGCCTGGGGATCAGCCATCTTCTCCAACAAGGTGTGCTTCATCCGCCCCGATGGTGCTGACGAGGAAGCAGCCTTTCAGGAGCTGGTGAGCCACTACCTGCAGGTGATGGCCACCAGCGTGATCGAGGCGACTCCCGAACCGTCAACGGCTCTCACTACAGTCCGCCGGTACGAGGGTCAGTTGAACTATTGCCTTCAGCAGAAACGCAACGACAAGACCCGCCGCGTACTCGAGAAGGCCTTCGATTCAGCCTGGGCCGATCGCTACATCGACATGCTTCTTTTCGACAACCCACCGGAACTCTGATGACCCCCAAGCGCTGGTCTGTTCTGGCTGGAAGTTTGGTCATTGCGGTCATTGGAGGCTGGTTGCTGCGGCCGACGCCCGAACCCAAGCCGGTTGAACCTAAGCCTGCACGCACCGTTCGTCCCGAAGCGGTCGCCGCCCTGGGGCAGCTGGAGCCCGCTGGGGACATCCGCAATCTGGCGGCTCCCAATGCGGGGATGGCTGGGACACCCCGGGTGGCAGTCCTCAATGTGAATGAGGGTGATCTGATCAAGACCGGCCAGGTGTTGGCGTCCTTCGATCACCGGGATGGCCTCCTCGCTGATTTGGAGCGCGTCGATGCGCAGCTGAGCAGCCTCGACCAGGAGATACAGCTTCAGGCCCTTGAGGTGGAGCGCTTCAGCAAAGCCGCCGATTGGGGTGCGGCCGAATTGACTCTGGTGGACAACAAGCGTGAAGAGCTGGTGCGTCTTCAGGGAAAGCGGGATCAGGCCTTGGCGGAGCGCAAAGGGCTTCGGGCCGACCTCGCTCTCAGTCAGCTGATCTCGCCCCTTGATGGTGTTGTGCTCAAGCTGCATGCCCGTGCAGGCGAGCGCCCCGGTGCAGAGGGGGTGATGGATGTGGGGGCCAATCATGCGATGCAGGCCAGCATCGAGGTCTACGAATCCGATATTTCTCTGATCCGCCTCGACCAGTCCGTGCGCCTCATCAGCGAGAACGGTGGTTTCCGCGGTGAACTCGTCGGGCGCGTCCTGCGCATCAGCCCGCAGGTGGAACAACGGTCTGTTCTCTCCACCGACCCCACCGGCGATGCCGACGCCCGCGTTGTGGTGGTTGATGTGGTGCTTAATCCTGAAGATGCCGCCAAGGTCAGCCGTCTGGCGGGTTTGAAGGTGATCGCCCGCTTCGATCCATGAACCGGTTTTGGCGGGGCCGTCAGATTCCCCTCTCCTGGTTGTTGCTGACGCGACAGCCCGTTCGCTTGCTTGTGGCGCTTGCCGGCATCAGCTTCGCGGGAATTCTGATGTTCATGCAGCTCGGATTCCGTGATGGCCTCTTTGACGCCAGCGTCACGGCGCACCGGCTGTTCGATGCCGATGTTGTTCTGATCAGTCCCCGCTCCGCCAGCTCCGTGAGCATGGAAGCCTTTCCAAGGCGGCGGCTTGTTCAGACCCTGGCTGATTCCGATGTCGAGGGGGTGACCCCGGTGCACTGGGGGCTGATGCTCTGGCGTAACCCAGAAACGCGGCGCAACCGGTCGATCCTGGCCTTGGGTTTCAATCCCGACGACCCCTTCTTCGTCGACCCCTCCCTGGCTAAAAAAACTGACGCTCTCAAGCAGAAAGGGCGGATCCTCTTCGATCAGTTGTCACGTCCTGAATTCGGACCCATTGCCGATTGGTATCGCGATGGCCGGGTGGTGGAAACCGAGATCGCTGGCAACCGTGTCCGGGTCGCGGGTCTGGTGAGCCTGGGCACCAGCTTCGGTGCCGACGGCAACCTGCTCACGAGCACTGAGACGTTTCTCGATCTGATGCCTCAGAAGCCGCCAGGGGCGATCGAAGTTGGTCTGGTGCGTTTGAAGCCAGGCGCGGATCCCGAGCAGGTGGTGTCCCGACTAAGCCAGCGACTACCAAAGGATGTTTCGGTGCTGACCAAGCAGGGCTTCATCGATTTCGAGCAGAATTACTGGAAGAGCAGCACCTCTATCGGTTTCATCTTCACCCTCGGCGCTGCCATGGGCTTCGTGGTGGGGTGCGTGATCGTATACCAGGTGCTGTACACAGATGTGAGTGATCACCTGCCGGAATACGCCACTTTGATGGCCATGGGGTACCGCCTCAGCCATCTGTTGGGAGTGGTGGTTCGTGAGGGGTTCTATCTGGCGGCGATGGGGTACGTCCCCGCCTACCTGGCCGGTCAGGGGCTGTACTGGTTTGTTCGTGACGCCACCAAGCTGCCCGTCGGCATGGATCTGTCCCGAGCTTTGACCGTTCTGGTGATGATACTGGTGATGTGCATGTTGTCGTCGTTCCTGGCCATGCGTCGTCTCATCGATGCAGACCCTGCGGAGATCTTCTGATGGCAGCTGTTGTTGTCGACAATCTCTCCCATGCCTTCGGCCGAGGCGAGATGCGCCGCGAGGTTCTTCAGAACATCAGCTTCAGCATCGAGCCAGGCGAAGTGGTTTTGCTGACCGGTCCTTCGGGCTGTGGCAAGACAACACTCCTCACCTTGATAGGCGCCTTGCGGACGGTTCAGCAGGGTGAGGTGTCGGTGCTTGGTGCGTCCCTGGATGGAGCCGGCCGTCGGCGCCGTCAGCATGTGCGCCGGCGCATTGGAATGATTTTTCAGGGACACAACCTTCTGCGCTGCCTCACGGCTGAACAAAACGTGCAGATGGGAGCCGATCTTCTGCCTGATCTCAGTTACAGGGCTCGTCGGGATGAGGCCCGTCAGTGGCTTCGTGCCGTCGGCCTTGAGGACCACATGGCCAAAGTCCCGCATGACTTGTCCGGAGGACAGAAGCAGCGAGTCGCCATTGCGCGTGCCCTTGCCGCAAACCCCCGCCTTCTCCTGGCTGACGAACCCACCGCTGCCTTGGACAGCCGTACGGGCCGGGAGGTGGTGGAGCTGCTTCGTCGATTGGCCCGTGAACAATCCTGCGCGGTGCTGATGGTTACCCATGACCCGCGCATCGTTGATGTTGCCGATCGCTTGCTCCAGATGGAGGACGGGCGTTTAAAGAATGCTGTTTAGTAGGATGAAATTTGATACCAGAGCCCGCAGTTCCGCATGGCCAAGCGCAGAAACCTGAAGAAAGAAAAGCAGGAGCGGAACCGCGCATATGCGCGCAAGTTCAAGAAGCGCAAGATGCGCAACGATGGCCGTGGTGAAGGCGCTGGTAACGGTGTGACCGGAACTGCCAACAACGGTGGTGCCGCCGACTGATCAGCGGAACAAACCATCCATAAAAAAGGGGGGCCTCCGAGCCCCTTTTTTGTTGTTCGTAGGGTGGGTGGCCATTTGCATCGGCCGTCGCGATGTTCGTCAGCGTCGTTATTCCGACCTACAACCGACGCCCGATCCTCGAGAAATGCCTCTCGGCACTGGAAGATCAGCAGCTTGCTGGAGCTCTTCAGGACTACGAGGTTGTTGTGGTCGACGACGGTTCCACCGATGGAACGCCGTCATGGCTGAGCGAGCAGTCCCATCGTTTTCCCCACGTGCGCCTGATCGAGCAGGCGCACGGTGGTCCTGCGGAGGGCCGGAACCGCGGTGTGGATCATGCCCGTGGCGATGTGATCGTCTTCATAGACAGCGATCTGGTGGTCACAGAAACCTTTCTGGCCACCCATGCACGGGCGTTGCAGCAGTGCTGGCAACGGCGTGGTGATCGGCTCTGCTTCACCTACGGCGCTGTCATCAACACCGCCAACTTCGAAGCACCCTGCTCGGAGCGCCACAAATTACGTGACTTGTCCTGGGCTTATTTCGCCACCGGCAATGTGGCCATCGATCGGGAGGTGCTGGAGCGCTCAGGCCTGTTTGACACCGGTTTCCGCCTCTATGGCTGGGAGGACCTGGAACTGGGTGAGCGTCTGCGGCGGATGGGGGTTGAGTTGGTGAAGTGTCCGGACGCTGTTGGTTATCACTGGCACCCCGCCCTGAGCCTCGATCAGATCCCACGACTTGTGGAAGTGGAGGGTGAACGGGCCCGTATGGGGCTTGTCTTTTACCGCAAACATCCAACCAGGCGGGTGCGGTTGATCATCCAGTTCACCTGGTTCCATCGCATCCTTTGGGAAGTGCTCACCCTCGGTGGGCTGATCAATCCCTCCAGCCTTCGCCCGTTGCTCCGTTGGCTGATCCGGCATGGCTATCCCGGAACGGCGATGGAGCTGCTTCGTTTGCCCCTCAATCGCATCGGTGTGCGTGCCCTGTTCCGTGAAGCCAGAGCGGCAGGGCTTCGCTGATCGACGTTTTGATACCTTCAGTAGGTCCTTTCACTCCGCACACCTGCCCGTTTCGGGTGCACCGTGAGACCAGCTCCTGCTGGTTGTTCAGGTCCCTGGCAGGTGGAGGCGAACCCGAAACCCTTAAACCATGGCTGTCGTCACCCTCGCCGAGATGATGGAGGCTGGTGCCCACTTTGGGCACCAGACCCGTCGTTGGAACCCCAAGATGTCGCGCTACATCTATTGCGCGCGCAACGGCGTTCACATCATTGACCTTGTGCAGACAGCCGTCTGCATGAACAACGCCTACAAGTGGACCCGTTCTGCGGCACGCAGCGGCAAGCGTTTCCTCTTCGTTGGCACCAAGAAGCAAGCCTCTGAAGTTGTGGCGCTGGAAGCCGCCCGCTGTGGAGCGTCCTACGTGAACCAGCGCTGGTTGGGCGGGATGCTCACCAACTGGACCACCATGAAGGCCCGGATCGACCGTCTCAAGGATCTTGAGCGGATGGAGTCCAGCGGCGCCATCGCCATGCGCCCCAAGAAAGAAGGTGCGGTGCTGCGGCGCGAACTCGAGCGTCTCCAGAAGTATCTGGGTGGCCTCAAGAACATGCGTCGCCTTCCTGATGTTGTGGTCCTGGTGGACCAGCGTCGTGAGTCGAATGCGGTGCTCGAAGCCCGCAAGCTCGACATCCCCTTGGTTTCCATGCTGGACACCAACTGCGATCCGGATCTCTGTGAGGTGCCGATTCCCTGCAACGACGACGCCGTTCGTTCAGTGCAACTGATCCTGGGCCGTTTGGCCGATGCGATCAATGAGGGCCGCCACGGCTCCAACGATCAGCGTGGTGGCGACAGCGAAGGCTGATCTCCTCTCACCGCTAAGTTCACGCCGCTGATTCCAATGAGGCAATCGGCGGCGATTCAATTTCCTTTCTCACTGCTCCGACCGATGGCTGCTGCCGTATCCGCCAAGCTTGTCAAAGAACTGCGCGACAAGACCGGCGCGGGGATGATGGATTGCAAAAAGGCCCTGGCCGCCACAGAAGGCGATGCCAACAAGGCCGTTGAGTGGCTTCGCCAGAAAGGCATCGCCAGCGCTGAAAAAAAATCCGGCCGCACCGCCGCCGAGGGTGCCATCGGCAGCTACATCCACACCGGTGCTCGCGTGGGTGTGCTGGTTGAGGTGAACTGCGAAACTGACTTCGTGGCACGGGGCGACATGTTCCAGTCGCTACTACGTGATGTCTCCATGCAGGTGGCGGCATGCCCCAACGTTGAGTACGTCACCACCGACGAGATTCCCGACGAAATCCGTGAGCGGGAAAAGGCGATCGAGATGGGCCGTGACGATCTCGAAGGCAAGCCTGAGCAGATGAAGGAAAAGATCGTTGAGGGCCGCATCGGCAAGCGGCTCAAGGAACTCGCCCTCATGGAGCAGCCCTTCATCAAGGACAGCTCCATCACCGTTGCTGACCTCGTGAAGCAAACTGCCGGCAAGATCGGCGAGAACGTGAAAGTTCGTCGCTTCACCCGCTACACCCTGGGCGAGGGCATCGAGGTGGAAGACAACGATTTCGCTGCTGAAGTGGCGTCCATGCAGAACGCCGGCTGATTCCCTTGTCCGACCAGGACGTCAGGCCTGCTTACGACCCGTCAGTACAGCTGGCACGCCTTCAAAGGTTGTGCCGGCTGCGGGCCATCGCCCTGTACAGGGAGCAGGCTCTTTATCTTCAGGTGCTGCGAGAACTGCTGGAAGGAGCCACCCGTCAGGCACTGTTCAATCTTCTCGGTGAGGTTGATCCCTCCCGTTTTGGCCGGCTGCCGGAGTCGACCCGTCAGAATTTCCATGCAGCGGTCACAGACTTGATTGACCGCTGCAGCGTTCTGCTCACAGTTGAGCAACTGATGCAGCTGGTGCGGCAGATGCAGCAGGAGCAACGGCGCCAGCAGGCCCATGCCAGCAAAAGCATGCTGCAGAAGCTCAGTCGCAAGACCCAGGAGAGTGCGCCTGAACCCGAGCCACCCACGTCTGAGCTCCCACCGGAAGAACCGAGCGGATCCATTCAGTTGAGCTTGGCTTCACCGCTTGAATCCCCCCCGAGGACCGCTGCCCAGGATCCCGTCAAAGAACCAGTCCCTGAACCCGCAGAAAACAAATCCTCTGGCGATTTGGATGTCCTCCTCTCACTGTTCGAGCTGGCCGGTGATGCGATGCAGCAGGCCCAACAGCCCCTTGACCCCGGTGCTGCTTTTGATCCTTCGGTGGACGGCAACGACCACTTGCTCCCTAATGAACCGGATGCGCTGTTGCACTGGATCCAGGCCATGGATCAGGCGCTTGAGCGACGCCTTCGCAACCTGTCCCATGCGGTGAATGTGCAGATGCTGCGGTCAGGACTGGCCCAGACCCTTCTTCCCATCAGCCTTCTGGATGCTGTCCTAAAGGGACAGGTCGAAACTCAGCCAACCGCCACGAACGTGCTTCGTTTGCGCCTCCCTCTGGCCGTCGGTGAGCTCGACCATGGCATGGACGTGCTCTGTGTGCTCTTACGCAGCAACGATCTGGAGTTCGACAGCCCACGTCTGCGTCAGTGCCGCAAACGATTGCGCGCTCACCACCATGCTCTGCTCACAATGGTGCGGCAGCAGCGTCATTGGCAGCGTCGCTCCCTGGATCGTGAGGCCCGGACCCATTGGCAGACCCCATCGGATTCAACGAAGCAGCTGAGCGGGGACTGACCAGCGAGCAGCTGTCGCTGCTTCTCACCTGGATGCTTCCCATTCAGCGCTCGCTGGGTTTGGAGGCCGACCGTGGTTTTCAGAATCTGCAGGGTCGCCAACAGCGCTTTCACGCCTTTCTGCAGCAGCAACTCGCAGCGCCTCCGGCCGTTCCCTTTCCCCAGGGGGTCAGTGAGCGCATGTCCAAGCTCAGCTCCGGCTTTGCCGATTATCCGGACCTCCCTGATTCTGCCCGCCGTCGCTTGGTCACCGATGCCCGTCAGTGGCTGCATGAGCTGCGCCATCGCCTGGAACCCTCGGCTCCGATGGCAGCGCCACGCCTGAAGGTTCAGGCATCTCCCCAGCAGCGTGCCAGCTCACCACTGCAGCTCGACAGTCCCATCACACAGATCCGTGGTGTGGGTCCGAAATTCGCGGCACGGCTGGCTTCGATCGGCCTGCTTCTGGTACGCGACCTGCTCCGCTATTACCCCCGTGATCATGTCGATTACTCCGCGATGCGCCGCATTGAGGCACTGGTGTCGGGGGAAACAGCCACGATCGTCGCCACGATTCGCCGTTGTAACGGATTCGTCAGCCCACGGAACACCAACCTCGCCATCATTGAGCTGCAGCTGCAGGACCCGACAGGTCGCCTGAAGGTGAGCCGTTTCCTGGCGGGCAAACGCTTCAGTTCTCCGGCTTACTTCAAAGGCCAGCAGCGTCTTTACCCCGTCGGTGCCACTGTGGCCGTCAGTGGTCTGGTGAAAGACGGCCCCTACGGCATCACCTTTCAGGATCCGTTGATCGAGGTGCTGGACAGCCCCTCGTCTCCGGTCAAATCACCCAGCATCGGCCGGATTTTCCCGGTGTATCCCCTCACCGAAGGGGTTGGCGCGGATCGGTTCCGCAGCCTGATCGATCAGGTCCTGCCCCTCGCGGCATCGTGGCCTGATCCTCTCCCCGCCGCGATACAGCGGCAATTCCTGCTGCCGGCACTCTCGGAGGCCCTGCAGGCCCTGCATGCGCCCAAGGACCGCGAAAGCCTCGATCGGGGACGCCGCCGGCTGGTGTTCGATGAGTTTCTGCTCCTGCAGCTCGGTCTGTTGCGCCGACGCCAGGCGCTGCGCTCCCGGACGGGCCCAGACCTGGATCTCCAATCCAGTTCCAATGGGCTTGTGGGGGAGTTCATGGATCTGCTGCCCTTCCGCTTCACTGCAGCCCAACAACGGGTGTTTCAGGAGATCGAAGCCGATCTGGCGCGCAACGAACCAATGGCCCGTCTGGTGCAGGGGGACGTCGGCTCGGGCAAAACGGTGGTTGCCATAGCAGCGTTGCTCAGCACCATTGCCTCGGGCTGGCAGGGGGCCCTGATGGCCCCCACGGAGGTGTTGGCCGAGCAGCATTACCGCAACCTCTGTCAGTGGCTGCCGCAGCTCCATGTGAGCGTCGCCTTGCTGACGGGATCCACGCCGCGGCCCCGCCGTCGGGAGCTGATGGATGACCTGGCCAACGGTTCGCTGAAGGTGCTGGTGGGCACCCATGCCTTGCTCGAGGATCCTGTCGTTTTCAACCGCCTGGGGCTGGTGGTGGTGGATGAACAGCATCGTTTCGGTGTGCATCAACGGGATCGCCTGCTCAACAAGGGCTTGCAGCCCCATCTGCTCACCATGACGGCAACACCGATCCCACGGACCCTGGCGCTTTCGATGCATGGGGATCTGGATGTCAGCCAGATTGATGAATTGCCGCCAGGGCGAACACCGATTCGCACCCGCATGCTCACGGCCGCAAAGCGGGAGAAGGCCTATGAGTTGATCCGTGAGGAGGTGCAGCTGGGCCAACGGGCCTATGTCGTTCTGCCTTTGGTAGACGAGTCGGAAAAGCTCGAGCTTCGCTCAGCCGTCGAGGTTCACGCTGAATTGGCCTCGGAGGTGTTCCCTGATCTGGCCGTTGGTTTGCTGCATGGGCGTCTCTCTAGTGCTGAAAAGCAGGCGGTACTGACCGATTTCGCTGCGGGCAAGAGCCAGGTGCTGGTGTCGACCACGGTGGTGGAGGTGGGGGTGGATGTGCCCGAAGCCAGCGTGATGGTGATCGACCATGCCGAACGCTTTGGTCTGGCACAGCTGCATCAGTTGCGGGGGCGCGTTGGCCGTGGTGCCGCCGCCTCCCATTGCCTGTTGATCAATGGCAGCTCTAATCCTCTGGCCCGCCAGCGGCTGGATGTGCTGGTGCGCTCAACCGACGGCTTTGAGATCGCCGAGATGGATCTGCGCTTGCGGGGGCCTGGCCAGGTGCTGGGGTCCCGTCAGTCGGGTCTCCCTGATCTGGCCCTGGCCAGCCTTGCCGATGATGGTGCTGTGCTGGAGGACGCACGAACAGCCGCCCAAGAGCTGTTGAACAACGATCCTGAGCTCGAGCAGAATCCTTTGCTGCGCGAGACTCTGGACGCACAACAGCGTCGCCTCAGCGGTGGCACCCCCTTGAACTGATTCATCCCGCTTCCGCCTCGATGCGCCCTTGGAGTCTCATTCCGATCGAAGATTGCGGCGAGCCTTTGCAAGCGCTGCCTCCCGCTTTGTTGCGGATGGAACCTCACCCGTACATGGCGCTGGGGGCGCCCTATGGGGCGTTGGGGCATCCCTTTCAATTGCGCATGGGGGTTGTTCAGCGCCTCCTGGATGCTCAGCAGCAGCTGGTCGAGCGTGATCCCAGCCTGCGCCTGAGCATTTTTGATGCTTGGCGCCCGATCGCCGTGCAGGCCTTCATGGTGGACCACAGCATCGCGGAACTCTGCCTTGAACGCGGCGTAGAACTGCGCTCGGGGCACGCTTTCGATCAGGTGGTGGCCGATGTGGGGCGGTTCTGGGCCGCTCCCAGTCGGGAACCTGCGACCCCGCCTCCCCACAGCACCGGTGCAGCTGTTGATCTCACCCTGAGCAGCACCGATGGAACGCCACTGGCCATGGGGGGAGAGATTGATGCCATAGGTGCGGTGTCTGAACCGCAGCACTACGCCGGTCGGGAGGATTCCGAAGCTCCGCGCTGGCATCAACGCCGGCAGTTGCTCGCTGAAGTTATGGGAGCAGCAGGCTTTGCTCAGCATCCGAACGAATGGTGGCACTACTCATTCGGTGATCAGCTCTGGGCCTGGCGAAAGGGTGCAGCTGTGGCGTTCTACGCCGAGGCCGTCAACAGAGCGCTGACTTCTTGATCACCCAGCTTCTCTATGTGGTCCCCGAAGCTGCGACGTCCACCTGCGGCTTTCCAGCTGAGGAGGAGCGGCTCGAGGGTTTTCTCCAGATCATCCAAGGGCAGCTTCTCCATGTAGGGGCGTGCCAGACGCTGAAGGTTGGGGGTGCCGCCGAGCCACAGCTGGTACTGGTTGACCCCGTTGCCCACCAAGCCCAGCTCCGCCATGTAGGGGCGGGCACAACCGTTGGGGCAGCCGGTCATCCGCACAAGCAGGGACTTCTCAATCTCGAGCCGTCGCAGCTGGGCATCGAGGCGATCCAGAACATTCGGAAGGATGCGCTCTGATTCGGTGATGGCGAGCCCGCAGGTGGGTAGAGCTGGGCAGGCGATGGCATGCCTTGCCAGAGGTGCTGGAGCTTCAGGGACCGCAAACCCGAGGGCTTCCAGCTGGGTTCGAATGCTGGCTCGCTGGGAGGTGCCGATGTTGCACAGCAGCAGGTCTTGATTGGCGGTGAGGCGAATCTCCAGCTGGTAGGTCTCCACGAGCTCCCTCAGCCCTGCCTTGAGATCTCCGTTCAGGCGACCACAGAGCAGAGGCAGTCCCACGAACCACATCCCTGCCTTCTGGCGATGCCAGCCGAGATAGTCCAAAAGCTTGGCCTTCGGCTCATTTCGTAGGCCCTTGAGGCTTCCCTTGAAGTAGGTCGCGCAGAGGGTGTCGCGGAACCATTGGATTCCCTTGTCGTGCAGCAGATACTTCATGCGGGCGTGCTTGCGCACCTCCCGATCACCGTGATCCCGTTGCAGAGCCAGGATCGCCTGAACCACATCCAGAACGTCGGCCGCATCGACATAACCCAAAGGATCCGCCGTGCGGGCGAAGGTCTCCTCCTTGTTGTGGGTGCGGCCCATGCCACCGCCCACGTAGACGTTGCAGCCCCGCAGATCGCCGGAGGGGTCGGTGAAGGCCACCAGGCCGATGTCCTGGGTGAGTAGGTCAACAGAGTTGTCACCTGGCACGGTGACGGCCACCTTGAATTTCCGGGGTAGGTAGGTGTCCCCGTAGAGAGGTTCGTCGATGCTGCCGGAAAAAACGCCGCCTTCGCTCTGACGCTTTCTGGCCTTCTGAACGGCTCGGCTGGGCTTGAAGCGATAACTCAGGTCACCGTCCACCCAAAGGTCGAGATAGGCCCCCTCGGCCGCTTCGGGGCTAAGCAGATCAGCGATTTCATCTGCCAGGCGCCGTGCCACGGGATACCCGCCTTTCTCAAAAGGAGCTGGTGGTGCCATCACATTGCGGTTGATGTCCCCGCAGGCCGCCAGGGTCGAGCCCATGTTGCGAACGATGGTGCCGATTACCTCTTTCAGGTCGGCCTTGGCGATGCCGTGCATCTGGAAGGCTTGACGGGTGGTGGCCCGCAGAGTTCCGTCCCCAAGGCGGTTGGAGAGGTCATCGAGTGCGAGGAACAGCCGGGCAGGGATGCGTCCGCCCGGACTGCGCAGCCGCAGCATCATTTGCCAACTGCGGATCTTGTCCGTTTTTCGCAGTTCGCGGTGGTGCTGTTGGTAGCTGCCGTGAAACTTCAGCAGTTGAACGGCATCTTCCGTGAAGCGAACATCGTCGTTGCTGAGCTCGCTCAACAACGGGTCACGTAGATGGTCGCTGTCCAGCTTGCGCTGCTCTGCCTTGGACAGCGATTGAGTTCCTGTTTCCGCCACTGCCAAGGAGCCTTCCCCCACCCCGAATAGGATTTCTTGATTTGAACGTAGCGAAACGGCTTCCAATACAGTCGCTTTCGGCTCTGACCTTGGCGTGACGGCAACCTTTCTTCTGGAAATCGGCACCGAGGAGCTTCCTGCCGATTTCGTCAGGCAAGCGCTTGACCAGCTGCAGCAACGGGTGAGCCGTGATCTGCGTGAGGCAAGGCTTGCCCATGGAGCGGTGTCGGTGTTCGGCACCCCCCGGCGTCTGGTGGTCTCCGTCGCTGATTTGGAAGACCGCCAACCCGATCTTCAGGAAGACCGCAAGGGCCCTCCCGTGGCTCAGGCCTTCAAGGACGGCATCCCAGGGCCAGCGGCGATCGGTTTCGCTAAGCGCTGCGGGGTTGATCCCTCAGCTCTTGAGCAGCGTGACACTCCGAAGGGGCCTTGCGTCTTCGCAACAGTGCTCACCCCCGGCCAAGCCTGCGTTGAACTGCTTCAGGGGCTGATCCCCCAATGGATTGATGCTTTGCAGGGTCGGCGGTTCATGCGCTGGGGCACAGGAGCCCAGCGCTTCAGCCGCCCGATCCGCTGGCTGCTGTCGCTCAAGGGTTCAGAGGTGATCCCGGTCGTGCTGGGCGGTGCTGACCCCGAGGTCCGCAGCGATCGTTTCAGCCGTGCCCACCGTCTCCATGGTGACGAGCCACTCTCCATCGCATCAGCGGAGCAGTTTGGAGAGACCCTTGCCGCCGCAGGCGTTGTTGTCGATCGTGCGGAGCGGGCCAAACGAATTCGCACCAGCCTGGACCAGTCGGCACAGGCCGCCAACGGAACTCCCGACTGTCCGGAGTCGCTGTTTGAGGAACTGGTGGATCTGGTTGAAGACCCCAAGATTCTCGAGGGAACCATTGCTGAGCGGTTCCTGCAGCTTCCTCCGGAGGTGATAAGCACAGTGATGCAGGCCCATCAGCGTTATGTACCGCTGAAGGTGCCTGGTCTGGAGGCTGACCCGCTCCGACTCACCGCTGAGGCTGTGCTTCGGCCCCAGTTCCTTTTGGTGGGCAATGGCCTGGCCCCGGCGTCGTCCTTGATTGTTCGCGGGAATGAGCGTGTCCTTGGAGCTCGCCTGGCGGATGCCGAATTTTTCCTAGATGTTGACCGGCGTCAGTCCAGCGCATCTCGGCGTGAGGCCCTCGACCGTGTCACCTTCGCCGAAGGATTGGGCAGTCTTCTGGACCGCTCCGAGCGAATCGAGCGGCTCACGGGCCTTCTGTTGAAGCAACTCGGTCTTGATGAGAGCGTGGTGGATACGGCCGAGCGTGCCGCTCATTTCTGCAAGAACGATCTGGTCAGCCAGATGGTGGGTGAGTTCCCTGAACTTCAGGGCCTGATGGGGGGCAAATACCTCCTGGAGGAGGGAGAACCCCGTGATGTTGCTCTCGCTGTGGTGGAGCACTATCTGCCCCGGGGAGCCGGTGATGCTCTGCCCGCAACTCCCGCGGGAGCCGTTGTGGCCTTGGCGGAACGACTCGAGCTGTTGCTCAGCATCTTTGCCAAGGGACAGCGGCCGACCGGATCCTCAGACCCCTATGCCCTGCGGCGGGCTGGCAATGGTGTTGTGCAGATTCTCTGGGGCATGGCCTGGCGCCTAGACCTCATGGCCTTCCTCAGCATCGCCGTAGAGGAATGGGCTGCTCAGTTCCCGGCCTTTGCGGTGGATGCCAGCCAACTGCACTACGACCTCTGTCAGCTTATGCGGCAGCGGATCGTGTCTCAACTGGAAGATGACGGCTTTGCGCCTGATCTGGTGCAGGCCGTGGCTGGTGATGCCGTCTCCAGCCAGCGTCTGCTCAGTGATCCCCTGGATGTAAAACAGCGAATTCAACTGTTGCGTGACCTTCGGGACAGCGGTCAGCTGGATGCCGTCCAGGCGGTGGTGCAGCGGGCAGCGAAGCTTGCTGAAAAAGGTGATCTGGCACGGGATCAGCTTGTGGCCGGAGATGTGGTTAAGCCGGGACGGTTCGAGTCAGCCAGTGAGAAGGATCTGTTCGCAGCTCTGGAGCAGCTGCAGCCATTGGCTCAGCAGCGGTCCTATCAGTCCCTTGCTGATGCCCTCGTCGCGGCAACCCCGGCGCTCCAGGCCTTCTTTGATGGTGACACCAGCGTGATGGTGATGGTCGACGATGCTGCGCTGAGGCTCAATCGCCTCAACCTGTTGGCGGTCCTGCGCAATCAGGCTTCGGTCTTGGCCGAATTTGAATCGATTCAATCCAAATGAATGCAGCACTGGTCTCTGCGGCTAAGCAGGGGCCAGCCGATTCAGCTTCAGTGTCTGATCAACAGAGGATCTACCCCAAGCAGCCCGTGATAATCCGCCAGGGAGGCAATTTTAGGGAAGCGTGATTGCGGCAGTGGTTTTGGCTGCTGCCGCCGTTTACGCCATCAACGTCTGGTCGAAGACCAAGAAAGAAACTTCCCCCGCCAAGAATTGAACAGGGGATTGAGCGGATCAAGAATGCCGCTAGCTAGGCGATCGAGTCGCGCAACTAACCAGGAACTTAGTCACTGGTGTTGGAGTGATGTTGTGGGCCGGTCTCCCTACCTCAGGAGACGCCGGCTTTTTCCTTCGACTCGGAACCTTTGGAGTTCCCCTCCTTGGATTCGCCAGCCTGAGCCTTGATCTGCTGGGCCGCTTCCTCCGCCAGGAAATCACCGTCGGAACGGCCAACGGCCGAAGGAACAGGGTTGTAAACCGATGGAGCCAGGGCTTCGCCCCGGATCAGGCTGCCCAGGGTGCGGAGGGTGAGCTTGATCTGCTGCCAGGGGTTCATCATCACCACCCGTTTGTACAGGTAGCTGTCGAAGGTCAGCTTCTGCACGTCCTTGTCGTCGCACATCTCGACGAAGGCTTCCCTAGCAGCATCGTTGCGATAGAAGATTCGCTGCAGGATGTCAAGCACCGCATAGGTGGCGCCGTATTTGCGGTCCCAGCGCTTCAGGTAGGTCGACTTGATCTGCTTTTCAGTGGGGATGGAGGCACCGTTGTTGGAGATTTCCACAATCGCTTCGGCACACATCCGGCCGCTCTTGGCAGCGAAATAAATGCCTTCTCCGGAGCTCTTGGTGACGTAGCCCGCTGCATCGCCCACCAAGGCCATACGGCCCACAACTCGACGCGGACGGGGGTGCTCAGGAATCGGATGGGCTTCCACCTTGATCACTTCGCCCTGGAACAGGCGCTTGTTGGCTCGCTCACGAATGCCCCTTTGCAGACCCTTGATCAGGCTCTGGTTCTGCTGCATGGTTCCTGTTCCCACTGCCACGTGGTCGTATTTGGGGAACACCCAGGCATAGAAGTCGGGAGAGACGTCTGTTCCGACGTACATCTCAGCAAGATCTTCGTAGTAGGTCATCTCTTCAGCAGGAAGCTTGATCCGTTCCTGGAAGGCGATGGCCACGTTGTAATCACCGGCATCCATGGCTTTCGCCACCCGGGAGTTGGCGCCATCGGCACCGATGATCAGATCCACGGCCAGGGTCTTCTGCTCACCGGTGGGGCCACCACCGCTGTAGTCGGCGTAATGAATGGTGTAAGGGCCCTGACGGTCTGTACCGGTGTCGATCTTCTGCACCAGTCCATTGATCAGGGTTGTGCCCAGATCAGCGGCCCTGTTGCGGAGGAAGGCATCGAACACCTCACGACGGCACATGCCGATGTATGCGTTTTCGTCGTAACCGAGGGGGTCCAGTTTGATATCCACCTCTCGGTTGGAGGGGGAAATCATCTTCATGTTGCGGACCTTGCGGTCAATGATTTCGTCGGGCAGGTCGAACTCTTCGACCATGCAGAGCGGAATGGCTCCACCACAGGGTTTGGCGTTATCGAGTTTGCGCTCGAATAGCCAAGTTTCAATTCCCGCCTTGGCCAAAATTTCGGCAGCACAGGAGCCACTGGGGCCACCACCGATCACCGCAACTCGCAACATCTCAGCCCGTCTCCGCTGGATTGTTTTGTGAAGCTATCACTGCCACAACAACCTTTGTGGGTTGACCTGGTTGCTGCCTTTACGATCGAAACAACACGCATCAGCGCCTTGGTTCGGGCCTCCTCTGCGCGACGCATCGAGCGGGAGGACATTCCGGTCGCTCGACGAAAACGGCAGCCGCGTCAACGCAAGGGAAATGGCGCAGCTGGATTGCTGTTTGGGCTCGTTCTCGTCTGTGCCGGAACCCTCGCTGCGGTGATGCTGGTTCCCACGCTGCTGTCACAGCGCCAGCCCATGCAAAGCCTTGAGATTTCAGGCTTTCGCGAACTTCCCGACGCTGATGGCCGTCTCCTGGGTCACTTTCCCTACGGAGAGGCAGATGCTGATCAACTCATCGTCTTTGAACCGGGGATTGAGCTGAATGTGAAAGCCGCCGAGGCCCTTGACACGATGATGCGTTCCGCCTTGGCTGACGGAATCGATCTGCGTCTGCTCAGTGGATTCCGCTCACTGGCCCTCCAGGAATCGATCTTTTTTGACGTGGCCTCCGAACGGAACCAGACCGCTGAAGAGCGAGCCCAGGTGTCAGCTCCACCGGGCTACTCCGAGCACAGCACGGGGTATGCCGTTGATCTCGGCGATGGCCGTTTTCCTGAGACCAACCTCTCCCAGAGCTTCCAAGACACCACTGCCTTTAGCTGGTTGCAGGACCATGCGGCGAGATATCACTTCGTGTTGTCCTTCCCTGAGGGCAACAAGCAGGGTGTGATGTACGAACCCTGGCATTGGCGCTACGAGGGCAATGCGGATGCACTGCGTTTGTTCGAGCCGGCCAGTCGGTTCTCTAGGCGCGACCCTTGAACGTTCCCGAACTGCTTTCACCTGCAGGGGATTGGGCTGCGATGAAGGCGGCCGCCGCCTCCGGTGCCGATGCGGTGTATTTCGGCGTTGATGCCTTCAACGCCCGTCAGCGGGCTGAGAATTTCCGACTGCAAGACCTTCCTGAGGTGATGCAGTGGCTGCATCAGCGGGGGCTGAAGGGATTCCTCACCTTCAACGTGTTGGTGTTCAGTGATGAATTGGAGGCAGCGGCTCAGTTGCTGATCGCTGCAGATCGAGCCGGCGTGGATGCGGTGATCGTCCAGGACGTGGGGCTCTGTCGCCTGGCCCAGCGGCTGGTGCCGAACCTCTGTGTGCACGGCTCAACCCAGATGTCGATCACCAGTGCAGCGGGGATTACCCAGGCTGCGGCGCTGGGTTGCCAGCGGGTGGTGCTAGCCCGTGAGCTGGCCCTGCGTGATCTCGAGCGCCTGCAGACACAACTGATTCAGCGGAACCTTGCGATGCCGTTGGAGGTGTTTGTGCACGGCGCCCTTTGCGTCGCCTATTCCGGTCAATGTCTGACCAGTGAATCCCTCGGGCAGCGCAGTGCCAATCGAGGTGAGTGCGCCCAGGCCTGTCGCCTGCCCTACGAAATGGTTGTGGATGGTCAACCCCACACCCTTGAAGACCAGCGTTACCTCCTCTCGCCCCAGGATCTGGCGGCCTGGGAGCTGCTGCCGGAGTTACAGCGCATCGGCGTGGCCAGCCTCAAGATCGAAGGGCGTCTTAAGGACGCTGCCTACGTGGCTGCCGTCACCGACGCCTATCGGCAGCGCTTGGATCAAACCCCCGCTTCGGCGCCGCAGGTGCAACGCCAGCTTGAGCTGGCATTTTCCCGTGGCCTTTCCACCGGTTGGCTTGAAGGGGTGAACCATCGCCGTCTGGTGCATGGCCGCTGGAGCAAGAAGCGGGGCCCGCTGCTGGGGCAGTTGCTGCGGGTGGAACGGGGTGGTTGGTTGCATCTGCGCAGCCGGGAAAAGCTGCATTCCGGGCAGGGCCTTGTGTTGGAACAGCTGTCGTCCGACCCCCTGCAGCCGCCTCGGGAGATCGGTGGCCGGATCATGGTGTGTGAGCGGCTGGGCGACGAACGCTGGAAGCTGCGCCTGGGGCCCGATCGTGTGGATGGCTCGGGCTTGAGACCTGGCGCCTCGGTCTGGCTCACCAGTGACCCCGATTGGCAGTCCCGTTGGCAGCGTGCCGCCCGCCGCACGGTGGAGGCTCGGTCACGGGATCTGGCGCTGCGGGTGTCCGGTCGGCTGGATGCACCGCTGGAGTTGCACGTCCTGGAGCCCCAGGGATTTGAGCTGAAGCTCTGCAGCACCATGCCGCTGGAAAGCGCTTCGCAGCGCCCCCTGGAACGGGAACGGCTTGAGCAGCAATTGGGACGCCTTGGGGGCACCGGTTGGTCGCTTCAGCATCTGGAGATCGAACTGGAGGGAGATCTTTTTCTGCCCGTGGCGGAACTGAACCGCATGCGTAGGGCCCTGTTGGAGCAGTTGGAGGTCTCAGGAGATGACAGCACCGATTCAGGTCCTGTTCCTGCAGCCACCAAAACGCCAAACCCAACAGAGCTGCTGGCTCAGATGTACCCACCAGCTGTCGCTCCCCTCAGCGAGACCAAGCCAGGCTTGGTGGTGCTGGTGCGCAGCCTTGAGCAGCTGCAGGCCTTGGTTGATCTCTCCGGTACAGACCTGCCGATTCGATCAGTGGTGGCGGATCTTGAGCAGCCTTGGGAGCTGCGGGAAGCGGTGGCGATCGGTCGTGGCTGCTGGCCGGAGGGTGTATGGCTGGCCGGGGCACGGATCACACGGCCTGATGAACGCTGGTCGCTTGAGCCACTGATTCGGGCCCGTCCTGACGGTTTCCTGGTGCGAAATGCCGATCAGCTGGAGGTGCTGACACCGCTGGCACCCTGCATTGGAGACTTTTCCCTCAACACCGCCAACCCCCTGAGTTTCCACTGGTATCGGGACTATTGGACGCTGCAGCGACTCACGGCGAGTTACGACCTGAACCTTCAGCAACTGCTGGATCTGGCCGCCGCCGTTGATCCAGCGCTGCTGGAGGTCACCCTGCATCAGCACATGCCGTTGTTCCATATGGAGCATTGCCTGTTCTGTGCATTCCTCTCGGCCGGCAAGGACCACACCGATTGCGGTCGTCCCTGTGAGAAGCACCACGTCACCTTGCGGGATCGCAGCGGCGTTGAACATCCCCTGCGGGCTGATCTGGGTTGTCGTAACACCCTTTTCAATGGCACGGCGCAATCGGGCGTTGAGGCGCTTCCGTCGCTGCTGCGGGCAGGCGTACGCAGGATCCGGCTCGAACTTCTCGATGAGGATGCCTCTGCGACGCGCCGGCGCGTCAGCCTTTACGCCGAGGCTCTGGCGGGTCGGATGGCCACCCAGGAGGTCTGGTCCCAGGAGCAGATCCACCACCAGCTGGGCGTCACCCGTGGCAGCCTGCGCAGCAAGGGTCCGGAGCGCACCAGTCGATTCTCACGTTGAGATAACCTGTCGCACTGCGCCTTTGGCGTTCTTCACAAATACTTACGGTCAGCCCGCATGAGCGCCAACAACAAGGCGATCCGCAACATCGCGATCATCGCCCACGTTGACCACGGCAAGACGACTCTGGTCGATTCGCTGTTGGCGCAGTCAGGAATTTTCCGCGACAACGAGGCCGTCCCGACGTGTGTGATGGACTCCAACGACCTTGAGCGTGAGCGGGGCATCACGATTCTGTCGAAGAACACGGCGGTCACTTACAACGACACCCGGATCAACATCGTTGACACCCCTGGTCACGCCGATTTCGGTGGAGAAGTGGAGCGGGTGCTGGGCATGGTCGACGGTTGCCTGCTGATCGTGGATGCCAATGAGGGGCCGATGCCCCAGACCCGTTTTGTGCTGAAGAAGGCCCTCGAGCAGGGCTTGCGTCCGATCGTCTTCGTCAACAAGATCGACAGGGCCCGGGTGGATCCTGAGACCGCCGTCGACAAGGTTCTCGATCTGTTCATCGAACTCGGCGCTGACGATGATCAGTGCGATTTCCCCTACCTTTTTGGTAGCGGTCTTGGAGGCTTCGCCAAGCCCGACATGAAGACCGACAGCGACAACATGCGTCCGCTGTTCGATGCCATCCTGCGCCACGTTCCGCCCCCGGTTGGTGACCCGGAGAAGCCCCTCCAGCTGCAAATCACCACCCTTGACTATTCCGACTTCCTTGGCCGGATCATCATTGGCCGCGTTCACAATGGCAAAATTAAACAGGGTCAGAACGCTGCACTGATCAAGGACGACGGCAGCATCAAGAAGGGACGCATCAGCAAACTGCTGGGCTTCGAGGGCTTGCAGCGCGTTGAGATCGAAGAGGCTTTTGCCGGTGATCTGGTGGCTGTGGCTGGCTTTGACGACGTCAACATCGGCGAAACCATCGCTTGCCCCGATGAGCCCACCGCTCTGCCGCTGATCAAGGTGGATGAGCCCACCCTGCAGATGACCTTTGTTGTCAACGATTCACCCTTCGCGGGCAAGGAAGGCAAGTTCGTCACCAGTCGTCAGGTGCGTGACCGCCTGCAGCGTGAGTTGCTCACCAACGTTGCCCTGCGTGTGGAAGACACCGATTCACCGGACCGTTTTGCTGTGAGTGGTCGCGGTGAGCTGCACCTCGGCATCCTGATCGAGACCATGCGCCGTGAGGGCTATGAGTTCCAGGTGTCCCAGCCGCAGGTGATCTACCGCACCATCGATGGCACCCCCTGCGAGCCGGTGGAGACCCTGGTGATGGATGTGCCAGAACCAGCGGTGGGCAGCTGCATAGAAAAACTGGGCACCCGTAAGGGCGAGATGCAGAACATGGAAACCAGCGCTGATGGCCGCACCCAGCTGGAGTTCATCGTTCCTTCTCGCGGTCTGATCGGTTTCCGCGGTGAATTCATCCGGGCCACCCGCGGCGAGGGAATCATGAGTCATTCCTTCTACGAATACCGGCCGATGATGGGTGAATTCGACACCCGCCGAAACGGTGTGCTGATCGCCTTCGAAGAGGGAACAGCAACGTTTTATGCCCTCAAGAACGCAGAGGATCGCGGCCAGTTCTTCATCAGTCCGGGCACCAAGGTCTATAAGGGAATGATCATCGGGGAATACAACCGGCCTCAGGACCTGGAGATCAACGTCTGCAAGACCAAGCAGCTCACCAACATGCGTTCCGCGGGCGCTGAGGAATTGGACACGCTGCAGGCACCGGTTCAGATGACGCTGGAGCGCGCGCTCGAATATATCGGTCCCGATGAGATGCTCGAAGTCACACCCGAGTCGATCCGTCTGCGCAAACTTCCCGGCAAGAAGCCAGCCAAGTCCAAGCGCTGATGCCTCAGGCGGACCCTCGCTTTCAACAGGGTGTGGAGCTCTTCAATGCGGGTGAGTGGTATGCCGCTCATGATCTATTTGAGGAGCTCTGGCATGAAACCGCTGATCCGGATCGGCGCAGCCTTCAGGGGATCCTGCAGGTGGCAGTAGCGCAGTTGCATCTGCAACGGGGCAACCGGCGCGGGGCCACTATTCTTTTCGGTGAAGCTCTGGGTCGTCTCAAACGTCCGGGGACTCCAGATCTTGGCCTGGATCTTGCGTCTCTGTGCAGTGCTGTGCAACAGCGGCTTGAGGCGCTTCAGCAGGATCGGGATCCCGAGTCATGCACTGTCCCTGTTCTTGAGACCATGCGCTGAAGCGCCGGTAGTCTCGACGGACTTGGGCAGGTGGTGTGGCAGTGAAAGCAATGCTCCGTTCCCGGGGGCTTCTTTTAGCTTTGCCCCTTCTCACCGTCCTCTGGCCCCTGGTGTCGTCCCAGGCTCAGCAAACATCTGACGCAGGCGTCATCACTATTGAGTCCGACCTGCAATCGGCCGACAACGGCACGGGTGTAATTACCGCCAGTGGCAATGTTCGCTTCGTGCATCTCGGTCGTGGTTTGGTGGCCACAAGCCGACAGGCCCAGTACTTCACGGAGGAAGACCGGATTGTGCTGAGTGGTGATGTGGATGTGATCGAGGCTGATGGCAACCAGCTCCGCGCTGATCGCTTCACCTATCTGTTGGGCGAAGGTCGCGCGATTGCCAGTCCCGTTCCGGGCCAGCAGGTGTTCAGTCAGTGGTCGCTCAGTCCAAGCCAACCCGTGCTCGACGTTCAGGCCGAGACCAACCCGGTATCTCCATGACCCTTGAACTGTCGAATGTCTCCATCACCCTTGGGGGCCGCCAGTTGGTGAAGGGCTTGGATCTGAAGCTTGCCCCCGGCGAGGTTGTCGGCCTGCTGGGTCCCAATGGAGCTGGAAAAACCACCACCTTTAATCTGGTGATCGGTTTGCTCTCACCTGATCAGGGCGAGGTGACCGTGAACGGTGAGCGGGTCACCCATCTGCCCATGCCGGAGCGAGCCAGGCTTGGTGTGGGTTACTTGCCCCAGGAAGCGAGTGTGTTTCGCAATCTCACGGTACGTGAGAATCTGGATATCGCCCTTGAACAGACCGATCTCAGTTCCGAGCAGCGTCGGGATCGGCGCCAGCAGCTGATTGAGGACTTTCACCTCGGCGCATTCATCAACCGTCTTGGCTTTCAACTCTCCGGGGGAGAACGTCGCCGTTGCGAAGTGGCCAGGGCGCTGGCATCGGGTGCTAACGGACCGACGTATCTGCTTTTGGATGAACCCTTTGCTGGGGTCGACCCCCTTGCGGTGGCGGATCTGCAGCTGCTGATTGAGGGGTTGCGCTCCCGGGGCATGGGGATTCTGATCACTGATCACAACGTGCGCGAAACCCTGGCCACCACCGATCGGGCTTACATCCTCAACGATGGTGCGGTGTTGGCCGCAGGACGTTCCGAGGAGGTTGCGGCTGACCCACAGGTGCGTCGTTATTACCTCGGGGAGGGATTCCAACTGTGATTTTGGATCGTCTCAAACGGGCCACCTGGATGCGGCTGGATCTTCTGGATCGTTGGTTGCTCAAGGAGCTTCTTGGTCCGCTTCTGTTCTTCATTGCCCTGTTCACCCTGCTGCTGCTTACGGGTGGCGTGATGTTTGAACTGGTGCGGCAGATGGTCGACAAGAACCTGCCGATCACGATCGCGGCTCAGGTGTTGTTTTTGAGCATCCCGCGTTGGTTGGCTTTCTCTGTTCCGATCGGAACGCTGATGGCATCTTTGTTCGTGTTCACCCGCTTGTCTGCAAACAACGAACTCACCGCCCTGCGTAGCCTCGGCATCACCACAAAGCGGATGATCAGTGCCGCCATCGCCCTCTCGATGGCGATGACCCTGTTCAGCTTCTTCTTGAACGATGTGGTCGTGCCCCGCAGTGAGCGTTATGCAGAAGTCAATTTAAAGCGGGGTTTGGGCCAAGCTATTGCCAATAAAACAGGAGAAGACATTATTTACCCTCGATTTGGTAGGCGTACTGGAATAGATGGAAAGTCGGCAGACAGAGGCTTATTACAACTGTTTTATTCATGGAAATTTCAGGATGGTGAAATGAAAGATGTAACGGTGCTGGACTTCTCTAGATCCGGCATTACTCAGCTGTTGCGAGCTGATAGGGCTATTTGGAATGATGATCAGACTGGTTGGGATTTCCTGGATGGACACATACTAACTTTGACGGCTAATGGAAGCTCTACCAAGGCCGATTTCAAACGTTATCTGTATCCTCTTGACTCAGCTCCTCAGCGCCTGGCAGGAATTGAAGAAGATGCGGTCAATATGACTGTTGCTGAAGCATTGCAGGCTCAGAGGTTGTACGAAGAGTCCGGAAGCATCAAGGAAGCCCGTAAAATCCGTGTGCGGATCCAGGAAAAGTTCACAGTTCCGATGGCCTGTCTGGTGTTTGGTCTGTTTGGAGCCACCCTCGGTGCTCAGCCCACTTACCGCACCAGCCGAAGCTTCTCGTTTGTGCTCACTCTTGGGATCATCGCTATTTATTACGTGATTGGGTTTAGCTTCAGTTCGCTGGGGGTGAAGGGAACCCTGTCACCGATCCTGGCGGCCTGGCTGCCCGTGGTGTTGTTTCTCGGGGCGGGTGGTCTGTTGCTGAAACAGGCCAGTCGCTGATTGGCCGAGGCAGAATCGCCGTGTCTTCGGGGAATGGTGTGCTGAACACGCCTTTTGAGTTGGTCACCAGCCTTGGCTTTGCAGGCTTTGTGTTGCTGCTGCTGGCCATGCCTCTGGCTTTCTGGGCGGTGTCGAGCCAGTCCCGTGCTGGGTTGGTTCGGCTGCTAGTGGCCGTCGCCAACCTTCTTTTCACCGCTCAGCTGATTCTGCGCTGGTGGCAGTCGGGTCACTTCCCGATCAGCAACCTCTACGAATCCCTGTGCTTCCTGGCCTGGGCTTGCACGCTCACCCAGTTGCTGGTGGAACGAGCCTGGCCTTCCCCCATCGTCGCGGCAGCGGCCACTCCCATGGGTCTCGGTTGCATCGCTTTTGCAAGCTTTGCCTTGCCAGATCAATTGCAGTCAGCGGCCCCCTTGGTTCCTGCCCTGCGCTCCAGCTGGTTGGTCATGCATGTGAGCGTGATCATGGTGAGTTATGCCGCTCTGCTGGTGGGATCCCTGCTCTCCTTGGCGGTGTTGGTCATGGATCGCGACCAATCCCTGGAACTGCGGAGCAGTTCCATTGGCAGTGGTGGATTTCGTCAGGCGGCCTCGATCGCGAACCCTGGTTCTGTTCATCTGCAATCGGTTCAGCTGAGCACCAATGAACAACTCGACAGCCTCAGTTACCGCACGATCACGGTTGGTTTCTTGATGCTCACGGTGGGCATCGTGAGTGGTGCCGTTTGGGCCAATGAAGCCTGGGGCAGCTACTGGAGCTGGGATCCTAAGGAAACTTGGGCATTAATTTGCTGGCTGGTTTACGCCGCTTATCTGCACACCCGCCTCAGTCGAGGTTGGCAAGGCCGGCGCCCAGCTCTTGTTGCTGTGGTTGGCCTTGTGGTGATCGCTGTTTGCTACATCGGCGTCAATCTGCTGGGCATTGGTTTGCACAGCTACGGCTGGTTTTTATGAACTCCAGTGAACAATGAGGCACTCTCTCTAGCCACAATTTCCACCCTCGGATGAGAGATTGATCCTTTTGTCCAGACCACCCATTCCAGGGGTATTTCGGCCAGGTTCAGTCTGTGAAGAAGGTCCACCATCAGTGGAATAGATTATTGAGCCGCCTGTCTGCAGCTGCGGATTGAAAGCATGGTGGTGATGTGGTTCTGGTAGGGCAAGCGGCCGCCAACAGGGGATCGAGGTCCACTTGGCCCCTCACTCCACACCAATCAACCCTGGGTTGTGATCACAATCCTCTCTTATGCAGCAGGAACGAACAAATCAGCGCCTGCGGGGGCATTCGTTTCACTGAGATGAGCGATGCCTGATCGATTGTTGGGAGGTTTCGCTCTCTTCTGCTTCCGAGCGCAGATAACGATTCCGCTGGGCCGATTCCAGGCCAGACAGCAAGACAGCGTGTCTTGAGGGTGCGACCCGCTGAGGCCGATCAAGACCCCGAAGCAGTGGATGGATGCCTCGTCTGCTCATGCTGTTCTCCCGGTTATGCGTGAATCTCGCCTCGTGACCTGTGGTGAATCGCGTGCCTGAATAGTTTTATGATCTTCAGTCTTGTTCTGTGATCCACGTCACTGATTGGCGTGATGCCCTTTCATTCTGTTGTTGCTTCTCAGGACATGCATCAGGCAACGGGCAAAAAGGAAGGCCACCCCTGCAAAGGGATGGCCTGCACCTTGTTGGCGTTCATTGAAGCTGAACGAAGCGTCTGGCTGTTTGGCTTGTCAGACCAGTCAGGCAGCTTCTAGATCTTGCTCAGTTGGACTGTCGTCGCGCATTGGACACCTCCGACTTCAACTCTTCAAGTTTCCTCTACACGAGATGCTTTGATCATCCGTATTTCAACTCAGCGACAGGGAGGAGAGCCTGGGCCTGCCCGATGCTCAAAGCCAACAGAGCTATTGAGCCAAATGTTGAAGAACCGCACCAATGTTCATGCTCCCTTTGAGATATCCGGCAAAAGCCAATGAAATCACGCCAGCATTAAGCACCAGGAAGGCGGCAACCAATTTGACATCATCATTCATCCTTCGATTATCGGAGGCCCGTTCGTATAACTGTGGCCACCAAATCTTTGGAGATAATGAAACTGCTCAAGCGCCGGGTTCTTTCTTGAAGTGGTTACAAAAAAGCCCGGTGTAGGTGCCGGGCTTGTGGTGTTCAGTTGATGGTTTGCTGATCAGGCAAGAACAGCTTCCTTGCTGTTGCTGTTGCGGATGCCCTTGATCGCTTCGGCGTAATCGGGTTGGTTGAATACACCGGAGCCGGACACAATCGCGTTGGCACCTGCTTCGATCACTTTCCAGGCATTGCCGGCTTTGATTCCGCCATCAACTTCGATCCAGGGGTCGAGACCCTTCTCGTCGCACATCCGGCGCAGGTCGCGGATTTTCTGGACCTGGCTCTCGATGAAGCTTTGGCCTCCGAAACCGGGGTTGACGCTCATGATCAGCACCAGATCGCAGAGCTCGAGGCAGTACTCGAGGGTGTCGATCGGTGTTGATGGATTCAGAACTGCACCTGCTTTTTTGCCCAGGTCCTTGATCTGAGCCAGGTTGCGGTGAAGGTGCGGGCAGGCTTCAACCTGCACAGAAATTATGTCGGCACCGGCTTTGGCGAAGTCGGGAACGTACTTCTCAGGCTCAACGATCATCAGGTGAACGTCCAGGGGCTTCTGGGTCACCGGCCGCAGCGCCTCAACAATCAGCGGTCCAATGGTGATGTTCGGAACAAAGCGGCCGTCCATCACATCTACATGGATCCAATCCGCACCCGCTTCGTCCACGGCTTTCACTTCTTCGCCGAGGCGTGCGAAGTCAGCCGACAATATTGACGGCGAGATCACCAGGGGCTTGGTGCTCATGGATGAGGAGCGCGAAGTGCCGGGTGATTTTAGGGACTCCTGCAACCACTGATACAGTGAGCCGCGCTCAGACGTCGAGATCCACTGCGGCGACGGTCAACTGCCCGTCCAGGAGATCTCGCCAACCCGTCCCACCTCATCCGGAGTCCCGTGGATCAGACCCTCATTCAGGAAATTCTCGAGATCGTCGAGCAGGCCGCCATCGCTTCCGCCTCGCTCTCCGGCAAAGGCCTGAAGGATGAAGCCGATGCATTGGCTGTCGATGCCATGCGCAAGCGCATGAATCAGATCCAGATGCAGGGCCGCATCGTGATTGGCGAGGGGGAACGCGATGAAGCCCCGATGCTCTACATCGGAGAAGAGGTCGGCACCGGCACCGGCCCCGGCGTTGACTTTGCTGTTGACCCTTGCGAAGGCACCAACCTCTGCGCCTTCAACCAGCGCGGCTCCATGGCTGTTCTCGCCGCATCCGACCGTGGCGGTCTGTTCAACGCCCCCGACTTTTACATGAAGAAGCTGGCTGCTCCTCCGGCAGCCAAGGGCAAGGTAGACATCCGCAAATCAGCCACTGAGAACATCAAGATTCTCAGCGAGTGCCTGGGACTCCCCGTCGACGAGCTGAACATCGTGGTGATGGATCGCGCCCGTCATAAAGACTTGATCGCTGAGATCCGTGCCACCGGCGCCCGCATCCAGCCCATCTCCGATGGAGACGTTCAAGCCGCCATCGCCTGTGGTTTTGCGGGTACCGGAACCCACTGCCTGATGGGCATCGGTGCTGCCCCTGAAGGTGTGATCTCCGCCGCTGCCATGCGCGCTCTTGGTGGCCATTTCCAGGGCCAACTGGTGTATGACCCTGCGATTGCTCAGACCTCCGAGTGGGCTGACATGACCAAAGAGGGCAACCTGGCGCGTCTCGCTGAGATGGGCATCGCTGATCCCGACAAGGTCTATGAAGCTGAGGAGCTGGCCTGCGGCGAACATGTTTGTTTCGCTGGCAGCGGCATCACGGATGGTCTGCTCTTTGATGGCGTTAAGTTCGAAAAGGACTGCACCCGCACAAGCAGCCTGGTGATCAGCAACCTGGACAACACTTGCCGCTTCACCAACACCGTGCATATCAAAGACGGCGCCCAGAGCATCGCTCTGAGCTGATCGTCATCAACTGGTTGAGAGGAACGTCTTCATGCATATCTCCGTCGTCGGCCTCAGTCATCGGACGGCACCGGTGGAGATCCGGGAACGGCTCAGCATCCCTGAGCAGACCATGGAGACGTCCCTTCAATCCCTGCGCGGCAATGAGCAAGTGCTCGAGGCATCGATCCTCAGCACCTGCAACCGCCTTGAGATTTACACCCTTGTACGGAATCCGGACCTCGGCGTGTCGGCTGTCAGCGACTTCCTCAGCAGCCACTCCGGTCTTGAGACAGGAGAGCTGACTCCTCACCTGTTCAGCTACCACCACGAAGATGCTGTCGACCATCTGATGCGTGTGGCATCAGGTCTCGACAGCCTTGTTTTGGGAGAGGGTCAAATCCTCTCCCAGGTAAAAAAAATGATGCGGCTCGGCCAGGAGCACAAATCCCTGGGGCCGATCCTGAATCGCTTGCTCACCCAGGCTGTTTCCACCGGTAAGCGGGTCCGTAGCGAAACCAACCTCGGAACAGGAGCTGTTTCGATCAGCTCAGCTGCCGTTGAGCTCGCCCAGCTCAAGCTCGGCCAATCCCGGGGACTGGATCAACTGGTTACTCTTGAAAGCGAGCAGATCGCTGTTGTTGGTGCAGGGCGCATGAGCCGCCTGTTGCTCCAGCACCTTCAGGCCAAAGGTGCCTCGGGTGTTGTTCTGCTGAACCGCACCGTTGAAAGGGCCGAGCAGCTGTCGGCTGATTTCCCTGATCTCCCTGTTCAGTGCAGGTCGCTCACGGATCTGGATCAGTACCTGAGCACATGCTCGCTGATGTTCACCAGTACCGCCGCTGATGATCCGATCATTGACGCCGCACGTCTTGCTCCTCTGAACCGGCGCAGCAAGCTGCGCTTGATTGATATCGGTGTGCCGCGCAATATCGCTGCTGATGCTGCCGATGTGGACGGGGTTGAATCCCACGATGTGGACGACCTGCAAGAGGTCGTTGCCCGTAACCAGGAAGCCCGTCAGGCCATGGCCCGGGAGGCTGAGCAGTTGCTTCAGCAAGAAGCGCAGCAGTTCCTCGAGTGGTGGGACAGCCTTGAGGCTGTGCCGACCATTAACCAGCTGCGCTCTTCGATGGAGTCGATCCGCTCGGAGGAACTCCAGAAAGCCCTCAGCCGAATGGGCCCTGATTTCTCAGCCCGGGAGCGCAAGGTTGTCGAAGCGCTGAGCAAGGGAATTATTAACAAAATCCTCCACACGCCGGTGACCCAGCTGCGGGCTCCCCAGACCCGTCAGGATCGCCAACAGGCCCTCCGAATTGTCGAACGGCTGTTCGATTTGGAAGCTTCTTGAGTTCTTGAGCGATTCAGTCGCGATCTGAATCCCAGTAATCTCGACTGATTCTTCCCAAAGACGGTTGCGAAGCCAAAAACTCCGGTAAGTTCTTGCGGCAACGCCGATTTGGGACAGCGGCATGAAGCGGGTTTTGGCCATCATTCTGGGCGGCGGTGCAGGCACGCGCCTGTATCCGCTGACAAAAATGCGCGCGAAGCCGGCCGTCCCTCTGGCAGGCAAATATCGACTGATTGATATTCCGATTAGCAACTGCATCAACTCCGACATCAACAAGATGTACGTGATGACGCAGTTCAACAGTGCGTCATTGAACCGCCACCTCAGTCAGACCTACAACCTCAGCAATTCCTTCGGTGGCGGTTTTGTTGAGGTGCTCGCAGCTCAGCAAACACCTGACAGTCCCACTTGGTTTGAAGGTACTGCAGACGCTGTGCGCAAATACCAGTGGTTGTTCCAGGAATGGGACGTTGATGAATACCTGATTCTTTCCGGCGACCAGCTCTACCGGATGGATTACAGCCTCTTCATCGAGCACCACCGCCGCTCAGGCGCTGATCTCACCGTTGCTGCCCTTCCCGTTGATCCCAAGCAGGCAGAAGCTTTCGGTCTGATGCGGACCGATGAAAACGGCTCGATCAAGGAGTTCCGTGAGAAGCCCAAGGGTGATTCACTACTTGAGATGGCTGTCGACACCTCTCGCTTCGGTCTCAGTGCCGATTCAGCCAAGGAAAGGCCTTATCTGGCCTCGATGGGCATTTACGTCTTCAGCCGTAAGACCCTCTTTGATTTGCTCGACAAGCATCCCGGACACAAGGATTTCGGCAAGGAGATCATTCCCGAGGCTCTCGCGAGGGGCGACAAGCTTCAGAGCTACGTGTTCGATGACTACTGGGAAGACATTGGCACCATTGGTGCGTTCTATGAAGCCAACCTCGCGCTGACCCAACAACCCACGCCTCCCTTCAGCTTCTACGACGAGAAATTCCCCATCTACACCCGTCCTCGCTATTTGCCCCCCAGCAAGTTGGTCGACGCCCAGATCACCAATTCGATTGTTGGCGAAGGCTCGATCCTTAAGTCCTGCAGCATCCACCACTGTGTTCTCGGCGTGCGCAGTCGAATTGAAAGTGACTGCGTGCTTCAGGACACGCTGGTGATGGGGGCCGACTTCTTCGAATCCCCAGACGAACGTGCTGTCTTGAAAGAGCGCGGAGGCATTCCTCTTGGCGTGGGCAAGGGCACCACGGTCAGACGTGCAATTCTCGACAAGAACACCCGCATTGGTTCGGGTGTCTCGATTATTAACAAGGACAATGTGGAAGAAGCCGACCGTTCGGATCAGGGCTTCTACATCCGCAACGGCATTGTGGTGGTTCAGAAAAATGCCACCATCGCCGATGGGACGGTGATCTGAGGGCATGGACCGCTCTCAGGAATGAGCCGACCTCTTTCTGAGCCTATGGCTCATTCCTGACATTTATTGGTTATTTGCGGTCGAGACCAGCCGAGATCAACACACTGAGATCAGTCGTCAGTGGTCCTGCAGGCCATGTCCAAGTCTCACTTTGGCCTCATTGGTCTTGGCGTGATGGGCGAGAACCTCGTCCTGAATGCGGAGCGCAACGGTTTCTCCAGCGTTGTCTACAACCGCACCTACGCCAAAACCGAAGACTTCCTCCAGGGGCGTGGCAAGGACAAGAACATTCAGGGCGCTACGGACCTCGAAGATTTCGTTGGCAAGTTGGAACGCCCCCGCAGGATTTTGATGATGGTGAAGGCGGGGTCTGCCGTCGATGCTGTTGTTGATCAGCTCTCTCCCTATCTCGAAGAAGGTGATCTGCTGATTGATGGAGGCAACTCCGACTACCACGACACCGAACGTCGGGTGAAGCAACTCGAAAGCAAGAGCTTCGGCTTCATCGGCATGGGTGTGTCCGGTGGCGCCAAAGGTGCCCTGGAGGGGCCGAGCATGATGCCCGGAGGAACCAAGACTTCCTACGAGGCCATCGAGAACCTTGTGAACAAGATGGCGGCTCAGGTCGAAGACGGACCTTGCGTCACATACATCGGTCCAGGGGGGTCAGGACACCTGGTTAAAACCGTCCACAACGGGATCGAATACGGCATCGAGCAGATCCTTGCCGAGGGCTATGACCTGATGAAGCGGGTCAAGGGAATGACCGGTGTGCAGATGGCCGACGTTCTCGGTCAATGGAACACCACAGAAGAGTTGTCGTCGTATCTGGTGGAAATCACAGAGGTGTGTCTCCGCACCAAGGATCCCGTCGATGGCACTGATCTTGTGGAAAAAATCACCGATCAGGCTGGCCAGAAGGGCACGGGCCTCTGGACCGTGGTGACGGCGTTGCAGATGGGTGCCTCTGTTCCCACCATTTATGCCTCTCTCAATGCAAGGGTGATGAGCTCGATGAAGCCCCAACGCGTGGCGGCCGAATCGATCCTCAAAGGACCTGCCATCAAGGACTTTGATATGGGAACGCCTGACGATGCCATGGCTCCGTTGATGGATGCCACGGTGCTGAGCTGCATCGCCAGTTATGCCCAGGGCATGGAGCTTCTGCGTATCGCCTCCCAGGACCTCGACTACGAACTCCACATGCCGTCGATCGCTCAGATCTGGAAGGGTGGGTGCATCATTCGGGCCCGTCTGCTGAAGCGCATTCAGGATGCTTTCCACGCTGATCCCCAGCTGCCCAACCTGATGGTTGATCCTTGGTTCGCTGAACAGATCAACCGACGGCTGCCCGGACTGGCTCAAGTGGTGGCCGGTGCCGCCGAAGCCGGTATTCCCGTTCCCTGCTTCAGCAGCACCCTCGACTACATCAACAGCTACCGCTCAGGTCGCCTTCCTCAGAACCTGGTTCAGGCGATGCGCGATTGCTTCGGCTCCCACACCTATCAAAGGGTCGACAAGGAGGGCACGTTCCACACCGAATGGCTCAGCTGAGAGGTTGAGCGATGACCAACTACCGCATCGAGAAGGCGAAGGATCCTCAGGACCTCGCTCGTCAGGCCTGTGAAACTGTTGCTGCCCAAATTGATCTGGCTTTGGATCAACGGGACCGTTGCCAGATCGCTCTCTCCGGTGGGAGCACACCCGCCAGCGCCTATTCCCTGCTCGGTCAGGAACGGTTGCCCTGGGACCGGGTGGACGTCGTCCTGGGTGACGAGCGCTGGGTGGCTGCCGACGATGCGTCCAGCAACGCCGGCATGCTGCGCCGCACCCTTCTCGCACCCGGGCCTGGAGCCTCAGCCGCTTTTCATCCCGTTCCCACCGTGGAACTGGATAGTCCTGAGGCAAGTGCCCAGGCTTTTGCTGACCAGCTTTCTCAGCTGTGCTTAGGAGCACCACCGGTGTTCGATGTGATGCTGCTGGGCCTGGGGGATGACGGCCACACCGCATCCCTCTTCCCCGGCACTGAGGCTCCAGCGGTGCTGGATCGCTGGACGACCATCGGGCGCGGCAAGGGGTTGGATCGCATCACCATGACGGCTCCTGTGCTCAGTGCCGCCCGTCAGGTGATCTTCCTCGTCAGTGGGGCCGGTAAACAGGAGGCTCTCAGGCGACTGGTCGATCCCTCCGAATCCTCCGATCGCACTCCCGCTCGGCTGGTTCAACCTGCTAGTGATGTGCTGATCCTTGCTGATCAGGATGCAGCCGCCGGCCTCTGAACAGATCCTTTTCCAGGGCAGCGACTTTGCTGACTGGGCCAGCCTGAACGACACGATCATGGGCGGCCGATCCAGTGCCGGTTGTCGCGTGACCCCCGACGGACTCGTGCTGGAGGGGGAGCTGGTGGAGACCGGTGGTGGTTTCGTGAGCTGCCGCTCCCCTCGCCTGCAGCCCCCGCTCGATCTGTCCCCTTATTCAGCACTTCAGCTGGTTGTTGAGGGTGAGGGACGCATTTTGAAGATTGCCCTCGGTTGCCGGGATGGAGCCATGGGACTCACCGAACTGATTCCCGGTGGTCTCCGCTGGGTGGTGGATGTTCCGACTCAACCGTCAGGCGTGACCCCTGTTGTGGTGCCATTCGCCGACCTCAGACCCACGGTTCGTGCCAAGCCCGTTGGCTTACCGCTGCGCTTCGATCCCAGTGGCATCACCCGCATTCAGGTGTTGCACTCGAAATTCGGCGATGCTGGGGATTTAAATCCGGGGTTTCGCGCTGGCTCCATCCGTGTGCTGATCCGTTCAATCCGCGCCTTGCCCTGAGTCCATGGACCTTCTGGTGTTGATTGCCAAGGCGGCTGACGTTTGCCTCAAGCCCTGGAGCCATGCTGTTGTTCTGATCGATCCTTCGGCTCCAGAACAACTCGACGATCTGCACGTGCGGATTGAATGCCGTGATGGCGATGGCCAGCGTCACTCCGCTCAGGATCTTGACCTGGAGATATACCGGAGTGGCAAAGAGATCAATCTGATGCTGAGCTGGTGGGACCAACCGGAACGTCCGATGCTCTGGTACGGGCGCCATCCGGTCTGGATGGATGGCGCCTCGGGGAAACGCTGTGCGGCACCGCAGGATGCCACCCCTCTGGAGGCCTTGGGTCGGCGTCTACGGGCTCTGGTGCAACCGGGTGGTTGATTGTGCCAAGTTCAATCGGCGTGGTCGGTTGTCGCACCCCGGCTTGAGCTGGAGACGAGCCGCGCGTATTTACCGAGAATTCCGTTGCGGTAAAGCGGTTCCGGCTTGCTCCATCCCGCCCGGCGGCGATCCAGTTCCGCTTCATCCACGTTGAGTTGAAGCAGCAGCTGATCAGCATCAACCGTGATGCTGTCGCCTTCTTGAACCAGTCCGATGGTTCCGCCAACTGCAGCTTCAGGAGCCACGTGACCCACCACCAGGCCATAGGTGCCGCCGCTGAAGCGGCCATCGGTGATCAGGGCGACCTTGTCCCCCAAGCCCTGACCAACGATCGCTGAGGTGGGAGCCAGCATCTCCCGCATGCCCGGTCCACCGACGGGACCCTCGTTGCGGACCACCACCACATCACCGGCCTGGATCTTTTTGTCGAGGATCGCGGCAAGGCAGTCTTCCTCGCTTTCAAACACCCGCGCCGGGCCGGTGAGCACGGGAGTCTTCACACCGCTGATCTTGGCCACGCTTCCCTCGCTGGCGAGGTTGCCCTTGAGGATGGCGAGGTGCCCTTTGGCGTAAAGCGGATTGCTCAGGGGGCGGATCACGTCCTGCCCGGAGGGCGGCTCCGACGGCACATCGGCCAGCAACTCCTTCAGGCTTTTGCCCTCCACCGTTCGGCAGTCGCCATGCAGCAAGTTTGCATCCAGCAGCAGCTTCATCACCTGGGGAATGCCGCCGGCGTTGTGCAGATCAACGGTCACGTAGCGGCCGCTGGGCTTGAGATCACAGATCACCGGCACCCGCTGACGAATCCGTTCGAAGTCATCGATGCTCAGGTCGACGCCGGCGGTGCGGGCAATGGCCAGCAGGTGCAGCACCGCATTGGTGGAGCCACCCACCGCCATGATCACGCTGATGGCGTTCTCAAAGGCTTCTTTGGTAAGCAGATCCAGGGGCCGGATGTTGGCTTTCACGGCCTCCACCAGCACCTCTGCAGAGCGAGCGGCACTGTCGGCCTTTTCCTCGTCCTCGGCAGCCATCGTGGAGCTGTAGGGGAGGCTGAGACCGATCGTTTCGATGGCGGCACTCATGGTGTTGGCGGTGAACATGCCGCCGCAACTGCCAGCCCCGGGGCAGGCATTTTTCTCAACTGCGGTGAGCTGCTCTTCGTCGATCTTGCCGCTGGTCAGTTGGCCGACCGCTTCAAAAGCGCTCACCACCGTGAGATCACAGCCGCCTAGCTTGCCCGGCTTGATCGTGCCGCCGTAGACGAACACCGAAGGAATGTTCATCCGTGCCATAGCGAGCATGGCGCCGGGCATGTTCTTGTCGCAGCCACCAACGGCCAGTACCCCATCCATGCTCTGGCCATTGCAGGCCGTTTCAATGGCGTCAGCAATCACTTCACGGCTAACCAGGGAGTACTTCATCCCTTCGGTGCCCATGGAGATTCCATCACTCACGGTGATGGTTCCGAACATCTGTGGCATTCCTCCGGCCTGCCGAGCCGCTTCCTCAGCTCGTTTGGCCAGGTCGTTCAGCCCCACATTGCAGGGGGTGATGGTGCTGTAGCCGTTGGCGATGCCCAGGATGGGCTTGCCGAAATCGCTGTCTCCAAAGCCCACGGCCCGCAACATGGCGCGGTTGGGAGACCGCTGAATCCCCTTAGTGACGGCGTCGGAGCGAAGCATGGAACGGAGCGGACCAGTGGCAATCAAGCCAACCTACCGAGCGCTCATCCTTCGCTACCGAGTCCCTCGAGCTGGGCGCGAACGCGGGCGATCTCCGCGTTGAGTTTTTCCACACGCTCCTCGAGGTGTCCGTTGCCTGCGCTATCCAGCACTTCGGAACCGTCCTGCAAACGCGGTGCGTGCAACATTGACTTCTTCGCGCCATAACGCCTGCGCCTGTCGGCTTCGTTGAGGAGCCACCAGGCCAGGCCTGCAGCACCGAGAACTGCTCCGGCGACAAGAGATGCCAGGGTGCCTGAGCCCGTGTCGTGCTGCTGGGCCATGGGTGCAATCAACCTTCCTGAAGGTTAGTCACGCCCTCAAGATCTGAGGTTCAGCCGTCGCACAGGGTCACCGATTCCCGGACGAATCTCACCCTGCTCACCCACGCCTTCGTCAATGCAGGCGGTATGAAGCGTTAGGTCTGGAATCGCTTCACCCAACAGCTTCAGTCCAGGACTGGCGCACAGGGCAGTGATCAGCCGCAGCCGCCGTCCATCCACACCCTTGCTCTTGAGCTCCTGCAGGAGCTTGAGGGTGGCCTCACCATCGCTGATCTGATCAAAAAACAAAATCACCCCAGCGTTGGCTTCAATCTCCTGTGGGCACGACCCCAGGCAGAGGGAGGAATCGGGAAGGACGGATCGTCCTCCCTGCCAAAGCTCGAGGCCTGCTGGCAGCACTGGAATGGTGATCAACGGTACCGATGCTTCAACGAGGGTTCCTTCGGTGTCCCCATGGATTCCGGGCACGATCTCCCGGCGATGGGGCAGCCAGTCCCGCAGGGCTTCGTAGGTGAGCCACCGGCCCAGTTCTTGCAGGGCTGTGGCGTAGAGGGCCGAAGGGGTTTCCCGATGCCGAAGCATTGTCAGCCAATGGCCGATCAGGGGATGGGGTGGAACCACCACCCGCAAGCTCATGGCCATATCGACTCGCTCCGCGGACAGTTGCCATAACGTGATTGCTCAAATTACCGGTCTCATGGGCGCCCTTCGACGTATGGCCTCGCTGCTGGCGGTGATCACGCTTGCGTTCAGCACTGTTGTTTGGGCTGAATCAGTTCAGGCCATCACCGCTCCCGAGCTGCGTGGTCAGTTCGCAGTTCAGGAGATCAGCGCCGATATGCACGGTCTTGACCTAAAGGAAAAAGAGTTCCTCAAGGCCGATTTGCGGGAGGTGAATCTCAGCGGCACGGACCTGCGCGGTGCTGTGATCAATACCTCGCAACTGCAAGGGGCCGATCTCCGTGATGCCGATCTCTCCGATGTTGTGGGTTTTGCCAGCCACTTCGAGGGGGCCGATCTTCGGGGGGCCAACTTCACCAACGCGATGATGATGCAGAGCCGTTTCACGGACGCGCAGATCGACGGTGCTGATTTCACCAACGCAGTGATCGATCTTCCCCAACAGCGGGCCCTCTGTGTTCGGGCGGATGGATCCAATCCGATCAGTGGTGTCTCTACCCGTGAGAGCCTGGGCTGCCGCCCTTAATCGTCATGGCTAAGCGTCTGCCGGTGACCGTGATCACCGGGTTTCTTGGGGCAGGCAAAACCACGGTGCTCCGCCATCTGCTCATCCGTGGCGGTCAGAGATTGGCCGTGATGGTCAACGAATTCGGCAGCGTTGGGCTTGATGGTGATCTGATCCGCAGCTGTGGCTTCTGTCCTGAGGAGGAGGTTGATGGCCGTTTGGTTGAGCTGAACAACGGCTGCCTTTGCTGCACGGTGCAGGACGACTTCCTGCCGACGATGGAGACGTTGCTTGAACGGGCGGATCGTTTGGATGGGATCGTTGTTGAAACCAGCGGTCTCGCTTTGCCACGGCCTCTGCTTCAGGCCCTGGATTGGCCGGCCATCCGCAGCCGTGTGCATGTGAATGGTGTGGTGACGCTGGTAGATGGCGAAGCTTTGGCTGCAGGCAGCCCGGTTGCTGATGCTGAAGCGCTGGAGCGGCAACGGGCCGAGGATCCCAGCCTCGATCACCTCACAGCGATCGACGACTTGTTTGAGGATCAACTCCAGGCCGCTGACCTGGTCTTAATTAGCCGGGCTGACTGCCTGGATGCATCGGAGATGGCTGAGGTACAGGGGCGGATTAAAGACAAAGTGCGCCCGGGTACCGCTCTGCTTCCTGTGTCTCAGGGACAGGTGGAGACGTCCGTTGTGTTGGGCCTTGAGCACAAGCCCACCCCCCAGGAGGCCCATAGCCATCACGACCATGACCATCACGATCACAGCCATGTCGACATGGTCGGCAGCAATGTTCGCGTTGAAGGGGCATTGGACCGTCAGGCCCTCGAGCAGCTGTTGCCCAGCCTCGTTAGCAATCACCAGGTGGTTCGACTCAAGGGACGTGTCTGGCTGCCCAGCAAAACGCTTCCGCTTCAGATCCAGATGGTGGGTCCGCGGTTGAACAGCTGGTTTGAAGCAGCTCCTAGCCATGCCTGGCGTCCCGATCAGGGCTGTGGTGCTGATCTGGTGGTGCTGGCTTTGAACGAGGCTGCAGCTCCGGCCCTGGAGTCCGGTCTTCAGAGGCTGGTGCAGGCCACACCGGCCAAGGCCAGCCCCGCGGCAGCCACGCCGGAGAGCTGAATCGGGTCTCCTTCCATTCGGCTCACAAAAAGAGCCATCACTGGCGCTGTGGCCATCAGTGTCACCCCGTCTCCAACGGGCATCGTTTGCAGCACCACCTGTTGCAACAGGATTCCCCCGTTGGTTCCTACCACGGTGGCGATTACAAGCTTCGATTGCTCCCGTGGCTTCAGCTTGGTCTGTCTCCAGTTCCCTTTGAGGAAGGGAAGAAGACCAAGCCATCCGCCCAGCAGCCGGATCGATGCCGTCTGCAATGGGGTGAGGTCGCTGCTGATCAGCACATAACGGGCCAGAAAGGCTCCGCTCAGGCCACAGATCACGGCGGTGAGTGCCAACAGCAGACCGATGCCGAAGTCAGCAGCGCTGCCCCCCCGCTTCCCTTGCCTCGTCTCTTTCGCCTGCATGGCAATGAGAACCACCGCGCTTGAAACCAAAAGCGCGCCGAGACCGTTCTTCACGGCCAAGCTGTCCCCCATTACCAGAACCCCAGCGATGCTGCCCAGCACCGGACCGCTGGCTTCCACGGTGAGGGTTCGTCGGGTGCCGAGTCGCCGCAACGCCCCGAGATAAAAGCTGTCGCCGGCCGCAATGCCGATCAAGCCGCTGATCAACAGCAGCAAAACAGCATGAACGTTGTTGTGTGGAAGGGTGAGCAGAACCGGCAGAAACAGCAGGCTGGCCAAGCCGTTTTTCATGGCGTTGAGCCGGATCGCCGTGACTCGCCCTAATAGCGATCGCCATAGCGCACTGGCTCCGGTCCAGGCCATGGCCGCTCCCAGGGCCGCCAGTACACCCGTCATGGTCTGGTGTTGATCGTTATGCAGTCTGCTGCGAAGTAGAAAACTCTGTGCACAATTCAGGAATGTGAGGCCCAGAGACGTGCACCGTGCTGGGGCAATTTCTGGAAAGCCTGTCGGGACATTCGACGGTTCATTTTGAAAGTCGTGTTCCTCGCGCGGAGCTTTATGAAGCGCGGATCACTTCATCCAAGCCATCGCTTGGTTTTTTTATTCTTCAGATCAGCTCTGCGGTGATCGCAAGCCTCGGGCTGATCTCCAACAGCACGGCAGTTGTGATCGGGGCCATGATCGTCGCTCCGTGAGTTAACGCAATGAATGCTGGTTTGTGAATGGTTTGGCTATCAGCGGGATGGCGTCAAAAAAGAGTTGATCAGATTGTTCGACAACATCCAGAGCATCGTCGCTTTGTCGCTGTTCTTCGCTTCCTCGGAGGGTTCCGTTGGTTTGAATTGATGCCGGCCAGGGCCCAATAGCGCATTGCCCCAGTAGCTGAATCCCGGTTGATCAAGTTGTGCATCGATGAGCTGCACCAGCAGTTCCCCTGCCCGCTCAACGCTTTCCGTCAAGCGCAAGAGATCTCGAGCAACCAACCCAAACAAGGCCTGTCCAAGTGGATTGGCTTGGCGACTGTTTCTGAAAAACCCCTCTGATGTGCGTGGAATCACCAGCCCCGGACTCCAGGCCACGACAGGCAAATCATGACGCTGCCTGTGGATCTCCAGGGCCATCAGCAGATTGCAGAGCTTGCTGTCTTTGTAGGCCTTGTCTGCATTGAACGGACTTTCTCCATCCACCATCGGCGTCCCGGGGCCCTGGCGCAGCCCCTGTAGCGAGCCCAGCCCTGCAGGCTGGCCAACTCGTCCTCCTCCAGTGGCTGGATTGTGCACCTCAGAGGCGGTAATCACGATGGCTCGGGTTTGCTCCTTCAATCCTTCAGCCAGAAGTTGATGGGCCAGGTGGTTCACTGCAAAGGTGAGTTCAATGCCCTGTGCACTCCAACGGGGGGAGCCATGGCCGGCATATTGCAATCCGGCATTGAGCACCAATGCATCGAATGGCGTCTCGTGATTTTGGAGTTGTTCGATCGCCTTGGCCACAGACGCAAGGTCTGCCAGATCGGCAATGCAGGTGTTAACGGAAGCCGACAGAGCCGTGTGGGTTAGCTCGGCCCGTTCTGCATTGCGGCAAACAACGGTGAGTGCATCACCACGGGCCAGCAGTATTTTTGCCGCTTCAAGGCCAATGCCGCTGCTGGCACCGGTGATCAGAACGTGGCGCTGTTCAGCAGTCGACATGGAGTTTGAACACGTAGAGATCAGCGTCTCGATCGCTCACCACGTACATCTTTTTCCGCTCGGGATCGAATGCAACACCCTCCGGTTTGCGGATCCGCTTTGGCTGGTCTCCCGTGCTGATGGTGAGATCGAGGCGCTGGAGAACAGTGTCGCCTGCCCAGTCGTACTGGAACAGGCACCGCCCCTTGTCGCTGACGATCCAGAGGGTGTCGCTTCTGCTGTCGTAGCTCAGGCCCGAGAAATCGAGCTTCTCGGCCTTCAGTTCGGGATGCATGAACCCTTGGCTGGGTTGCAGCAATCTTGTGGAGAGAATTGTCGTGAGTGTGGAATCCAGTTCGATCAGCAAACCGGGCTGGCGCTCTTTCACCAAGATCACATGGTTGTTCCTGGTGTTCACAGTGATGCCCTCCAATCCGTTGTTGTCCTGAGGGTCTGGGAAGTGGTGCGCGATCGTGTCGTAGTTGGTCATGGCTGACAGCGGTCGCCGAGACCGTTCGCTCCGGCTGCTCAGATCCACCACCACCACAGAATTGCTCCGCTCCTGCACCACGAGCAGCTCGCTGTCATCGCCACGGAGCGCAATGCCTTCCAAGTCATCGAGGCCGATGAAGAATGAGTCGCTCACCGACACCCTGCCTTTGAGATCCAGACGAAAAACCGCCTTGGTGTCATCACTGACGGTGTACAGCGCTGAGCCATCCGAGTTCAACGTCAGTCCGGATGGTTCATTCAGGCCGAGGCCTGGGTAACGAATCCGGTGACGGCTCAGCAGCTCAAGGCGAATCGAGGTCATCCTCATCGGGAGCCGTTCCTGGTGATTCTCGAGGCTTGGCTCATTTTTGCCAGCTATGGCAGGTGAGGATGAAGGGATCACGGCCAGGCGCCATGAATCGAATCGCTGTGTATTGCGGCTCCTCGAGCGGCGACTCGAGCCTGTTCAAGCTTGCTGCCACTGAGCTGGGTGCACTGATCGCCACTCAGGGCATGGCCCTGGTTTACGGCGGAGCTCGCATTGGCTTGATGGGCGCTGTTGCTGATGCCGCTTTGTTGGCTGGAGGGGATGTGATCGGGGTGATCCCCGAGGCGTTAACGCAGGATGAAGTGGTGCACACCGGTTTGACCCATCTCGAGGTTGTGGGATCGATGCACGAGCGCAAAGCGCGGATGCTCGATCTGGCCGATGCAGCCGTGGCCATGCCCGGGGGGCTGGGAACCCTCGACGAGTTGTTCGAAGCTTTGACTTGGGCTCAGCTTCGTTTTCATGCCAAGCCGATCGGCATGCTCAACCTCGATGGCTACTTCGATGCGTTGCTGAGCTTTTTGGATCAAAGCGTTTCGAAGGGCTTTCTCTCGGAGCGAAATCGCCAGCTCCTCCTGGATGCAACAACGCCAGAATTGCTGATCGATCGACTCTTCAACCCGTCCTGATGCAACGCACGGTTTTGCTTACCGGAGCCAGTCGTGGCATCGGACGTTCCATTGCCAGAGGTTTGCTCAAGGATGGTCACCGCCTGAGCCTTGGTCTGCGCGATCCGCAGGCTCTAAGGGGAACAGATCTGGACTTCGAGACGGTGTTGCATCACGCCTACGAGGCCAGCGATCCAGCCAGTGTTGAAGCCTGGGTTGACAGCACCATTCGTCACTGGGGTGCCATCGACACCGTGATCCATTGTGCCGGGATTTTGCATCGAACACCTCTGTTGTTTGCCGATGGCGAAGAGCAGCAGCTTGATGAACTCTGGGCGATCAACGTGAAGGGGCCCTGGTGGCTGACCCGTGCTGCATGGCCGTATCTGGTGACCAGTGGCCATGGACGAATCCAGGTGCTGGTGTCGATGAGTGGCAAACGCGTCAAAGGTCGAATGGCGGGCTACCCCGTGAGCAAATTTGCCTTGATGGGGCTCTGTCAGAGCATGCGCAATGAAGGGTGGGACAAGGGGATTCGTGTGACCGCCATCTGTCCAAGTTGGGTCAACACCGATATGGCTTGTGCGGTTACGGCCGTTGAGCCTGCCGAAATGACCCAACCCGAGGATCTTGCTGCTCTCTCCAGCAGTTTGTTGTCGATGCCGAACGCTGCCGTTCCGTTCGAGTTGGCGATGAATTGTTCGCTCGAAACATGAGTTTTCTCACCATGACGATGTCGCTTCCAGATGACGTCGCTATGGATGGCTCAGCGTCTCTGCCTGCGATATGTCTTCTGGCGGCGGTCGAGCCGCTGCTGATCCTGCTGTTGTGGCAGTAATGGTGAAACACTGTCGATCGTTGATCAGCGCCCCGGGTTGAAGCGTTTGCGCGTCTTGGTGCCTTTGACGACTTGCTTGAGATTGCCTAAGGGCCAGCCGAGGTGCCTGAGATGGCTGACCGTGTTCGGCGATGCGTTGAAGCAGTTTTCGCTGTAGCTGCTGGCGATACCGATCTCTTTGAGGGTGAGTAACAGCAACCTCTGCTCCCGGCGTGTACCCCGACGGCTTGCAAGCAGCACGAAGTCGCGTTCGCGAAGCTGTTCACCGATCGCATCGATGTTCTCGGAATACCCAAAGGAGATGGTTTGATCAATAGCGCGATAGGCGGTGTAAATCCGTCCCTCAGGATTGTTCTCGAGGGTTTGCACCCTTTCGCTCAGTGCAATCACGGCGTCCATCACCGGAGCCTGAAGCGCTTGTTCGATCTGATCAAGATGCACGATCACAACCCCCCCACGGCCAAACGTTCATCACAGGCCGCCTCGTAGGCACGGATGGCTGCGCTGGGAATGGAGCCATTGCTCTTGAGTTGGCGCACCGACAGCTCCACGCACTGAAGTACAACGCTGGTGAGCTCACGTCCTTCGCACAGGGCCCACCCGCGAAGAAGCACATGAAGGCTTGGTGGAACGGAGACCGTGAGCTTGACCTGGGTCTCTCGGGTGGAGGTTTTGATCATGACCCGTCTGCTGCCGGAGCATCCCCATGGTAGCTCGTGAGTTACTGACAAGCAACTTACAAGTAGCTTAGAAGCGTCTTCTGGGTTGCTACTGGGTAGCTTCTCGGCATTTTTGGACCCTGTGGCGTGACCGCCACGGTTGCTGCTCGTGTCCATGATTCATGGCCCACCCCTGGGAGGTGCCAGGCCTGAAACATCTGGCTGCAATTGTTGGGTCTCTATGTCGTCATTCAGCCTGGCTTGGGCTGCCATGTTTTCTTGTCCCGGTGATTCAAGGAGTCGACTTTTCATTGCATGGGTGAAGTTATTTTTATGCATATTTCGCATCAATGCGGATAGGATGATGCTGCGAAGGCTTACGCTTCGATGGGCACTGCTTCTGTTCAGGTTGACAAGGTCGTCAATGTCAGAATGTCTGAGTCAGAGCACACTCTGTTGAAAGCCTATTGCGCTTCGTTGAACCGGAGCATGCAAGATGTGCTTCGTGATTTCGCGTTAATGCAAATCCAGAAGCAACGCTTTTGTTGCCGCCTTGTGCGCTCCTTAATGGATGAGCATGGGATCGAACAAGACCCCAGATCTCGTAAGCCTTGTTTTGGCTATACCTGTTATTACTGCCGCCATGCAGAGGCCTGCACGGCTGGTGAAACTGATTTGCTTTATGTCCCCCGCCATGAGATACGTGAACTCGTTTCTGAGGATGCGGCTTATATCTTCGACTTTGACGGCAGTAGTATCGAGGCTCCCACCCAGAAGGGCTGATCGAGTTTCAACTTCTCAGTGATTTCACTCACCGACGCATGAGCATTAACGCCAAAAGCTTTATCGAGGCGGTCTATGCAGGATTCACTTTGAGTCTGGGGCGCAATTTGTGGATGTCGAGAAATCCGAGCACAACTCCTTCAAAAATGTAGACGATTTGGTTCATAGTGACCCTGACAAGACGCTCAACGGGCTTGGAAGCCGGACAGAGCGATGTCCGAAGACTGATCTTTGACCCTTGTTTCGGTAGGGGGCAAATCCGTTTCTTTCTTAAGAAACCTATGAATGAATCGATCTGCAGTGATTGGCCCGTCAGGTTATCGACGTGGTCGAATCGCTCCGGTGGTATATCACCGTCGGCCACACAACATTCCCTTATTCATTGCAAAACCAATGATCGTCAAGATCGTTGGTTCAGATTGTTCAAAACGGAGAGGGTGGGATTCGAACCCACGGTGCCCGTGAAGACACGCTGGTTTTCAAGACCAGAGCCATAAACCACTCGACCACCTCTCCAGAGGGTGTCAGGTGCCCCACGGGACACCCGACAACTGTATCGGGACGTGCTCCAGGTTCAGTTCTCCGGCTTGGCCAGAGGCAGTAGACACTTATCAGAATCACATCCGGCCGGGCCTGCTTCCGTCAGCTCACCCTGGTCGTAACGCTGCAATGCCTCGAAGAAATCACTGCTGACGCGACGCTTCACCACAGCCGATTGCAGCTCCTCGTAAGTGGCTGCATCGATGGGCTCAAAGGGCAGGCGGGGGAAGGTGGCATTGGCATCGAAACGGGCCAGAAGTGCTGCTGAGATGTAGCCCTCGCCCTTCTCCATGGCTTGATGCAGAGCTTCAGCCAAGGGTTCGATTTCGTGCTCGCGGAATTCGATGGTGGCAGAGGTGTTGTGGGCGGTGTAATGCCGCTGCACCTGCATGTAGAAATCGAATTGCGCCATGGCACTGAAGCCGTTGATGTCAACGACATCAGCACCGGGCACATTGGCCCAGCTCACCTCGGTGGGAATCTCCACCAGCCATTCGGTGCAGCGGGGATCGAAGGGGTCATTCAACAGACGGCCTTGCTCATCCTTGTCGGACTGGGAGGGAACGATGGTGTAGCCGTAGTCCATGCAGGCCATGGCCACGGGGTCGTTCTTGCGGAAGGTGATCCGGCGGATGAAGCGCTGGGCTTTGGGGGGATGCCAGCCGGGGGCAGCACCGGTGAGCAGGCTTTTGGTGCCTGCAGGCTGGACAGTTGTGCAGCGGTTGGGGCGACGCAGACTATGACGGTCGCAGTAGTCCCAGACTGTTTGATTGACGATCTCCTTCCAACGGCTCAGGTAAGCGGCTTCCTGCTCCTTGAAGCGCAGACCCTCCTCAGTATCAGGCCTGCTCGCCTCCCACCAGCGCAGCCATTCCGTGCCGAAGGCATGAACGAAAAAGTCGAACAGACCGGTGAAGCTGACGCCAACGATCGGGTCCCATTCACGGCTCTGGCGGTAGCGCTCAACTTCAAAACGATGGTTGAGCAGACAAGCAACCGAGAGGGCACCTGCACGGAAGGCATCGGCCTGTCCTTCCTCGTCGCTGGGGTCGATCTGGTTTAGGTGCACCTCGGCCAGATTGCAGTGGAAATCGGCACCCAGAATCTCGCCGCAGGGATTCAAGCCGTAACGGCTGAGGCGGTGCTCCAGCTCGTCGGCGCCGATGGGGCCATGGTTCTCGGACAGCCAACGCCCCGCTTCGTCACGACCTTGGTCGCAGTAGATCTCAATGAATTCCGTTCGAAGCTCAGGGGTGGTTAGCAGATCGGCATTGGAACGAGCGATCGCTTCGGGAGCGAACTGGATCGCACCTTCACCGGAGTGGAACTGCTTGGTCACCGCTGCGTGCACAACGTCCTTGCTGGGACGCGTGTGATACACGCGGGTGTGGTTGGCCATCCGTAGCGCATCACGCTCGGGGTCGATCCTCCAGTTGCCCTCCTCGTCTTGCTGCCAGAGGTTGTCCTTGGAGGAAGCAGCCGCCTGGTCATCCGAAGCGAACTGGCGCATGCCGGCGCTGCGACGGATGTTTCCAGCCACGATCGTGACGGCGGCTTCGTCGATCAACAGGCAGCACTCGACTGAGGTGAGCCGACGGCCCTGGGCCTTGTTCAGCAGCCGAGCAACGCGCCCGTAGAGATCCTTCAGTTTGACGGGGTTGGCCATGCCGCCGAAACCCTTCAGCGTTTCCCCAACAGGCCGCACATCGCTGAGGTCTACCTCGATCTGAATCGGACCTCCGTTGAACTGTTCATCGCTGCTGAGCTCGAGCATCAGCTGGTAGCTGTCCACCCAGCCACGGCGGGTGTCGCCCACCTTGATGGTCACCTTGTTGCCATCGATGCTGTGGGTGCAGTCGTCCTGGCGCTCAGCAGCGGGAGTGATGCCGATTTCACTGACGCTGAGAACTTCGAAGCTGTTGCGCACCACCGGAAGCCGGTCGATCAAGTGCGGCTCGATGATGGCGCCGGTGCCGCAGCCCATCATCGCCAGGTCCATCATCAGACCGAAGGCGTGCCAATCAACCAGGTTGGTGGATGTGCAGTTGTAGGAACCCGAGAAGTTTTCGGGCTGCTCGATCCAACGGGTGCCACCGATCCAGAGCCAGCGGCCTGAGGGAAGAGCTTTTTTCTCGGCCTGCATTCGAGCCAGCAGGGCAACTTCCCCATCGTTGAGGTTGCCCAATTGACGCAGGCCTTCCAAGTTTCTCGTGCCCACCTGACTCCAGCTCTCACGGCCGCTGGGGGTTTTGCGGCTGTAGGTGCGATAGAAGACCGGGTTGGCAGCAGGAGCGGTTGCGGGGAAGTCGCCGAACCCGGCGACAGCTCCCTTAGAGGTCTCCACACGATTTGGAGTGAGGGTCACGTGCGGTGCTGTGGCGAAGGACAAGTATCGAAACCCTAACGCCACAGATGGGGGTAGCAAGGTCTCTTTACCACCATCAACAGTGTCCCGTTCAAACTGAGCTCCAAATCGGCAGCAAATGATGCAGCGGCGGCTGGAACCTGAGCTGATGAACGGCGATACGCAGGTGCAGGCCTATGCCGCTGCCGACTTCAGTTTCGGCGATCAAGCAACCATCGAAGCGATTCAGCGTCTCCTCTCACGCACATCGCCTTTGCCGCCTGACCCACTTGTGGTGGACCTGGGTTGTGGCCCGGGAAACATCACGCTTCGGTTGGCTGACCTCTTCCCTAAGGCTCGGATCATCGGCATTGACGGTGCCGAATCGATGCTGGCTGTAGCCCGGGGGCGGGCGCAGCAGCAGCAACTGGAGATCTCGTTCCTTTGTCAGACCCTTCAGGAGGTGCTTCGAGGTGCTCTGCTTGGGCAGGCTGATCTGATCGTCAGCAACAGCCTTTTGCATCACCTGCACCACCCTGATCTGCTCTGGATGGTCACCAGAGCCTTGGCAGCTCCGGGTTGTCGCACCTTGCACCGGGATCTGCGGCGTCCTGCCTCCGATGCTGAGATTCAACAGCTGCTGCTCAAACACCTGCCATCGGCGCCGGCGGTGTTGCAGCACGACTTCGCTGCCTCGCTGGCGGCGGCCTTCGAACCTCAGGAGGTGATCGCAGAGCTCCACCGGCTTGATCTAAACCTGTTGACGGTTTCGGCTGAGGACGACCGTTATCTGGTGGTGTCAGGCTTGGTGAAGTCCTGAAATCCGATGAGCGGCAGTCAAGCGACCACTGATGGTGATCTGGCCCAGGTTTTGGCCTCGGCGGTGGATCGCCGTCGCAACTTTGCGATCATTTCCCACCCGGATGCGGGAAAAACAACCCTCACCGAGAAGTTGCTGCTCTACGGCGGTGCCATTCAGCAGGCCGGTGCGGTGAAAGCACGGGGTGAGCAGCGCAAGGTGACCTCCGACTGGATGGAGCTTGAAAAGCAGCGGGGCATTTCAATCACCTCAACGGTGCTGCAGTTCGATTACGACGCCACCACGATCAATCTCCTGGACACGCCAGGTCACCAGGATTTTTCCGAAGACACCTATCGAACGCTGGCAGCGGCGGACAACGCCGTCATGCTGGAAGATGCCGCCAAGGGCCTTGAGCCTCAGACCCGGAAGCTGTTCGAGGTCTGCCGCATGCGTCAGATCCCGATCTTCACCTTCATCAACAAGATGGACCGCCCGGGGCGGGAACCGCTCACCCTGCTCGATGAAATCGAGTCGGAACTCGGCCTTACCCCCTGGGCGGTGAACTGGCCGATCGGCAGTGGCGAGCAATTCCGTGGTGTGATCGATCGCCGCAGCAAGGAAGTGGTTCTGTTCAGCCGTGCTGAACGCGGCAAGCAGGCGAGTGAGCAACGCCTCTCTTTGGACGACCCTGCCCTACGCGAGTTGGTGGAAGAGGACCTGCTGGATCTGGCCATTGAAGAAATGGAGTTTCTGGATGCGGCTGGCGCCGAGCTGGACATCGAGATGGTCCATGCCGGTGAGCTCACCCCGGTGTTCTTTGGTTCGGCCATGACCAACTTCGGGGTCCGTCCGTTCCTCGATGCCTTCCTTGAGATGGCACAACGGCCGATCGCCCGATCCAGCAGCGAAGGTCTGGTGGACCCGTTGCGTGAAGGCTTCAGCGGCTTCGTGTTCAAGCTTCAGGCCAACATGGATCCCAGGCACCGCGACCGGGTGGCCTTCGTCCGTGTCTGCAGCGGCCGCTTCGAAAAAGACATGACGGTGAAGCACGCCCGCACGGGCAAAGCGATCCGTCTCTCCCGTCCTCAAAAGCTGTTCGGTCAGGACCGAGCCGTGGTGGAAGACGCCTATCCGGGTGATGTGATCGGTCTCAACAATCCCGGCATGTTTTCCATTGGCGACACCCTTTATGTGGGTTCGAAGGTGGAATACGAAGGCATTCCCTGTTTCAGCCCGGAAATTTTCAGTTGGCTGCGCAACCCCAACCCTTCAGCCTTCAAGAACTTCCGCAAAGGGGTGAACGAGCTGCGGGAAGAGGGGGCTGTGCAGATCCTTTATGACACCGACGAGAGCAAGCGGGATCCAATTCTGGCGGCCGTTGGACAACTCCAGCTTGAGGTGGTGCAGCACCGGCTGGAGAATGAATATGGCGTGGAAACCCGCCTTGAGCCCATGGGTTTCCAGGTTGCCCGTTGGATCAACGGCGGTTGGTCTGAACTCGAAAAGGTCGGCCGGATTTTCAATTGCAAGACCGTGCGTGATGCCTGGAATCGGCCTGTGCTGTTGTTCAAAAACGAGTGGAATCTCAACCAGCTTCGGGAGGACCATCCCGACCTTGAACTCAGCAGTGTTGCCCCGGTGGTGAGTGGAGTGGAGCCGATCAGTCTCTGAACCGGGCGGATCAACCCATCCACACCTCCACGGCTCTCTCGCCAGAATCATGCCGCGCCTTCAACTTCCGTGAGTACGTTCTGGCTGCTGAGGAACAGCGCTGACGGAGGCACCGAGTACGTGTGTTTCCGTGGTGATGACGAATCAGTGGAAATGCTGGAGGGCTACCACCTCCCCCCGCAGATGCCGTTGATCAAACGCCGCTCCTGGATGAACCGGGTGGATGCCCTCAGCTGCCGGAGCAGGCTGGAACGCAGCGAGGGTTTTCGTCATGGTGCGCCCCTCTTCTGAACAGGCCCCGATACGCTCATCTAAAGGAACCCGATCAACGCAATGGCAGCCCTGGGTGAATCTGGTCCGGATGCAAACGCAGATGATCCATTTGCCCGTCTCGGCCTGAGCCGTGATGCGGGCTTTGATCAGGTTCAGGCGGCCAAAGCACGCTGTCTCGCCGAGGTTTCCGGTGATGATCAGGCCCGAGCAAAGATCGAAGCGGCCTATGACGCCGTCCTTATGGCTCGCCTGCGGGACCGGCAACAGGGTCAGGTGAGTGCTGCTGCAGCGACGGCGTCGGAGCGGGAGGCCATCGCGGGATCCCTACCTTCTCCGCCAGCTCAGGCACCGATGGGCAACGTGTTGGAGAATCTCCGCAACAGTCTGCCCGATCCCTCCCCGACCCTGTCCGGCCTCAAGCCCGACTGGGCCCTGGTGGAAGGGCAGGGGCTCTCCGTTCGCCTGATTGCCGGGATCGTCGGCGTTGCTCTGTTGCTGATCTCGGCCGGGAGCATTCAGTTGGTGCTGGCCCTGGCAACTATTGGTGTTTTTCTGAGTCAGGTTCGCCGTGGTCGCCGCCCACTGGAATCCCTGGGCTGGACGTTGCTGGTGCTCAGCTTTGGCTTGGCGGCAGGCTCTTTGCTGAACCTGGCTCTTTCTCCCACTGCTGTTGAGCAGCTCGCGCTCAATCCTCTGCAGATCCAGGCTCTGCCTGCCGCTCTGCTGCTGTGGGCTGCAGCTCTGTTCCTGGCCTGAACATCAGGCCGCCGTCGGCAGGCCGTCTATCAGCTCCTGCAGCTCCGCAGCGCTCACGTCATAACGGTTGTTGCAGAAGTGGCAGGTCAGTTCCGCGCCACCATCTTTGTCACGCATATCGGTGAGTTCGTCCCTGCCCAGCAGGAGCAGTGCTGCTTTGCTGCGTTCACGGCTGCAAGGACAGAAAAAACGAAGCTCCTGACTGGCCTCGGCATCGTCGAGGGGTTTGGGATCAAGGTCGGGGAAGACGTCCCGAAGCAGATCCTCAAGCTGGTCTCCACTTGCTGCCAGCCGCTGACTGAATCCAGTGATCTCGCGGCAACGCTGTTCAATCAGCTCCACCAGGGCAGGCTCTTCCGCTGCTTTGGGAAGGATTTGCACCAGGAGGCCACCGCTGGCGTGGATGCCGGCGCTGTTCACCTGCTCACCCACAAACACTGCTGAAGGAGTCTGTTCGGAATGGAGCAGATAGGAGGCGACATCCTCACCGATGCCTCCACTGACGAGCTCAACGGTGCTGTTGAAGGGCTCACCCTTGCCGTCATCACGCATCACGTGGAGATAGCCGGTGCCAGCGGCCTCCTTGAAGTTGAAGCTGAAATGGCCTGCTTCATCCTGAATCGGGTCGAGTTCCAGGCCCGGCTCGCCGACGTAGCCACGAACGGTTCCGTCGCGTCCGGCATCCACCATCAAGTTCTTGATCGGTCCGTCGGAACCGAAGCGCAGGTTCACCCGGCCGTGGCGCACCTTCATCGAACTGGCCAGCATCAATCCAGCGGCCATTGCTCGTCCGAGCATCACGCTGGTGAGAAACGACAGACAGTGGCGCTGCCTCGCCTCACTCACGATGTTGGTTGTCGATACCGCTACCAACCGGATGCCGCCCTCAGCGGCTGTTGCGCGCACCAGCCGGTCGGCCATATACCCTCAAAAGCTCAGGGCAATGTAGTCATCGGTTCGAGCCGCCCGCCCTGCAAGCGCAGTCTTTGGCAGTCCCAGTCCTGAAACAGCTCGGGTTCATGGGTGACCACGATCAACACCTGTTCACGAGCGAGGCCGGCAAGCAGATTAAGCACGTCCCGACGTACTGACCAATCCAAACCTGCGGTGGGTTCATCCAGGAGGAGCACTTCAGCGCCGCGGAGCATTTGCACGGCGAGGGCAAGCCGCCGTTGCTCCCCGCCGCTCAGCCGTTCTGGCGCCGCTGTAGAGGAGATGGTGTCGAGGCCAACCCGTTCGAGCACGCTCTGTTCGCGCTCATGACCGAGCCGCCGATGCCCCAGCCGCAGTTCCTGAGCCACGCTCAGCCCGAGGAAATGGCGCTCGGGAAACTGGAAAACAATGCCGCAAAGCCAGCGCAGCTGCCGTCGTTTCAGCGTGTTGCCGTTCCAGCGGATGCTGCCGGATGTGGCTGATGCCAGGCCGCTGATGATTTCCAGCAGCGATGTCTTTCCGGATCCGCTGGCGCCAGCAATCAGCAGCGGCCGTCCCTTCTGCGTCTGAAAACCGATGCCGTCGAGGATGGGGGCACCAGCCGTTGCAGGTGCATAGGTGATTCCTGAGAGCTCGAGCATGCGTTCAGCTTGAACGATGATGACGGTGTCGCGATGGCCCCATGGACATTCGTTTTCGTGAAGTCGATCCCTTCAATTGCTGGTTATGGATCCGTTTCTCGGAACCCCCCAGTCAGGGGGAACGGAATTACGTCGATGGTGTCTTCGACAGCTGGTACGTGATCGGGCGTTTGGGCGGCTTCAACGCAGAAAACCTGCAGGTGCATGACGCCGGCTCGGATCTCAGCTGGTTGACCTACGACGACGATGGGGCTGAGTCGGCGATGCCAGCCCTGATGCACAACATGGGGCAGCTCGAATACCAGAACGACTGGGGACGTTGCTGGGTGGATCTCGGTACGTCGGATGGAGTTGCCATCGATGTTCTGATTAACGCTCTGCGTCAACTGGACTCCGACGTGGTTCAGATCGAAGAGCTGGTCGTTGGTGGGGTCAATGAAAATTGGCCGGTTGAAGACCATCCCGACAGCGTTTTCCCTGCCGGTGGCTGAACGGCGGCGCTTGCTTCTGTCGCCGGATCGCCTGGAGCAGGGTGGATCGGTTCTGCTCAACATCGAAGAGCAGCACTACCTGCGGAGAGTGTTGCGCCTGCGCTGTGGCGAGCGGGTGGATCTGATCGATGGTTGCGGCCGGCTCACGACCGCAACCCTGGTGGAACCCAAGCTGCTCGCGCTCGATAAGCCAGCGCAACTGATTGAGTCTTTGGCCCAACCTCATCTGGGCCTGGCCGTGGCCTTGATGCGGCGGGGGATGGATGAGGTGGTCCGGATGGCCTGTGAACTTGGGATTGATCGGATTCAGCCCCTGCGCTGCGATCGCTGTGTTCCCCAGGCCGACCACCGACCCGAGCGCTGGGCCACGATCATTCGTGAAGCGGTGGAGCAGTGCGAACGGTTGTGGACGCCACAGCTGCTCGATCTCAAAGACCTATCCCAATGGATGGAAGATGAGCGGGGTCAGCGTCTGGTGGGAGTGACTCGCGAGACGTCCACACCGGCCTTAGATCAATGGTTGCGTCACCAGGCCGATCCTGTTCAACTCACATGGCTCATGGTCGGCCCGGAAGGGGGATGGACCGAAGAGGAACTGAAGCAGTTCACCGAAGCCCAGATTCAGCCTGTCCAGATGGGATCAACCATCCTGCGCAGTTCGACTGCCGCGGTGGCTGGTGCCGTGGAACTGGTTCGTTGGCGTGATGGGCTGATTAGCTCTTGAAGAGATCCTGAGCGATCCCCCGGAAGGATTTCAGAGCTGCTCCAGGCCGGCGGCTGCGCTGGCGCAGTCCGACACCAGGCATGAGGTTGCTGGGGGCAAAGGTGGAATAGGTCACGGCCGGGCGGGCTGCCTCTGCTGCAGCCAGTTCAGCGGCGATGGCTTCTGCAGTGGTGAGTGAGGCTGCTGGCTGAGCGCTGGATGCAGAGCTGGCTTCTGCAACGGTCTCTTCAACCGCTTCTGGGGCTGAAGGCTTGGCAACCACTGAAGGCTCGGAGGCTGCGACCACAGCTGCCTCGACCGGTGCATCTTCGGTTACTGGATCCTTTTGTTGAGGCAGCTCGAGGGTGGCCGGAGCGGCGGCGTCATCCAGGGTGAGGAAAAAGCCCTTGTTGCTGTTGAACACCATCCGGTCGACCAGAGAACGAACGCCCCGATTCTCCCTCTGCAATGGCCGTAGGCAGGAGATGCTTAGGGCACTGCAACACGGTGTGATGTCCGCACTTTGGATTCAGGCCCTGCTGGTGAACACGGTTTTGATTGCCCTGGCGCAGCGGTCATCTGTGCTCACCCGCAGTGGATGGGTCCATGCGGCTGCCTTGGGCACGATTCTTTGGGGTTGTTTGGGGTGGTCGGGCTGGTTGGCCGTGGTCGCCTACCTCTGTCTGGGAAGTCTGGTCACCAAGATCGGCTTTCAAAACAAGCAGAGCCGGGGTCTTGCCGAAGCCCGCGGCGGTCAACGCGGCCCAGAAAACGTCTGGGGTTCTGCTTCTGTTGGAGCCTTCCTGGCACTGCTCATCGGTGCCGGTGTCGAACCCCATGAGCTGTTTTTGGTTGGCTTTGCGGCGAGTTTTGCCGCCAAGTTGGCCGACACCTTCGGCAGTGAGGTCGGCAAGCGTTTCGGTCGCACCACGGTGTTGATCACCAGCCTGCGGGTGGTTCCACCAGGTACCGAAGGGGCCATTAGCCTTGAGGGAACCCTGGCCAGTGCCGCCGGCAGCATCGCCATGACCCTGGTGATGCTTGCCCTGCAGCTGGTTCCCTCATGGCCTGTGGCAGGGCTCGTGATGCTGGTTGGTCTGGTGGCGACCCTCGGCGAGAGCCTGCTCGGCGCCCTGGTGCAGGATCGCGTGACCTGGTTGAGCAATGAGCTGGTCAATGCTCTACAGACCATTTTTGCGGCAGTTTTGGCGATGCTGCTGATGGCGCTCTGATCAGCTGGTTTGGATGGGCATCAGATCAGTGCAACTGATCCAACGGTTCAATCCTCAGGCCGTAAGCGGTTGGCCCTTTGGTGCCGCAGATCAGCACTTTCGTGCCGGATCATGGGTTCAACGGTTTTGGATTGATGGACTGGCAACCAGAGGCACTGGCAGCACTCAAGAAAGATGTTCCGTTCTTCGTACGGCCTGCTGTTCGTAAACGGGTTGAGGCGATGGCGGATTCAGACGGACGTTCCAACATCGATCTGGATTTCTACAAATCCGCCAAGCAGGCCATGGCCCCGAGCTGATCCTCAGGAGGGGTCGAGGTCGCAGCGCTGCAGCTCCGGCTGGGTCAAGCGGTCAACGATGCGTGCCATATCCAGGGCTGTGAGTTCACCATTTTCGTCCCACTTGAGCGTGGTTTTGCGCTGGGCAGGGGGGTCGCCGGCAGCGCGTTCTGCAGAGCGGTCAGGTCCCAAGTCCGATCACCAATGTCAGAAGAGTCACACATTAGTGGTCGCTGCGGGTTTGGTTTACGTGCTGATAGGTGTTGATGTGTTAAGGGCAGCGAGTCCGGCCCACTCCTGCAGAAGCGCCCACTGACCCAAGCGCTGGTCGAGCCAGCGGTGTCCATCGGCATTGAGATGGATTCCATCGGGTTCCATCCAGGTCAACCAGTCGGGCTCCTCCTGCATCTCCCGATGCATGGACAGGAAGGGCACATCTGCTTCACGGCACTGTTCGGCTATCACAGCTTCCGTGGCCGAGATCTGGCTGTTGCTGTACCAGAGACAGCCAGCAAAGGGCATCACGTGCTCATCCACCGCAGTGAGGCCAAGCACAAACACCTGCACCTCCTGGGTCATCTCATTGAGAAGTTGTCCTAGGCCAAACGAAAAGGCCTCCACATCCAGTTGGGGTCTGCCGTCGATCCGACCAACGCGGGCGGTGTCATTCAGCCCGACACTGAGCAGCAGTCCGCCCGGCGTTTGGCGACGCAGTTCGCCGCGGCAGCACCACTCGCTGCGCCAGCGGGCCGCCAAGCGTTCCAGGCCATCCCCGCGGATGCCCAGGGGATACACCACCGGAGCGCTGGGTAGGTTCATCCAGCGCAGGCGCAGCCGCTGGCACCAGCCGCCCGCTTCACGGTCACCCCAACCATGAACGCCACTATCCCCGAGCACGATCAGCTGACGGGGGGCGTCGTTCGCACCGCTCATAAGGCCATGGCCCGGCTGTTCCAGCTCCCCTGAAGTCGTTCACCCAGGCTCTCACCCAGCAGTGTGAGCACCGCGGAGATCAGCACGATCCAGAGCACAAGCCACCAATGAAACGAGCTGAGGGCCTCCATCAGCTGCCAGCCCAGACCGGCTCCCCCCACCATGCCGATGATCGCGGTGTCGCGCAGGATCACATCCAACCGGTAGGTCGCATAGGTGAGGTAAGCGCGACTCACATCCGCAAGGGGGCCGTAAAGCCAGCTCACCCGGTTGGAGGCGCCGCAGGCCTTAATGGTTTGGGCTGAACACAATCCCGTGCTGCGGATGTCGTCGATCAGCACCCGACCCATCACACCGCCGTGGTGCAGGCCTAGGGCCAGCCCTGCCAAGCTCAGGCTTGGTTTGGCCAACATCAGTAGCAGCAGAGCGGTGAGAGGTGCCGGGATGAGTCGCAACGCCCCCCAAACCACTCCCTGCAGACGCAGGCTGGCCTGGCTGGGCCAAACAAGCAGCAGCAGCGGGGGAAGGCCGGTGGCAAGACAACCGGCGATCAGGGTGATCCACACCGTGGCACCAATCACCCCGGGCCAGGAGATCTCCAGGGCAGCCTTCACCCCCACGGTTCCGTCGGTGAGGTTGCCTACAAACATCGTCCACTCAGCCACTGGCCAGGCCAGGTGCAGATCCAGCTGTGTTCCCCAGCCGAGGGCAACCCAGGGGCTGGCCATGGCCACGGGAAGAATCAGCATGCGTGACCAGCTGCGCAGCGTTCGCAGCACTCGGTCGAGCACCACCATGGCGATGGCCAGCAACCACAGGCCACTCCAAAGCTCCTGAAATTGAAGCGAGCGCAGGCTGAGGCTGAGGTCTGTCCCCAGTCCTCCAAGGCCGAAAACGCCCAGAATCAAGGCTGAACGAAGCGCACAATCAAGGCGGTGGCCGATGTGATCGCTGATCGGCTCTGCCAGGGGTGGGACAAGCCCGGTGAGTATCACGGCCCATGGTGTGGCCCCGGCTCCCTTGAGTACCGGGATTGCCGGTGAAACGTGGCAATCCACCTGATCGGCAATCACCCGCGCCATCAGAACCGTGTAGGGAATCGCGATGGCGCAGATCGCAACCCAGCCATTCAGTCCGAACACCTGAAGCAGCAAAAGCCCCCAGATCAGTTCATGCAAAGCGCGCAGGGGCGCTAGCCAACGGCGCAAGATCACGGCAGGCCAACGCACGTCCGCCAGGATTTCCCAGAACGTGCTTGAGCTCAGGAGTCCAAGACCCACGCCGAGAACACTGCTGATGCCCCAGGACATCACGGCGATCACCAGGGTGATCTGGAGCCCGTTCAGCAAACTGCCCAGCACGATGGGATCGATGGAGGGCTGCACGGCCCCAGCGGCGAATTGTTGCAGAAGTGCAAGTCCTCCGCCGTGCCCATCACGCAACAGCACCACAAGAACGCCCAGCAGGCTGAGGCCAGGCAGCAGTGGGATCAGCGGCAGGGCTGGCCTCAGGCCGATGCGTAGAGCCATTCCAGCTGATCCCGATGAATGGTGTCTGGAGCCGCATCGATCACCAGGGCACCACTACGGAGCCCCAGAACCCGATCGAACCGGTGTATCAGATCCGGTCGATGCAGGCTGATAAGACAGCCCGGCAAGAGAAGCAGGGTGTTGAGAACGTCTTCGGCGAGGCTGGGATCAAGGGCGGAGAGGGGTTCGTCCGCCAGCAAGAGTTCAGGTTGCTGATGCAACAGACGGCCCAGAGCCACCCGTTGGCGCTGCCCTCCAGAGAGCTCCCGCACGGGCTGTTCAAGCAAATCGGCCTCCAATTTCACCTGGTGCATCAGTGCCAGGCAGGTGTTTGGGTCCAGGGGACCCAGCAGGTTTCGAATCGCCCAGAGCAGCCCATGGCGTCCCAGGGCACCGCTGTTGATGTTCTGGATCACGCTCAGCTCCTCCACCAGGCGCAGGTCCTGCCAGAGCGTGCCGATCTGGCGCCGTTGCCGGCGGGACAGCTGTTGATGGGGGCGACCACACCAGTGCACGGATCCTGCATCAGGACTTAGGGCCCCGTTGCAGAGCTTCAGCAACGTGGTTTTGCCGGCGCCACTGGCACCGAGCAAAACCACACGCTGGTCCGCACGAAGGGTGAGGGTGATCGGTTGGAGCCGTTGCCCCAGGCAGGCCTGGTGCAGCTCCAGAAGCGCCGTCAACGGATCTTTCCTAGTTGGCGTCCCACCGTTTCGATCATCACGTAGTCCTCGTCCTTGGCGGGGATGAAGCGTTCGGCACCGAAAAGCTCAAGAATCGTGGCGCCGTTCTCTGTGTCTGCCGAAAGGTCCAGCAAGGCGGTCTGGAGCTGGTCGGTGAAACCATCGCCAAAGCGCTCATCCAGACCGGGCCTTACAACCCAGTGGTAATCCACGTAGGGCGGTGTCCTCCAGATCACCGATACCTTGCCTGGATCGACGCGGCCGTCCGCCACATTGCTGCGCCAGACCTGCTCGTTCAAGGCGCCCACCTCATAGGCACCGCTCCGAACCACAGCAATGGTGGCGTCGTGGCTTCCGCTGAAGCCAGGGCCGCCCCCCGCCAGATCCTCAGGTTTCACGCCGTTTTCCCCCATGAAGAACTGGGGCATCAGGCGGCCGGAGGTGGAACTCTCCGAACCGAAGGCCAGTCGGCGTCCCTTCAGTTCAACCAGTTGGTCGGCACTGGTGAAGGGGCGCAAACCACTGTCGCCATTGGCGATGAACACACTGGTGAACTCTGCATCGATGTCCCGTTGCGCCAACACCCGTGCTCCAGGCGTCTGCAGCCTGGCCTGCACACCGGTGAGTCCACCGAACCAGACCAGATCAAGGCTGCCGGTGCGGAAGGCACTCACCGCCGCCGCGTAATTGCTCACCGGCGCATACCGCACAGGAACATCCAGCTTTTCGCTGAGTTCCGAAGAGAGCGTTCCGTAGAGGCGATTGAGTTTCTCGGGGTTCTGGTCGGGGATGGCACCGATCTGCAGAACGGCCTGTTTGGCGTCGTTCTGGGGTGCGCTGCAACTGGAAACACTGGCCGTGAGTGCGAGGCCGGCAATCAAACCGGTGGCAACCACGGCCCTGCGTTCTCGTACAGACATTCTGAAAAAGGAAGTGATCAGATCAGATCGGATCAGAAGGAACGAAGCAGCCGCTTCAGTCGCATCAGTCCATCGTTGATCGTCTCATCTGCTACGGCACAGGACAGTCGAATGCAGCGGTCATCGCCGAAGGCCAGACCCGGAACCACGGCCAGACCTTCCTGTTCCAGGGCTTGCCGGCAGAACTCCATTGAATCGGGCACACCGTCCGGCAGCCGGGGGAAGGCGTAGAAGGCCCCTTGAGGGGGAGTCAGGGTGATGCCCTCCAGAGCCTGCAGCCCTTCAGTTAGCAGAGTTCGGCGGCGGTTGTAGCTGATTGCCATCTCGCGCACGCAATCTCGGGGTGCTTCGATCGCCGCTAGGGCACCCCGTTGAGCAAAGCTGCACACATTGCTGGTGCTCTGGCTCTGCAGCGCTGAAGCAGCCTTGATCACGACAGCATCTCCAGCCAGGTAACCAAGGCGCCAACCTGTCATCGCCCATCCTTTGGCAAAGCCGTTCACGATGAAGCAGCGCGAGCGGATCTCTTCGGCAATGGCCGCAAAGCTGCAGTGCTGCTGACCATCGGCCAGGAGATATTCATAGATCTCATCGCTCATAACCATCAGCTGGGGATGACGGGCCACCAGCGCGGCCAGGGCCTCGAGTTCGGCCCGCGACATCACCTGGCCGCTGGGGTTGCCAGGGGAATTGATCACCAGCAGTCGGCTGCGTGGAGTGATCTGCTGCTCCAGCAGATCGAGGTCGAGACGGAAGCCTTCCTCAGCTTTGGTGGGGATGATCCTTGTGCTTGCCCCGGCCAGGGCTGCCATCTCGGGATAGCTCAACCAGTAGGGCGCCGGCACCAGAACTTCGTCACCGGGATTGAGCAGCACTTGGAAAAGGTTGTAAATGGCTTGCTTGCCACCGTTGGTCACCAGGACCTGCTCCGGCTGGGTTGGAATCCCGTTTTCGATGCTCAGTTTGTGGGCCAGAGCAGCACGAAGGTCGGGGTCCCCCGCGGCGGGGCCGTAGCGGGTGAACCCGGATTCCAGAGCATGCTGTGCCGCTTCAACTATGAATGGAGGTGTCTCAAAGTCCGGCTCACCGGCACTAAGGCTGCATATGTCCTTGCCGCTGTCGCGCAGTGCTTTGGCCTTGGCGCTGATCTCCAGCGTCAGAGACGGTTTAAGGGCGACAGCCCGGTCGGAAAGTTCTGGCGGGCGCGGCATCGGTAACGCACCTCCCCGCGGTGCGTTTAAAACTTCATCATCCTGCCGCAGATGGTGTCGCAGACAACCTTGATTTCTCAGCGCCCATGAATGCGATACAGATCAGCTGGGTCTTGGCCGCTGAGAACAGCGCCAGGTTGGCGACGTTCTACAGCGAGCTATTTCATGCCACGTTGAAGCCTGGGGTGGCGGAGCACCACTGCATCGTTCAATTCAGCGATGGCACCCAGCTGGAGATCTACAGGCCCTCACGCCGGCGCTCTTTTCCACCCAGGGGGCGAGCGTTGGCGCCCTGTTTGCGGCTCCCCCCATCGCAGGAGCCCATGCCTGAACTTCAACGGCTGCTGAGAAACGCCCTGCAGCGTGGTGGATCGCTACTGGAGGAGGCGCGCCTCGAGTCCTTTGGTGCTGAGGCCTGGATCCACGATCCGGAGGGCAACCCCCTGTTGCTCCTGGCTCCCCTGGCATCTGTTGCTCCGATGTCATGACTCTCTCCAGCCTGGAGGCCTGCAGTGCCTGCACAGCCTGTGACCTGGCCACCACGCGCCACACCGTCGTGATGAGCCGCGGTAATCCCAAAGCGGATTTGATGCTGATTGGTGAAGCACCCGGAGCTCAGGAAGATTCTCAGGGCGTTCCGTTTGTCGGGCGTTCGGGACGTGCCCTCGATCAACTGCTGCGGGATGTGGATCTGGATCCAGAGCATGACCTTTACATCTGCAACGCGATCAAATGCCGGCCCCCCAACAACCGACGACCGAAAAAAGCTGAGTTGGCTGCCTGCCGGGCCTGGCTTGACCTTCAATTGGAGACGGTTGATCCCACGGTGATCGTGCTCACGGGAGCCACAGCTGTGGAGGCCATCCTTGGCATCAAGGGGGGCATGACCCAGCTTCGTGGTCAGTGGCAGAGCTGGAATGAGCGGGCGGTGATGCCTATTTTTCACCCCTCCTATCTGCTGCGCAATCCCTCCAAAGCCGCCGGCGCGCCACTGGATCTGACACGGCAGGATCTGGACGCGGTTCGGCGCAGGCTGTGCGAACGTTGACGCGCTTCACCTCCGGCCCCATGACTGCCCTGGATCGGCGCTACGACACCCAGATCCACCGCCGTGTGACTCGTACTGTGATGGTGGGTGATGTGCCCGTGGGCAGCGAGCACCCGATCGTGGTGCAGTCGATGATCAACGAGGACACCCTTGACATCGAGGCTGCTGTTGCCGGCATCATCCGCCTCGCCGAAGCGGGCAGTGAGATCGTCCGGGTGACGACCCCCTCGATGGCCCACGCCAAGGCGATGGGACAGATCCGTCAGGAGCTTCGTCAGCGCGGCTGCACCATTCCACTGGTGGCGGATGTTCACCACAACGGCGTCAAGATCGCCCTGGAGGTCGCCCAGCACGTCGACAAAGTTCGGATCAATCCCGGCCTTTTCATTTTCGATAAGCCAGATCCGAACCGCCAGGAGTTCAGCCCCGAGGAATTTGCCTCCATCGGCAAGCGCATCCGTGAGACGTTCGAGCCCTTGGTGACCCTGCTGCGGGATCAGAACAAGGCGCTTCGAATCGGGGTGAACCATGGCTCCCTTGCGGAGCGGATGCTGTTCACCTACGGCGACACTCCTGAGGGGATGGTCGAGTCAGCGATGGAATTCGTGCGCATCTGCCATGAGCTTGATTTCCACAACATTGTGATTTCGATGAAGGCCTCGCGGGCTCCGGTGATGCTCGCTGCCTACCGCCTGATGGCGGACACCATGGATAAGGAAGGCTTCAATTACCCACTCCACCTGGGCGTGACCGAAGCCGGCGATGGTGATTACGGCCGGATTAAGAGCACCGCAGGCATTGCCACACTGCTGGCCGATGGATTGGGAGACACGCTCCGGGTATCACTGACGGAGGCCCCTGAAAAGGAAATCCCCGTCTGCTACTCGATTCTTCAATCCCTGGGTCTGCGCAAGACCATGGTCGAGTACGTTGCCTGCCCTAGCTGCGGTCGCACCCTGTTCAACCTGGAGGAGGTGTTGCATAAGGTGCGCAACGCCACATCCCACCTCACGGGTCTGGACATCGCCGTGATGGGATGCATCGTCAATGGTCCCGGCGAGATGGCCGACGCCGATTACGGCTACGTCGGCAAAACTCCGGGCGTGATTTCGCTCTATCGCGGCCGTGATGAAATCCGCAAGGTGCCTGAAGCGGAGGGCGTTGAAGCCCTGATCCAGTTGATCAAAGAGGACGGTCGTTGGGTGGAGCCCGCCTGATCTAGTTAGTCTGAAGAATCACTCCTGAAGGGCCATGGTTCGGAGTCAGCGCCTGCGTTCTTTGGTCCGATCGACTCCGTTGCTATTGGTACTGGGGATCGGTGGTGTGGTCACCGCCTTGGGCATCAGCTCACCAGGTCTTTCCCTGCCATCGGCTTCCGGCGGATCAATTCACGACAGCCCCAAGGAGGTGATTGATCAGGTCTGGCAGATCGTTTATCGCGATTACCTGGATTCGACGGGCTCCTACGACGAAAGAAAGTGGCGCCAATTGCGAAGCAATCTGCTGCGGAAGTCCTATGGGGGCAGCGCCGAGTCCTACGAGGCGATCCGGGGCATGCTGGCCAGCCTTGATGACCCATACACGCGTTTCCTTGATCCAAAGGAGTTCAAGGAGATGCAGATCGACACCTCCGGTGAGTTGATGGGCGTGGGGATCCAGCTCAGTCTCGACAAAGACACGAAAAAGCTGATTGTTGTCTCCCCGATTGAGGGCACCCCTGCATCCCGTGCCGGCGTTCAGCCTAAGGATGTGATCGTTTCCATCGATGGTGCCTCCACCAAAGGCATGACCACCGAGGACGCCGTCAAGTTGATCCGAGGTCCGGAGGGCACCGATGTCGTGCTGGGACTCAGGCGCCAGGGTCAGGTGCTGAATGTGCCGTTGAAACGGGCACGCATTGAGATTCATGCCGTGAAGGCCATGCTCAACACGGCGCCCAATGGCCGCAAGGTGGGCTACATCCGTCTCAAGCAATTCAATGCCAACGCCACGCGTGAGATGCGTGTGGCCATCAAGGATCTGGAATCACAGGCTGCTGAGGGCTACGTGCTGGATCTACGCAGCAATCCCGGCGGCTTGCTCGAGGCCAGCGTGGACATCGCCCGCCAATGGCTCAACGAAGGCACAATCGTCAGCACCCGAACCCGCGCAGGAATCCGCGATGTAAGGCGCGCCAGGGGAAGTGCAATCACCGACAAACCTCTGGTGGTGCTGATAGATCAGGGATCGGCCAGTGCCAGCGAAATTCTTTCAGGGGCACTTCAGGACAATTCCCGTGCCCAACTCGTTGGACAGAAGACCTTCGGCAAAGGGCTTGTACAGGCCGTTCGCGGATTGGCCGATGGATCCGGTCTGACAGTCACCATCGCGAAGTACCTGACGCCAAAGGGAACCGATATTCACAAGAACGGAATCCAACCGGACATCGAAGCAGCGATGTCGAAACAGGAGATCAGGAATTTCTCGGTTGAAGATCTTGGAACCCAGAAAGACAGTCAATACACGATGGCTGAAGGGACCCTGTTGAACCAATTGAAGAAAATTCAGACAGGCACGACCTATCAACCAGGCGGAGCCAACCTCAGCTACGCGCTTCAGTAGCTCAGGAGATCGGCTGCATCAGTCCGCCGCCGCCTCCACCATTGGAGTCGTCATCATCTGAAGCTCCTGGCTGGAACAGGGCATACACGCCAAGAGCGGTGGCACAGAAAACGCCGCTTATCAGTTCCAGAGAAACCCCACCAGCACCGATTTCGACGAATTCACCCATGTCCAACGGATTTATCTAGAGCCAATGTAACGAAGAATTGCGTGGTTGGTAACGTTTTTCTCAGAATTGGGTTGAGTCTTCAGACCCGAACTACCTCCGCGTTCTTGGCACGCAGCTCTTCCTGCAGCTGTGCTTCGGTTTTGCCATCTGCATCGGGAATCTGGGCTGCCATCAGACGCAGCCATTCCATTAGCTGTTCCAGTTGCTTCTCCATAGGGAGTACACCGATACCGCGGGCCATCACCTTGTGCTGGATGCCGCTGCCAGCCTGATAAATCAAACGGCCATGCAGATGCTTGGGCAACCCCTGGCGCAGCAAACGGAACGCCGGTTCCTCCATGGGAGTTTCAAGCAGGATGTTGGGCTTTTCCGGTTTGATCCTGGAAAAGCCGCACTGCTTCGCCAGAAGTTTGAGTTCCATCAGCTGCAGAAGCGACACCACGGCAGCGGGCAGCGCTCCATAGCGATCGGCCCAACTCGCAGCCAGCTCCACCAGGGCCTCGGCGGAGAGGCAGTCGGAGGCAGCCCGGTAGGCCGCAATCTTCTCATCAGGATCAGTTATCCAGTCTGCAGGCACGAAGGCCGTGACGGGGAGGTCCACCTGGGTGTCTTCAACGCTGGGGATGTCTTGACCCTGAATTTCGGCCAGGGATTCCTGCAGCATTTCCATGTAGAGGTCAAAGCCGATGGTTTCCATCTGGCCGCTCTGCTGCACGCCGAGGAGATTGCCGACTCCACGGATCTCCATATCCCGCATGGCGAGCTGATATCCACTGCCCAGTTGGGCGAACTCCTGAATGGCGCGCAGCCGCTGACGAGCGGTGTCGCTCAGCGATGCGTTACCCGGATAGAACAACCAGGCATGGGCCTGAATCCCACTGCGGCCGACCCGACCCCGCAATTGGTACAGCTGGGCCAAGCCAAAACGGTGGGCGTCCTCGATCAGGATCGTGTTGACGCGAGGAATGTCCAGACCGCTCTCCACAATCGTGGTGCAGAGCATCACGTCGGCTTCGCCGGCGTTGAACGCCACCATGGCGTTCTCCAGTTCGCCCTCAGCCATCTGACCGTGAGCCACCAAAAGCTTCAGGCCTGGAAGCATCGCCCGTAGACCTGCAGCTACCTCGTCGATTCCTTCCACCCGGGGAACCACATAAAACACCTGGCCCCCACGATCCAGTTCCTGGCGGATGGCGCTGCGCACCGCCTCCGGATCCAGAGAAGCCAGGTGCGTCTTGATCGGACGGCGCAGAGGAGGTGGTGTGGTGATCAGGCTCATCTCCCGCACCCCCGAAAGGCTCATATAGAGCGTTCGAGGAATCGGAGTTGCCGACAGCGTCAGCACGTCCACGTCCTTTCGCAGCACTTTGATCTTTTCCTTCTGGTTCACACCGAAGCGCTGTTCTTCATCCACCACCAACAGACCAAGCTCTTGGAATGACGCTCCTTTGCTGAGCAACTGGTGGGTTCCCACCACGGCGTCGATGGTTCCCTGCTTCAGGCCATCGAGAATGGATTTGCGTTCCGACGCCGTCCGGAAACGATTAAGAAGAGCCACCTTGATCGGATACGGCGCGAAGCGTTCCGAGAGTGTGCGCCAGTGCTGTTGAGCCAACACCGTTGTTGGTGCCAGCATCGCCACCTGCTTCCCAGCGGTGATGGCTTTGAAGATGGCGCGGATGGCAACTTCGGTTTTGCCGAAGCCAACGTCCCCGCACACCAGTCGATCCATCGGCTCCTGCCGTTCCATGTCTCGTTTCACGTCGGCCGTTGCCTTCAGTTGATCCGGCGTCGGGTCATAGGGGAAAGACTCCTCCATTTCCACCTGCCAGGGCCCGTCGGTGGGGAAGGCAAAGCCTGCGGCCTGTTGTCGTTCGGCGTACAGCTTCACCAGATCAAGGGCAACCTTGCGAACTGCTTTCTTTGCCCGTTCCTTGGCCTTGTTCCAAGCCGTACCACCCATGCGGTTGAGCTGCGGTGGTGTTTCACTCGTGGCCCTGTAACGCCCAAGGCTTCCGAGTTGATCGGCGGCAACCCGAAGGATTCCATCGGCGTACTGCACCACGAGGTAGTCGCGAATGTCCCCTGACATCGCAAGTTTTTCCATGGCTTTGAAGCGGCCAATGCCATGGTTTCGATGCACCACAAAATCGCCCGGGCGCATCTTGTTGGGATCCACCGTGCGGCTGGCGGCCTTGCGACGACGGCGTACATAGCCACTGGAACTGAGGCTCTGCTGACCAAAGAATTCGCGGTCGGTGACCAGGGCAATCCTCCAGGCCGGCAGCTGCAAACCCTCAAGTTCGGCCGTGCCCCTCACCTTCAAGGCGACGGGAGTGTTCTGTTCAATTAGACGAGTAATGGCATTGCTGTCTCCCGCGTTCGGCACAAAACGACTGATGCAGTCGTGCTCCTCCAGCAGAGCAACCGCTCGGCTGGGTTGCGCAGACACCAACCAAACCGCCGTGCGCTCGGTTTGAAATCCCTTGATCAGTTCCCCGAGTTTTCCGAATTGGTTGGGGTAGGCCGCAACAGGACGGCTAGCGAGGTCGAAGCTGTTGGGGTGCTGGTCGACTTCGAGTAGTTCTGCCATGTCAAAGCCATGGAAGACCTCCGCCAAGGCATAGGCGGCTTCAATCTCACGGTGCAGAACCGCTGGCCAGAGCCGATCACGATCGGCCTCGTCCAGACCTGCCTCAGCAGCCATGTCGTGGTGATGTTCCTCAACATGGCTGAGCCACTGTTGTCCGTGGGCCAAGCCCTGGCGTCGCTCATCGATCACCACTGTTGTGGTGTCCGGCAGGTAGTCGAGAAGCGAGGCGGGGTGACCCCAGGCGAGCCCCATCAGCCGGCGCATGCCTTCCGGTGTTCCACCGTTCAAAATCTGCTCTGTGCCCTCAGCACCGAGCAGTTGCTCAAGTCCGTCGGGCATCGTCTCCCTGAGCTGGTCGGCTATCAGAGGCCCAAACCCTGTTGGTGTGAGTCGAAGCGCATCGACGGGGTCCAGTGAGCGTTGGCTGGCGGGATCGAATTCCCGCAGCTTGTCGAGCTCCTCTCCGAAAAATTCGAGTCGAACAGGCAGCTCACTGCTCACTGGGAAGATGTCGACAATGTCGCCGCGACGACTCCAGCTCCCCTCCTGCTCAATGGTGGTGACCCGTTCGTAGCCAAGTTGGGCCAGCGTCTCGCCCAGTGCCTCAAGATCAACCTCATCCCCTTTGCGCAAGGTGCGCGTTTTCGTTTTCAGAACATCCGGCGGGGGGAGATGTGGCTGCAAACATCGTTCCGTGGCCACTATTGCCCAGGACGCAGCGTTTGGTTCCCCCAGCAGGTCACTCAGAACCTGAAGTTGCCCCCAGGTGATTTCACTTGTGGGATCGAAGGGTTCATAGGGAGAGCCTTCGCTGGTGGGGTAAAGGCTGGCCTGGCTCCACCCCATTAATTCCAAGAGCGCCGTCCAGCGTCCTGCTTCCTCAAGCGTTGGCACCACCATGAGCAGAGGTGCGCCCCGCCGTTTTGACAGCGCGCTGGCCACCAGAGCTCGGCTGCAGCGACCAGCCCCGCGCATCAACAAACGTTCGGGGCGGCTTGAGCGCTCATCAAGCTCACCGGTGAGTGCAGTTTCCTGCAACTTGGTCACCAGGGAACGGAGCGGCATGGAGCAGGCCTCGGCAATCCATGATCTTCGCAATAAGGTGACGGCAGCTGCGTTTCACCGGTCGATGCCGCGCTACCGGTGCCCGTGCTGCTGTTGCGGCCCGGCCTTGGTCTTGCATCCACCCAAGGGGGTTATTCCGCTCTGCCCCAGCTGCACGACACCGCTGCAGCGTCAACCCCTTGTCCGGCCCATTCCCCTGCTGGTTTTGCTGACTGTGGGCGGCGTGCTGGTTGCTTCCTCTATCCCCATCCTGTTCACACCAGAACCAGCTCCCAGCTCAAGGCGCGAAAAACTGGCCTAAGGCGGAGTTTTCGGTTCAATACATAGGTATTGGTGCCTTCATGACCCTCGGCCGTTTTCTGATTTTCTTTGTCATCGGGCTTGTGCTCGCCCTCACCATTCCTCAGTTGACCTGGTTGCTTTGGCCACTGGCAGCTTCAGCGCTTTTTGTTGTTGTTCAACTGATCCGTTCCTGAATTCTGGTGCGTTTAAGGCCGAACCGGAGCTCAAGACAACCAGCAGGCGTCTACAGAAAAGGTGAGCACGTCATGGGCATCACGATGGTCTCCCGACGTAATGGCAACACAGGCCAACTGACCATCGTCAAAACAAGTTTTCGACTTGAGCACAAATTTGGCGGCGTCACTGTGGGACCAGACCGCTAGACCCTGCTGTTGGGCTTCATCGTTGTAGATGTCCCAGAGCTCCGAGAAGCGTTCTGCCTCTGGACCCTGCAGAAATTCATCGAGGGCTTCATCAGCACCAACTTCACGGAAGCGAACCAGAAAAGAGCGCATTAAGGGATCATCGATCACGTTGCTGGTGGCTATGGCACCAGTGATGCCGCGCACTGAGGTTCGAACTACCCGGTTGGGTTCAGTTCGGGCATCAATGATGACGACTGGGCATTGGAGATCCCAAGTGCTGCGATTTCTGAGTTCACGGCCCGCTTCGGACATGTCATCCCGAAGCTCATTAATCAGCTGTCGTACAACAAGGGGCGGGTGATCCATGACTGACCTTATCAGAAGTGCAGCTGGTGAATTTGGCAGGTTAAAGATTCAAAACGTTGAGAGATCAGGGAACACTCAGACCAAAAAATGGTCGCTATGAGGATCCGCCTCAGCTGTTCAAACGATTCCTAGAGGTGTGTTCAATCACCATGTTCGAAAGCGCGTTCACGGGATTACAGGTCTCAAGAAGATTCTGTGCACTGAAAAGCATGCTGTACAATTGTCGAAGCGGAAGCAAAGTCCATCACAACGGCAATATCTTCAAATACAGCAAGCCAAAAATCTCTTTATTTAGCGAAAGCTGCGGAGTACTACTCACGAGCCAAGCAATTAATTGAAGTCGATCAGGACTGGCAGGCTTCGGGCTCAATGATCCTCAAAGCACTTGCCGAGGAGAGGAAGTCTGAAAATACTGGTCTTCAAGTGATGAATGTGATCAAGTACCAAAAACCCAAAACCAAGCTGGAGTTCAACTTCCGGAGTTGAGGTAGCAGCTCAGCAACCTTTCACTTCAGAGCTCTGATTTCGTTGCTTCCCCATAAGGGCCATTCCCCCCTTCAGGAAAGAAGCGGAGGGAACGACCGGGCTGAGCAGAGTGTGTAGACGATTCACCCTGCTGCAATCGGCATGGACGCCGTATCAGTCCCTGCCGCAAACCCGTTGTAGGCCATTAGCTCCGACCGTTCCTGAGTGTTAATACATATTTGGCCTGGGTGAGCGTCTACTCCTCCAGCAGCGACAATTCAAATGGCTGACTGGTTTTTCAGCAATCCTCGACAATCTGCACGCAAAAAAAGACGTTTATTTAGGTAGGGCTGCATGTGACTGCCCTAGGAAGCTGCTTGCTTATGCCTTTGGATTCAGAGCTTTAACTCCACTCCGCTGGGTAGAGCTTTGTCCTAGTGGCGATTAGCTCAGGCATGTCTTCTATGAGGTGCTTGGCTGCCCACATGCCTCTTACTACACGGCAGACACCTTCTTCGTCGCAAACCCTGTAGTACTCGAAGCCCTGTGGAGCAGTAGTGAGCTTGGTCGCTTTCATTGCGTGTATCCCTGTTTTCCAAGAAATAGGCAACAAATCGAGTCCCGTATGGCTCAACCGAGACAAAAAGTTCAGCTCGTTACAAAACCTTGGATCGCTTAACAGTTGATGTGACGCGTTTTCAAGGATCTGCTCAAGAGTTTGAGCGGTCAGGGGTTGCTGACTCTGAGTAGTTCTACTCACCGGGCATCTGCCATTGGCTCCTTGGTTTTCCTGCTCCTCAGTTCAGTAGGTCCCCTCTCAGCAGCACTAGGCCCTGCGCCTTCGCTTTTGGAAACGCCAATCGATGACTGACCCCTCTCTCGACATTTATGCCGCACTGCGTGAAGCGCAGCTGCAGTGTCTCTAGGCCTCCCTGACTTCAAAGTCAGTGGTCAAGTGTCAGCCTCAAGTCGAGGCAACCAAAGACAAGGACGAGCCAGTTCGCGACTGATCGTTAACGGTCGTCCTCCAGTCCCTTGTTCAGCGCGGCATATTAAGGACATCCAGCTTCGGCTGATGTTCTCTGAATACTTATTGTGGAGGCGTTCGTCTCGATAGCTCTGGGCGTGTTGCTCGCCTGGTTCACCACCCGGCTGATCATTTGGTTTTTCAGCCCCGATCGGTATCGGCGTGATCTCAGTTCAGAAGACTGAAACCGCAGCCACCATTGGCGAATGAGAAAGCTTCTGCTCCTCCTGCCGATACTTCTAATTACTTGCTGCAGCAAGTCAAAGCAAAGGATCCTGTCAACCGATGGGGATCAGGACTCAGAACAGGCCATCACGGTTGAATGGCGGCCGGCGTCGGTCAGCACTAGATGCCTAGAGGCATCAATCTGAAGCCAGCCTTCATCCCGCAACTGGCCCAACACTCGGGTCACGGTCACCCGTGTGGTGCTGAGGGCACTGGCGATCTCCTGATGGGTCATGCGAAGGGTGACCCGCAACCCGGCCTCACAGGGTTCGCCAAAGTCCTTGGCGAGCAGCTCCAGAAACCCCCGGACCCGTTCTTCAACTCGCCGCAGCCCCAGCAGGGCAAGCATCGACTCCGCCTGGCGGTAACGCGCGGCCATGGCCTTGGCGAAGCCAAGCGCCAACTGAGGAGAATGCTCCAGCTCCGCCAGATTGCAGCAGAGCAGATCGCAATCTGTGATCGCTACAGCTTCGTAGGCCTCCACATTGGTGAATGCGGCACCGAAGGGTTCATTGGGACCCACAAGGCCAAGCACCAGTTCATCGCCATGCACCGAAAGTGCCCCCAGCTTGACCATGCCGCGAATGACAAACCAAACGCTGTTCTTCAGTAGAGGAACAAAACTTCCCGAGGTGACATGCACAACATTGCGATTGTCGTAGCTGCTTTCAATAAACGCCTGGAAACTCAGAGCTGTTGAACTCAGATCAGCTGATGGAGTGACAAGCATTTGGAATTCCGTGAATTCGAAAAAAACTGTATTAAACACAACATCGATCCCAAACAAAGAGTCGGGAGAGATTTGGTTAAGAGATCTCTAAGATCGATCGTAATTGGCACCAATCAGGCAATAAAAAGAGGGCCCCGAGGGGTCCTCTTATGGGAGGTTCTTGAAACCGGTTCAAACCAATATCACTTGCCGATCTTGTTTACAGCAGCCTTGGACTTGGCCAGGATGTTGCCCTTGAGGGGAACGAAGCCCAGGGAAGGAGCTTTGCCCTGAGCGGCGTCGCTCAGCATGTAGTTGAAGGCCTCTTGCACCACCTTGGCGTTAGCACCATTACCAGTTTTGTATGCCAGGACCCAGGTGAGGGTGGCGATGGGGTAAGCACCCTTAGCGGAAGGGTTCGGGTTTGTACCAGCCAGATCCTTATCCAGAGTGATGCCATTAAGGGCAGTAGCTCCTGAAGCAACAGAGGGCTTGAGGAATTCACCAGAAAGGTTCTGAACAGCGGCTGCTTTGACGTTGCCCTTGATGTACGACTGGTTCACGTACCCGATTGCGCCGACCCGGTTCTTGATTACTGCAGCAACGCCCGAGTTGCCTTTGGCTCCAACGCCAGCGGGCCACTTGACAGATTTACCGGTGCCGAGGCTCCAGGTCTTGGAAAAAGCCTGCATGGAGTTGGTGAAGGCCTTGGTGGTGCCAGATCCATCGGAGCGGTGCACCCAGATGAGTGTGCCGGGCTTGCAGCCGAGCTCTTTCCAGTTCTGGATCATGCCCATGGCGACCTGAACAGCCTGCTCCTGGGTCAGCTTCAGCTCACAGCCAGGCTTGTTGAAGCCGAAGGCAATGGTGCCACCCACCATCGGGATCTGAATAACACCACGGTCGACCTTGGCCATATCCTTCTTCTTCATCGGATCATCCGATGCGCCGAAGTTCACTGTTTGATCGATGAAGGCTTTACGGCCAGAACCGGAACCCACAGCCTGGTAGTTCACCTGAGGGCCGCCAGCCTTAGCCAGATCGGCGAACCAACGCTGGTAGATCTTGGCCGGGAACGAGGCGCCAGCTCCGTTCAGCCTGGGAGCCGCAGAAGATGGCAGTGCAGTTCCAAAAGCGAGGGCGGCTCCCAACAGGAGAGCAGTGCGTGCAGAGCGAATCACAACCAAGGATGTTGAGTTGTTGCACTCTTGTTTTATGACCTCACCAATCCCTTGGTCTTTGTGAAGCAATAAACATCAAATTAAGAGTGAGTTAAGGCTTATTGCTTGCTTTTTTCGGGCATCTATATCCGTATCTGCTAGCAATTAATTGAAGGAGATTAACTTTTGGCTGACCTGGCTAGACGCCGTAGGCCTCTAGCCCACTTCTCATTAAACCGAAGTTTTGGTATCTCCTGGGTGCTGCCCTGTACGCATTAGTGTGCGCAAAAAGGCTGATACAAGCAACCACAAGTGACGATATTGGTGCGCAAGAGCAATGACCCGTTCCGCTCAAACCTTGGCTAGGCCTGTGTTTATAGAGGATTTAAACCCGACTCATGAGACTTTCAGTGTCTGCTCCTCCAGCAGCTACAGATTGAGTGACTGACTTGGTTTTCAACGAACCTCGACAATCTGCACGCAAAAAAGCACGCTTATTTGATTAGGAAGGCTTGTGACTGCCCTAGGCAGTCCTGAGTGCGATGCCGTTCATCAGTCTTCCGATTCATTTCCTGGACCTGCCGCCTGCTCCTGTACTAATACTGCTGTACTAGCAAGAGGGGTATGTCGGTTGATCATGCGAGCGCCGTTGCAGCGCCCAAGTCAGACCCCGTTTTCCTGCATGTCAAAGCAGGCATGACCATGATCGTTACTGACACGGAAGGTGCCTGGCGGATGGCTGATGTGATCTGGGTGGATGGCGGTGCCAGAAACCCGAAGATTCCAACGTTGTTCCAAGTGGCTGATGTCGATACCGGCGTCATCAACTGGGTCAACGCTGACCTGGTGACTCACATCCTCCCGGAATTGCAGCCCTAGAAGTCAGCCAGAAAGTCCTTGCAGCTATCAGAAGAGCCCTAAAAGCCGGGGGCACGTCCTTCATTGGGAACCTCGAAGCCTGATTCCTTGGCTTGCTCTAGTTCTTCCAGAGAGATGACCTTCTCATTCTTTCCCTCTTCAGAAACACCCTCGACAGTTGGTCCTTTCTTGAGGTTGGCAGCGGAAGGCTTAGGAGGCTGAAGCCCAGGAATCCAGTTCTCTGGCATTGGAGTCAACGAAGACGGAGACCATTGCCCCAAGGTATTCAGAGAGTGGCATCTTGCAAACCGGTGCTATTTAGATCTGAGCAATCAGAACCACTGATGAAGACCCACGTCCTTCTGGCAGTGATGGCATTCGGATGCTTACCAGTGATGGCAGAAGACATCCACTCCGAATACAGCCGTATGGAGGTGGATGAGCCAGCATTGGTGAAGTGTATTAAAAGCATCCACGAAGGCAATGTGACCTACTGGGCAGACGTTGAAGGGAATGAATCCTTCGATTTAGTCAGACCTCCTGCGAGGTTCGAATTGGTAGAGGATCTAGGTGAGGTCGAAATGGAGGACTCTGGAAAGAGCACCACTTACAAAGTTCACGATTACGAAGGTCTTTGCACCTTCTTGTAGGGACGCAATAGATCAGATCGCCGATGAGAGATGCAGGACTCCCTGCCTTACATCCCTGAGATGGTTCCCCTCTTACGTCCCCTACCTAATGCGAGGAGCTGTTCAGCTCTTCTCTCCAGCACTCGCCATGGACTGCTGTCTTCGCGTGTCTGTACTTGTCAGCGACACGGACTGACCCACCACACACACGGCATGGCAGGTACTTGATCGGGTAGACCATTGGCCCGATGAAGTTCTGAGGTGGTGCTGGCTCGTAGTCGTTGATCATGTTCATCGCATTTCCACGACGCCGCGCCCGTCGAAGTAGTACCTACGGATGGGGCGGTAATCCTGCCAGCGAGCCTTTCTCAACTCTTCATAGGTCTTGTAATCACCGTTTATCTCCTGCAGTTCGTAGCGATTCCAGTACAAACTCAGTTCACAATGGCGCCCGTAGAAATTCTTCTTTGGGTCCCCCGGCTTTGGGTACGAAACCCTATAGAGGCGTCCCTTCTTGATCTCTACTTCGCAGGCTTTCCTGGCCTCTTCTCTGGGTGTCCAAGTGTCCCAATCATCCCCACTCATCCTTATGAAAGCGAAGACAACGAGGGCTCCCATCGCATAGAGGATTGTTTTTCCGATGTTTATTGTCATTAGTCAACATCCTCTCCAAGCTGCGGCACTAGGTCAACTGCCTTGTGCAGTACAGCGATGGTTTGCTCCATCTAGAGCCCTTGATCCAGATAGGTGCCAGCCAAGAGATGGACGTGTTCAAAGCCCGTCAGCAGTCAAAAGAGTCTGCTGATAGCTGCCGAAAGACTGGTTACTACCACTAGACGTCGATCACCTGTGATCCGCCTTCCTCAAGGCTGTCCAGATGCGCTCGGATCGCCTGCAGCTGCTCGCGTTGCTCTGGTTCGAGCACGTTGCTGTTCACGATCTTGAACGCCTCTGAGATGGCTGCATTGCCGCTATGGGGCTCGTGCACGCAAAACGGTTTAGCCCTGCACGCAAAAACGCACGCAAAAGGCTCTTATGCAGCTGCGAAAGGCCATATCTGCACGCAAACAAGCTATTCCTAAACCCTGAAAAGCTGCTTCAGTGCTGGCTTTTCAGCTAAAGAAGTCAGCTCGTCGTTTTCATAGCTTGCTCCTCCAGGAGCATGTCTTTTGCTTATAACCCCCTTGCTGCAGTGGGTCTGGGCCTAAATGTTATTCAGTGTGCGCATAAAAGTGCGCATGCAGCAACGGCAGTTGTCAGCTGTTGTCCGAGTCGCTCTCTTTAGCTGCGCGCTTTCGCTCAGCATCGACAACGCTGACCGAAGCTCGGGCGCAACAGTCCAAACGGCCTAAAACGCTTAGTCAGCAGCAGGCGCAGCAACAGCAGTAGTCAGCGCATAAAAAGAGGCGGGCCCCTCAGCCCACCCCAAACGACGCATTGAAGGCACCACTGCCTTCAAATTAATTCTCTCTAACTGGGGGCTCTCCCCGAGTATCAAATGCTGCTAATTAGGCATTAATTACTAGCCAGGTCTCTTCGCGTTTGCTGTGAGGATTGTTTTGGCGCTAGCACCACTGCAAACGCCTCGGGAGATGAAAGCCAGCGGGTTCCCTCGCCCGCGTCTCCCTCTCCCTTCAGCGCACAGGCGGGGGTGAGAACCATTTTGAGGTTTACCCCTCGGGATAGTGCAGTTGCTCCCACCGGCCGAGCATGGGTTCTAACAAAGGTTCCGGATAGCCCTGGTCATTAAGTCGCCATAAGTCGCCGTTGAACTCGTAGCCGTATATCGCAGCCATGACGGGTTCATTTAGAGGGTCACCCCCCATTGGCCGACGCAGACCCAGATGCCATGCGTTCGGATCATTGGTGTTGCTCATGACGCCACTCTGCTCCCTTTTTTTCTGCCGGTAACAAAATGCCCAAGTTGGTATCAATTCACGCTGAATCGACTGGTGTCACTGGGCTATTTGAATTGCGTTCCGTTCTGGAGGGCTCCGGGCGGGACGCGGACCCATGTCAGCGGCAACTGCTGGGTCCGTCTGTCCTAGCGAGAAACGATTGCTTTCAGCGAACAGGCGGAGGGCAGCGTCTCCAGCCCGTCTTCTGCATCGTCTGCCAAGCCTCAACAGCGTTGTGCCGCAGCATCCGCCTGCGATTCATCGGCTCAGGCGGGCGGGGCGGAACGTAGCTGTATGTCCTGATGGCAACCCACTGGGCATGCACGGTCGCTGTGTCGGGCTTGAAGTGACAGAGCTTCTGCTCCAGCTCGGAATACAGCCACCCCTCACCAACAGCCTTCTCTGGCGCTTCGTGGAAAGAGCGGTCCTTGTTGGGCATACCTGAAGTAGTAGCCAGACTGGGTGGCATACCGAGCCTTTTGAGTTGAAACGGCTACTGCTGCTGTTGCCGCTGGCGATATTTGTCAGGTCATGCAATGCCTTTGATCAAAAGGCCCAAACCGCCAAAGCCTGTCGGGACATTCTCGTTCCGACTCTTCTGGACATTGAGTCGTATAGAGAGCGCAGCGAGCCGGACATCTATCAGCAAGAGCCAGACAACCCTGTCGTTTACGGCTGGAGATGGAACAGCCGAAACTCAATGGGTGGCTACACACAGCCCAATCAGCAGCTCTGCTAACGCGACAATGATGGTGAAATTATCACCGCATCTTTTGGGCTGGATGACATAGATGGAATTGAGAAGTTTTTAAGACCTACCAGTCCAAGGCTCCAAAAGAAGGAGTCAGATCGCTTGGCTGAGGTGGCAAAACGTCGGCAAGAAAATGAAGCTCAGAAACGGAAGGAAGCCGAGGCAAGAAATAAAGCGCGGCGAGAAGCAGAAGCTCGCGCGAACGCTGCTGCCGCAAGGGAAGCAGCCATAGACGCAAAGCACAGACGTGAATTCTTCAAACTATGCCAAAGAGCAAAAGAAGAAATCGTAAAACCTAATTTCATCAACTCATATACTGATTATTCCAGCTACATAAACGCTGAAAATATTGGGCAGGGATGCTGGATGCTTGATGATCCTGACATGCTTAGTCCTTGGATTTGGCGATGGGAAGAATTAAGAACTCGTTCGTGCAGCTCTTACAAAGAAGGTATTTGTGAGGACTGATCCAACGCTCTAGCTGTCCTGAGCCAGCTCAATCACGTTGAGCAGCGTCACCCACTGCAGCTCTATCTCTAACGCCTGAGGAACACGCTGTTGGGTCGCCACTGGCAGATGCACTGCAGCTTCTCCCTCAGCCCCTCTATGTCAACCAAACGCTGCCCCGTGTGCTGCTGCACATGGACATGCTCATGCAGGTAGCCGTCGTTAATCAGCCTGTAGAGCTGATATCTGGACTTGTATCCGAGGCGCCTTGCAGCCTCGCTAATCGTCATTAAATCCATCTAGCTGTCCCTATCTGTCTACTGTTTTGACCACCACAGGCTAGATAAACAACGCGCCTTCGATGACCCGAGGCCGATGATCAAGCAAGGACCCTGAAATCAACCTATAGCTAAATCCACTGCTCTTGAAAGAGTCAATCCAAAAACGTCTAGTACTACAAATCCATTTAAAAGTCGTACTAATTTTGAAATAACAGTTTTACATGAATCCTGAGAGTAGTCAAAGCAAACCTCTGCCGCGAAGAAAAAATATTCAAGAGCTCCTGGTCCATCCGTTACTACAATTGCAGGTGACAAATTTCTTTCAGATCGCCCATGGTTTATTCGCCAATACCACCACGAAAAACAAATCAAGATAATTGGGATAAAGAGCAAAAGCTCAACGATCAAAAGAATGGGGCTTTTGATAGGAGCAACAAGAAGTAGATTAATGATGACAAGCTCAACGATCCAGCAAGCTGTAAGGAAAATTGCGAGCACATCAATCAATCTCCGCGATTTATTCCCCCACAATCTCAGCGCTATCAGGATAAATGTATATACAAAAAATGCAGCCCCTATTGGCTGCATATGATTAGTGAGTGCATCCAAAAATGAATGAGATATTTCAAGAAAATTTCTAATTGCACCTTCTTCGACAGCTTCCAAGTCTAAATTTCTGTCAAATTGCTCGGTAAAAATAAAAGTAACAAGCAACACGTAAATCTCTCCAGGACTTTTAACCCGATCAACAAGTGACATGGCTTAATCAACCAGTTTCGAACATATAAACAAAAAAGCCCGGGGTGTCCAAGCCCCGGGCCAGTACGCACCACAAGCAGGGCGCTGTCGCGGTTATGCGATTGCGTCCTGCATCGCTGCGAATGATTCGGCGTGACGCAAAGCAATGTCGATCGACTGCAAGGCCCTGATGCCCGTCGTGTCCTTAGCAAAGTCGGTGTAGGGGTCGACCAGGATCTCCAACGTCCCGTACAGACCGATCAACAGGTCAGCAAAGTTCCCGTAAATAACAAGGGATTTACGCCCGACTCATGAGACTTTTAGGGTCTGCTCCTCCAGCAGCATGTTGAACTGCAGAAGCTGTTCATCACCGAGTTGTTGACGACTGGTCGCCCCCAATTGTTGTTGGAGAAAGGTCCTGGCTTGATCGGAGCTCCAGCCCAGCTGCTTCAACATTTCATCTCCTTGTTGAAGCAGGTCACCACGACGGATGGGTGCTGGTGCCGTAGAAGCGTCGTCGTTGGCTTGGATCAACTTCAACTGACGGAGATAGGCCACCAGATCGGCATAGCGCGTGAGCTTGTGGCGGCTGCCGAGACCGAAGGCTCGAGTCAAGTACTCCTGCTCCTGCTCACGAGACCAACCAATGCGTCTGATTTCCATATCGATGGCGGTCAGCTCATCACTCCAGTCGTCAGGATCCGTTGGAGTTTCAGAGGGGGCGTTTTCAGCAGGCGTGACTGGGACCTGATGGATGGCAGGGGGTAGTGGAGCATTCGAGGTCGGGGTTTGATCAATTTTTCTTGGCCGCTCGACGGGCACCTGCTTCAGATTCGGCTCATCCACCTGGGCTTCAGGGCGAGCTGGATTCAGGAGCTGTTGTGGTTCGTCTATGGACCCCAGCCTGGAGTACAGGCGGTGCAACGCCCTCTCCTCAGCCTCTTCAGCAGTGGCGGCTTCACCGAGGGCGCTGCCCTGCAGAGAACCGTCGAGCCAAGCCTCGACCCGCACGATGCATCTCAGGGTGTCGACGTGACACAGCTCGGCCCGGATCTGCATCGCAATGGAACAGCGCTTGCACTTTCTAGGCTGCCGCGATGGATATCACTTCGCTTCCCTCACTGTCGGATTTCTTTGAAGGTGCCGACCAATGGGGTGAGGTTTTGGCCCTGCTGCCTGTTTTGGTGCTTCTGGAGCTGATCCTGTCGGCTGACAATGCCGTGGCCCTCGCGGCCATCGCCCGCAGCAGCCGCCAACCGGAGCGGGAAGGCCTTGCCCTCAACCTGGGCATTGGCATTGCACTGGTCTTGCGGATCGCTTTGATTGTTGTGGCCCAGTGGGTGTTGCAAAACGCCTGGGTGCAACTCGTCGCTGCGTCCTATTTGGTGTGGCTGGTGGTTGATCACTTCAGTAACCGATCAGGCGATGACGCGGAATCCAGCGAAGGAAATGAATCCGACGGTCTGTCACGCCCGTTTCTGAACACGGTTTTGCTGCTGGCCTTCACTGATCTGGCCTTCTCCATCGATAGCGTTGCCGCAGCAGTGGCCATCAGTGATCAGATTGTGTTGATTAGTACGGGTGCTTTCATCGGCATCGTGGCACTGCGTTTTACATCCGCCCTGTTCATCCGCTGGCTTGATCTGTATCCGCGGCTTGAAACGGCTGGGTTTCTTGCCGTTGCTTTTGTTGCGCTGCGCTTGATTGTTCATGTTGTTGTGCCCAGCCTCAATCAACCCGATTGGCTCACCTTGGTGGTGGTGCTGTTGCTGTTTGCTTGGGGCATGTCAATCCGCAGCAAGGCACTCGATCAGGACGAAGGCCATGCTTGTTGAACTTCGCCATATCAGTGGAGACCGTTTGCTCCATCGCGTTGAACTTGAGGATCCGCCACAACCGGGGCGATGGCTTGTTGTTGAACAGCAATCCTTTCTTGTGATGCAACGTCGTCACCGTTACGCCCTTCGCAACGGTCGCTATGTGATGGCCTCAGTGGCCCTGTTGGTGAAACACCAGGCGCGTCCTGCCGATGCAACACCCTGGAAACACGGCTGGGTGATCGGTGATCCGAACTGTCGTTTCAATGCTCGTAGCCCTTTGCTCCGCTGTGCTGTGTGGCCGGAAGGTCCCTGTGAAAACTGCAGCCACCGTGAACTTCGCTGATTGATGAACCAGGAATGGCTCACCGGGCGACTCTGTGCTGGCCATGGAGTCGCCTCCGGAACAAGCAACGAATCTCCATATCCAGATGGCACGATCCGAATGCAATTCCCCTTGTTCCAGGCCTTAGGGCTAGACCTTTCGGGCTGTTTCTTCGGCACGCTGAATCTCGACTTCGCTCCCCTCGAGGTTTCACTTTCGAATCCAGATCACCTGTTTGAGAACGTTCAATGGACTGACCTCCACCCCCCCGAAACGTTTTCGTTCTGGAGTGTGGAGATCAAGATGCCTCAAAGTGAGCTTGTGAACGGCTGGATTTATTACCCCCACCCCGAGACCAAGGCGCGCCATTGGCAACCGCCGACAACGTTGGAATTGCTTGCACCGCGATTAAGTGGAGTGGAAACAGGCAACACCATTCATCTCTGTGATCAAGGCCAACGGATCAAACTGATCGATGCGGTTCGCCTGCGCGCAAGGTTGCTGGAATTTCTCAAATTCAGAGTTCTGTCGTCGCAGCAAACTTTTTTTGAAGCGGACACCCTCTTGAAGCGCCAACAATGGCTCTCGACGATGTTCCCGGAAGCTCTTCAGCTTTCTGAGCAGGATCTCGATCGGGTTTGGTCTCAAGCGCGTGTGTTGTACACGGAATACTGAATCAACCCTCGCCCAATCGATCTCCGGGAGTGGCTTTGAGTTGCTGCAACAGAACCGGGGCTGTGCTGCGTGCTTTTCCTTCCAGCTGTGCCTCCCGAATCAGAAGGGGACAACCTGAACTGCTCACCACAAGCCCCAGATCCTCAATCACGTCCAGGATCGTCCCTGGGGGATGCCCGCCGGTGGGCCATTGGCCCACGAGGTTGCGTCCCTCAGCGCTGAGTTGATCCTGGAGGCGCTCGATCAACGGCTCCGTGCGCAACACCTTCAGGCGTTTGCCCTGCCACTGGGTGAACGCTCCGGGATGAAGCCCCATCACTTTGCGATGAATGCTGAGGGCAGGGGTTGACCAATCCAATTGGAAATCCTGCTTATCCAACATGCGGGCATAGGTCGACTCCTCGGTCTGAACCCGCACGTTGAGCCTCGCCAATCTCTCGTCTTCTGGCCCCGGACCCGCCGCTTCAACCAGCGGCATGGCCTGCACCATCAGCTCTGCAGTGAGAGCGCTGAGCCGTTTGGCCAAGGCGTTGGAAGGTTCCAGCAGCTGGATCGGGGTGCGTTGCTCGAGCAGAACCGGACCAGTATCGAGACCTTCTTCCATGGCCATGATCCCCACACCCGTTTCCTGATCCCCTTCGAGCAGGGCCCACTGGATGGGACCAGCACCGCGCCAACGCGGTAGAAGTGATCCGTGGCCGTTCCAGCAGCCCAGAGGCGGCTGCTCCAACACATCCTTGGGAAGGATCTGTCCGAAGGCAACGACCACCGAGGCATCAGCACCGAGTGCAGCAAGCTTTGCTTTGCAATCGTCATCCCGTCGGATCCGTTCAGGGGTGAACACACGGAGGCCGAGTTCTTCCGCCCTCGCCTTCACCGGGGATGGAACCAGCTGTTTGCCTCGACCCCGCCGACGATCCGGCTGCGTTACTACCCCAACGATGGTGTGACCCGCATCATGCAGTGCATTAAGGGTTGGCAACGCATAGACCGGTGTCCCCCAGAACAGAATCTTCAACGTCAGGCTTCGCCGGTGATGGAGAGTCCATCCACCCAAACATGAGGAGAAACCCCTCGGTGGGTGATTTCAGAGTCAGCTTCCAGATGAGCAATGCCGTTGAGAACAGAACGGATGTCGCCGGCAACCGTTGCTGCTTCCACGGAGACCCGATCGCCGTTGTTCACCAACCAGCCATCGAAGGGCAAGGAGAAGGATCCCTGGGTGGCTTTCACACCGGCGTGAAGAGCTGACAGATCCTCAATCAGCACGAAGGGGCCTGACTCGGTGCGGTGGTTGAGGCTGTTACCGCTGCTCACCTGCGGGTTGGAACCAACCACGAACCAGTCTGGACCCACCGAAACCTTGGCTCCAAGCCCAGCATGGCCGGTGGGTTGAACACCGAAGGCTCGGGCCGTGGCTTCCGAGTGAAGGAAATTCCGCAGGGTTCCGCCCTCAATCAATGAGAGGCGCTGGGTTGGTGTTCCCTCGCCATCAAAGGCTGCTGCACTGATGTGTCCGGGGTGGAGGCCGTCATCGTGGAGGTTGAAGAAGGGAACCGCCACATCAGATCCAATTGAATCCCGCTGGCTCAAGCTCACCCCATCGAGCACCGAACGCGCATTGAACATGCTGCTGAAGGCACCAAGCAGAGAGAGAAAAGCCTCGGGGGTGAAGCAAACCCGGTAGCTCCCCGTTTCGATCGGTCGATAGTCCAGATGGCTGACAGTGCGATCAACGGCCTCGCTGATGCACCCTTCAACATCCAGTTCGCTGCTGCCAAGACCTATACGAACAGCACCTCCACTGCGGGGCTTACGACCTGTTTCCTCCGCCCTTGCGTAGAGATACAGACTGGATTGGGTGCGCTCCATCTGGCGCAGGGCTCCATCACTGTTGAGATAGAGGCTCTGGGACAGGGATTCCGCCAGTCCGTTGTAAGGGACGGTCTGGATCGCGGGGTGACGACCCAACAGATCGGCTTCCGCATCCCGAAGGGTATCCAGCAGGGGGAGGATTCCTTGGCGCGGTTGAAGCGGTCGATGGAGCTCGGGGAGTGGAGCTGTGGCAAGGGGGGAGAACTCAGGGATGTCCTCGGGATTGCCAAAACGGCTGGCCGTATGGGCTCCCACCAGGGCTTGCTCCAAGCCGCTATCGGAGAGGTCGGTGGTGCTGGTGATGCCCACAAGTCCATCGGTGTTCCAAACCCGGACGGTGATGGAGCTCCGCTGAGATGCCTTGAGTTGTTTGGCTTCTCCACGATCCACCTGAACGGAGCAGTCGTCACTGCAGGCGGCACCAAGATCCCAACGACGAATGCCTTCTCGCGAGGCGAGCGTCTGAAGGCGATCCCTGAGATCCGTGGCGTTAAGACTGTTGTTGCTGCTCATCATCAACGGCCCCCCACCGTGATCGAATCAACTTTGATGTGGGGTTGGCCCACGGTGACGAACACACTTCCACTGACGGATCCGCAGAACCCAGCAGCCAGTTCCAGATCGTTGGCGCACATCGAAATGCGAGGCATCACCTCCTTGGCATCACCGATCAACGTCGCCCCTTTCACCGGTTTGGTGAGTTTGCCATTCTCAATCAGATACCCCTCTTCAACGGAGAAATTGAACTGACCTGTCGGGCCGACGCTTCCACCACCCATGGCTTTGCAGTACAGGCCTTGATCGACGGATTCAATCAACTGTTCAGGGGTATGCGTACCCGCATCAATGAAGGTGTTTCGCATCCGGCTCGCAGCGGCAAAGGCATGGCTCTGACGCCGGCCGCTTCCGGTGCGTTTGTGGCCCGTGCGCAGTTCACCTGCCCGGTCACTGATGAAACGTTGGAGCACCCCGTCTTTGATCAGAACGGTGCGCTCAGGTTCCATTCCTTCGTCATCCATAGAGAGGGACCCGAAGGATCCAGCACTCAGCCCTTCATCGATGGCGGTGACTGCAGGGTGAGCGATCAGTTCACCAACCCGGTCAGCGAAGGGCGTGGTGCCCCGTTCAATCTGTGTTGTTTCAAGGAGGTGGCCACAGGCCTCGTGGAAAATCACGCCACCGAACCGATTGGCGAGAACAGCCGGCATCTGTCCGGCATCCACGTAGTCGGCCCGCAACATCGTTCCCGCGCTGTTGCACACTTCAGCTGCACTGGATTCGGAATCCCAGTCCCGAAGATCGTCAGGACGATCGGAACTGCCGTAGCGGCGGCCAATGCTGGAGCGGTGATCTCCGTCGGCGGCAAGAACGGAGAGACCGGTCGATTGATGCAGGCGGATGTCGTGGGCAAAGGTGCCATCGGATGCAGCTACCAGTACTTCCTGCCAATCGCGGGCGTAACTGCCACGGCGCACCTGCAGGTGCTGACCAAGGCGATTGAGATGGTCTGTGCCTTTGAGCAGGCACTGGCTGGCCTGATCCAAGGAAGGGCAGCGTTCCAGCCAGTCGGCTTTGTTCAAGCCGTAGTCGCTCAGCTGCTTCAACCCTTCAAAGGTTGACCGGGACGTGAGCTGTTGGGCCTCGAGACCGAGCATGGCGAGGGCCTGGTCAAGGGCGCGCTTGAGACCAGCTTCACTGAGATCGTTGGTGCTGACGAAGCCATCTCGGCCATCACGGAAGACCCTGAGGCCAGCTCCACGGGCGAATGACGGATTCACACTGGTGATCCGATCCTGTTCAGCAAGCAAACCGATGTGGTCTGTGCGCTCGAGGAAAACTTCAACCAGGTCAGCTCCTGCGGAGCTACCACGGTGCAGCAAGGACTCCAAGAGTCCTTGCCACTGATTCGAAAAGGCGTTGGTCAAGAAATCTCCTCGATTGGGCCTGGGGAGTCCCCTCAGCGCACAGCTGGCTGGAAACGATCGCTGTCGATCGCGGGCATCAGGAACAGCTTGGCCATCTCGGCACCGTTTCCGATCCAGAAGGGCAGCTTGCGGAGCAGTTTCAGAGGAGCGATGGTATCGCTGGCGTCAGCCTTGTCCAATGCGGCGTTGTTGGACACCAGGCGTTCGAGGCGTGTCCAGAACTTGTCGTTGTTCACGTCAAGAACAACGGGGAAAACGCGCGCAGACGTTTCGTTGGTCTTCTCGATCACCATTTTGTCGTAGGTGCGAGCGTCCAATCCAAGAGACTCGTAGAACTCCTTGCGGGCCACGTCACGCACGTACATCGTGGCGAACACCGCCAGGAGGAAGAAGCGGCACCAGAGTTTGGCGATGGGGCCACGAACAGTGTCCGGTTGGGCCTTCATCAGGGCATCGAAGAAATCACCATGACGGTTTTCGTCCTGACACCAATTCTCAAAGAAGTTGAAGATCGGGAAGATCTTGCTGTCGGGGTTCTTTTCGAGGTGACGGTAAATGGCGATGTAACGCCAGTAGCCGATTTTTTCAGACAGGTAGGTCGCGTAGAAGATGAATTTCGGCTTGAAGAAGGTGTAATCCTTATTCGCCGTCAGGAAGCCGAGATCCAGCTGCATGCCGAAATCACTCATCGACTTGTTGAGGAAGCCGGCGTGGCGAGCTTCATCCCGCGCCATGTGAGCAAAGCACTCGGCCAGCAGAGGGTTCTTCGCCTTGATCCGGCGGCTCAATTCCTTGTAGAGCAGGAATCCTGAAAATTCTGACGTGCAGCTCTGCTCTAGGAATTCGATGAACACCTTGCGGGTTTCAGGATCAAGCTTGTCGGCAGCACCCTCGAACTCCTCGTTACGAACGAAGTGGTGGCGGTTGTAATCCTTCCTGAACTCTTCACAGATGGCTTCCAGTTCAGCCTCATTGGGCTGAAGGTCCATTGCCGCCATCGCTTCGAAATCGGTGGTGTAGAAGCGAGGGGTCAGGATTGTGTCCTTGACAGGATCCTTGATTGCTACAGCGCTGCCTTCGGCCACGGCGGTGGGAGGGACCATCAGTTGCGGTTCACGATCCTGCCAATGTAGGCGTGTCAGCCCAACCCCCGAGGCCAATGCGGGCGGTTAGTTACCTCCCAGCCACTTTTGGCCGTTGAGCCGTTGCAAGAGACGGGAAACGAGTAGGGGCAAAGACATCCGCCTCTCATCGATCAGAAAGCTCTCCAGCAGCGTTGGCTCGCTGCCGGCATCAGCCAGGGCAATCACTTTGACGCTGTTGATGTCGGCCTTGGAGAAGCAGACCCAGAAGCGACGGCCCCCTGGAAGTTCACCAACCACCATTGGACATTCACCACCGACGACGGGACGCTGACCATCCACTCGCTCAAGCCGATCAGCGGTGATGTCGTGTTCGGCCAACTGTTTGGCGACGGCCGGCAAAAAAAGTGTGTCGATGAATTCAGGGAAGGGCTTGTCCTCCGGCTTGGGCGGCTTGGATTTCGGCGCCGCTTTGGCAGGGGCCTCTTGACCTGAAGACTGCTTCTCGACGGGGGTTTCGCTCACCGATCCAGCATTGCTGGCGCAACTGTAAGCAGCTTGGTGCGTTGCCTACCAGTTCGCCTCCGGATCATCTCCCCAATCACTGAACTCCTGTGCAGGAGATCCCACGGCTGAAGCGCCTGATGAACGGTCTGACTGCGGGGGGGCTGATGAAGGGCGCTGAATCACGCGGTAGGCCACAGACACGGTTGGAGTCGGTTCTCTTACATCTCTTTCTGGGCCTGGGTTTGCGCTGGATCTGGGTGTCGGTTCATTGGCGGCGTAGCCCCTCTCGTCGAATTCCGGTTGAACAGGAGAACGCCTTTGGTGACTCAGGGGACGCTCCACTGGGGATACCAAAACCGCTGCAACAGCGGCTCCGACCGCACCACCCACACCAGCCAGGGCTGTCCAAGCCCCAACGGGAAGTGGAGGTGTTGTCCAAACCAGCAGACGGATCCGGGTCTTGTCTCCGACATTGGTGGCCGACAGAACCAGCAAGGCCAGCAGTGGCGCCAAGCAGGGAATCAGCAGCAGACGCTGAAACATGCTCATTCCAGGGGGCCCTGCCAGCGTTTCAGGGGTGCAAGGTCCTCCTCAAGGCCATCGAACAGGCGCACCACCAGAAAGTCCACCATCTCCTCCAATGAATCGGGCCGGGTATACCAGGCCGGAATGGGAGCGGCAATGGTGGCTCCAGCTTCAGCGAGGCCGGTGAGGTTGCGGAGGTGAATCAGGTTGAAAGGCATCTCCCGGGGAGCAATCACTAGGGGGCGACGCTCCTTGAGATGCACATCCGCACAACGTTCGATTAGATCTGCGGCGATTCCGGCATGGATCCGCCCGACGGTTCCCATGCTGCAGGGGACGATGACCATCGCCCGGGTTCGGTAGCTGCCACTGGCGATGCAGGCAGCCTGATCATTCCAGCGATGACAGGTGAGCTCCCCACTTTCCACCGCAAGCCTCTCTCTCCAGAACTCGCGTTGCTTCAGCGGATCAACAGGGATCGTCAGGCCTTGTTCCGCACGAAACACCTCATGAGCACCATGGCTGAGCACAAGATGCACCGAGCGCCCGCGCTGCAGCAGCAGCTGTAGGGCACGCTCAGCCAGGGGTTGAGCGGATGCACCGGTGACCGCAAGAACGTAGGGATGCATCACTCAGCGCTCGCTGAGGGCAACGGGCAGCGGCTCCGAGGATTCAGGTTCCGTAGAGCCATTGGCACCCTGGCTGATGACCTCAAGGTCGATCTGGTTGCGCAGAACATCCACATTGATCACGCGCACCTGCACGGCGTCGCCGAGTTGGTAGGTCTGGCGGTTCTTACGCCCGACCAAGCGATTCTGGCGTGATCTGTATTCGTACCAGTCATCGTTGAGGGAGCTCACATGCACCAGCCCCTCAACGCGACTTTCACCAACTTCCACGAAAAAGCCATAGCTCTGCACACCACTGATGCGCCCTTCCACCTGTTCACCGATCAGGGGTTGGGCTGAACGGGCTTGGATCATCGACAGCAGATCCTTTTCCAGTTCCAATACCTGACGCCGACGCGTGTTGAGCCGCTGCACGGTGCGCTCGTTCACCAACCCGTTCAACTTCTCGTCCTGGGATGCGGTGAACAGGGGCCATGTGAGATCAGCACCCGCACCCTTGAGGCCAAGCTTCAGGCGCGTCTTGTGACGCACAGTTGGACGATCCTTGGCATCCGTCAGCAGCGCAACGATCATCTGTTGATTCACCAGGTGGGTGTAGTGCTGGGTGGCACAGGTCCACGGGGTCAGTGAGGTGTTCTGACTTGACGCAGCAACCTCGTCCCCATCGGAATCTGCTGCCGCAGGTGGGACCTCTGTGGATGCCACAAGGGTGAGAGGAGGCAGGGCGTGACTGAGCTGTTGTTCAAGCACCCGGCGTTGACTGCTGTCTTTGAACACCTGAATCAGTTCCGAAGCTGATGGACAGCCGTCGTCATCCAGTTCAAGGGGAAGATCCAGGGCGATGGCTGTCTTCGCCACATCGGTGAGCACGCTGCCATCGGGTTCATCCGCCTCGATGGTGATGCCCGGCAATTGGAGCTCGAGTCGTTGTGCTGTCCATGCACGGTCGGCGGCCCTCAACAGAGGCTGAAGGAACGCATGGGGATCGACCGGGTTGAACGCATCAACCCAGCGATGCCGCAACCCGGATGGATCTGCGCTGCACAGATCACCAAGGGCCTCCAGTTGAGGAGGGCAGAGATCAAGTTGCACAATCCCGTTGGCACGCTCCTGCTCCAACAACAGCGTGCTGCAGAAGCGCAGGGTCTCCAACTGACCGAGCTGGTCTTTGATCGGCTTGAGAGCGGTAGGGACGCTGCGCGCCTTGGGTTTGCGATCCGCCAGGGCGACCAACTGATCGGCGCTCACCTCGGCGACGGGGCGCACCGTGCTGAGCATGAACTCCCAGTCGCTCACCTCACCGTTGGCAGAGACGTCGAGCCGAACGCTGATGGCATCAGCCTCGGACCCGGCCGAGAAGCTGGTGGCCTTTTGGAGGGACGGAGTCAGCAGCGGTTGCCAGACTTCACCGAGGCAAAGGGCTTCACCGCGGTCGCGGAGGCAGGCATCGAGGCTGTTGCCCAGACCGATCCGCTCACCCACACTGGGCGCATGGACCCAGAGGCGACAACCGCCATCCTTGGTTTCAACGTGCACGGCAGGCAAACCCGGTGCATCGTCCTGGCTCCATCCCTTAAGCAGCAGCGATTGTTGTGCGGTGAGATCGACCCGGCCTTTTGACGCAGGCGTTTTGCCAGAGCTCCTGGGTGCTACCGGACGGTCCTGAAGACCAGCTTTGGTCAGCAGAAGGTCCCGGTCGGCTGCTGGTCCGCCATTCAGCGGGAGAGATCGCACAACGTGGCCGGCCGCAGGATGCTGAGCCACGGGGTAGCGATCGATGCGCACCTCGACAACGCTGGACACCTCATCACCGGGGAGATACTTGGAATCCTCTGTTGGCAGTTCGATGCCGGCAAGCACCCTTTCATCCAATGGGGAGGCCAGCAGCTGGTCGCTCTGCTGCTCCACCTGAGCCAGGAGAGATTGCGTGGCCCGTTCCAGGATGCATTGCACGCCTCCTTCTGGAGAGCGGCGGCGTCCGCCTTCCCGCGTCACCCGCACCAGCACACGATCGCCATTCCAGGCGTGGTTCAGCTGATGGTCACGTACATAGATGTCTTCGCCGCCGTCATCGCGAATGGCGAAGCAGAAGCCTTTGCTGCTGCAACGCAGGCGAGCATCAATCAGATCACTCTCTTGGGGGCGAGTAAGTCCACCCTCACTCGTCTTCTGGATAACACCGATTTTCATCAGTAATGAAACGGCAAGCTCAAGCGCCGCTTTATCCGTCTTGTTGCTGAGCTTGAGGATCTTGGCCAGTTGGTCGGGCTCAGAGGGATGCTCCGTAGAGAGCTGATCCAGCAGATCGGCAACCGTAAATTTCATCGTGACGTGCGCAGAAACCGACCATCAGGGCCGGGAGAGACGGAAGGGGTGGTCGACGCTATTCAGCAGGCCGTGCAGAGTCAGCCCTTCAAAGACCACTTTAGGACTCAGAAGTTTGATCCCCGTCAGTGTTGGCTTCACCATCACGGACGAGAGGAATCAGCAAGCGGCCGCCGATCACGAGGAAACCCAGGGAGGCGAGCAGCTGGAGCAGGTCGCTGGGAATCACCGTCGCAACGGAACCACCGGCAAAGGCCCCCAGCAAACTGGCCAGAACCAACGCAGATGATGAGCCGAGAAACACGGCCAGGGGGCGATTGGACGTGCCACTGATAGCAACAGTGGCGAGTTGGGTCTTGTCACCGAGTTCAGCCAGGAACACGGTCAAGAACGTGGAGATCAGAAGGGGAAAATCCATCGTCAACGCGCTGCATTGAGCCAAAGGGAGCTGGCGGCCTGGAGACCGAGCCAGATGCCGAGCGCCACCATCAACACCCCAGCCATCAGTTCAAGACGCTCAGGCGGAAGAGTTTTGGCCAACCATTGACCCACGAGAACGCCCACAAGGCTGGAGGCAATCAACGCCAGTGCGGCACCGATAAACACCAGAACAGGAGAGCCGGACTGGGCCGAGAGCAACAGGGTTGCCAACTGTGTTTTGTCGCCAAGTTCAGCCACGAAGACGGTGGTGAAAGTGCTGAACAGCACGGCAGCAAAGCTGCGCGACTCAGGGCTTGTTTGCTCACTCGTCAAGAGAACCTCCCGCGGTCTGAGCGCGCTTGAACTTACGCATCACGCCACTGCGGCCGCCGTAGGTGCTGCGGATCTGTTGTTGGCAACAGGTGATGGCGAAGGCATCGAACTGATCATCGGGAACGTCAAAAAGACGGCCCAGACCACTGACACGACAAAAATCAGGACGCTCCTCATAAATCGTGCAGCGCTGACTGCCCGTGTCGTAGTGGATGCACCAGCCGTCAGGGCCAACCATGGCCAGATAGGTGCGTTGTTGCTCTTCGCTCAAGGCCGCCAGGGCATCAGCTCGTTCCTCTGGAGCGAGTCGACAACAGGCTCCACAGTGTTTGATGCAGGTCCATTGCGGTGTCTCTCGGCTCATGATTGAAGCTGTGACAAGCCATCACAGAGATCAGAACCAATCCGTCGCTCTTGGGTCAAAGCCCCGTAGCCTGGGAGGTGAAACGATTTTGGACAGCGCTGGATCGCCATGGGCTTTGACATTCACCTGATCGCTAACTTTGCCGCCCTGGCGATGATCACCATTGCCGGTCCCGCTGTCATCTTCATCCTCTTCTACCGCCGCGGCGCACTCTGATCGTCTCGTTTTAAGGACGTAGTCCTAATCCCAGGCAGGCTTCTTCGATCAACTGAATCACCCGCTGATCCCTCGCCAGGTCGTTGTCGCTGGTGAGGGATTGTTCTTGTTGAATGCTTGCCTGAAGCGTCACACCCTCGCCATTGGTGAGCTTCAGCCCTGAGGTTTTCGTCAACTGGGCGGTGTACTGGCGTGTGCCGCGGTCGATCAACACCAACTCCGTATGGGCACGGATGGCCTTGAGCTCCAGCTGCAGCCGCTGCTCACCCTGCCAACGGTTGATCGAAATGCTGTAAGCCACGTCACAGCATGCGGGAACAGCCGCCGATGGATCCCATCGCCAGGCGATGGCGCGACGCTCACTCTCACCCTGGCGCAGCGTTAGGGCCAGGTGTCCTCCTTTGAGGTCGCGCCGATCCTCAACGCTCACCCGTCGTGACCAGAACAGAGGTTTGGGATGACCGATGCCGAAGGGGGCCAGGGATTGCAAGTGGCGCCACAGATCCCAGTTCACATCCTTCAACTGCAGGAGAGCGTCGGGTTGCACGGGACGCCCCTGGGCCTGGGTCATCAACCACCCATCGGCTTCGGCGCAGAGGCGCTCATGCAGGGCATGCACAAACTCCGCTTTGACAGTGAATCCCCCGGCAGCGGGATGGCCTCCAAAGCGGGTCAGTAGATCACTGCATTTAGAGAGGGCACGATCCACCGCGAAACCGATGGGTCCTCGTACCGAAGCCCGCAGGCTTCCATCTCCATCACCGGCCAGAAGAGCGGTGGGGCGGTGATAGCGCTCCATCAGCCGCGCAGCAACAATGCCAATCACTCCGTGGTGCCAGTGGCTTTGCGCCAACAACAGGAATGAGGGGAGAGCGTCACTGGACTCCGCTTCCACCAGAGCCACGGCCTCCGCTTCAATCGCGTCGCAGAGATCCCGTCGCTGGCGGTTGTAATCATCACAACGGCGTGCGAGGGCCATCGCTGAATCGGGATCCTCAGCCGTGAGCAGATCCACCACAAGCCTAGGTTCCCCAAGGCGGCCCACTGCATTGATTCTTGGTGCAAGCTGAAAACCGATGTCTTCTGCCGTCAGCGGACGTTCCCCGAGACCCGCCAGGCGCTGAAGCGCTTGCACCCCCTTGCACTCAGAACGATGCAGGTGGTTCAGCCCCTCCAGCAACCAACTGCGGTTGGCCCCTACCAAAGGAGCCATATCGGCAACCGTGCCGATGCAGAACAGATCGCGTGCAACGCGGATGGCTTCTGGTTTGTTCAGCACATCGGCAACAGCATGGGCCAGCACATAGGCCAGCCCCACACCGGCGAGTCCGCGGTAAGGCGAGCCCTCCGGGGTGGTGGCCGGGTGAATGAGCGCGGTCATGGGCGGCCGTTCCGCCGGGATCGTGTGGTGATCGGTCACGATCACCTGCATGGACAAACTTGCGGCCAGTTCGAGGGCTTCCCTCGCGGCAACACCGTTATCAACGGTGACCAGCAGTCGCACGCCATCGTCGTAGAGCCGCTGCACCATGACGGGATTGAGGCCATATCCCTCCTCCATCCGCGAGGGAATGGCGGGTTCCGGCTCAGCACCCAATGGGGCCAATGCCCGCAGTAACAACGCTGTGCTGGTCATCCCATCAGCGTCGTAATCACCACAGATGGCGACGCGTTCACGGGATCGGCAGGCCGTTACCAAGCGCGTACAGGCCTGCTCGAGATCGGGGAAATGATCGCGTGTGGGTGGCAGATCACCAGGAAAGAGAAAGCTCTCGGCCTCGGATGTTGAGCTGAATCCCCTACGCCGCAGCAAGCATCGCAGCGACAGCGGCAAATCAAGTCCTCGCAATGGCGATGGTTCCACCACGGCTGGAAGGGACCAGGACCAGTGGAGCGGAACAGCCGGCAAGGGAACGCTACATGCGGTGATGTTCCAGCATTGTGCCGTTGCTGCTCCTCAAGGTGAACAGGCTTTCAGCGGTCTTTTGGGATGTGGATGGCACCTTGGCCGACACGGAAATGGACGGTCATCGACCGGCCTTCAACCTGGCCTTCAAGGAGCTGGATCTCCCCCTTGTTTGGAATGAAGCGCTGTACAACAGGCTGCTGACGATTCCCGGCGGACTCCGCAGGGTGAAATTTCATGCTGAAGCCTGTGGGGTGCACCTCAGCCAGGAGCAACTGGAACAGGTGCGTGATCGCAAATGCGTCCATTACCTGGAACGGGTCCGCCAAGGACATGTGCATCTCCGTCCCGGAGTGAAGAGGCTTTTGCAGGAGTTGAGCAGGGCCGGCGTGCAGCAGTGGATCGTCACCTCCAGCGGATCGGCGTCGGTGATGGCTCTCCTGGAACAGATAAAGATGCAAATTCCCAGCTTCGATGGGGTGGTGACATCGGATGAAGTTGCTTCGGGCAAGCCAGCACCGGACGGCTACCTACTCGCTCTCGAACGTAGTGGGGCCAATAGTGCTGCCAGCCTCGCCGTCGAAGATTCTGCTGCAGGTCTCTCGGCAGCAAGAGCCGCAGGTCTCCGTTGTCTGCTGACCCCTTCCCCCTGGGATGTCCATGCTTTGCGTGATTCCGGTGACGAGGCCGCTGCGGTGTTGGATCACCTGGGGGAACCTGGACAACCAGCAACCGTGCTTTCCGGTCCCTCTTGCCAGGAGGGGGCAGTAACGCTGAAGTATCTGGAGTTCCTGCTTTCGGTGCCGGATCGATGAGCTCAATCCAGCGCACACGTCTGGCGGGGCTTCAGAACGCGTGGGGCGCTGGCATCCGGCGGTCCTGGTCTGGCCCCTGGTGGCGCCGCAGCGCTTCGTTACTACTGCTGCTGCTCGGATTTTTCATCGGCAGCAACCTTCCCGTATACATCCTGGATGCTGTTGAACTCAGGACTTACACGGCGATTTATGCCCTCATCGCCTGTGAATTGATGGTTCTTGGGCGCCGTCGTCTTCCCTGGCTCGACAACCTCCGGCTTGGGTTCGTTTACGCCGTTGTTCTGGAGGCGTTCAAAGTTGGATCCTGAGGGCCAACGCGTCATCCCCAGCAACGATCAGCAGCGGTTGTTGCAGCATCTCGGGTTGGGCGACCTTCAGAGTTGGTCTGGACTGCAGCGCAACTCTGGGTGTCATCGGGTCGCCATCAATCACTGGCATCCTCAGGCAACACCGGATTGGCTGTGGTCTGTTGGTCTGCCGCTTCTGAGCCTGGGGCAGCAATGGAAGGGACAACGCCGACTGCTCGGATTCAGTGCTTTGCCGGGTTGCGGGAAAACCACCCTGGGGCAGTGGATTGAAGCTGCCGCACGGGCACTTCACCTCTCGATCCAGGTGGTTTCGCTCGATGACTTTTATTTCGAGGCCGAACGGCTTGATACGGCGATGCAGGGCAACCCCTGGGGTGTGCCTCGCGCGCTTCCTGGCAGCCATGACCTGGAGCTCCTTCATGAGTGTCTTCAGACATGGCGACAAGGTGAGAACGTCCTGATGCCCTGCTTCGACAAAGCCAAACGACATGGACGTGGAGATCGGAGCGGTTGGCGCCGTTGCGACGCCGACCTGCTGATTTTTGAGGGTTGGTTTGTGGGCTGCAGACCAAATGCCGACGCAACTGCGGATGAGCCCCATCTCGAGAGCCCCCTAACGTCGCAGGAGTTGGAGTGGCGCCTGAAGCTGCAACCTGTGCTCGCCCACTACGAACCCACCTGGAGTTGTTTCGATCAACTCTGGCAACTGCGAGCGACCGACTTCAACGCGCCTTGGCGATGGAAGCGGCAACAGGAAGCCACACTTGAGGCCGAACGGGGTGCGTCGCTATCGAATGCCGACTTGGATCGTTTCATCCGCATGATTCTCTGCTCGCTGCCATCGAGCAGTTTTCACACAATGCAGGCGGATGTTGTTGTGGAGGTGGATCCGGATCGAACCCTGCGGCGAATCCACCTCCCGTGTTCGACTCAGGATTCGCCGTCTTCGGACTCACTCACCGGATAGACAAAACCCTGGGCGCGGCCACTCAGCACAGACTTGCCGATGGACATGGCGCGCTGGGCGGCAACGGCTGCCTTGGCCTTCCAGGTGGCGCTGCGCTGGTTGCGCTTGGCCTTTGATGTTTTCTTCTTCGGGACGGCCATTGCGCCTGGTGAATTTCCAAACTGAGATTGTCTCGTTTGGAACCCCCTTGCGTCAAATCGCTAGGCTCCGTGAAGCGAAACGATGATGTGGCATCAGGTTCGGACGACTCCAGTGGTTCCGCGGCCCCTCAGAAGGCTCAACCTTCTTCGATTCAGGGTTTTTGGACGAAGCAGGACACGGTGAGTTACTCCACCCTGCTGAGTGATATCGATGCGAAAGAGATCAAACAGTTGGATCTTGTGCCCGGTCGACGGGAGGTAAGAGTCCAATACAACGATGGCCGAAGGGTCACCGTTCCCATTTTCGCCAACGACAACCAAATTCTTCGTGCCGCTGAAAGCTCCGGCACGCCCCTGACGGTTGTTGACATACGCCGCGAACAAGCAGGACGCGAACTGGCGGGAACCCTGATGTTGGTCCTGCTGGTGGTGGTCGGCTTGTCGTTTCTGCTGAAGCGTTCGGCTCAAATGGCGAACAAAGCTCTTGGGTTTGGGCGCAGTCAACCTCGGTTAAAACCCCAGGAAGACCTTCAGCTTCGTTTTGAGGATGTTGCCGGCATCAATGATGCGCGACTGGAACTTGAGGAGGTGGTCACCTTTCTCAATCAGCCCGAAGCTTTCATCCGCCTGGGCGCCAAGATCCCTCGGGGGGTGCTGCTAATAGGCCCCCCTGGAACCGGGAAAACGCTTCTTGCCAAGGCGATTGCAGGCGAGGCGGGCGTGCCGTTCTTCTCCATCGCGGCCTCTGAGTTTGTTGAGCTATTCGTGGGTGTTGGCGCGAGCAGGGTTCGCGATCTGTTCCGCCAAGCCAAGGAAAAATCCCCTTGCATCGTTTTCATTGACGAGATCGACGCTGTGGGTCGCCAGCGGGGTGCTGGTATAGGCGGCGGAAACGATGAACGGGAGCAGACCCTCAACCAACTCCTGACGGAGATGGACGGCTTTGAGGAAAACTCCGGTGTGATTCTGCTGGCGGCCACAAACCGTGCCGACGTGCTCGACGCCGCACTGTTGCGACCAGGACGCTTCGACCGGCGCATTGATGTGGGCCTTCCCGATCGGCGAGGTCGCGAAGCCATTCTCGCCGTGCATGCGAGAACTCGCCCCCTCGATGACTCGGTTTCGCTGTCGGATTGGGCGAGCCGCACTCCGGGTTTTTCCGGGGCTGACCTCGCCAATCTGCTCAACGAAGCGGCCATCCTCACGGCCCGCCAGAACATGCTCAGCATCGGTCAGTTCCAGCTGGAGGGGGCCTTGGAGCGGATCACCATGGGGCTGAGCAACCGCCCCTTGCAGGACAGTGCCAAAAAACGGCTCATCGCCTATCACGAAGTGGGTCATGCCCTGGTGGCCAGTCTTCTTCCAGCGGCCAACTCGGTGGATAAAGTCACGATTCTTCCCCGCGGAGGAGCCGGTGGTTATACCCGCTTCATGCCTGACGAGGAGGTGCTTGATTCCGGGTTGATCACCCGCTCCTCCTGCCTCGCTGATCTGGTGGTGGCCCTGGGAGGACGAGCGGCTGAGCAAGTGGTTTTCGGATCGCTCGAGATCACCCAGGGTGCCAGTGGAGATCTCCAGATAGTGGCGCAACTGGCACGGGAGATGGTGACGCGCTTTGGCTTTTCCAGCCTCGGACCGATGGCCCTCGAGGGCCCGGGTACGGAGGTTTTTCTGGGGCGCGATTGGTTTAACCAACGGCCGGGATACGCCGAATCCACTGGCCAAGCCATTGACGCTCAAATCCGCCAGCTCGCAAAGAGTGCTCTGGCGCAGGCCATCGCCCTGCTGGAGCCTCGCCGTGAGTTGATGGATGAGCTTGTGGGCGTTTTGATTGCCGAGGAAACGATCAACGGTGATCGATTCAGAGACATCGCTGGCCTCGCATGAGACGCCTCCTCCTTCTGCTGCCGCTGGTTGTTGTTGCAGCCCGGATGCAGATCGAGTGGCTCTGGTTCGATCAGTTCGCCTGGAGCGACGTTCTCCTCAAGCGCTGGCTCCTGCAGCTTCTCTTCGCGGGGTTGTCGATGCTGCCGCTGCTGGCAGCCCAGGCCTGGTCCAGGCAATTCAGGCAAAACACGTCGATTTCATCGAAGACGATGAGCCTGACCGGATGGTCCTATGGATTCACGCTGTTAGTCAGTGGTGGTGCTGTGCTGCTCAGTGCCTTGCTGACGCTGGATCTGTTGGCGTTGGCCATCCGCGATCCGTTTCAACTTGGGGAATGGCAGCCAATTCCTGGGCTCCAACACAGCATCAGCTCAGCTGCAGGACTCGTTCGGGCAGGGGCGATAGGGATTGCGATGGCCTGGCCGCGGTTGAGGCTGTGGCTGGCACGGATCGTGGCGGGATCGCTGGTGGCTGTCGTCAGCCGGGCCTGGGGCCTCTGGTCGCTTGCTCTCTGGATTCCCGATGAATCCACGAAAGACCCCTTGCTGGGAGCGGATCTGAGCTTCGGCTTGGGGCGTTTTGCCGGATTGCATCTGGCCCTAGAGCTGCTGCTCTTGGCTGCCGCGTTCACCCTCGCCTTTGAGCTCTGGCGGGTGCTGGCTTGCTCAAAATCGATTTCTGACTGGGCCAGTCCAGCCTTTGCTGCGCGACAGATCCAACTGATCAGGTTGCTGTCGGCGCTTCTGCTGTTCGGAGCGGCGGGGCAGGTGTGGTTATCAAGGCATCAGCTCCTGTGGACACAACACGGCCTGGTGGCAGGGGCGGGCTGGTTACAGGCCCACATGACCCTTCCATTACGTGGCTTCGCCACATTGCTGCTGGTGTTGATCGCATGTGCACTTCTCGTACCGTGCCGGCGACGCCTCCGTCAGGGCCTTGCACTGGGCTTGGTCTCTCTTGTGGTGCTGGAAACGGTGGCAACACCGCTAACGCGCTGGCTGGTGGTGCGGCCAAGGGAATTTTCTCTGCAAGAGCGCTATCTGAAAAATGCCATTGAGGCCACGCAATGGGGCTTCCAGTTAGATCAAATCAAGAGTCAGGTCGTCGACCCGACAAGGTTCAGCGCCGCTGATCGCGAGCAAGGTGTTAGCACGCTCGAAAATGTGCGCCTCTGGGACAGCAGTCCTCTGCTGGAAGCCAACCGGCAACTCCAGCAACTAAGGGTGTACTACCGCTTTTCCAATGCAGCTGTTGATCGCTACCCGCTGAATGAAAACAGCGATTCGTCGCAGCAAGTGATCCTCTCAGCCCGCGAATTGGATCAATCCGCGTTACCGCGTCAATCCAAAACCTGGCAGAACCGTCACTTCATCTTCACGCACGGCTATGGATTCACCGTCAGTCCGGTGAATGACCGAAGCAGTGATGGCCTTCCCTCGTATTTCATTAAAGGTCTTGGCCCAGAAACACTCATTGAGGGAAATCCGGAACTGGGTATTGAACGTTCGGAGGTACAGAAGGCCATCCCCGTTGGTGATGCAGCGATCTATTACGGGATGCTTCCTTCGCCCTATGCCATCGCTCCAACGCAGATTGAAGAATTCGACTACCCCGAAGGCGACATCAATGTGATGACGCACTATCAGGGATCAGGCGGAGTGCCGATTGGAACTTGGCTTCAACGATTAGCAGCGGCTGTTTATCTGCGTGACCCTCGATTGCTGATCACCACAACGATCAATGCTGATTCCAAACTTTTGATCCGGCGTGATGTGCGCAGTCGCGTTAAGGCAATCGCCCCCTTCATTGATTTTCGCGGTGAGCCCTACCTGATCTCCATTCCAAACCCTCAGAGAGACAGCTCAAACACCGCCACCGCGACTTCAGAACAACGCAGCCAACATCAGTATTGGGTTGTCGAGGGTTACACCCACAGTTCAACGCTGCCCTACAGCGCAGCGGTCTCAGCAGATGATCCCGATAGGTATTTAAGAAACTCAGTGAAGGCCATTGTTGATGCTTATAACGGCAGCATTCGGTTTTTCATATCGGAACCTGAGGATCCAATTGTGATGGCCTGGGCTCACGCTTTTCCAGACTTGATGGAGCCGATGGAGGCAATGCCAAAACCTTATCTTGATCACCGCAGAGTTCCTGAGGACTTCTTCAATGCACAGGTCAATCAATTGAAGCGTTACCACGTTTCAAATCCCAGAATTTTCTACAATGGTGATGATGTTTGGCAGGTGCCAAGCGAGATCTACGGGGGCCGCAAAGTAGATGTTGCTCCTTATCACATCACGGCTCAGCTTCAAAGCAACGACAACTCCGAATTTCTCCTGCTCCAACCCCTGACACCTTTATCAAGGCCAAATCTCACGGCTTGGTTGGTGGCTCGCAACGATGGCGATCACTACGGTGAATTGAAACTGATCGACTTTCCCAAAGACAAATACATTCCCGGCCCGGAACAGGTTCAGGCTCTAATTCATCAGGATCCAGATGTGAGCGAGCAGTTTGGTTTATGGGATCAGGAGGATCTGGAACTCCTGCAGGGGAATCTGCTTGTGCTTCCCGTGGGCTCCGGACTTCTCTATGTGGAACCGGTGTATCTGCGTACCAAGAAGGTTGGGCTGCCTTCCCTGGCAAGGATTGTTGTGAGTGACGGTCGATTGGTCGCCATGGACCGCGACCTCAATCTTGCTTTGGATCAACTCATGAAAAAAGCCCCACCCGTTTGACGGGCAGGGCAAAACGAAATGACTGATCGGATTGATCGAACGATCAGCCGATAGAGGAGAAGTACTCCTTGGAACCCTTAGGGTCAGGCTTCATGGTCTTTTCGCCAGGAGTCCAGTTAGCAGGGCAAACCTCGTCGGGGTTGGACTGCACGTACTGGAAGGCCTGCAGAACGCGCAGGGTTTCATCAACGTTCCGTCCAACAGGCAGATTGTTGATGGTGGCGTGCATGATCACACCGTCAGGGTCGATGATGAACAGACCACGAAGGGCAACACCCTCAGCCTCGTCGAGAACGTTGTAGGCCGTGGAGATTTCCTTCTTCAGATCGGCAACGAGGGGATAGTTGATATCGCCCAGGCCACCCTGATTGCGAGGGGTCTGGATCCAGGCCAGGTGGCTGAACTGGCTGTCCACGGAAACGCCGAGTACCTCGGTGTTCTTGCTGGAGAAATCGGCGTAGCGGTCGCTGAAGGCCGTGATCTCAGTGGGACAAACGAAGGTGAAATCCAGCGGATAGAAGAACAGCACCACGTACTTGCCCCGGTACTGGGACAGGGTGACTTCCTTGAACTCCTGGTCCACCACAGCGGTGGCTGTGAAATCAGGGGCCTGCTGGCCCACACGCAAGCAACCGGTGTCGGTCATGTTCGGGAGGTGAATGAGTGAGCTGAAGGCCGCAAACGACTTAACACGTAGTCGATTCGACTTCCAGTATCAGGTTTGAACCTATCACGAGCCTAGCCATCCGTCGCCATAAACTCAGGTGATGACTGACCAACTCACGAGCTGGGATCCTGCGCTCCTGCGCAAGTTCAGTTCCACCGGACATTTCCGTCTACTGAACCAGCTGAAGGGAGATCTGCGCAAGAAACCCCTAGATCGAGACCAGCGCACTGGCCAGCTGAAGAGTCTGGGTGGGAATCGCGGCGCAACCCGACGTTCAACGGCAACGCGGAGCATCGAGCCGGCACCAGTACCAGCACCAACAGCGGTTGTTGATACGGCGCTTCCACTTATCAAGGACGACCAGCCGAAATCCTTCCGCGATCGCCTCAATGCCATCGACATGCGCTGAGGCTTAACCCTGAGATGTATGATGGGTACTGGCCTGAAGGGCCTGCGTCAGAGTAGCTCAGCTGGTTAGAGCACAGGATTCATAACCCTGAGGTCGGGAGTTCAAGTCTCCCCTCTGACATTCATTGCTTCATGCTGGTGAGCAGCTTGTTCGAACTTTTGTTGAGTTGAGCAAGCCTGATTTAGGCCTTACGTGCCGGAAGTTTGACCAAGGGATTGAGGGCAGCGCCACCGGCCCGACGGATTTCAAAGTGAAGGTGAGGGCCGGTGCTTCTTCCGGTGCTTCCCATCAGTGAGATGCGAGAGCCACGGGGAACAATCTGTCCTTTTTTGACCAAAAGACGGCTGTTGTGGGCATAACGCGTTAATTCGCCATCACTGTGGGCGATTTCAACCAGATAGCCGTAAGCGCCTCTCCAGCCGGAAAAAGAAACGATTCCATCACGTGCAGCAAAAACGGGCGTTCCAGTGTTGTTGGCGATATCAATGCCTTTGTGCATGCGTCCCCAGCGCCACCCATAACCGGACGTGAAAACCCCCTTGGTGGGCCACTGGTAACCAACAATCGGCGGCTTCAGGCTGTCGGGCTGGTCGGCTGAAGACAACAGAGGGCGATCAGGCCATGCAGCGCCTCCACTGATGAGGGGGCGAACAGACAGGATTGACTGACCTGAAGAGGCTTGAGCGATCTGCAGTTCCTGGCCGATCGTTAAAGCACTTAGCTGAAGGCCTGGATTCCAACTCAACAGCTGCTTTTGCGTAACGCCATGGCGTTTAAGGAACGATGCTAGAGAGTCGCCTGACTTGATTTTGGCCGTGGCGCTTACCGGAGGTGGGGCAACTAACGGAAGCGTCTGACGTTCACTGGACTCGTTGAGTGACGACAACGTCACGGCAACAACCCGTGCAGAGTCCGGCAAGGAAAGCCAACTTTCATTATCAAAAACGTGGGAGCTTGGAACGTTGTTTAACGAGGCCAGCACCTCACGATCGAGGTTTAATAGCTCAGCGAACCGCCGCAAGGACGTGGCACGAACAACTTTGAACCAGACTTGATTGCTGGTTTCGACTTTGCTGACAACAGCAACGGAATTGTTCGTAGATAGAGCTGGCAGAGGGGGCAGCTCTGCAAGATCAAAAGTGGCGTTATCGGCGATCCCGGGAAGGCCACTCCACAGACCCAAAGACAAAACAGGGGTTACAGCAGCTGCGAGAGCAAGCGTTGCGCGCATGAAACCACTGAGACGCGTTGAAGGTAACGAGCCGAACATCCGCGCGCAAGGGGGTTTGGAGCAGTGGTCGGATCACCACAACCGCAACTTTTGTCCAGCCACGTAAGTCACCAGGGCGCAGGCTACGGAAAGGTTGAGGCTGCGAACACCTCCTTGGCCTGCGTCATCAGCAGCTCCAGGCATGGGGATCGTGAGGATGCTGTCGCAGGCTTCGCGCACCGGTTCCGGTAGACCGGTGTCTTCACGACCAAACAGCAGAACATCTCCCCGTTGAAACGTGAACGAGGAGAGCGATGACCCACCACGACGACTGCAGCCGATCAACCTCTGCTCAGGACGAAGCTCAGCTTGGAACTCGGCAAAGTTGGAAGTGATTGAAAGCTGAACGTGGGGCCAGTAATCAAGACCTGCACGACGAACGCTTCGATCATCCACCTTGAAGCCGAGGGGTTCAATCAGGGTCAACGGCACCCTGAAAGCCGCCGAGGTGCGGGCGATGTTGCCGGTGTTCGGAGGGATCTGAGGCTCGAACAGAGCAATACGCAGGGGGGCAATTTCAGTCATGGCACCACCTGGCCAAGGGAATGGAGATCCAGAGCGCGACCCTGGAGAACGAGCCAGGCAGCGTCAGCAACGGGGTCAAGTGCTTGCGCGAGGGTTCCGAGACGATCACGGAACAAGCCTCCAATGCGTGTAGGGGGAACAACGCCCCAGCCTGTTTCTTCGATCACCAGAACAAACGTGCAGTGCGATGCCCTGATCGAGGCGATCAGCTGTTCACAGAGGTGATCCCACTCAGATGCAGTGAGTTCCAGGTGCTGGGCAACAAAACCACCGAGTGCATCAATCAGAACAGATTGCCCGGGAGCAAGGCCGTTGATCACGCTCACCAGCTCTGCTCCACATTCGGAAACGCTCCAATGGTCGGGCCGACGCTGCCGGTGGGCCTCCAGGCGCTTTTGCCACTCACGGTCATCCGGTCGGGCGGCCGCCGTGGCGATGTAGGTCACAACAGGGTGGTGTCTTAACAGGTGCTCAGCCCAACGGCTCTTGCCACTGCGGCTTGGCCCACTCACCAGGATCAGCCGGCTGGTCTGGCCGGCAACGGGGGGCTCCACTGTGGAGGAGGGGTCAACCACTGCCATTCATTCCCTTCAGCGTCGCAACGGAAGACGGAGACACACGGTTGAGATATCTGAAAATCCAATACTTGAAAATCGTCGCCAACACCACTGGGAACGTCGCGATGAAGAGGTTGACGAAACTTTGGCTGGAGGGAAGGCCGAAATGCCCGGCAATCCCTTCCAGCAAGACCTGCCAACCTTCTGGGCTGTGGTAACCCACGAAGATGTCGGTAAACAGGATGATGGCGAAGGCCTTGGCCGAATCACTCAACCCGTAAACAGCCTCATCAATAAACCCACGCAGAACACGCAGTTCATCGCGGCTCATAAAACACACCACGGCGAAGGCGATCAGACCTGCCAAATCCGAAAAAACATTCTTGATCGCCTTGAGACTTTCCTCATCGGCATCGTGCTTGAGTTCAGCCGCTTTTTCGGTGAGCTTGTCGCGCAGAGCGCCCTCCTCAAGGGGCTGCACGCCCTTGAGGAAGGCATCGAATTCAAGTTCTTGCTTGTAGAGCCGAAGTTTTTCAGCCGCCTTCTCTTCCAGCTGAGGCTTCGGGTAGCTCAGGAAAGGCAGTTCGGGTGAAAACTTATTTACCGCAGGCGAGATCAGATAGGTGCCAGCAATCTGCTGAACAAGCAAGGGAACCAAAACGAGAAGAAGCAGAACCCTCAGTGAAATCAGCGTGCTGTCCCGCCGGCGTCGATACCCCGCCACGACGCTGTCTTCCGTCGAGGGATCTAACTGGAGGCGAATGCTGTCGAAGACACCCAGAAGCGAACGGGGGAGGGCATCCGGTGAGCGGCTAATCGACGGCGAAGTGCTTGATCGATGCGATCCATAGCGGCTCACTACAGATTCAATCAGTTGAAGTTGACGCAACTCCTGGGAATCCAGTTGGCCCCGTTGTTTCGAGAGAGTCGCTTTTGAATTGCGGCAGATGGCCAGCGCGGTTTTAAAGCGGCGAAGAATCGTGGACTGAACAGAGCGCGGAACGGAGAGCTTGAGCTCCGGCCGGATCTGCCGGTCGCCGTAGTACTCCAACTCCAGGCTTTGGATGAGCAGAGCCGCCTCATAACCACGCTCAAGATCACTGGAGAGCTCGATCGCTTGGCTGTTGCTGAACAGGTTGATCCACTTACGGCGGCTCATCGCAGTCGGCTCATCGCAGTCGGCTCATCGCAGTCGGACCATCAACGCGAGAAAACCCACCAGGTGGCCATCGGAATGATGGTTCCAAGAACCAACAGGATGATCACCCACTTAGTGGCATCGCTTTCAGCGGTTTCGGCCTTAGTGGGAATGTTGGTGGGCAGGGTGACCCGTTCGATCTCCTTCGGAGGGCCGGGATCCTCGCCACCCGAGAGAACGGTTGAAAGTCGGGTGAGACCATCAACGGATGCCTGGCGATAACGATCGCCCTCCCGCAAGGGCACAGTCATCGTTGTACGGGCGGTGCTCTTCAGCAGGCTGGGAGGAAGCTGTGCCTCAAGCTCCTGATTAGCCACCACAGCGGAACGCTTGTTGGAGGCTTCGATCAACATCAGTAGCAAGGGATTGCCGCTGGGTGAGCTCCATGTTTCAAGGAGTTCCTCACCGAAGCTGTTCAAGGTGATGCCGTAATCCAAACGCCGCAGCGTGATTAAACGGGCATCGACCCGTTGATCTTCAAAGCTGCGCAATTTCGCTTCCAATTCACCACGGCTGGCGCGGCTGAACACATCGGCATCGTCGATAACCAACGCATCCGGCAGGCTTCCACCCAGTGCAGCAGGTGAGATCGCCAGACTGGCAGGGGCCCATAGAAGAAAACAGACCCCGAAACTAAGGAGGCTGGCCAATAGGCGTCGGGCGGAACGAGGCATCTCTTCAGGCGTTACGACTGACTCAGTCTGCCGTTAGCTGTCCAGCATGTCGCGGTTCAAGGCTGCAATTGCCTCAACAATCATGCGGGCTTCGTTGTCGGGCAGTGTCATCTGACGGGTGAGCTGGTCCAGGAGATCGGTCTCCTCCGCTGTGATCTTGCGGTCGGCATGCGCGAGATGCGCTGCCACAGCCAGGGCGGACTGCTGCTGGGATCGATTGAGCTGAGGCAAGGCGGACGTGATCAAGCCCTGGACGCCCTGCTCCCGTAACAGCAACAGCAAGCGGTCAAACAATTCACCCATGGCCGCTTCAGAGCTGTCGCAGTAAAGCGATCGGTTCTCCAGCTGAAGGCGCAGGGCATGGGCCTCATCCCGCCCCAGCCTTCCATCACAGGCAACAGCGGCAAGGGCAATAGCGGCAAAAGCCTCGGGAGTCGTCATGGCAGAGCCGGACATGTTCGTATTTGAGCAGGATGATTGCGTTCTGACAGCACCATCTGTTGATGCCAGGTCCCGCCCGAGCCGTTCTGATCTGTGCGCTCTTGTTGCTGGGTCTGACTGTGACCAATGCAGAGGTAGCGCAGACAGTCACACCGGAATTTCAACGGGCAGAAGTTCTTGCCGGGATGGCAGCGGTGGGCCTGATGCTGGTGGCGGTGCTGTGGACACGGGCGAACCCAAAGTCAGCAGAGAAAGTTCCGTTGAAGGGAGAACAGGGACTTTTGATGGCGGATCAGTTCAGCGAAAACCAACAACAGGAGTTGGCCTGGGGCAGCCACATGCTGTTGACAGCGACGCCAGCGGCATCCGTGCTCGTGCTCTGGCGCCATCAAGTCGTACTGCGTCGGGGCCTGATCAGTCAGGAGGTTTTCCAGCCAGGAGCGATCACCCAACGGGCCATGGAGCGTGAGCAAACCATCTCCTTGGTCAACACAACGCTCTTTCCTGGCCGAGCGGAATTCGACGCGATGCTGCCTTCACTCCCCGCCATCGTTGTTTGCCCGATGGGGAACGAGGGGGCCGTGATCGTGGGGGGTTGGTCGCCCCGTTGTTTCACCCGCTCCGATGAGCGATGGATTGAGGGCTGGACCCAGCGTCTCAGAACGACACTTGGGGCCGGCGATGCTTCTCCTGTGCCGCCGGACTCAGCTTGATCGTCGATTCAACCCTCGCTCCGGTTTGGCCGAAGCGGATCTCACCATCGTCCGAAATCTTGGCTTCCATGCGTGAGGCGCGAGTGACCTGCTCTGGTTTTGTCCGCCGAAGAACTACATCGCCATCTGCCACTACCCGTTCACTGCTCCAGTTCCAAGCGCAGCGACTGGCCGTCAGTGTTTCCAACGTCTGCTCAACGCGACAGTCACTAGAAATGATCACGGTGCCAGTGAGCTGATCAAGCTTGAATCCTTTGCCCTGCACATTGCTGTTTTTCAAATCAGCCTGAACGGGATGATCAGATTGAAATTGCTTCGCTGAAAATAACCAACGTGTTTGGCCGGCAGTGATCAGACCACGGTCGTTCTCCAGCACCAGCGTGACCGGTTGTTGAAGGTCGAGGTAACCCTGGCGGGTGTTGCCATTGAGGCCTGAAGCGCTGAGTGTGCGGCCATCGCTGCGGATGGCCTGCACCGGACCAGGCGCCTGCAACAAACCACTCTTCAGATTCCAGGTTCCGCTCCCACCCTGCACCACTGTGGAAGCAACACTGGTTTCATCAACACGGTTCAGCTGGGTTGGGCCGCTGAACTCCAGCACCTCGGAGTCCTGCTGGAACGCCAGCTCGCGTGAGCGAATTTGCGTCTGGCCATCATTGGCCTTGGGCCGTTGATTGATCACCATCCGTGACTGCGATGGTGTCCAAATGAGATTGTCTCCCTCAATCGTCAGCCCCCGTTGGCTCAACTGCCGCAGCTGGACCGATCCTTCAAGAACGACGAGCTCTCCATCACGTAGCACCGTGGCGAGATCTGCGGTGATCCTGTAGTGCGGTTGATCGTTTCGATAGAGAACTCCCTCGGGACGTCGTGCACGGATGGTTCGACTACTAAGGTCGTAACGAGCCTCGGGGCTGGTGAGATCCCAGTCACGGTTGCCATCGTCGGCCCGCTGGCTCAAATCCAGCGACCGGAAGACAAAGGACGGCGTGGGTTCAAGCGCGATCGGCCGCCTCGTTGTGCAACCGGTGAGCCATGCACTCGCCACAAGGGCTGCTGTCAGACCACAACGTGACAAGCGACTCAGCATGCTTTGTTCAGAGCGGTTCATCCAGTTCCAACCGCTGCATCACCGGTGTTGGCTTGGGCAGCGCAGAACCGCTGCACAGCCTTCCCCAATTCAGCTGTTTCAACCAGTTGTCTGGATCCAGGCGTTCCCCAAGTTGGGACAGGATCCGCTCGCTGAGGTCGGGCAGCAGCGGGGCAAGCAGGAGTCCAACGATGCGCGTGGTTTCCAGCACAGCAAACAAATCCTCGGCCACGCTCTGCTCTTGACCGGGTTCCTTCATGCGACTCCAGGGAGCCGTTTCATTGAGATGACCGTTCGCGGCAATAGCCAATTGAAGGATCGACTCGGCTGCGGTTTTGAACGCAAGCTGCGGCATCGCCTCAATCACCGTGCTGACGGTTTCCGCAGCCTTGAGGGCCAGGGGATGGTCAGCACTTGAGGCTGCACCAGCCGGGGGAACGACGTCATCGAACCACTTGCGCGCCATCGACGAGGTGCGATTCAGCAGGTTGCCGATGGTGTTGGCCAGATCGTTGTTGACCAGATCCAGAAAGCGTTGCTGTTGGAAATCGCCGTCGTCTCCGAATTGGATGTCGCGCAGGAGGTACCAACGAACGGCATCGCTGCCGCATCGCTCCAGCAACAGTTCCGGGTCCAGCACATTGCCGAGGGATTTGCCCATCTTCTGGCCCTCACGGGTGAGGAAGCCATGGCCGAAAACCTTTTGCGGTACAGGCAGTCCTGCAGACATGCACATGGCAGGCCAGAACACAGCGTGGAAGCGAAGGATGTCCTTGCCGATCACGTGCACGGAGGCGGGCCAACCGCAGGAGGCGAGCCGATCGAGCGATACCGATTCGCCATCATCAAGAAGCGCTGTGAGATAACCGAGTAGGGCATCAAACCAGACGTAGAAGGTGTGGCCTGGATGGTCGGGGACCGGAAGTCCCCAGGACACATTCACCCGCGAAATGGAGAAGTCGCGCAGACCTTGGGCGACGAAATTGCGCACTTCCTGTCGTCGGCTGGCAGGGGCGATGAAGTCATCGCGGGACACCAACTCCTCAATGGCGGATTGATAGCGGGAGAGCCGAAAGAACAGGTTCTCCTCATCGCGCCATTCGAGAGGCTTGCGGTGGATCGAACAGGAGGGCGACTCCGCTTCGGCCGGATCGTCCTTGTATTCCTCGCAATCGACGCAGTACCAACCAGTCTGCTTGCCGACAACGATGTCGCCTGATGCCTTGACCCGTTCGTAGAACTGTTCCACCAACTCCAGGTGGCGCGGGTTGGTGGTGCGCACAAAGCGATCGTTAGAAATCCCCCACTGATTCCAGAGATCGCGGTAGCGGGTGCTGACCTTATCGCAGTGGTCCTGTGGGCTCAGCTGCTGACGTTCTGCCGTGCGCTGAATCTTCTGGCCGTGCTCATCAACACCGGTCACGAAGGTCACCTTCTCCAGCTGCAGCCGCTCAAAGCGAGCCAAGGCGTCACAGGCCAGGGTCGTGTACGTGCTGCCCAGATGGGGACGATCGTTGACGTAATAGAGCGGAGTCGTAAGGGTGTAGGGCATCAGAAAAGTTCGAACTCCGCTGCACCGCAGCGACGACAGACTCTAACGAGCATGCCCATCTCGCTCCACGCCAACCGGCCCTCGTCATGACGCACCGCGACGTGGTGGTCTGGGGTGGTGGCTGCGGGGGCGTCGCTGCTGCGCTGCAGAGCGCGAGATCAGGAGCAGACACGACACTGATCACCCCTGGCCCCTGGCTGGGGGGCATGGTGAGTTCGGCAGGAGTCTGTGCCCCGGATGGCCATGAACTGACCTGTTGGCAAACCGGGATCTGGGGCGCCTTTCTGCGCCAGTTGGAGTTGGAGGAGCCGAGCGGGCTCGACCACAACTGGGTGAGTTGTTTCGGATACAGGCCGCAAACAGCCGAACGGATCCTGCAACGCTGGGTGGTGGCTGAGCCCAGGCTGGAGTGGCGTCCCCACTGCAGCCTGGAACAGGTTCACTGCCAGCAGGGTCGCCTCCAATCTGTGGAGATCCACAGCGCCAATGGCGTCGAAAGCTTTTCCGCCGATGTGTTTGTGGATGGCAGCGATCTGGGAGATCTGCTTGCCCTGTCGTCGGCGCCCTTCCGCTGGGGTTGGGAAGCCAAGGAGATCTGGGAGGAACCCAGCGCCCCCGAACAGTCCCGGCTTGAGAGCGAAGCTTTTTTTCAACAGCAACCCACTCAGTCACCCACCTGGGTGGCGATGGGCCAATTGCATGGGGAACTCACTCCGCGCCATGTCGCTTCTGTACCGCGGATTCCTTTCGATCGGAGCACCGCCAGCTTCGGCCTCGAGAAAACCATCACCTATGGCCGTCTGCCCAGCGGCCTGGTCATGCTCAATTGGCCTCTGGAGGGCAACGACTGGCACAACAGCATCGATCGAGCCCTCAGTGCTGATGGCGAGGTTCGTGCGGAGCTGGCCCAAGAGATGCAACGGCACAGCATGGATTTCCTGGCGGCGCTGGAGGAATGCAGCGGTGGTTGGATCACTGCCGGCAACGCCTTCCCGGGAGCAGATCCCAGCCTGGCGTTGATGCCGTACTGGCGAGAAAGTCGGCGGCTGATGGGTCGCACAACGGTCACGGAACGCGACCTTTTGCCGATATCCACAGAAGCCCTGCGGGGACCGCTCCCCATCGATGCCCAGGGACGCTGCACCAGCATTGCTGTGGGCACCTATGCCAACGACCATCACTACCCGGGCGAGGACTGGCCCATCGCCCCGAAAAGTGTGCGTTGGGGAGGACGTTGGAGCGGTACGCCCTTCTGCATCCCCTTCGATGCCCTTATCTCAGACTCGATCCCCAACCTTGTGATGGCCGAGAAAGGCTTCAGCGTCAGCCACATGGCCAATGGGGCCACGCGCCTGCAGCCCTTGATTCTCAACCTGGGCCAGGTGGCGGGTCTGGCAGCGGCCATGGCCGTTCGTCAGGGCTGTGACATAGGTGATCTGAATGTTGAGGCCATCCAGTCAGCCCTGATCCACGAGCCGCAGGCCCCTGCAGCAGTCCTCCCGATCTGGGACTGGCCGCTCTGGCATCCACACTGGGTCAAGGCACAGGAGCAGGGCTTGGCTCGACCTGAACACCTGGACGCTATGGGCCGCCCTTCAGGCCCACGAGCCAGCATGCTGCTTCCCCCTGACGTAAACCAGGCGCCAAACCAGCCCCATGAGGGCGGTTTCAGTGGCGTGCTCACCGGCAACCTCCAGGAGGGCTACCAATTGGAAACCGCTGAAAGGATCTGGCCTCTGATCACCCTGGAACCGGCAATCCATCGCTGGCTATCCGAAGAGGATCACTCGCACCGAACCCTGAACCTCCGCGGCATAAAGAATCCCTGGGGGCCCTGGGTGCGGATCACCGGGGTTCTGGATCAAGCCAACTGAAGCTGCAGCTCACCGCGTACCGGGTCAGCACGCCCCACCTTGAGTTCAAGACCGTCGCCAGGAGCAGGGTCTTCTGCAGAAACACAACCGACCAGATCAATGGCCAGCTCGCTCACATGAACCAGGGCCAAGCGATCCTGCGGGCGCAGCCAGCGCAGGAATACGGCAGACCAAACGGTGTTCTGATGCTCGGCGAACCACACCTGCTGCCAGTGGCGCTGATCCTCACGGCTGATCTGAATGGATTGGCGCAATGGATCATCGAGATCGTCAATCACTTCACTCAGACGCTCTTCATCCATCGGTGCAAGCGCAGAGAGCTGGGCAATGATTTGCCGGTGGGCGACGAGATCGGCGTAGCGTCGAATCGGAGAAGTCGCCTGCACATAGGCCTCAAGCCCGAGACTGAAATGGGGCATGGCTCGCGTGCCCTGCACGCCTCGGCTCAAGCAGCGCTTGATCGCCGCATCACGGGCTGGTCCCTCGGGGATTCGATCGAGTTCATCGATGGAGGGCAGCTCAGCCGCAGGCTGACTGCGGAAGGGCAACGGCAGGCTGTGCTCTTGCCCAAAGGAGGCCACAACAGCCCCCATCAGCAGCATCGCTTCACTCACCATCAGGCGGGAGGGTGAAGGGTCAATCACCTGAAGCGTCAAGGCCCCATCGCTGTAGCGGAAGCGTCCTTCAGGCTGGTCAAACATCACGGCTCCTTTGGAGCGGCGCCAGCGCATGCGCAACATCAAGAGTCCCGAGAGATCCGAGAGGGCTTCATCTCCTGGGGGTGCCAACTCGATCAGCTCATCACCATCGGTGTAGGTGAGGCCGTAGCGGGGTCGGATCCAGCTGCGCGCAATCCGTTGTTCCGCCACGGCACCATCGTCATCAAGGCAAACGGCCACACTCAGGGCTGCACAACGCTGGCCAGCCCGCAGACTGAGGGGACCGGCCGCCAGCTCCAGAGGGAGCATGGGCATCACACCCTCCGCCAGATACAAACTGGTGGCCCGACGTCTGGCTTCATGATCAAGGGGGGAGTCAATGTCGATCAGACGACTTGGATCAGCGATGTGGATCCAGATCCAATCGACGCCATCACGACGCTCCAGCGAGAGCGCGTCATCAATTTCTCGAGTGCCCGAATCGTCCAGGCTGTAGGTGGCCAGGTGAGTGAGGTCTATGCGTTGCTCATCCCCGGGTAGCTCTTCATTCGACAGAGCAACAAGACGATTCGCTTCCTCCACCAGATCAGAGGTAAAACTGCGAGACCAGACGCTGCCCCTCAGGCCAATGGGCTCATTGGGATCGAGAAACCCACGCACGATCAACCACTGCCGCAGATCGGCGGCATCCGATCCAATCGACAACTCTGCCGACCACTGCTTGAGATCAGGGTCGAAACCCACCGCAGCGGGATTGTCTTTCAGCAACTGAATCCAGTGGCTGAAGCGCTCGTCCCATACCGGATCCAGCTCCACGCGTTCATCGTCGCTAAGGGCTCGCTCAGTCCGCAGCAACGCGAGCTGTCGTTGTTCATGCTGCTGTGCCTGCCGCTCAGCTCGGCGTTGGCGACGCAGGCTGGCTCTCTCTTCGCGGGAGAGTGGCTGGATCAAACGGTCACGACGCCAGCGGAACAACTGTTGGTTCCCATGCAGCCAGGCCCACAGCGCAGCCAGCCCAGCGAGGTTGAACGGGGTCAATACCAACTCGCCCAGCTCACAGAGGCTCAGTCGAGCCAATCCCCCCGGTTGATCCGTTTCCAACAGCTGCCAAGCCTCAACAACAGCCCGTGCCGATGGAGCGCTGTCCTGCACCCGCTCAGGTGCAGGAAGGTCACTGTTAACAAAGCGATGTTCGGGATCAATATGAATCAAGTCGCGCAGGGGCAGGCCCTGGTCACGACGTTGACCACCAAAAGAAAGAACCGCCTTGCTGCCCTTGATGGACAGAAGACGGCCGAAAAGAGGGGAACCCTTGAGAACTACCGCGACGGTGTCTCCGAGTTGGATTGAGTTGTTCAACGCCCGAGGATCAACCTTCGGGGTTCACAAACGGCAGAAGGGCAACGATGCGAGCACGCTTGACGGCGTTAGTGAGATCGCGCTGCTGCTTAGCAGTAAGGCCGGTGAGGCGACGGGGAAGAATTTTGCCGCGTTCGGTGATGAACTTCTTGAGAAGATCCACATCCTTGTAATCGATGGGATCACCGGGCTTGATCGGCGAAAGACGCTTCTTGAAGAAGGAGCTGGACATGACTCAGGAACGGATGGAGGAAAGACGGACCTGCAAGGTCACTTGATCTCCTTGTGGAGCGTGGACTTGTTGCAGTGGGGACAGAACTTTTTGATCTCCAGCCGTTCGGTGGTGTTCCGGCGGTTCTTTTCCGTCGTGTAGCGAGACACGCCGGGTGAACGCTTGGCGGGATTGGACCGGCATTCAGTGCACTCGAGAGTGATCACGATCCGGACGCCCTTGTTCTTGGCCATAAAGGACGTTGCGCCGCAGGTGCGAAGCGAAATGACAAACATCGAGCTTAACCCCTGACCCGACAGCTCCAGAGCAGCTCTCCCAGGGGGGACTTCCTAAGATCGCGCGCTGTCTGGCTTAGATCCGATGCGGGTATCCATCTCCTGGCTGAAGCAGCTGGTCCAGGTGAATGAGTCCGTGGACGATCTCTCCGAGCGTCTTTCGATGGCGGGCTTTGAGGTGGACGACATTGATGACCTCAGCGCCCAGGCCAATGGCGTTGTGGTCGGCCATGTGCTGGAACGGGAGAAACACCCCAACGCCGACAAGCTCAGCGTCTGCAGCGTGGATATTGGAGCTCGGGACCCCATCCAGATCGTCTGTGGTGCCAGCAACGTGCGTGCCGGCATTCATGTACCGGTGGCCATGGTCGGAGCCACCCTCCCCGCCGTTGGCTTGACGATCAAAGCCGGTGAATTGCGTGGTGTTGCCAGCAACGGAATGATCTGTTCCCTAACCGAGCTGGGCCTGACGGAGCAATCCGACGGCATCGCCATCCTGGATGAGCTGGACGAATCCTTGCCGCCCAACGGGTCGCCTGTGGCCCCTCTGTTGGGACTCGACGACACCGTTCTGGAGCTGGCCATCACGGCCAATCGTCCCGACGGCCTCTCAATGGTGGGTATCGCTCGCGAGGTGGCGGCCCTGACCGGTGGAAGATTGAGCCTGCCCGAGCTGGATCTGGATCCCAGCACCACTCCGCTGAACACAGAACTGGACGGCTGCTTCTATTCGATCACCAGGATCGAGGGGGTGGACGGCTCCAAGCCCTCACCCACCTGGTTGCAGCAGCGCCTTGAGCGTGGTGGTGTGAACAGCGTCAATGAGGTGGTTGACGTCACCAACCTGGTGATGCTGGAACAGGGGCAGCCCCTCCATGCCTTTGATGCCGATGCGCTGGAACAACTGACCGGGCAAGCGGTGGACGCCAAGAGTTTTGCGGTCCGTTCCGCTCGCGATGGGGAAATCTTCGTAGGTCTGGATGATCAGAAGCGAAGTCTCGACAGCCGTGTGCAGGTCGTCACCTGCCATGACCGGCCTGTCGCCGTCGCAGGTGTGATGGGGAGTCTCGAGAGTGGGGTGACCGCCAGTACCCGAAACATTTGGCTTGAATCCGCTCTGTTTGCATCGCCGAGGGTTCGTCAGTCAGCCCGGGCCCTGGGCTTGCGCACGGATGCCAGCAGTCGTTTCGAAAAGGGGTTGCCTGTGGAAATGACCCTGCCCTGTTCGGCCCGTGCTTCGGCCTTGTTGAGTCAGGAGTTTTCCTGCTCTGAGCGCGGCCGTTGGGTTGGCGGTAACGGTCCCGCAGAAGCGGAACCGGTGCTGTTGAGGCGCAGTGCCCTTCATCAATTGCTTGGCCCCCTCGATGCTTCCGATGGCCCGGAAGATCTGGATGACACCAGCATCGAAAACTGCCTGAAAGCCCTCGGTTGCCAGCTCTCAGCCCATGACCAGGGATGGCAGGTCATTGCACCGCCCTCGAGACGGCAAGACCTCCAGCGTGAAGTTGATCTGATCGAGGAGGTGGCTCGTCTTGTGGGTTTCGATCGGTTTGAGGCCCACCTGCCGGATCCGCTGGAGCCAGGTGCCCTGACACCGCACCAGCGGGCGGAACGGCGCCTGCGGCAGCTGTTCTGTTCCACAGGACTACAGGAGGTCACCACCCTGTCTCTCGTTCCGGCTTCCGAGCAGGAACAGCGCATCGCCATCAGCAATCCTTTGTTGTCCGACACAAGCCATCTGCGCACGAACCTCTGGGAAGAGCACCTGCAGATCTGTGTTCGCAATCTGAAGGCGTCGCAGCGGGGTTGCTCCGTCTTCGAGATCGGCAACACATACAGCGGATCCGCGGAGGCTGTCAGCCAGATCGCCATTCTAGGTGGCGTGATCTGCGGAGATCGACGCCTGTCCACCTGGGCCACCAGCGGCAAGCCGCAGGCGCCCGACTATTTCCAGGCCCGTGGCGTTCTCACAAGGGTGATGGAGGCCTTGCAGCTGGAACTGTCTGACCATCGCCTGACAGACGATGCACGACTGCATCCGGGTCGGGCTGCCACCCTGGTGTTGGAAGGACGCCCCTTGGGTTGTTTTGGTCAGCTTCACCCAGCCATGGCTGAGCAGCTCGATCTTCCTGAAGCCACCTATCTGTTCGAACTCGACCTTGCGCGACTGCTGGATGCCGCCACCCGCAGCAACCGCTGGACGCCATCCTTCAAGCAATACCCAACCGTGCCTTTCAGCGAGCGGGATCTTGCCGTCATCGTCGACCGATCCAGTGCAGCTGCCGATCTGATCAAAGCCATCCGCAAGGCGGGCAAACCTCTTCTGGAGCAGGTGGAACTGGTGGATCGCTTTGAGGGCGAGCAGCTAGGCGACAACAAAGTGAGCCAGGCCTTCCGTCTGCGCTACCGCGGCAAAAACGAAACCCTCACCGACGACAAAATTCAGCCTGTTCACGACAAGGTGCGTGCCGCTTTGAGCAAGCAGTTTCAGGCTGAGCTCAGGAGCTGACCCGTTTCAGCAGCGCTAACGATTCAAGGTGCGTTGTCTGGGGGAAGAAGTCCACGGGCTGGAGCATCTCCAGCTCGTAGGGACCTGATGGGGCGAGCAGTGCTTTCAGATCCCGTGCTTGCGTGGCGGGGTCACAGCTGAGGTAGGCCAGCACCGCAGGAGGCCGCTCAAGGATGCTGTCCACCACGCATCGATCGAGACCCCGGCGAGGTGGATCCAACACCAGCGCCTGACAGTCGTCCAGATGAGCAGCGAGCAGGTCTGCCACATCGCCGGCATCAAATGCACAGCGGGAGGAAAGGCCGTTGTGCATGGCATTCAGCCGGGCCTGCTCCACCGAGTCGGGGTTGAGTTCCAGGCCTTGAACATTAAAACCGGCCTTGGACAGGGGCAGGGCAATGGTTCCTACGCCGCAATAAGCGTCGACCACACGTGCGCCGGCGCACTGAACCAAAAGCCAGTCTGTGAGGCGCTGAACGATCCGTTCAGCCTGCGGCGTATTCACCTGAACAAAGGTGGTGCTGCTGAGGGCGAGCTTGATGCCGCAGAACTGTTCCTCAATGGTGGGAACACCGGCGAGGCAATGGGTGGTTCGACCGAGCACCAGGTTGTTGGCCTTGGGTTGAAGGTTGAGGCAGACCCCTTTCACCGCGGGCCAACGCTCGACCCAGCTCTGAGCGAGGACCTCAAGACCTCGAAGCTGAGCATGGCTGCTGATCAGCGTGATCAAAACGTCTCCGGTAGCGATTGAAAGACGAAGCCCGAGATGGCGCAGACCCTGGGATTCGAGCAGGTCATGATCGGCAGGCCACCCCCCTGCATCCAGATCTTGCTTAAGAGGTTCCACCAACGCGTCCAGGCGTGGATCGAGCACCGGGCAGTGGTTCAGATTGACGATCTTGTGGGTTTTCGATCGGAAGTAGCCGGCCTTCAACCGTCCGTTCTGGTCTCGCTTCAGCGGGATCAAGGCCCTGTTGCGATAACCGAAGCAGCGTTCCGCATTAACCAGCGTGGGCGCAGGGGCAACGTCAATCCCCCCGATGCGCTGCATGGTCTGTTGAATCTGCTTGGCTTTCCAACGGATTTGGGCGGCGTCATCCAGGCGTTGGAGGGTGCAACCACCGCAGTCATCGGCAAGGATGCAGGGAGGAAGGCGCCGATCTGCGGAGAACGTGATCTGATCCACCCGACGGCTCAACCAGCGCGACTTCTGGCGTTGCTGCAGCTGAACCGTGGCGCGCTCCCCCGGCAAGAGATCAGGAACGACGATCACCCAGTTGTTCCAACGGGCCAGACCCTTGCCGTCGCGATCCAGGTCAACAGCCTCGAGCTCAATCGTGAGCCCAGGCCGCGGTTCACTGCTGTTCGGGCTGTCGACTTTGGTCATGCTCTCGATTCCCTGCCATTGCAATGGCGTAACACCCGGGCGGTGATGGGTCAGGTGAACGGGTCGAGACCACTAAACTCCACGAAGCCTGCCCAGTTCCATGAGCATTGTCCGGGATCTCATCCTCCAGGCCGATGACGATCTGCGGTATCCCACCAGCGGAGAACTCCGCACCATGGTGGATTTCCTAGACCAAGGCGCCATGCGCGTTTCTGTGGTCAAGGTTCTGACCGAGAACGAAAAGAAGATCGTCGACGAATCAGCCAAGCAACTGTTTGGTCGCAAACCTGAGTACGTCGCACCTGGCGGCAATGCCTACGGTCAGCGCCAGCGGGCCCAGTGTCTTCGCGACTACAGCTGGTACCTCCGTCTGATCACCTACGGAGTGCTGGCCGGCAGCACCGAAATGATCCAGGAGATCGGGCTGGTGGGTGCTCGCGAGATGTACAACAGCCTCGGTGTTCCGATGCCCGGCATGGTTGAAGCCATGAAGTGCATGAAGGAAGCGTCCGTGTCGTTGTTGTCGGAACAGCAGGTGAAGCTCACGTCTCCTTATTTCGACTTCTTAATTCAGGGCATGCAAACATCCACCTGATTCAACGTTGAACGTGGTCAAAAGAGCCGGGCTTTCGAGCCCGGTTTTTTATTGTCCACTTATCTCGGATGAGACTTATTGTCAGACCTGGCACGTGTCTCAAGTAAGACGCAAGAGGCAGTTCTACAGTCTCTGCAGGCCCATGCGAGACAAGAAACGAGTCTCGTTCAAATTCCCAGCTGATCAGCCAGAGATTGAGCTTTCCTTAGGCCAGCAAGGGCTCGAAAACCGCTGATCGGCCTGCGTACCTGTGTCTACAGCAGGTACGCAGGCCTGAAAACCCTACAATCCAGTGGGTTTCATCGGTCGTAGGCAACCCCTGGACTGGCCGTGGACTGCAGACAAAAACAACAGAAAAAAGCTTTTGAACAAGAAAGGGCGCCGCAATGCAACGTCACCTGCACAGCAAGCAAAAACCACCAATTTTTTGAATCTTGACGATTAGCGCTCGTTTCAGGTAAGACTCTTTCTGTGTCTTGTTATGTATCGCAGACAAGACCTGAGATTCTGTTGATCAGATTGCGAACGGATGATCGGATTTGACCGTGGCCGCGCTATTGATTGAACGGCGGTTTGAGCGCCTGATCTGGAAATTCCGGCTGATCAGCATCGTTCCGATGGTGCTCAGCCTGCTCGGAAGCGTTGGCTGCTTCGTGATTAGGGCGGTTGAGGTCTTCAGTCCTTTCTTGTAATCATGCGCCTGACCATCACTGCCAAAAGTGTTGCCGCCTAGAACATCAGCCAGATGGTGGGAAGGGTTGATTACTTCGTGATATGCATCGCCCTGCCGATCTTTGGCCATAACGTCTATTAGTTGGTGATCTCAGACCTTGATCAAGGCCTGGAGGATGGCGAGGAGCAGCACACCAACATTCTCTTGGCGAACAGCCTTCAAAGCCTGAAAAACAATCTCTCCAATGTGATTGTTGTGGGCCTGATTGTCGCTGCGTTCAACAAGACCATCGGCTTCGAGGTGAACAACGCCACTGATCTTTTGGCGCCGTGTGGCACTGAGACCATGTTGGCCCTCAGTGCTTGGTTGATTGTTCGCAGTAGAGGTGCCGGTCACGAGCTATTACGCACGCATCTCAATCAAGACACAGTCCTGGACCAATTACACGTCTCAGCAGGGACAAGTGATCAACGGTTTCTGTACAGCTCACGCAGCAACCGATAGGCCTCATTGAGTCGGCGCATCGCGTCGGTGGAGCCACCAGCATCGGGATGTTCTTCAAGCGCCCGTTGCTTGTAAGCCTCACGAATGGAACTCAGAGTGACCGAAGTCCCTGCTTGGGTTGATAAACCCAACAGCTTGAGAGCCCCATGCACCGTCATTGTTGACTCAAGGGTTTCGAAGGAGGTGACCTGTCTGCTGCGGCGGAAACGGTTCACAAAGCGGCGGATCAGGGTTGGCATACGTTCTGCCAAGGAGGATGTTGCAAAGGGATCCTCAAGAGCGCCAGCCACAACCATCACCCGACCCAGCGATGGATCAATTGACTCCCAGCTGGCACAGAGCGTCTCAACGGCTGCATTCGCTGCCGACCAGGTGAATGGACGCCCATCACTGGCATCGGTACTGGACCAGACATCTCGAGCCAGCCAGGTCATGGCCGCTTCAATCACTGTTGGACCCGGTGGTTGACCATAGAGGGACCTCCAGTGCTCTTCGGCAGCAGCACTGGCCTCTCTTAAATCAGTGGGGTCCACCGTTGAGACAAGGGGGTCGTTCTGAGGGGAATCGCGTTGCTGCGGAGAGCGAAGCGTCGCTTTCAACTGACTGGTGCGTTTGCTGACAAACCCCGGCAGGTCGATGCCTGAGGAGCCACCCCCCGATGGAAGCCCAGAGGCTGAGGTTGGAGCGTCTTCAAGCCCTTGTTGTTTGTTGCCAGTTGAGATCAGAACGAGACTGGTGACCTCATCGGGCCGACTGGCGACCGCTGGTTCAGCATCGCCCTTCAGAGGATCGACCTCTTGATCCGACGCTGGATCCCCAGGGTCGAGCAGATCCTGGAGGAGCATTTCGAGCACCCGGCCACGGGAACGAGCTCCGTATTCACCCTTGAGCTGGTCAATCAACGCGACCATGGGCTCTGACATCTCCACAGAGATGCGTTGACGTTTTGAGTCCTCGCCGCTCAAAAGTTCAATCCACCTTTGGGCAGGTTATCGACCCTGAAGCTGGAGCAACCACTGCTGCTGAGATCGAATCACATCGCCGTAACTGGGACGGGCGATAGGCACCACAGCCGGCATCAAAGGAACCGGCCTTACAGATGCTGGCTTCACAGGTGCAGGGTTCACAACAACTGGCTTGGATTCAGGCGGAGGAGGAGCTGTCTTGGGCCCCACCATGCGGGATTTGGTGTCCGCGATTTTGACCTGGGCGTCTCGCTGTTGTTGCTTGCGCCGATAAAGCATGGCCAGCTGCTGAACGGGCACAACACTGAGGAGATGGCCTGGGGTGGCATCGGCCGGATAAACCAAGCTCACCTTCACCGCCTTGCGTGTGCCAGGCACCAGGTTGAGATCAGCCAGGGCCAGGCTCTCCCCCGAGCGCATGCCCACGTGAACCTCTTGAAGGGTTCGATCCTGAAGAATCTGCAGCGATCCACGGAAGGCTGTGAACGTCTTCTTGCCAGACACAACCGGGTGACTAAGCACCAGTTGATGGGGCCCTACACCAGAAATATTGAGGGTCACGTCGTAGCGAACCCCATAGGTGCCGACGTTGTTCAGAGCGGAATCAATCATCCGTGTGGTCAACGGATTGACCTGAACATCACTGGTACCGAAGTGATGTCGCTTCGTGCTGGTGAGGGGCACGTGCAGTGGCCCCTGGTTGAGGTCATGGCTGATCTCAGCCTTGTAGGCATCGCCCAGGGCAACGCCAGCCACCCTGGAGAAAACACGACCCAGCTGGATCTCGCGAATCCGGTTCAGATAAATCCTCCCCGGTGCCAGTCGCCCCGACTGCAGCACCGCGAAAAGATCGGCATCCTGTGCTGATTGCTCGGCTGCAACGACAGCCAGCGTGAAAGGACCGTTGCTGCATCCTTTCAGCAGCCCGTTGGCAATGCCACGGGCAGGGAGCACAGTTCGCACCACAACCCTCTGCCCTCCTGCCGGGATCACGACCTGTTCGGGTAATTTCCGATCTAGTTCACCGCGCAGCAGTTGAACGGCGGTGGCATCGCCTGGTCCTGTGTTCCAAGGACGCTTTCCGAGGGGCTTGACCCCCATCAAACGATTCGGGTGATAAGGCGCTTCAAAGCTGTTTTTGACGGAGCCTCGATCGAACTTCAGTGTGATCGGACTTGATCCGGGATTCGTCGCGATCAGAGCCAAGGTCATCAAGCCCCTGGATCGACGGCCCCCCAGCCTGGCTTGGTCTTTGGGGTAGTACTTGTGATGCATATGAACGCCGAACTCACCGTTGAAGGTGTGGGCAGCGTTGCGAAGCGGCTGGTTCGACTCTGCAGCGATGGCCGAGCCCGCAGCCGTGTCCACCAGGATTCCTGGCCCGGTGACGATCTCCGGTTGATTGGAATGAAGAACCGGAACGTTGTTGAAGGTGCCGTTGAGAGGTCGTGCCTTTTGACCTGCCATCAGGGCGACATATGCCTCAGCGCTGCGATGAGGAACGAACTCAAAACCCGCAAGCGAGACGCAGGACAAGACCAAAATCGGGATTCGCCTGAGACTCATGCGGCTTGATGTTGTGGTGTGCGGAACGACGTCGACACCACGAAGTAGATGCTCTCAATCCACACCGTAGTTCCAGCTTCTGAGACAGCCAAGTAATTGGCGAGTCACACCAAGCTTGAAAATCGGTCAGCATGTTTCCAGCGTCGACGCTGACATGCTTCCTCCGTTCTGCTGCAGCCCCAGCACCGATCACACGAGCTTGCGTCGCCAGCATCAGGAACGAAAGCTGTCGATGCTGCGGTTCTGGCGTGATGGTGCTGAAAGGCAGCTGTCGGCACTCAATGCCGCGATCAAAACTCTCCAGGAACAGATGGATCGCGACGTTCAAGCGTCGGGCTGAGTAGCTTTCAGCTCGTCCGCGATGGTGTTGAGGCCGAGTTTCACGCGCCTCTGAACTGTCATCGCTGAAACCCCTAGCAGTTCCGCTATCTGCCTCAGACTCATCCCATCAATGACGACCATGTGCAGGGCACATGGTCGTCATTCTCAGGGTTGCATAACAGCTTGTTCACCCTGCTACAGGCCTCTGAGCGACCAGATCAATCCCTTGCGGTGTGTCGTCGAGAAGGTCGTCCTTGAATTCCACCCAGTGCTGCTTGCTGCGGTAGTGGTCAACCACCGGGTCATCGGCTGGACTCAGAGAAGAGCACTCCGAACTGTGAACCATCTGCATTGCCCGTTCTTCAAAGGCCCTTGGGAGTCGTATCAATCCGACTCTGTCGCGAACGAAGTGAAGAATGGCTCCCCGAATGTGCCGCTTGGCTAAACTTTTAAAGGGAGCCCCCCGCTGGACTTCGTAGCGGTTGTAAGCCTTGATCAGGCCAAGACATCCCACTTGCAGGAGATCGTCGCTTCCTAGGCCTGTCTGTTGGGCGTAATGACGGGCAATGGGTCGAACCAGATGCAAGTTGTCCTGAATTTGACGGTTCCGATTTTTGAGGCAGGTTTTGGCCTAAGTGTGGTTGTAAGTTCCATCTCCAGCCTTGGCAGAGAGAAGCATGCCAAGGCATCCGTGCCATCACTGAACTTTTCAGCTCTGCGTGTCAACAACAGCTTGAAGCAGGGCCTCTGGTCCTGAACGCTGAATCCACTGTCGATCGGAGGCCTCGGTGCTCAACAAGGATCCGGCGAAGCCGAGGGCGTTGACGCTGAAACCACGAATTCCCTCCCTTCTGCGCCGAACCATGGCCATCCACTGCCTTGTGAGCAGCAGGTTGTAAGCCCCACGAGGACAATCATCGGTGCTGGGGTGCCCCAGATCGAGGTCTTCTGCCAGAGCTAGATACAGCGCTTGAAGCATTTCACCTGTCAGGGTTGAACTGATCGCTGCGACCCGTGCACTGCGCAACAGAAGGTCCTGAGCAGGCGTGGTTCTGCCAGCCGCACAGCAACGGAACCAATCGTCCCGAGCACAGATCCGCTCCCCTTCTGACCGCGGTAACAACTGCAGATGTCGATGCGGCTGGCTTGCTCCGGCATCAGGCCCGCTGTTGAAGAACCACAAACCCGTCGTCGTGGCATCAATCCAGGCTAGGGAGCGCCAATCCTCCATGGACAACCAACCGGTCTGGGGTTGCCAGTCCTGGGTGATGAGCAACATGTGGGAGGTCTGAACGGGATATTTATTCAGGATCACGACGTGGGATTCACCGATCCGATCAACCTCCAGACGTTGGTCCCAGGGGAGAAACGGATTCGGCTTTGGACCCGATGCTCGAAGGTGTTTTGGTGTGGCGCTGAGGAGATGGCGCAACTCAAAGCGACAGCCTCTTTCCCCGATCAGGTGGGTCAATGAGGTATCGAGCGGCACCAGAGCTCCGGATGCGGTCGCTGCAACCGTGACCTCCATCGCTTTTCGAAGCAGTTCACTGGTCATGCCAAGTCAACCGTGCCCGCGAGGCTCCTGCGTGGTATCTGCCGAGAATGGCATTGAAGGGAAGTACCTGATGTGCAAATTGCTGTGCCCCTGATTGACTCATGTTGGCGCCGAGATGGCCATGGGCTTCGGCACTCACCTGCGGGTTTGACGCATAAAGGCTTTCCACAATGCCGCCGCTGTAACTAAGGATGATCCCGCGGGTTTCCCGTGTTGCTGAACGACTGGCCAGGGTGGTGCTTTTCCGCCCTGCAAACACCTGCCAACGGGTTGTATCCCCCAGGTGATACGCCGTCGTTGCCGGTCGGGCGAGATGGGCCATCGGGTAGGAGCGTGCTGCAACGGCTTGCGCCTTCAGGGCTTCCCTATGCCAACTACTGGGCATTTCGGTGCCAACCACTGAGGCCACGTAGGTCTCCAGGTCATGCGAGATCGCCGGGAGCCAATCACCTTGGCCTTTCAGCAGTGATACATCGCCTTGATAGTTCTGCTGGTTGATCTGAACAGGTCCACCGGAGCAATGAATCTCGTGCTGAGGAGAGGAAGCGATCCTCGTCACCAACTCTTGAGTAGGGATCACAGGGCCGTGCTTGTAGCGACAGAGCACGTTGGGTCCCGGTCGTAAGGCGGTGATGTGGCTCTGGCTGACCAAACCGACGCGGATCTCCAGGGGCACATGGTCAGCACGCGGCGGCACCCTTGGAACCACACTGGAACCAACGGTTGAATCATGATCGAGCAGATCAGCCAAGCTTGATCTGGGCTGATCAGGCCGCTGTGGGAGTAGCCGAGCCAACCAGCCGGTCAAAGCGGCCATGAAAAGACTTCCGATCACGGCCTGGAGCCAGAAATGACGGCGAAACGGCACCAGAACTGCTGTCAGAGCCACCAGCCGATGATGCCTGATTTCCGCTAGACGATCCCTTCTTCGCAGCAAGTTCACATGGTCGAAGAAGCTCCGATCACTTGGGCTGGCTTGGCCTTGGTGGTTGGCCCCGGTGGGATCGGAGCGGCAGTGGCAGCGGAACTGAAGCGGACCTGCCCGGATCTGAAAGTGTTGACCGCTGGACGTCATGGACCTCCGGCGTCCTCACTGCAACTGGACCTCGAGAACGACAGTGATCTGGATGGTCTGAGCCCAAGACTGCGTGCCCAGGGGCTCCCCCTGCGTTTGGTGTTCAACTGCAGCGGCCGCCTGCATGGTCCTGGGCTTCAACCCGAAAAACGTCTTCAACAGATCGATCGTTCTCAGTTGGAACAGCAATTCGGCATCAACGCAATGGCTCCGATCCTGCTGGCCAAGGCGATCGAGCCCTTGCTGCAGCGGGATCAACCCTTTCATTTCGCCAGCCTCAGTGCTCGCGTGGGAAGCATCGGCGACAACCGTACTGGTGGCTGGTACGGCTACAGGGCTGCCAAGGCGGCTCAGAACCAGCTGCTGCGCTGCCTGAGCATTGAATGGGGCCGCCGCTGGCCGTTGGCCACCGTGAGCCTGTTGCATCCCGGTACGACCGACACAGGCCTGTCTCGTCCGTTCCAGAGCTTCGTGGCACCGGACAAACTTTTCACTCCAGAACTGGCTGCGCATCAGTTGGTTGAATTGTTGCTGCAACAGACCCCGGAACAATCAGGAACTTTTCTCGCCTGGGACGGTCAGTCGATCGATTGGTGAGCGTGCTGCTTCAGCTGGTCAAGGCTGACAACACTCAGCGCTGTGTCTTCCGTGGCATCCAGGCGCACCAGGGGTGCGACGCCATCCTCGTAGGCCTGCTTCCAGCGCGGTGCACAGACGCACCAGTGGTCCCCTGGTTTCAATCCCGGGAACTGAAAAGCGGGCACCGGCGTGCTCAGGTCATTGCCCAGGGCCTTGCTGTAACTGAGAAATTGCTCGGTCATCACGCAGCAGATGCTGTGCTGGCCGAGATCCGATGGATCGGTTTGGCAGAGACCATTGCGATACCAACCCGTCATCGGCTCACAACTGCAACTCTGCAGTGGGTCGCCAAGAACGTTCCTGGCCGGCGGAAATTCGGGGCTGCTGCTGGACATCTGAGCGCTCAATCGAGGGGGAGTCTGCCCAAGGACTGGCACATTTTGACTTCAGACGGTTGACGAACCCCTGGGGGAGCGGGTTAAACGTCATTCAGTCATCTCCACTCGATGGATTGGGAGTTCACTGAAGACGCTGCTTTTCTGGCGCTCTGCGATGCGTTTCGTGAGAGCGGTGAAAGCTCGGCGATCGAGTTCCTTGCCAATGGAGAGGGAGCCTTTCATTTCCAGGACCTGGCCCAGAACGCCGCTGGCGAAGGCCTTGATCTGAGCGAATCCAGTGCCCTGGAATCGTTCCAGCAAGAAGTGATCGACACGATGGAGAAGCTCTGCCAGGACTGAGCCCTGCAGAGCTTGCTTCTCCGTCAGCAGGAGATCATCCATAGAAGAAAGAGATCTCCTTGTCCTTCAGACCGTCCCATCCGGCCTCAACGAGCCTCTGATTGAGCGTTTCCTTGTCGAAATGCTTGGCTCCGGTCTTGACCACCCGGTTGCGCATCGATTTGAGAACGCCACTGCGGGCGCGCTGACTTTCCAGATCCATCACCTGGTTGTAGAGGGCGAGCATCGCTCCAGGGATTGGACTTCCATCCAGATCCACACCAGCTTTGATGGCGGCATCAACACCATCCGGTCCGGCAATGGCCATGGTGAACACAAACAGGGCGCCTCAGGCTATGGGACGCCCCTCAGGGCTCAGGCGCTGAAGTAACGCGCCTGGGAGTGGAGCGCTACCAATGCTGTGGTGCTCTGCTCCGGTTCGAGCTGATCGCTGGCGTCCATGCTCAAGCCGATCCGCTCAGCGCCAAGCCATTCCAGCTGCTGCCTGGAGTCAGCCACATTCGGGCAGGCGGGGTAGCCGAAGGAGTACCGACTGCCGCGGTACCGCTGCGCCAGCACATCCCGCAGCGCTATGCCAGCTGGATCTGCGAAACCGAGTTCCGAGCGAATCCGTGCGTGCACCCATTCGGCCATCGCTTCGGCCATCTGCACCGCAAGGCCGTGGAAGTACAGGTAATCGCTGTAGCGGTCGCCCTTGAACAGCTCCTGCGCCACCACAGAGGCCTTCTGGCCCATGGTCACGGCCTGCATCGGCAGCACGTCCTTCGGGCGTCCCTCAGCGTCCAGATCGTTGAAGAAATCGGCAATGCAGTAGCGGTTGCCAGACCGTTGACGGGGAAGCTCAAAAAACCCGAGTTCCCGCGTGCCATCGGCATCAAACACCCGAAGGGTGTTTCCATCGCGTGCCGCAGGGAAGTAGCCGTACACCGCCCGGGGGGTCAACAGTGACTCGGTGATGCAGCGCTGCATCCACTCCTGCAGCACCGGCTCTGCCTTCTCCTGAAGCATCGCCTCGTAGTCTTCCCTGCTCTGCTCCTTGGTTTTGCGGAGCATCCACTGGCCAGCGAAGAGGGCATTGCGGTCGAGGTAGTGGAAGACCTCGGTGATGTCGATGTCGACCTCAGTAATCACCGCAGAGCCGAGGAAGGGCGGCACCGGTGCGGCTTCAGCGGGGACGGCGTCGGATCGATCTGAGCTCACCGGCGGCAGATCCGCTGCCGGAGCATCCGATGCGGAGGTGGATGTCTCCTCAGCGTTCTCGGAAGTTGTGCCCTCTTCATCAAGGCCCACCCCTTGGGGCGCATCAGCAAGAAAGCCCTTGTTGTTGGTCCAGTTGTCGCTGCGCTTCGCATCCATCAACGCATCCATGAAGCGCAGATCAGCAAAGGCATCACGGCCGTAGATCACCTTGCCGTCGTAAACCTCACGACAGTCCTTCTGCACGAAGCGTGGCGTGAGGGCCGCACCGCCGAGGATCACAGGAACATCGATCCCTGCCTCGTTGAAGGCCTGGAGATTGTCCTTCATGAAGGCCGTGGACTTCACCAGCAGACCGCTCATGGCGATGCAATCGGCTTGATGTTCACGTTGGGCCTCAACGATGGCTTCACAGCTCTGCTTGATGCCCAGGTTGATCACCTCATAGCCATTGTTGGTGAGGATGATGTCCACCAGGTTCTTGCCGATGTCGTGGACATCGCCCTTCACCGTGGCGATCAGGAACTTGCCCTTGCTTGTGCTCTCGCCCTCGTTTTTTTCCATGTACGGCTCGAGGTGAGCCACGGCGGATTTCATCGTCTCGGCGCTTTGCAGCACGAAGGGGAGCTGCATCTGGCCGCTGCCGAACAATTCACCCACCACCTTCATGCCATCCAGAAGGAAGGTGTTGATGATCTGCAGAGGGGGATAGGTCTGCAACGCCTCATCCAGGGAGGGCTCCAGGCCGATGCGCTCACCATCAATGATGTGCTGCTTGAGCCGTTCCTCAATCGGCAGATCCGCCAGCGAGGGGCCTGAAGCACGGGCTTCCTTGGTGCTGACTCCCTCAAACAGCTTGGTGAGTTCGGTGAGTGGGTCGTAGACGCAGATGCCGTCCTCGAAACGGCGGTTGTCGTCTATCAGATCTCGACACACACTTTGGTGGTCATGACTGATCTTGATTAGCGGGAGAATTTTGGCGGGGCTGACGATGGCCGAATCCATGCCGGCTTCACAGCAGTCGTGAAGAAAAACTGAATTGAGGGTGATCCGGGCCGCCGGTGACAGGCCGAAACTCACGTTGCTGACCCCGAGCACCACGTGCACACCGGGGAGGTTCTCCCGGATCATCCGGATGGCATCCACGGTGGCGCGACCATTCAGCCGGTCTTCCTCAATGCCAGTGGAGATGGGAAGGGCCAGGGGGTCGTAGAAGATCTCATGGGCAGGGATGCCGAACTCGAGTGCATCGCGGTAGGCCCTCTGGGCGATGGCGAACTTTTTCTCGGCCGTTCTGGCCATCCCTTCTTCATCGATAGTGCCGACCACTACAGCGGCTCCATAGCGGCGGGCCAACTCCAAAACCTTGAAGAAGCGCTCGTCGCCGTCTTCGTAGTTGGTGGAGTTGAGAATGCATTTACCCCCAGCCACCTTCAGGCCCGCCTCCATCTTCTGCCACTCGGTGGAATCGAGCATCAGGGGCAGGTTGACGTTGGTGACCAGACGGCTCACCAGCTTGTGCATGTCCCGTTCGCCATCGCGACCGACGTAGTCGACGTTGACGTCGAGCACGTGGGCGTTTTCCTTCACCTGGCCGCGGGCCACCGACACGAGCCCGTCCCAGTCTTCCTCCGCCAGCAGTTCGCGCACCTTGCGGCTGCCACTGGCATTGAGCCGCTCACCAATGATCAGGAAAGAGTTGTCCTGGTGATAGGGCGTGACGCCATAGATCGATGAGGCTGCGGGCTCGTAATTGAGGCTGGGGCGAACATCCTCCGCGCTGGCGCGATCCCAGCGGGAGGGGCGTTCAGCCGGCTTAAGCTCCTGCGCTAATTCCGCAAGGCTGCCGATGTGGGCCGGAGTGGTGCCGCAGCACCCACCGATCACCTGTACGCCGAGGTCTTCAACGAAGTGCATCAGCTGCATCTTCAGCTCCACTGGCGTGAGGCGGTAATGGGCCACCCCGCCAACGTTTTCAGGCAGACCGGCGTTGGGAATGCAGCTGACGGTGAAGGGGGAATGCTTAGAGAGGTAGCGAATGTGCTCCTTCATCTGCTCCGGACCGGTGGCGCAGTTCAGGCCGAGGATGTCGATCGGGAACGGCTCAAGGATCGACACCACAGCGGCGATGTCAGTGCCGACGAGCATGGTGCCCGTGGTTTCCATCGTGACCGAAACCATCAGGGCACGCCGCTCACCGGTGGCGGAAAAGGCCTCTTCGATGCCCTGGAGAGCTGCCTTGATCTGCAGCACGTCCTGACAGGTTTCGACGATGAACAGGTCGACGTTTCCGGCGATCAGTCCCTCAGCCTGCTCGCGGAACGAATCCCGCATCGTGTCGAAATCGATGTGGCCAAGGGTGGGCAGCTTGGTGGTGGGTCCCATGGAGCCCGCCACGAAACGTGGCTTCTCAGGGGTGCTGAACTCATCAGCCATTTCCCGGGCCAGCTCGGCTGCCCGCTTGTTCAGCTCAAAGGCCTTGTCTTCCAGGCCGTATTCCGCCAGAACAATAGATGCTGCGCCGAAGGTATCGGTCTCGATGACATCGCAGCCCACCTCGAGGAACTGGCGATGCACAGCCTTGACTGCATCCGGCTTGGTGACCGCCAGGTTCTCGTTGCAACCCTCTAGGTCGGGACCACCGAAATCATCCGCCGTGAGCCCTAGCCCCTGAAGGCTGGTGCCAGTGGCGCCGTCGAACACCAGCACAGGACGCTGTGGTCCATGCAGGTACTCGAGGAATGCAGAGGTGGTGGCTTGCCGATCTGCCTGCGTCACCACCATCAATGCACTCTCAGGGAAGCACCGATCTTAAGAAAAGCTCAGGGCGAACTTCAGACTGTTCGTTCAGGAGATCGGAATACGGGTCACCCAGTGCTCATAAGCGAGGTCCCGTCCTTCGGTGATCGCCACCAGCTTGGCCTTCAGGGCATCCATCACAGGACGCTTGGAGTTCAGCACCGTTGATTCAATCTGACGGATCGGCGTCACCTTGGCGGCCGTGCCGGAAAGGAACACTTCATCGGCGATGAACAACTCGGTTTTATCCACGGGACGTTCAATCACAGGGATGTCCATCGCTTTGGCCAGCTCAATCACGCTGGCACGGGTGATGCCCTCAAGGATGTCCTGATCAACTCCAGGCGTGATCAGCTGACCATCACGCACCAGGAACAGGTTCATGCCGCTGGCTTCACTGATCTTGCCGCGACTGTTCAACAGCAAGGCTTCGTCGAAACCGCTCTGCACGGCTTCCGTCTTGGCCAGGGAACTGGTGATGTAGGCGCCAGAGATCTTTCCGCGCAGCGGCAGGGAGCGGTCCTCCTGGCGGGTCCAGCTGCTGATCCTGCAGCTCACCCCCTCTGGGGAGAGGTAATCCCCGAGGGGGAGTCCGTAAATCAGGAAGTCGGTCTCGATGTTGTGCAGGCGCGGGGCGATGCCCAGATCGCTGGTGTACACAAAGGGCCGCAGATATATCGGCTGATCAGGCTTGTTGGCCTGCAGCATCGCAGTGAGAGCCGAGAGGATCGTCTCCTCACTCAGATCCGTGAGCAGCAACCGGGCGCTCTGGCTGAGACGCCGGGCGTGCCGGTCGGCACGAAACAGCAACATGGTGTTGCTGTTCTGGGGATCGGGAATGGCGCGCATGCCGCCGAAGGCACCAGTGCCGTAGTGCAGGGCATGGGTGGCAATGGAGATCCTGGCCTCCTCGAAGGGGACGCACTGGCCCTGGAACCAGGCATAGGGCAGGAACTGATGCATCACCGTGATGGATCCGATCGCTGAATCTTCTCACCACCGCGCACCGCAATAAGGAGAATGGGGTCATGCATCGCCTTGCCACCTGTCCGGGTCTGGACCCACCGGAAGATGTGGTGCTCGTGGAGCAGCCGGGAGCGGATGTGCTGTTCCTCACCAGCGCAGGCACTGACATCAGCTGCCTGGACGCCAGCCTGCCGAGCAACCAGGCCTGGAACAAGCGGATCCGGGCGTTGCCCCTGAGCTGCCTGGAGCACCCAGCACAGCTGGACCATTACCTCAACACCACCGCCCAAGCGGCGCAATTGATTGCGGTGCGCCTGCTCGGCAGCCGTGGGCACTGGAGCTACGGCCTGGAGCAACTGCAGCGCTGGTGCAGCGAAGCGAAACAGCGACAACTGATCGTCCTTGCCGGAACGGCTGATCAGAGCAACGAGCTGCATGGGTTGGGCTCCTGCAGTCCTGAACTGGCCGATCAGCTGTCGGCATTACTGCGAGAGGGTGGCATCGACAACATGGGGCGGTTCCTCGGAGCTCTCGAGGCTCTGCTGGAGAGCACTCCCCCATCACCAGAGAGCGTTGCGGTGGTGCCTTGCCCCGATCCAATGCCCTGGGATTGGCGCGATGAAGCCGGGGCTGCGGTGGGCGTGGTTCTGTATCGGGCTCTGTTTCAGGCCGGAGACCTTGCCCTGGCGGATGCCCTCACAGCCGCACTACGGAAAGAGAGACTGCGGCCCTGTCTGCTCTGGGTCAGCAGCTTGAGAAACCCGGCGGTGCAGGCCGGCGTCCACGACCTTTTGAATCAGCAAAACGCTGAGCTGGTGATTGCGGGCACGTCCTTTGCCTCGGTGCAGACCGAACAGGCCGGCCTTGGCAGCGCTCTCTGGGATCGGCTCGATCGACCGGTGTTGCAACTGGTCAGCAGCAGCCGGAGCCGGGCCCAGTGGCTGGAGAGCAGCCAGGGGCTGAATCCGATGGATCTTTCGTTGCAGGTGGTGATGCCGGAGCTGGATGCTCGGATCACCACGCGGCCCTGCGGTTTTCGTGACCACCTACAAACCACCGGCCCACTGGCCACGGCCATTCCCTGCCTGCAACCGGATCCATCTGGACTAGCGTGGCTGGCCGAGCACAGCCGACGCTGGGTGGAGCTGCGACGGACACCCTGTGCCGAGAGGCGCATCGCGATGGTGCTGGCCAACTATCCCGTGCGTGACGGTCGTGTGGCCAATGGCGTGGGCCTTGATACGCCAGATAGCACGGCGCGGATGCTCCGCTGGTTGGCTGACGCCGGCCATGACCTCGGTTCGGGAGCCTTGCCGGATTCAGGCGATGGCCTGATGCAACAGCTTTTGTCCGGTCGCACCAATTCACCGGAAGGACAGCACCGCCCAGCGCTGGATCATCTGCCTCTCACCACCTATCAAAAGTGGTGGACCAGCGTTCCGGAATCGGCTCGACGCTTGATCGAATCCCGTTGGGGACCTCCAGAAGCCGCCTGCGATCTGGATCCAAACAAAGGGTTTGCCATTCATGGCCTGCGCTTTGGTCATGTGGTGGTGCTGATCCAGCCGGATCGCGGCTATGACGCCGATCAGATCGCCGATCTCCACTCACCTGATCTGCCACCACCGCACCGGTATCTAGCTCAGTACCTCTGGCTGCGCTGCGTGCATCAGACCCAGGTGATGCTGCATGTGGGCAAGCACGGCAGTGCTGAATGGCTACCGGGCAAGTCGGTGGGTTTGAGCGATGCCTGCGGCCCCGAGCTGGCCCTGGGACCGATCCCTCACTTTTACCCCTTCATCGTAAATGACCCCGGCGAAGGATCTCAGGCCAAGCGACGTGGTCATGCCGTGGTGCTGGACCACCTCACACCGCCTTTGGGACGTGCTGGATTGCACGGACCGCTGCAACGGTTGGAGGGCCTGCTGGATGAACTGGTGGAGGTGCGGCAGCTGGGCGGCCAGCGGGCCCGGGTGCTGGAACAGTCGGTGCATTCCAGCCTGCTTTCCCTCAACTGGCCCGGAATCCCCAGCCAAGCGGAGATTCGCCGCCAACCGGAGCTGCTGGAGAGCTGTCTGGATCAGGCGGAGACCTATCTCTGCGAGCTCAAGGAATCGCAGATCCGCACGGGCTTGCATCGGTTTGGTGTCGCGCCATCGACAAAAGCCGCCGATGAGCTGCTGATCGCCCTGGCTCGCCCGCCCAGGCAGGGGCAGCCCGGCTTGCTGCAGGCCATGGCCCTGCAAGCAGAACTGGGCTTTGACCCTTGGCAGCAGGACGAAGGCGACAAGCTCTCGGAGGCGGATCAGACCCGCCTGAGGCTGCTGAGTGGTACGAACTGCCGACGGGTGGGGGATGGATGCGCATGGCTGGAGCAGCAGGCCCAGTTGTTGATCAGGCGGATCATCCATGGGGAAAAGGGCGACGGACTGGCTCAACCCTTCCGGACCTGGAGCCTGGAGGATCCCTGCCTGCAGAACCTGCACGACGACCTCTGGCCCCGCTTGAACGGTTGTGCCTCAGCCGAAAAAGAGGCCTTCCTGCGGGGAATTCAGGGGCAGCGCATCGCTGCGGGGCCCTCAGGTGCACCGAGTCGCGGTCGCCCCGATGTGCTGCCCACCGGCCGAAATTTTTATTCCGTCGATCTGCGGGGCTTGCCCACGGAAGCCGCCTGGGACCTTGGGCGACGTTCGGCGGAGCAGTTGCTGGATCTCCATCTGCTGGAGCAGGGGGAACCGCTGCGCCATATGGCGTTATCGGTCTGGGGAACAGCAACGATGCGCAATGGCGGAGAAGACATCGCCCAGCTGCTGGCCCTGATCGGTGTTCGACCGGTGTGGGATGGCCCCACCCGAAGGTTGGTAGACCTGGAAGTGATTCCAGCCCGTTTGCTGGGTCGACCGCGGGTGGATGTGGTGCTGCGCATCTCCGGGCTGTTTCGCGATGCCTTCCCCCAGTTGGTGGGCTGGGTGCATCAGGCCCAATCTATGGTTGCAGCCATCGACGAACCGGATGAACTGAATCCCCTGGCCGAGCTCACCCGTCTAGGCGGGCCCCAGGGACGCATTTATGGATCCGCCCCCGGTGCCTACGGAGCCGGCTTGCAAGCCCTGATCGACAGTGGCGCCTGGGACTCTCGAGCAGACCTGGGCCAGGCCTTTCTCAGTTGGAGCCAATGGTCGTACGACGGTGTCGCTGCCCCCAGCCTTGATCGTTCCGGTCTCGAGCAGGCCCTGGGCAGGGTGCAGGTGGTGCTCCACAACCAGGACAACCGCGAACACGATCTGCTTGATTCCGACGACTACTACCAGTTCCAGGGGGGCCTCAGTGCCGCGGTGGAAGAGGTTTCAGGAACACGGCCGCAACTGTGGTTCGGAGACCATTCCCGACCCGAACGTCCTCGCCTGCACCGGCTCGAAAAGGAATTGGACAAGGTGATGCGCAGCCGGATGCTCAACCCCCGCTGGATCGAGGGAATGATGCAGCACGGCTACAAGGGTGCATTTGAGATGGGAGCCAGCCTTGACTACCTCTTTGCCTACGACGCCTCCACCAATCGCGTTCCCGATTGGTGTTACGGCGCGGTGTGTGACCAGTGGCTGAGCCAGACGGGAACCCTCGACTTCCTCAAGGAGAGCAACCCCTGGGTGCTGAGAGACATGGCCGAACGGCTGCTGGAGGCCTCAAATCGAGGCCTTTGGACGTCAGCATCGGAAAATCAGCTGCTCCACTTGCAACAGCTGGTGAACAACAGCGAAGCCCAGATTGAACGGGGTGGACCTATTTGTTGAGGTCGCGAACCATCTGACGAAACGGATCGATCGATCCAGGCTTGGAGGACGGCGCGGCGGAACCCTCCTTGGCCACCGGTTCCTCCTTGGGCTTCAACTCTTCTTTGCGGCCGACGGGAGCGGCATCTGCGGGAGCAGGGGTGTTCACACCCGTGATGGCGGTGCCCTTGAGGCGCTTGCTCATCTCCTCGGTGCTCACCTGCGTAGCGAAGGTTTTCTTCACCGGTGTGGGGATGCCCGCGTTGAGAGTGATTGATTCTTCCTTCTGGACCACACCACCAAGGCCTTCGCTGCGCTTTTCAAGCTTCTCGGTTTGAGCTGCGACCTCCATGATCTGTTCCTTCGTTCCGGGGCTTGCGGCCGTGCCGGGGAAGGTGCGGCGAATCGTCTTTGACTCGCGCATGTAGTTCACATCCCCCAGGGAAGAGGAAGCATCAGCATCAAGGAAGAACTCAGCTGGCTTCTCCTTTGCCGGCTTGCGCGGCTGAATCGTGGAGTCTGAATCTGCGGCATCCTTTTTCAGCAGACGATCCAAGAAGCCCATGTCGACCGGAACTGAGATGAAACGAACTTAGCGGCCGCAAAGGTCAATTCCATGGGTATCGGTGCCACACGTACGCAAAAGGCCAAGGTTGCTCAGCTGACGATCGATGGCCTCGCAGATCAACGGGCTGGCGGACCAGGTTGGTTGCATCTCGTAGTCGTACCAGGCCTCACCACCATCGAAACCAAGCCGTGCCGCCTCATCGATCAGCACGTCATGGCCAAGGCGATAACGGGCGGGATGGGCCAACACTGCCAATCCACCGGCGTCATGGATGGCTTTAACCACCGCCTCAGCCCTTAGCAGTTCACCGACGACGGCATCACCACGGTTGTAGGGCTGGAGCACAGGGTGGTTGAGCTCGAAGCCAAGGGCGAGCACATGAACAAGGCACCCCTTCAGCAGTGCACTGATTTCCATGCCGCTCCAGACCGTGGGGACCAGTACACCTGTGGCACGCTGCTGATCCAGCCAGGCCTGGATCTCCCTGTGGGCATGGCTGCTGTGGTGATCCGTCACCGCCAGGTGCTTCAGCCCCCGCTCGGTGGCCTGCTGGATGAGCTTGATCGGTTCGAGGCTGCCGTCACTGCAGACGGTGTGGCAGTGAAAGTTATGCGTGGTGGGACAGCTCGACGGTCCCACCTTCTCGAGCACGGCTTTGAGGGGGTGGGTCATCTCAACCCTCATCTCAGGCTTTGGCAGAGGCTTCGGCCCGTAGGCGGCGCCAACGGGCATAGAACTGAATCGACGCTGCCATGAACACCACCAGGGCGACGATGAACCAGGTCGCTGCGCTGGTGGGGAACTGCGTTTTGAACACCACCAGCATCACCACGATCACCAGCAGCAACGTGGGCAGCTCATTCAGGGCGCGCAGCTGCTTGCCCGACCAGGCACAGGTGCCGGCATGGAGTTGGCCCATCAGCCGGTAACAGAACACGTGGTAAGCCAGCAGGGCAGCCACAAAACCAAGCTTGGCGTGCATCCAGCCCTGCTGAAGCCACGAGGGCTGGGCCAGAAGCAACCCGATGGCCATTGACACCGCCACAGCCATCCCCGGCGTGGTGATGATGTTGGCGAGGCGTTTCTCCATCAATGTGTATTGATTGCGGAACGGCTGCTGCAGTTCCGGCGCCAGTTCCGCCGTTTCAACGTGATAGATGAACAGGCGCACCAAATAGAAGAGGCCCGCAAACCACACCACAACCCCAACGATGTGCAGGGTCTTGAACCAGAGGTAGGCCTCAGGCGAAAACGTCATCAACACGACTGATCTGGAGCGACCTTACGCAGGGTTCAGGTGAGCGCGTCAAGAAAATCGCTGGCTCGATGCTGATGGGCCAACAGAACGTCGGGAGCCATGCGATCCAGGTTGCGGGCCATCATCGCCAGCCGGTATTGGCGCCGGAAGAAGTCCTGATGGCGGTGGATGAATGTCCAGAACAGGCCATCCCAGGTGTCACACCACTCACCTTTGCCGTAATCCGACATCTTGCGAACGTAGTTCGAGCCAGAGAGATAGGGCTTGGTGGTGAAGATGCCACCATCAGCGAACTGACTCATGCCATAGACGTTGGGCACCATCACCCAGTCGTAGGCATCCACAAACAGCTCCATGAACCAGGTGTAGATCCGGGTTGGATGGAATCCGCAGAGGAGCATCACATTGCCCAGGAGCATCAGGCGTTCGATGTGATGGCAATACCCGGTCTCCAGGGCATGGCGGATGGCGTCATCAATCGGGGGCAGACCCGTGGATGCGGTGTAGAAGGCGGAGGGAATCGGCCGGTCATCGAAGCCCCAGAAATTTCCGTTGCGCATCTCCACCCCATGGCGACGGTAAATCGCCGCCATGAACTCCCGCCAGCCGATGATCTGACGCAGAAATCCCTCCAAAGAATTGAGCGGGATGTCACCGGCCTCAGCCCGCTCCAGCGTTCGATCCAGCACCTGCAGAGGTGTGAGTAGACCGATGTTGAGCATCGGCGTGAGCACGCTATGCCACATCACCTGATGCTGGGTGCTGATCGCATCTTCGTAAGCCCCGAACTGGCGCAGGCGTTGTTCGAGGAATTGATCCAACCAACGGGCTGCATCGCCATGGGTAACGGGATAATGGAACCGCTCCCAGCTGCCGATGCCGGCCACCCCCTCGCCGATGAGCTGCTGCCGGGCAGCCTCGACGAGGGCCACCGAGCCGCTCGAGCGTTCGGCCGGTGGCTCTGGAACCAGGATTCCCTTGGGGAGCTTCTTGCGGTTGTCGGAATCGAAACTCCAGCGACCACCGACAGGCCCACCGTCAGGATCGATCAGCAGATCCAGTCGCTTGCGCTGCATCTCGTAGAAGCGACCCATCAGGGGCTTCTTGCCGGAGGCGAAATGGTCCTCGATGACGGCCTCTGGGGTGAGAAGCATCGGGGTGGCGACGATCTCCAGACCGCAGCCGTGGCGTGATGCGAAGGCGGAAATCCGTCGCCTCAGAACATCGTCCACCGGATCCGCCAGATGAAAGGACCGATAGCCCTGATCGAGCAGATCACCAAGGATCTCAGCAGTGCTGGCTGCCTGCCCCTGCAGCACCCGCAACACGGTGAAGCCGTTGGCCTGAAGCATCTCGGCATAGGCATTCATCGAGGCCCGATGCAGAAGCAGGCGCTGCCGATGCACCTGGATCGGCCAGCGGGGATCAGTGCCGAACAGCAGCGGATCTTCGATCAGGGCCACGGCCCGTCCAGGCCGAAGCGCGGGATGGTGTTCAAACAGCTGATGGGGAAAAACAAGACTGAGATCCACCGTCAGCTGTCCTCCCCAGCAAGACGGCAGGCGCGTCGACCCAGGGCGATGGCATAGGCGCGATCCACGGGGCCTTCCATTGGGCTCAGCTGGCCGGCACGGCAATTCATCACCACTTTTTCGCGATGGCCCTGCTGATCGTTGAGCCGCAGCACCAACTGCCAGTGATTCTTGGCGCTGCGGGTGATGCCGTCGGCACACACAGGCCCCGTGCACAGTCCAGGAGACGCCCAGACCTGAGTGGCGAGAAGAAGCACTCCTGCCAAAGCCATGCAGAGATGACGAATCATGCGGAGAGTTCCTGAGGCTGCTCTTCTAAAGCAGCCCTGGCATCAGCGTCGGTTCCGTCGTCGGAAGGATGGAAGAAATCGTGGATGTCGCGGGCCAGCGCCGGACCCACACCAGGGGCCTTGGACAGGGTCTCAACCGATGCCAGTTGGATCGCATCAATCGAATGGAAGTGAGCCAAGAGATCCTTGACCCGCTTGGGCCCAACCCCGGGGATGTCCGAAAGGCGTGAACGCTTCATCCGCTCACCACGCTGCTGGCGGTGGAAGCTGACGGCGAAACGGTGGGCTTCGTCGCGAAGGCGGCGAAGGAGCACAACCCCGAGCTGATCCGGTTCACTCTCCAGCGGCTGGCTTTCACCGGGGAGAAACACCTCTTCGCGCTGCTTGGCGAGGGAGCAGACGTTCAGATCCTCGTGGAGGTCAAGCTCGCGCAGAGCCTCCATCACGGCAGAGAGCTGGCCCTTGCCGCCGTCAATCATCACCACATCGGGCCAGTCGTTGAGGCCGTCGGTCTGCAGAGCACTTCCACCTTTGTGACGCAGGGCACCCACATCCAGCCCCTCTGCCTTGGCCCGGGCCCAGCGCCGAAAACGACGGCGCATGATTTCCGCCATCGCCATGAAGTCGTCGCTGTGGCCAGCCTGGATGCTGCTGCTGCGGATCTTGTACTTGCGGTAGTGCTGCTTGGCGGGCAGCCCGTCGATGAACACCACCTGGGAGGCCACGGCATCGCTGCCCTGGATGTGACTGATGTCGTAGCCCTCGATCCGTCGCGGTGGAGTGGGCAACTCCAGCAATTGCGCCAGATCCTCCGTCGCCAACGACTGCTTCTCCTGACCTTGCTTGGCGCGTAGCAACTCAAACTCCGCGTTGCGCTGCACCAGTTCGATCAGGTCGGCTTTCTGCTGACGCTGCGGGCAGTGGATCTGCACCCGACGCTCCCGCTGTTCCGAGAGCCAATCCTCCATCAGTTTCTGCTGGGGCAGAGCGTGCTGCACCAACAGCTTGGGAGGCACCTCAACGGAATCCACCTGGCTGTAGTGCTCTTCAATCACCCGTTGCAGGATCAGTCCCGGTTCCAGGCCTGAGGCATCAGCTGTGTAGCCGAGACGTCCCACCAACTTCCCGGCGCGCATCTGAAACAGCTGCACGGCCGCCAAACGTTCATCGAAGGCAAGGGCCAGCACATCGCGACTCACAGAGGAATCCGGCAGGCTCATCTTCTGGTCAGCGGTGAGCTGATCCAACCCCTGAAGTTGATCCCGGACCCGGGCCGCAGACTCGTAGTCCATTCGCTCCGCATACCGCTCCATCTGCTCCTGAAGCAGCTGCTGCAGTTCATCGCTGCGGCCCTGGAACACCATCGCAACCTTGCGGAGGGTGCGGTGATAGTCCTCCGAGCTGATTTTTTCCTGGCAGACCCCCGGACAGCGTCCGATGCTGAAGTTGAGGCAGGTGCGGTCGGGGTACATCGGCCGAGGTCGTTGCCGCAGCGGGAACACCCGCTTCACCAGAAACAGGGTGCGGCGCAGCAAGCCCACATCAACATAGGGCCCGTAAAAGCGATCCAGGGGGCTGCGGAAGCGACGGCGACGGGTGATGAAAATCCGTGGGTAGGCCTCACTCCAGGTGATGCAGAGGTAGGGATATTTCTTGTCGTCCTTCAGCAGCACGTTGAAGTGCGGCTGAAGGTTCTTGATCAGGTTCGACTCGAGGACGAGGGCCTCCGCCTCGCTGTCGGTGACTATGAACTCAATCTCACAGACCTGGCGTGTCATCAGCCGGATCCGTGGCGACAGATCGTGGTGGCTGCGGAAATAGCTGCGCACGCGGCTGCGCAACGCCTTCGACTTACCGACGTAGAGGATCCGGTCGTCGCCGTCCCTCATCAGATAGCAACCCGGCTCAGCGGGGATCTCCTTTAGGCGGCGTTCAAGACGCTCTGGCTGCGTCAGCAGCGGTGCACCGGAGGCGGCATCCACCAGACCAGCTCAGCCGCCGTAATTCCAGCCGGTGCTGGCCAGGTTCAAGGCCTCGCCATCGGCGATCAGACGCGCCGTTTTCACTTCACCCACAAAAACGGTGTGGTCACCGTGCTTGATCGAACCCACGAGTTCGCACTCCAGACCTCCGACAGCATCGGTGAGCAGGGGAAGACCGAGTTCGCCTTCCTCGAAGGGTGCCGCTTCAAAGCGACCGCCAAGCGCCCTCTGGGGCTTAAAGAACACGGCTGCCAAATCTTTCTGATCGGCCCGCAGCACGTTGAGCGAGAACTTGCCGGTGGCATCGATGATGGCGTGACTGCTGCTTTCAGCTCGAACGCCCATCACAACCAATGGTGGTTCGAACGATCCCTGGGTCACCCAGCTGGCCGTAAAACCATTGACCTCATCGCCGTTACGTACTCCGCAGATGAAGAGCCCGTGGGGAATTTTGCGAAGCAGGACCTTCTTGGCGTCGGCGTCGAGGCTCATGGCACGGATGCGTTGGCTGAAATCTAAACAGCGATCCGCTGCATAGGATCCGCCCATCGCTGATTCCCGATGCGGGCGCTCTACCCCGGAAGTTTCGACCCTCTCACCAATGGTCATATGGACTTGATCGAGCGGGCGGTGAGCCTGTTTGGAGAGGTGGTCGTTGCGGTGCTCAGCAATCCGAGCAAACGGCCCGCATTCAGTGTCGAAGAACGGATCGAACAGATACGCACGGCGACGTGCCACCTCTCGGGCGTTGAAGTGATCAGTTTCGATGGCCTCACGGTGAACTGTGCCGTCACCCATCGCGCCGACCTGATCCTGAGGGGCCTGCGAGCGATGAGTGACTTCGAATATGAACTGCAGATCGCCCACACCAACCGCTCGTTGGCAGACGATCTGGAGACGGTTTTCATGGCCACCACCGCACGCCACAGCTTTCTCAGCAGCTCAGTGGTGAAGGAAGTGGCCCGATTCGGCGGGTCGATCGACCACATGGTCCCGCCGGAGGTGGCGAAGGACCTCAACAGGCTCTTTAATTCAGCTTTCCCCGCTAGCTGAGATGAACGACGTCCGGTTCTCCGTTCTCGATCAACTCGATCAGCTGGAGGAAGTTGTTCTTGAGGGCAGTCGGCTGCCCTTCACCGGCGGACGTCTGGTCAACGAAACCGATGCCGTTGAGCTGCTGGATGCCGTCCGTGATGAATTGCCGAAGGAGCTGGAACGGGCCGCCAAATTGCTGGAGCGCCGGGACGAGTTCATCAACACCGCCCGGAGGAACGCCGAGGAGATCGTTGAGCAGGCCCAGCGTCAGCGCGAACAGCTGGTGAACAACGCCGCCATCCGCCAGGAAGCGGAACGGCAGGTGAATGAGATGCGTGACCAGGCCCGCCAGCAGTGTGAGCAACTGCTCCAGAAAACGCGCGAACAGGGGGCGAAATTGGAACAGGAGATGCAAGGCAAGCTGGCCCAGTTGGAGCAGCAGTTCGCATCACGCCGCCAGCAGCTGGAGCAGGAAGGTCTGGAGCGTCGCCAGCAGCTGGATCAGGAAGCGATTGAGCTGAAGCGTCAACACGCTGAGCGACTCGACGCCAGCCGCCAACAGTCTCAGCAGCAAATCCAACATATCGAGGCCAATGCAGCGGAACTCAAGCGCCAACACGCTGAGCAGCACGAAGCCAACCGTCAGCAGGCGCTGCAGGATCTGGAGACGATTCGCCGCGAAGCCCTGCGTCTGCAGAAGGAAGGCCGCGATGAGGCCGAGCGGATTCACAACGACGCTCTGCAGTTCCGCCAGCAGACCCAACAGCAATGCGAGTCGCTGATCCAACGCAGCCGCCAGGAAGCAGCCGGCGTTCAGGACGGCGCCAATCGCTACGCCGAGCAGACACTCGGTGAGCTGGAAGTGCGCCTCAAGGAAATGGCCCAGGTGGTGATGGCCGGCCGTCAGGAGCTCTCCAAGATTCAGACCATCCGTTCAGCGGCATCTGGCGCTAACGCTGGTGACGACACCAAAACCGTGCCGTTCAGTCGGGCCCAGCGGGCGGCGTCCCGGCTGCGGTCCATGCAGGGCAACGGCTGATCCTCTGGCTGGCCAGCAGGATCTGCCCCATCACTGAGTTGGGTGCGTAGGAACCGTTGGCGATCATGCTCACGTACCGCGGTCCAACTGTGGTTTCAAGAATGCCGGAGATCGATCGAACTCCGCGGAGGGTGCCGGTCTTGCCCCAGAATCGACCCACAAGCGTGGTGCCCCAGAAATAGTTGCGCAGCGTTCCCCTCTGGCCTGCAATCGCCATCGAGCCCTGGTAATAGGCCGCGAGGGGGTGTTGCGCCATACGCCACAGCAGCACAGACAGGGAACGGCTGGTGAGTCGGTTGCCCCGTGAAAGTCCACTGCCGTCCCGAAGCCGAAGTCCCGTCATCGGGACCCCCTGGGCTTGCAACCAGCGGGTGGTGGCGATGGATGCACGATTCACATCCCAGACGTCCGCGGCCTCACGCATCAACACCTCAGCAGTGAAGTTATGGCTCTCCGTGTTGGCCAGGCTGAGCAGGGCGTGCATCGGGGCGGAATCCTCACTGTGCAGAACAACACTCGCCCTCCAATTCCGCGCGAGGGCCGCTTCCCGGGTCTGCTGATCAACCATCTGCAGGCGCATCTGCCCCCCCTGCTGCTGCACGGTGGAGTTGAGGATTCGCTGCAGCCGTGCAGATGGATCCATCACCGCCATGTGCAGGGCGTTGCTGGTGAGGGCAAGGCGGGTGATCGGTGCGGCGTAGGCGTAGGAGCGATCCGCAGGATCCCAATCGGCGGGCCACCAGCGCTGACGCGGTTCCTCCCGCACCATCAGCTGAACGGGCTCAGAGGGGACGCTGGAGGTACCCCTGGAACCGCCCTGGCCGAGGGCAACCATGGCGAACCTCTGGATCTCGGCAATGCTGAGGTCGGGATCGCCTTCCCCCACGATCTCCAGTGATCCATCGGGATGACGCAACAGTTGCGTCTTCAGACGGAAGTCGGGGCCGAGGCGATCCAGAGCAAAGGCCGTGCTGACCAGTTTCTGATTCGATGCAGGAATCCGGGGGATCCCCCCGTTGAGATCAGCCAGCAGCTGACCACGTTGATCGACAACGCTGACGCTCCACAGCGGCTCTTCGGTGCCTACTGCTGATTCCAGGGCCGTCTGAAGGGCCGGGCAAAGTGCACCTCCACTGATCAAGGCCTGGCCCTGACGTTGGACCACCGGGGGTGGTGCCAACAGTGGAGGCGCTGCCCTGAGCGGCAACTGGGGCGCCAGCACCAGCATGGTGACCAGGGCAGAGCGAATCACAGAGGCATCACTCCACTCACAACACCGTTCAAGCGGTAGAGGCGACCCTCCAGTTCAACGGGAACACCCACCTTGAGCTTGGTGCCACCGATCACCACACCGGAGGGTTTGATCTCGGCCTGGGCCTCCATCACAAACCGGGCATGCCGTGGAAAAACCGTGGGGGGGGGATCGGCTATCACAACCGAACCATCGGACTGCACCGCCGTCAGGGGGGTGGTGACGTCATCCACCGACACCAGGCTCACTAGACCGGCCGGTTGATTGCGAATCACGATATTGAGGGCTGCTTCCTCCCGCATTGAATTCAGCAGGTGCTCGGTATCAGCGCTGTATAAACGAACAACATCAACGCTGACCTGCACAGGCTTTACGGCCCCAGTTGCCTTGGCGACCTCATTCGAAAGCTTGGGGGACCAGACCACACCGGCCAGAGCTGCCAGGGCGATTACTCCAGCCACGGCATCGATGGATGAAAGGGATCGAAGCCTGTTGAGCACCATCAAAGGGGAGCCTGGGCTTGAACCTTAAGGAGAGTCTGAGCCTGGATCAAGCCAGAGGTGGCTCAATTGCGCAGACCATCAAGGAAGCGATCGACACCGGACAGCTGTTGCTTGATGCTGTCGGGATCTTCACCGGCCAGCAGCGCTGCTGTGGTGTCGGGATCCGGACGTTCGGGAAGCACCTCCAATTGCCGGTAACCGTCGGGATCCTGGCGATAGAGGCGCCAGTCATCGGGGAAGCAGCGCATCAACGCTCCTCCCTCCAGGGGCTGAAGCCAGTAGGCCTGCTGCCAGCTGGCGACGAAACCCTTGCGGCGCTCCCGGGCCACGCTGCCGATGCCTACGGCGGCGTCTTCCAGACGCCCATTCAGCATCAGAACCACTCCAGCGTGGTTCTCACACAACGCCTGGAACTCCTCGTAATCCGCAGGGGAGGGGTTCACCGCAACCAGCAGGCGGGTATCGGGGGCATCGCTCTCCGCACGTTTGAGCTGATTGAAATCAAAGATCACCTCTTTGAGGTCATCCGCATCGCGCCGGGCCAGAGCAGCAGCACCGGCATCGGGCCAAACCATTAACAAATCCTGACCAGCAGCGATCAATGCACGAGCCAGCCTCACCGCCACCGGGAGCAGGCGAAGGCCCTCAAAGCGGAGGCTTGCGGCCCAGCGTTGGCCGTCGCCGGATCCAACGGCCGCCAGGGCAGCTTGCAGCATGGCCTCCTCGGCCGCGAGCAGATCCGCGGGGAGAGCGAGACATGGAGCGTCGGATTGAGTCATCCCCAAAGCATGTCAGGAAAGTGCCTCGAGCACGGATACAAAACGGCCAGGAACAACATCGAGATCCTGATCCGACAGCCAGGGGCCCAGGGTCAGCCGCAGGCCCGACTGACGTTCAGGCCCGGGAATGCCGATGGCCGTGAGCACGGCACTGTCGGCACTGCGACCACTGCTGCAGGCACTGCCACTGCTGCAGGCTAACCCCGCCGCCGCAAGCCGTCGCACCAGATCGCGTCCCGGTAGCGGCTGTCCACCAATGGTTTTGGCCAACAGCGAGATGTGATTCGGCAGACGCTGATCGGGTGAAGGGCCGCAGAGCTGAAGCTGGGGTAGCTCCAGCAGGCGTTCAAGGAGTTGATCCCGTTGACGACGAATCTGGGTTGAGCTGCCCGGTGGAACGGGCTGGCTCACGGGGTCAAAGCGGGGAAGAGCAATCAGAGCTTCGGCCATGCCGCTGACCAACGCAACGGGTTCGGTGCCGGAGCGCAGGCCATGTTCCTGGCCACCACCGCCCTGGAGCGGTGAAAGTTCCACACCCGGGGCCCGAATCAACAGGCCCACACCCCGGGGACCGCGGAACTTGTGGGCCGAGAGGGTCAGCAGATCAACCCTGAGCTGCGCGAAGGGGAAGCAGCCCTGAGGCACCAGTTGGGTGGCATCGCTGTGGATAACGATGCCGCGCTCGCGGCAGGCCTGAGCAATCTCGATCACCGGTTGCAGGGCACCCACTTCGCCCTGGGCTGCAATCAGGGAGACCAGCTGCGTCGGAGCTGACAACAGGCGATCGAGTTGGTCGAGCCGCACCACCCCCTGGCTATCAACGGGCCATTCGGCAACGCTCCACCCCAGGGCTTCAAGTTGGTGGGCCGCAGCAATCACCGCTGGATGCTCCACCGCGGAAATCACCACCCTGCCGGGTGGAAGACTTGCTGCACTGCCGAGAAGGGCGAGGTGGACGGACTCCGTCGCCCCGGAGGTGACGATCAGCTGATCAGGACTGACAGCAAAGCGTTCGGCCATGCGCCAGCGGGAGCGTTCGAGGGCTTCCGCCGCGGCAAGACCTGCCCCATGGAGACTGCTGGGGTTCGCCCAGGCCGTCTGCTGGAGCTGCTGCATCACCGCGATCACCGCCGGCAGTGGCGGTGTTGTGGCGGCGGCATCGAGATACAGCTCAGGGCGTCCCACGCTCAAACCGGGCTTTGGTGCGTTGTTCGAGTGACTCACTGGCCAGATTGAGCATCGAATCCAGGGAGGTGTCGTTCAGAAATTTCTGCACCTGCTCCAGGGCAGCCGCTTCGTCCTCTGGACTCACTGCTGGCGTGTCTTCTGTAGTGGGTGAGGGATTGGTCATGTCCTGGTTGATGGGACTGTCTTGATTGATGGGACTGTCCTGGGGTTCCACGGCAAACAGACCAGACATCAACTCCGGCGTCATCACCCCGTCAAAGACGGCTTCGGCTGGACCGGTCATCAACACGGAACCCGAGCGATCGCGCCACTCGATCATCAGCGGACCGCCGGGCAGAACCACCTCGGCACAGTCATCGGCAAGCCCCAGCAACACTGCCGCCACCAGGGTGGCGCAGGCACCGGTGCCGCAGGCCAGGGTCGGGCCTGCACCCCGTTCCCAAACCCGGATCTCCAGGCGCTCACGGCTGTGAACCTGGAGGAAGTGAACATTGGTTTTGGCGGGGAAAGCCGGATGCACCTCCAAGGCAGCGCCCCAGGTGTCAAAGGGAATGCTGGCGAGGTCGTCCACGGGCACGACCACGTGGGGGTTGCCCATGCCAACAGAAGCCACCCTGATTTGCTCGTCCTCCAGCAGCAACACACCCTGCGGAAGGCCATCCTCAGGCATCACGGTGGTGGGGATGGCCTCCGGTGTGAGGAACGGCGGTCCCATGTCCACCCGCAACTGACGATCGGCCATCAGTTCGGGGCGAATCATGCCCGCAAGGGTTTCGATGTCCCAACGCCGACCGGGAGCATCTCCGTCTGTATCGGCCAGGTAGCGCGCCAGGCAGCGAATGCCATTGCCGCACATTTCCGCCTCACTGCCATCGGCATTGAGGATCCGCATCCGCAGTTCCCCCTCCGCTTGCGGGGGGAGCGCCAGGATTAGACCATCCCCGCCAACCCCGAAGCGCCGATCGCAAATGCGACTCACCCAGGCTGGATCGGGATCACTGATGGAATCGGGCAGCTGTCCTTGCCGGCCCTCAAGGATCAGGAAGTCGTTGCCAAGTCCCTGGTATTTGCTGAACTGCAGCATGCGTGGCCGGTATCGCCCCCGAATCCTATGGAGACATCTCCACTTGATCCAAGCCTGCCGGGGGTTCGTCTGCTGCAGACCTGGATCCGAAAACAGCTCACTCCCAGCGTTGGTGTGGTGGGACAGGAGCCCTTGGAGGGGCGTCCGATCTGGCAGGACCCTGAATTTCTTGGCATCGAATGGGCGGCTGAGATCCGGCCCGTGCTGATCAACCGTCGGCAGATCAGCGTGATCCTCTCCCTCGGCTGAACACCAGGCATGTGGCACGATCGCAACCTTGCCGCGCGCTGGTTCCGTGAACGCTGCCAACCCTGCCGTCGACGCCAGTGCCCAGACCGGTCGTTATGACCCCACCACGCTTGAGCAGCGCTGGCAGGAGAGCTGGAAGGCGGATGGGGTAGACACCACAGAAGAAGTTGCTGAGAAGCCCGGATTCTTTGCCCTGTCGATGTTCCCGTACCCCTCGGGAAGCCTGCACATGGGCCACGTGCGCAACTACGTGATCACCGATGTGATCGCCCGGGTGCAACGTATGCGGGGCCATGCCGTTCTGCATCCGATGGGCTGGGATGCCTTCGGCCTACCCGCTGAAAACGCGGCGATCGAACGCAATGTGGACCCCGGCGAGTGGACCGACCGCAACATTGATCAGATGCGGGCGCAGCTAGATCGTCTTGGCCTTTCGATCGATTGGAGCCGCGAACAGGCGACCTGCCACAACTCCTACTACCGCTGGACCCAGTGGCTGTTCCTTGAACTGCTCGAAGGAGGGCTGGCCTATCGCAAGAACGCCACCGTCAACTGGGATCCCGTCGACCAGACCGTGCTGGCCAATGAGCAGGTGGATGGTGACGGCCGCTCCTGGCGCTCCGGAGCTCTGGTGGAACAACGCCAGCTGAACCAATGGTTCCTCCGCATCACCGACTACGCCGAGCCGCTGCTCAACGACCTGGATGCCCTCAAGGGCTGGCCGGAACGGGTCCGCACCATGCAAGCCAACTGGATCGGCCGCTCCGAAGGGGCGGAGATCAGCTTCAGCGTTGAAGGGCCACAGGATCAGAGGATCACCGTGTTCACCACCCGTCCCGACACCCTCGCTGGGGCGAGCTATGTGGTGCTGGCACCGGAAAACGAGCTGGTGGACAGCCTCACAATCGCTGAACACAAGGGGACGGTGGAGGCATTCCGCAAGGAGGTGGCTCGTCTCAGCACGATTGAACGCACCAGTGATGACAGGCCCAAACGGGGTGTGCCCATCGGCAGTCACGTGATCAACCCCCTGACAGGGGCGGTGCTGCCGGTATGGATCGCCGACTACGTGCTGGCCGAGTACGGCACGGGCGCCGTGATGGGCGTGCCAGCCCACGACCAACGCGACATCACCTTTGCCCAGTCGAATGGTCTGCCGATCCAGCAGGTGATCGACGCCGAGGGAGCTGCTGAAGCCATCGCGACCGGTCAGGCCTGGACGGATGCCGGAACACTGGTCAACTCCGGCAGCTTCGATGGCACCGCCTCCAGCGAAGCCAAGAGCGCCATCACCGGCCACGGCGCCGAGCAGGGCTGGGCCCTCAGCAAGGTCACCTATCGCCTGCGCGACTGGCTGATCTCGCGCCAGCGCTACTGGGGCTGCCCTATTCCCGTCATCCACTGCGATAACTGCGGTGCTGTTCCAGTGCCCCGCGAGGACCTTCCGGTGGAGCTGCCCCGTGGCATTGATCTCTCGGGAAAGGGCGGTTCGCCCCTGAGCCAGCAGAGCGACTGGGTGAATGTGTCTTGCCCCTGCTGCGGCAAGCCGGCCAAGCGGGAAACCGACACCATGGACACCTTCATGTGTTCCTCCTGGTATTTCCTGCGCTTCACCGATCCCCACAACATCGAGAAACCCTTCAGCAAGGAGGCGGTGAACCGCTGGTTGCCGGTGAAGCAATACGTGGGCGGCATCGAACACGCGATCCTGCACCTGCTCTATGCCCGGTTCTTCACCAAGGCGCTGAAGGATCGTGGCCTGATAGACATCAACGAACCGTTTGAACGGCTCCTCACCCAGGGCATGGTGCAGGGCATCACCTACCGCAATGCGACAACCGGCAAGTACATCGCTCCAGCGGACGTGGCAGATCCCGAAGACCCTCGGGATCCCAACACCGGCGACAAGCTCGAGGTGTTGTTCGAGAAGATGTCGAAGTCGAAGTACAACGGCGTTGACCCCGCGGCGGTGATCGATCGCTACGGCGCAGACACAGCCCGCATGTTCATCCTGTTCAAGGCACCGCCGGAGAAGGATCTGGAGTGGGATGACGCCGATGTGGAAGGCCAGTTCCGCTTCCTCCAAAGACTTTGGCGCCTTGTTGAGGCGGGGGCTGCCCGCATCGACTCACTCGAGCCGATGCATCGGCCAGCCGATTTGAGCGATGCAGACAGTGGCGTACGTCGGGCGCTGCACCTGGCCATCAAAGCCGTCAGCGAGGATCTCAGTAACGAGATCCAGCTGAACACGGCAATCTCCGAATTGATGAAGCTATCAAATGCCATCAGCTCCACGGGCATCGATGACCTGAGTGGCCCTGTATTGCAGGAGGCTCTTTCCGGACTAGTACGCCTTCTGGCTCCGTTCGCGCCGCATCTGGCTGAGGAGTTCTGGAGCCGTTTGGGGGGAAGCGGCAGCGTGCACCGTCAAAGTTGGCCGCTTCTGGATCCAACGGCTCTGGTGCAGGACAGAGTTGAAGTGGTGATCCAGGTAAAGGGCAAGGTGCGGGGCAAGCTGCAGGTTCCGGCCTCCGCCGGCAAGGAGGAGCTGGAACGGCTCGCCCTGGCCAGTGAAGTGGCCGAAAAATGGTTGGAGGGTGCAGCCCCCCGTCGTGTGATCGTGGTCCCCGGGAAACTGGTGAACTTGGTGCCCTGATCCCAGTCGGAATCAGCCTTTGCTGAAGCGCATCGAGGCAGGCTGGCTCCAGTCGCCCTGGGCACTGAAGCCGCGCTGGTTGCCGGTGAGGTGACGCAGAATCCAGAAGATGGATTCGTCGGTGCCCTCCCCGAGGGCCAGACAGATTTCATCGGCGGAGCGGGCCACACCATCGGCCAGGATCGATTCCACACGACCTTGGAGGTCAAGAATCGCCGCCGCAGCCTTCTTGCCAGCTTCCACTCCGGGCTGGTGGTAAGCGTTGATGTTGACCAGTTCGCCGTAAAGACCGACGGCACGCTCGAACAGAGCGATCATGGCGCCGAGACGGCGTGCATCAAAGCGGCGCATGCTGATCGTCATGCTCTGGCGCCCACCCTCGGTGAGGGCTGAGCGGGTGCCCTGCAGGAAGCCATCGAGGAAGTCGCCGGGGCATTCCCCGTCAAGCGTGGGGATATCGCTCACGTCCTCGAGCACCTCGATGAAGGTGGCGAAGAAATTGTCGACACCGTCGCGCAGCTGCTGCACGTAGGCGTGCTGGTCGGTGGAGCCTTTGTTGCCGTAAACAGCGATGCCCTGATGCACCACTTCACCGTTGCGATCCAGTCGCTTGCCCAGGGATTCCATCACCAGCTGCTGGAGGTAACGGCTGAACACCTCCAAACGATCGCGGTAGGGCAGAACAACCATGTCGCGCTGACCGCGACCACCACCGGCCACGTACCACGAAGCGGCCATCAGGGCGGCTGGATTGCGGCGCAGATCCGCGGCGCGAGTGGCGGCATCCATCTGAGATGCGCCGGTGAGGAAATCACGGATGTCGCAGCCAATCAAGGCACCGGGCAGCAGACCAACGGCACTGGTGATGCTGGTGCGCCCCCCCACCCAATCGAACATGTCGAAGCGCTTGAGCCAACCTTCCTTCTGGGCCTGCTGGTCCAGCTTGCTGTCGAGCATCGTCACGGCAACGGCCTGACCGGCCCACTGGCCACCAGCGGCCTCGAGGCGATGGCGAGCCTGCTCCATGCCGAGGTGGGGTTCGGGCGTTCCCCCCGACTTGCTTACCGTCACCACCAGGGTGCGGTCAAGACGACCCTCCAACCCCGCCAGGACGTTGCTCATCCCATTGGGATCGACGTTGTCGAAGAAATGAAACGGAAGCCCCTCTCCAGGGTTCTGCAGAGCCTTGATCATCAAGGCGGGTCCCAGACCACTGCCGCCGATGCCAATCCAGAGCACATCGGTGAAGGCTTCGCCGTTGGGGGCCTTGATCGTTCCGTTGATCACATCGCGCCCAAAGGCTGCGATCAGATCAATTTCCCTGGAGATGTGCTGATGCAGCTCTGACGAGGGAGCGAGTTCAGGGGTACGCAGCCAGTAATGACCCACCTGGCGCTGCTCATCCGGATTGGCGATGGCACCGGCTTCCAACTCCTGCATCGCAGCGAACGCCTTGTCCATTCGCGGCTGCAGCTGCTGCAGATCGCTCACGTTTAGGTGCATCCGGCTGATGTCGAGCCAGACGCCCAGATCATCGTGATACCAGTTGAGATCGCAGAACCTCTGCCACTGAATATGAGCGTCGGAAGCGTTGAAATCCGGGAAGCTCATGCCGGGCGGACGATGCAGTCCTGTTGAACGTATCCAGAATCTGACGGGATGCCCACGAGAAAGGACACCACAGCTAGTTTCATGTCACCTTCCGCTGACCCCGTTTCCATCTCCCATGGCTGAGCCATATCGATGGACGACAGCTCTCTTGGCGACGGCAGCGAGCCTGTGCCTGGTTGGCCAGTGGTCACAGCCGGTCGCTGAGCTTGGGGATCAGGCGCCTCTTGTGGTGGAGGACAGGCTCGAGCCCACTGACTTCTCCCCCGAAGAAATGAAGCTGCTGCAACGGCGCTTCGGGGTCCACGGCCCCCAGACGCAGCTGGCCCAGCTGTTGACCAGCGGGGTGGATCAGCTCCAACCTCTGCGCGCATCAACCCTAGATCGCCTGCGCGAGCTGAAGCCGGTGATCCTGCGTCAAGCAGCCGCGCATCAGGTAAATCCGATGCTGATCACCGCCGTTCTTTTCGACGAAATTCAGCACTCCAAGCCGGGGGAGAGCCTCCCCTTCATCGCCCATTCCGGTCTGGTGAAGACCCACGGACCGGCCCAGATCAGCATCTCGGAACTGATCCATCAGAACCGGCTGCCGGCGAACCCAACGCAGAAGGAGATCACCTGGGCCCGCAATCAATTGCTGGACCCCGAGATGAACATCACCCTGCTGGCGGCGAAGTTTCAACGGCTGAAGCTTGCCCTTGGTCTGCCCGAGAGCTTGATGCTGCAGGCGAGCCGCTCCTACCTGGATGCCAAAGCGATCGTCACCCTCACCTATCTCCACAACGGAAAATTGGATTACCCAGCGCGGGTGTTGGGCTACATGCAGGACCCTGAATTGCACGGGTTGATTTACGGCGGTCGTCAACCGAATTCCGACATCACGGTGTAAAACTCCACGGTTAGGGCTTGGCTACGTGAGCGGGCTAACCCAATCCACCATCGCCACATCCCTCAGTTCAGGGAGATAAGCCGCTCAGCTTCTCCCCCATTTAGGTGATGTGGAAGTCCCCCTGGCTGTTTTATCGATCCAGCTCGGTAGATCGATAAAACAGCTCATTTACCTGGTGGCTTTTGGCCTGCTTGTTCCATCAGCAGCGCTGGCTCAGGTCGATGCCGAAGTGGCAGCCCAATGCCAGGAGGCCAGGGATTTCTATGGCCGCGTCAGGGCCTTCACCACGCCGGCTCGGCGTTCAGAGGACATTGCCCCTCTTGCCGGCCTGATGGGGCAGGTGGCTGCAGGTCTGATCTCCGGCCCGACCTACTGCAACGCATCAACAAACTTCTCCCGGGGCATGAATCCGGCTGGTCTTATTGAAGGAATCCTGCGGGGCGTCCTGCGCTGAACCGAAGCAGGGCCCGCTCACTTGTGACAGCTCGCTCGGAACCGATCGGAGCGACTGGTGGCGGCATGTTTGGTTTTGCGGCCGCTTACCCGCTTGCGCCAGAGCTTGAACGATGACACTTTCATCTCCTGCCGCATCACTGCGATCACCTGCGCCTCGGAGAGTCCGAATTGAAACTCAATCGCCTCGAAGGGCGTTCGGTCTTCCCAGGCCATTTCAACTATGCGATCGAGATCCTCGCTAGGGAGCGTTGTCACCGACGCCATGCATATTGCTTCGAACGCTAACGACGCATCAGGTCACGCAGAGGTCGCCGAGGGCCGCCAGCCGCGTCTGAAGTTTCGACCAGTCGAAACTGCGGGGATCATCCCGTTCTCCGCCCACATCCACATGGCGATGGGTGGTGATCGCCGCTGGCGGCAGATTGAAGGAGCGGATCCAACCCGACAACACCAAGGCCAGCGCGTCGTATTGCTTGGAGGTGTAACCAACGTGGGAACGGTTGGCATTCGCGCCTGATGGTGGAGACTCCAAGCTCAGATGCAGAGCAAAGTTGTTAACGGAACCCTTGAGCTTCTTGTTGGTGATCGCCCACTCCCCCAGAAAGGCGGAAAACCCAGCGCCGTAGGCCCGGCTCAAGGGATCCACCAGATCCAGAACGCGTCCGTCCTGGCCCACCAAGGTGTGATAACTCACCTGATCTTCATCGCGGGGGTGGGGCGTCATGAAGGTGTTCAACGCGGAGCTCATCGAGTAAACGGTTTCATGCAGCACCACCACCCTTGGCGTGGCGTCGATCACACGGCCGTAGGCGTCTTTGTGGTAGCGCTCGCCAAAATTGGTGGGATCGATCTTCACGAACGCCCGCCAGGAATTCGAGCGGGCATCGAGCTGGTTCAAACGCGACCGCAATGCAGTGTCGACACCCGAACACTGCCGGGCCAGCGGCGACCGCCAGGAGCGCGACTTCGGCGGCAACGGCACCGAAGAGGAGGGGTTGTCCTCCCGTTGGCGACCACGTTCTATCCCAACAGGGGACAGCTCACCCTGATCCATCAACAACAAGCTGGTCAGCCCCAGAGCCAACGTCCCCGCTGCAGCAACGCTGATGGCGAGCGGCCGGTGCAGCTCAACGCGGTTCCACACACTGGTGCAGAAATGGCTTAGACGATCTCGAACCATCGATCCCGCAACTGCCGTTGTTCCGTTGTGCACCCAGGATCCCAATCCAACGTCCAGTGGTCCACACCCGCGTCAGGGAAGAGCTGGGTCTCCTTGAGCAGGCTGCGTCGTGAATAGGTGACGCGCACCCAATCCTGCTTCTCAAGCAGAACTGCGATGTCACTGCTGCGACGCACCCGGTAGCCATTGATCGCCAAAAGCTCATCGCCCACCACAAGCCCGGCCCGCTGACCGGGACTGTTGCGCCGCACCCGCTGAATCAAAGCAGCACCCTCAGCATCCTTGATGGTGAGTCCATGATCGGGATGCTTGAGCGGCACAGGGTTTATGCGCAGCCCAAGAGCCTCAACGCAATCAAGCAGGGGCAGGGCTTCGGGCTGGTCAAGCCATTGATCCAGGTCCATCGCAAGATCGCCATCCCATCGAGCCACTGCCGCCTTGATGTGATCACGGCTGTAGCCACGGGCCTGATGGCCGGGGCCCTGCCACAACTCCCGCAGGATCGCAGCCATGGAGTGGCCGCGCTGCCGCAGGCGCACGTCGAGGCAGAAGGCCACCGCCGCACCGAGTCGGTAGTAGCTGATTTGGCTGTCCCGTGAGGCTGGCGTCGCTTTGTAGAGCTTGATCCATGCCTCACGGGCACTGGCCGCCAGCGACTGGATCGAAGAGCCTGGTGTCATCAGCACACTGGAAAGCTCCTCCCCCAGATCCTTGAGCAGGGTCGGCCGATCCGAACACCCCGCCAGCAGTGGCAGGCTGAGGTCGAAGTAGCTGGTGATTCCCTCGGCAAACCAGAGGCCTTCGGTGATCACCGCCTGCCCGTAGTCGTAGGGACGAAGCTCAACAGGCCGCAGCCGCCGCACATTCCACTGGTGAAGGTATTCATGGCCGATCAGCTGCAACAGCTGCCGGTAACCCTTGGGCTTAGCCAGAGCCGACCAGCTGAACTGCAGCACAGCACTGTTGTCGTGTTCGAGGCCGCCATAGCCCTGATCGAGCAATTGCAGCACCAGCTGGTAGCGGTTCCCCGCCGGAGGCGGGGTCCCCAGCAAGCGACAGGTGGCACTGCACACCTTCTCGATGTCGCTGATGAAGTTCGGCGGACAACCCATCGGCGGAGTGCCGATCAGTAACAGCTCATGGCGTTTGCCCTCCACCATGAAGGGTTCTGCCTGAAACGGCCCCGCATGCAGCGGACTGTCCACGAGGGCATCGAAATCGGATGCGACCCAGCCCTCAGCGCTGGTCTCCAGCGGCAGATGCACACTCCAGTGCTCCGGGGTAGACACAGCAACATGGTGTGGTGACCAGCGGCAGCCGTCGATGTCCATCGCCACAGCAGCGAGGCAGAGCGACGCGAGATCAGGATCCAGCAACCCGGTGCGTACGGTCAGATCCCGGGCTTCAACCTGATAGTTGAGCGTGAGCGGGCTCAGATCCGGCAGATCACAGAGCCACTGGTGCGGCGCCATACGACGCACCGGAAGCTCCTCGCCGTTGGCCAGCAGCAGCAGGCTGTGTAGGTGCTGGGCGTGATCACGCACCGTGTAGGACCCCGGTGTCCACACCGGCAGTTGGAAGGTCTGGCGTTTGGTTTGCGGTGTCCAATGGATGGACACCGCGATGGTCTGTGTTTCGGGATGGCTCAGATCGAGCCGGACCTGAACCGGTTCGAACACGTCAGTTGGTCTGCAGAATCAACTCAGCGGAACCCATGCCACCAAGGCGCACTTCGTTCATGGCGTGGAGCAGGGCGTAGCGGCGGGTCACCCGCTGCAAGCGCTGTTCAAGCCCGGGCTGTCGGCTGATGCGTTGGATGTCGCCATGCACAACGATCGTTCCATCCTCCCGCTGGGTCCAGCCCAGGGGCATGGCTGAACCCTGAAACGCGAGCACATCCACGGCGTGGGAGTCGTCTGCAAATCCCTGCAATACGGTCGATCGCTCCACACTGAAGCCCTCATCACAAAGGGCCTGAACCAGGCACTCGAGGTCGGTGAAGACAGTCGGCAGGATGGAGAGATGGGACATGGACCGAACCCCGCTTTGACAGACCCTAGCCACAACAATCGAGCTGACCAGGCCCCGCTGCAGCTGGGGGTGATGGCATCTGGAAGCGGCAGCAACTTCGAGGCCCTGGCCCAGGCCATTCAGGCGGGGAATCTCAACGCGCGGATTCAGCGGCTGGTGGTGAACAATCCAGGTTGTGGTGCCCAGCAGCGGGCGGAGCGTCTCGGCATCCCGGTATCGGTGCTCGACCATCGCCTGATCAAGGATCGGCGCGAGCTGGACGGCGAACTGGTGCGCCTGTTTCGCGCCGACCAGGTGGAGCTGGTGGTGATGGCGGGGTGGATGCGAATCGTCACTGAGGTACTGATCGGCGGCTATTCCGATCGCCTGATCAATATCCACCCCTCACTGCTTCCAAGTTTCCGTGGACTGGACGCCATCGGGCAGGCCCTGCAAGCCGGGGTGAAGGTCACCGGCTGCACGGTGCACATCGTCACCGAGGAACTGGATGCCGGCCCGATCCTGGCCCAGGCCGCCGTTCCCGTTCTCGATGGGGATGACCACGCCAGGCTCGCCAAAAGGATTCAGGAGCAGGAACACCTGCTCCTACCCAGAGCACTGGCTGAGCTGAAGCCAACCTGGCGTCAGGGATAGAACGACTGCAGGGGCAGCCCCGTCTCCGGAGCGAGGCCCGCCATCAGGTTGAGGCACTGCAAACCCTGCCCCGCTTGCCCCTTGATCAGGTTGTCGATGGCACTCATCAACACCAGCTGGCCGGTGCGAGTGTCCACCTGAACCGACAGCAGGCCACGGTTGGTGTGGCGCGCCCACTTGGTGGCGGGATAGGTGCCCACCGGCAGAACTTGGACGCAGGGGTGGTGGCGGTAGATCGCCTCTAGAACCGTGGTGCAATCCTCGGCAGTGAGACCGGGGTCGCGCAGACGGGCGTACACCGTGGACAGCAGACCACGCACCATCGGCACCAGATGCGGCGTGAACTGAAGCCGCACCTCCTGACCAGCCACTTCCATCGCCATCTGCTCGATTTCAGAGGTGTGGCGGTGGCCGATAACGCCGTAGGGCGCGATGGATTCAGAGGCCTCCGCCAGCAGCATCGCCTCCTTCGGCAGGCGCCCTCCGCCGGAGGTGCCCGTCTTGGCATCAATGATGATGCCGCTGGTCTCGATCAGACCCTGCTTGAGGAAGGGAAGCAGGGGCAGCAGGCTGGCGGTGGGGAAGCAACCTGGAGCTGCAACAAGCTTCGCTTCAGCGATGGCGGGGCCGTTCCATTCCGGCAGGCCGTAAACGGCACTGCTGCAGAGCTCCGCGTCCTGACGGTTGAGTGAGCCGGCCTCCTTGGCGTACACCTGCAGCCACTGCTCCAGGGAGCGGTAGCGGAAGTCTGCGGAGAGATCCACCACCCGTACACCCCGCTCCAGCAGTTGCGGTGCCAACTGACAAGCCAGGCCGTTGGGGAGGCTCAGAACAGCGAAATCGGAACTGGCCGCAATCCGATCAGGATCCGCTGATTCCACCGTTGGGTCATCCGGCAGGGGCAGGAAGGAGCAGACGGAGCTCCAGCGTTGACCAGCACTGCGTTCACCGCCAAGAAAACTCACAGACAGCACGGGGTGGCCCTGGAGCAGACGGATGGTCTGGAGGCCGCCGTAGCCGGAGGCGCCGATCACAGCAACCCGTCCGCCTTTCACCGTTGCCATCGCTTCAACTGCCGACGTTGTCCTGCCTGCCATTGAACCAACCAGCCAACGATCGATCGTACAGAGACCAATAATGAAGCCATTACCCGGCGACCAGGCTCCTGAACTCCAGTTCCCTTGACCCCGCGAACGAACCCATCGCGTTTGATGCCATCAGCGACGCCCTTGCGGCGATCCGCAATGGGGAGTGCGTTGTCGTGGTGGACGACGAACAACGGGAGAACGAAGGCGATCTGATCTGCGCGGCCCAGTTCGCCACCCCGGAAGCGATCAACTTCATGGCCACCGAGGCACGGGGCCTGATCTGTCTGGCCATGGAGGGGCAGCGGCTGGATGAACTGGATCTGCCGCTGATGGTGGACCGCAACACCGATGCCAACGAAACGGCCTTCACCGTGAGCATCGATGCCGGCATCGAGCATGGGGTGACCACCGGGATCTCCGCCGAAGACCGTGCCGCCACGATTCAGGTAGCCCTAAACCCAGCCACTCGGCCAGCGGAACTGCGCCGCCCTGGGCACATCTTTCCGCTGCGCGCGCGTCCCGGCGGCGTGCTCAAACGGGCCGGTCACACCGAAGCCGCCGTGGATCTGGCTCAGCTGGCGGGCCTCAGCCCCTCCGGAGTGATCTGTGAAATCCAGAACAGCGATGGCTCCATGGCCCGCTTGCCGGAGCTGCGCAGCTACGCCGATCGCTGGGGGCTGAAGCTGATCAGCATTGCTGAACTGATTCGCTACCGGCTGGAGAACGAGCGCTTCGTTCGCCGCATGGCCCAGGCCCAGATGCCCAGCCGCTTCGGCAGCTTTCAGGCGGTGGGCTACCGCAACGAACTGGATGGCTCCGAACATGTTGCCCTGATTAAGGGTGAGCCCAATGCCCTGAGAGAACCCGTTCTGGTGCGCATGCATTCCGAATGCCTCACCGGCGATGCCTTCGGCTCACTGCGCTGCGACTGCCGTCCCCAGCTAGAGGCGGCCCTACGCCAGATAGAAGCGGAAGGCGAGGGAGTTGTCGTTTATCTGCGCCAGGAAGGTCGGGGCATCGGCCTGATCAACAAGTTGAAGGCCTACAGCCTCCAGGAAGCCGGGCTCGACACCGTTGAAGCCAATGAGCGGCTTGGCTTCCCGGCGGATCTGCGCAACTACGGGGTCGGCGCACAAATCCTCTCCGACCTTGGCATCCACCGTCTACGGTTGCTAACCAACAACCCCCGCAAGATCGCAGGCCTCGGCGGCTATGGCCTGCAGGTGGAGGAGAGGGTGCCTCTGGTGATGGACCCCGGCGCCCACAATGCCGACTACCTGGCGGCCAAGCGGGAAAAGCTTGGGCATTTGTTCGAATCCGAGAGTCCCTGTGTGGTGCTGGCCCTGGCGGTGAACGTGGGCCCCGAAAGCTGGCCCACCATTCGCCAGGAAGTGGAGGCCATCGCCCAGCGCCGCGGCTTCAGCATGGAGGCCCTGCATGAATCCCGCTTGTTAGCGCTGTGGGATCGACCGCAATTCGTCTGGAAATTGATTCCCGACAGCGCCGATGTAGCCCCTCTGCTCAAGAGTCTGGCGGCCCTGGCAGCGACCGAGCGGGTGGGTTTGATGCGCGTGCCAACCGAGCGGATGGCCCTGCACCCGCCCCAGACCCTTGAACGGGTGGAGCATCAACTAAATGAGTTGATCAACCTGGGCAGTGACGGACTGCTTGAAAACGGCCCGTCACTGCTGCATTGGACCCGGAGCTGATCAGCCTTCCTGGATCGTCACTTGGTTGATCTTGGAGCCGTTGGCCAGCTTCAGCACCACATCCATGTTGCCGGTGTGGCCGAACACGGTGTGCACTCCATCAAGGTGAGGCTGAGCCTCATGGCAGATATAAAACTGCGAGCCGCCGGTGTTGCGACCCGCATGGGCCATGGCCAGGGTGCCGGCCTGGTGCTTCTGCTGGTTGATCTCGCAATCGATCCGGTAACCGGGGCCGCCGGTACCCGCCATGCCGCGGGCCCCTTCACGGCTGTTGGGGCATCCCCCCTGGGCCATGAAGCCGGGGATGACGCGATGAAAGGCCAGACCGTCGTAGAAGCCATCTTTGGCCAGCTTCACGAAGTTTGCGACAGTGTCCGGGGCATCGGCTTCGAACAGCTCGAGCTCGATCAGGCCTGCTTCAGTGTCCATCAAGGCCTTGGTCATGGTGGCGCGAGCAAACTTGGAGTGTAAAGAGACGCCGACCATGCCCGACCTCTCCCAAGCCCGCGTCGGTGTGATCGGCGGCAGCGGTCTCTATTCGATCCCCGGCTTGCGCCAGGTGGAGGAACGCAGGGTCGACACACCCTTCGGAGCACCATCCGATCAATTGCGCCTGGGAGAGCTCGAGGGCGTTGAAACCGTCTTCCTGGCCCGCCACGGCCGCCATCACCATCTGCTTCCCAGTGAAGTGCCCTACCGGGCCAACATCTGGGCGATGCGTTCACTGGGTGTGCGCTGGCTGATCTCGCTCTCAGCGGTGGGGTCGCTGCAGGGGCATCTGCAGCCGCGCGACATGGTCGTGCCCAATCAGTTCATCGACCGAACCCGTGATCGGCCCGCCAGTTTCTTCGGCAACGGCTGCGTGGCCCACGTCAGCCTTGCGGACCCCTTCTGCCCCAATTTGAGTTACCTGTTGGCCGATGCCGCCGAGCAGGGGTTGCCGGAGGGTCGACGGCTGCACCGCGGTGGCACCTATCTATGCATGGAGGGCCCCGCCTTCTCCACCCGGGCCGAAAGCAAGCTGTACCGCTCCTGGGACTGTTCGGTGATCGGGATGACTAATCACACCGAAGCTCGACTGGCCCGGGAAGCCGAACTGGCCTACGCCTCCCTGAGCATGGTCACCGACTTCGACTGCTGGCATGAGGATCACGCCGCCGTCTCGGTGGAGATGGTGATCGGCAACCTTCAGGCCAATGCCTCAGCCACCGAACCGATCCTGAGTGGATTGATGCAACGGATCAAGCAGGACCCTCCAGCCTCGCCGGCCCACACAGCCCTCTCCGATGCCCTGATCACCCCCAAAGATCAAGTCCCGGCGCAGACCCGGTCCAAACTTGATCTGTTCACCACCCCATACTGGGGACCGTTCCATCAGGCCTCCGCCAGCTGAGCGCCGCAGGCGGCCAAGGCAGGCCGCAGCTGTTGGTTGTGCTGCTGCAGAAGAGCCTTGGCCTGGTCCACCGACAAGGCTGCAGCGGTCATTAACAGGGCGAGTTTCACCGATCCTCCGGCCTCCTCCAGAAGCGTCAGCCCCCGCTCCCGCTCTACACCGGCAAGATCACGCAGAATCCGCAGGGACCGGTCAACCAGCTTGCTGTTGCTGGCGGCCACATCCACCATGCGGTTGCCGTAGACCTTGCCCAGCTTCACCATCACGGCGGTGGAGAGGGTGTTCAAGGCCAGTTTTGTGGCAGTTCCGGCCTTCATCCGGGTGGATCCCGTCAGCAGCTCAGGGCCCGTGAGCAGGCGGATGTCAATGTCGCAGGGCAGAGGCGCCTGCTCCGTCGGAACACAGGCCATGGTGATGGCGAGGGCTCCGATGCTTTTGGCGAACGACAGCCCACCCCGCACGTAGGGGGTGGTGCCGCCGGCGGCGATGCCCACCAGGCAATCCTTGTCGCAGAAGCCCCGCTCCTCCAGATCGGCACGTCCGGCGCCCTCAATGTCCTCAAGCCCCTCGGAGCTGCGCAGCAACGCGGCGGAACCACCGGCGAGAACCCCCTGAACCTGCTGGGGATCACTGCAGAAGGTGGGCGGACATTCCGCGGCATCCAACACCCCCAGCCGTCCGGAGGTGCCAGCACCCAGGTAGAAGAGGCGGCCGCCGGCACGGAGGCGCTCGGCAACGGCATCAACCGCCTGGGCCAGGGCCGGGGCGACCGCGGCGACGGCTTGCTGGGGGCGACGATCCTCGTCCGCAAACAACTCCACCAGCGCCAGGGTGTCGAGCTGATCCAGGCGTGAACTGCGCTGGTTGCTCTGCTCGGTAAGCAGGTGGCCGCGGTCGATGGAGGGCTCCAGATCTGGGTCGAACACGGCCATAGCTCAGAGCAGACCCTCCAGGCGCCGACGCAGCTCATCCAGTTCAGGATTCGATTCCGGTTCGGTCTCCAGTCCCTGGCGCGCCGGCTCCACGCCCTGCTGCTCTACCACCCCGTCGTCCGAAACTGTGTCGTCCTTCCAGTTGCTCACATCTCGGTTGATCTGGGGCGGCGCCATAAACAGACGCTCCTCGTCATTGCTGGGCACAAAGCCCGACTCGATCACCCGAGCCTCGTAGCCGGCCTCACGGCAGAACAGATCAACGTCTTCCCGATCGAGGGCCTCCACCGTCGGAACCGGAAAGTCCTGGGCCTCCAAAAGACCGGCATAACGCTCGGCATCGTCGATGTTCTCAAACAGCAGAACCACGGTTCGTCCGGCGATTTCAAGCGAGTGGATGCCTTCGCTATCCGTACCGGCATCAAAGAGCAGGACGTGGACGCGCATCGGAAAAACCGTCAGATCAACCGGACCGGAGTCTCACCCATCGTCAACCACCCTGCTCGGATTCGCTCGCCAGTTCCTGAAGACGTCGGTAGAGGGCCCGTTCCGCATCACCCAGATCCGACGGAATCACCACAACTATCTCCACCAACTGGTCACCCCGCTCGTCATCAAGCTGCAGCCCACGCCCCCGCAGCCGCAGCAAACGTCCACTGGATGAGCCTGGAGGAACCTGCAGCGTCACAGGGCCATCTAGGGTCGGCACGTCCACAGCGCAGCCAAGGGCTGCATCCGGTGGGAACAGCATCAGCTTGTAGAGCACCCTCAGACCATCAATCCGCAGGCCGTCGTTGGTCACGACCCTGAGCTGCAGGAAGTGATCACGGCCGCCGGGGGCAACGCCTTCAAGCCGCAGACGCCAGCCATCCCCAGCAAAGGGGGGCGTGTTCAGCTCGATCACTGTGCCGTCATCGAGCGTCAGTTCCACCACGGATCCCTGGAGGGCCTGATCCGGAGTGAGATGGACCACCGACTCAAGATCTTCCACGGCACGCACCGGCGGCGGCGGCGGCGGTGCCGAAACCGGAGTTTCATAGGCCCTGCTGTCACGGCTGGCGTCATCACCCCGAACGGGGGAATCGGGCTCGTCCTCAACCTCAGCTGGGGAACGACCTGTTCCGGCGCCGAAGATCACATCGAGGTAGTCCTCAAAATCTGGGAAGCCCTTGGCAAAGGGATCGGCAACATCCGCACGGAATCCAGCCCCCCGCTGCCAGACCTCACGCCGGCGGGGATCGCTGAGCACCGCATAGGCCTCATTGACCAACTTGAAGCGCTCTTCAGCAAAGGGATCGTTGCTGTTGAGATCGGGGTGCCAGCGGCGCGCCTCCCGGCGAAAAGCCCGTTTCAGTTGCTGATCCGTGCAGTCGGCATCGACCCCCAGCAGAGACCAGTAATCAGGCTCAGCGGTAGATGTCATCGTCCCAAGGTGCAGGGTCACGCCGGCTCAGACCACGGCCACGGTCACCCGGACGGCTGGGGGGACCCCAGGGGTCGTCGTCCCAGTCATCGGCAAACAGCTCATCCTTGAGAGAGCCCAGGGTGTTGCGGATCCCCTGAAGCGGGCTGCCATCGGCCTGACGTTCCGCCGACAGCCGGCGGTTCAGCCCGAACAACGCCTCCTCGAGACCACTCACGCAGAGATCAAGCTCCTGAAGGTCGTCGTTGGCGAGGCAGTCCTGCACGTCACGCATGGCCATTTCAACGGCCCGTTGCTGCCGTTCAGCTCCATAGGGCCCCAACTCGAGCGAGGCATCCCGCAGGCGCCGTTCCGCCTGGGCAAGCAAGGTCTGTGCCCGGTTGCGGCGCTCGATCTGATTGCGTTTGCGCCTGTCCTCATCAGCCCTCGCTTCCGCTTCCGCCAGCAGAGCGATCACATCCTCCTCATTGAGGTTCGAGCCGCCCTGAATCGACACCGACTGCTTGCGGCCGGTGGTGCGGTCTGTGGCACTGACCTGCAGCAGACCATTGGCATCGATGTCGAAGGCCACCTGAACCTGGGGCACCCCCCGCGGGGCAGGTGGAATCCCTGAGAGCCTGAAACGTCCGAGGGATTTGTTGTCCGTCGCCATCTGGCGCTCCCCTTGCCAGACATGGATTTCCACGGACGACTGATTGGCTTCCGAGGTGCTGAACACATCGGACTGACGCACGGGTATCGGCGTATTGCGGGGAATCAGCACCTTCATCAATCCGCCGATGGTCTCCAGTCCCAGCGACAGGGGGGTGACGTCGTTGAGCAGCAGATCCCTGAGTTCACCGGTGAGGATTCCGGCCTGCACCGCAGCACCGATCGCCACCACCTCATCTGGATTCACTGATTGGCAGGGATCGATCGGCACGAGGGTGCGCACCAGTTGCTGAACCATCGGCATCCGCGTGGCACCGCCTACCAGCACGACGTCATCGATGTCATCAGCCGACAAACCGGAATCGCGTAGCGCCGCCTGGACTGGACTTAGCAGACGATCCAGCAGATCGGGGCAGAGCCCTTCGAAGGTGGCACGGTCCAGGCGGGTTTCGATGTGCAGCGGACCATCGCTGCCGGTGGCAATGAAGGGAAGCGAAATGGGGGTGCTCAGCACACCGGAGAGTTCCTGCTTCGCCTTCTCAGCCGCTTCCGTCAACCGCTGCAAGGCCTGACGATCGCGGCGCAGATCAACCCTGTGCTCCTCCTCAAAGGCATCAGCCAGCCAGTTAACGATGCGTTGATCGAAATCGTTGCCGCCGAGTTGCGTGTCGCCGTTTGTCGCCTTGACGTCAAAAACTCCATTGGCGATGCGCAGCAGCGACACGTCAAAGGTTCCTCCACCGAGGTCGAAGACCAAGACCCGTTTGACGGCGCTGCGGTCAAAGCCATAGGCCAGTGCAGCTGCGGTGGGCTCATTGAGAATCCGCTCCACCGATATGCCCGCCAGGCGTCCGGCGTCGCGGGTGGCCTGGCGCTGCGCATCGTTGAAGTAAGCGGGCACGGTCACCACGGCCGCTTCCACCGGTTCACCCAGATAGGTGGACGCGTCGTCGACAAGCTTGCGAATGATGCTGGCCACCAGTTCTTCGGGCGCGTATTCCCGCTCGGTCACCGGACAGGGCACCCGAACCTGCCCCTGGTCGTTGGCACGCACCGTGTAGGGAACCGACAGGCTGCTGTCCTCCAGCTCGTCCCAGTCCCGGCCGACGAACCGCTTCAGGTTCGAGAAGGTGTTTCGGGGACTGAGCACCAGCTGGCGGCGGGCCAGCTGCCCCACCAGCAGTTCCTGATCTTTGGTGTATCCGACAACGGATGGGGTGGTTCGGCCGCCCTCGGCATTGGCGATCACGTGGGGACGACCTGCCTCCAGCACAGCGACTACCGAATTGGTGGTCCCCAGATCGATTCCGACGATCCGCCCCATATCCATGAAAACTTGATCCCCACGCTAACGGCAGGTTCAAACCGGCTCCAGCCCCCGCTTAAGACGTTCTTAATGACCTCAAACGGTTCGGGTCATACGTTGTAAGGGCACGCCATTGGATGCATGTCCGACGCGGACAGTCGTTACTTGCTCCGAAGCCGTCCACCAGCGGAAAGACTGGTGGACATAAGTTTCAGAAACCTCGCCATCGCCATGGCCTCCGTTGTGGCGATCGTTCTGTTCTCAATCCTGGTGGTGGTTTTCCAGGGAAGCCTGGATTCCATGGCCCGCTACGGCTGGCAATTTCTGGTCACCTCAGACTGGAATCCCGTGGACGATCAGTACGGGGCCGGGGCAGCGATCTACGGCACCTTGATCACATCACTGCTGGCCTTGATGATTGCGGTGCCCCTCGGGGTTGGCACAGCCATCTTCATCACCGAAAACATCATCCCCAAGCGGATCAGGGACGTGATCGGCCTGATGGTGGAACTGCTCGCCGCAATTCCATCGGTGGTGCTTGGCCTCTGGGCCATTTTTGTGATGGAACCGTTCATCAGACCTGGGCTTGAACTTCTCTATCAACTGTTCAATTGGATCCCCCTGTTCAGCACCCCACCGATGGGTCCTGGCACCATTCCTGCAGTGTTAATCCTGGTGGTGATGATACTGCCGATCATCACGGCGATTTCCCGTGATTGCCTGAATCAGGTTCCACGGCAACTCCGCCAGGCGGCCTATGGGGTAGGCACAACCCGCTGGGGAGCCATCATCAATGTGATTCTCCCTGCAGCGATTTCCGGAATCATTGGTGGTGTGATGTTGGCCTTAGGCCGGGCGATGGGCGAAACCATGGCGGTGACGATGATCATCGGAAATTCCAACAACTTCAGCGTGTCGCTGCTAGCTCCCGGCAACACCATCGCAGCGATGTTGGCCAATCAATTTGGTGAGGCGGATGGCTCCCAGGTGTCATCACTGATGTACGCAGCATTCGTACTGATTGTTCTCACCCTGTGCGTGAATATTTTTGCCCAGTGGATCGTGAAGCGTTTAAGCCTGAAGTACTGACATGACACAAACGCTCACCCACAACCAAGCAGAGTCAGCATCTGACCTCAGCTACAAACCCCTTCAACGCAGAAACATCAGCAGCAGGGCTCTCTCGTTTCTGGCAGCTCTATTTGCCGCGATTGCTGTCCTGCCCCTGATCCTGGTGCTGGGTTACGTGCTCGTACAGGGGGGCAGCAAGATCAGCCTGGCTCTGCTGACGCAACTGCCACCACCGCCAGGCCTCGAAGAGGGTGGCATCGCCAATGCAATCGTTGGAACGCTTGTGGTGACGGCCATCGCTGCGCTGATCGCCGTTCCGGTGGGCGTCGGTGGCGGCGTTTTTCTGGCTGAATACTCCCGTTCGGGATGGTTCGCTCAATTCATCCGCTTCGGCACCAATGTGCTGGCTGGGGTGCCATCGATCATTGCTGGCGTCTTTATTTACGGCACGATCGTCACCAGTCGAATTCTGTTCGGGAACGCATACAGCGCCATGGCCGGAGGCATGGCGCTGGCGGTGCTGATGCTTCCCACAGTGATCAAAACCACTGATGAAGGCCTGAAGCTGGTGCCCGACGATCTCCGGCGTGGTGCCCTCGGCGTGGGGGCATCCCGGTTTGTCACCGTTGTTCGAATCACCCTCCCTGCCGCATTAACCCCGATTGCCACAGGGGTTGTGCTTGGCATCGCCCGAGCAGCAGGGGAAACAGCTCCTTTGATCTTCACCGCTCTGTTCTCACCGTTCTGGTCGGATCTGCTCACGCCGGAAGGGATCTTCGCTCCAATCGCGACCCTCTCGGTGATGATCTACAACTTCGCGATCATGCCCTACGAATTTCACAACGAGCTGGCGTGGGCCGGATCGTTTGTGCTCGTGGTGATGATCCTGGCCCTGAACCTTCTTTCTCGCTGGCTGGCGCGATTTGCTGGCAAATAAACCATTTTCTACATAAAACAATGACGACTCTTCAACAGATCCAAGCCATCGAGTCCCACAACACAGACGTCGCCCTTTCCCTGCATAACGTCACGATCAGCTACGGCAATTTCGAAGCCGTCAAAAATGTCTACTGCGAGATCCCCCGCGGCAAGGTGACGGCATTCATTGGCCCATCTGGCTGTGGAAAGTCCACGGTGCTTCGTTCATTGAATCGAATGAATGATCTGATCGAAGGTTGCTCACTGAAGGGAAGCATCCTGTTTGGAGGTGTAGACCTCTACGGGCCCAGGATTGATCCCGTGGAAGTGCGCCGACGGATCGGAATGGTGTTCCAACAACCCAACCCATTCCCGAAAAGCATCTACGAAAACATCGCCTTCGGCGCACGCATCAATGGCTACACGGGAGACATGGATGAGCTTGTTGAGCGATCCCTCCGCCAGGCGGCGGTTTGGGATGAGTGCAAAGACAAGCTGAATGAGAGCGGGTATTCGCTGTCCGGCGGACAGCAGCAGCGCCTCTGCATCGCCCGCACAATCGCGATTCAGCCGGAGGTCATCCTCATGGATGAGCCTTGTTCAGCCCTCGACCCCATCTCAACGTTGAAGATCGAGGAGACGATGCATGAGCTCAAGAAGAGCTTCACCATCGTGATCGTCACGCACAACATGCAGCAGGCCGTTCGTGTCAGCGACATGACTGCTTTCTACAACGCAGAGGCCGTTGAAGGCGGAACCGGAAAGGTGGGTTATCTCGTGGAATTCAACGACACCGACAAGATCTTCAACGCCCCCCAACAACAGGCCACCCAGGACTACGTCTCCGGTCGTTTCGGCTGATTGCTGTCATTCACCCCGGCCAAGACCTTTGACGTACAGACCTCAAATGAGCAAAAAAAAATCCGGTCCTGAAGGACCGGAGAAGCGGAGAGCGAGGGATTCGAACCCTCGATAGAGTTGCCCCTATACAGCATTTCCAGTGCTGCGCCTTCGACCACTCGGCCAGCTCTCCACCGGCTAAATGGGGCAGGTGAGAATGTAGCAGGGCACTGCCAGCAGACCTTCATGCGTCCCAGCCACAGGATCACGATTCACTGGCGCCAGGAGGGTCGCACCATCACCCACAACGTCCCTGAGGGGGACTACATCCTCCACAGCTTCGAAGAGCAGGGTGACCCACTTCCTTTCTCTTGCAGAAACGGATGCTGCACGGAATGCGCCGTTCGCGTGCAGAGGGGCAGCCTCGACCAGCGCGAAGCCATGGGTCTGTCGCGGGAGCTGAGGGACAAGGGCTACGGCCTGCTCTGCGTCGCCCGCGCCATCGGCCCCCTGGAAGCTGAAACCCAGGATGAGGATGAGGTGTACGAGCTCCAGTTCGGACGCCACTTCGGCAAAGGGCGTGTCACCACTCGCATTCCCCTCGAGGAGGAGTGAGCATGCCGGAATCGATCTGCGACCGTGCCGCCCGCGAAGGCGGTCTCACCCCAAGCGATCTGGAGCGTCTTGTCGGCGTGGCCCGCTCAGCGGCCGATGCCGGTGGCCAGGAACTGATGCGCCATTACGGGCGCCTGGCGTCCATCGAAAGCAAAGGTCGTATCGGCGACCTGGTCACCAATGCCGACCTTGCAGCCGAACGCATCGTCTTGAAACTTCTAGCGGAGCAGACCCCTGAGATTGCTGTGCTGGCAGAGGAAAGCGGGGCGGCTGGTCAGCAGGACGGCCTTAGGTGGTGTGTTGACCCACTCGATGGGACCACAAACTTCGCCCACGGCTATCCCTTCTTTGCCACTTCAATCGGGCTCACCCTGGGCCAGCAGCCAATCCTCGGGGCCATCGCTGTGCCCTTTCTCAAGGAGATGTACTGGGGGGCATCGGGGATCGGAGCGTTCTGCAACGACAGCCCCCTGCAGGTGAGCAGCTGCGATCGGCTCGAAGACTCCCTGCTGGTGACCGGATTCGCCTACGACCGGCACACCCGACTCGACAACAACTACGCCGAGTTCTGCTGGTTCACCCATCGCACCCATGGAGTGCGCCGGGGCGGTGCTGCAGCAGTGGACCTGGCCTTTGTGGCCGCTGGCCGCCTGGACGGCTATTGGGAACGGGGCCTGTCTCCCTGGGATCTGGCGGCTGGCGTGGCGTTGGTGGATCTGGCCGGTGGAACCGTCACCGGCTATGGCAATCGACCCTTCGACCTCTCCAGTGGCCGGGTCGTTGCAGCTGGCGCCAGCCTGCATGCGGCGATCACCGAGGGGTTGTCTCAGGTGAAACCATTGCCTGGAGCCGCCTTCGGTGCGCCTGAGGTCACGGCCATGGGATCCTGAGGCGTGGCCGAGAGGACGTGAGATGGCGCTGCAACCTGCAGCTGGCGCAAAGGATCTGAATCCACGTCAGGTGGAGACCAACCGACAGCTGACGGAACGTCTGGCGTCGGTCTACCGCCTCTGGGGCTACGACGAGGTTTCGCCACCCCGGGTGGAACGCCTGGCCACCCTGATGGCCGGCGGTGCCATCGACAGCTCAGACATTGTTCGTCTGGTGGCTGATGACCCCCTCGGGCTGCGACCGGAGATGACGGCATCGATCGCCAGGGCCGCCTGCACCCGATTTGCAGATCGCCAGAGACCGCTGCGGCTCTGGGCCTCCGGGACGGTGTTCCGCACCCGTTCCGCCGATGAGGGAGGGCAGTGCATTGAGGAAAACCTTCAGAGCGGCGTTGAACTGTTCGGCGTCAGTGGCAGCGAAGCGGAGATGGAGCTGCTCAGCCTGCTGCTGGCCTCCGTTCAGACCCTGGAGCTGCAGGCCAGCCAGAAACCAAGGCTGTTGCTGGGGCACACCGCTCTGATGGATCTGGTACTCCGTCCTTTCAGCGGTGCGGTGCGAGATCAGATCCGCACGGCATTGATCGATTTCGACCGGTTGGCCATCGAGAGCTTCGACCTGGCCGACGCTGAGAAGACCAGGCTGCTCTCCCTGCTGGACTGCCGCGGCACCCCCGACCAAGTGCTGACGAAGCTCGGCAGTCTCTGCGGGGAACAGCCGGTCTTCGATGAGCTGCGGCGCCTCTGCGCCCATCTCGCCTCGGCAGCTCAAGCTCAGGCGGTGACGATCCAACTGGATCCAACCTTCCAACCCCATTTCGAGCTCTACACCGGCCTGGTGTTCCAGCTGGTGTGTGATGGCCGCAGTTCACCGGTGGTGATTGCCCGCGGCGGCCGCTACGACGATCTGGTGCACCGGTGCGGCGCAACGGATGACCGGGCCTTTGGCGCAGGGTTCAGCCTCGCGATCGATCCGATCCGCGAACTGATTTCAGACCTGGATGCTGCCAAACAACATCAGTCCGATGTTCTCGTTGCTTTTTCAACAGCCTCGAATCTGGAATCCGCCATGGAGCGTCAGCGCAGCTGGCATGAGCAGGGACGCACTGCCGTGATGGCCCTTGAACCCCTGGCGTCCAAGCAGGAGGCTGAGCAGCAGGCGAAGGCCCAGGGTGGTCTGCAGCTGGATTGGGTCGATCCTTAGGATCCGGCTGTACAGCAGAACCTCCATGGCTCATTCCATCGTCACTGACGTTTGCGAGGGCATCGCTGACTGTGTTGATGCCTGCCCTGTGGCCTGCATCGACCAGGGAAAAGGAAAGAACAAAAAGGGCACCGACTTCTATTGGATCAATTTCGACACCTGCATCGATTGCGGAATCTGCCTGCAGGTGTGTCCCGTTGAAGGGGCCATCGTTGCCGAAGAGCGCCCTGACCTGCAGAAGACGCCCTGAGCTGGAACAAGGTACGGTGAACCCCCTGAAACAGCCGTTGAGCCCGGGTGAAACCTGTCTCTAATGTCTAGTTTTTCGCAGCAAAGGAATGGCGGTGCTGGAGGAACAGGGTCAGATTCAGATCCACACCGAAAACATTTTCCCGATCATCAAGAAGGCCGTTTATTCCGGCCATGAGGTGTTTCTGCGGGAGCTGGTCAGTAATGGCGTCGACGCCATCAGCAAGCGCCGCATGGCGGCGATGGCAGGTGATTGCAGCGAAGGGGATGACGGGGCCATCCGGATCAGTGTGGATCGCCAAGCCAGAACGCTCACAATCAGCGACAACGGCATCGGCATGACCGCCGATGAAGTGAAGCGATACATCAACCAGGTGGCCTTCTCCAGCGCAGAGGATTTCCTGGAGAAGTACAAGCAGGAAAACGACGCCATCATTGGCCACTTCGGCCTGGGCTTCTATTCCAGCTTCATGGTGGCCAAGCGGGTTGAGCTGCTGACCCGTTCGGCCCGGCCCGAGGCTGAGGCCGTTCGCTGGAGCTGTGATGGTTCCCCGAACTTCAGCCTCACTGCCGCAGAGAAAGACAAGCCCGGCACGGACGTGATCCTTCATCTGATGGAGGACGAGCTCGAATATCTCGAACCAGCTCGGATCCGCACCCTAATCAACACCTACTGCGACTTCATGGCAGTACCGGTGCAGCTGGAAGGGGAAACCATCAACAAGATGGATGCCCCCTGGCGCAAAAGCGCCAGAGATCTTAGTGATCAGGACTACATCGACCTTTACCACTACCTCTATCCCTTCCAGGGCGATCCCCTGCTCTGGGTTCACCTCAACACCGACTATCCCTACAACCTTCAGGGCATTCTTTTCTTCCCCAAGCAGACCGGTCGTGCCGACTGGGAGAAGGGGGAAATCAAGCTGTACTGCAACCAGGTGTTCGTCAGCGATTCGATAAAGGAAGTCGTTCCGCGCTACCTGTTGCCTCTGCGGGGTGTGATCGATTCACCCGACATCCCCCTGAACGTTAGCCGCAGTGCCCTGCAAACCGATCGACGCGTTCGCTCCATCGGCAACTTCGTCGCCAAGAAAGTGTCCGACCGGCTGCGGAATCTGAAAAAGGAGGATCCCAAGGTTTACGCCGAGGCCTGGGATGCCCTGGCACCTTTCGTGAAGATCGGCGCCATGGAGGATGAGAAGTTCGCCGAACAGGTGTCTGAACTGATCCTGTTCGCCACTACCGCTGCAGCAGGAGAAGGGGACGACGCTGACCCGATTGCCTGCGATTCCCGTGCCTTCACCACCCTGGAGGGATACCGCAGCCGACTGGACGCGGATCAGAACAAGCGTGTGCTTTACAGCACCGATGACGTTGCCCAGGCCGGTGCGCTCAACCTCTGGACCTCCCAAGGCGCGGAAGTACTGAAGCTGGAGACGGTGATCGACACCCAGTTCATCCCCTGGCTGGAGCACCGCCATGAGGAACTCACCTTCCAGCGCGTCGACTCGGAACTGGACGAAAGCCTGAAGGACAACGATGCCGAACTCACCGACCAGGACGGCAGCACCGAGTCAGACCGACTGCGTGATCTGATCAAAGCGGCCCTGGCCAACGACAAGGTGACCGTTCAGGTGCAGGCCCTGAAAGCCGAAGGGGCACCGCCGGCCATGATTCTTCTGCCGGAACAGATGCGCCGGCTCAACGACATGGGCGCCTTGATGGAACAACGCCTGCCAGGCCTTCCCGAGCATCACGTGCTGCTGGTGAACCGGCGCCATCCCCTTGTGGAGGGGATGCTGAAGTTGCGTGCCGGTGGCGTGCTGGTAGGAGCGGCGGAAACATCGCCGACCGCAAGCCTGGCCGAGAATGTGGCCCGCCATTTGTATGACATGGCGCGCCTGGGCGTCGGGGGGCTGGAGCCAAATGAGCTGGCCGGTTTCCAGACCCGCAGCGCTGAATTGATGGGTGCCTTGATGCAGAGAGGACTTTGAGCTGAAGACCTTTTGCTAAATTGGTAGTTTGGAACTGGTTCTCAGCTCCAAACAACCTCTCAGTAGAAGGACATCGTCATGTCACGGGTGTGTCAGCTCACCGGTACTCGCGCCAACAACGGCATGGCCGTGAGCCATTCCCACATCCGCACCAAGAAGCTGCAGCAGGCCAACCTGCAGCAGCGTCGCCTCTGGTGGGCGGAGGGCAACCGCTGGGTGAAGCTGCGTGTGACCACCCGCGCCCTCAAAACCATCCAGAAGAAAGGCCTGGGCGCCTATGCCAAGTCTTTGGGCATTAACCTGGCCAAGATTTGAGATTGTGAACGGGTGAATCGGCGGGAATTATTAGTCAAGTCCAGCCTTTTCTTTGCAGCTCTGACGCTCACACCTTCGCGGGCTTCGGCTCTCGGGGGTGTCGTTTTGGAAACGGGAACAGTAGTACCCGATTTTAATCTGCCCGGATCCAGCCAATCCGAACCCGATCGGAAGCAATGGAGCAGCCGTGATCTTCGAGGCCGGTGGCTCACGGTTTACTTCTATCCAAGGGATTTCACCGGCGGATGCACGATCGAAGCCCGGGGCTTCGAAAGCCTTCACAACGACTTCCTTCAGGCCGGAGCGGAAGTGATCGGCATCAGCGCCGACAGCGTTGACGACCATGAATCCTTCTGTGAGAGTGAAGGATTGAGCTTCCCCCTGCTGTCCGATCCCGACGGAACCGTGAGCAAGGCCTACGGGTCGTGGATGGCGCCGTACTCGCTACGCCACACCTTCCTGATCGATCCGGACGGAGTCCTGCGTGAACGCTGGGTAGCGGTTCGACCCAACGGTCACGCCCGGGAGGTGCTGGATTCGTTGGTGTCTTTTAAGACCAAAGCCGCCGTTTGACAAAAAAGGGCTTTTGCTGAAAGGTAGACCAAACGAAGCATTGTTCGAATAAATGGGTGCGGGTCAGAGTTCATTTGTAATCCTCTATCACCGCACGCCGTTCGACGAATCAAAAGACAAGAACGGTAAAAGAATATGGGTCGACCAGAAAAGCCCTAACGGAATTATTCCAACCCTTCGTAACCTCTTCCGTAGCTGCGAAAAGGGCACTTGGATTGCCTGGAGAAGGGTCGACGATCAGTCGAATGAGGGCACAGAACGGTTTGAGATGGATAACCCTTCGCCGTTCACTCTGTGCCGAATCCCCCTGGAAGATGAACAGATCTCCAGTTTTTATCACATCACATCCAAAGAATGCTTCTGGCCAATTCTTCATACGTTTCCAACCTATTTCAATGTCAACAACGCGAACTGGAAGATCTTTGAAGAGGTCAACAAGCTTTTCGCCATGGCGGCATGCGCCGAAGCCGCCGAAGGCGCAACCGTGTGGGTGCATGACTACAACCTTTGGTTAGCTCCCGGATACATCCGAGCCGAACGTCCAGACCTGAAGATTGCCTTTTTCCATCACACTCCTTTTCCGGGTAATGATGTTTTCGCCATCCTTCCTTGGCGTGAGCAAATTCTGGAAAGTTTGCTCTGTTGTGATGTTGTCGGCTTCCACATTCCCCGCTACACGGAGAACTTTGCTCGTGCCGCCACAACCCTGGTGGGCGCCAAACGAGGGCCCAAAGTCCTTGTGGACAAGAAATTTATTGAGGTTGGAACCGCCCTTTCGGAAGGCACGGTCACCAGTCACCTCGAGCACAATGGCCGCACGATTCAGTTACTCAGCTCTCCGGTGGGCACCTCACCCGATCTGATTCAGGAATTGTGCTGGAGCCCGTCGGTTGAAAGCCATGGCGAATTGATCGTTCAAGACACCAAAAAAGGCCGAAAACTGATCCTTTCTGCCAGTCGAGTGGATTACACCAAGGGCAACGAAGAGTTGCTGCTGGCTTTTGAACGGCTGTTGGAACGACGCAACGATCTGCACGGCCAGGTGGTGCTGATGCTGGCTTGTGTGGCCGCTGCCAGTGGGATGAAGATCTACGAAGACACCCAACGCTCCATCGAGGAAATGGCCGGGCGGATCAATGGCCGCTTCAGCCAGATCGATTGGGTCCCCATCCGCTTTTCCACCCGTCGGATCCCCTACGACGAAATGATTGCCTGGTTCTGCCATGCAGATGTCTGCTGGATCACACCGCTGAGGGATGGCCTGAATCTGGTGGCTAAGGAATACGCCGCTGCTCGACGCAACCGTGGCGGAGTTCTTGTGCTCTCGGAATTCACCGGAGCCTCGGTTGTGCTGGATGGTGCCGTGCTCACAAATCCCTATTCCAATCGCCGCATGGATGAGGCCATCGAATCGGCACTGGAAATGGATGAAGACGAGCAGCGCGACCGCATGAGCCGCATGACCGATGCCGTGGAGAGCTACACGGTGAGTGACTGGGCCGAGGAACAGATTTCTGGCCTGTCGCCCTCCACCCTGCAATGAAACTGCGCCGCTGGCTGTTAGGCGGTGCATTAGCGCTGATGATGGCCCTTGGTGTTCTGGTTGGATCAGCCTCCTCGCGCGAGGAGGTGGTGAGCATCCTCATGCCCTCGTCCTTCACCGATGCCAGTGCCGATCTGGTGAAAGCCTTCAACCGCGAGCATCGCGGCCGGATTCATCTCAAGTTGATTCGCGGTCCGTTGAACACGGAATCGATCTCAGACCTGGCAATCAGCAGTCTTCTGCTCGGTGATGCGCCGTTCGACGCGCTGTTGATGGATGTCACCTGGTTGCCGAAATATGCCGCCGCCGGCTGGCTGGAAGCCCTGGATCCCTGGTTTGATCAGGGCGCCCAGGAGCAACTGGTGCAAGGCGCACGGCTCGGCAATGACTACAACGGTCATCTCTACCGCTGGCCGCTGGTGGCCGATGTGGGACTGCTCTACTGGCGCACGGATCTGATGGATCAGCCACCAACAACTCCCGACGCGCTGGTGGAGGTTGCTGGACGCCTCGTTGAAAACCAAGCCGTTGCCAACGGGTTTGTCTGGCAGGGGCGTCAGTACGAAGGCCTAAGTTGCGACTTCCTGGAAGTGCTGCAGGGCTTCGGCGGTGACTGGATGGACACCAGCACCAACGCCATGGAACTCGATTCGCCTGAGGCAACGGCGGCAGCAGCCTGGTTGAACGATCTGATCAACAAAGGCGTCAGCCCTTACGCCGTGACCAATTACGCCGAGGCGGAGTCGCTCCAGGCCTTCAAGGCCGGTGATGCGGCTCTGATGCGCAACTGGCCATACGCCTGGGCTGAACTGCAGAAGGACGACAGCGCTGTAAAAGGCAACGTAGGCATCAGCCTGATGGTGGCACAACCGGGTGAACGTCCCGGAGCCACCCTCGGCAGCTGGGGGCTGAGCCTGATGCGCCAATCGCAGCACAAGGAAGCAGCGGTGGAAGCGATTCGCTACCTCACCAGCGAAGACGCCCAGCGGCAGCGCTTTCTCAACAACGGCTACACCCCTATCCAGGCGGATCTGTTCAACGACCCGGAGATGCTGAAGGCCTCTCCTGTGCTGCCGGATCTGCTGGTGGCCTTGAACAGTGCGTTGGTTCGTCCACCTACCCCGCTGTATGCCCAGCTGAGCGATGTGGTGCAGCGAGAACTCAACGGCTTGTTCACCGGTGCCGGGTCCGCCGATGAGGCCATGGCCACCAGTCAGCAGCGAAGCCAAACCCTGCTGCGTGCTGCGGGAGCCACGCCATGACGATGCTCCTGGCTGCTCCTGCGCTGCTCTTGATCGCGGTGGTGTTCGGCTGGCCGATGCTTCGCTACGCCTGGCTGAGCTTCCACGCATATTCCGTTCTCACCGGCCTTGAACCGGTGGCCAACGGCGGAGCCAACTGGTGGCGACTGGCGGCTGATCAGCGCTTCTGGGTAGATGCCGGACAAACCGCGCGCTTTGCCCTGATCTCGGTGGGTTTGGAGTTGCTTTTGGCCCTCGCCATTGCGCTGCTGCTGCATCAACGCTGGCGCGGCAGAGGAGCCGTTCGCGCCCTGACCCTGCTGCCCTGGGCCCTGCCGACAACGATGATGGCCCTGGGCTGGCGCTGGATCTTCAACACCCCCTACGGCCCGATCGAGGTGCTGGCACGAAGCCTTGGCCTCAACTCCCTGGATCTGTTGTCCACCCCATCGATCACCTGGCTGGTGACCGTGTTTGCCGATGTCTGGAAGACAACGCCCTTCATCACGCTGATTCTTCTGGCGGGACTCCAGAGCATTCCCGACGACCTCTACAGCGCCTTTCGCCTGGAAGGGGGAACGCCCCTTCAGGCGCTTCGCAGAGTCACCCTGCCGCTGTTACTCCCCTACATCCTGCTGAGCCTCCTATTCCGCCTGGCCCAGGCTTTCGGGGTGTTCGATCTGGTGCAGGTGCTCACCGGTGGTGGTCCTGCCGGCAGCACCGAAAGCATTGCCCTCTATGCCTACCTCAACGGCATGCGCTTCCTCGATTTCGGCTACAGCGCCACGGTGATGCTCGCGGGATTCCTACTGCTCACCGCGCTGATCCTTGCGGGCACGTTGCTGCTGAAGAGCTTCGGTTTGTTGAGGCCCCTGGACCGATGACGCATGGATTGATGACACGACGTTCGCTCTGGATAGCACTGCTGCTGGTCTGGTCCCTCGGTCCGATGCTGTGGCAGCTGCTGAGTTCCTTCACCACCGCAGATGCCCTGGTCAATCACCAACTGAGCTTCTGGAGCCGTTGGACGCTCAACAACTACCGGGATCTGCTCAGCACCAATCCGCCCTTCTGGCGGTACCTGTTCAACAGCAGCTTGGTGGCTTCACTCACGACACTGCTCACCTTGATGCTGGCCATCCCCGCGTCCTACGGGCTGGCGAAACTGCCTCAGCGGTTGAAAGGAATCCTCCGCACTGCCGTGGTGGGCGCCGCTCTGTTCCCTTATGTGCTGCTGTTTCTGGCGCTGCTCGAACTGGCCCGCACCTTTGCCCTGGGCAACAACCTGATCGCCATCGCTATTCCCTACAGCGCTCTGTCGATGCCTCTGGCCCTGCTGCTGCTCACGGCGGCATTTGAAGCCCTGCCCAAAGATCTCGAAGACGCAGCAAAGCTGGAGGGGCTGTCGTTGTGTCAGCGGCTGCGCTGGGTGCTGCTCCCCTTAATTGCACCGGCCTCCGCCAGCACAGCAATCCTGGTGTTCCTGTTCGCCTGGAACGAATTTCCCGTGGCGCTCACCTGGCTGAGCCGCAGCGATCTGCTCACTTTGCCGGTGGCGATGGCCCGAATTGCGGGATCATCCACCTATTCCGTCCCCTACGGCACCTACGCGGCAGCCACCGTGCTCGGTGCCATTCCTCTTCTGGTGCTGGTGCTGGTGTTTCAGCGCCAGATCGTCAGTGGACTCACCAACGGAGCAATCAAGGGATGACACTGCAACTTCGGGCCATCAACAAGCGCTTCGGCGAGCGACAGGTTCTCCACCAGCTCGACCTCGATGTTGCCAACGGCGAATGCGTCGCTCTGCTTGGGGCCAGCGGCTGTGGGAAAAGCACGGCCTTGCGTCTGATCGCCGGGCTCGATCACCCCGATAAAGGTTCGATTCTCATCAATGGTGCGGAGATGGTCGACGTGCCCTCTGAACGACGCCGGGTAGGGATGGTGTTTCAAAGCTATGCACTGTTCCCGCATTTAAATGTGTGGGATAACCTCGAACTGGGGCTGCGCATGCGGTGCGGCAGCGCCGCCGCCCGCGATGAACGGATCCGCGGAGTCCTAGAGGTGTTGCAGCTCAGCGGGCAAGCCCGGCAACGGCCCTCACAACTTTCTGGCGGCCAGCGCCAGCGCGTGGCCCTGGCCCGAGCCCTGTTGCGGGATCCCCTCGTGTACCTGCTGGATGAGCCGATGAGCAATCTCGATGCCCAGTTGCGTGAGGACCTGCGACCTCAACTGCGCCGTCTGATGATCGGCGGTGAACAGCCTGTGGTCTACGTCACCCATGACCAGCAGGAGGCGATGGCGCTGGCGGATCGCATCGCCGTGATGCGCGAGGGAAGGATTGAACAGATCGGAACACCCCGCGAGCTGTACCTGCAACCGGCCAGCACATACGTCGCCCAGTTCATCGGCCGCCCGCAGATGAATCTGCTGCCAGCAAAAGACGGAGTAATCACCGGCATCCGACCGGACGATCTAAGGCTCGATCCCGCAGGCTCACCCTGCACGATCCTCAGCCGTGAATGGTTCGGAGCCAACCAGATGCTGCTGGTGCGCTGCGATCGCAGCGACCTGCGGCTGGTCTGCCCCGGAGAAGCAGCGATCGAAGCTGAGCCACGCATCAGTTGGCCCAGCGCTTGTGAGCACCGTTTCGATGCCGTCAGCGGCCGTCGGCTGCCATCCGATTGAGAAGCTCGCTGTGCGCTGAGGCCTGACGTCGCAGGGCTTCGGTCTGATCAGGATCGGCTGGACGGTCCACTTCGGCCCGCCAAAGAGTCAGCAGATCATCCACAGAAGGAAGCGACCGCAAGGGGATACAGGGCACCGTGGCCATGGCCGCTGCAGCCTCCACCTTCGGGTCGTAGCTGAGGGCAGTCATGGGGCTGTTGGCCAGTCGGGCCAGGATCAGGGCATGCAACCGCATCGGCAGCACCAGGCGCGCCCGCTGCACTAGATCAGACACAACCTCCAGGGACTGGGGAACCAGGGTTGAGCTGCGCGCTTTCAATCGCGGCGGCAGCAGACCTTGATCACCCAGATGCTGCAACAGGGGTGCGTCCTGATGGTGATGGAAGGCCAGCCAGATCACCGGCGCATCCAATTCGGCACTGAGCCGATCCAAAGCCTCCGTCAAGCAACGCCAGCCCGCGTGATCCAACAAAGGTGTAGGACGCCAGCTGAGCACGATGGCGTCGCCACCAAGCCAAGGGCGCGCCGGCATCTGCCAGACCGGATCGGCGGCCAGCACCATCGGCAGCTTGGGCGCCCAACGCTGGGCCCAATCAAAGGAGCACTGATCCCTCCAACTCGCTGCCTTGCAGAGGGGCAACACCGTACGAACCAACAGGCGACTGATCCGACGCTGCAAGGGTCCAAGGCCCTGCCCCCAGAGAACCACCTCGGCGCCACCTAAACGGGCAACCGTCATCAGCAGCAAGTAATAGACGAGACTGCTGAAGCTGGTGCTGTCCTGCAGCAGGCTCCCGCCACCAAGCACCAGAACATCAGCTCTCAGGGCCGCACGAAGGCAAAGCCGCAAGGAACGGCGGTTCACCGTCTGCGCCACCGGAGCCAAAGCCAGAACGGGGACCGGATCTCGGGCAGTGATCAACAGCTGCTGCGGCTGGGGAAATGACGACACCAGCACCTGAAGCAGGGCATCGTCGCCGAGGTTGTGCTCTCCGTAGTAGCCGCAAAGCAGCAATACAGGCGCAGTGGGGCGGACCACGGACAGCAGCCTGTTCACTCCTGGCATTATCAACGGATTCTTAGGATTCAGGGCATGCACGCGTTGTCGCTCGGAACCTGGTGGATCCACGTCGCCTCCGTGGTGGAGTGGTGCGTGGCGATCGTGTTGATGCATCGGCGTGGCCTGCAGGGCATGGCCTGGGCCATGCTTCCCGCCCTCGTCAGTGCAATGGCCGCCTGCACCTGGCATCTGTTTGACAACAGCGAAGCGCTGCGGGGGCTGATCACCCTGCAGGCCCTGTTCACCGTGATCGGCAACTGCACCCTTGCCTTGGCGGCCTGGCAGCTCCAACGACTCCGGGTGGTGGACGGAGCAAGTGCTCCATGAACTTTGATCCCGCACCGCTGTTCGCGGCCTCGCTGATCCCCTATCTGCTGTTTCTCTACTGGCTCCGCAAAAGTGAAGCGCTTCCACTGATGGCGGAACGGGGCTTTCAGCTCACACTGCTGTTTGTGGCCGTCACGATTGGAGCCGCCATTGCCGCTCTGCGCTGCTGCTCAGCGGAACTGGTGGAGATTGACTGGTTGCACGGTGGGGCAGAAGCCTTTCTCACCCTCAGCAACACGGTTTTGGTGATCGGACTGTTGTTACCAACCCCCAAAAAAGGGTGAACAACTCTTAAGAGAGGCAGGCAAGGCGTCGCGATCACCGGAAGATGAGGTGTCGCTCATTGGCTCGAATGCTGACCCACTTTTTCGCGATCGCTCCCGCCTCCGTGTCCTGGTCTCCCAAGGTCGCCTTGGTGATGATCCTCTGCAATGTGGTTGCCATCATGGTCGGCAAGGCCACGATCAAGCACCCGAACGTTGGCGCTGCACTCCCCAACGCTTCCTTCTTCGGCGGCATGGGTCATGCAGCCCTGCTCGGCACCACCAGCCTCGGCCACATCATCGGCATCGGCGCCATCCAAGGCCTGGCCGCCCGCGGCGTGCTCTGAAGCACATGTCTTGAGGGAGGAGCCAGTCTCCTCCCTGAATCAACCCTGGCTCAGAGCAGATACGGCAGCAGGCGCAGGCCGTAACGCTCGAAGTTGTAGTTGAACAACATCTCTGAGAGATCACGAGCTTCAGCGTTCGCAGAAAGCCCATGGATCAGTCGTTCCAGACGTCGATCCGCCCTTGGATTGTCGATGCCCCACCAGGTGCGCCGTGCCAACCGGCCCGACACCAACCAGCGCCAACTCTGCTGGGCCTTGAGCTGCTCTTGGTAGCGAAGAGCCATGGCCTTGGAGTGCCCAGACATCCCTTCAGCGAGTAACAGATCGGCTAGTTGATCGGCGCTGTCCATCGCATGGCGGATCCCTTCTCCCCCAAGCAGATTGGCGGAACTGGCCGCATCCCCCACCGCCAGGAGCGCACCAGCCACCAAGGGTTCGGAGCGGGCGATGCTGCTGGACACAGGCCCGCCATGGCGATCCAGCACCGGGCAGGCGCTCAAGCCACAGCGTTGAATCAAGCCCTGAAGGGGTCCAGCCAGGCTGCCGGGAGTCGGACGATCCGCCGGTGGGAGGTGACAGACCCCCACCTTCAGCCGTTGCCCCTGCATGGGAAAGATCCAGCCGTATCCATGGGGGATCCAGGCGGTGCCCAGGAAGAAACTGATCCGATCCCGCCAGGCAGCCGCCTGACGGTCATCGGCCTGCAGCAACAACTCAACGCCGATGCCCTGCAGCAGAGGATCCTCGGGATTGGGGCTGAGGCCGGCCTGCCGCAGCAGATCTCGGCGTGCACCGGTGGCATCAATCAGCCAGCGCGCTGAGCGCAATGACGACCGCCCATCGCATGTTTGCAGCCGCACGCTGGCTTGATCGGCCGTGAGCGTGCTCAGCGCAGCCCGGCAGCCCTGGATCAACTCCACTCCATGTCGGCGCGCTTCCTCCCAGAGCCAGGACCGAAGCCGGCCGAAGTCGAGCACGACCCCCAAATCGCCGGACGACCACCACTGATGAACCAGACCCGAGGGATCGTGCAGCTGCCAGCCCTGCCAGGTGGCGGCAATGGCGTCATCCGGAAGACCTAAGCGACGAACAGCCTCCAGAGGCAGGGCACCACTGGAATAGGCATGGCGATGGGGATCCGGCAGGCGATCCACCAGGGTGACCTCAGCACCCGCCCGCGCCAATTGAATCGCCAGACGAGCACCGGACGGCCCAGCACCAACGATCAGAACCGACACCGATGCCTCTACGTCAGGCCTGCAGGGCCTTGATCGAAGCGGTGGCTGGCATATCACCAGAGGTGTTGCTGAAGCGCTCAAGGATGCGTTCAGCCATATGCGCAGGAGTCAGGCCGAGAGCTTCCTTGCTCTGCTGCGGCGTGGCGTGATCAACCAGCTGGTCGGGGATGCCGATGCGCAGCATCGACACGTTGATGTCCTGGTCGATCAACGACTCCAGGACCGCTGCGCCAAAACCGCCGGGTAGGGCCCCCTCTTCCATGGTGACCACGCGGGGGATGCGACGTGCCAGCGGATGGATCAGCGCCTGATCCAGGGGCCTCAGAAAGCGAGCATTGATCACGGTGGTGGAGAGACCGGCTTCCTCCAGAAGCGTTGCTGTGGCGAGGGCTGGAGCCACCATCGAGCCGTAGGCCAGGATCATCAGATCGTCGCCTTCCCGCAGCAATTCACCGCGGCCGATCGGCAGCGATTCCCAACCCTCTTCCATCAACGGCACGCCTTCCCCGGAGCCCCGCGGAATCCGCAGCGCCGTAGGGCCGTCGTGCTGCAGGCAGGTCACCAGCATGCGCTGGAGCTCAGCCTCATCCTTCGGTGCCATCACAGTGAAGTTGGGAATGGCCCGCATGTAGCTGATGTCGTACTGACCCTGGTGGGTCGGCCCGTCGGCTCCAACGATGCCGGCTCGATCGAGCACGAAGGTGACCGGCAGCTTCTGGATGCCTACGTCGTGGATCAACTGGTCGAAGGCGCGCTGAAGGAAGGTGCTGTAGATGGCAACGACAGGGCGCAACCCCTCGCAGGCCATGCCTGCCGCCAGGGTGACGGCATGTTGCTCAGCGATGCCAACGTCCACGTACTGATCCGGAACGGCCTTCTGAAGCAGATCGAGACCGGTACCGGTGGCCATAGCCGCGGTGATGCCGATCACCCGACTGTTCTGCTCACAGAGCTTGACCAGGGTCTGCCCAAACACCTTGCTGTAGCTGGGGGGCTTGGGTTTGGACGACGGAATCGCTTTGCCGGTGCCGAGATCAAAAGCCGATTGGGCGTGATAGCCAACCTGATCGGCCTCTGCATAGGGATAGCCCTTGCCCTTTTTGGTGACTACATGCACCAGCACAGGGCCACCCTCACGGTGGGCCGCCTGGAAGGTGCGCACCATTTCACCGATGTCGTGACCGTCGATAGGCCCCATGTAGGTGAAGCCCAGTTCCTCGAACACGGCACCCACCTTGGGAACCGCGAGGCGACGCATGCTGCCCTTTAGTCGGTTGAGTTCCGCAGGAATCTCACCACCCATGAAAGGCAGATGCCGAACACTTTCCTCAACACTCCCTGAGAGGAACTGCATCGGTGGGCTGAGCCGCGCACGGTTCAGCACGTTCGAGAGCGCACCCACCGGCGGAGAGATCGACATGTCGTTGTCGTTCAGCACCACCAGGAGCGGGGTGTTGGGGAGGTGTCCTGCGTGGTTGATGGCCTCAAGAGCCATGCCGCCTGTCAGGGCTCCATCACCAATGACGGCAACACATTTGAACGACTCTCCCCGGTTGTCCCGCGCCATGGCCATACCCAGCGCCGCTGAGATGGAGGTGCTGGCGTGGCCCGCTCCGAAATGGTCGAAGTTGCTCTCTGTGCGCTTGAGGTAACCCGCCACCCCGTGCTGCTGACGCAGGGAATCGAAATCGTTGAACCGGCCGGTGATCAATTTGTGGGGGTAGGCCTGATGGCCCACATCCCAAATCACACGGTCATGGTCGAGATCCAACGTCTGATAGAGCGCCAGAGTCAGCTCCACAACCCCCAGGCCAGGCCCAAGGTGACCACCGCTGGTGGACACCACCTGCAGATGCCGCTCACGAATCTGCCGAGCTACGTCCTCAAGTTGAGCCGGGCTGAGTCCGTGCAGTTCATTCGGATGCTTCAGATCTCCGAGATGCATGCACTGCCAACTCCAATACATGCAATCTACGGGAACCAACCCGGATCCTGTCTGGATCGAATCCTTGGAAGAATGGTGAGATGACCGACTACCTGCAGCGGATCCTGCGTGCCCGCGTTTACGACGTGGCACGGGAAACCCCTTTGGATCCCGCCCCCAATCTGAGCCGCCGGCTGAACAACACGGTCTCGCTGAAGCGTGAGGATCTCCAGCCGGTGTTCTCGTTCAAGCTGCGCGGCGCCTACAACCGCATGGCGCAGCTCAGCAGAGACGAGCTCAAGCGCGGTGTGATTGCCTCCAGTGCCGGTAACCATGCCCAGGGCGTCGCCCTGAGTGCCCAGAAGCTTGGCTGTCGGGCCGTGATAGTGATGCCAAGCACCACACCCGAGGTGAAAGTGCGCGCCGTGCGGGCCCTGGGTGGTGACGTGGTCCTCCATGGCGAGACCTACGACGAGTGCTCCGCGGAAGCACAGCGACGCTGCAAGGCCGAGGGGCTCACCTTCATTCACCCCTTCGACGATCCGGAAGTGATCGCAGGCCAAGGAACGATCGGAATGGAGATCATGCGCCAGGCCGAGCAGCCACCCAACGCGATCTATGTGGCCGTGGGCGGTGGTGGCCTGATCGCGGGCATCGCTGCTTACGTCAAACGTCTGTGGCCGGAAACGGAGGTGATCGGCGTGGAGCCGGTGGATGCCGATGCCCTGAGCCGCTCCCTCCAGCAAGGGCAGCGGGTGGAACTGGAACAGGTGGGGCTGTTTGCCGATGGCGTCGCCGTGAGAAAGGTGGGGGAACACACCTTTGCGCTGGCCCAGCAGTTCGTCGATCGCATGGTGCGGGTCGACACCGATGCCATCTGTGCCGCGATCAAGGACGTCTTTGAAGACACCCGTTCAATCCTGGAGCCCGCCGGTGCCCTGGCGGTTGCTGGGCTCAAACAGGACGTGGCCGAGCGCCAGCTGGCGGGGCGCAATCTGGTGGCGGTGGCCTGCGGGGCCAACATGAATTTCGACCGGCTGCGTTTCATCGCCGAACGGGCTGAGCTCGGGGAAGAGCGCGAGGCAATGCTGGCCGTGGAGATTCCCGAATCACCCGGCAGCCTGAGGCGGCTTTGCGAACTGCTACGGGAGCGCAGCCTCACGGAATTCAGTTACCGCATGACTGATGGAGCCTCGGCGCAGATCTTCATCGGTGTGCAGGTGAGCGATGAAAACGACCGTGCCTTACTGCTGGGCCAACTGGAGCGTGGGGGCTTCCCCTGCCTCGATCTCAGCGAAAACGAATTTGCCAAGGTCCACCTGCGCCACATGGTGGGGGGCCGTCTGCCGGCTTCAGCCCGCACGGCCTGTGCCGGGGAATGCAAAGAGCTGCTGTATCGCTTCGAATTTCCCGAACGCCCGGGTGCCTTGATGAGTTTCGTGGATGCTCTCCATCCCGGCTGGAGCATCAGCATCTTCCACTACAGAAACCACGGTGCTGACGTGGGGCGCATCGTTGTTGGCGTACTGGTGCCGGAACAGGAGATGCAGGGCTGGACCGAATTCCTCAATGCCCTGGGCTATCGCCACTGGGATGAAACAAACAACCCGGCCTATGGCCTGTTCCTCTGAGTTTCAGGGCGGTAGCTTGAGTGCTCTCGAGGGGTTGTGATGACGTCTCCATCCCTGCCCACCCGGCTCGAGGCGATTCTTTATCTCAAGGGTCGGCCCGTCAGCATCGGCGAACTGGCCGAACTGGCCGACTCCGACCGCCGAACCGTTGAAGAAGCCCTCGTCGCCCTGACGGCCTCCTACGCCCAGCGGGACAGTGCCCTGGAGATCGTTGAACAGAGCGGTCGCTACGGACTGCAGCTCCGGCCGGGCATGGGCGATCTGGTCAAAGACCTGCTGCCGGTAAATCTCTCCACGGCAACTCTGCGAACCCTCGCCACCATTGCCCTGAAGAAACGCATTCTTCAATCGGATCTTGTGGATCTGCGGGGCTCGGGGGCCTACGACCACATCAAGGAGCTTCTGGCGCAGGAATTCATCGAACGGCGTCGTCAGAGCGAGGGGCGGTCCTACTGGCTAACCCTCACCGAGAAATTTCACCGCACCTTCTCCGTGCTTCCTGATCTTGGGGCAACCGATTTGACGGAAGCTGCATAAAGTCGGAGCAGAACAGCCCCCGTCATGGAATCTCTCCCAGTCACCCTGCTGCAGGTGCTTTACGCGACGGTTGATATTTATTCGTTCGTTCTCATCGTTCGGGTCCTTCTGAGCTGGTTTCCCAACCTCGACTGGAGCAATCCGGTACTGAGCAGCGTTGGAGCCATCACGGATCCCTATTTGAACGCCTTTAGAGGGCTAATCCCTCCTTTGGGAGGCATTGACCTCTCAGCTCTGCTGGCGTTTTTCGCCCTATCAGCAATGAAATGGGCACTGCAGGGATCCATCGGCACTGTCAATGACTACTTCGGCGGATCAACCTGGTGATCACTGCTGGTTAATACCCCGTTCCAACGGCAGCAGGTCATCGTCGTCAGCATCAACGCGGCTTCGGACTGGAGCATTGAATCCACGGGCACGGGGATTTTTGATCACAAACGGCCCTGGGGTTCCGGCGGGCACTGAGATCCGCAGAGCGAACGGGGAGAGACCGGGGTTCACATCCCCGATCGACCCCACCCGGGTTCTGTTTGGAAGAACCGGTTCACCACTGGCATCCAGGATCCGTGCATACACATCGGTGTCGATGACGCTGTTCTTGCTGCGGTTCTCAACGTCTCCAGTCAACACATAACAGCTGGCACCAACAGGGCGGCTCAATTCAGGTTGATTGCCAGCATCCAGCTCTCCGCAGGGATCAAGGCGGACCTCACTGAGTTGCAGTTCAGCGGCATCGCAGGGGAGCGCTAGCCCCAGCAGTAGGGGCAGGCTGCACAGCATGGAAACAAGTCGACGGAGCATCAGGAAATCAACGTTGGTCACCACTGCCTCCGATGCGCCCACGGGCAGCCCGGCTCGACAGTTTCTGCAGGTTGGCGTCAGCCACCTCGTTCAGGTCATAACCCAGTTCGCTGGCCAGCTGAGCCACGTACCAGAGCACATCTCCCAGCTCCAACTTGATCGCTTCGCGGGTGTCGGCATCGAACACACCGCCGCGGTCGCGAATCACCTTTTTCACCTTGTCGGCCACCTCGCCGGCTTCACCGGTCAAACCGAGGGTCGGATAGATGGGATTACGGCCCACATCCGGGTAGGCAGCCGTCTTTCGGGCGGCGTCCTGATAGGAATTCATCTCCATGGGGCCGGTTGGGAAACGCCCGGATGGTAGTTTCCGCAAGGATTTTCAGCCGCGATATGGGCCAGTTCGACCTGAACCGACGGACCAAGATCGTGGCCACCATCGGCCCTGCCACGGAGAGTCCGGAGCGGATCAAGGAGCTGGTCAAGGCTGGTGCCACCACTTTCAGGCTGAACTTTTCCCACGGGGACCACAGCGAACACGCCGCACGCATCGCCACAATTCGTCAGGTGTCTGAGGAATTGGGGCAGACCATCGGCATCCTTCAAGACCTCCAGGGCCCGAAGATCCGGCTCGGGCGTTTTGCTGAGGGTCCAATCACCCTGGCCAACGGCGATCCCTTCACACTCACCTCAAGGCCGGTGAGCTGCGACAAGACGATCGCAACGGTGACGTACAACAAGCTGGCGGACGAAGTCACCGCAGGAAGCCGGATCCTGCTCGACGACGGCCGCGTTGAGATGAAGGTCGATACCGTCGACAAAGCGCAGCAGACCTTGCATTGCACCGTCACCGTGGGCGGTGTTCTCTCCAACAACAAGGGCGTCAACTTCCCAGACGTTCAGTTGTCCGTTCGCGCCCTCACGGACAAGGACAAGACCGACTTAGCCTTCGGCCTCAGCCAGGGGGTGGACTGGGTGGCCCTCAGCTTCGTGCGCAATCCCTCCGACATGGAGGAAATTCGCGGACTGATCCGCGAACATGGCCATGAGACCCCTGTGGTGGCGAAGATCGAAAAGTTTGAGGCCATCGATCAGATCGATTCGATCCTGCCGCTCTGTGACGGCGTAATGGTGGCCCGCGGTGACCTAGGCGTGGAGATGCCGGCAGAAGAAGTGCCGTTGCTGCAGAAGGAATTGATCCGCAAGGCCAACAGCCTGGGCATCCCGATCATCACGGCCACACAGATGCTGGATTCCATGGCCTCCAGCCCCCGGCCAACCCGAGCTGAAGTCAGCGACGTGGCCAACGCCATCTTGGATGGCACCGACGCCGTGATGCTTTCCAACGAGACCGCGGTGGGGGATTTTCCCGTGGAAGCCGTTCAGACCATGGCCACCATTGCCCGACGGATCGAGAAGGACTATCCCCAACGCTCGATCGATAGCCACCTGCCCAGCACCATTCCCAACGCGTTGAGCGGTGCGGTCAGCACCATTGCCAGCCAGCTCAATGCCTCCGCGATTCTTCCCCTCACCCGAAGTGGGGCCACAGCTCGCAACGTCAGCAAGTTCCGGCCTGCGGCACCGATCCTTGCCATCACACCTGATCGCACGGTCGCCTGTCGTCTTCAGCTGGTGTGGGGCGTGACACCGCTGGTGATTCCCCAGGGCGAACGCACCACGCAGACCTTCCAGGCGGCCATGGTCAAAGCCAAAGAGCTCGATCTGCTGAAGGAGGGTGATCTCGTGGTTCAGTCCGCAGGCACCCATACCGGCGTTTCCGGATCCACAGATCTGGTGAAGGTAAGCATCGTCGGCAACGAAGCTGAGGCCACACTGATCTGAGCTACGCCACACCATGACCCGGCGCATGCCAGCAACGGAAACGGTGAGGATGGCCCTGTCCACCCTGCGCAGCAACAGGCTGCGCAGCCTGCTCACGATGGTGGGCATCGTTATCGGCAACGCCTCGGTGATCACCCTGGTGGGGGTTGGACGGGGAGCGCAATTGCTGGCTGAAGGCCAGTTGAACAACCTCGGCGCCAATGTGCTGTTTGTGGTTCCGGGCAACACAAACGCCAGACGCCAGGGGGTCACACGACCGAAAACGCTCGTCCTGGAAGATGCCAAAGCCATCGCCACCCAGGTTCCCAGCGTCAAACGCGTCGCGCCCCTGATCAACACCAATCAGGTGGTGCAGGCGGGCGCCCGCAGTTCAACGGGTGCGGTCTTCGGAGCGACATCGGAGTTCCTTCCGGTGCGCAGCTTCGAAGTGGCCAAGGGCCGTTTCATCAACGCCGAGGACGTCGCCGGGGCGAAAGCCATCGCCGTGCTCGGCTCTGATCTCCGCACCAAGTTGTTTCCCACTGGCTCAGCGATTGGCCAGCAGTTGCGCATCGGCAATCAAAGCTTTGAGGTAGTGGGTGTGATGGCCCCCAAGGGTGCCGTGTTCGGCAGCAACCAGGATGAAAACACTTACATCCCAATCACCACGATGGTGAACCGGATCACCGGTCGGGATCCCATTTACGGCATCAGCCTGAACTCCATCAGTGTTGAAGCCATAGATGAACAGAGCATCAGCGCAGCCAGCTTTCAGATCAACAACCTGCTGAGACAACGGCACCGGATTCTCCGAGATGACGATTTCGTGGTGCGGTCGCAGAAGGACGCTCTCACCATCGTGAGCACCATCACCGGAGGACTCACCCTGATGCTCGGGGCCATCGGTGGGATCTCCCTGCTGGTGGGAGGCATCGGGATCATGAACATCATGTTGGTGTCCGTCAGCGAACGCACCGAGGAGATCGGTCTGCGCAAAGCCCTTGGGGCCCGCAGCAGTGATGTTCTGCAGCAATTTCTGGTGGAATCCCTAGTGCTTGCCAGCCTGGGCGGCGCCATCGGCACGCTGGCGGGTCTTGGAACCGTAAGCCTCGTGGCAGCGGTCACGCCCCTGCCAGCGACCATCGGCGCAACGATGGTGGTGGTCACCGTTGGACTCTCAGGATCCATAGGGCTGTTCTTCGGTGTCGTTCCAGCCCGACGAGCCGCAAAGCTCGACCCGATTGTTGCCCTGAGAAGCCTTTGATCAAGGCCTCAGAAATCTGGCTAACTCCTTTACACTAGTTAACGAATTTTTTCAGCTCATGAATCAGCGCTGGCGCCTTCTTGCCCTCTGGCTGTTGCCAATCGGCGTCGTGTTGCTGATCGGCTGGCAGGTGGTGAGCAACGGAGGTATCAATGGCCTCAGCCAGGACAGCAATGGCACCACCGTCGCTCCTCGCAATGCTGCGGTTGCACGGATGAGCTACGGCCGCTTCCTCGATTACGTCGAAGCCGGTCGCGTCACAGCCGTTGATATCTACGACGGTGGCCGCAACGCCGTGATCGAAGCCGTCGATCCCGACCTCGACAACCGGGTCCAGCGCCTGCGCGTTGATCTTCCTGGTCTGGCCCCTGAGCTGATCAATACGCTGAAGACCGAAGGCATCAGCTTTGACATTCATCCCCCACGCACAGCACCACCGGCGCTGGGAGTTCTGGGCAATCTGGCGTTCCCGCTGCTGCTGATCGGTGCCCTGATCTTCCTGGCCCGCCGCAACAGCAACATGCCTGGCGGCCCTGGCCAGGCAATGCAGTTTGGCAAAAGCAAGGCCCGCTTCATGATGGAAGCGGAGACCGGCGTCATGTTCGATGACGTGGCTGGCGTCACCGAGGCCAAGCAGGAACTGCAGGAAGTGGTCACCTTCCTGAAGCAGCCCGAGCGTTTCACCTCCGTGGGTGCTCAGATTCCCCGCGGCCTTCTGCTGGTCGGCCCTCCCGGCACTGGCAAAACACTTCTGGCCAAGGCCATTGCCGGAGAAGCTGGCGTTCCCTTCTTCTCCCTCTCCGGTTCGGAGTTCGTTGAGATGTTCGTTGGCGTGGGTGCCAGCCGCGTCCGCGATCTGTTCAAGAAGGCCAAGGAGAACAGCCCTTGTTTGATCTTCATCGACGAAATTGACGCCGTTGGCCGTCAGCGCGGTGCCGGCATTGGTGGAGGTAACGACGAGCGCGAACAGACCTTGAACCAGCTCCTGACTGAGATGGATGGTTTTGAAGGCAACAGCGGCATCATCATCATCGCGGCCACCAACCGCCCCGACGTTCTGGACTCAGCTCTGATGCGTCCCGGCCGTTTTGACCGTCAGGTCACCGTGGACGCCCCAGACATCAAGGGTCGCCTCGCCATCCTTGATGTGCACTGCCGCAACAAGAAGCTCGAAGAGGAGCTGTCCCTCGAAAGCATCGCCCGCCGCACCCCTGGCTTCACTGGTGCTGACCTGGCCAACCTCATGAACGAGGCGGCCATTCTCACCGCCCGCCGCCGCAAGGAAGCCATCGGTTTGAGCGAGATCGACGACGCTGTCGATCGGATCATCGCCGGCATGGAGGGTCGTCCCCTCACCGACGGTCGCAGCAAGCGTCTGATCGCTTACCACGAGGTGGGCCATGCCCTGATCGGAACCCTGGTCAAAGACCACGACCCTGTTCAGAAGGTCACTTTGGTTCCTCGTGGTCAGGCCCAGGGCCTGACCTGGTTCTCCCCGGATGAAGAGCAAACACTCGTGACCCGTGCCCAGCTCAAGGCACGCATCATGGGAGCCCTGGGTGGTCGCGCCGCAGAGGACGTGGTGTTTGGTCATCAGGAAGTCACCACCGGAGCCGGTGGCGACATCCAGCAGGTGGCTTCGATGGCCCGCAACATGGTCACTCGACTCGGCATGAGTGATCTCGGCCCTGTGGCCCTCGAAGGCGGCAGTCAGGAAGTGTTCCTGGGTCGCGACTTGATGTCCCGCAGTGATGTGTCGGAATCGATCTCCCAACAGATCGATGTTCAAGTGCGCAACATGGTGAAGCGCTGTTATGACGAAACCGTTGAGATCGTGGCCGCCAACCGGGAAGCCATGGATCGCCTGGTGGAAATGCTGATCGAGAAGGAAACCATGGATGGTGATGAGTTCAAGGCCGTTGTGGGTGAATTCACCACTGTTCCTGAGAAAGACCGCACTGTCGTCACCCTGGACTGATTTTTGGTCCAGCAGCACAAAGCCCCCGTTTATTCAGACGGGGGCTTTTTTTATGGATTGGATTTATTCTTGCGTCGTCGGCAACGTTCCGAGCAATAAACAACTTCGTCCCAGCAATTTCTCCAGGCTTTGCGCCACTCAAAGGGACGATCGCAGACTGGACAGATCTTGCTGGGACGGTTGTTTTTAAAACTTGACTTCTTCAAGCAACGGCCTGAACTGGACGCTTGTCGATCACCGAGTCAATCAAGCCGTAGTTCACCGCTTCTGTGGGTGACATGAAGAAGTCACGGTCGGTGTCCTGCTGGATCCGATCAAGGGGTTGCCCAGTGCGATCGGAGAGCTCCTTGTTGAGGCGTTCCTTCAGGAAGAGGATTTCATCCGCCTGAATGCGGATGTCACTGGCTTGGCCCTGGGCACCACCCAAGGGCTGGTGAATCATGATCCGGGAGTGCTGCAGGCTGCTGCGCTTGCCCTTGGTGCCAGCACATAGCAGGAAAGCTCCCATGCTTGCGGCCAAGCCAACACAAACTGTGTGCACATCCGGTTTGATGTGCTGCATCGTGTCGAAGATGCCGAGGCCGTCGTAAACCGAACCACCGGGCGAGTTGATGTAGAGGTAGATATCTTTCTCAGGGTCCTCAGCTTCGAGAAACAACATCTGCGCCACGATCCGGTTGGCGGAGTCACTGGTGACAGCCTCACCAAGGAAGATGATTCGCTCGCGCAGAAGCCGGGAATAAATGTCAAAGGCCCTTTCTCCCCGGCCAGACTCCTCAATCACAATGGGGATCATCTGAGCATCAGCAGGGTCGCGCAATCCTAACGGCGATGTCTGCGGCGCTAGGGTTCCAGCCATTCATTCCTGGACTGCACGTTGGCCGCAAGTCAGACCATCGCCGACAGCAAACGAGCGTTTCATCAGGCCTTTCCCCACGTCATTGCGCCGCTGTACCGCCGCCTTGCTGATGAGCTGCTGGTGGAACTGCATCTGCTGAGCCATCAAAGTCGATTTGAAGCCAACGGACTGTTCAGCGTTGGGCTCTGCACGGTGTTCGACACCTTCACCAAGGGGTATCGGCCAGAAGCGCAGACCGACGCACTGTTCAGTGCCCTGTGCAGCAGCAATGGCTTCGACGCAGCGAAGCTGCGCAAGACCAACGCTTCGCTGGTTGACCAGGCCAAGGGAAAGGATCACGAGACCCTCAAAAGCTGGCTGTCATCCCACAGCCTCAAAGAGGGCAGCCACTACTCGCGTTTGATGGCCGTTGGACTGATGAGCCTGCTCAAGGCGGCTACAGCGGATGCCACCGGTTCGGACACCGAAACCATTGTCAAACAGAGCAAGGAACTTGCTGAAGGCCTCGGTTTACCCACCGATCGCGTCGAGAAGGATCTGACGCTGTTTGGCTCCAACAGTGAACGAATGGATCAGGCCGTTGAGTTGGTGGAAGAGACCATCGCTGCCGAGAAGCGCAAGAAGGAACGTCGTTTGGAAGAGCAGGCTCAACGCATGTCCAACTGAAGACGAAGCCATCCGGGCTGTTGTTGCTTTGGCAGTGCTGTCATCTCAAGCTCCTTTTGAGGTGCCTTGCCAAGCACCCGCGGCCAGCCCGGTCCGAGCCACCCCAACCGAGCCAGTTGATCCGATCGTGCTCGAAGGCGAAGACGCTGCTGCCAGAGCTTTGGTACCGGTGCAACAGGGTCCGCCTCAAAACTATGAACCAACCGTGCCCTCCGACTCATCTCAAAAAGCTCTGCTGTTCCACGGGGATTCAGTGAAGACGTCTGCAGGCTGGAGGTGCTCAGCAGAAGGGCGGGCAAAAAAGTAAAACCACGGAAGAAGGGCTGTGCAGGGGTGGTGTGCAAATTGGCGTCGGATGGACGCAATCAGGAGGACGACTTGGTTGAACCTTGACGGCGTCGACGGTCTCTCCATTCGATAGTTGAGAGATAGATCACGGCAACGCTTACGAAGACAAGAAGCACAGCTGCCGTGACCGCCAGGGTCTGGCTGAGGAGGGGTGCGTCTTGAAGCACAGATTCGATCAGAAGTTCAGGGTGCCGTCACCATTGCGTCCCCAGACGACCATGGCGATGGAGAAACTGAAAATGGCGGCCAAGGACGCCCAACCCAGAGTGAACAACATGCGCTTGACCACTTCACTGTCGGGATCCTACCTAGGGTTCAGCACCTTTACGTCCGCCCGAAGGCATCTGTCATGACCAGCTCCAGCCCCGGTTCATCAGCAGTGCTGGAGCGTCAGGGAACAACCCAGCGTTACCCCCAGGCTCGCGTGATCGTTCTGGACGACGATGTGAACACCTTCCAGCACGTGGTGGATTGCCTGCGCAAGATCATTCCGGGCATGAGTGAGGACAACGCCTGGAACCTCGCCAACAGGATTGATGGGCATGGTGCGGCTGAAGTTTGGTGCGGCCCCCTGGAGCAGGCCGAGCTTTACCACCAGCAGCTTCAGTCCGAAGGCTTAACGATGGCCCCTCTGGAACGCTGCTGAGTCAGGTCGCCGGCTTGCGGCTGGCTTTGGTGAGGCGCAGCAGATCAGCCACCTGCAGACGCTGCAGCTGCTCGTCCATCACGAAACGCACCACACGGCCAGGGCACAAGGCCAGGCCCCGAACCTCCGTTCCGTGCACCTCAGCGGTGAGCATGCGGGCTTGAGGGCCGCATGCATCCTGAAGCGGTCCGCTGATCACGTGGCGGAGAGCGTCAACTGATTTCAGCATCACAGCCCCGGAGCGCTCTCTCTGGCATAGCCAAAGTGGCTAACTTTCACCAGTTCTCGGGTTTTCGTTCAGCTTTGGGCCGGGTCGTCATCACCCACAGCACCTATGTGGACGGCTTAATCCCATGGCTGAAGGCCCTGTCCCATGAAACGGAGATCCAGACGATCACTCCTGCCGTGATCAGCCGGGTGCGTGGCCGCAGTCCTGAACTGCAGCTCCGGGTGTCCACCCCGATCACAGGGGGATACAAGCTGGTGGCCCGCAAGGGGACATCAGCCCAGGAAGTCTTTGTGGTGACGTCGATGAGTCGGCCAGACCTGGAACAGGCAGTCCTGCATCACCGCCCCTGAAGGGGTTGGCCTGACTCAAATCCGGCAGCACGACAGACCTCAGGATGACCAACGCCACGCTGGGATCTCGGGGACAGAGTTCAGCCCAATCGGATCGGCGGAAACATTGGGGAAGGATGGCCCGGTATGCGACTAAAGCGTCAACCGGGAGAAAGGGGTCAGCGTCAGCCGCGGGGCTGCCGAAACAATCCACAAGCAGCGCGCTTGCCACCAGGCCGAAAACAGATGAGAAGAAAGAAACCAGCACTGAAGGATGAACAGTGAAGCGATGCGGAAAAGTGATTCTCAACAACACCGACAGCCAACAAACTCAATTGGAGAATGAACTGGATTCCCTGAATCCATGCACAGTGACATCAACAAGTGACATTAATCATTGGCGTCAGATACAGGAATCTTAAATTCCATGAACAGCGCTTCCGCATCAGCATAAACTTTCTTTTCGCGCAAATAAAAGACCTGAGCTTTCCACCAATCCCAGGTTTCGATTTGGATCAGTTCGTCCAGACGTGGATCACGCATCGCAGCAATGCAACCAAACAAGCAAACAAACAAACAAACGCTAAGGACAGGCAAAGAGCTGACAAGCTTTGTTCACACAGCCGTAAGCATCATCGACTACACAACAGCACAGGGGTAGCATTGATGGCTGAAGCGATCGATCCATGCCCCTCGAAATTGCCGTCAAAGAAGGGCAACAAACAATGGAGAGCATGGGCAGTTTTGACGACCTCGAAGACGCTTTGGCCGAATTCAACGAATTGATCAACCGTCGAAACTGGCATCAGAGCGTGACCACCATCTCGCTAACCGACACCGATAAAAACAAATGCCTCGCCCAGTACGCGCTGCAGGAGTTCAACCACTCTGAGAGATAAAGCTCTAGTGAGCAGGGCTCAATGAACCGGAGATATATCGTCCAACAAATTCTCGCAAAGCCCCCCGATAGCTTCAATCGAAGAGTGGCCCACACGAATCAAGACAAGGATAAGTAACTGGTGAAGACATATACGACCGAATGGCGACTGGGTGCACGACGTTCGCTCCCAAAAGCGCCATCGCTATTCATTACATCCGCATATGAGCAGCACATTCATCATTACAGTGAAGCTAAGTCACTCAACATTTCTCTGCTTACGAACGCAAGCAAAGAGATCTAAGATGCAGAAGATGTCATCAATGCACAATGAGCGGCAAAATCTTGGTCACAGGAATTGTTACATTCTTCATTCTCTTTTTCATGGTTGAATCATGGCTCATGAGAGGATTAGCAGGCTAAACATTTGAATTTATCCCCAATTTGAGTGCATCCTTGACGTAGATTATTTGAGGAATTTTCCTTGAATAGGCATTTAAAGTAATTTAGTAAACCAAATTTTTGATATTCACTTAATGCAGCTGCATAGTTTTGTATGTTTCCAGCTGATCTTGGTCTGACCACTTTGTGTGATTGATTTATTCCCCAGTTTGAATTTCCCTAACAACACTATGGATGCCATAGTTCAGCTTTGCTTCCCAGCCTTGCCCAGCTAGTTCAGAGAATCGTCTGCCCTGAGGAATCAATCTGCTCTGTGCTGATCCAACAGCTTCGTTGTAGCTCTTGTTGAGTCGCGCCAGGTTGCTGCCGACAGCATTGAACTTGTCGACGAAGGTCAGGAAAAACTTGTGCAGCTCGACAGCGTTGTTCTGAATCTCCTCGATGTTGGTCGCTATCTCGGCTTGCTGAATTGACATCGCCAACCCCTTGAGGATGGCCAGCAAGCTTGTCGGGAAGGTCAGGATGGTGTTCTTGCTGAATGCGTACTCCAAGAGGTCTGGATCGCGCTCCAGTGCCATTGATAGGGCGCCTTCAACAGGGATAAACAGCACCACACCATCCACGACTTGACCCAGGGAACTGAGCTTGCTCGCGTAATCCTTCTTGCTCAGCAGGTCGACATGGCTACGCACCTTCCGCAGGTGCTCCTTCAGGGCTGCTTCTCGCTGTGCCTCATCGCTCGCTTGTAGAGCGTCCAAATAGCTCTCAATCGGTGCCTTTGAGTCAACGATCAATCGACGCGAACCAGGAATGGTGATCACGCAGTCCGGTCTCTAGGCACCTTCTTCAGTCCCAACGTGGACCTGTTCATCAAAGTCGCAGTAGTTGATCAGCCCAACAAACTCCAGGATCCTTTTGAGGTTCACCTCACCCCACCGACCTTTGACGTTTGGAGACCTGAGCGCTGAGGTGAGTTGCTGCGCTGCGCCCTGGACGTCTTCGCTCAGTTGACGCAGGTCCATGGTGGTCTGAGCGAGCACACCTAACTTCTCGACGGACTCTTTTTGAAGCACCTGCAGTAGCTCTGGCCGCGGTGGTCCTCAGGGCCACACCCTTCAGGTACGCACGGCAGTGGTTCAGACCCTCGGACAGTTGTGAGTCACGAGGTCAGCGTTGATCCAGTTGATGACGCCTGTATCGACATCAGCCACTTGGAAAAACGTTGGAACCTTCGGGTTTCTGGCACCGCCATCGACCCAAATCACATCAGCCATCCGCCAGCCGCTGCCGTCATCAAAGATCACGGTCATTCCTGTTTTGACGTGCAGGAAAACGGGATCCGACTTGGGCGCTGCAACGGCGCTTGCATGATCAATCGACATCCATCCTCCTAAGTACGCCTGTACTGCTCCTGTTGGTGCGGCGAGGTCAACTTCCTGTAAACAGCGCTGACCTGACTCCCCGCATCGCCTCAGGGAGTCAGTGCAGTGATCAGCGCCAATGGTCATTGGAGAAACCATTGGATGGAGGCTGCAGGAACCCTCCGAAGACACAATCACCCCGGCCAATGACTTGTTGCCGCATCAATGAAGCGCTTGCAGCGGCCAAATGAGCCACACCAATGTTTCGACAACCTGGAGGCCGGAAGAAAACTGGAGGCTTCGGCAGACCGTTCAAATGGCAGGCGCATCTTGACCCTGCAGGCATGAGGGATCTGCCTGCCGCTGGGAGTCGAGGACCACTTGGCCTCCTCCCGCACAAATGGGGAGTCGAGGTCCATTAGGCCTCTTCCCCACACCTTTCAAAAAACCAGGAGAAATTTCTGAGGTCCCTAAGCGTATGGGCATTGAACTGAAATGCCCCCATACCCCCTCTTCTCTCTGATAGGACGAGGAGCCAGTTCGCTTGTGCGACTCAATAAGCCCCACTGATCAAACTTGTGGGGGTTTCTCAGGTCAACCAAGCCCGAGACTCGTTGGTATGAAAAGGGTGAACCGCCATGCCGTGCGAGCCCCAGTGGTCGACCTGGAAGAACCAGAAGGGGCAACAAAGTGGGGTTTCGTTTCCGGCTGCATGGCCGGTCTACGTCACCGTCACGACAGTCTCCCCAAGTCGAAAGAGAGTCAGATCAGAGCACTAGAGAAAGGCCGTCACCAACACAGCAGTTCATGGTCAACCTTAGTCCTGACTCTCGCTCTCGAGGGGCCATATCCGGCGAATGGCGGCAAGTGCTGACTCAGCCTCATCGCGCCGCTTGAGGAGCGTGTCACCCTCGAGCAGCAGCGTCACGTGCCCCAACTTGCGTCCAGGTGTTTCCGGTGACTTGCCATACCAGTGCAGGTGAAGCCCCGGCATGGCTTCCAGGGCCTCAAGCCGCTGATCCAAAGGAGGATGGCGTTCGGGATCCAAGCCGAGCAGGTTGACCATCAAGGCACCACGGCTTTTGAGCTCGGGATCAGGCACGGGAAGGCCAGCAGCGATGCAGAGCTGCTGATCGAACTGACTGCTGGTGCAGGCCTCGATCGAGAAATGCCCGGAATTGTGGGTGCGTGGAGCAATTTCATTCACCTGCAGGCCAGCTGGCCCGTAGAAAAACTCCAGAGCCAACACCCCTACATAGCCGAGCTTCGTCAGCAGAGAAGCCGCCACGTTGTAGGCCAGCGCAGCCACCGAAGGATCCACGGGAGCAGGGGCCAGAACCCAGTCACAGACTTGTCGGTGTTGGTGGGTTTGCACCAGCGGAAAATGGCGAATCCGGCCGCGCTGATCGCGGCTGACCACGAGAGCCAACTCCAGCTCGTAGTCCACCCAGGATTCCAACAGCCATTCATCGGCGGGGACCGCCCGCAACAACTGCGCTAGCGAATCAATGTCGTGCAACACCACCGTGCCCTTGCCGTCGTAACCACCGCGGGATGCCTTGCCCATGACGGGGAATGTCCAGCCCTGAGGAAGCGCGGGTTGGGCCGATGAAATCAAACTCAGCGGACACCAGGGCGGGCTCGGGATCGCCAGGTCATCGAGCAGCTGGCGCTGCGACAACTTGTCGACCAGGGGCGAAAGCGCAGCCAGCGATGGCTGGAAACGAACCCCCTGCTGCTCCAGTGGCAGAAGGGCATCGATATTGACCCACTCGTTCTCGAAGGTGATGCCGTCACAGCCCACCACCAGCTCCCGGGTTCCTGCTACATCCCGGGGATCCGCTGCCACGAGACGCGAGGCCAAACCAGCCGCGGGATCAGCTGCATCGGAGGTTTGAACAGCGATGGGAACATCTCGTTGCGCGGCGGCCTGCACAAGCATCCGTGCCAGCTGACCACCTCCCACAACGCCGATCATCGTGTCCGAGCTGATGTCCGCAGCTTGCCACTTTGCAAGGTCGATGACAGCGTCAGATCAGGGGCCTATCGCCAGCGAAGGCCAACCGGATCATGGTGAACAGGAACACCAACAGGAACAGCGCCAGGCCGAGGGTGCAGGCGTAGCTGATCTCCAATTCGGCGAAGGCCTGGTCATACACGTAATAAACGATGGTTCGAGTGGCATCCGCAGGACCTCCCTGGGTCATCAGGAACACCTCCTCGAACACCTTCGTGGCCGCGATCGACGACACCACGGCGACCAGGGTTACGTAGGGACTCATCAAGGGCAGGGTGATATCGAGATGCTTTCTCCAGCCCTCGCTGCCATCCAGCTCCGCCGCCTCATAGAGCTCCTGGGGAATGCCCTGCAGACCCGCCAGAAAAATCACCATGTAATAACCAAGTCCCTTCCAGAGGGTCACCAACATCACGGCGGGCAGGGCCAGCTGCGGCGTGGTGAGAAAACCAATCGGGCTGAAGGAATCACCAAGCAAGGCGCTCAACCATCCATTGATCAGTCCGTTCTCGGCATAGAGCCAGCGAAAGGCGATGGCTGCGACGACAATCGACACCAGCACCGGGGTGTAGAAAGCGCCCCGCAGAAGACACCGACCGGGCAGCCCCTGGTTCACCAGCACCGCCAACGCCAGCGCCCCCAGAACGATGGAAGGCACCACACCAACCAGATAGAGGAAGGTGGTGACCAGCACCTGCCGCGCCATCGGATCCGAAAGCAGGCGCTCCAAATTGGCCAAACCGACAAAACGCAGGGGTTCACTGACATCCAGCCCCGTGGCGGTGAAACTCATCACCAGAGCCATCAGGGCCGGCAACAGCACCGACAAACTGATCAGCACCACAGCCGGCAACAGGAACGCCCATGCCGAAAGGGAGTTGCGCACTGATCTTCCGCGCACAGGACCAGCGAAACTATTGCGAGAGTAGGTGGGTTCCAACGGTTTCATGACCACAATCACCCCGTTGCACCACATCCGCGTTGCGCTGGAGCGCAATCCCTACGACGTGGTGATTGGAGACGGCGGCCTGGCCAGGCTTGGTCAGCAGATGCTGGATGCTGGAGTGCAGGCTGGAAGGCGTGTGCTGGTGGTCAGCAATCTGGATGTCGCCAGTCCCTACGGCGACGCCTGCCTGAACAGTCTCAGAGAGGCAGGTTTCAGCGTGGAGCTATTGGTGATTGACGCCGGCGAAACCCAGAAGACCCCAGCCACGGTGGCGGAAATCCACGATGCGGCTTACAACGCCAAACTCGAACGCAGCTCCTTGATGGTGGCCCTCGGCGGCGGCGTTGTGGGGGACATGACCGGCTTTGCGGCAGCCACCTGGCTGCGGGGCATCCAGGTGGTGCAGGTGCCCACAACCCTGCTGGCCATGGTTGATGCATCGATCGGTGGCAAGACCGGGGTCAACCATCCCCGCGGTAAAAACCTGATCGGCGCCTTTCACCAGCCGCGGCTGGTCCTGATCGATCCCTCCACCTTGAACACGCTGCCGGAACGCGAGTTCCGGGCGGGCATGGCCGAGGTGATCAAGTATGGAATTCTCGGCGACACGTCGCTGTTCGAAGAACTTGAGGCCTGCGCAGACCCGAGCACGCCCGCTGGGCTTGGAGCCGAACGCCTGAGCTCGATCCTGCAGCGATCGGCCGCGGCCAAGGCCCGGGTGGTAGCCGCCGACGAAAAGGAAGGTGGCTTACGAGCGATCCTCAACTACGGCCATACCTTCGGCCACGTGGTGGAGACCCTCTGCGGCTATGGCACCTGGCTGCATGGTGAGGCGGTCGCCATTGGCATGGTGGCCGTGGGTGAACTCGGCGTGCTGCGGGGCAGCTGGAGTCGCGACGATGCTCAGCGCCAACGTCGTCTGATCCACAGCGCCGGACTCCCCACCGCCTGGCCGGATCTCTCCGCCGATGCCGTTTTAAACAGCTTGCAGGGGGACAAGAAGGTGCGCGACGGTCGCCTGCGCTTCGTGATGCCCACCGGCATCGGAACCGTTGAGATTCGCGATGACGTCAGTCGCGACGAGATCCTGAGCTGCCTTGAGCGCCTGAAAGGCTGAAGCCGTCTTCCGGCAATCCGCGCCGGTAGGTGAGCCAGCGAAACCCACCGAGCCCCGCTGGGTCCACCAGTCGAAGCAGGGCTTCACGCCGTTGCAAGGCTTCCGCCAACTGTTGGCCCGGTAGCTGCTGCAGCCCATACAGACGCTCCGCAAGCCCCAAGGCCAGCAGGGCTTCGCCCTGCTTCGCCTGATCACCCACCATCCAGCCGTTACGCTGAGCCGCCTCATCCACGACCTCGATACAGAGGTGTGCCGTGAGGTCCTGCTCGCCGGGGTGATCGAAGGGCGACAGCCCCGCCTGCTGAGCGCAAACAGCCATCAACGTGCCGTCGGAGCGCCGGGCTGTGAAATAACGCTGGGCCTCCAGGGCGTAATCAATCACTAGCAGTACACCCGCATCCACGGCGGCCGCAGCAGCAGCGAACCAGTCGGGCAATGCACTGTTCCACTCCGTAGTCCACCCCTCTTCGACATCGGGGGGCGGCAACTGAATGCTGCCTTGGCTGCACACACGCCTGATCTCCTGGTGCAAACCATCGGGGAGAGGCCGATGCGTCGTTTGAAGGCCACCGCTTGGATTGAGCTTCACCCACTGCTGCTGGAGGGATCCTTCCCGCCAGATCAAGCGCTCTACCGGTAGGGCATCCAGCAACTCATGGGCGATCACCACCCCATGAACCGGAGCGCGGCGCAACGCTTCCAGGGAACACCAGCGCAGTGGCAGATCATCCGTCTCTTGCAGCAGAGCCTGTTGCCGCCGCCGCATGCCGGGATTGGCCTCCACCAACACCAATTCGATCCGAGCCAACAGCTCTGAATCAGCACCACGCAACGCAGCAACGAGATCCCGGGCCAGATGGCCTTCGCCAGGGCCGATTTCCACGATCGACAGGCGTTGATCAGGCTCAATTCGGGGAATCGAAGTCAGCCAGGCCAGGATTTGAGGAGCCAGAAGGGCTGCGAAATCACTACCCAGCGAGGGGGAAGTGACGAAATCACCCTGGGCTCCGATGCGTGCACGGCCTGCGCCGTAATACCCGTGATCCTGCTCATTCAGAGCCAGATCCATAAACCGGGAAAACGGAACGGCACCCCCCGCCTGGTGCAGATGCGTTGCCAACCAGTCGGGACAGGACGCAGCCATCGGTTCCATTGGAGAGAATGCCGGTCGCTGCAGCAGTTCCATGGGAACACATCACATCCGACATCTGTGGAGCCTCATCGTGGTGGCTCTGGTCAGCCTGGGTGTTCTGGTGACCCCGGCTGAGGCCTACGACAACCCGGAGCTGCTGCCGGATCACCCCACCCCGGTGATCGACCTCGCCAAGGTGTTCAGTGACACCCAGCGGGCCCAGCTGGAAGCATCCCTGGCGGATGTGGAGGAACGCACTGGCTGGAAGATGCGGGTTTTGACCCAGTACGAGCGCACGCCGGGTCTGGCCATTCGCGAGTTCTGGGGCCTGGATGAAAGCAGCCTGCTGCTGGTGGCCGACCCGCGCGGCGGGAACCTGCTGAACTTCAATGTTGGCGATGCCTACTTCGCGATGATGCCGCGCACCTACTGGGTGGAGCTACAGACCCGCTACGGCAACCAGTACTACGTGAAGGATCACGGCGAAGACGGAGCTGTGCTGGATGCTCTCAATGCAGTGGAAATCTGTCTGGACCGTGGTGGTTGTCAGGTAGTGCCTGGCCTTCCCCAGGAACAGTGGCTTTGGACTCTGACCACCTCGATCTTTGGCGGGTTGATTGCTGGCTTTGCGGCCTACCCCCGGAAGGAGGGCGAAACCATCGCCTGGGCCTGGTTGCTGCTGCTCTCACCACTGTGGGTAATGCTATTTGGCGTCTTCGGAGTAGCCCCCGTGGTGACGCGCACCTCAGAGGTGATGCCGCTGCTGCGCAATGGGGTTGGTTTCCTGGCGGGAGGCATCGCCGCGTATCTGATCGCGCAAGCCACCGTCGGCAGGAAACTTCAGAACGACGCCGAAGGCTAAGGAACGTCGAGAAACGTGACTGTCGTCAGAGCCGTGTGGCGCATTCAATGCGCGACCCGGTGCAGAGGGCCGGGGGAGGAGCGATGAGAGCCTGGCGCTTTACATCACGCAGACGCCGCAACTCCGCGAGATTGACGTCATAGAAGGAACGCAGACGTGCGTATTTCTTGACGGGCTGACCGTAGTAGCTGCGACCGGCGAGGGTAGGGAAGGACGCCCATTCGGGAGCCAGCATGGCGGCGAGCAGCGGGGTGAGAACACCGGTGTCGGTCAGACCCAGGGCTTTGCGCCGCTGGATCAGAAATAACGCGCCCTGGTCCTGAGCCTCAGGGCCGAAACCGCGCACGCCGATGCTGCGCCGAACCAGGTTCCAGGTGAAGGGCATGAACTGGTAGGCCCCAGCTGCTGCACTGGCGTAGCGGGAGCTGTAGATCACCCGGTTGGGATGTCGGTCGAGGGAAGGCATCAAGCCACCGCCGAACATCACCCGATAGCCCACATCCAGACCACCTTTCCAAGTACCTTCGGCAAAACGGATCGTGTTGAGCAACGCCCGACGTTCGGGCGTGATCACGTAGGGAATGGCCCGGCTGGGCTGGAACTCGGAGGTATGGATCAGCTGCGCCCGAGAGGCGGGAGGCAACAGGCTCGCCTGGGCAGGAAGAACGGAACTGAGGGCAGGCAGCACTCCGACGATCATGGCCGCATTAAGCGTCTGACGACCGATGAATGCAGAGGTAGCCATAAAGAGCGTTCAAGGAGCGTGCCCTCGAAAGAGGACTATGAGCAGATCAGAAGCGGATGAAATGCTCGAGCAGAAAAAATTTCCACCTGTGTGACTTTCTCGAATCAAAAGCTCAAAGCAATAGGTAGATATGCCAGTCAAACAATCGACCGGACCGCTAACAGACAGGAAAATCAGCTTAAAAAGGTGATGAAAAAATACCGAAATTTAAAATTGACTTACAACCCAACCCACCAGTGCCAGAGCGGCTTCTTGAGCCCCTGATGCAGAAAGAGGGGCTTCGCTTGGCGCCAGCAACGGCTGGTCCAGCTGCCATTCCCCTGTGTCCAGCTCCTGACGGCTGAGGCAGCGGTGCTGGGCGTGGCGACGCAGACCATCCATCAACGCCGAAGCCTCAGCAAATCCGCTGCGCTCCACGACGTGCATCCCAACCCCTTGTGCCATCGCCTCGCAGAAGCTGCTGAAACCGGGCTTGCCCAGAAAACGGGAGCAACGGCCGAGCACATCGACGGGACGCAGCCCATCCGGCAGAAACGTGAGGTTGGGGAGCGCCGCCAACTCAGGTGCATGCGAGGCATCTGCTGAAGCCGGAAGCAGGAAATGGTGGTTGGGCCAGAGCTGAAACAGATCCCGCGAAAGGGACAAGCCCAGACCTCCAAAACCCACCAACACCAGGGGAGCATCCTGGGCATCAAGGCAAGCATCAAGATCCACCGGGATGGGCCGCAGGCTGGCGCAAACCAAACCGAGCCTCTGTTCAGGCAACCCCCAATTCATGGCGAGGTCAAACGGACAGCGCAGCAACAGATCACCGCAGCGGTAGGCCTCAGCGGCAGCATCGGCCCAGCGTTGGAAGGCAGACCCCAAGGGGCGATAGATGTCATCCCACCCGAAATTGCTCATCCACACCAGAGGTGCATCGAGGCGCTGGGCCAGGGTGGCTGCGGCCGGGGGAATATCCCCGATGATCAACACCGGTTGCCTCTGCGACGCAAGCCATAGGGCCTCAGCCTCGATCAGGGCCGGCAGCCCTTGCTCCAGCTGATCCAGGGCCCTGAGGGTGGCGGCGCAATCCACACCGAGCGCGTCGGCCTGCACCATGCCCACATCCCATTGACAGGACCGCTGCTCAATCGCTGCATCCCCCAACAGCAGTTTGAGTACGGGGGAGGGCAGACCCGAACTCATCACCAAGATCCATTCAGGACGCAGGCGGCGCAGTTGCTGAAGCACCGCAGCATCGCGAGCCGCATGGCCGAAGCCGTGGCTGCTGCTGCAGAAATAGATCAGCACGGCAACGGAGCATCGATCGGCAACTGCTCCTGATGAATCAACTCAGCATCGGGGGTGTACCAGCGATGGGCGAGCTGAATGAGGCTGGCCCCCTGGAATTCAGCCCAGGAGAGATGCAGCAGCGTTCGACCTTGCCCATCAACCCCTGAACGCGGCACACAGGCGGCATTGATCAGCGCGGTTCCATGACGATGACGCAACAGGGTCTGGCGGAAGCCAGAGCCGCGCTTGAGGGCATGGTGCATGTGGCCAAAGATCACCAGATCGGCAGGTCGGTCTTTAGCCATGCGGTCCAGGGCAAGTGCCAGATCCTGATCCCCCCAGTCCACCGCCGGTGTCTTCCAGTCGCGTCCGCAGGGACTGGCGGCCTCGGATCCCAACCCTGAGGGACCGCAGTGGGCCATGACGATCAAGGGCTGATCAGCGGGTACATCAGCAGCGGCCTGCACAATCCGCTCGGCTGAAGCCTCAAGCGACGCCGGGCCGTACACCGCCTCTACCGCTTTCGACAGATGAAAACCTCCACCAGCACTGCAGGGACGCGCACCCACAACCGTCAACGGGAGCTCCGGCCATTGGATTGAGCGCCAGGCGCAATGGAAATCGCCGAGCACAGCGAGTTGTTGCTCGAGGATGCCGCCACTGCGATCTCGCCCGCGGTCGTGGTTCCCCAGGATCACGGCCACGGGGAAGGGAAGCCGCGTGATCCGGCGCGTCAGACGCAGATCCCCATCAGCAAGATCACCAACGAAGAGAACAGCGTCGGGCTTGAGCTGCTGCAGCAGCTGCTCATCCGCGTCGCCCCAGGCGCCGTGCAGATCACCGGCAATGGCAAGTCGCAGGTGCTTCAGAGCGAATGCCTAGGCTATGGCCATCCTGCCCCGAATCGGTCCTGATGAGCGCTGACACCGCCCTTGTTGCGGCGATCAACCGGCTTCGCCAGGACCGCAATGCCGTAATCCTGGCGCACTACTACCAAGAACCGGAGATTCAGGACATCGCCGATTTCGTTGGTGACTCCCTAGAGCTGTCGCGCAAGGCCGCCAGCACCGATGCAGACGTGATCGTGTTCTGCGGCGTGCACTTCATGGCGGAGACCGCCAAGATTCTCAGCCCGGAAAAGACGGTGGTGCTGCCAGATCTAGAGGCCGGATGCTCCCTGGCGGACGACTGCCCCGCCGATGAGTTTGCCCGCTTTCGTGCAGAACACCCCGACCACTTCGTGGTGAGCTACATCAACTGCACAGCCGCAGTGAAGGCGCAAAGCGATCTGATCTGCACCAGTAGCAATGCCGTTGATCTGGTGAACCAACTGCCTGCCGATCAGCCCGTTCTGTTCGCCCCCGATCAGAACCTGGGGCGCTGGGTTCAGCAACAGAGCGGTCGCGAGCTGACCCTCTGGCCGGGACGCTGCATCGTTCACGAGACCTTCAGCGAAGAAGCCCTGCTGGCCCTCAAGCACGAACATCCCAAGGCTGAAGTGATCGCCCACCCCGAATGCCAGCAGAATCTGCTGGACCTGGCGGATTTCATTGGATCCACCAGCAAGCTGTTGAATTACGCCGAACAAAGCTCCTGTAACAGCTTCATCGTTCTGACGGAACCAGGGATTCTTCATCAGATGCAGCAACGGGTTCCTGAGAAAACCCTGCTCGACGTGCCAGGAATCGATGGATGTAGCTGCAATGCCTGCCCCTACATGCGGCTCAACACACTGGAAAAACTGAAGGCATGCCTGGAGACCCTCACGCCTGCGATCGAGATGGATGAATCGATGCGTTTGAAAGCCATAAAACCCATGCAGCGCATGCTCAAGATGAGCCGGTGACACCTGATCGGGCAAGCATCAGAAGCCTTGTAGTGGGCATGATCTTCGTCCTCGCAGCCTGCTCAACCATGAGCGATCAAGAGAGGAAGGCTTTCCTGTGTGAGCAATGGGACCAAGGAACCAAAAATGTGGATCAGCTCATGGCGACTTACAGCTTCGCCACAGGAAAACGATTAAAGGGGCGATCAGGCGGAGGACGTACTGGATTCGGTTTCATCGAGGGCGATCTCAAGCAACTTGCCCAAGAGGTTGATGCAGCCTGCAACGTTCAGACGATTGGACCGGAATAGATTTTCAGAACCGAAGAGACCGTTTCGAGAAGCATCCTGTGAGCCGTGTAAGAGGCATCGCCGTCCTGACCGTTTTGGCCGTTATGGCATCAGCTTCAAGCGTGAGAGTGACCGCACAACCTTGGAACCAACCGATTCCTGAACCCGCAACGGAGTCCACAGCACAAACCATCAAGTTGGCCGAGCAACTCAACACAGTGGGCGCCAGTTTTTTTGGAGCCCATTGGTGCCCAGCCTGCAAAGAACAGATGAAGCTCTTCGGCAAACAGGCCGGAGGCAACCTGAACTACGTGGAATGCGGTCTGCCCAATAAGTACCCAGACCAGCTCAGGCAGTGCAGGGATGAAAACATTCGGTCCATCCCCACCTGGACACGGCCCGGATCAACGCGGCTCCAGGGTGTTCAATCGATCAACACCCTGGAGCGCTGGAGTGGCCTGAGGCCTGAGCCACTGAATTGATCACTTCTTACGGCAATAGCCAGCGCCAACATTCATCCAGCCGGAGGGGCAGGCTTCACCATGGGTGGGCTTCATCTCGTAATAGATCGGAGACACACAGGTGGTGCCCAGAGTGTTCACGTAACCCAGGGGGCATTGGTTGTGGCCTTTGGCCTTGGGAATCTTTTTCTGAGCAAAAGCGGAACTGGGCACAGCCAGGGCTGAAACAAAGAGAGCGGCAGCGAGCAGCTTCAAGGCAAGCGGGACGAGCGCGCTCCAGGTATGGGTCTTTCAGACTGTCTGCAGCGATCGGTGGCGGAGCTTGATCGAACGCACACCGGAGGGGTTGTATTGCCGTGCCGCAAAGGCCTGGGTCGATCCGTGGCGTCCGGTTCCCCGTGCCCTGATCACCCACGCCCATGCTGACCACGCCCGAACCGGATGCGGGGAGTACTGGGCTGTGGCCTCCAGTGAAGGAGTTCTGCGCCAGAGGCTTGGCCAGGACATCACGCTTCACCCGGTTGCCTACGGCGAAGAACACTGGCTGGGGCAGTGCAAGGTGTCGTTTCACAGCGCCGGGCACGTGCTCGGTTCAGCGCAGATCCGCCTGGAATCGGAGGGTGAGGTATGGGTGGTCAGTGGGGATTACAAACGGGATGACGATCCCAGTTGCGAACCCTTTGAACCGGTGCGCTGCGATGTGTTGATCACCGAAGCCACCTTCGGGATGCCGATCTATCGCTGGCAAAGCGGTGAGCAGGTGGCCAAGGAGATCCATGCCTGGTGGAGCCGTGATCGCAGCAGGCCATCCCTGCTGTTCTGCTACGCCTTCGGCAAAGCCCAACGCTTGCTGGCTGAACTGAAGGCCATCGGCGTGGAGGAGGAGGTGCTGCTTCATGGCGCCGTTGAAACGGTTACCCGTCATTACCGCGACGCAGGGGTTCCGATGACCCCCAGTCGTCCCGTCAGCGAACTGCCCCGCAAAGATCCGCTCGAAGGGCGGTTGATCCTGGCGCCGCCGTCGGCCCATCGCTCCAGCTGGATGCGCCGCTTCAAGTCACCCCAAACCGCCTTTGCCTCCGGCTGGATGGCCGTGCGCGGAGCCCGTAGACGGCGGGGCTACGAGCGGGGATTCGTGCTTAGTGATCACGCCGACTGGCCTGGACTGATCCAGACCGTTCGCGACAGCGGCGCCCGCAAGGTGTACGTCACCCATGGGCAGAGTGACGTTTTGGCCCGTTACCTGCGGGAGGTGGAGGGTGTGGATGCGGAGCCGCTGGAGACCTTGTTCGAAGGGGAGTCGGACTAGAACTTGGCGATGCCGTCAGGCAGCTCGGGGAGATTGAGATTCGCCTGACGGCCTTCAATCGCGGCATTGAGTGACTCGATCATCATGGCGTTGCCGCTGTCCTTGACGGCTTCAAGTGCCTTCTGGAGTCGACGTTGACGGTCGGAAGGATCCTCCGCTGTTTCCGGAACAGACACAGGAGTCACTACGGCAGTTGCTGACTCAGTGGCGCGGACAGTGTCTAGTTGTTGCGCCAGGTTGTCCCAGAGAAGTGCCATCCGGCTAATTCAGAAAGCTGTCGCTCAGATCAACACAGGTCTGCGCCGGATTTCCAGCACTACTCACAAAATGTCTTGTCAGGATGGCGTGCAATTCATCCATCCCGTTCAAGCGCGCATGCGGGCCTTTCAGGACCTGTTCAATCAGTTGGATCAGGTCACGGGCACCAAGGCCAAGGTGCAGGCGCTGGTGGATCACTTTCAGGGGGTCGAAGCAGGGGAGGCGGCCTGGGCGTTGACTCTGCTGTTGGGCAAACGAAGCCGCCGCTTGATCACCGGTCGCCGACTGCGCGACATCCTGCGGGACCGGGGTGGTCTGCCGGATTGGCTGATCGACGACTGCTACGGCCAGGTTGGCGATTCAGCCGAAACCATCAGCCTGCTCTGGCCCGCCGTACAAGAGCGGTTTGAAGCCACCGATCCCGGTCTGCCCAGCGGGGAGGGAGACATGCCCCTGCGCTGGTGGATGGACACCCTGCTGCCGGCCATCAGCACCAGAAGCGATGAAGATCAGGCCAACGCGGTGATCTGGCTCTGGCACCGAACCCCGCGCGATCAACACTTCATCGTCAACAAGTTGCTCACGGGGGGATTCCGTGTGGGCGTGTCGACGGGACTGATCAGCCGCGCCATCGCCGAAGCGTTTGATCTCGAGGAAAGTTTGGTGGTGCAACGGCTGATGGGGGGCTTTGAGCCCTCCGCTGAGCGATTTGATCAACTCACCGCCCCTGCGACTCCGGATGAGCACCGCTCCAGTGGCACGCCGTACCCCTTTTATCTCGCCAGCCCCCTGGAACCCGAACGACTGCAGGAGACATCCGCAAAAGATTGGCAACTGGAGTGGAAATGGGATGGGATCCGCGGTCAGCTGATTCACCGCGGTTCCGGCGTCTACCTCTGGAGCCGTGGAGAAGAACTGGTCAACGAGAGCTTCCCTGAACTTGTGGATGTGGCTCAGGCTTTGCCATCAGGCAGCGTTCTCGACGGCGAGCTGATCTGCTGGCAACAGGATGCGGCCGCGCCGCTTGGCTTTGATCAGCTGCAACGACGACTCGGCCGCAAAACCGTTGGAGCAACGTTGAAACGGGATTGCCCGATGCGGTTCATCGCCTACGACCTGCTGGAACATCAGGGCGTCGACATCCGCCAGCAGGTATTACGGCAGCGCCAGCAGCAGCTGGCTGCGCTGCTGGGCAGCATCAAGCATCCCGATTCGTGGCGGTTGAAGCAGAGCCCGTCCTGGTCGATCGACTCCTGGGAGGAATTGGAGACACAGCGCAACCAGGCCCGTCAACACAACGCCGAAGGACTGATGCTCAAACAGGCGGAATCGCCCTACCTGAGCGGCCGCAAACGCGGCAACTGGTGGAAACACAAGCTGGAGCCGATGACCCTCGATGCGGTGCTCCTATACGCCCAGGCCGGCAGTGGGCGTCGCGCCAATCTGTTCACCGATTACACCTTCGGCCTCTGGACCAACGCTGAAGAGCCGCAGTTGGTGACCTTCGCCAAGGCCTATTCCGGCCTCAACGATGTCGAAATCCTCGAGCTTGACCGCTGGATCCGGCGCAACACCCTGCAGCGCTTCGGACCGGCACGGTCCCTGAAATCCGAGCTGGTGTTTGAAATCGGCTTTGAAGGCATCCACCCCTCAAAACGCCATAAATCCGGCATCGCCGTGCGTTTCCCGCGCATCCTGCGCTGGCGACGCGACAAACCCGCCAATGAAGCGGATTCACTCCAGACCGCGATGGCATTGATCGAAAACCGCTGATGGCAGCTTCAAAAGCGAAGGCAAAGGCCAACCCAACAACCAACGACCCTCGCTTGAACCCGATTCATGCCTGGTTCGCGCAAAGGAACTGGACGCCGCTTCCTTTTCAGCAGGAAACCTGGACCGCCTATTTAGCGGGGCGGAATGGGTTGATCCAAGTGCCCACAGGGTCCGGCAAAACCTTCGCCGCCGTGATGGGGCCGATCGCGCGGATGTTGGCGGAGGAGCAGCCGTTGAAGGGAATACGTCTGCTCTACATCACGCCCTTGCGGGCCCTCAGTCGTGACTTATCGCTGGCGATCCGCGAACCGATCGAGGCGATGGGTTGGCCGATTCGGGTGGGCATCCGCAATGGAGACAGCAGCAGCAGCGAACGCACGAAACAGCTCAAGGCACCACCACAGATTCTGGTGACGACTCCGGAGTCCCTCGCCCTGCTGCTTAGCAACGCGAAGGCCGAAGAACTGTTTGGCCAACTCGAGACGGTGATCCTCGATGAATGGCACGAGTTGATGGGCAGCAAACGGGGCAGCCAGACGGAGCTGTGCCTGAGCTGGTTGCGCCAGCTGCGCCCCCAGCTCCAGACCTGGGCCATCAGTGCCACCATCGGCAACCTGGAGCAGGCAGCGCGCCATGCCCTGGGAACAGCAGGGGAGCCGCGGCTGATCGGTGGCGCCCCTTCTCGCAGCACGGAGATTCAAAGCATCCTTCCGGAGACGATCGATGGCTTCCCCTGGGCCGGACACCTCGGGTTGCGGATGTACGAGGAGCTGGTGGCCCGCCTCAATCCCGGGATCAGCACCTTGCTGTTCACCAACACCCGCAATCAGTCGGAGCGATGGCACCAGTGTCTGCGCTTCGCCTGCCCGGAAATGGAGGAAGGGTTGGCCCTGCACCACAGCGCCATCGATCGCAGTGAGCGGGAAGCGATCGAGGCCTCCGTGAAGGCCGGCGGTATTCGTTGGGTGGTCTGCACCAGCTCCCTAGACCTCGGTGTGGACTTCCAACCCGTGGAACAGGTGGTGCAGATCGGCAGCCCAAAGAATCTGGCACGGCTGCTGCAGCGGGCGGGGCGGTCAGCGCACTTGCCCGGCGGCACATCCCAGGTGCTGTTCATGCCCACCAATGCGCTCGAACTGCTCGAACTCAGTGCTGTGCGTCGGGGACTGGCGGAGGGGCTGGTGGAACAACGCAAGCCGCCAAAAGCCCCTCTGGATGTGCTGCTTCAGCACCTCACGGGGTTGGCCTGCGGCCCTGGCTTCCATCCGGAGCAGACCTTCCAGGCCGTGCGCAGCTGTGCGGCCTACGCCGAGCTGAGCCAGGAGGATTGGGGCTGGTGCATGCTGTTTCTGGAGCAGGGAGGAGAGTGCCTCGGGGCCTATCCTCGTTACCGCAAGCTCGAGTGGGAGGAGACAAGCCAGCGCTACCGGGTTCGCGAAAAGTCCATCGCCCGGCTGCACCGTCTCAACGTTGGAACGATCACGGCCGCACCAGCAATCACTGTGCGCTTTGTTCGCGGTGCTGTGCTCGGCCATGTGGAGGAGACCTTCATCAGCCAGCTGAAGCCGAAGGATGTGTTCTTCTTCTCCGGCCGCCAGCTGGAATTCGTGCGGCTGCGCGACATGACCGCTTACGTGAAGGTGAGCACCAAGAAAACGCGCACTGTGCCTGCCTGGGCTGGGGGGCAAATGGCCCTCTCTGATCTGCTGACCCACCACCTGCGTCTTGAGGTGGACCGCGCCAGCCGTGGTGATCTCGACAACGTTGAACTGCAGGCTCTGAAGCCCCTGTTTGATCGGCAACAGGACATCTCGGTGTTGCCGACGGTGGGGCAGCTGCTGATTGAGACCTGTCGCACCCGGGAAGGCACACACCTGTTTGCATACCCCTTTGAAGGACGGTTCGTGCACGAGGGAATCGGCTTCCTCTGGGCGTCGCGGCTCACCCGTCTGGAGAGGGGCACGATCACGGTGTCGGTGAACGACTACGGCTTTGAGCTGTTGGCACCGAAGAGCTACCCCATGGCGGAGTTGCTGGAGGACCACATCGATCTGCTGCTCGATCGCCAAAAGCTGGAGCGGGATCTCAAAAACGCACTGAATCTTTCCGAGCTGCAACGGCGACGGTTCCGCGCCATCGCCCAGATCGCAGGACTGATGAACCGAGGATTCCCTGGATCGAGCAAAAGCACCGGTCAGCTTCAGATCAGTGCATCGCTCCTGTTCGATGTGTTCAGCCGCCATGAGCCGAGCAACCGCTTGCTGCTGCAGGCGCAGCAGGAGGTACTCGATGACCAGTTGGAGATCTCACGACTGGAGGCGGCCTTGAAACGCGCTGCAAGCCAGGAATGGCTGCATGTTGAAACCCCTCGGCCCAGCCCATTGGCCTTTCCTCTGTTAGTGGAACGGCTGAACAACAGGATGAGCAATGAATCCGTTTTGGAGCGGGTTCAGAGGATGAAGGACGAAGCGCTCAGACGAGAGGGTTAGCGATCACTCCAAGCCCCACCAAGAGCGGGAGTCGCTGGGGCCATACAAACCCGGGCGAGGAGACAGGGGAACCTGAAGTCGGAATGATCCGAAGCTGAGTGTTTTGGCTTCAACCCGTCTCAGTTCTGTTGACGAGATTTCTTCGCTGCGAGCCCGGCTTCAACTGCTGTTCCAGCCGCGAGAGCGACAAGCCCAAGTAAGCCAATCAATTGATTTTGGATTTCTTCGGCAGCCTCAGCTCCTTGTCCCAGCACTCCACCCACAACGAACCAGGTCGTCGCCAAAGCAGATGTAATCCAGTAAGCCTTCCAGCGGCGCTGGTACAGGTACCCGGCACCCAAGCCCGGAACCACGTTCAAAGTGACAGCAACCCAGCCTGCCGATTCGGCAAGGATCTCTCTTTTGGTGGGCGCCATGACAACAGGTGTTTCAGTGCATTTTTATCGATATCGAGAGCCATCGCGCATCGCGGGCACTTACCCATAGGGTCCAAATCGCGTCGCACAGGCGGCACCACACTGGGCACCCAAAGCGATGGCCTTCGCCAGGGGCCAGCGCGCCGCAAGAGCCGCGACCACTCCTGCCGCAAAGCTGTCACCGCAGCCATAACTCTCGACCAAGGGCCCCGGAAGGGGTGAAGGGTCATAGCGGCCGCCTGGACGACTGACACCGCCTGCGGCACCTTCCGTGCGAATCATTGCGTCGGGAGCTGGGTTCAATTGCCACGACTCCACCCGTTCACCCGGATCAAGTCCACTGCCAATCAGGGCATCAAGGGGCACCCCGGCCTGCTGAAGCACGGGCAAACGAACGCGCGGGGTCGCAGCCAGGACTGCAGCAGAACGGCAGGCTTTCAAAAGAGGAGCATCAGCTGCCGTGACGAATAAGCCGTCGCATTCGCCGAGGGCCTCCCAGGGAAGGTCATCATCCAGCGATGGGGTCAGCCGCTCGCCAATCACCGTGATCGCACGATCCCCCTCACCATCAACCAAGCTCACACCCCGACGGGTTGGCACCTCCCTCCAGGCGACATGAACCTCAAGGCCAAGATCCTCGAGTCGCTTGACGCTGGCTTCACCGACCGAATCGCGACCTAGAGCCGTAAAGAACTGAACGGGTTGCTGCTGCAACCGTGCCATCTGCACCGCAGCGACGGCTCCACCACCAGCAGGTTCCTGCAGAGTCCGCAAGGCGTGACCAATGGCCCCGGGACGGGGCAACTGATCCACCGCCAGAAATTCCACCCATTCGACATGACCCACAACGGCCAAGCGCAGGGGCGGCAGGGCTGAGGCGGAAGACAAAGGCCGTTCAAAACAGCTGGACCCCCATCCTCTCTGCAGGAACGACTCAACACCAGGACGAGAGATGAATCCGTTCTGGAGTGGGTTGAGCGGTTGAAGGACGAAGCCATCCGCAAAGAGTGTTGAGATCGCTGTCCAGAGAAGTGCCCTTAAGGTTCAACAGCGGAAGGTTTAACAACGTTGGCCAAGCTCGGGGAGATCAAACTCAAACAGATTCCACAACTGAACACGGCCAACAGCTCACCATTGATTCGGAAACACAAAGAGGTTCTGAATCTGATGATGAGATGGCTTTCGCTCGATACCTACGGCCTCACCTGGGCCCAGTTCATCAAAGGGTTTGGTTGCGGTGCTTTGTCCGTTTGGCTGCTCATGCGCTGAGATCAGCCATGACGCACGGGCCTTCCACCCCGTCGCAGCGATTCCAACATTCCCTTTTCCAAGGCCGTCAGTTTTGGTGCCGACTCATTCAATGCAGCTTCCGCCCGTGTCTTGGCTGCGGCAATAAACCGATCTGTTTTATCTCCAGAATCAAAAGCCACGGTGCCTCAGCAAGAACCACCAAAGTTATGGATCAGCACCTATTGAAGCTCAGGACTTAAGAAAGATCCCTGAACCCAACAGAAGAAGGTGCGAGCTCCCCTCATCCATTCCCTCGATCGCAGAATCGTTGCTATCGGTTGGAGGTTGCAGCAACCCGATGAGCCGTTACCCCGTCTTCTATTGCGCTCCAGCGGCCGTTGACGCTGGCTTCAAGCCTGTTGAAGCGGCGGATGCCTACGAGGCTGAGCAGATCGTGCAGCGCCAGCACCCCGGCGCATTCACGGCCTCTCTTAGCGAACGGGTGACCAACGAAGAGGAAATCCGCCGGTTGTTTGTGGCCTGGCTCGAAAAAGTCTGAACACCTGGAGCCACCGAAGGGGTGCATGGAACGCAATCCGTTGTCGGTCACGCCCCCCAGCTGGCTTGACATCAACCCCGACAGCTACAAGCGGCTGCTGAACCGCACGGCGGTCACGAATACCAAGCGCGCCAGGAAGCGAGGGGCCACTTATCAGGTGAGGGAGGCCATCGATGCCATCCATGCAGCCTTTCAGCGTTGTGACGGCACGGATCCCTACGACGGACTGCCGTTGGACAATCGCATTCATGATGGAGACCGCAGTCCGACCGTCTCCCCGGTGAGCAGCAGCAGCGCCACGACCTTTGAGATTCTCAGCCTGCAGACCAAGGAAGCCAAAGGGGAGAGGAACGGCGAGGAGTTCATCGCCCACTGCCGTGCGGTAGTCGCCCATGCCGACGCGTCATCACCGGCCCAACGATGAGCAGCGCCAAGAAGCTGTTCCTGGTGGTGCTGGGGGGCCGTTGCAAGGGTTGCCATGTGGAGCAGCACGATGTGCGCTGGGTCGTGGGCGAGACCATCGACGCATCGCTGCCGGCGCTGCGACAGGAATGGATCGGCCTCCGCCGTGGCTTGCATATCGACAGCTATCGCTGCGTGGGCCATGTCGATGGCTATCGAGTTGAAGTTGTTGAGCAAGCGCAGGATCCATCAAGTGCTGACGGTCCGCAGCTGTGGTTCGTCAACCTTGGCGCCTATGACCCCACTTCGATGGCGGAACAGCATGCCTTCGGGGTGATCGTGGACCGTTCTTCAGCCTCTGCCAAGGCGCGGGCACGGCAGCGTTGGCTGAAAGGAAAGGAGCAAGTCCACAAGGACGATCTTCACTCTGTCGAAATGGACAGCGCGCTCGATGATCTGCTGCCGATTCACGGCAATGGCCAGTGGCACTTGAAACTGATCGCGGATGGCCAAGTTGACGACGACCCAGCCCATCCCGATTGGTACGGCTACTGGAGGATCTGACCACAGAACAAACACGGCTCAGCTACAACGAACCACCACGTTGAGGATGTTTCGTGCTGATCCTGATCCTCCTCGTGCTGACGGGCTCCTACGCCGGACTTTGGGCCCTGCGTTTCGTGCTCGAACAACGCACAGACGCCGAATAGGGATTGAAGACCTCAAGAAGCATCCAGTCACATCTGGCCGATTAGCTGACACGGTTACCAGGCAGAGCCGGAATACGTTTTCATGATTCCATCCACGACCCATATCGCTTGTTCAACGTCTTGGCATCGCCGCGTTCGTGGTGGTCATCACCGGTGTCGGCCTGAGTCCTGCGGTGGAAGCCCATAGTGCTCATCACGACCGTCACCACCACTCCAGCAAAAAAAGAAGGCTTGCAACAGGGGCTACAAGCATGGCTACAGAAGACCCATCGAAAACAGCTACCGCCCCAACTACCGCACGCACTACCTCAGCTATTCCCCGCTGTACGGCCTCATGGTTTCACCGATGCCCCGGCGCATCATCGTCACCCCAACGCCCTGGATGGTTCCTGTTCACCCGCATCACCACGGCACCCACTTCAACGTTGGGAACGGGTTCCATCTCTAGACACTGCGTCATCCACCATGTCTGATCGAATCAGCAAACACGCCAGCGAGGCCTGGCGCGACCACTTGCTGCAACAGGTGGTGGATTACCTAGAAAGCCATCGCGATGAAATCATCGATGGCTTCGAAGCGGAGAACTCTCACAACTTGAAGCGTGAAGACATCGAACAGTCAGATCTTCTCGATTTCGATGTTTCAGTCACGCTGCATCGCGATCAATCCTCATCCTTTGGCCTTGGATTCGGTTTTTTCAAGGCCAACATGATTCGCTGAATCAACCTGCAGGCTTCCAGAGCACATCGGGATCCTGGCGTTGCAGCGTTTGTTCAGCCAGCTTGAGATAATAGAAATAACTCTGTCTGTCTTCCGACTCAGCAGCTTTGTTCATCAAGTGCAGATAGCTGAGACGCTGGTCGCTGTTCATGCATGGGCTGAAAGAGAGTTGAACAATCACCTCAGCCGGCCTTCAATTTCGGTATCGGAACGAACAACCGAAACAATTCTGGGTATCACAGCAGCACTATTTTATCTTTTCTTTTGAAACTTTGGCCAACAAACCTTCCTCGCGATGCAATCAACAGGGCTGGAAATTCATCGTGACAGGCGGGCCACCTCCAGGGGGAACAACACAGCTTGGGTCGGATGAGCCTGTGTTCAGCTCAGGCAACGCAGGGGCTCGGCCAGGCCCTCCCGGCGATGCCGGACCCAAATCAATCTTGCCGGGCTGGATCAGTTGGGACGTGACGTTGAACGCCAACCCGCCAAGCAACCCAAGCCCCATCGAGGCCAAAAAAGCAACAAGAATTTGACGCTGACGGTTGTTCATCCCACTGCTCGATCCCGATGAAGGTTGATTGGCCGCGAGCTCTGGCCTCAATCTCAGTGAATAACGGAGATTTGACAGATCAAAACAGACCGCCGGATGATCCGCTTGCTGCAACCGGAACGATCGAAACACAGTCTCTGCTGACGCTGCTCACACCCTTCCTCGTGTTCGGGGCCTTGTTTGTGGTGCTCCTGCTGGTCTGGGACCGATGACAGCCCCGGTTGCGGGACTGTTCTGGACGCCATACGCCGATTGGATCTACACCGTGGTCAGCCTGAGTGGGTTGATGCTGATCACTTGGCTGGTGCTGGGCCGCAGCAGCGGCAGCTGACGCACTTCAAGGGCGTCAGGCAGCAAGCATCTCCATCTCAGGCTCAAGCAGCACATCTCGGGCTGTGTTGAACCGTGTCATGACCTCAGGGTCGCCCCCTTTGTCGGGATGATGTTGAACAGCGAGAAGCTTGTGAGCCAGCTTCACCTGGGCAACGGTTAACCGACCGGTGAGCGGCAGGCCAAGGGACTGCCTTGCCTGAATCGCTTCGAGGCTGGGGTCGCGCCCCATCGGACATTGATCACGGCGATGGTTTGACGTTCCCGGCTTGCGCTTCTTGCTGGATTTACGTTTGGCCGACCTGGCCTGACCCCCAAACCCTTTCGAATCCTGCACAAGTTGATCGCCGAAGCAGGCCACAATGCCTGATCGCCTGGTTCAGTCACCGAGCTGCGACCACCAGCTCTCGATGCGATCGGTGGAGCCGTACCAGCTTTGGCCAAACAATCCGCCGTGGGCCGTATCAGCAAGCTCAATCCAACGGGCATCCCGCAGCAGGGCTGATGGAAGCGGCACCAGACCATCCCCCTGCAGATCCCGGTCGCCCATGATCTGGCGATAGCTGCGGGCAGCGCTGCGGCGCGAAAAGTTGGATGCATTCGCTCCCAGCGGATCAAGCCGACCCGCAACCGCGACGTAGTCAACCCGATCGGCTTCAGGGCAACCCGGAAACTCACGATCCACACGAGCCCGCAGTGGTGTGGCACGCAGGGCCTGATGGGGACTGCCGAGAGTGATCAGGCGATTGCATAGGGCTGCACCGTTGAAACGGCGACCCAGAAATGTCTGATCGGCCAGATAAGGGCGCAACATCACCCCGCCGGAACTGTGACCAATCAACGTGATGCCCCCGGTGGGCGACTGGCTTTGAAGCTCACGCACAGCAGCATCAACGCGATCAAGCAGGCGACGCCAACCGAAACCCCAGCTGGTGGCCAACCAATCCAATTTGGACGCAGGCACGATGCGCACCGCAGCGCCGGTGGCCTGATCAATCCAATCAGCGAGGGGGCGATAGGCCTCTTGCGTGATCAGAAAGCCACCGAAGATGACGACGGGCTGGGTGAGACGAGACGTGCTGCTCACCTGATCAACGCACATTGCGGAGCCTTGATGAGGTCGTAGCCACGCCGAATGCGACTTCCACCAGGTTCAAGAACCGTGCTCAGCTGTTGATCCTCAGAAGAAGCCTCAAGAACAACCTGCTGACCGATCAACACGATCCTGAAGCGCCATAGGAGAAGACCCGGAAGGGTAAAGCTCATGGAGATTCTGGTTCTTGTCTCACGCTGCCGCAATTCAGAACAACGTCCATCCCTTCAAGTCAAAGGAAAGTCGAGGAATCACTGGAAAGGTTTCTCGGCCACAACGGCAAAGAAAGGATCTCCTTTGCCGCCGAACAAGCCCATCACACCCTCGGCGCGGGTGTCTTCGGCAAGGATCTCCGGTTGGGGCCAGCCCTGAGCCATCAACACCTCAGCGACATAACGCAGGTGATCACCGTCATCTCCGTCGGTCCAGACCTGGGGAGCCTTGGTGAAGAACATTCGATTGGAAAACGCCACGATCACCTGGCCCCGGGGACGGGTGATCCGCCACAGCTCAGAGGCGATCGGCTCGGGCTGTTGCAGGTACTGCCAACCGGCCACGATCAGAGTGGCATCGATCGATGCATCCTCAACTGGGAGGGTTTGGTCGCGGTTGAGATTCTGAACCCAGTGCCGATCCAATCGGGGGTTGGCACTCAGTTCCTCAGCGTTGAGGCCATGGCCGATGACATTGTCGTAAGTGACGTCGTCCGGCAGGTGGCTCACCCAACTACTCATCAGATCCAGCACCTGGGCACAGGGAGGGATGCGCTCGTGGTACAGGGCAGTCAGCCGAGCACGAAAACCCGCATCCAGGTGGTGAACGAAACGCGGCTCGCTGTAGAAGATCGAGTCGTCTGTGGCATCCAACTTGAAGCGTTGGGAGTCCTTCAGAACAGGAACAACCGTCATCAATCAACCCAACTGCAGATACCAGCGCAGAGCTGCACCAAGCTGACCCACGATTCCCAATCCCGTGGCCTTTTCAAGCACCACGGCAGCCAAGAAACCGAGCATGGCCACCCGGCCATTGAGCCGCTCCACATCGGTCAGGGCAGATCGGTTCCAGGGGCGTGCTGTTGTGAGCGACTCGCCGAAGCGTTCCGGTTCCTCGTAACTAAAAGCAGGCCGACTCATCTCAATCTGCAGATCCAGCGGACCTTAACCACGGTTCCATCGCGACCGGGGTAGACGGTCCAGGCACCATCGGTCTGGCGTTGCTCCAGCTGACCTTTGGCGCAGTTGGCACGCATCGGCAGAACCTGTTGGGTCCACCGGTCCTGGCCAGCGCGCTGGATCAGCAGGCCTGCCTCCACCTCAACGGAACCGTCCACACTCTGGGGGGCCCGGATGTATTCAGCCGCCTTGAGCGCGGGGGTGTCGAGGGCTTCCATGAAGATCCAGCCGTCGCCGGGCAACAGATCGCCGCGACGGGATTGCCAAACCGCAGGCTCCTGCATCGGCTGCCATTCCGCCTGAACAGGCCCTGCGATCAGGGACAGGAGTGAAGCGAGAGCAACGTTGAAGGGCAGAGCAGGGGAGGCCATGGGCAGCGGGATGCGGGAAGAGAGGTCAGACGGACTACCCGTCGCTTCAAACAGCTTTACGAAGCGTTGAAACGCAAACATGAATGAATGGTTATGGAATTCCACACGGCAGGAGTGCCAGCTTGAAACGATTGCTTCATCAGTCCATGGCCAGCATTGCTCAGGGACGGGCTGCCTACACCGTCCGCCACAAATCATCCAACGGAGAAAAGCTGGAATCGTGCTTCTACGCCACCGATGCCTTTGAGGCCCGTCTGCTGGCCATGGAGTTCAACGCTTACATCCGACAGCACCCGAACTGCATCGATTCGATCCTCAGGACGGGGGCTTGAACGGCGCCCGACGACGCTCCACCTGAACAAAGACAAGCCAGGCCAGGCTGGCGAGCCCACCTCCGATCCAATCGCTGCGTAGCAGTTCCACCAGGGCGATGGTGCTGGCCCCGATGCGCAGTCCCCGTACAAGCAGGTCCGTTATGGGAGGTGTCCGGCGCTTGTCGCGCTGCATGGGCCGACTCCGAAAAGATGGGGATGTTGCAGAGCCCCATGATCTCAGCCGTGCCTGGTTCTCCTGCCGCAGCTCTTCTGGCGAGGGAAGGCCGGAGCCGCCGTGAGGGCAGCGGCATTCAGATCGAGCAGCTGCCGGGCTGCTGGATGTTGCAGCAGACCTGGACGCGCAGCGGTGATCCACCGGCACCCGGCACCGCAACGCTGCTGCGTTGGCTGCAGGCCAGCCTGATCTTGAGCCACCGCGACCAGGGCCTGAGCATCGTGAATCAGGTCTGTCTGGCCGGTTTCCGGTTGCGGTTCAGCGGCCATGCCCAGCTGAAGGGTTCCAGACCACTGCTCATGTTCAGCTTCACGTCGTTAGAGCTGAGCTGGTCCCATCAGGTGCTGCTGCAGCAAAGCCTGCCGTCACCGGAAGCCCAACGCTTGCCCTTCTTTGCCCTGATTGAACTGAACGAGCAGCAGGGAACACTCACAGCGCGGGGTAGGGGCGGTGGACTAGCCCAGTGGTCACGCAAGAAACCGGAGGCGTCATGAAGCCCGCCGTTGCCCTGGCCATGCTCGAGCGGGAAGGCCGATGGCTGCTCCAGCTGCGAGACGACATCGACTCGATCATTTATCCGGGCTACTGGGGGTTGTTTGGCGGCCATCTCAATCCAGGTGAAACAGCCAGCGAAGCCGTGCACCGCGAATTGCAGGAGGAGATCGCTTGGTCACCCAGCGTTCCGCTCGAACATTGGTTCAGCGACGACAGCGGCAACCGGATGGCCCACGTGTTCCGCGGAACGCTCAGCGTGCCCGTGAGCCAACTGCAGTTGAAGGAGGGCCAAGAGATGAAGTTAGTGTCCCTCAGTGATCTGGTGCGTGCCGCAATCTGGAGTGAGCGACAGCAGGAGCTCCGGCCTGTCGCTCCGCGCCTGTCGATCGTGATCGATCGGTTGCTGAAGGAGGGCCATGACCACTGAAACCTGGCTCGATCTCCGCAATGTGGAGGCATGGCTGGGCGATCGCCCGGTGCTGCACAAGCTCAACCTGCAATTGAAACTGCGGCAGTCCACAACGGTGTTGGGGCCCAATGGCGCAGGCAAAAGCAGCCTGGTGAAACTGATCGACCGCAGCCTTCATCCCATCGTTCGCCCCGACGCTCATTTGCAGTTGTTTGGCAGCGAGACAGTGAACCTCTGGGCGCTTCGCAGCCACCTGGGGGTGGTGTCGAGCGACATGGAACAGCGGCTTCATCCCAAAACAGCTGTTGAAGAGGCGGTGGTGAGCAATTTTTTTGGGGCCACCCGGTTGGGCCGGGATCAGAAGCCCAGTGCGCGGCAATGGGAGCAGGCGCGAGATCTGCTCGATCAACTGCACCTCCACAGCATCCGTGAACGCTGCTGCGGAGAGCTGTCGGACGGACAGCGGCGCCGCCTGTTGATCGCTCGCGCCCTGGTTCACCAACCCGCGGTGCTGGTGCTGGATGAGCCAAGCCGCGCCCTCGACCTCCGGGCCTGCCATCAGTTGCTGGCGATCCTGCGGCGATTGATCCAAACGGGAACCACCGTGGTGCAGGTCACCCATCGGGTCGACACGATCGTTCCGGAGATGGAACGGGTGCTGTTTCTGGCGCAGGGACGTCTTGTTGGGGATGGAAGCCCACAGAAAATGCTGCGGCCCGCCGAGCTGAGTGAACTGTTCAACACCCCGCTCAACGTGGTGGAAGCCCATGGCTTTCGCCAGGTTCTTCCGGGATAGATACGGAAGCAGCACCCTGCTCTGCTAGGGATGATGGCCAGACCACGCAATCGCCATGGCAACGGCAGAACAGAAAAAGACCATCACCAAAAAGCGCCTGCAGGAGCTGCGCAACCAGTGCCGTGACCATTACAACGTGGTGGCCGATGGTGTTCTGCCCGACGGTGCCGATGTGCGCGTCACCATGGGCAAGCTCCAGGAGCTGATCGAACTGCTGGATGGCAAAGCCAAGTGGGATGACAGTGAAGCCTCCTGAGCCGTGCCAGAACATGGGGGATGATCTTGATTACCGCGAGCCTTGGGACCAGGACGGTTCCACCCAAATGGCATCCGATCAGGGTCGTTCCGCCAAGGACTTTCACTTTCGAGAAGCCAGCGTTCAGCGCTTCAACGACACCTACGACTGGGACGAAGACGAGCTCTGATCCATCGATCAGAGACGCCGCAGCACCCCCTGCCCAGGCGCAAGAAGGAAGGCGAGCACGAATTGCGCGGTTTGCGCCAGCACGATGCAACCGGCGGTGGAGCTGTCGGTCCAGTAACTAATGAACACCCCCAGCACACTGGAGAGCACGCTGCTGGTGACGGCCAGCAGCGTCATCCGGTCAAACCGATCGGTGAGCAGATAGGCCGTGGCACCGGGGGTTACTAGCATCGACACCACCAGAATGATTCCCACGGTCTGCAGACCTGCAACGGCGGCCAGGGAGAGGAGTCCCAACAGCATGTAGTGCAGAAGTCCAGTGTTGATACCGATCGATCGAGCGTGGGTGGGATCGAAGCAGAAGAGCATCAGGTCTCGCCGGAACAGCAGCAGCAGCACCAGCACCAGCACCGAAATCATCAGGGTCTGCTGTACGTCCCCCGCTGAGATCCCCAGCACATTGCCAAACAGGATGTGGGTGAGATCGATGTTGCTGCGCGTCTTGGAGACGAGCACGAGCCCCAGAGCGAAGAAACCGGTGAAGACAAGCCCGATGACGGTGTCTTCCTTCACTCTCGACTTCTGCTTCACAAAGCCGATGGCGGCAACGGAGCCGACACCGAAGACGAACGCCCCCAGAGAGAAGGGCAGGCCAAGGGCATAGGCGACCACCACGCCAGGGAGGACCGCATGAGAGACGGCATCACCCATCAACGCCCATCCCTTCAGGGTCATGAAGCAGGACAACAGCCCGCAAACACCCCCAACCAGGGCACTGATCATCAACGCCTTCAACATGAAGGCGTGACTGAGGGGTTCTAGTAAAAGCTCCATCGAATCAGTATGGGCGCGCTGCAGTCGGTTCGATGCCCCGCGCCTCCACCCAGAACGCCCGCCCCGCGTTGCGCCGGCTGCCCACCCGTCCCAGCCGGATGGTTCAGGCCGTGGTCAGCCGCCTGCTTCCACTGCTCTTCCGCAGTCAGGGCCTTGAGCTAAGCCATCGTGATGCGGCAGAAGCCCTGGCCAAGGCCTTTGCAGCGCAGCAGTCGGGGGCCTGCAATCTGCTGATCGCCTTTCGTCACCCCAGCACACGTGATCCGGTGGTGCTGGCGGATCTGTTCTGGAACGGCATTCCCCGGGCAGCACGGCGGCTCAAGCTGCAGCTACTGCGTCCCATCCAGCTGAGGTTTCTCTACGACCGCGGTATTCCGATCTGGGCTGGCCCGGTGATCGGCTGGCTGTTGCAACGCAGTGGCGGCATCGCCATCCACCGCGGCCGCTTAGATCGCCCAGCGCTGGCCCAGGCCCGCGGGGCTCTGGCCCAAGGGCGCTACCCACTGGTGGTGGCACCGGAAGGAGCCACCAACAACCTCTCCGGCGAGATGGCTCCTTTGGAGCCGGGGGTGGCCCAGATGGCGTTCTGGGCCGCTGAGGATCTGGAGAGAGCCAACGACGAGCGGCCGCTGGAGGTGTTGCCCATTGGCATTCACTACAGCTGGAGGCACCCTGATTGGATCGCCCTCAAGGCGCGGTTGGCTTCCCTCGAACGCCATCTCGGCATTGCCTCCCCCGACGCTGGCCCGGAGAATTCCGAGACCACCAGCCGCGACCGGCTGATCCAGATCGGCATGAATCTGCTCAAAGCCCTTGAGCAGCTCGAACGGCTGAAGCCCGATCCAGTTCAGACCTTTAGCGAGCGAATTGATGCCTACCGCTTGCATGGCTTGGCCAAAGCCGAGGCCCATTTCGGCCTGCGTGCCGGCGGCAATCTTCAGGAGCGCTGCCGCCGGATCGAGCAGGCCGCCTGGGATCGGATTTACAGGGAGGGTGTTAATCAGCTCCCGCCGCTGGAGCGGAGCCTGGCGGACTCGGAGGCACGGGAAGCCGACCTCCAACTCACCCGCATGCGACTGGTGGAGCACTTCACCAGCGTGAGCGGTCACTACATCAGTGATCGACCCGACTTTGACCGCTTTGCCGAGATGTTGCTGCTGGTGGAAGAAGCGATCGGCTGGATCGAAGACAAGCCATGGAAGGGGCAGCCCAGCCTTGGCCCACAACGGGTGGAGGTGCAGCTCGGACGAGCCTTGCCCGTGCGGCCTCGACTGAATCAGTACCGCAGCAACCGTCGCGAGGCGATGCGGGTGTTCATGCAAGACCTGGAGGAGGCCCTTATTGCCCTGATGCCCGACGCCTCACGGGAAACAACGACTGACGCGGGAGAGCTCTGATTAGAACGTCTCCTCCGGAGAGCTGTTGCCCGTCAGCAGATCAGGCGGCACGCCACCGAAGGTCATGGCGAGGTTCTCGGGGGTGAACACTTCCGAGGTTTCCCCGTAGGCGAGAACGGTCTTGTTGATCAGAACCACCAGATCGCAGAAATCACGAACGTGGCCCAGGTCGTGGGTGGAGATCAGGATCGTGCGGCCCTCGTCGCGGAACTGAAGAAACAGCTGGGCCATCAGCTGCTCAGTGCGCACATCAACCCCATTGAAGGGCTCATCCAGGAGCAACAAATCAGCGCGCTGGGCGATGGCTCGAGCCAGGAAAGTGCGCTTACGCTGACCACCGGAGAGGGTGCCAAGGGGACGATCGGCCAGCTCCAGCAGATCAACCCGGGTCAAGGCATCTCGCACAGCGACACGATCCGAGCTGCGGGGAATCCGCAAAGGATTCATCGCGCCGTATCGGCCCATCATCACCACATCCCACACCGACACGGGGAACTGGGCATCCACCCCTTCGCTCTGGGGCACATAGGCCACCGCTTGATGACGCTGGGCTTCTGCAACGCTGCTGCCGTTGATCCGGATCCTGCCGCGTGAGGGGCGCACAAACCCAGTAAGGGCCTTGAAGAATGTCGATTTGCCAGCACCGTTCATGCCCACCAGACCGCAGATGCAACCGGCTGGCAGGTGCAGGCTGGCGTCGTACAGGGCAACGGTGCCGTTGTAGTCCACACAGAGCTGGTCGGCCTGAATGCGCATCAGCGGTTGCTCTCGGACAGGTCCAGGCCCTTGCGGATCAGATCTACATTGTGCCGCTGCAGTTCCAACAGGGTGGGTGCAGGTCCATCCGGAGGCGAGAGGGAATCCACGTAAAAGGTTCCACCAAATCGCGCCCCTGCCGCCGCTGCCACCTCCCGTTGGGCTTTATCGCTCACGGTGCTTTCACAAAAAATGGCTGGCACCTGCCGCTCTCGCACAGTGTCTATCAACCGTGCCATGCGTTTGGGTGTGATCTCGCTTTCGGCGTTCACCGGCCAGAGGTAGGCCTCCTCGAGTCCGTAATCTTCTGCCAGATAGGTGAAGGCTCCCTCGCAACTCACCAGCAGCCGTTGCTGGGCCGGCAGCGCAGCAATCGCCATGCGCAGCTCCTCATCGAGGGCCTGGAGCTTGGCTTTGTAGGCAGATGCGTTAGCGGCAAAGTCCTCAGCCCCGGCCGGATCGAGTTGGCTGAAGGCCCGCTCCAGATGGTCCACGTAGCCCATCGTGCGCTGGAGGGACATCCAGGCATGGGGATTGGGCTTGCCGGAATAGGCGTCCTCCGTGATCAGCAGAGGCTCCATCCCCTTCGAAAGGGTGATGGTGGGCACATCCCCCGCTGCAGCCGTGAAACGCTGGGCCCACAACTCCAGCCCCAACCCGTTCTCAACAATCAGATCCGCCTTGCTAGCGCGCTCGATGTCACTGGGGGTGGGTTGGTAACCGTGGATCTCGGCACCGGGCTTGACGATCGAAGCCACCTGCAACCGATCACCCGCCACATTGCGAGCCAGATCGGCCAAAACCGTGAAGGTGGTGAGCACCTTGGGGCGCGAATCCGCAGTGACGTCCTGCTCTCGGCTGCGGCAGGAGGCCAGCAGCACAGCCAACACAGTTAGCAGCACTGCCGCCGAACGGTTCCAGTTCAACAGGGGCAATGCGAGCTGAGCCGGTCTGATCGAGAATCCCATCAATAAGTCCTAAAACAATCGCGGCAACGGCAGTGAAACGCTGCAACGAAGCGATGCATTCACCGAAGCGCCAGGATCACCCCAGCCACTGAGAACCCGTGCGCAGGTCTGAGCGGGTGGAGGTGATCCTGCAGCGCCTCCACGAGCAGTACCCGGAAACACCCATCCCCCTGGATCACAGCGATCCTTTCACCCTGCTGATCGCTGTTCTGTTGAGTGCTCAATGCACCGACAAGAAAGTGAATGAGGTAACTCCCGCGCTGTTTGCCGCCGGGGCGACGCCTGCCGCCATGGCGGAACTCGAAGAGGAGCAGATCCTCGCTTTCATCCGGCAGCTCGGGCTGGCGAAAACCAAGGCCAAAAACGTGCGCCGCCTCGCCCAGATTCTGGTGACGGCCTACGACGGCGACGTTCCCCAGAGCTTTGAGGAGCTCGAAGCCTTACCCGGCGTGGGGCACAAAACAGCCAGCGTGGTTATGGCCCAGGCCTTCGGCGTGCCCGCCTTCCCCGTAGACACCCACATCCACCGGCTGGCCCAGCGCTGGGGATTGAGCGACGGCAGCAGTGTGGGGCGCACGGAACAGGATCTCAAGCGCCTCTTCCCCAAGAAGTACTGGAACCGACTGCACCTGCAGATCATCTTCTGGGGCCGTGAGTTCTGCACAGCGCGGGGCTGCGACGGAACCGTCTGCCCTATGTGCCGTGAGCTTTATCCGAAACGGCGCCGTCCTGTAATCACCCGCAAGCCCTGATCAAGACAGCAACTCTTCAGCGTTGGCCTTGATCACGCAATCAGCGGTGGGGTAGCTCACACAAAGGAGGGCAAACCCCTGGCCGATCTGATCATCATCGAGAAAGCTCTGATCGGTCTGATCCACCGAGCCACTCACCAAACGGCCGGCGCAGGTGGAACAGGCCCCTGCCCGGCAGGAATAGGGCAGATCAACTCCGGCCTCCTCGGCTGCATCGAGGATGTACGTGTCATCAGGACACGAAAAGCTGGCACCACCCTCGATGCTGATGTTGAAAGAGGCCATGACGAGGAAGATCCTGAGGGGTTGGTAGCTAGATCAGACCATCTGCGCCAAGGCAGCTGGATCCGCAACCTCTTCCCATGAATGCTTGGAGGAGGCGCAGCCGAGGGAACCTGCGTTCGCTCAACTCCCCGAAGCGTTGGCAGTGATGCTCGCGCCGCCCGAATAATCACGCAGAAGAGAACAGTTCTTACTAAGCAGTAATGCCTAAAAGTGTGCGCATCAATACCCGCCAAAGCTTCAACACGTCTTGGACAGTGCATCACGAAAGCAGTGGCGCTTTTCATGCGTCACGGAGGGGGTGGACTGAGGGGCCTGCTCTTTTTGTTGGCTTTGACCTGAGCCAGAAGGCCACTTGACCGGCCAAGCCCATAATTGCTAGTACTGATGTACTTGCAGCATTGCCATGGGATAGGGCTGGCTGATTGACAGCGACGACCGCTGGATCTGGCGATTCCATCGCGATCAGAAAGGATGGATCCATGAGCCGAAGGTCTTTATCGACAGAGGCCGTCGCCTGCCTGGCGACCCTCCCCTGCAGAAGGAACGCCGACATCTGCGAAAGGCCGAAGCAAAGCAACTCTGGGCGTCCTTGAAGACCCAGGGCTGGAAGCGCCTCGCGTCTCCGGCCTGGGGCGACGCGATTGAACTTTGAGAAAGCTCGCTGGTGCCAACTGCGAGGCTGTCCATCAGCAATTCCATCGCATGCATTGAATTGGCATAGTTGAGATGTGAGGAAAATGCCTCACAGGGTGGAAACAAGGACACACTCCTGCGAGCCGTTTTGGAACCCCTGCCTTTGGCGGGGGTTTCTTTTTGCCTGCCAGTGAGCCCATGGAATCGGTCATCAACGAAATCGAGTTCAACTTCGAGCAGACCGTCAGCATTCGAACTGACGTGAAGCTGAGCAAGGACGACGTGAAGCAGATCGTCTCAGAAGCTCCAGCAGAAACCCTGGAGGAAATCATCTACCAAAGCCTGGTGACCGATGAGTTGTACCTGAGGGCGAGGGCCAGGGAGATCGCCGCCAAACTCAAGCAAGACGACCTTGAAGTGAACAGAATCGAGTACTGGGACGACGAAGGAAACAAGGTCTGATCCTGTCGCCAATAGGTGGGGTGAATGAACAGCGGCCCCTTCGATTGCAAGAAGAAAAAGGGGTCCTCTCGGACTCATCGGATGAATGAGAGCCCCCTGCTGGCTCAGTCCCCGGCAGGAAAGCCCCGATCCTTGATGGATTTCCGCTGGGCGTTGTCTGAACCTTCAGGCCCTAACCCTGCTTCAGCCAAGAAAAGAACAGCGGTTCTTTAGATGTAACAAGCTGCACCGGGTCGATGGATGGCGAAAATCTCGCGCCTGTTGTCTCTCTTCCTACAACGCAGACCCGTTGATCGAATCAGCCAAGGCAAACCATAAAAACTATCAACCAAACAATCTCGCTACGCAAAGGTCTACGCAGAAACGAGCCCCTGAGGCTGATCAGCGTTTAAGCGGCTATCCAATTCTGCTGAGAATCGGCTCCAGATCAAAGTTGTAGCCCCGAACAACAAGATCTGCGCGGCACTTCAAAGGTTGAATGAAGCGACGCTCACCCGGGAGCATTTGGCGCAGCATCTGGCGAATCACGTACGAAGCCGGCCTCTGCCTTTCGCGAACATCACGCCAGAGACGTTTGATCAACCTCTGAAGAAGTAGGGTTTCGACGTATACGACCAGCGAGATGGGCACAGCGCCCAACAGATGCTGTGGCCCGTAGGAGCCTTCCACCAGAACCAGGTCATAGGGGTGCTGCAACAACCTGGAGCTGACCTTGCGGCTGCGCATGTCGTAAATGCGCAGCGCGTTCAACTGGCGGTAGCGAACAGCGCTGAGTTGCAACCTCAGCTGATCCGCGTCAATAGCATCGACCGTGTCAAAGCCATAGCGCGAGCTGGGAGACCAACCACAGCGGTAGTAGTCGTCGCAGGAGATCAGCAGGGGATGACGGCCCCTGGCACTCAGCTGCTCGGCCAGACGGGCGGCCAGGGTTGTTTTGCCAGCCGCAGACGGCCCGCAGATGCACACCAGAGGAACTGCCCCAGACAAGCGCTGTCTTCATCCAGAACCATGCTGGCAACGCCTTCCCAAAAGAAGCAGGAAAACAGTAGCCGTTGATACAGATTGGGGCTAGGGTGAGGCAACGTTGAGCCTCATCAACAGGCCGCAGTCAGATCCACGCCAGGCAACGGGGGCGTGGGCACCGCGCAAGAGAGAGATGAACACCCTTCAGCTGATCAAGGCACGGACTGTGCGCAATCAGGCCATCGAAACGGCCAGAACACAGATGGCACGGGCCTACCGCCACCAAGACCACACCGACCGGGTCCACACCCCGGTGGGGAGCAAAACCAAGGTGCTGCGCTATCGCGGCGTCGCCTACGAACCGATCGACCAACAACAGCACCCAAGCGGTGGGCGGGAATTGCGTTACCGCGGCGTCAGCTACGACGTGTACTGAAGCCAAAGTCCCATCCATGATTGGAGCAGGGACACCCCCGCCTTTTTCATGGTTGTTTTGGGCCACGCCAAAAAACGAACGAAATGACCCCGCAGCCGGGATAACACCGAAACCCCGGCTTTTGATGCCAATGCTTTCGGGGCTGATGTTCTCTCAGCCCTTCGAAGAAGCGATCGGCAGGGCTCAGTTCTTGTCGCCGCCCTTGGGAACGAACGCCTGGGATGCTGCGACGAGAAGCCCGGTGATAAGCAGGGCCGGAAGAATGACAGTCGGACCGCCTGGAGCTGTCTGGGAGGCGAACAACAGCATGGTCTAGCTATAAAAACCACTTGTCACCCTGGCAGAACAGGGGGCAAACAGCGACTCCTGCAAATGTTTGTCGCAGAGACCAAGGCTCAGCAGATCACGACAGGAAACAGAAAAAGCTCCCCCTGCACGGCATCACAGGCTCGAACAGAAGGGGTGGTCCTGGCACGAGGTTTCGCCACGGCTGAGGCTGCCGCCGGAAAAGCCTTGCGGGGTCGGATCAAGGAATGACGCATCCACTCGTCAGCACGGAAGGTGGCGTAAGGAGAACTCGCAGCCATGAGTTTCGGAGCAGTACATCTGTTTTAGTGCGCATGTACTACAGCGTCAACCCAGACGCTCTCCGCAACAATCACGGGACCCACCGCCCATCAGTAGGTGACGCAACAAGACGACGCCATCGGCAGCCGCTTGAGCCGGATCGAAGCTCGGCTGGCCAGGATTGAAGAGCTTCTGCTCAGCACAGGAGTTAGTGAAGGTCAGAACCCATCAGCAACACAAGAACATTGCTACGAGGCATGGATCCACTATCGGAACAACACCCCTGAGGCCGTCGAAGCTCACCTCACCGCCCACGAGATGGCCGCCCTAAAAGCCTCCATCAACGCCCAAGTTCCAAGCGATTCGTAGAGTTATACACAGCTTTTCCACAGGGCCAAAACAACTGATCCTGGCGAGCACAGTGGTTTTGGCCATCGGCGTGGAAAACAAGCCTCAGGCGCTCAGCAGTCCCCGGCACATCATGCCGTTCAATGTGAAGAACGCTGTGCTGGCCGTTGATTTCAAGCAACAAATGCATCGGTGATTTCGAAAACGCCTCAAGTGGCAACGAAGCGCTCCCTGCTGTGAACGAAGCAACCAATCCTCAGGAGAAGCTTCAAGGCACCGATCCGCCAGAGGGGTCGGTTGAACAATTGTGGAAAAACAAAAGATTCTGTTGTGATCACTGCAGACAGCCGGGGGACGTGCATTTCCGGGTGAGCACCGCCCGACTCGCGGACTGGATCCTGGTATGCGAAACCTGCTGGCCGAACTTTCGCGAACAAGCTGGTTATCGCTATGGAGGAACGCGCAAGGCCAACCGCCGCAAGCGAAAACGGCGGTAGCAGGACGAAGGCTCAGATCAGCTCACATTGGTGGCGAATCACCGTGCCGCGGCGTTCCCAAAATTCAGGCGCTGATTCATCAACGACCCGCCACCACCAACGGCCGTCGGTGTAACTGGGGGCACCTGCATTGTTGGTGCGCGGTAGTTGCAACTCCACATCGCGCCAGCGCAGCAGAACTCCGTCACCCGGCAGGCTTCCCTCCAAAGTGTTGGGAATGCCTTCCGCCAGCCCGGTGAGATCGACGGCTCCCCGCGTGATCTCAACACTGAGTCGATCCCCATCGCAGATCCAATCGGCCCATGACGGCTGGGGACCCGCAAAAAAGCAGAGCATCAACAACGCCAGGCCCAGGCCCTTCGCGACAGAATTCAGCAATGCTGTTGACCCTCATCTACGACGGCGGATGCCCATTCTGTCGAGAGTTCGCCCTCCGCAGTGAGCTCCAGGCGGGTGCTCCCAACCTGCGCATTGTTGACGGGCGCGCCGATCACAAGATCCGTCGCGAGCTCAATGCCCTCGGACTGCCTCTGCGCAATGGCGCCGTGCTAATCGAAGGGAAGCAAAAGTGGCATGGCAGCGAAGCCATTGCAGAACTCAGCCGGCGCATGAACCCCAGCGATCCCCTGCTCGGACTGCTGGCCAAGCTGTTCAGTGACAACCAACGTTCAGCACTGGCTTATCCAGCCCTGTTGGCAGCCCGGCGCCTGGCCCTCGCCACCCGCGGGCTGAGCGTTGACCCGGATCAAGCTCGATCACGCTGACGCAATGAGCCAAAACACGGGTGGTCGCAACCGATACCCCTGAACTACGGTCGAAGAACGCCTAAAGATTCTCTTAAGCATCGATCCTGATCCCTTTGTTCCTGACGCGCTGAGTCATCAGCAACTCAACGCCTTGCTGAAAGCGGCGATGGACACATCCGCCGTTCCTGAAGGGCGACTCAGCGATGACGAATTACTCCGCGCAGCACTGAGTGCATGGGCCGACCAAACCCAGGAATTGCTGCGTTGGATTGAAGACCAGGGCGATGCTGTAAGCGACACGCGATCGCCCAAGCAGGTGATGGCGCTGGGAAGTTTTCGCACCCATCTGGTGATGGGCCTCAAGGCACTTCGTTATTCCGAAGGCTGAGCCCGCTGCTGCTCTCGACGGGCATCACAACACTCCTCGAGAACGGAAAGAAACTGTTCTGGCTCGGGTTGATCATCAAGATCGAAGCGGGTGGCTGTGGTCACCGTGAAGTTGATCCAGGTTTCAACTTCAGGGCCGCCGGATGCGATCACAAGGTCGTAACAGGCCTGAAAATCTGAATTCGGTGCAAGATCACGCGCTGCATTGATGACGTCACACAGCTGATACATACCCTCCGTTTGGGCATCAGCAAAGACGGCACGAATGCGATCCACCATCAGCAGGCACGCTCAAGTTCTACAACAGAAAGCTCTGCTTTGACGTTGGATGCTTCGTCTGCAAACTCAAGAAGTTCTGCGTTGAGCTCCAGCAACATCAATGCCAAGGAGGACGCAAATTCGATGCAGAACGATTCGTCTTTCACAGCGCCACCGCGTTGAATGCGCAGGGTCTAATCAACCCAGCAAGTTGAACGTGGATTCCGCAAACCTGCTTTACATCAACAACAAAAAATGAGAAATCGATGCACAAGCTGTATCGAAAAATCAAATCCGCCGCGAACTTTGAACAGCTTCGCTAATCGGGGCTGGGCCCTCAGGCCGCAACAGGGTCCAGCATGGAGCTGACGCTGAGCTGAAATCCGATTTCACGCAGCCGGGCGTTGCTGACACGGGCATTGAAGATGCGTGCACCGGGGCGATCGTGGTTGTCCCAGATCACAGGGGGCAATCCGAAGTCATCACACAAGGCATTGGAAAGCTGACGCCGGGTGAACTGGAGATCATCCACAAGGTTGTAGATGCCTTGGAGCCGCCGGCCGAAGGCAAAGTCAACACCGCGAATGATGTCGTGAAGATGAACCCAAGCATTGATGTGATTGCCGTTTTTGCGAACCGGCTGCCCAGCAGCACTGCGGATATACGAAGGGATGTCCTTGCCAGGACCGTAGATACCACCGAGCCGCAGCACACAGGACTGGGTTGAAGCGTCGTTCAAGGAAAGAACAGACGTCTCGGCGCTGGCCAGAAGAGCGTTGGCGTTGTTCGAACAATCCGGAGGGGTCAGCTCACTGCAGATCGCGCCGGCCTGATCGCCATACACCCCTGCACTGCTCAGGTAGGTCACATGCAGCGGTCGCCGTCCCTGGCGCTGATGCAGCGCCTCAATAAGGGCCGGAACCGCCTGACCATAAACCTTCTCATACTGATCTTCTTCAAAGGTGGCGGTGGTGGGCGCCATCGCAATAAGAACCCCATCGAGCCGATTTAAGAAGCTGGAATCCGCCATCGGATCGCCAGCGCTGTAGAGGCGGGGATGGTCGACCAGATCGCAGAGTGCAGCCAATCGTCCGGGGCTTGTAGTGGTGCCGACAACCTCATGGCCCTGGCGCCTGAGATGGGTGGCGACAGCGGATCCGACATATCCACAACCCACAATCCCGAAATTGCCCACCATGCCTGGTCAAACACATTTAACAGAATTTAACGAAAGGGCCTTGGGCTTGCCGTGACAATGGAGACATGATCTCGATAATCCTCAACCTGCTCTGGGTTGTTCTCGGCTAACTTCCCATGGCTCTGGCCTGGTGGCTGTCCGCATTCATCTGCGCCATCACTATCGTTGGATGCCATGGGCAAGGTCGTGCTGGGGGGTCGGCTGTTTCTAGCTCTGGCCCTTCGGCTCCTAGGCCGTGAGCCGTCGTCAGCTCAGGGGACGAGGTGATCTGGGAACAGCCCCCCGGGTGCGCTCGGCAATGTGATCTGGTTTGTGGCCGGCTGGTGGCTGGCCCCGGGTCACCTCAGCAGTGCACTGGCTTGTTTTGTGACGATCTTCGGCATTCCCTTTGGCATTCAGCACATCAAGCTGGCTTTGATTGCCCTGACCCCCGTCGGTATGACGGTGGTGAAATCACGAAACTGATCTCAGCAGAGCTGATCAGAACAGCAACTTAATAAGCCAGACCATCGCCAAACAGAGCACGCCGGCCAACAGCAATCCGCCCACCAAGAAGGTGATTGCGGCGGCCAGCCCGATCCTGGCCATAGTGTCTGGATAGAGAAGAAACAGGGTCAGCCCGAGGGCCACAGGCCACAACGGCGGGATCAACAGGCAGACCCCGGCGAGGATCATCAGCTTGCGATCACGCTGTTTCTTAGCCTCAACCAGAAGGGCTTCGGCATCAGCCTCACGACCAAGCGCAGCCAGCTCATCGTCACTGAGCCAACGGCCACAAGCCTTGGCACGATCGAGCTCGTCCTCGAGCCGTTCAGCGGGGTTGCCCTTGCTCATCGGCTCACCATAAGAAGCAAGGGATCAACCCAAAAGCAAAGACCGACCATCACAATCAGCCTGATATAGGTAATTTTATCTAGGTATTTACCCGCCGCAATAATTTCATTGCTCAAGAAAGAAAATCGGTATAGTGTCGCTCTGCGAATTGATAAAGACATGCTGAATACAAACCTGGAGTCACCAAATGCTTCCCAAGCTTGCGTCACTGAATCACAAGTGAATGCCTATTTTGAATGCCTGACCCTCTGCAATCTTGATGATGGCAGTTGTTACGAGCAATGCATTCTCGTACATCTAAAAAACGAGGTTGATGCATGAAAAGCCTGAGCAATCAAACTCAAATGGGCTTGGCATCCATTGCCTCAACCGTCGCTGTTGCTCTTCTCGTGATCGGTTTTATGGGCATGGCCCAGCACATCAATGCCAGCCCGCTCTAAATCACCTGCTCACTTCTGACGTTTAAAGGTGTAGCAACCACCGTGGTAGCCAGTGAAGGGTTGGGCGTAGGTCACCAATTCCCAACCCTGCTCTCCCAATTCATTCATCAAGCCCACCAGGGTGACGTCACGCTGCGGATGACTTCTGGAGATCAGCTGGCGATCATCCAGCCAGAGCTCCTCGATTTCCCCGGTCCACGACTTCCCCCGGGGCACGAATCGCAACTGGGTGTACTCCCAACGCATCACCAAGCATCAGCTGAACGACGCACCATCTTCACCGCAGACGGCACCAACCGGGGGCGACAATTCAAGAACACGCTGTTCTGTGATGCGTCTCCTGCTCGCCCAGCTCGTTCTGCTCATCAGCCTGCTCACGCTCACTCCAAGCTGGTGCGGAGCTCTGGAGGTAACCCTGCAACGCATTGATGCCATGGGCATTGGCGAATCGATCGGCAGCGTCACAGTGCAAGACACCGACCAGGGCCTGGTGATTTATCCCGATCTGGCGGGGCTGAGCCCTGGGGAACATGGCTTCCATCTCCACAGCACGGGAAGCTGTGAAGTGGGCGAAACCGATGAGGGCAAAGCTGTTGCCGGCTTGGCTGCCGGAGGTCACTGGGACCCTGACGAAACGGGTCAACACCTCGGCCCCTTCGGAAACGGTCACCGAGGCGATCTCAGCAGGCTGGTGGTGGATGGCGACGGCAAGACCAATACCAGCGTGGTGGCGCCACGGCTCAGCACAGCTGACCTGAAGGGGAAAGCACTGATTGTTCATGCAGGCGGCGACACCTACAGGGACGAGCCCCCCTCGGTGGAGGTGGTGCACGGGTTGCCTGTGGTGTGGTGCCGGACGAGCGCTGACTCAGCCGTTCACCAGGCGGGCATGAAGGCGACAGACCCTGATGGCCTGAGCGGGTGGCTCCTGACAGATGGCACCGAGTTCCCTGTTGAGCTGGTGGAACAGGGACAGATCCGCTCCGGGAATTGAGGGAAACACCAGGAACAAACCTGAGGCGATCAAACCGATCACAACATCGCTCCAGCTCTTAATAGAACACTAAGCCCGCGTCGATTCGGGGTCGTGTTCGTCCTTGCAGACCACGACCAACAGTGCCTCGATGTGCATATCAGGCCAGCGCGCCAGGCAGCATCTTCGTCACAGGCATCGATGGTATCCACCACGATTGAGCCCCCACGCTCAATGATCAGGTCATAGGCGGGTGGCATCGGAGCGTTGCAGCGCCCCCCCCTCAGCAGGCAAAGCGCGTCTGGCACATCCCCCAGTTGATGGAGTTCAACGGCAGGTGAACATGATCAAACTCTTGAGCTCTCACAACGTTGTTCAAATCACCCCTGTTTCGGCGCGTCGGGATCTACCTCGTGCTCAGCACCGCTGCTGTCACCGTCGTCAATCAGCTCGAGATTGAACAACAGAGTGCGTATCAGATCTACATCCCCATGTTCATTGGGATCTACATCGTTTCGCGTTGGCTGGATAGTCGGTTCAACCGGGCCTCATCACAGCAGGCCTCAGAACAGCCACAGCCCAACGCAACGCACAACAAAACCTCACCATCCACAACCGACCGTGGGTTTGGACAGTGAGGTGAAGCGAAGCTGTTGTGAAGCTCAGCGGCGGGGTTCGGCTTTGCGAACGGAGATGGCGCGACCCATCCACTCAACGTTCTGCAGGTCGTCGATTGCCGACTGCTCATCGGCTTCGCTGCTGAGGTCCACAAAAGCGAAACCACGCTTGCGGCCCGTCTCCCGGTCGAGGGGCAAGGAGCATTTGCTCACTTCGCCGTACTGACCGAACAGATGAATGAGATCCTCCCGCTCAGCGTCCCAGGAGAGATTTCCGATAAAGATCGTCAAAAAAAGAATTGATCAAGACTGCTTACATTCGCACACAGCCTCCAAATGCCAGCCTTGAGGACTGATGGCTCAACGATGGGATCAAGGACTACCAAACAATTCCGTTCAAGGCTGAATTCGATAGAAAGCCTTTGCCTCGAGCCCAATTGAGCCTGAACGGAACCAGGCTTGATTCAGTTGAGGCATGGAGATGGGTGGACTCAGCGGTACCAAATCAGACGATTTCATCAACGCAGCCAAAGCCCGCGGCGAAGCTGCCCTGCAAGACAAACAACCCAAATTGACCAAGCTGGAAAAAGCATTCCGGCATGCGGCAATCCGGCGGCGGGCTGAAGATGCCCGCAAAAAGGGACATCACTAATTCAGAGCCCTTCCTTTCCAGGTCCAACCGCGTCCCGTGCGGGTGCGCCAGATCGAGATGGGGCCAATCGCACCCACCAGCAACCCACCGGCTCCCATCAGCCACCAGTAGCTGAGGGGCACCTCAAAGTTGCTGCGCGTCCACAGCCTTAGCAGCAGCTGTTGAAGGATGGCCAAGCTCGCCAGGCCCATCAACCACCACCAAGCCGAAGCCAGCAGGGGTTGGAGCCATAGCAGCACGAGCGATGCCGGCAGCAACAGCCATGGCATGGTGAACATCAACACCACCACAAAAGCGGCGCCAAAGGCTTTCACGGGATCCCGGTCCAAGCCCAGAAACCAGTTCTTGGTCCAGCCCTCCCAAAGCGCCGCGAGGTCGCGGTACATCCTCAGATCGACCGCATCAAGCCCCAGGAGATAACGCAGCCGATGGCCTCCTCCCTTGATGGCGCGGGCGAGGGCCAGATCTTCCACCACCTCGCCAGCTAAGGCCCGGTGACCACCGATCTGCGCGTAGGTGGAGGCCTTGAACAACATGAACGGCCCTGCCGCAAACGCGACCGGCGATGCCGGGTCGTTGGTTTCGAGGATGGGAAAGCCGAGGCCCAGCAGGCTGGCCATGATCGGCTGCACCATCCATTCTGCCAAGCATCCGCAACTCAACCGCGGCGCCAGGCTCAGCAGATCAGCCTGCTCATCAAGGGCCTGAGCCAGGGCCCGTTTTAGGGCATCGGGCTTGAGACGAACATCGGCATCGATGAACAACAGCCACTCGCTGGAGAGCTGTTCAACGCCCCTGCTGCAAGCCCAGTTCTTGCCCACCCAGCGTTCGTTGACGGGCCTGGGGCCGGCTTGGATCAGGCGGAAGTGGGGCGCTGCAGAGCCAGCGCGGAGGGCGTTCTCCACCGTTGCATCGCTGGACTCGTCATCCACCACCACCACCGACCAGTCCCGGCAAGGGGGCTGATTGGCCAGAACGCTTGCGACACAGGCCTCAATGTTGTGGGCCTCGTTGAAGGCGGGGATCACCACGGTCAGCGAGGTGTCCGGAGCAGCAACGTCTTGGCCCGGTTTCAAGCGCGGTGCTACTGAAAACACTCGTTGCAGCCCCAACTGAAGGATCAGCAATCCCGCTGCAGCCGAACCAGCCGCAGAAAGAAACAGCAGGGGCTCAAGCAGGGCAAGAGTCAAGGCCGGGCCATGGTGTGAGGCTCAGCCGTCTTAGCTGACGGATGCTGCAGCTTCCACCATCGGCCACATCGCAGCAAATTCGGCATCGGACACCACGGCAGTGACCTCGAACTGAATGCCGAAGTCCTTGATCCAGGGCCCGAGATGCGCCCACACCTTGCCGATGTCACTGGCAACGGCAATGGCGACACCACTACCGCTGATCGGTTCGCAAACGCGGTATTTGAGAGCAAAACCGTCGAAAGCATCTCCCGGTGCTCCCGAGTTGATGTAGTCAGCAAAGCCAGGGCACGACTCCCAGGCACCCTCAACGGTCGGGAACGTCCAAACGATCAAGTAGTGCTGCACGGAAAATGGAGGCAACCACTTGCTACATAGCCACGAACGACCGTTCAGGCTGAATTGCAACTGAATTCAGCAGTCATTCCGCAGACGCCTCAGGCGTAGCTGGCACGGGGCTACAGCTGAATTAAGACCCAGCGCAACCATGACTCTTCACGTCGCAAATGAGATGGATGAAGTGGAAGTGGCCGTCTGGTGGGACCTGTCACGCATCGTTCGGCACTTCGAACGCCAGGGACTGGAGCGCCGGGCAGTGAAAGCTGCCGTCATGAATGCAGCGCTGCGCCTGATGAAGGATGAAGGCGAGGAACCATCAACGTTGTGATTGCTGCATAAACACCACTTCCTCCGTTGAACTCACCCGTCCAAGAGCAGCATTGCGATGGGGATAGCGGCCAAAGCACTGCAGCTGAAGGAGATGGCGGCGGGCAACATCGGCGGTGGCAACGTCTGCGAAGTGCTCCAGCAAAGGGATGGCTTTAGCCACAACGCTGATGTCTTCGCTGTGCAAAAGAGGCATCAGCCAGAAGTGCCGCTGCGGTCGTTGCGATTCCGCTGCGATCCATCCCCGCTCCAGCGCTGCCAGGCTCAGCTTCAGAGCCTGAGGATCTCCGGCGAAGGCGTGGGCCTGGCCCCGCCAGATCTGACGGGTGAACTGATCCAGCAGCAGCACTAGGGCCAGACCACTGCTTGGGCCACAGCTCCAGTGGTCCAGCTCTCCAGCGAGGGCGAGCTCAACGGCCTGCACGAATCGTGCTCGCACCAGAGCATCGAAGCTGTCGCAGCGACGAAACCACTGCCAGGGACGGCACTGCTGAAACCAGAACTCCAGAACGTCGTCTGCGCTCAAGACGAACAGCTGTAGTGGGACACCCCACCCGCACTGAAGAACTCCCGCGGTTTCAAGCGGTCGTAGCGGGCCACCAAATCGGCGGAAGGGGTGTCATAGGGCGTGCTGAACAGCTGCTGCAGTTCAGCCATCAGGGAGGTGTCGCCTTCGCCGGCCTGCTGGTAGGCCGGAGCGATCAACCATTCGCGCCAGGTAATCGCCGGATTGACCCGCCGCATACCAGCGGAGATCAGAGCCGGGGCAACACCACTGGGCCACTGGGCACGCCAGCGGAGCAACCAGTCGTTCCATTGGCATTCGAGAGGTGCCGAAAGGGGCAGATAGAAACAGTCCTGCAGCGGACCGATCTGCTCGGGCAGATCCGACAAGCGGCGGAACACCATCGAATAATCGGCGCTGGACTCCACCAGGAGCTGCAAAAGCTCTTGCACCAGGGCGTCGTTGGCACTGGGCAGGCCGAGTTTGCTGCTCCACATCCGTTGCATGGCCTCCTGCATGGCAGCGGGGAAATCCTCCAGCAACTGATCCAGTTGGGCCTGGACCTCCGCCTTGCCCTCCATCAACGTGCGCAGGGATTTCCAGAACATTCTGTAGTTGGCCTGCGCGGCCACCGGCTGATTGAAGAAGCAGAAGTGGGCGCCGCCACCGGTCCAGGGCTGAAAGCGCGGATCGAACAGCTCGCAGAAGCCAAACGGGCCGTAGTCGAGGGTGAAGCCACCGGCGGCGCAGTTGTCGCTGTTGAAGTTGCCCTGGCAATAACCCACCCGGATCCAGTTGGCCACCAGGGCCGTGAGGCGATCACGGAACAAGCGCGCCAACAGCACAACCTGATCGCTGAATGACAGGCCGGGATCGATCTCCTGGCGGTAATTGCGTTCGATCAGGTGCACCACGATCTGGTGCAATTCCTGATGCGCCCGGGGATGGGCCTCACTGCGGGCACGGCGGGCGAACAACTCCAGTTGACCCACCCGCAGAAACGATGGCGCCACCCGGGTACTGATGGCGGCAGGGTTGTCGACCATCACGTCCGGGTCCATCGAGCGTGAGTTCTCGGAGTACCAGGGGCGACGGACTGTCTCGGCATGGGAGACGTAGAGCGTCAACGAGCGGGAGGTGGGCACACCGAGGGCATGCATGAATTCCTGCGCCAGAAATTCACGCACGCTGGAGCGGAGCACGGCGCGACCATCAGCACCACGGCAGTAGGGGGTGGGTCCACCACCTTTGAGCTGCATCTCCCAGCGGCGACCTTCAAACAACCCCTCGAACACCGACATGGCACGGCCATCGCCGTAGCCATTGCCATTTCCAAAGGGGCACTGCTGGGTGTACTCAGTGCCATAGATCGAGAGGGCGTAGCCGGTGGCCCAGCCCCAGGGCCGCATCGGACCGGTGGCCACACCAAGATCGCCGGAAAACATGCGGCAGAACTGATCGTCCTGGGCCAGGTCGTCGCTGAGACCAAGCTCGCTGAACAAGCTGCGGCTGTGCGCCAGATATAGAGGCTCTGGGATCGGGGTGGGCGTCACCGGCACGTAGTGGCCGGAGAGCACCTGGCGGGGACGGTGATCGTCCCCATCCGCTGTGGCCTCAGGGTCAGCCGTGAGGGCTTCCAGAAGGGAATAGTCGGCCCGTTCGGCGAACTCAGCAAACGTGGCGGTGCTCATCTGACCTTGACGCTGAACCCATCATCGCCAGAGCTACGGCCGGGTGTTTTGACCGATGGCCAATGCAGAGCCTCGGCTCTACACCGAGGGAAGCATCCAAGGACAACCGTGGGCAAAGCCAGGAAACTTCGCTCCGACAGGCGGCAGGAGGAGCTGATCACCAGCCTGATTGGGCTCACCGCCATTTTTGTGGCCACGGCCATCTGGTGGAGCGTGGCTCCCCAGTGGCTCACCAGCAGCTGGCAGAGCTTTCAGTAGTCGGGCATGGACGTCTCAGCCCGCAGCCTGCACCAGGGCTCCAGCAGGGTGGGGCGACCGCAATGGGGGCAATCCTGCCCCCGCTTCTCCACCTGCACGAAGGGGATCCAACGGGAGTTGGCCTGCCCCTCATAGCCGCAGTGCTTGCAGTGAATTCGGTATTCAGCCATGGCTCAGAGGGCGGGCTTTTCCTGACGTTGCAAGGCCTCATGGGCCTGGCGCAGGCCATGCACCATGAAGCAATAGGCCGGATTGCACACCAGGTACTTGCCGTCGCCGATGGCGTCGATAGTGGACCCACGCGAGGTGGCGAAAATGCGGCTTTTGAACTCCATCTCATCTCCTTTGCTTCCCTCACTGTTGTGGGGACATGGAGGAGCGGCAACCCGTGTAAACGCGCATTGTGCGCTGGGCTGAGTCAGTCGACTGGTTCGCAGTGATCGCCATCGCACCGCAGCCCGCATTGGGGCTGCTTGGCGCCGTACTGCCAGGGACGACGCATGGCCCAGTACTCATCCACCAAGCCGAGCAGGTAAGTGCCGATGCGCCGGAGCAGGGAAGCCTGTTTCATGCCTTCAAGCTGGCAAGAGCGCCGCAAGCCTGCAACCGAAAGCGACGAAATCAATTCGCCGCAATCAATGGGCAGCAATCAAGGTGGCGAAACACAGCTGAGGTGGGTTAGGCCCTATGCAGTGCTGTCAGCCCATGACCACCACGCAACATTCGAACCAGCTGCTGGAAGAGCTGGTTGCCGAAGAGATCGGCTTTCAGATCGACCAGATCGCTGAGGACCTGCAGCGGGAAGGCTGGCCGATCGACATGGTGAAGCGGTTCATGCATGTGGCCGTGGAGCGCCTGCCGGAATGATGCGAAAGGCCGACTAGGTGCAAGGACACATCTGCATAGTGCTGTTGCGCTTTTAACAACAGAGATTGGGACCATTCGTTGACAGTTGAGCAACGCTTGCGCCATTCCCAATAAATGTCGTCACTGCTTTTGCGGCCGTCGGCCTCACCGCGGTGTCATTGGACGACACCCTCAGCCGGGCTGGGGCCAGGGCATTCCGGCATGCCTTTGACTACCGCGAGCCCTACTGCCGGATGAGTGAAAACGAGGTGGTGCTGCTGATGGACGCGGTGCTGGCCATGCGCCTGGAGCGAGGCACCAAGGCGCTTACGAAAGAAGCCGCCAAGGTGCTTACGGCCGATCAAGCGCTCACGGCCTACGCCATGGCCTCAGAACTGATGCGCTCCGATGGACCCCATATCCGCAGAGGAGCGGAGACGGCTCGATCTGATGGTCTTGTTGCTCTCGATCTCGCAGGTGGAGGCCGAATGTATCGCTTCAATTTTTGAGTTGCTGCACGCCCCCCTGGAGCCAGCCCTTCTAGTCAACGGCGCGCCTTAAGCCGCACGTTTGTCATCACCGAACCAGATGCCCCGGCGGCTGTCGGGCAGACGGACCACGGCGCGTTCGTAGCGCTGGCGGCAGCTGCGGGCACGGAGATGCTCTTCGGCCTCCTGAAGCAGCTGTTGCAGCCTGACGTCGTCCATGGCGTTGCCTTGATGCCCACCCATTCAGGCCACGATCCGAGCGGCGTCAATAGGCCAGGTTCAACTCGTCAGATCCGTAGCGAAGCAGGAAATCTGCTTCGGATTGATCAGAGAGCAGCAGACATGTATGGTCGTCGGCGCCGGTTCGGTAGCAGTAGACGTCAAGCTCTTCGGGGTTGCGGTTGGAGTGGATGACCTCCCCCGTCCGAAGCACGTAGCGCGTTGCCATCACCTTCCACCCACGGATTTCTTCGAAATAGCGCTGATCCAGCCCCAGCGATCAGCTCTGTGCTGAGCTGCGCACCGGACGTGCGTCGGCATTGAGGTCAACTCGAGCTCATTCGTTGTCAACGCGGATGAAAAAGCGACTCTCCACGTCCATCTCGCCATGATCGTCGGTCTCCGGATCGCCCTCCACCAGCTCCAGGGCGAAATCCTTGTTATCCAGTTCATGCACAACGATCTGACCGTGCACCAGGTTGTGAACGAGCAGGAGTCGTTTCATGGGTGGTGGGAGACGCAGTTCTACCGGTTGATAGCAACAGCTTGGTAATTAGCGGAAGCCGAAGCCATCTCGGGTCGGCTGCTTGGCGGAATACTCCCGCGAGAGCGCATCAAGCATCAGGGCGATGTAGCGGTCATCCATACCGATGTCCTGCTTCAGCTGACGCATCACGCTGTTGATGCTCTTAAACGCGTCTGGAATCTGATGGTCGAGATGCTCCTTGGTGGGTTGATAGGGCATCGGAGCCAAAAAATTCCCCGTGGAACCTAAGGGAACCGCGGGGAGAGTGGTGTTGCTGCTGAACCAGAGATCAATCCTCTTCTTCGGATCCGCCAACGGGAATCAAGCGGATCTGCTTTCGTCCAAGCTTGATCTCATATTCATCGCCGGGCTGCAGTTCCAGTAGAGCGGTGTAGGCCTTACCGATCAACAGATTGCCGTTGCCCTGAACCACAGCTTTGTAGGACAGCTTGCGGCCACCTTTGCCCACACCGGATCCACCGGTGGAGAACGAAAGGCCTTTGGCTTCCAGGAGAGCCTCGTAGAACGCGGTGAATTTCACCTGTTCAGAGCCGTCTTTCTTTTTGACGACGTAACCACAACCTCTGGCCAGATCTGTTTTGGCGCAATCACCAAGTTCCTTGACGCGGTTGAGCAATTCAGCTCCGGTAAGCATGGGTCTGTGAGGTCGTGACTTCTCTATTAGAACAAATATTGTGCTGGTCACAAGGGGAAAAAAGCATTGAATTCAGTTGATTTGCTGTGAAAACAAAAAATCAGCATGTATCGGTGGTTTGACACAGCCCTCATCATCAAAGCGTTGGGCTTGACAATGGGTTGAAATGACCAATCCCCAGCACAACCTCACCAGGTTGGAGGGGGATGGTTGGTGAACACAACCCAAAAGCGGGTGGTGCATTTCAAGCCTGAACTGAACTCAAAAACCATGACCTGGGTCTCGATCAGGACGTATCACTACAACCCGCCCCGACCACCGGAACCCTTCATCCATCACCGCGTTCCGCATCAGAACGCGATCGACACCTGGAGCGTGATGTTGAAACGGGGCTGGCGGCCCTGCAACGCTCCGATCCGCTGATCACTTTCGTTGTTGTTGCTACTGGTTCGGCAATCAATGGCATTAATTGCGCAGCAATACCTCGCTTCAGGCCGTCAAAGCCAGATCACGATCGATAGGTTGCCGCTCAGGAACAGATCCAGTTGTGAGCGTCAGTTCGGTTCAGCCCGCCCAAGCCATCAGTTCCACCAACGTGCATGGCGCGTGGCAATTGTTGAGCTACGACGTTGAGGAACAAGCCAACGGCAACACCTTCGCACCGATGGGGGACAACCCCAGCGGCTATGTGATCTTCACGGCGGAGGGGCGTCTCTCCTTCATGCTCTCGGCAGAGGGTCGCCAACCGGGCAGCAACGCCGAGGAGCGATCGGCCTTGCTGAGCAGCATGATCGCCTACACCGGCATCTACCGGCTCGAGGGTGACCGCTGGATCACCCAGGTGGATGTGGCTTGGAACCCGGAATGGGTGGGCACGGAACAGACCCGCTTTTTCGCGATCGACGGCGACGTTCTCACGGTTCACACCCCCTGGCGGGTGATGCCCAACTGGCCTGAGAAAGGCCTCACCCGCAGCATTGTTCGTTTTAAGCGCTGCCGCTGAGCTGGTTCAGGTGAAGGCTCAGGCGTCGGTCTCGCTCTTCTGACCACCACAGGCGTGGCGGGGTTGGTAACCCTGCTGCTCAGCCAGGTAGCGGAGATAAACGATCTGATGACGATCCGGCATGCCCACGGCGGCGATCAGACCCAACGGACCGAAGAGAAACCCCGCAACAGCCCAGCGGTTGCTGTTGCGCGCCTTCTGGGCGGCAACGGTTTTCGAAAGGCCAGCGCTGATCAGATGAGCGATCAGCACAAACACCAGAGAATTGAGTTCCACGGAGAAGGCGCAGCACACCATTTGGGATAGCCAGCGCCTGCAGCACTGTCAGCCCTAGAACGGCAGCTCACGCCGAGCCGCGATGGCCACCCCCACCCTGCCCAGCACGGGCGCCGTGAGCGGACTGGGGGAAACCCTGGCCTTCTTCACCCAGGCGGATTTCGCCCAGCGGCGCTTTGAGACCCACGGCGATGTGTTCGAAACCAAGCTGCTGGCCCAGCGCATGGTGTTCATCCGCGGCGAACGGGCCATCGGCGACCTGCTGGGGCAGGGGGATGCCTTGCAGGTCTGGTGGCCCGAAAGCGTGCGGCAACTGCTGGGCAGCCAATCACTGGCCAACCGCAGTGGGCCGGGGCACAAAGCCCGCCGCCGGGTGGTGGGGCAACTGTTCTCGAGCGCAGCACTGGCGCGCTACACCCCGTCGATCGAGCAGTTGGTGGTCGAGCTCTGCCAGGAGCTGATCACAACCAACACACCGCTGCCGCTGGCGGCACGGATGCGCCGCTTCGCCTTTGCGGTGATCGCCACCACGGTGCTGGGGCTGGATGGCGCTAGCCGTGATTCCCTATTCGCCGACTTCGAGATCTGGACCCGGGCCCTGTTCTCGATTCCCCTGGCGATTCCCGGCACCCCCTTCGCCAAAGCAATGGCGGCACGCCAACGGCTGCTGAAGCGGATCAAGGGCGTTCTCCAGGCGGGGACCAACCAAGGAGGGCTTGATCTGCTGAGCGGCGGCTTAGATGAAGCCGGCATTCCACTGGACGATGACGACCTGGCCGAACAGCTGCTGCTGTTGCTGTTCGCCGGCTACGAGACAACGGCCTCATCGCTGAGCTGCCTGTTCCGAGCGCTGCTGCTCAACCCGGAGGTGGAGCGCTGGTTGCGCGATGGGTTGGCAAGCGAGGCGGCATCACCGCGGTTGGACGCGACAGTGCTGGAGGTAATGCGGCTGACGCCTCCAGTAGGAGGCTTCTTCCGGCGCAGCCTGGCGCCGATCGAACTGGCGGGTCTGACTATTCCAGAAGGCAGCGTGATTCAGGTGGTGCTGAGCCCGACGTCGGCCAGCGATGACGACGATTTGGCGGCATTCCGGCCGCAACGCCACCTGGATGGCTCGTTCGAGCAGACGCTGCTGCCCTTCGGCGGCGGCGAACGGGTCTGCCTGGGCAAGGCCTTGGCGGAACTGGAGATCCACCTGATGGCGGCGGGGCTGCTGCTGGCAGTGGAGCTGCAGCTGCAACCGGATCAGGATCTGGCATTGCAGCTGATCCCCAGCCCCACACCCAAGGACGGTCTGCTGGTTCAGGCCAGCGCGCGGTGACTGTGACGGCGACGGCCGAGGGGTTCGATCCAGTCCACCAACACCTCCTGGTGGCGCAGCATCGGCTTCGGCAAGCGGCAGCCGAGATTGATCTGGCCTTGGTCCATCAGGCGGCCAAGGCGGATGGCAGCGGCCTCCTCCGGCCGATCAAAGCTGGTCTGGTGGGAGGCCAGCCAGTTCACCTCGTGCTCGGTGATCACCCCGGTGGAGAGGCTCTCCAGAAAGATTTCTCCAACGGTCATGAGCAACGTGTAACGAATTCGTTACATCCTGGCGCGGCCGGCCATCAGCTGCGATTTAGGACCGCTCAGGCCAGCCACTGATCAGCATCCATCACTTTCTTAATCAACAGGCCGAGGCGCTTGAACTCTGCGAAATTCACATCCTTCACCGCCTGATCCAGACCGCAATCCACCCAAGTGCCGTCGCGCTTCTCCTCAATGGTGAAGTCCTGCTCAAGGCTGTCGCGGCGGATCCGGTAGGTGATGCCGTCCCCGTGGAGGTAGTCGGCGGAAACCAGCTGCAGAGCCATCGATCGCTAGCGTCAATCCAGCGATGGTGGAGTGAAGGTGTCGGCCACCGCAACAATCCAACGGGCTGCCGCCGCCGCCACCTGCTCCTTGGTGACGTTGAACTCCAGATCATGCCCTTGCTCGAGCAGGTCGGGAATGATCGTCTGCCAGGCCATGCCGGCGGCGCTGGCGTTGAGATCACCGATCAGCACGAAGGCCTTGGCCGCGCCGGTGACGGCATCGGTGTACTCGGGATTGGCACTCACCTTGCTGCGGTACCAATCGCCAACCAGATCCCGCTGGGCCTTGCTCAGAAACGGCGGAGCGCCAACGAGGTAGGCATCAAGCACGAGCATTGGACTGGGCACGCACTTGCGCGGGTGTTTGAGCTCAAACCAGGCCTGGCCGATGGAGGCGGCATCGGGCCAGTGGCAGAGGATCGCAGCGTCCTGACTGTCGAGAGAGCGCTGAGTGGCCAGCTGATCAATGCGTTCCAGCAGGACGGAACCGGCGAGGGGCGATTGAATGCGGGCGTGCTCGGCGCGGGCTTCGTTGATCGCCTCGGCCACGGCCGCCTCGTTCTCGTTGAGCTGCTCAAGGGCCCGCTTGAGGTTGGCGTCGGCGTCGGCGGGGCTGGCCACAAAGCAACAAGCGGGGGTAAACCCCAAGATGTCATTGCCGTCGCCAAGACGCAGCCAAAGCAACGAGCACGCTATTGATAATTTTCTACCTGAAGGTTGTAAGCCGACACCAGCAGATTTTTATCCAGACAGATCTCGGCTGGAAATTTTGGCGACGCCGATTTGATCAGCCGCAAGTGAACATCAATCGGCTTGTATCCCGCTCTAAGACAGCTCTCAAAGAATTTGGAGACAGCAACTTCGAGGATTTCAGCACCAAAGAGAGGCGTCACTTTACCGCTTTCGTGCACCAATAGCCCGAAGTAATGCATCGACTAAATTAAAACGTCGAAACTTTACAAAAGCAAGAGTCATTTGCAATAAGCATAAATACTTACGCAAATGCCGTGCCAAAAATGAGGCTCTCGCAAAAAAGCAGGAGGGTTGCCCCTCCTGCCCTTACAACTCAACTCGTCAATGCAGGCAGCAATGAATCAGAAGCGGCCGTAGTTGAACTTGCCGCCATACATGCGGCGGTAAGCAGCGTTGCGGGGGTTGCTTACGGCGTTCGTGTAGGAGAAACCACCACGATCGCTGTCGTCTGAATAGACAGGAGCAGCAGCGAAGGAACCGAGATCCCTGGTGAAACGCTTCACCAGGGAAGGGCCGGTGTACATGGCGTTTTCAGAGCTGGCATTGGCCGGAGTGATTTCAGCCATACCAACAAAGGTGGAGCAGGAAGCACGTGCTTCCGACTTGAAACCACGCAGATAGGGAACCGTGTCGGTTCCGAAGGTTTCCAGGTACTCCTCCGAACGAACCAGGCTGTCAACGAAAGCGTCGAAACCCTCTTCAGCGATCAGCTGAATGCCAGCACTCACTTCCTTCTGATTGATCGGAGGGCGCCCCAGCAGGTGCTTGGTGGTGAGCTCGATACCGCGCATGGGAGACACGGCGTGGAAAAACTTCTGCTTGTACAGCTCAGATTTCACCAGGCCTGCCATGAAGCCCTGCACGTTTATGCGGCCGTCACAGAGGAAAGCCTCCAATGAGACGAGACGCTGGTTGTCGGAAATACCGATGTTTCCAAACACCTGCTTGTACCCAGCGGTGATGGCAGCTTCCAGAGCCTGGCTGCCCGTTGAGGCATAGGAGTGGTTGATCGCCGAGAAGGGGCACTCCTCGTGGATCCGGGGGCCCATACCAATGCCCATAGCGGCGCACTGGTTTTGCTTGTACTCAGCAGGTGTAGATGCCGCCTTGCCTTTGTTGGAGCTGGCACTTTTGGCTGCATCCACGGAGTTCGCAAATGCGAATGACACCCGCTGTTCGTGGGTGAAATCCCGCTTGTACTTCAGGGCTGGCATCCGAGAAAACAGTGAAATCAGACCAAAGATATGGCGATCGCTTCATCTATGGAGATGAACTTAGTAATAGTTAAAAGCTGCGTTGCAGCAGCAATAGGCATTGATTGCTTCAGGCCAAAACGAAAGCCTGATCTCGGTCAGAACGCAGGCTCACCCAAGGGTGTTGGCCACAACCCTTGGGAAGGGTTGGTTTTGAATCTCAGCCGCCATTGCAATAGCGAACGGCTTCAGCATGAGAGCGGCCCTCAGCCACAACAGTTTCATCGCAGCCGTTGAACAGGCGGCCCTCCTGCTTCACGGCGCACAAGCCAGAGGCGATGGCCGCCAACGACACGGCAGACACCACGTTGGCGGAGATCTGAACCAGGCAAAAGGAGTGCATAGCCCTCTTTTTGCCGCCGCAGGACTGCTGGTTGGTGGTTTCCTCGGACATCACAAAAAAGCAACGGCGAAACCCCATGGATCAAGCGTTGGCAACCGAAGCGAGATCACGACCGTCATCACCGAACTGGATTACCCCGCAGGAATCAGCCGAGGGGATCGACCAGGCCGTAGAGCAACGCCATCACCGCCAATAGGGTGCGATCCGCGGCACCTACTTGTCTTCGCCGTTTCCACCGAGATGCCGAGGCTGTTGCCGATGCCCTGGTTGGTGAGGCCGCGGGCCACCACCGACCAGGCACCACCTCCAGTTCCCGCTCAGTGAGCTCTTCAATCAACGGCGGCAGGTCGAGTTCGGAGCCTGAGCCGCACCGAGCTGGCGAATCTCCTCAGGGAGATACACGCCACCTTCAGACAGGGTTTGGAAGGCTTGAACGAAATCACCCTTGCCGGTGCCGAGGCTTGATTTGAAGATCACCGCATCGGTGTAGGCCTGCATCGCCTCCTGCACCACGGCCTGGGTTTCGCGTACCAGCACGATCAACAGCTGACAGGTGGGCAGCTCCGCCTGCACCCAACGCAGCAGGTTCATGCCGTAACCAGTCTCCAGATCCGAGCTGCAGATCAGCAGGCTCGGCTTGTGGCGCAGCACCAGCTAAAAGGCTTCCTCTTAGGTGTTGCTGCGCCGACCACGGTACGGCGGATCGGCTTCGCCGAGCAAAGGCAAGTGAGGGTGAGGCGATCACCGCAACAGGCCATCACACCCTGGGTCTTGCAAAACTACGCCGTCGCTTCGATGGCTTCATGCAAGACGCGCGACTAGAGCCGCAGCTCCATACCAAGCAGTTCGGATGCACTTCCTCTAGCGGCGTTTGGATGGCTCAGCTGCAGAGCCATCACGCCCCCCATCCCGACGTACAACGCCACGGATGCAGAGGGAATAGCGCTCACGTTCCAGGCGCCAGGCCTGGACGGCATCGACCACCTGCACCGTTTCGGTCTGCAGCTCGCCCTTGCGCTGATGAATCAGGTCATACAGAGAGGACATCACAACCGGCGGCGCGCTCTTTTACTCAGCAACAAGGAAATGCATTCCACATCCCTCAGTTAGGGGAGCCATGTGGGTAGTTATGTCCCTCAACTGGGGGATGCAAAGCAATCGCCTAGGCGCCAAGCCACCTTCGTGTCAATTGGCACAACAGCATTAATAAGGAGCCAGCAAATTGATGCTGTTGCTTCAAATCTGTGGCCAGCCGGCTGCGTCGATCCCTGCTTCAACTCGGTGACCGTGTTGGCCGCCGCGTGCCGCGCTGGCCAGAGGGGTCCTGGCCAGATGCCATGCAACGAAGTCCCCTCCGGGTTCGCAGCACCGCCAAGGATGTGATCAAAAGCACCGCCCAGGCAGCGGTGGGGCTGGGGCGCCGCGCGGCACGCCTGGGGATGGAATCAATCAAACGCGCCAGCAACCGATGAACAGCGGCTTGCTTGTGTTATCTGTTCTACTTTTTGTAGCCGGAGTCACCTTGATCAGTCTGGGCTGATTAAGCAAAAACACTTAACATGATCAAACGGATCGATCGGCAACCAAATTCAAAAAAAACGACAGCGGTTGATACAGCTTGTCGCTGGAATTCACCTGATTATTGATTCATCAAATTCCAAAGCCAATGGAATTCCTAGTTGCCAGCTGCTTCATCTTCCCGCTCTCAGCCCTATGGATTCAATCCCGAGAAGACGACAATAATGAAGACGAGATGGACTTTCTCTGAATCAAGTTCTGGAGGACGGCAAGACTGAGGCCTTCAACTCATGGGCCGGAAAATCCACAGCCAGCATGGTGAATGAGAGCCATACCTATAAGCGCAAGTGATATGGCATGATTTTGCCAAGTCAACAACTATATTCCTATTTAATTCTAGGCGTCCTTCCCAGAAGAAATGTATCAGCTCCAAGCCGATGCTTGTTTTCTAACGTCTTAAGCGCTTCCGATCCAAGTGATGAAATGAAGATGGGATGTATTTTCTCCAAATTAAGCCCTGGAGGACGGCAAGGCTGAAGCCTTCAACTCATGGGCAAGAAGATCCGTGGCCAACATGGTGAGAGCAACACCCATCAGAGCAAGAGCTACGCCCTGATTTTTGTCTGACACAACAGCTACACTTCTAGACAATTCCAAATGTTTTTCCAAGGAGAAATGCATCAGCTCCAGCCCTATACATGCTTTCTAAGGCCATAAGCCTTTGCGATCCGAGTGATCAGAGGCATTCAGAAATGTTCTGTAATGACAGCAATGCATTGAGATGAGCATTCTTTCCTTAAATCGGTTGCAAGTACTACGTTTTTGATTTGCAGCAACAAAAGTTCTCGGGTACGTTCCGCTCACAAAGCCACAAGCCAATGGAACCAATCGCGTTGACTCTGGGCCAGAAATTTGAAGTCGAAAAATTCTCACGCGAGATCGACAACTCGGATGACCTTGCAGCCCTACGCAGCATTGCCAAAGAGCTGTTAGTGGCATGGAAGCAACAGCAAGCTGCGTCGGCCTGGATTGTGCGCCAGCAGTCCCAGGGCCTCTGAAATCAGCTCCTCTCGCTCTTAGCGCCAATGGAAGGCAACCAAATGATCACCACCATTACGTTGGAGAGAGATGTTCTGCGTCTTCTACACCGCGTCGTAGCTGAAGCTCACGACAACTGGCCCGGCGGTGACGCCAACGAACAGGCCTGCCTGTTGAACATGAAGACCCAGCTCTATGCGGCCTTGATGGACCACCTGCTCGAATCGGGTTCCATCTAAGCCTTTGTTCAGCAGGAAATCAGTACTTTTCCCTTACCCAGTAGAAAAACTCATGTCTAGGTAGGAGCAGCGGCAACAGACTTGATCCGGCCGTGGAGTTCCTCATGCAAACTGATCGCTCCCGCCTCCGCGAACTGGAGATTCGTGTCGCCAACCCGCAGCACTGGAGTTCCGGCGAACACCAAATCAATGTTGAAAGCCTCCGACAGCTGCGGTTTCAAATTGATGATCAGCTCAAGAAACTGCGCCGGCACAATCAACCCTCACCTTGATCGGGCAGCTTGCCTGTTCAGCTCGCCTCAGTCTCAGCCCGCGTTCGGTTGCGGATGAAGTCCCATGCCTCTTCCGCTGAATCCGAGAAATGAATCAGATCAAGGTCGTCATCTGAAATCAAGCCCATCTCAGCGAGGTAATTAAAGTCCACTAGCCTCCTCCAGAACTCTGTTCCGAACAGAACAATGGGCATGCTGCCTTTGGTGCCGACTTGCCGCAGGGTGAGCAGCTCAAACAGTTCATCGAGCGTGCCAAAGCCGCCCGGGAAAAGAATGGCTCCAATCGAGCGCATCACAAAATGGAATTTACGCAGTGAGAAGTAGTTGAACTTGAAGCAGAGATCAGGGGTAATGAAGTGATTGGGATGTTGTTCAAACGGAAGGGTGATATTCAGCCCAATGGAACGGCAGCCGGCCTCAAATGCACCTCTATTGGCGGCTTCCATGATTCCCGGTCCGCCACCGGTCACGATCACATGGGATGCGCATCCATGGCTTTGCCCTTTATCCGCCTGACCATGCTGGGAGGCCAATGCGGCAAATTCTCGAGCTGCATCGTAAAAATGGGACAAGTCCACGAGCTGTTTGGCGTGGACAACTTGTCTCTTCAAAGACGATGAGCCTGGAGTTGCGCTGAGCCGTTGCTCTGCTTGCGCCAGCTTCGCGGCAGCAGTGTCTTTATCTACGATCCTGGCGCCTCCAAAAACAATGATCGTCGATTCGATCCCGGCTGTTTCCAGTTGCAGATCCGGCTTGGTGATTTCAAGCAGCATGCGCACACCGCGCATGGCATTGCTGTTCAGCAAGTCGGGATCTTCATGGCCAATTCTGTAGGTGGGGGACTTCAGGATCGCATCCAGATTGGTTTGCTCAGGGCTTGAAGTGCCTTGAAATTGAGTCATCGGTTCAACAGTCGTGGGTGTTAGCGATGTCGTCGGTATCGGCGATGTCGACTTGCATCAGAGGATGTTGGCGGCCAGTTCAGCCAGTTCACTGCGCTCTCCTTTGGTGAGGGTCATGTGTCCCACCAGGGGCTGGCCTTTGAGCTTTTCCACCAGCCAGGTGAGCCCGTTGCTTTCGGCATCCACATAGGGATTGTCGATTTGATATGGATCACCGGTGAAGACAACTTTGGTTCCTTCACCCACCCGCGTCACGATCGTCTTCACTTCCAGGGGCGTCAGGTTCTGCGCCTCATCCACCACCAGGAACTGATTGGGAATCGATCGGCCGCGGATGGTGTTGATGGCTTCAACCTCAAGCAAGCCCATGCCTTGCAGGTCGGCCCAAGCGTTGCGTGGTTCGCGGTGCCGCTGTTTCTTCGTCTGCTCAGCCTCCTCGCCGGGAGACGAACCGGTGATGAAATCGATGTTGTCGATGATCGGCTTCATCCAGGGGCCGAGTTTCTCCTCCAGCGTGCCGGGCAGGTAGCCGATGTCTTTGCCAAGGGAGATCGGTGGGCGCGTCACCAACAAGCGGGCATAGTGATGGGTGTCGGCCACCTGGTGCAAACCCGCGGCGATGGCCAGCAGCGTTTTGCCTGTGCCGGCCTTGCCCACCAGAGTCACCAGAGCAACGGAGGGATCGAGCAGCAGATCCAGCGCAAAGCTTTGCTCGCGATTTCTGGCTTTGATGCGTCCCAAATGGGCGCGATGGAGCCAGTGCAACGGCTTGATGATGTTGGTGTTGCCTTGATGCCGAGCAAGCAGGGTGTGGCTGTCGTTGTGCTGATCCACCAGCACCACCCCTTCATTGGCCTGAAGATGCTGCACCTCGGGATCGGCGACAGCTTCCAAAGGGAGTTGATCCTCGCCATGCAGGGTCTGAATTGTCTCCGCATCGGTACTGAGTTCACGAAACCCTGTGTATAGGTCGTCGATCGAGACGTTGTCGTTGACGTAGTCCTCGGCCTGCAGGCCCACCGCATCAGCCTTGATTCGCAGGTTGATGTCTTTGCTGATCAGCAGGACCTCGGGCGCCTGTTTCAGGCCACTGCAACGCATCTGCTCGAGGGCCACCGCAAGGATGTTGTTGTCACCACCGCCCCCCTGCAACTCTGCCGGTAGGTCATGGAGGGCTTGGGCCTGACAGAACACCACCTGCAGCATGCCGTGGTTCGTTCCCTCAATCGGTACGCCATCGGCAAGGCTTCCGCGAGCTCGGTAGGAATCCAAGAGCCTTGAAATACGCCGAGCATTTCGGCCTTTTTCGGAATGATCTTTCTTGAAGCGATCGATTTCTTCAACCACTTGCATGGGGATCACAACCCTTAGATCACCAAAGCGGTGCGGCGCCTCAGGATCGTGTAGCAGCACATTCGTATCGATAACAACAATTTTTTCTTTCATTGAATCTCACCATTGATGGATCAATTGGCTCTAAAAAGGCCAACAAGGTCGTGACCTGCAAAATCACCAAAGCAGAATCTCTTCTCCCTGCAGGTAAGACGCAGGGAGAAAGCAGATTGCAAGAACAAAACCAAGCAGGTTAGCCAGGGGTTGTTTCTTGAACCAAAGAGAATCGATTGAATTGCCTTGATGACATCAACTGAGACGTGTTGGGCTCAGTCTTCGTAGATCTTGCAGCCAGGCGCAGTGGGGGACGTGCCGCAACGTTCTTCCCAATACAGATCGTGCTGAAATTTCATCGCTTGCTTGAGTTGATCAGCCTGGGCTGGCTGAGTCTTGTCAAATGCATTGAGGGGAATGCATAGATCGAAAAAACCTGAACAGATCGTGACCATCTCTCTCCTTGTCGCTGAATTATCTCTACTCCTCTCCCGTCCAGAATCAATAGGTACTTAACCCATTCCTTTACATAAAGAGAAACCGCTCTTCCCAGGAGAAGAACGGTTAACGGGATGCGCAGATATATGAACTCACCCGCACTCTGACCACTTGATCCATGGTTGATCAGGCAGCCTTGCGGTTACCTGTATCTTCCTCCTCAGAGCGGATGAACCGCTTGCGTTGAGCAGATTCGTTGCCGGATAGATTGTTCGCCTTAGAAGGCTCAACGGGTTTTCGTTCGGGTTTGTCCATGCCCATTAAGAGGGGATGGATACCTCTCCTGCTCATTGAGTTTCCTCTTATTCAGATCTCGCGTCGTGGTCTCACGGCCCTTTCGCGTGGCTCAACTATCGCGCAGATCAGTTGCAGGCGCGCCCCGCAATACTTAAGAGAATCTGACGAGTGACCCAACATCGCCGGCCTGGCAAGGATTGAGGCAGCAGAGTGGGAATACGAATCGAACGCAATGCACTGCGCGGTGCTCCGATGATTTGGATTCGAACCAGCCTCGCTGCAGCAGGCCTCGCCGTCACCACCGCCATTCCGGCAAGCGCTGAGATCGTTGCTTCAACGTGCCGACTGCTCAGCTACGACGGCCCTATCACCACCGTGGAGACCTTCCGCTGTGACTTCATGCAGCAGAGCGGCAACATTTTGGTGAATAGCGCTGAACATGAGTTCAGCTTTCTGGCTGCCGAGCAGGGGGAGACCTACATCCGCATCAACTCCATCCCGATGAGTTTCACCCGCACGGGTGAATACACTCTGGAGGTGACGCAATCGCCCTGGCTGCGATGAGCAGGAGCTGAACGGCTAACCAACCAGCCGGTCATCGGAATTCAAAAGAGCCTTTCCTTTCGCAACCCTCACCACTTCGCCTGAGAGTCCAGGGCTTTGATAGATAACGCGATACACGTTCGTGAAAGCAAGCGATTTGGCTCGTGCATTTACGAATGCCTTGAACTCAGTCTTGAAGCACTGTTCTTGGACCCATGAGTCGGGCCCATCGCTTCGCTCAACGCAGTACATCGTTTGGAGCACAGAGGACACGCAGCCTGATGAGGCAGCGGCCGCTTGCCCTCGATCGACATGCCAGCTTCGGGATCACGTCTTCAGTTGATGACGAGAAGCCTGGCGTAAACACTCTTCAAAGTTGCTCTTTCGCCTTGAACGTCGATCACATTTGGATGCACACGACGGAATCACACCGCGTCGAGCGGTGAGGGAATGCGATTCCGCCACCGGTGTGCCCTCGAACGCACAGCACGGGAACTCGGTTGTATCCCCGATCGACCGGTTGAAATCGAGTCACTGAATACCAAAGCCCGTTATTGCTTGAGCCTTCAGGGCGTGATCCGCAATACAGTCGACACTTCCAACCCTGAGACCAATTCATGTAAAGTTTAGCTAAGCAACCTCCGGGCAGATGTTCAAAGCTTTGTTCTCCCTGGTGTTTGCAACAGTGATGTGGGTTCAGGTGCCTCAGTGGCAGCCGGACTGGTCGCAGTGCTCCGTTGATACGCCGGATGTGGACTGTCACTGGTACGTCACGGCACCAGACAACACCTTTGGTGAAGGCTTCAGCTGGGAGAACGCCCCCTGGTTCAGTGTTGAAGGGCTTCGGGATGTGGGTGATCTGAACAACACGATGACCACGATCCACAGCCAGGCCCTTTCGGGTAATTGACGCATCCAGCAAAGAGTCAGCCCTAACCTTTTTTTGTCGAGAGACTCCAGTGAACGACTATTCAGCAGCCATCACCTCTCTCATCGTGTTCACCGTGTTGATCACAGCTGCCGTCGTTTACGTGCTGGCTCAGCCGACCGACCTGCCCAGATACAAAGAAAACAAGGATCAATAGAGGTCACCACATTGGTGACAACTGACCGTGCCACGCATATCGCCTGCCACGTCTGTATCTAGCACTAGGGTCACCAGACCTCCGGCACACACCTGGCGTGAAAGGCCCGAAACTCCCTTTTGTAGGCGGCTCCTTGATCGTCGCGATCACGGCGGTTGTTGTTTTTATTGGCGCCGCCAACGCAGGTGACTGCCCTCGAAGCAAGTCAGACGAAGCCACCTCAGTTGAGGCCAATCAAAACGTAGATGACAAGGTTGACGTTGAAGCCTGATCGGCTCCAACACCTCAGCGAAGAGGGTCCACCTGAACTGGGGCGATGGTCTGGAGCGTGCTCAACGCCTTACCGATGGTTTGCCCAACAAAGATCCCACCGGTGAGCACCGCAGCGAAACAAGCCAACCCGAGGATGAGTCCAGCTGCAATGCGAGTGGATCTCGTGGTCTCAGCTTTGCGTTGCTCAGTGCTGGAAGCCATCTGAGTTGCTGCAACAAACGTGTTTTGGCTCAGGTCGTCCCTCGTTTCAACTGAGCATCGAATACTCCAGGGCTTTGCCGTTAGCGCTGCTCCCATGCGGTTCCCCTCTAGGGGAGTCGAGAAATGGTTTTAGGTTTGAAGCGATTTCTTGAGTTGACGCAGCCAAACTCCGAGTTCAGCTTGATACATATAAACGGTATCTAAATGAACCTACATCAACAACCATCACGCATCTGGGAGGTTTTCACTTGTGACCATTAACGTCGTGCGGCTTGAAAAAACTTGTGCCTCCAAGGACACCTCCTCTCTCAGGGCCCTTCCGTGTGACCAATCCCAAACCCAAAAGGTGGAGAACCGCCATCAAAGCCCGAGAGAATCAGCTGCTGACTCTTGCTAAAGAAGCTTTGCAAGAGAAGAAGGAAAGAAAAGTGATTCATTTTCTGAACTATATCGATCAAGACATTGCTGCATAGCCAGCAATTCGTGCAACAAATTGAACGTATTTGACTGAACTAGCACCTATTGGTTGGGCCGGATCTCTGGGGTAAACATTCCCCACTAATAGCAGAGGGGAACACAAAAAGGCCTCTGGAGATCTCACCTCCAGAGGCCCGTGTCCCTCGTTTGACGACCACTTCACTCTTGTCCGGAAAACTCATGATGGGGAGAGGGGGAACCGTCAATACAGGTCGTGGACACCGGTCATGGTTCGGTCGCCCATAGGCAAAAAAAGCGGCAAGTAATGCCGCCCCATCAACAAAGGGACGAATGCGTCGAAGGTGCTGGCGTTCCATCAACACCCTCTTCAATCAATCAGGGGTGCCTTGGGAATCGTTTACGAACTGCAAAAAAATGGAGGTGTTCCCTAAGCACCCCCGCTTTTGACGCATCGCCCCTTCACCGAAGAAGCGTTCAAATGATGACGTGAGGCTCAGCGACAGGTTGTCGCCATCACGACAAACGATGGGTGTGGTCAGCAACCCAAGAAAAAGACAGGGTTTCCTCGCCGCTACGGGTAGAAGCGCTTATCTGGGCTTTCTGGTGCCGACCGCTACGACAGCACTGCTTCAACCAGGGGCATTACAGAAGCAGGCCACAACACAACCTTCATGGAGTTCGCACTGCTTGCATTGTTTACTTGCTCGCTTGCTTCAGTTATCGCAACGGTTTTCCGCGGAACCTACTGATGAGGAGCACGTCCCGTCGGTTGGCCTTGGAGCACCGCTTCGCAAGCACCGTGCTTTGGTCGCTTTTTGCGGCTCTGGTCTTCCAAGCACTGGCGAGTCAATAGACAAGTTCATCTGCACAAGCCATCAACAACCCGTCTTGCCACGGGGGGATCTCACTCCTTTAACGACTGCCACCCTATGCAGACATGGCGTTGAGCTCTGCTGGTTCTGACTATCAGACAGTCTCGCCGTACCAAGCAATTCCTTCATAAAGCCATTCAGGTGAAGCAAAATATCTTGCCCATAGCTACTAGTTGAATACAAATGTATTTTTGATTCGGTATTCAGGCAACGCTTTACAGCCAATGTATTCACCTCGGGCAACACTTGCTCATGTGGGGGCATTTTGGGCATCATCTTGCGCATCAAAAGTGATATTTAGCGTTTTGACATCAAAAAGCGGCCCGTGTGGACCGCCAAAGCCACTGCTGAACTGGCTTTCTTGAACAATGGAGCCTCAAACAACGCTGGTCTGACTCCTTGCATCGCCAGAAGAGAGTCAGTGCAGTGACCAGCGCCCAATGGTCAACGGAACAACCATTGGGAAGAAGGAGCCTTTATCTGCACCTTCCGGTTCCACCATGGCTTAGGTGAAAAAACCGGGTAGCGCCAATGATCCGTTGAGACTGCACAAATTACTTACCGCAATATTGTGGCGCTGATAAAACGGTTAGAGCAGAACAAACCCCGTCTCCTCATCATCCGTTGGCCTGGATCAACAGCCACGCCGCTGCAATCAGTATCACCGGCCGAGAGGCATGACTTCAGATCCACCAAGGGTTCTGCCTTTGGTCGCTAAGTCGTACATATCTTGGTGAATATTGTCCGATTCATTGCTGAACCAATTGGTCAACTCTGGCTGCTCAATTTTTTTGGGGCCTAGATCAATGAAGGAATACTCAAGCGTGATGAAGTCACCACCAACCGTGCGATAACCAAGCTCAAGAAGCATCTGACCGCTCGCAGATGGGGCTTCAATCTGTGCTTGCGTTGCCTTGAGGCTGAGCTCCACAAACTTGCTAGCAACAGTGCCATCACCGGATGCATCCCTGATTCTGATCATTAATGCTGCCCCCTTGCTTTGCCTCAGCAAGAGCCGAGTTTGCTCCCTCAGAAGCCATTGGCATGCAATGGCATTGGCCTGGAGCGAGGTCTTAAAAAACGATAGGTCTTCCTTCAGAGACTGGGTGTTTTTGTCCTGCTTTAGTAAACCGAGTTTCGAGAGCAGCCACTTCATCGCATCGTTGTCAAACGAGACCGTGAATAGCCCATTTCTGAGATGGCGCGACAGATTCTTTTTAACGCTTAACACGAGTATCTGTTGTTACCAAGAAGTCGGCACAAATGACATTGTTGAAGTGTGAGCGTTGTAACGACCAAACGAAAACGATGGAAGCCATGACATTGGTGATTTGCCAGCACGCTCCATGGCTCAAGCAGACTTGATCGCACAGACTCCGCGCGGTTCATCAATCCAAAAAATCGAAGCCGGAAAATTTCTGGTGTGCGACAGCGAGAACGTGTGCTTCTTCACGCGCAGCCTCTACCTCGCCGAAGAGCAGCTGGAGGAGATGGAGCTTGGCTACCGCTTCCCCTATTCAACCAATTTCCACAAAGCGCCCGCCTGAAGAATGGAGCCATTTGAGTAGCGGATTTCGCTGAATCGACTGGCTCCAATGGCTTATGTGTGATGCGTCCTGGTCTCATGCACCTAGCCCGGGACGCGGACCCATTTCAGCGGCAACTGCTGGGTCCGTTTGCATAGCGAATCCAGGCGTTCTTCCGAGGCCTATCGAGCATTTAGGTCGTCCGTATCAGTCGCAACCGTCGCCCGCATCTACCGAAATTTTTGGCGGATCAGCACATCTTCAGAAATTCCCAGACAAGCCTGCTGATTGGCCTCATCATTGAACCCTCAGTTGCCTGCACACCAGATGTGGTGCTGAGCAGCACGGGGAGAGCGACCCTGGTGCTGGCAGAAGAGTTTCCCCATTGAGAGCGATCAGCGGGGAAACTTTTTTGTGCCTCAAAGGCCTGAAAGCTTTAGACATTCAGTGCATCAGGCGCAAATCAATGTGACGTGGCGAACGTATTGATGCGGAATCCGCATCGCTCGGGGAGAACCTGTTTCTCCTCGCGGTTCCGTGGCTCCACATCGTTAAGTCGCAGCTTGGTTGAAGGTCAGCCATCGCGGCAGAGGGAGCTGCTCGAAAACGCCGGCCGTAGCTCTTCGCATCAATCAATTTGATAAGGCCCTGACGACCAAATCGTGAAAGAAATATAATTACCTATTTGCGATATTTAAAGCTTTAAGATGCAACAAACAAGCAAGTGCTTAAGTCATCCCGTTATTTCATGGAGGACAGTATGCAGAGTCAGAAGAACTCCCCGGCCTGCTTTTTGCGGTGGTCTGTGAGCAAGGTTACTGACAAGCTCTATGCGGTTGCGGCAACGGTTGATGGAAAGGAATACGACTTTGTCGGCAATTACAGAAGCGTTCGAGAAGCACAACAAGCAGGCCGCCGCTACGCCAAAGACCTGGTTCATAACTCGATGGCTAGCGGTCGCTTGTCGCTGAAACAACAGCCTCTAGCCGCCTGATCGTTTCCATCGGTTCGTGACTTGAACACATGCCTGGCTTCCCCTGGAGAGGGCGCCTCCAGGGGTTTTTCACCCTGATCCATGGAACACTTGAGCACCGCCTGAGATCCAATGGCCAGCTTCGACAAATCCACCCCGTTCATGTTGCTGGCGCGAATCCACGTCAAACCCGGTTGTGTTGACCAGTACCTGGAGCTGGCTCGCATCACCGACGAAGCCGTTGAAGCATCTGAGCCAGGCATGATTCACCACACCTTTGATCAAGACCCGGACGATCCCCAAGCGTTCGTTTGGTCAGAGGTCTACGTAAACGACAAGGCATTCAGTGCCCATGTCTCCAACCCTCCTGTTCAGGAGTATTTGCAGAAGCATGCGGAGCTTGGTGATGGCTTCAGCGTTGAGGTTTACGGCACGGTGGGCGATGACTGCCGGCAGCTGATGGAGTCGTTTGGACTGCCCCTCAAGATCTTTGAAACCAAGCTCGGATACAGCAGGGTATGAGCAACCTGGCGGAAAGAATCCCACGAGTTATGCCAGACATGCCTATTAGGTGCTGTTTAGTTCATCCCTGAGCTTGTCAAGACGTGTTTTGAGTTGCTCGGCGCGACGGCTTGTTGGCTTGTCGTCTTGGCCCTTCAGCGCTGATTTGATCACGGCGATCTCCTTCTCAAGCTTCCGTCTCCTGGTGAGGGAAAGCGCTTCCTGAGCAAGACCGATCAGAAAATCGCCCCGAGGGGCGTAACAAGGAGGATCTTCACCTGACTCTTGCTGTGCGGGCGCTTCCTCAGGATCAATCATGATCCAGGGCTTTCTCGGCAACATCGGCCGCCACAAGAAACACATAAGAGAGTGCATTCATATGACTGGCCAGATCTTTAATCGAGTCAACGATTTCTTTTCGTGATAAACCACTATCCCGCTGAAGTCGAATGATCTCGTGCGTCAGACGGGTCACATGGTCGCGACCGTAGTTGTAGGCAGTGCCAAAACAATCTTCACTCTCCTCATCAGTCCTGCAGGCTGCGGCAAAGTCTGAAGCAATTTTCTGGGAGAAATCATCAACCTGACGGCAGGGCATTGCTCTCTGAATTTGCCAGAATGTATGCGAGAAAAGGATGAAGCACCAATAACTTTTTGAACCAATGCGTTTAACTTCGAATCCTTGCTTACCAATCAACGAAAAAACTTCATGTTTTTTCTTAGAGAAACAAAAAATTGCTCAACATCTTTCCCCAAGACCTCGATCGATGCATCGACCCATGCAAAGGTGACCTGCCTTGGTTGGACCGTGGTCGCAAGCCAAGGCCACCAGAAGCTTCTCTCAAGCCTCGTTTTGACTGAGACGAGCTTCTTTTCCTCGAGGACAACAACTCATCCATCGATATTTCGTCGGACTCGCGAGCGCACTTGAAACCTCAGCCGCATCCTGCTCAGTCTGCCCTCCCCAGCCAAGCAGCGAATTCGCCATCCTGAGCTTGGGGCTTCGCCTCGGCAGCAGATGGTTTGCAGAGCTGTCTTCTGTTTGTCGTCGCCCCACCCCTTGCCCCGTTACCGCGCCACCCACGAACCACCAGAACAGCCCGGTGGAGAAGGCTGGCTTGTGAGTGCAGAGCAGCAGAAGGTGGTGCAGTTCAAGCCAGATGCATCCACCGTTCATGCCCAGTGGGTGGCGGTGCGCACCTACAGCTGGATCCCGCCCAGACCGCCGGTACCCCAGACCCGGCGTCGGATGCTGCGGCACAACGCCATCGAAGCCTGGAACACGATGCTTAAAACAGGCTGGCGGCGCTGTCCACCGCCGGTGCGCTGATGAATCTCAGTGACGACTGCTGGACCCCTGCAAGCTCTTTCGCCAACGTGATTGAAGTTGCGATCAACCGATGACCGACGGATCCGGCACCTGGGCCAACAATCAGCCCCCAGCAGCAGCCGAAAAACTCTGGAGAGGCCTGGCTCTGGTGGGAGCCTTCCACATCGGAGGAATGCTGATCAACGTTATCTTCCAAATGATGGGCAATAACAGCCTGGATGGAATTCCGGCCAAATTCCTCGGCCTCTGAGCCGATCAGACACGACAAAACGCTATGGAGCCCCTGCAGCAAGCAGGGGTTTTTTATTGGCTACTTGGGAAGCACCAAGAGGATCAACCGCCAGCACAATCAAGGCAAGACCCAGCTATATCGCACTGAGCACAATTACTCATTGTTAAGGGAGATTGCGCAGCATTAAGTTCTCCTCGCATGCACGAGTCGTTCCCGAGGAGTGGGCTCTTCGGGAACCTTTTTTTGGGTAAATTCTGTTTGGGTGAGTGATGTATCCCGTAGGTGGGCCTGCGGATACATCCCTTCCTATTGAACGGCCGCTTCTCGCTAACAGGCGAGAGGAGAGGAGCAGGCGAGCGAACCTGCTCTTTGTTCCCTCCAGAAGCGTTTGCAGTGGTGCTCGCGCCGGCATGACCATTGGCCATGCGGGAAAGATTCTCATTGAGCAGTATGCCTATTCCGCCTCCTGAGAATTCCCTGAGAAACGCTTCGATCGCATCTCGAACGGCCCTCTGCTGATCCAGTCTTGAGGTGAAGGCTGTGGTGCCTTCAATGCGTCAAGCAGGAGCGGGCTGAGGGGCCGGCTCTTTTTTTGATGGGAAGGCCAGCAATCCGCCTCACCAGCCACAAGACTGAAACCAGCCGATCCAACGCCGTGCTCCCTCAGCTCAAAGCGTTGCTGCTGGCGCTGAGCCTTTGGAGCACCCTCCCCGCAGCGGCAGCCCCGATCAGCCGCGACGATCCGGAATCCACCGATCCCGGCCGCAAGGGCATCTCCACCGCCCACGGATCCGCCGTGGTGGTCACCGCAAATCCCCTCGCCAGCAAGGCGGCTCTGGTTGCGCTGAAGAACGGCGGGAGCGCCATCGATGCACTAGTCACAGCCCAGGCGGTGCTGGCGGTGGTGGAACCCCAAAGCTCCGGCCTGGCGGGTGGCGGTTTTCTGCTGTACTGGCATTCCAAGCAACGCCAGCTTGCAGTGCTGGATGGCCGTGAAGTGGCACCCGAACGTAGCCGCCCCACCGACCTGCTCGACGCCGCGGGGGATCCCCTCCCCTGGCGTCAGGCCACCAGCCAAGCCAACGCCATTGGCATTCCCGGCACCGTGGCCCTGCTCTGGGAGGGACATCAAAACTACGGCCGTCTGCCCTGGGCACAAACCCTGCAACCGGCGATCCGCCTGGCCAGCGCTGGTTTTCTACCTAGCCCGCGACTGTTGCGCTCCATCCGCCTGGCCCAGCGTTTTGGCGTGGCCCACAGCCCTGACTTTCAAGCGCTCTACCTGCCCGGCGGCCAGCCACCAGCAGTGGATCAACCTTTCCGTAACCCTTCCCTGGCACGCACCCTGAGGCTGTTGGCCAGGGAAGGAGGCCAAGCCTTTTATCAAGGGCCTCTCGCGCAGCAGATCCTGGGCGGGATCAATGCCCTGCAGGCCGGCGAGCCGAACTTTCGGGGATGGAGCTCCGCCGATCTGAGCAGCTATACCGTGGTCCGGCGCCCCCCTCTCTGCAGCCAGCAGCTCCAGCACCGGATCTGCACAATGCCGCCCCCCAGCAGCGGCGGCTTGGCGCTGCTGCAAACCCTGGCGCTGCTGAACCAGAGCACCAACCTGGCCAGCTCCAGCGCAGGTGAGCCGCAGGTTTGGCGGCAGCTGGCCCGCGCCCAGGCCTGGGCTGATGCGGACCGCCTCTACTGGGTGCATGACCCCATTGACGGAGCGGTGCCCAGCGCAGCCCTGCTGGATCCGGCCTACATCGCCAGCCGGGCAAGAGCTATGCAGCGCGCAAACGGCTCAAGGCCATTGCCGGGACTACCACCAGGCATCGATCGTTATCCCTACGGCAGGCCGAGTCGGGGCATCGAACAGGGCACCAGCCAGATCACGATCGTGGATGCCAGCGGCAACATCGCCTCCTACACCTCCTCGGTGGAGACGATCTTTGGGAGTCGACACCTGATAGGAGGCATGGTGATGAACAATCAGCTCACCGATTTCGCCTTCAAACCCAGCCTTGGCGGCAAACCGGTCGCCAACCGCCGACTGCCTGGACGGCGGCCGATGTCATCGATGGCACCGACGCTGGTGTTCCGCAACGGCGAGCCAGTGCTGGCCCTCGGCAGCCCCGGCGGCCGCAGCATTCCCCATCTGCTCAGCCGAGTGCTGCTGGCGTCATTTGCTTGGGACGAACCGACGGCGCGGGCGGTGGGCCTTCCCCATCTCTCGCGCCGAGGCACAACACTGGTGCTGGAAAGCGATCCGCCGCTGCCCTGGCCGTTTCCTCTGCAGCAGCTCAAAAGCGAAGCAAGCCCGCGGCGTCAGAGCATTGGCAGCGGCACCGCTCTGATTCAAAAAATCGGTGGTGGCTGGCAGGGGGCCGCTGATCCGCGCCGCGAAGGCATGGCCCTGGCCCTGCCCTGAGCCAGCCAGCCGGCGATCAACCCTTGGAGCGCAGGTGCGTGAAGCTGGGCACAGCATTGCCGCAGGCGCGGGTGATGGCCAGGATCAGCGCCCCTATCAGGGCCAGGTTCATCGCAAAGCCACTGTCCACAGGGAAGGTGTGGAAGATCAGCGTGGTGGGCACCAGGAACAGCAGCAGCATCGAGGCCCCCAGCACCGTGTTGCTGCCGAACACCAGCAGGATCGATCCGGCGATCAGCACCACGATCGCCGCCGTTAGTAGCAGAGAGGCCAGGGGTTCGGGGATGCCCTTGGAGGCGATGAAGCCTGCGGTTTCAGCAAAGTTGGTGAACTTGGCCGGCAGGGCATTCACGAACACGGCCGCCATCAGCACCCGGCCGAGGAAATCGAACAGCTTCGAAGCAATCATGGGATCAATAGCCCGCAGGGGCAGGGGAGTCGTGACAAGCACCCTAGAGAGCAACTGTTCACAAAGAACATTCATGCGCCACCAGAGGATGAGCTGATCCAGGGATGGAGATCAGCCGTGAAAGGCGGTAAGACGGACTTCAGCAGGGTCGGGATGGGCCGAGCTCGATGCTGGAGATCAGACCCTTCACCCCCGCCGACCTCGACACACTCACGGCCTTGGCCCGTGAGCAGGATTTCGCTCCAGGAATCGGCGACATCGAGATCTACGCCAACACCGATCGCCAGGGGGTCTGGCTCGCTTGGCAAGACAACACACCGGTGGGCTGCATCGCGGCGGTCACCTACAACCCTGACTATGCCTTCATTGGCCTGTTTGTGGTGAAGCCGGAGCATCGAGGCCAAGGGATCGGTCGTCAGCTCTGGCATCACGCCTTAAAAACCCTCGGCGGCGTGCAGTGCATCGGCCTGGAGGCCGCGGTGCAGATGGTGGACTTCTACGAACGAGATGGATTTCAGAAGGACTGCATCACCACACGCCGGCAGATGCTGTTCCGCAGCGAGGCATCACTCGATTCAAGCCCGAGCCAGCGCAGCGACGTTGCCGTCGTGCCCTTGCACGAGGTGTCGCTGGAGGCGATTCAGCGCTACGACGAACGCCATGAGATCAGCCCAAGGCCCCACTTCCTTGAACTATGGCTCCGCCATAGAGCCGGAGATGTGTTCGCAGCGAGAGATGCCGAGGGCGAATGCCATGGCTACGTGCGAATTCGCCCTTGCCTGCTGCCGATCGGCGAGGGATGGCGGGTGGGGCCATGGCTCGCCGAAGACCCCGGCATGGCCTCGCTGTTGCTCAACAACGCCCTGGACCACCACAACGGTGTGGTGCTGATCGACACCCCCGGCCACAACCCGAGCGCCAAGACCATCCTCAGCGCCAGGGGCTTCAAACCCATGACGTCAACGGTACGGATGTACAAGGGCGTGATCCCCAGGGGGCATGACCGCAACGTATACGGCCTGGCATGCCTCGAGCTGGGTTGATCACTGAACGATCAATCCACCAGGAATTCGCTTCGTAAGGCCCGCGCATCCTGAATCCGCTGCCCCACCGCGAGCTGGCGCAGGCGGTTGTTCAACCAGGCGCGCAGTCGGGTGGACGACACCGACTTGTTGAGCAGTCCGTCCGAAGGCTCTGGCGTGCCGAAGGGAATCGTCATCAGCGACGCGTGGTGGCCCAGGCTAATCAGATCGCAGCCACGCCAGCCCCACTTTCAGCTGGTTCTGCCCTGAAAGGCAATGCGTGTTCGTGCTGATTGCCAGGGCCTAGCCCAGCCCCAAGACTGTCTGCATCGAGATCGGAGGCGTCCATGCGAGACGACGGTCCAACCGAGCAGACGTCAGAAGCAAGCTGACTTTCAGGCCCCTGCTCCAACAGTTTTCACACCTCTTGTTGGGTGCGCCCTTCGACAGGCCTTGTGCGAAAGGCCTGGGCGATCGGCACTCCATCTGCACCGTGCCAGGTGCCCTAAGGAGCTCCCTTCACCCGACCCCTTGGAACATGGCCCCAGGCGCCATAAGCCAGACGCTTCAACCTTCCTTCAGCAACATCTGATGGATTGAGTCATGCACAAACGAGCGAGTTAGGCCGCCTGTTCACCGGAACGGGACGGCCACACAAACCCTGAACAGAACGTTCAGACACAGACCCCCGGCCCCCTCCGTCATAGGGACCGGGGGTCTGCTGCTGATTCAGGCCTTGCGCTTCTCATCGGCCTGCCGCAGTTGCTCACGAAGGATGATCGGATCATCACAATGGGATCTGCGGTAGAGCGCTTTGATCTTGCGTGACTCCTCATCGAGCAATTCAAGCTCAACCGCGTCCGCCATTCCCACGGTGAAATCTTCGATCTGGCGGTCTTCAAACTGATTCTCCAGAGCCATCAACTCTTTCAACGAATCACTCATATACAGACAACTCGACGCCATCAATTTGAGGTTTTCCCGAATCTTGATGTCAGCCTGTTCGCGAACATCCCGCGCCTTTTCCAGCGTGGCAATCAGATCTCCACTAGCCGCCTCCTCAATCGTTGCCGCAGAGACCGTTGAGGTTGTTGCACAACCCATCACCAGCACCAGCAGCAATGCCAGAACAGATTGCAGAACCTTCATCGGAACCCCAGGAGACATGCCACGTTAAGAGGATTCATCAGACGACGTCCCCCTCAGATGGGGGAGACATCGTTTTGGATCACCACCCCACAACCCCTCGAGTGGGTGATGTGTGGCCCTCAGGTTTTACCGATGCTGATGGAGCACGAGACGGAAAAATCCAAGACGATGACCAACACAACCGCCAAAGCTCAATTGCGCGATCTGCTGATCGAACCGCTGATGGGATGGAAAGAGCTTTATGCCCATCGGCAGAACCTGACACAACGGGGGAAGCGCATGCCGGATCTGTAGGTGCGCGATCACCTCGAGCGACTCAAGGCCAGCCATTTCCCAAGCACCTGAATCATCAAGAAACAACGAGCGCAATTCTCAAGGAATACCGAGAGGCGCAAAGAAAATCAAACCCGTATCGGTTGTCGCAGCCCGGTCCAATTATGGACTCGTAGGACGGCTGAAGTTTCAAGCGTGATTCCATGGCCGAAATCCTTCGTTTGCCCTACTCAGTTCAAGGCAATTGAACCGTGGAATCGATCGGCAATAACTTGTATCGGGTCTGCGGACCAGCCGGATGCACGGTTGTGATGGGGCTCAGCAACGCTCTCTACCTGAGTCGCAACGTAGCTGAAGTGGAACACAACCACCGCTCACGTCGATAACAAAAAAATCGCCCCAATCGTGGAGCGATTCATCGAGCCTGAGCAATCCCCATCACCCGGCTCACAGCACCAGATCTTGATGCGTTAGCAGGATGATACTCATCAGGCTCCAGATCTAGGGGGAACAACATCACTTATGCAGAGCCCCTTGATCACACATCAACACTGCATGTAGTGGCCATGCTCGTTATATTAAGAGACCCCATCACCCGGCCCGCCACTTTGGCGGGCTTTTTTGTGGCCGCACCCCAGATGTAGGGCCGAGGCAAACACTACAAAGGGAGTCCACAAAAAAGGAAGGGTTCCCTAATCCCTCCCCTGTTCGATGCAGTTTCCCCCTGTTCTGAGTAGGGGTTACCTGTTGATTCTGTATCCCATGGAACCAAACAGCATCGGTGATTGCACCTAGCGAACGGTCGCATCAGCGATCAAGCAAGCCTCCGTCGATCTTGGCGTCGGGATTGAGCTTGATCAGCATCCAAAGCAACATGGCCGAGCATTCGCGATCACTCACGCCGTAGTCATATTTCCAGTCAGCCATCATTTCCTTAAGCTCATGCTGAGCCTGGGTGATGAACTCATCGTTCCATTCCTGCACCAATCGATTCAGTCCTCTTCGAGATCCTCTTCTGTGACGTAGAAGGGCTCATCAGAACCGGGCTGATCGTTCTCCAGCACGAGCACCTTGAGCGAATCATCGCTCTCAAACACAAAGAGGCCATCCTCATCAGGATGCACCCCCTTCATTTCGGGATGCTGGTTGACAAGGCGCTTGAGGCGGCGCTTCTCTTTCAGGAACTTGGCCCCCTTTTCAACCAGATAAACCGTCAGAGCCAAGTTCACCAGCACAAGGGCGAGGAACTCCAAGGCCTGCATACATCAAAACCGTGTCCGACGACCCTAGCGAGAGAAGGAGGGAGCGCCATAGCAAGCGATACCAACGCCCGCCAAGCTGGGACCAATCAACCGCGACGCATGGTCGACCACAGCCAACAAAAGCTCACGGCTCGCGAGATGGTGCGAGCCCACACCTACCCCGTACTGGCAGCCGTCAGCAGTCTCAGCTTGCTCAGCATCACGGTTCTGCTGATCCCGCAAGCCGTCAAAACCCATCGCTACAACCGCTGCATCGACGCACAGATTGACCTGCGGGCCAGCATCAATCCAAAGGGAGGCACAGCTGCCGGCAAGATGAATTACCTCAAAGCAGTCGAGCACTGCGAAGGCTTCTGAACCGATGCACGCTATCCAACCGTTATCGGCTATTAGCTTCGGCGTTTTGGCCGTGTTGGTGAATACAACGCCAGGGATGGCCCACGGCAAGGGGCTCTACGCCACCGAAGGCGAAGCCCTGCAGCGGGCAGCTGAAATCGGTTGCATCAGCGTTCATGAGAACAACGGACGCTGGATGCCTTGCACTGATGAACGGAAACTCCACCAACAGCTGCGCAAGCAATGAAAGCTTCCAGAACAACCAGCCGGCAGGCGCGGCGCATCCATCGCTGGCTGGTGCCGATCGCCGCAGCACCACTGCTGATCACAGCAGGAACCGGATCCCTTTACAGCCTGCTGCTAGAGCAGAACATTGATGCTTTCTGGCTGCTCAAGCTGCACAAAGGACAGTTCGGCTGGCTCAATCTCCAGCCCGTGTACCCAATCCTGCTGGGAACTCTCACCATTGTTGTGACCGTGTCTGGGCTGACGATGCTGCTCAGGCCTGCCCGCATGACAGGGAGTTGAAATCAACCCGACCGCCTCACTCCGCGCAGGCGCAGCCGCAGGAGCCACTGCCATGACAGGGCTCATGGTTGGGATGACCGGTGGCACAGGCATCTGAACAGAAACTCTGGCCATCACGAACAAGGGCTTGGGACGATTGCACCTCACAGGTACAACGCGGACAGGCACAGGGCGCAGCGGCAGCCATCACAACAAATCAACTCACTGTTGTATGGGCCGAAAAAGATGCCCACAGAACAAACACACCATCTCCACACACAATTCATGCGGAAAGATTGATAATAATTCTCACAACACTCAGCGATTCATGAGCAAAGAGCCACTTCCGGCAACAACAATAAAGAAGAATAGTAAGAGAAAGGTCAACAATCACAGCGCAACATACCAAATAGCACAAACAAAAGCAATTAATTCCGCCACGTAGCAATCAGGAAGCAGAAAAATAGCGAGAGCAGCACCCAAAGCAAATGAACAAAAATTATCACCTCAGAAGCAAGACGCTGCGAGAAATCAATACATGGTGCTACCGACGTGCATCCCACCTTTCACTCATAGGCCACGACCAGGCAGCGCAAGCCCTAACTGAAGAGCACATGGAATCACTCCAGAATGCTAAGCCCGAAAATACTCTGTGGGTAGGCAATTAACAGATACAGCCTCTTTATCGCGCCGACGCAATGTGCCATATCTCACCTCGAAGAAAGCAAATATCACAAGAGCAGACAAAAGCAGCAAGCCACATCGTGCTATGAGTGTCATTAAATACGCCTGAGATACCGAATCCCTGTTAATACATAGCCCAGAAAGCCCAATAGAAAAATTGAGCACAAACCGGTGTATCAAAAAGAACAAGCTAACGCGTCAATGACGACTGAACGCCACCATCGAGACAAGGCAAGGAGACCAATATCCCTGAATTCGTCTGAAAGAATTTCACTAGAAAGAACTCAAACCGGAGAAGATATAGAAATAACGGTAAAGAGTGGCGTAATAAGGATTGCGGCCAACCAATCCAAGAACGCAGAAGACATAACTTTAGCTTTTACATGCAGAGCGGATATTTGCAGATTCCACTATCCAGAAAACCTAGAACTCTTTATAGAAGCCATAACAGACACAACATATACGGTTGGATCAATAAGCAAGACAGAATCCGACACCAGCGATACAATCATGAACTGGATCATTCAACTTCACATCATGAGGCACGAGAAAAATCTAGAAAACCGACTGATTAAATTTTTTAGATTACTAATGACAAGACTAGGAAAAAGAACATCAGAAGGCCTACTACTGGAGCACACATTGTCTCATGCACGCATTGCTGAAATCGTTGGATCCACGAGATCAACCGTATCCAGGACTATTAGCAATCTAAGGAAGTCCCAACAAATTTATATTGATGAACTAAAAGGACAGATAATTTTGCCTGTAGATTGATTAACGCCCACAACGACAGGCCCCTCCTTTCCAATTCGAACACTTGGATTTCTTGCAACCTTTTTTCTTATTTACTGAATGTCGGTTTTCAGAAGATTCGGCCAAGACCCTAGATAATCAATGACATCAACGATACCGTCATCAGCGCCAATAGATCCAGACAGGGCGAGTAACAAAAAGCACATAAAGGCAAGTCATCTGATCCAGGTCAACCTGGAAAAGGACTTTTCTGAATTGGAAGACGAGGCATAGCGCGTATCAAAGAAACTTTAAGATGTATAAAAAGTAACCTTTGATTGCAGTAAACGAGTAACAGGCGACACAGCGAAAAGGCAACATATGTCTGCCCTTATAGGGCTTTCCTGTGTGAGGAATTCAATGAAGCTTTTCCAGCAACTGCTGGTGGCTCCCGCCGCCCTTGGCCTTCTGGCCACCGGCGTCAATGCCGCCGAGCTGAACATCAACGGCGTTTCTGATTACGCGGCTTCCGCTGATCAGGTCACCAGCGTCACCCAATTCTCTGACGTCTACCCCACCGACTGGGCCTATCAGGCACTGGCAGGTTTGGTTGAGACCTACGGCTGCGTCGCCGGTTACCCCAACGGCACCTTCCGTGGCAACCGGGCCATGACCCGCTACGAAGCGGCTGCCCTGCTGAACGCTTGCCTCGACCGCGTCACCGAAGTGACCGACGAGCTGCGTCGCCTGATGGCTGAGTTCGAAACCGAGCTGGCCATCCTTAAGGGTCGCGTTGACGGCCTCGAGGCCCGCGTTGGCGAACTGGAAGCAACCCAGTTCTCCACCACCACCAAGCTCAAAGGACAAGCTGACTTCTTCCTTGGTGCCGTCAGCTATGACGATCGCGACGCCTGCAACGCTGCAAAAGCTGGTGCATGCGAAGACGATGCGACAACCATGTCGTACCGCTACACCCTCAACCTGAACACAACCTTTACAGGTAAAGATCTGCTGTACACCCGTATTAGGACGGGGAATATGTCCAATGTTTGGACAAACGACAACACCTACCTGTCTGATGCCAAATCAGGTACCAATGCGCTGAAGATCGACAAACTTTGGTATACCTTCCCAGTTGGTGAAGAGTTCAAAGTCACCGTAGGTGCACTTGTAGAGAACTACTACATGGTGGAAACACCAACTCGCTACAAGCCCATCCTCAAAGCAATGAAGCTTGGGGGTTATGGAATTCTTATGGGTGCAAGTACCGGACAGGGTGCAGGTATCCAATGGCGTCAGAATGTTGCTCCCGGCGAAGCAGCATGGAATGCAGCTGCAAGTTACGTTGCTGACGGCAACGAAGGTGCTGATTCCAGCTCCAAGAAAGGTATGTTCGGTGAGGACACCGACGGCCTGTTCCTGAGCCAAGTTGGTTATGGAAACAGGAAGTGGTACATCTCCGGCCTCTATGCCCACAAACATGGCAGTGGTGGATCTGATCCCGCGGAAGGTTACTCAACTCCTGCCGTTAACAAGGATGATGCCGCTCTGAATGCCTTTGGTGTCCGAGGCTATTGGTCACCGGAGGAAACCGGCATCGTACCGACAATCAGTGCAGGTATTGACTTCGGCTTCAATGACGCAAAAGCCGATGGTCAAGTTGAGGAAAGTTTCGGCTGGATGGTCGGCCTTAACTGGAAGAACGCTTTCGTTGACGGCAACAAGCTTGGGGTGGGCTTCGGTTCATATTCAAGCTACGCAACATCAATGAAAGGTGACAGCAGCCCCGATGACGAGAACTTCGCTTTCGAGGCTTATTACGATTACCAGGTCAGTGACAACGTTACGGTAACTCCCGCAGTGTTCTGGGTTCAGGATGCTGATGGAAATGCATCAGTGGATGGATCTGACACACTTGGCGCATTGGTTAAAACCACCTTCAAGTTCTGATCAACTACTGGTCAAAACAAAAGCGCCCCTCGGGGCGCTTTTTTCTTGGATAAAGAGAGGGGATTGCCCCCTAGAATTGAAACAGCAATAGTTACCAGCAGTTCTCACCTTCCCCAATAGGAACACAGATATCCTCTTGCTCTGCCTTTTTCTTCAAGGCAGCGGCGTCAGAATCCAATACACTTTCCTCATCAACACCTTGATCTGTGGTCCATTCCTTAAGGCCACCCGCATCCTGGGCGTGCAGAGCTGGTGCAGATGCAACAAGAAGCGACGTCGCAGCAACGAAAACTGAGATAGCAGAAGGCTTTGTCATTTGGATGAAGCTCAACTAATCCAATTGTAATGAAGATACAGCCACAAAATACCAGCGGTGACCATATCAAAAGCTACAAATCAGTTCGACAAGCGTCGGACAGCGTTCGTATAGCTTTGAAAGATCAGATCAAGTTCATCCGATCGGCCATGGCGAGCCAATAAACCACGAGCGCCAGCATCGATATTGAATAGAATTGAGCGGTCTTCTGGCGCCTTGACATAGCTTTCGATCCAGCCGACACATACATATCGAACACCGCTGACAACGGGTTTAACACAATGAAGGGTGGAAGAAGGATAGAGAACAATTTGCCCAGGTGGCAATCGAAATTCCTTCGTTTCCTCACCGCCTGTTTGGGTCAATAAAGATCCACCCTCGTAGGTATCTTCATCGCTCAGAAAGCAGGTGAAAGACAAATCACGGCGACCATGGCGGGAAAAAGGATTATCAACATGCCATCCATAAGAATCTCCGACATTGGACCTAGAAATCAACAAACTGTGAACCTTCCGTACAAGTGAAAAACTCTTGACCAAGGGATCACTCGTTAATGCTTTAGTGATGCAGTTGGTAATCAAAATAGTGAGCTCAGCATTTGGATCGAGCTGATGATTAGTCTTCACCAATGCAGCCTGATCCCCGGCAGTCAATCGGCCATCTCGCCAGGGTAGGTCGCGAGCACAGAGGCGTTGCTGAAAGTCGCGAACTACAGGAAGAGGCAAAAGAGAATGCGTCAGAAAGTCCATCGATCAGGGAATTTCAAGAACAAAAAGCCTTCACCAAATGCTACAGAATGGTACGTCAAAAGCAGATGAAGACTGGAGTCACTGGAGTAATATAAGAGGAATTATATCTAGAAGCATGTGTAGGTTCTTTGCAGCGATGGGTATGGTGGCAACAATTGCTGTCCTGCCTTCAGTGGAGGCAAAGGAAGTAAGGGTGTACTCAGGCCGGCATTACAACACTGATCGTGCTGCCTACAAACAATTCAGTGAAGAAACTGGAATCAAAGTAAGACTTATTGAGGCCACAGGGATATCGCTAGTTGAACGTCTAAAACGAGAGGGAGAAAATTCAAAAGCTGATGTGATCATTTTGGTTGATGCAGCGAGGATAAACAATGCTGCAGAAGCTGGTCTTCTGCAGCCCGTGTCCTCGCAGGAACTCCAGTCGAATGTTCCTTCACGCTATCGGGATCCATCAAATCGATGGTTTGGTTTCACGAGGCGCGTAAGATCGATCATTGTAAATCCCAATATCGTTAATCCAAATACGATTAAGACCTATTCCGATCTTGCAAATCCAGTTCTTAAAGGAAAACTCTGTCTGCGTAAAAGGAAAAACGTCTACAGCCAGTCACTTGTAGCCGACCAAATCATAATGAATGGTCAAACTGCTGCTTCGGCTTGGGTTGAAGGGATGGTCGATAATGTAAGCCAGCCGTATTTCGGTGGTGATGTATCACTAATTCGTGCGGTTGGACAAGGCAAATGTGGTGTTGGACTTGTCAATCATTATTATCTAGCACGAATGCAGGCAGGTGCGAGCGGAAAGAACGATCAGAAAGTAACATCGAACATTAAATTAGTTATGCCAAATCCAGCCCATGTGAACATAAGTGCCGCAGGAGTCGCAAAGTCGGCCAAAAATAAAACAGAGGCGATCCAATTTATTGAGTTCATTTCGTCACCAAAAGGTAGTCGACTCATTGCAGGCCCAACCTTCGAATATCCACTGAAAAATCTTGGTACATCGAAAGAATTAAAAGCATTTGGAAAATTTACCCCAGACAATGTTTCTATTAGTGCTTTAGGCGCAACTCAGAAAACCGCAATCAAAGTGATGGCAGATGCTGGATGGCGTTAAACCAAAGAACTCAACAAACGACCGAAAAAATTCAAGATTTCAGATGCTTTTGATAATGACTCTCATTTAACTTGGTGCAAATAACACACCTTGCGAGCAATTTGACTTGCATATGCGTATCATTTGGACATCAACAAGTAAAAAATGCTGAGCACAAACAATTCGATCTCCGCTTCATCTATCGCTTGCGGACCATCAGGTCGTGCAATTGCAGAAGCGATTGACTCTGATCTTCTAAGCGCGATCCAAGCCCACCTCAACATGGAGAGGCAAGCCCATGCCTCTTATTTCGCTGCAGCAATCTGGTTTGCCGAACGAGAGTTGAGGGGATTTTCCCGATTCTTCCGAGACGAATCCAACAGCGAGCATGAGCATGCTGCAAAATTCGCGGAATACATCATTGCTCGAGGGCAAAGCGTTGCACTACAAGTGGTCGATGCTCCCTTGCAGAACTGGGCATCCCCTGTAGATGTGATGGCAACCGCATTTCAAATGGAGGTTGACGTCACAGCTTCGTTGCAACAGCTGTATTCAATGGCAGAGAGAGTGAGCGATACGCGTACCACGGTGTTTCTCGACCCGATGGTGGAAATGCAAACCCAGTCAGAACACGAATTTGCGCACCTTCTTGGACGGGTGAAGTTTGCAGATAATCAAGCAGCGGCTTTATTGCTCATCGACAACGAGCTAGACCAAGGAAATAACAAACCTGCATCTCTTCAGGGTTAATTCACTCACGACAAGAACGTTGATTAACACACATCAACTTTCTGATGTCACATATTTAGCCCTTGTGGGTCGATTACGAAACATTTTATATCCCGCATTAACGATTTCGGCGACACTTCCAAGTATTCAGAAATAAGCCGATGCGACCAGCCTTGGCTTCTTAATGCCATTGCAATCTTCAGTCGTTTTTTACGCCAACCATTCGGAGATCCTAAATAGTGTGAAACTCTTGAGGGTAAGTTTGAATTCATGGCATAAGCCCTTACTTTGAGGGGTAATATAAATTAAAGCACGCAGGTCAGTTCAACAACAATTGAATGTTGCCAGCTAACATTATATAAGTAAGACTGGTAAATAGCTAACATCAATCTGGAACGTATCCAATGATGCGCAAGCGAGATACATATACGAGCAGAGGAGACTAATTGAAGTTATTGTATGATTTTAATTGGAGTGATGACCTCATTCAAGGTCGAATTAAGAATGCCGGATGGAGTCAAACACTTCGAATGTCCTGATGATGAATACGTTCTAGAGGCAGCAGAGCAGGCTGGAATTGATATGAGTTATTCATGCAGAGCTGGAGCATGCAGCACTTGTGTAGGGAAGATCATCGAAGGAACAGTTGATCAATCTGATCAAAGTTTTCTCGATGATGAACAAATTGAAGACGGCTACTCACTTCTATGCGTAGCTTATGCAACATCAAATTTGATCGTAAAGACTGACTGCGAAGAAGAGCTTTGGTGAGAATAGTAAAAAGAAAGAAACGTCTCAAAATGAATACGCAAAGAGGAAGAGAAATTGATCTGGTTGATCAGTATCTAAATGCGTCCTGTTTCAACAAAATAAGCGACAGAACCTATCAGAACATGCTGAGTTACGAGTCAAAGGCCGATCCAATCGAAAAAAAATTGATTAAAAGGATCAAAGAACAAGTAAGGCACGGAAAGGTTGTGCTTTCTTCTGAATCAAAGGTGAAAGCTTGATCAGCCTGGATGTGATAAAGAATACAGCCAGTCGTCTTCTCTGAGAGAAAACATAATCAAAAGCATCAGAAAATAAGAAAAATAAAATCAGATGAGCACCAGTCAGATACTTTGGATTGATCTCCAGCCATCACTGTATTGCCTTTTCAAGCGAACAGCGCAAAGCTTGGGTCAACATTTTGAAGTCAAAAGATGGTCATTCGAACATGATCTTGATGAATCATGTGATGTTGAAGTCGTCCACAGCCTAATGAGACACACGATAGAAAACTCTTTAAATCCAGTTCATCTTGTAGGCCACGGTATAAGCGGTACAATTGCATATTTATTTGCTCAAAAATATCCCAACAACATATCATCAGTTTCCGTGCTATCAGTAGATACTCACTCGACAAATCAATGGACTAGTCATTATCAGAGTATGCGGAGACAATTACCCTGCTCAAGATTTCATATTTTAAGTCATCTAGGCCGACTATTGGTCGATAGAAATACTGAAAAAGTGGTCAATATCATGGCGCGACTGTTAGCAAAATGTTTGGACAATGATTTAGTATATGGATCTATTGTCAATAGCCAACCAATCACGAATCTAAACAAAGCTGAGGTTCCAATACTGGTGATTAATGGTGAAAAAGACTTTGTTGTTGATGAGCAGAGTGATATCAGATGGAGACACTGCCTAAAACCTGGAGACTGCTACCAAAAAATTTCTAACGGACGCCATTTCTTCCCATTTACAGAGTGGGGTCTAACTGCAAAAATGATCGAATCATTTGTCAGGATGGTACCTGAGCAACATCAGAACCAATTCCCTAATAGCTGCAAAAATCTGAGTATTAGTAAATACTAACTCATGAATCAAATGAATATCTTTGACGTCATCATCATTGGTGGAGGACCAGCGGGTTGTTCTTGTGCATTGTATACAGCAAGGTCAAATCTATCGACAATTATCCTTGACAAAAATCCAGCTGTTGGTGCACTTGCTATCACTCACAAAATTGCAAACTATCCGGGTGTAGAAGGAGACACATCAGGTGAGGAATTATTAAAAACAATGAGAGTTCAAGCAATTAACTATGGAGCGGAATACAAGCAGGCTCAAGTTTATGGAATCAGCATGACTGATTCAGAGAAGACTGTATATACACCAGAGGGAACATTTGTAGGCAAAACATTGGTTCTTGCAACAGGTGCAATGGGTAGAGCATCAACACTTCCCGGTGAGAACGAGTTTCTTGGTAAAGGGGTCAGTTATTGTGCAACTTGTGATGGAGCTTTTTATAAAAATCAAGAAGTAGCTGTCTATGGATCAAATCATGAAGCCATTGATGAGGCACTTGTACTCACAAAATTTGCATCAATAGTACATTGGATTACCAATAATAAGCCAAACGCAAATTCTCCGGCAGTAGAAATCCTTCTCAATTCTAAAAATGTGAAGCACTGGAAGCGCACTAGGCTCACCTCCATACAAGGAGATGACCAGGGAGTAAATGCTATCAAAGTTCAATCATCTGGAGGTCGTGAAGAGCAGATAATCCAAGTTCAAGGTGCTTTCGTCTACTCCACAGGTTCTCTGCCCATCACCGATTATCTACAAGCACAGGTACCGGTCAACCCAAATGGTGGAGTTCGAGTGTCCAGCGACATGATGACAAATCTCGAAGGAGTCTGGGCAATCGGCGATATCCGCAATACACCCTTTAAACAGGCTGTTGTTGCTTGCTCTGATGGATGCATTGCAGCGATGGCAATTGACAAGTATTTGAATCAACGGAAGGACGTCCGGGTGGATTGGGTGCATCGATAAAAAAAGCGCCCTCTCGGGCGCCTACAGTTCAGTAATAAATTACGTTCAGGCCTCAGCGTTTATTTGCTGAACCCAGGCCTGCAAACGTTGATCTGTCAATTCAGACTCATTGTCTTCATCGATTGCAAGTCCGCAGAACTTACCATCAATAATGCTCTTTGAGTCATCATAGGTATACCCTTCTGTGGAAACCTTACCAATCAACTTGGCACCAGATTGAAGAAAAGCCGTATACAGTTCCTCCATGGCATCACAGAAAAAATCCGAATAACCGGAGGAGTCACCAAGGCCTACGATTGCGACTGATTTACCGGCAAAATCCTTGTCAGGAATTTCCTGAACCAGATCATCCCAGGCTGTTCCTGACCGTGCTTCATCAGCGCCTGTATTCCAGGTTGGAACACAACAAATTAACGACTCAGCTGCAACCAACTCATCAATTGAGTCGATGTTGTCAACATCCTTCGCTTCTGTTCCAGGAAGAAGCTCCTTGAGTCGATCAGCCACATCCTCAGTTTTACCAGTAGATGTGGCAAAAAAAATAGTGAAAGTCATGCAAAAGAAATCACCAATCAAGAATCGCAAATCATCGCTCTCCCGAATTAACGCTTGTTTCAACTGCAGGTGAAATCAGTTACATCCAGACACCTCATCCACCTCGTTCTGCCAGACAAATTCTTATCTAAGACTGTCTAAGGCGATTCAAAGACTCACGATACTCCGATAATGCCTGATCAAATCCTGTCTCACGGATACGTTTGAGCCAACGGAGACGAACCAAGTCATCCTGTTCAATATGGTCAATGAATTCTTCGAGTATGGCTGATCCAACAAGCATGTCGAACATTGAAGACCAATGCCAAACTTTAAATAATATTTTGAACGGCGATCAGTCAAATGATTCTTTTGACTCGATCTTAAGCAAGACTGCATTAAAGCAAATAAAAGCAAAAATGATACACTCTCGGAAAATTCATCAAAAGAAATCCTCATTCGATTCTTTTTGAGAAGAAAGCTAACAAATCAACAAGATCATCAAAAGATACGCAACAATGAATGACAAAAAACTTTCCAAACTACGTACACTCTAGGCAATAAATATTCTATTGGACAACCGTTAAGGCAGCCTAGAAACACTAGAGAATCAGTTCAAGAAAGGTGATATGTGAGTTGAGCTGTTAACAGGCAACGAGACAGTAATTCTTCCAGCAAACATTTCTGTGTGGACTGAGAATCAAGAGAATGACTAATCACAACCAAAGAGTCTTTCATAGCCAAACATCTCGTACGGTAAAAAGATATTTCTGCAACGAGGCGGTCTTTAAGCTGAGGATGCTGACAATGCTGTATTGAACGACTCGCACATTGAATTCGCATCCGCATCCATTCAGCCTCTCTGCAGAGATCGCCAAGAACACCAAAGGAATTCACGATCTTCAAAATTGGAGTGGTGAAGAGTTGATGAGGTCAGGTGCAATACGCATCGTGACATCACCAGACGACATGGCGATCATGTCGGCTTGACGCCATTTCGAGAGAAGACGGGTTGTCGTCACCCGGGTAGCACCAATCAACTCACCAAAACGATCATGGGTAAGACGGAAGGGAAGCTGATAGGCATCGCTGCAACGAAGTCCAAGCCGGTTGACCAGGAGGGCCAGAAGAGCGTGAAGCCGCTGTTCAGCCTGACCCAAATGACGGACTCTTAGGAGCTGCAAGGTCCACTCATTGACTGCGTCAATGCCGAATTCGTCCGTGGAGACGGAATCACGACGAAACTTAAGCGCCGTGAGTGCCTCAACACAGGCCCCGTCACTGCACATGCGATCAGTGCGAAGCCTGTCGCCTGACTGCAAAAACGCCAAGGTCATTCCCTCGGTTTCCTCACAAGGGCAATACACCCGGCAGACACCCTCCAACACTTCCAGAACGGTGGCCTGGTCTCGACCGGCAGGGTCCAGCAGAACGGTTTGAAGCCTTGGCATCGACAAAGGTGCCGCTGGATCATCCGGCAAGAAACGGTAGGCAGACGTCGTCACGAACTATCGCGATTGAGAATTACTCGCAACAGTACAGACTCCTTGTCGATATTGCAAGTCATTCTCAATAAGACCCTCAAATTGAGATTCTTTCTCAATACGCTGCAGGCCAACTCCATCCGTACTCAGAAGAAGTGAGCGGAGCAGCTGAGCATCGCCCTGAATTCGAAGCATCGGCTCGATGTGGATATGGCCCAGTACACCTCGCTAACTGAGTGACCAATGGATCGCTTACAACGCTGAGGCGTTCTTATTGAGCGTTTCCGCTGTATTTCCTTATCAAAACACAAGGAACGCAGCTTTTGTTGTGATCAGCCTCCCCCGGCTGCTGCAATGGGAAAAAGCTCAGCATTTGGACGGTACAGATAAAAGCAAGTCAAGGAACGGCTGATGCTGCTGGGGTCCACGAAGGAGAGCCACCTCTTGGCTATTCGAGAGTCATCAGGTGTATGAACAGCACACTGGTCAATCCCATCAACGAACCAACCCATAACCACTACTGAATTGCCCTCAGAAAAGAGGGGTGGGTGGTGTCACCAACCGCTACCTTGCCACCTCTCAGAGGGTCGCCATCATCTCCTCATCAACACAGCGATCAGCCAATCACAAGTGAAATCATTGTCACGGAACCTCGAGTACCCCACTAAGTGGTTCCTCCATTGACCGTTGGGCGCTTGTTCAGGGTCTGAATGCTCTTCACAAGCGGGGGGCTCGATCAGCGATTTGGCTTGCGACAACATTCGGGTGACTCATTTAGCCATTGCCACCAACTCATCTGTATCGCGTCTCATTCCCAACAGGGGTGATTGTGTCTAAGGAGTCCCCAAACCTCCATCCAATGGCTTTAACCCTTGCCATTGGGCGCTGGAGCGACCTGACTCCCTCTCTGGCGAGCGGGGAGTCAGTTCAGCGTTTGACGGGTGACTTGAACACGCAAAACAAAATCTCGGAGTTGCTGGAATTGGTCGCCGCGATTGTCGGCACAGCAGGGCTGGTTGCCGGAAACCTTTTGCTGTATTCACCTTTGCAGGTGGACAACCGGATAAAGCTCTAGGCCCTCCAACTCAACCTGGGACAGCAGCTCGTCCAGTGTTCTTGTGAACAGTTGTGGACGTTGGCGAGGCTCATTTGATCACTGCCAAACGCTCTTAAGAGCAGTCAGTAGCAATGGACGGTGAGATTGTGGTTTCGGAGGCTCACCTCCATCCAATGGCAACTGCATGACCATTGGGCGCTGATAACCGTACTGACTCTCCCTTTCGCAACCGGGGGAGTCAGTTCAGCGTTTTGACTTCCCAAAACATTGTGACGACTCATTTGGCACTGCTATCGCCTCATCTGTATCGCGGTGTGCACCCGACGCGGTGATTCTGTCTTAGGAGTCCACAAGACCTCCATCCCATGGTTTTTGTAGGGACCATTGGGCGCTGTCCAGAAAAGCTGACTCCCTTTCTTGGCTGACGGGGAGTCAGTTCAGCGTTTGACGGGTGACTTGACCTCGCAAAACAAAACCACTGAGATGCTTGAAGTAGTTGCTGCGATTGTTGTCACAGCAGGGCTGGTTGCCGGAAACCTTCTGCTGTTTTCGCCTTTGCGGATAGACAACAGGATTAAAGCTCCAGCCCCGGAAGATCAACCAGTGAACACAACTCGTCCAGTGTTTTGGTCAACAACTGTGCACATTTGCGCGGCTCATAGGATCCCAGCTATCTGTTCTTAAGAACAAGCAGTAGCCATGGTCGGTGAGATTGTCACTTTGGAGGACCTCCACCATCCAATGGAGTGATGACCATTGGGCGATAAGTGTCAGCTGACTCTTCTTCTCAACCGGGGGAGTCAGAACAGCATTTCTACCGTCTAGACAGAGAGCAACCGGCTGACATTTCTTTTGAGGGGAACGAGTCGGTTCAACATTTTGCCCCCAACAACCTTCCAAAGGCTCATTTGATTCACCGGTCAGCATCATCTTGATCAGCAGAATCCATATATCAATCCATAGTGATCGTGGATTTTCCGTCGCAGGAAACCTCCAACCAATGGTGGGGGCAATCACCATTGGGCGCTGATAACACCACTGACTCCCTCTCTGACGATGCGGGGAGCCAGATCAGCGTTATTTCATTCCAAAAATGTCAAAGCTGATTTGACAGGCAAATTAACATCATCTGGCGTGAGCCGTGAAATGGATTGAGACTAGTCAGACAAATCCACGCATAACATCTGCATGAATGGTTGTATCCAGAGCTATCTCAGTCTGTTCACACTACTGACTCCTCTCCTATAAGTGGACAGGCGGCGAGACTAAAGGCACAGAGGAGAAGAAACCAATCATCGATTCATTTGACGGGTGAAATTAGATGGTTTGTACGCGCACTCTGAGAAAACCCAGCCAATATGCATTTGAAGGTTCTCGCGAGGCACCTTCATCCGATGACTAATCCGGGTCATCGCACTGGGGTTACAACTGGCTCCTCTACTCAACCAGGGGGGTCAGTCCAGTTGCTTGCTCCTAGAAATGGAATGAAACATTATGGCCAAAAGCAAAGGCGTTCGCATCGTTGTCACACTGGAATGCACCGAATGCAGAACAGCGACTGCTGCTGAAAAACGCAGCCCTGGAGTCTCTCGCTATACAACAACTAAAAACCGAAGAAACAATCCTGAAAGGCTCGAATTGATGAAATTCTGCCCTCAACTCAACAGGATGACACTTCATCGCGAGATAAAATAAGAGATAAATATTTAATACTCAAAGACGTTGCTCAACAAATGAGACCGCTTCAAAAGCAAAATTTAGTTATCTAAAATGTTAGATCTAAACATGCTCAAGTCCATTACTTGAGAAAATCATTTTATGCCAGAAATACCAAAAGCAAGAACCAGATGTAGAGCAACGAACGAAACAGATCACTGAGGCATCACAAATCAATCAATACCAACATCGATCAGTAGAATTTGGGGCAGAAATTGATCCCAGCAGTAGCTAGCTTACACAAAGCAGCAATCTATTCGTGACCAACATTGAGGCCTTCGCGCACATCATTGACCTCGCCAACAGAACGACTGACACTACCACTTACGAGTATTTAATGAGAGAAGCGCAGGAAATAATGCTCGACAAAAACACGAAAGATATAGATTATTGTGATTTCAGACAATTGGTGAAAGAGCGGCTCGAGAATCAAATACTTAAAGCAAAAGAGCAAGGCCACAAATAAGTAGAAAAGAGCAAACATTCATTAGCACTATCTTGCGACCGATGAATACGGTGACATAGTCAGAAAGCACACTTTTACGGGATAATCAAGGTACTGTAATGCTATAGATCGTCATCTTCCCATTAATTACAAACTTTAGACTTTTTCAAAAATAGCATCACTTACACGGGTGTGCATCAATTAAAACGTGCTACTGCAGCATGTGAAAGACAAGAGCCAGTTCACAACGCGATAATTAGATAGGACAGTTCACTTCAGCCGGAGCTGTTCAAACAATGATTCTGATGATGTCAGTTTCATTGGGCGTCATCTGACTCTTCTTCCCTCCAGGTTCAAGAGCCAGAGTCTCGCTTTAACCAAACCAGAACAGTTGATTGGTCTTATCTTTGCCCATCAATAACTGGCGTTGATGTTTTCTACTTCTCACCATCAACACAATGTCTCAAAAAACATCCCGGTTTTCAAAACTTGATGCATCGGTATTAGAAGCACAAATCCGCTGCGGAACGGAATGGCCGATAGGCCTTGTTGATGCAATTGCAGAAGCCCATCGGACCACAGTTCAAAATGTCATTGAGCGTCAACGTGTTTTAAGGTCAACGTAACCACACGATCATAAATTAAACGTTTATTTTTGAGATTGTTTAGTTTTCCCATGTCCTTATCAGGATTCGAAATTTCTGTAGGTGGAATCACATCAATTCCACTAACAAGCAGCTTGATTCTGCTTCTCTACAAAGCATTTGGCGAAAAACGACTGGATGCGAGCAAACTCAAACCAAAAAAGTAGCAACCAAAGCAATGCCTTCAACTCCTGAAAAAGAAAAAGGTGTCGACAAAACTATAGATTCACTGAAAGACAAATAAGCATCTCAACCACCGATCTCGTGCCTAAAATTCTTATTTCATTGTTCACTGGATTACTTTTGAGTGCATGCAGTCTGAATGGAGAAACTGGTTCCTCCTCCAATGGTGGTCAGGCTGAAAACCCAGCGGACCAAAACACTAAAACACAAGTCATTGGCCTAACTTCAGAACCGAGTAGTGAGAAATCAATGTTGCTGGATTCCATCAAGGATGGAGGCTATGTCATTTATTTTCGTCATGCAACCACGGAGAGGGATTACGCAGACCAAGCTGATCCTCTGATGAGCCTCGATGATTGTAGTTCTCAGAGAAAGCTGAGCACTCAGGGCATCAAAGAGTCCCACGAAATTGGCGTGGCGTTTGCTTCAAAAGGAATCCCAATCGGTGAAATTATTGTTAGTGAGTATTGCAGGTCATGGAAAACAGCAAACCTCGCATTTGGGGAATGGACCCAAAAAGACTCCCGATTAAATTTTTTACCTTATAAAGATTACACCGAAGATCACATTGCACTGATGAAAAAGAATGCCATGCCTTTATTAACACGCCCACCTCTACCAGGAACCAACACAATCATTATCGGACATGATGATCCTTTTGAGGCCGCAACAGGAATTTATCCTGAACCGCAAGGAATCGCATTTATCCTCCAGCCCGATGGGGGAAAAAGCTTCAAGATCATCGGTAGTGTGTTGCCTTCTGAGTGGGCAACACACTGAGGAAGACAGCCACTCTGATCCTTGATCATTTGACTTGAAAGATGTTCAGGATCTAACATTCGCTTGCTAAGTTTCCAACACTCAAGGGAATACACAGCAGGATAATTGAATTGTCGACCTTGGACGGGTTTCGACAAAATCAAAGTGATCTATTTCTCGTTAGGAATTTCGGGAGGTAGATTTTTTTTGACAGTAGATCTTTAAAGAACTAGAGATGTGTAGCTGAAGCATGTCTTGCCCAAACCTGCAAATCATGCAAACTCAAGCACAATCTAGAGAGCACTGCATTGCTTAGGCGGGTATATTTGATACAACTTCTGCGCTCAATTGGCTGCAATCAGACATCAAATTGGCCAGCTTGCCAGAGCAAAGAATTTTTATCAAGCAGCTCATAGCTTTCAATCCAAAGAATCAAATGTTCCAAATTAATTACCCAAAAGATTGAACAAAAAATTCTTAAATCAAATGACTCTTTGAACGGTTAAATATGACTTACCCCTGCAAAGCTATGTAAAAGCAGATTTATTCGATAGACAGCACTCATTATGTTTTTCATGCCGCATCCTTTTGAAAATGCAGTCTTACGGAAGTTCATCAGTCAGTTATGACTGGTGGGCTGGAAATGCAGGAGTCGCGAAGCGCAGCGGTTCTTTCATTGCAGCCCACGCTGCCCATGCAGGTTTAATCATGTTTTGGGCAGGTGCATTCACCTTGTTTGAGTTGGCCCGTTATGACGGAACACTGCCAATGGGAGAACAAGGGCTGATTTTGATTCCACATCTCGCCGGCCTTGGCTTCGGCGTAGGGGAAAGCTCTGTAATCGTTGACCAACAACCCCTCATCGCGATCGCAGCATTCCATCTGGTTTCATCCGCTGTTCTTGGAGCAGCTGGAATCTGGCATACACTTCGAGCGCCCAAGGACCTTTCAGAAGCTGAAGGCCGCGCCCAAAAGTTTCACTTTGAATGGAGTGATAGCAAAAAGCTCACGTTCATCCTGGGGCATCACCTGATTTTTCTTGGCCTCGGAGCCATTGCCTTCGTTGAATGGGCAAAGCGCCATGGAATTTACGACAGCGCCATCGGAGCTGTTCGACGGGTTGAACCAAATATTGACCTCAGCATGGTGTGGGGTTATCAGGCTAATTTTCTCTCTATCAGTAGTCTTGAAGACGTGATGGGTGGCCATGCTGTTTTGGCTTTCATTCTCACGATTGGTGGTGTTTGGCATATCATCTCCAGCCCTTTCGGACCCTTCAAAAAGATCTTGATCTACAACGGCGAATCGATCCTGTCTTACTCGCTTGCTGGTGTAGCTCTGATGGGATTTGTGACCGCCATTTGGTGTGCTCAAAACACAACAATTTACCCCGTTGAGTTGTATGGCGATCCATTGAAATTGAACTTCGGCTTCTCTCCCTACTTCAGCGACACAACTGCTCTTGAAGGTAGTGACCACTCAGCCCGAGCTTGGCTGGCCAATACGCACTTCTACCTTGCATTCTTTTTCCTTCAAGGACATTTTTGGCATGCCTTACGCGGTATGGGCTTTAACTTCAAGCGTGTTTCTGAAGCGCTTGAAAACATGGGAAATTCCAAGGTCAGTGCCTGATTAATCTGCCTTTTCTGATTTACCCCTCATCTCATTGAGATGGGGGGTTTCTTTATTGGTTTCGTCATTAAGGCAAATATCCACCACAGCAGCCCCACGCATGAAAACGGTAAGAGGGCGCAGATCAACAAACCGATGGCAGGAGTCAGCCTCGGTTGACCTCGAATCAAGCGAAAGACCCCTCGGATCAGAACACAAATATCGTTTTGATCAGGCCGCCCAGTTGCTGGAAGGTTGAACCCTCCGGTGTGAGCTCACCCATCGGTCGCGACAGATAGAACAGCGCCGGGGTGATGCTGATGTTGTCGGTCACTTGGAACTGATACCACCACTCCCAGATGAACTGACCATCAGCAGGGGTGTCGCCACCACGAAGATCGGTCGCAAAAACGGGCTGGCCCACAGCCATTCCGGCGTTGTTCCCCGCCGCCAACACATCGTTCCACTGCAGCCCAGCCCTCCAGGACTGACTGGTTCTCACCTGGCCTTTGCGCTGGGTGTCGGACTGATTGATGCCCCAACCGAGCGACAGCGATGGAAGCCAGCCGCTCTCCAGTGGCTGCCAGAAAGCACCCAGGGCATAGGCGTGAGTCACGCCCAGATCACTGAAGCGATCCCTCACGAAGGGCGAGACATACACGATCAGGTCTTTACCGTTCTGGACTTTGGAATACAGGGCAGCAACACCCCAGTTCTCACCCTCCCAACCCAACTGGAGGGTGCCGGTGCCGCCCGCCTCGTCGGTGTCGAAGCCACCGAGGCGGGTGTCGCTTGATGCACCATTGGCTGCCACATAGTTGGCCGACGCGCGGGCTCCGCTTTCCGCTGCCCAGCTGATGCCAACGCCCGCACCTTTGTTTTTGTTGTATGCCCCCGGCGCTCCATTCACCGTGAGCACATCGAGGATCGGATCACTGGGATAGACGCTCGGCCAGATCGCGAGCATGTCTTCCTGGCCAACAATCGGGCCGGTGGTGATGGTGATCTCATCCCCCAACGGGAAGGAATAGAAAAGTTTGTCGATCACCAGTTGATTCGGTTCCTCACCCTCCTGGAACGCGGTTTCCAGGGTGGCCAGACCCGACCGCCCTCCACTGCCGAATACATTGTCGTCACCGTCGAAGTTGCCAGCACGCAGAACGGTGGTCAGCTGATCTTTACCACTGAAGGAGGTCTCCAGAGCCAACTGCAGGTCGACATTGAAAACAGTTCCACCGAACTCGGCATTGCTATCTGCGCGAAGTGGGTTCGCTGAACCCTTGAAGCGATTCGCTCCGACAACAAAAGTCGCCAAGCCAGAGAGCTTGGTGGTGGTGGAGAACTGGATTGCTTCCAGTTCTCCAACGCGGGCCTCGAGGCCGTCAACACGACCCTTAAGGATGGCCAGCTCGGTTTCGAACTCAGCCATCAGGCGACGCAGCTCGTCGGTCACTTCGGTGACGCGGTCGAGGCAAGCGTTCAGCAGGGCAGCCGCTTCGTAGCGGGTCATGGCCCGGTTGCCACGGAAGGTGCCGTTGGGGTAACCGGCCACGCAGCCGTAGGTCTCAACCAAACCAGCCAGTGCCTGATAGGCCCAGTCGGTGGGGTAGACGTCAGAGAATTGGGTGACACTGGTGACCTGATCAACGGAAGCCGCGTAATCAGAAACGCCGTTGATGTTCAGCTCGGCGGCATTAGCTGCTGGGCTTTTGACAACAGCCAAAGGGGCTATCAGGCCAAGGGTTGCGGGAGCCACCAGCAGTTGCTGGACAAACTTCATGACTGTGAAGAGAAAAAAAACCCAGAGGTGATCCCTGGGGTCAGAAGCTGTGAAAAGGCGTGCTCGTGATCAGTCGATCAGGGCTACCCAAACAAAGGCCATACCGATGCCCATCCAGATGCCGGCACCAAGCCGTTGCCCCTGGGAGCCGAGGCGCTCAACCAGGGTCTTGGACCAGTTGCTCACAACCACCAGCAGCGCGCCTTGGCCAATCAGCAGACCCAGGAAATAGGTGAACAGCGGGGTGGGTTCCGCTCCAACAATGGTGCTGCCGAGCAGAAAACCGTGCAGGGCCACCAGCGGCAGCAACCAACGGGTGGAAGCCACGGTGAGAGCCATCAAACCCTCCACCACCAGGCTGAGGGAGACCATGGCCTCCGCCCAGGGAGCCATGGTCTCCGGCAGGGGGATGAACTGCGACAGAACACTGCCGCCCAGGCCAGCAGCCAACAGAGGAATCACCCAGGCGCGAGGTCTTTGCAGGCCGATGAAGGCGATGGCCATTAGAAACAGAAGATGGTCAGGACCCAACAGCGGGTGACCAATTCCACTGAGCAATCCCTGCAGTGGGCTGAGAGCAGCGCTGTCGCCCATGCCAAAAGGATGGTGGGCGAACGCCGGACTGGCCAGAAGAAGAACCGCCAGAAACGAAGGGCCTGCGATCTGAAGAGGCCTGCGCAGGGCCAGTGGCAAAGAATTCAAAAGTCGATCCTCGTCGGTTTGATCTGGCGGGCGTTCTGACTGACGTAGGCGGAGGGCCGACGTTTCACAGCTGCGGGACAGCGGCAGATTTTCACTGCTCTTTCCCCGTTTCCTCCAGCGGCTGCTCCCCGCTGAAACCAGCACACCACCCTACCGGCGCCTACTCAAAGCGTCAGTTCGAGGCTTACTCGGCCTGTGGCGGTGCATCGGCAAGGTCGGTGGAGTGAAAATTCCAACGATCTCCATCCTCAAGCCAGAGCTCCCAGGCCAGGCGGCGGCCGCTCCGTTTCAGTCGCAGCTGGCCGCCAAAACCAGCCGGAGACGGCTGATAGAGCTCGGTGATGTCGTCAACAGGGGCTCCATCCCGGGTGAACACCTGCTCCACCTGCTCACCAAGCCGGGCCGTCAGATCGCTGCGCAGCTCATCAACTGTCACGCCTGCTGACTCGAGAAATCGAGGACAAGATCGCCGACGTCATCGCGGCTGATCTGAAATCCGAAGCCATCAACGGTGCCGGTCCACAGGCCTGCATCGAGATCCGCTTCGATCCCCTCCAGCTGCTCCACCCTGTGATCGAAGAGCAAGCCGAAGCAATGGGCGGCGACCTGCGCGGCCTGGGATGCATCCATTTCATCGAGTTCGTGGGCTTCCACTGGACATCCATCGAGCAGCTCGGCATCGATGACGTTGCCGGACCCGACGTCCTCCACAAGAGCTTGCAATCCAGCCAAATCGTTCATTGCCTTCGCTGTTAAAGCAACACACCTATCACCATCATCCCTGGGCCAGAGCGGTGGTGAGAGCCGTGTCGACGCTCAAGGTGCGTGATCCCAGATGCACGGGCTGGGCGATTACCGCCTGGGCCAACTCCAGTTCAAACGGCACAAAACCGCCCTCCGGCCCCACCATCACTACGGCAGCCCCAGCAGGGGTTTCGCGCAACGGGAGGGCGGCCCCCATCTGGGCCATCCAGCAGGGCCGTCCGGCACAGAGATCCTTGAGTTGGTCTTCGACAAAGGGTCGAAAGCGCCAGTGCTGATGCACCCGGGGCGCCACCGTGTCGCTGGCGCGCTCCATCCCAGCAAGCAGCGCATCGTTTACCTTCTCGGGTGCGAGCAAAGGCGACTGCCAATAGCTCTTTTCAACCCGGGCGCAGTTGATTAGGTGAAGGTTGGCCACGCCGTACTCGGCCACGGTGCGGAACAGACGGCGCAGCACCTTGGGCCTCGGCAAGGCCAGAACAATGTCGAACCGATGGCGGGGCGGCGGTGGCTGGTTGAGGTCCACCTCCAGCACCACGGCATCTTCATCCAGCACGCAGATGCGGCCCTGGCCCAGATCGCCATTCAGCTCACCGACCCGGATGTTGTCGCCCACTGCTGCACGAAGCACTGAACGGATGTGATCCGCCCGGCGATCCACAAGACGAACCTTCCGCTCATCCAGCCAATCCGAACGGTTGAGAACGACGATGTTCATGGCTGGATCTCTGGGATCAACAGCACTCCGCCACTAATAGATCCGTCAGTTCAGCACAACCATCCCCGCGGCCCACAATCCTCAGCAGTGTTCGAACACCCCTGGGATCAACTCCCGCTCGCGGCGAGCCTGAAACTCAGCGTCGGCAGCACGCAGCGCCGCGGGATCATCCTGGAACCAGCAGCCATAGAGAAGATTCAGGATCCGATCAACATCGAGATCACGATCAGCCACGTCCTGCCAGAGGCGTTGGCTTAATTCGGCATCAGCCAGCTTAAATTGAGCCTGGGCCAGACGCCTGGCTGCGTCGAAGTGGACCTGTTGCAACTGCCGCGACGGTGAGTCGTACTGAAGCAACCGTCCCTGGATCGTTTGAAGCAAACCCATGCCATCAGCTTTGCTGCATTCAGATTGAATCCGCAGATGCCGATCGACAATGGGTCGTCATGCTGGTTTTCAAACAGCAGCACCAAAGCCGATCACTAGAAAGGGATCAACACTGATCAAATCCCAAGAGGATCTTGTCCTGCAAGCCAGCGTGATTGAGGCCAGGACGGTGCAATTGCAGGGCCGGAAGAAGATCGAGCACAAAATTGTTGGCCCGGCGGGATTCAACGCAAACTCCAACGCGATCCCCCACGGAACGGGCCAGACGGATCTGATCCATCACCAGCTGCAACTGGAACACCCGCTGGTCGAGGCTTCTGGCATGGGCAGCCCAGTTGAGGCTGCAGCCCAGCAGCACGCTCAACCACCAACCCTGTGATCGCATCGGCATCACACCACCTGAAGGCATCCCCCCTCAACGTCCCATGCCGCCTCCCCCTGGGGTGAGCATGCGAATGGCCTCGCCCGCCTGAAGCTCCAGCTGCACAGCACCGGGTAGGGGATGGGCCACCCCCTCACGATCCAGCCGCAAGTTCTCGCCACAGGCACCACTGGCCCCACCGTTGAGACCGAACGGGGCAACCTGCCGCGAGCCACTGATCAGCGACACACTCATCGGCTCGAGGAAACGGATCGTGCGCTCCAAGCCGTCGCCCCCGGGCCACCGACCCTGGCCGCCACTGCCGGAGCGCACCGCAAAGGATTCCAAGCGCACCGGATAACGGCTCTCCAGCACCTCGGGATCCGTCAGCCTTGAATTGGTCATGTGCAATTGCAGCCCCACCGATCCGGCAAAGCCCTCACCAGCGCCGCCACCACCGGCCACTGTTTCGTAGTACTGGCAACGGCCATTGCCGAAGCTGACGTTGTTCATCGTTCCCTGGCCGGCCGCCTGCGCGCCGAAGGCCGCAAACAACAGATTGCAGAGGGCCTGAGACACCTCCACGTTGCCGGCCACCACAGCGGCGGGGGGCTGCGGATTCAAAAGACAGCCCTCCGGGACCACCAGATCGAGCGGCGCGAAACAGCCCTCGTTCAAGGGGATGTCGCTATCGAGGAGACAACGGATCACGTACAGCACAGCCGCCCGCGTCACCGCCAGGGGGGCATTGAAATTGCCCGGTCGTTGCGGAGATGTTCCGCTGAAATCCAAACGCAACCGTTGGCGGTTGGAATCAAGGCACACCTGCACCACCAGGTAGGAGCCGTCATCCAGGGCCAACTGATGTCGGGCGTCCGTCAAGCGCAACAGCAGCCGTTGAACACTGCGGGCTGCGTCCTGCTGCAGCAGGGTCATCTGCCGTTGCACCAGGGCCTGACCCTCTCGCTCAACGAGGGATTGCAGCGCCACAACTCCCGCCTGATTGGCCGCCACCTGCGCCTGCAGGTCGGCCAGCAGTTCCGGAGGGTTGCGGGGCGGCGTCGCCATGCCGCTCCACACCGCTTCCAAATCAGCGGCATGAACCCGGCCATGGCGCACGAACAGCTGGTTACGCAGCAGCAGCCCCTCATCGGCAATGGTGCGACTGAAGGACGGCATCGACCCGGGAGCAATGCCACCCACATCGGCGTGATGGCCACGGCTGGCAACAAAGAAGCTGGGCTGATCCCCATTGCAGAACACCGGCGAGATGGCAGTGATGTCGGGCAAGTGGGTGCCGCCATGGAAAGGGTCGTTGCTGAGCAGCGTGTCGTCGGGCTGCAGCGGTGCGACATCACCATTCGCCACCTGGGCCAACAGGTCGCGAACGCTGTCACCCATCGATCCGAGGTGCACCGGAATGTGGGGGGCATTGGCCACCAGGGCACCCGTGGCATCGAACAACGCACAGGAGAAATCCAGGCGCTCGCGGATGTTCACGGAGCGACTGCTCTGCCGCAGCCGTTCACCCATCTGTTCAGCGATCGCCATGAAGCGGTGGCGAAACAGTTCCGCCTGCAATGGGTCATGGTCACTGGCCTGTGCCAGCAGCGGTGATCCGTCTGCGGGATGCGAGCGCTCCAGCAACAGCGTGCCCCCCTCCGCCACCCGGGCCTGCCAGCCCGGCTCCAGCACAGTGCAGCCAGTGGCTTCGGCGATCAGGGCCGGACCTGCAATCCGCTGATCCGGCGCCAGGGCACTGCGGTTTAGCAACTGCACCTGCGTCCAGCCGCTCGACTCCAGGTGCATCGACACCTGCGGCGATGTCTGCACCTCTCGCGTTGGTTCGGCCATCTCAGCTGCGGCTGTTGCTTTAGCTGCGGTTGTGGCATCGAACTGTTGGGGTGCTGTGACCTCAACATTGAGCTGTTCGACGATCAAAGCCTGATCGGCATCAATGCAGTAGCCGTAGCGTTGCTGATGGCTCGCCTTGAAAGCCGAGATCACGGCATCAACGCCTTGCTGGGCGAACCAGGTGAGCACCAGGGTCTGCTCGGTAGAGGGATAACGCAGGGCAAGGCTGACCCAGACCTCCGGCTCCCCCGCATCGGCATCAGCGCGATCCCCCTGGCGACGCAAGGTCTCCTGCGCTTCACCCTTCAGCCGCTCAACTTGATCCTGCAAAGCCACCAACAGATCAGGCGAGAGGGCAGCACCGAGATGCACCTGCCGCCGGCAGCGCTGGCGGGCCTGACCCATTCCAAAGGCGGAGAGAACGCCGGCCATGGGATGCAACAACACTGTGTTCAGCGCAAGTTCATCTGCCAGGCGACAGGCGTGCTGACCACCAGCTCCCCCGTAGGCCACCAACACCCCGCCGCGAATGTCCTCACCGCGATGCAGCGACACCCGTCGGATCGCAGCAGCCATGGTTTCCACCGCCAGTTGCAACGCCCCAGATGCCACCCGCTCCGGGGTCTGCCCCAGAGCTGCCGCAAGCTCGGCGAAGCAATGCCGCACCACCTCAACATCCGGTGGAAGATCCCCGGACGGGCCGAACACCGCCGGGAAGCGGTCCACCTGAAGCCTCCCCAGCAGCAGGTTGGCGTCGGTGATGGTGAGCGGTCCGCCGGCGCGATAACAGGCCGGGCCCGGTTGTGCTCCGGCGGAGCGGGGCCCCACCCGCAGCCGCTCCCCCTGCAGCTCCAGCACTGATCCGCCACCGGCCGCCACGGTTTCAATCGGCAGGCGAGGGGCCAGCAACTGCAGGCCTGCGATCTCGGTCTGCTCCTTCACTTGCCGCAAGGCCTGTGCATCGGCGCAAGCCACGCAGAACACATCCGTCGACGTGCCCCCCATGTCGAAGCCCAGCACCGGCACCCCGTCAAAGCCAGCCATCCGCGCCGCGGCGATCGCACCAACCATCCCCGCCGCCGGACCCGAAAGGATGGTGTCTTTGGCCTGCAGCCTGTCTGGAGCCTGCAAAGCTCCGCTGGAGGTCATCACCCGCAGTGGTGTGGCGGCACCCAACGCCCCCTGCACCTGCTGCAGGTAGCCATCAAGCACCGGACGCACGGCGCCTTCCACCAAGGATGTCTGCCCCCGCGGCACCAGGCGGGGCATCACACTCACCTGATGGGAGCAGACCACGGTGCGAAAACCAAGTTCCCGCAGCAATGCAGCGCAGCGCTGCTCATGGGCTGGGTTGCGCTGGGCATGCAACAACGCCACCACGGCGACGTCCAGGCCGGAACAGCGCAGCTCCTCGAGACGCCGCCGCAGCAGCTGATCCAGCACCAGGGGCTCAACCTCCTCACCCCGGGCATCGAGCCGACCGGCCAGCTCCAGCACCGTTTGCGCCAGAAAGGGGCGCTGGGGCTGCTCAAGAGCGAACAGATCTTCGCGATGTTGATCGCCGATCCACAGCTGATCCCTCAGCCCGGCATTGGTGAGCAACAGCAGCGGAGCACCAGCCCCCTCCAGCAACGCATTGGTGGCCACGGTGGTGCCGAGGCGCACGTCGTCGACGTCCCCCAGCTCCACGGGTGGAGAAGCCGACGCCAACATCGCTTCCATGGCCGACACCGCAGGGTCTCCAGCACCGGCCTGCTCCGAGAGCACCTTGCGCACGTGCAGCTGGCCTTCTGAATCACGACCGATCAGATCGGTGAAGGTGCCACCGCGATCAATCCAGAAGCACCACCCCATCTCAGGCCCTGGCCAACGTCATCCCAGCCTGCCGCGCAAGCCGATCAACAAACCATGTCAACGCCCCCCGATGGGCAAGCTGAACTGAGAACGTTGAAAGGCAACTGCCGCCCGAACGCTTGGACAAGCTCGCCACGGCCTGGGCGATCTTTCAGGGGTTACTGCTGGAAGCCGTTCCATTTCTGCTGCTCGGCGTTGCCATCGCAGGGCTGGCCCGATGGGTGGTGCCACCGGGTGCCTGGATCGAGCGGCTCCCGAAGAATCCTTTGCTGGCTCCGATCATCGGGGCACTGATGGGCTTTGCCCTTCCGGCCTGCGAATGCGGCAACGTTCCCGTCGCCCGCCGTCTGCTGGCCAGCGGTGCACCGATGGGTACGGCGTTCGGCTTTCTGTTTGCAGCTCCGGTGCTGAATCCCATCGTCCTGGCCAGCACCTGGGCCGCGTTTCCTGATCAGCCCTGGCTGCTGGTGGCCCGGCCGCTGGGGGCCTTCCTGCTGGCGATTCTGCTGAGTTTGTCGCTGGTGCAACTGCCCGAAACGCAGCTCCTGGCCACTGCGCTTCTGGAGGAACGCCGCATGAGCCAGCCCCTCAGCAACCTGGGGCTGCTGCAGCGCAGCAGTGGTGTGATCGGCGGATCACCCAGCAGCCCACGATCCCTGAGCAGCCGGCGCCTCAAGGCCTGGCAGGTGCTGGACCAGAGCTGCCGCGAATTTCTCGATCTGCTGGCTCTGCTGGTGCTTGGGTGTGTGATTGCGGCCCTGGTGCAGACCTGGCTGCCGCGCAGTTGGCTTTTGGCCGTGGGGGGGTGCGCCGACAGCATCGATCCTGGCCTTGATGCTGCTGGCGGTGGTGTTATCGGTCTGCTCCAGCGTGGATGCCTTTCTTGCGCTGGGGTTTGCCGCTCAGATCACCCCAGGAGCCCTGCTGGCCTTCCTCTTGCTGGGGCCCGTTGTGGATCTCAAACTCGCAGGCCTGTTCACCGTGCTGATGCGGCCAAGGGCGATCCTGATCACGGCGATAGGTGCCAGTCTTGGCGTGCTGCTAATCGGTCAGTGGATCAACCTGTGGCTGCTGTGAGGGGCCGGTCGTGTTGAAGCGCGGAACACTGCTGCTGCTCTGGGGCCTGACGTTGTTGTGGAGCTTCCACAGCGGACGCCTCGATCTGCTGCTACGCGGTGTCTTCCATGGCCTGGTGGGGGTCACCGGCCTGGTCTTGCTGATGCTGGGCGTGGCCCTTCTGCTGAAAAAAGAGAAGCAAAACGAACGCTGGCACCGGCCCTGGCTGCTCAGCGGCGTGATGGCTGCGCTGGTGCTGGTCCTTCCGCCGAGTCCCTCCTTCAGCGATCTGGCCAGCAACCGCCCCCAGGGCCTGCCCGATCCACCGGAGTTGGCCTTTGTTCTGCCCCCCGAACAACGCAGCCTGACGGAATGGGTGCGCTGGCTGCGCAGCCAGCCCGATCCCGACCTTGTAGCCGGCAATCCTGTTCGCATCAGCGGTTTTGTCTGGAGGCAACCCCAGGGCCCACCGCTAATCGCCCGGCTCACAGTGCGCTGTTGCCTGGCCGACGCCACGCCCGCTGGCCTGGCCGTGGAGTGGCCGGAGTCGTTCATCCCCCAAACCAACCAGTGGTTGGCCATCGAGGGAACGATGAGCGTGCAGACGCGGAACGAACGACGCATCCCCGTCGTGATTCCTCAAAACATCACGCCGATTGCGAGGCCCGAGCGGCCCCTGGAACCATGACACGGCGGCCCTTGCTGCTGATGCTGATGGCCTGCGCCGCAGTTCTGGCGCAGCAACAACTGCTGTTGCGAAAGCCTCCGCGGCTGCTGCGCCTGGTGCCCCAGCAGGTGCAAAGCGGCAGCGCGGCCCTGGATCTGCAGTTCAGTCGCCCAATGGATCGGCCCCAGGTCAACGAGGCCACCAGAATCACCCCAGCCGTGCCCCATCAGTGGCTGGGGGAGACGACAGCACTGCGGATTGTGATCGATGCGGATGCCGTGCTCACGGCTCCGCTCGAGCTATCGATCGCAGGGGACGACCAACGCGGGCTGCAGCTGGGGCAGCAGCAATGGTGGTGGGATCCGAGACCCTGGCTGATCGCAACACGGCCTGTGCAGGAAGGCGAACAAGTTCAACTACAGACGCGATCGGGAGAGTGGATGCCGATCAGTCGGCTATGGCCCGCCATCCCCAGCGTCGTCCCCCTGGGAAATGGTCGGGGTATTGCCCTGGTGGGACGCGATCAGAACGGCACCGAACAGGTGTGGTGGGGCCAACTGACACCCCGCAGCACCGCCAACCGCCTGGCGGGCTTGGGGCCACCAACGCTGAGCCGCACGGAACCCCTGTTGAAAGGGGAGGTGCTCTTTGCCCATCTCAGCAGCAATCTCAATGGTGATCTGCTGATTCAGAGCGGTGGGTTCCAACCGGGCAGCGACCAGGCCCTTTTGCTGCAGGCCGATGGCAAACGCAAGGCTCTGGCACTGAAGCCCTCCGGGCCGATGCAGTTGCTGCCGGCTGGAGGGGGCGTGGTGATGCCCAACAGCAACGGCCTGAGCCTCCGGCCCCTGCAAGCAACCGAGCAAAAGCAACAGATGCTGCCGGGCAGCAGGGAGCTGGGGGCCTTCTGCGGTGCCTCAGGACGGGCCGTGCTGATCCGGCACTGGCCGGATTACAGGCGCTCAATCGAGCTAGTGATTCCAGGGCAGGCACCGAAGCAAGTGCACCTCGGTAATCAGGCGGTGCTGGGGGTGGCCTGCGACAACCGCGGAAAACGGATCTGGGCTGTTCTGGGGCGATGGGAGCAGCAACGGGGCAATCACGAACTGATGCTGATCAGCGACGCGGGAGAGGTGACACAACGCAGGGCCCTGGAACCGTGGACGCTCAAGGCGGGCAGCCCCATCCAGTGGAACCCAGTGACGAATCAATTGCTGATGACGCTGACGCGGCCTATGCAAACCCATGCCCGTGCCGGCCTGATCGATGGCGACAGCCTGAATCTCATCAAGGTGATCAACACACCCATTAGTGAAGCTCAGTGGCTTCATGCAGGCTGAGCAAAATACTTAACACCTTTAAAAATCAAACAATAAAAAGCCCCGCCAATAAATTGGCGGGGCATACTCAAAAACCTTAACTCACAACTTATATGTAATACCGGTTCCAACATGATGTTGATACCCACGACCCCATCCTTCCGTCTTATCCCAAGAATAAACTACTTTCCAGTGCGCAAAAAATTCAATATCTTCATTGACTGGTCGGGAGATGATGATCTCGCCTGCAAAGTCAGTACGGGAATCAAGATCGCTGGCATAGCTACCAGGAGTGTAATACCGAGGACCGGCTTCTACCTGGAAAGATGTTTCGCCGTAATTAAAACCAACTCCGAGACGAGGATCAGTGTAATTTCCAATAAAAACTCCATCCACACCCCAACCTTGCCGATGATCAACTGATACATATGCACCATCGATCAGGTCAGAGACAGAATCTCCAAGACCGAAGTCAACATCTCCATCGCCGAATGCATACTTAACCTTTGCACCCAACTCATTCTTAATACCCTTGGATTCAAATTTCTCCCATTCATTTTCCTCAGCATGGAATTCTAGTTCGTCACTTGTAACTAGATATGGGTTCCAATAAGCCTGCAAACTAAGTCTATCCGAATGCTTGTAATTAGCCTCCAGATAAGCCTTAAAATCAACCCTTGAGCGAGTCGGATGAGCCTCATGCTCTTCCTCACTATGATCCTCTGCGTGGATTTCACCGTAGAAGTGCTCTGCTCCACCTCTGACCAAAGCAGGTCCCACGAAAGCACTTAGAGAAAACTGCTTAGCATTACCAAGACCCCAAGCAAATTCGCCACCTATTAAAAAGTCGGCTGCAATGTGCTTTTCTGGAATTTCAAGATTATCATCAAATCCAACATGACCCTCAACGGTCAAAAGGGGAGTGAAATCAAATTCACCAGCTTCCAATTCTGTACCGCCTCCATGTGAACCATGTGCATAGGCTGGAGACATGGAAGCAAAGGGACTCAAAAGTAGAGCCAGGAGAAGAAGACGAGTACGGATCATGGAATAGAAAGAGTGGAAATGGAAGTTGAATAGAGAGATGGTCAACGAATAGAAGACCATTCAGCATTTAATGTATTGGCACTTGTGATATCGCAAGAACCACCCTGACCATTAACAATCGTGCAGGCATTCATAGTCGCAGTTGAAACAGCATTACGACCTGCAGCAATTCCTTCTCCGTAGAGCGGAGTTTTCGAGATAGGCAAACCAGTACTCTTGCTGATGCGCTTTAGGGTTTTATTCGGGGATGCAGCAGGAGAAAAGATTGTTTTTGCACCAGAAGACTTCACCTCCTCAGTAATTTTTTTGAGACTGGAGGGACGCAAGACTCCACCTGTTGTGTGGCTGTCCAACATCGCAATCTCCACAATTCCAAAGCGATCGGCGAGATGGCTGTAGGTCTTGTGATCGGTCACTATGACCCGCTGCGCCGAGGGCAAAGAACTGAACTGCTTTTCTTGCCATATCTGAAGAGCCTTGAATACAGCTACAGCCTTAGCTGTTCGTTGCCGCAAAGCCGAACGATCGCTGTCCTGCAAAAGAGGCTCTAAAGAACCAGAGACAACCCGAATCATCCCAGCAGAATGTGCAGGATCGTGCCAGATGTGAGGGTCACTACCGCGATACGACGGGAGGGCGATTTCACCCACAGCCACAACCATTCCTGGTGAATTGAGCTTGGTGGCAGAAGGTGTGAGCCCAAAACCGATATGGAAAATGAGATCGCTCTTTGCGATCACTGCACGGTCACTAGGCTTTAATCGATAGGAGTGTGGATCACCACCCGGGGGGATCAGACAAGTCACCGAAGCAGCATCTGCAGCCAAAGTCTTGGTGAGATCGCACAGCGTGCCGTCGACGGCAACCACCACAGGTTGAGCCGCATTGGCCGGAACAACGGAAGCGCCTATTGCCAGAGCAACACACACCCCTGCAGATTGAGCCAGGGAAGGACGCATGGCCAACCAAGTGAGAATGATTATCATTCTGTCGATCGCCAGATCGGTTGCCACCATGGGGTGTGCAAAACAACAAGAGGCCCAAGTCAGACCACCAAGGGGTTGATGAACGATTCGCTTTCTGTGCTGAGCACAACCGAACTGAGCTTCAGCTACGGGGGCCGCAACACCGTCGACAGAGTCAACCTGGAACTTCAAGCGGGAACTCTTACAGCGCTGGTAGGTCCCAACGGAGCCGGCAAGTCAACGCTGTTGCACTTGCTGGAGGGGCGACTGACACCCAGCCAGGGAACGGTCAACTCCAGCAAGCCAATTGGCCTTATGCCCCAGCGGGCAGCCATTGACTGGTCGTTTCCGATCACCGCTCGCGACATGGTTCAGCTGGGGGCGCCCAAAAAGGGCAAAGCCACAACAAAGAACCACTGCGAACAGCTGCTGGAACGCGTCGGCATGGGAGCCACTGGATCACGACGCCTCAACCAGCTCTCCGGCGGCCAGCAACAACGCGTTCTGCTGGCCAGAGCTTTGATGCAGCAGACCGAGATCCTGCTGCTGGACGAACCCTGCAGCGCAATCGATCCACCTACGCGAGACCATCTGCTCAAAGTGATGCGGGATCAGGCGGAAGCAGGCCAGACGCTGCTGGTGAGTAGCCACGATTGGGGCAGCGCCCTCGACAGCTACGACCAGGTTGTTGTTATGGACGGCCAGATCCTGGCCAACGGATCACCCAACAGCGTTCGCGAAAAATTAAGCGACCTGACTTGCATGATGGGGAGCCATTGCTGTGGTTGAACCCGATATCTGGTGGCTTCTACCACTGACGATTTCGTTATTGATCGGCGCCATCTGTCCAGCCACTGGAGCGTTGTTGATCACTCAACGCCGGGTGTTGCTGGCCAACCTGATGGCCCATTCCGTTCTGCCCGGCTTGGTGGTCGCCCTGGCCATCGGCATCGACCCAAGCATCGGCGGCCTAATCAGTGGACTGCTTGGCGCACTGGTGGCTGAAAGCCTGAACCGGCGCTTCAAGGACAGGGAAGTAGGCGCCATGAACACCGTTCTGGCCGGCTTCACGGCCCTGGGCGTGCTGTTGGTTCCCCTGCTGGACGCCCGGGTAGACCTGGAAACGATTCTGTTCGGCGACTTGCTTGCCGCCAACACAACAGATCTGCTGCGAACTGCTTTTGCAGCCGTAACCCTATTGGCGATGTTGATTTGGGGCTACCGCGACCTGGTTTTCGTTGGCATCGACCCTGAGGGGGCAGCCATCGCCAAACGACCGGTGCTCTTGATTCGGCTGATCTGCAGCCTGATCACCGCCCTGGTGGTGATCAGCGCCATCACTGCCGTGGGTGTGATTCTGGTGATTGGCCTGCTTTGCGCTCCGGTTCTGATGCACGTGGAAAACAGCCGAAGCCTGAAGGAGCTCATGCTCCGCAGCGCAAGCACGGGGCTGCTTCTGTGTGGTGGCGGAATGATGCTGGCGATTGCTGTTGACCTACCCCCGGGCCCGCTGATCGGAACATTGTGCTTGGCTCTTCTGTTCACTTACAGGACCAAGACCGCAGAGCAACAGTGATGGGGAAGCCTTTTTTATGGCTTTTGCTTCAGGAACATCCGATCAAGGCGGCGGCGCATTCTCCGCATCAAAGTGCGTTCCTGCTCCAGGCGGAAGGTGCGGCGAAAGGCAAAGAACAACACAGTTAGCGTTGAGGCCATCCCCAAGCTGAACAGGGCGATCAGGCTTGCATCGCGCATGGCTCCATTCACCCCGCTACTGAACAACGGCGAACCAACCACCAGCCAAAGCTGCAATCAAGCCGCATGCGACCGCTTGGAGCACAAATTGGCCTGAATCTTTCTTGTCCCAACGATCAATGGCCTTCGATGCCGTCACAAACGGTTCTTTGTTCCTGATCAACTTATCGATGTACTGCTCGATGAAGTGATCATCGAGATCGAGCCGCCGCAGCTTGGAACGAAGCTGGTTAAGTTCAAACTGATTCATTGCTCAAAATTCCGAAGTGTTGCAAACTATTCATCATTGGAGATATATTTTAAGAGGCCTAATATTTAATGATACAGTACCTTAGCGAGGCTGCTCCCTCAACGTGACCCTTCCGTAAAAAAAGATAACTGCGGTTAGCTGAATCGAACCCAAGCCGATCAATTAACAGCACATTGAACAAAACGTCTAAAAGCCTTTGGCACTGCTTCGTCGCTTCGGTTGCATCACCTCAATTATTTTTGGGCGTGTCTTACTGAAATACCAAACGTGTTGCGCTTCTTCGTAGCTCTCGACATCCTTGAACGACCCATCACACAACCAAACGCGGTAGTGGTGACGTTCATAGGGTTTGGAACTTGTTTCGGTGAACTGTTTCATGAAGCTAAATAAAGATCGTGACGAGTCAGGCCTGCTGGTCAATCAGATCCAATCCTGGTGAATGCAGCGCGACGAGGATCTCGATACCGCTCCGCCACATGCTTGCCCCATAACCCTTCCCAGTAGAAGAAAATCACGCCATGACCGCGTTGGCGTGCCAGGCGGACCTTTTGCTCCAGAACGGCCATCGAGGTGGTGCGTTTGCCGAATCCCGCCAACACGCCAATCTGCGTGGGGATGCCCCAGCTGCGGGCTTTGCGCAGCGCCGGCTGATCCAGGTCTTTGGCAAATCCTCGAACCGAATAGGCATAGTTCTGAACCACCAACTCTTCAATCAGCCCGCCCAAAGACCAGAGCTCCCAGTCCTGCAGCCAGAGGTTGTAGGCCGAACGGAAGGGGCCAGGAGACAGGCTGATTTTTGTGGAGAGGCGCTCCTGCTTGAGACGTTGCCGTAGCTCACGCAAGAGAGAGGTGAGTTGATTGCGGCGCCATTTCATCCACTGCCGATTGCTGTGATCCCGAGGAGGTGCCAGTCCCGTTTCCTGCCGGTACAGAGCCACGGTCGTGGGGTCATAACCGAACTGCACCGGCCAGGCGAAGTGGTCGTCCAGTTGAAGGCCATCCATCGGACAGCGCTTCAAGGTTTCCACCACCAAGCCGATGAAGCGGGCACGAACCTCCGGATGGGCTGGATTGAGCCAGGCCATCCGATGGTTGCCATGCATCGCCATCCAACGCTGGCCATTGGCTTTGGCCAACACCCAGCTTGGGTTGTTGCTCACAACGGAAGAATCGGCCGGCTCCATCAGGCCGTACTCAAACCAGGGCATCACCTTGATGCCGCGGCGCCGACCTTCCGCCGCAAGGGTGCAAATGGGATCAAGAGCAATCCCAGCCTTCTGCAGCGGCGGCTCCACTGGAGCGAAGCGGCTGCGATGAAACGTGGTGCCGCGGCTCCAGACGTTGGGCACAACGCGATTGAACCCCGCATCCTGCAGCTGCTTCATTGCAGTGCTGATGAGCTTCCGGTCGTAATAGAGCTGACTGGGGCTATTGGTCAGCCACACCCCCATGATGCTGCGGTTTCGGAGCAAACGGTCCAGTCGGGACTCGGCCATCAGAGGTGACGGAAGCCACGCCATCAGACTGGCCAGAGCGACACCAAACTGAGGCCTCCACCGCTGAGCCAACGCCGTTGCAGCACCGGGCTTCAAGGATGGCGCGGATCAACCGTGATCAAGCCGAACCAAGCCCGCTCATCCAACAGTCCATGGCCCGCAAGCCAACGATCAGCGGAACATCGAGCTCACGGAGCTCTCTTCGTGGATGCGCCAGATGGCTTCGCCCAGCATGTTGGCTACGGAGAGCACCTTCAGCTGAGGGAAGACCCGATCCTGCGGAATCGGAATGCTGTTGGTCACCACCACCTGCTCAAACAGGCCTTCAACGGACAGACGTTCGCTGGCGGGGGGAGAGAAGACGGCATGGGTGGCGCAGGCCAGCACCCGCTTGGCCCCTTGCTCCCGCAGCAACCGTGCCCCCGCACAGATCGTGCCGCCGGTGTCGATCATGTCGTCGATCAGGATCGCAGTCCGCCCCGCCACATCACCAATCACAGTGAGGCTTTCGGCCATGTTGTGGCCGGTACGGCGCTTGTCGATGATCGCCAGCGGAGCATCATTCATCTGCTTGGCAAAGGCCCGGGCCCGCGCCACGCCCCCAACGTCAGGAGACACCACAACCACATCTCCCAGATCCTGCGTGGTGAGGTAATCAACCAGCACGGGAGATCCGTAGATGTGATCGCAGGGAATATCGAAATAACCCTGAATCTGGGCTGAGTGAAGGTCCATCGCCAGCACGCGATCAACGCCCGACGTCACCAGCAGGTTGGCCGTGAGCTTGGCGGTGATCGATTCACGACCAGCGGTCTTGCGGTCGGCTCGGGCGTAGCCGTAGTAAGGCACAACGGCGGTGATCTGCCGTGCGGAAGCCCGTCTGCAGGCGTCCACCATGATCAGCAGCTCCATCAGGTGGTCGTTCACCGGTGCGCAGGTGGGCTGTATCAGGAACACATCGCAGCCACGGATCGACTCCTGGATCTGCACGTAGAGCTCACCGTCGGCAAAACGCTTGCAGACGCGAGGACCATCTGGGACTCCAAGATAGGCGGAAATCTCCTTGGCCAGAGCGGGATTCGAGGTACCGCTGAACAGACGCAGACGGCGACTGTCAGGTGTCATCTGCTCCTGTTCGGCACGGGCTGCTGTCAGGAAACTTGTCACGGCGCCCGCGGAACGAATTCTGCTGTAATCCGATGGTAGAGGTGAGCAGTGCCCCCATGTCCACAGGTTTCCCACTGCTGGTGGGTGCGGGTCCGCTTCCTGAGCTCAAAATGCGTCAGGCCTGCGAAGCCCTGGCACGGGCTTGCCGATGCCCTCTCACCACGGTGGCCAGTGGTGCACCACCAGCTGAGGTACTGCAGACCAACCCGGCGGCAACAGGGCTGGTGCGGCTCAGCGGCGACGCAGCCCGGCCGACCCCGCAGGGTGATATCAGCTGGCTCCAAGCCCTGGCCGACTGGCGTCAGCCGGTGCTGCTGCTGACCACTGCAGAACAGGACGGTTCAATCTCTGGCGCCGCCGCGGCCTACGCAGCGCTCTGCCGGGAACTGCAGGTGCCGCTGCTCGGCCTGGTGCAGCTCCAGGGCCCCTGGAACGGCCCAGCGCGACGCCGGGACGGCCTCAGCTGGCTGGGCTGGATTCCCGATGAACAGCATCCGGATCAGACGGAATGCGTCGACGCCCTTGCCCGGAGGCTGCAACTCCGCAGCCCCGCCTAGCGCTGGGGCCACAGGGGAAGGCTGACGCCGGCGTCGATCTGGCGCAAGGTCTGCTCACCGGCCCGCTCGGCCAGGGGGAGGCGGCTGATCCGTACGGGTTCAGGGCTAGCGATGATCGCCGCGGCCAGGCTCAACTGCTCCGAACGACTGAGGTTGGTCTCCACCTCAGTGTTCAGTTGGTTCACCAAACCAGGGATCACTTCGATGCCACTGGGGGCCTGTACCTTTTCGATGAGCCCCTCAACAAGGATGTTTTGGCGCTGGCGACGCTGGGGGACAGCCTTGGGATCGGGCAGATGGCGCACCAGCTGTTCCGCCTGGGCACCGTTGAGACGCTGTCGTCCGGCCTGGAGCATGACGGTGTAGTTCTGCGTCTTGTCCTGGCGTTTGTAGGAGTCGCTCAACACCACCTCCACCTCGCCCAGACCATCCACCAGGCGGCGTAGGGCGGCACGGGGCATCACCACATAGCGCTTCGGATCACCCTGCTGAAGACCAACAATGTCGCGGATGGCATCGCTGAGGAGACTGACGCCACCCCGTCGCCACAACTGCGCCAAGCGACCCGGATTCTCTTCACCAGGGAGTTGAACACCGAGCTCCGTGGGGATCTGGAGCACCTGAAGCGGCTCCTGGGCGGCAATGCGAAGCAGCAGCAGCGCATCGGCATTGGGAGGGCCCTTGGGCGCGGCCTGATTGGAGGCGGCACCCAGCCGATCCGCATCAACACCGATCACCAACACCGTAACCGGGACCTCCGGGAAGGGGGCCAGAGTTTCAGGTTGATTAGCACTTAGCGGAGCGCCCGCGGCAACACGATCGGGTTTTGGCCAGAGGGTTGCCATCAACCACCCGGTCACACCAATCCCCATCACGGCAGCACTTACACACAGCGCACCACGAACTCGGGGTGGCGACAACCAGTTCATTTCGCTGGACGAACCGCAACGGCGCTTAGTTTCGCCCAGATCTCCAGTTCCTAGCCTGGGCCCCGTGAAGCCGTCATCGATGTCCCTCCGCCACGACTACCGCAGCCGACCACCCGAACAGGTGCGCGTGGTGGTGTTCGGAGCCACGGGCTACATCGGCCGCTTTGTGGTGAAAGAACTGGTGGAACGGGGCTACCAGGTGATCGCCTTCGCCCGCGAGCGCAGCGGCATCGGTGGTTGCCAGAGCAGGGACGAGGTGATCGCCGATTTCCCTGGAGCTGAGGTGCGCTTCGGGGATGTCACCGATCCAGCCTCGATCGCAGCCGAGGCATTCGATCAACCCACGGATGTGGTGGTGAGTTGCCTGGCGTCCCGCACCGGCGGCCGCAAGGATTCCTGGGCGATTGACTACGCAGCCACCCTCAACACCTATGAGCAGGGACGGGCGGCCGGGGTGGCCCATTACGTGCTGCTCTCGGCCATCTGTGTGCAGAAACCGCTGCTGGAATTTCAGAAGGCGAAGCTGGCCTTCGAAGCCGTGTTGCAGGCGGATGAGGCGATGAGCCACTCCATCGTTCGCCCCACCGCCTTTTTCAAAAGCCTGGGCGGACAGGTGGAAAGCTGCCGCAAGGGCGGCCCCTACGTAATGTTTGGAGGTGGAACCCTGGCCAGCTGCAAGCCGATCAGCGAAGACGATCTGGCCCGATTCATGGCGGACTGCATCCATGACGAGTCCAAACGCAACCAGGTGCTGCCCATTGGGGGGCCAGGTCCGGCACTGAGCGCCCGTGAGCAGGGAGAGATGCTCTTCCGGGCTTTGAACAAACCCGAACGGATGCTCTCGGTGCCAATTGCCCTCATGGATGCGCCGATCGCCTTGTTGGACGCCCTGGCTCAACTGTTCCCAGGAATCAACGACACGGCGGAATTTGGTCGAATCGGCCGCTACTACGCCAGCGAATCGATGCTCGTTTGGGACGAGCAGAAGGAGTGCTACGACGCGGATGCAACTCCGTCCTATGGAACCGACACGCTGGAGCAGTTCTTTGAGCGCGTGGCCCGGGAGGGCATGGCCGGGCAAGATCTGGGGGATGCGGCGCTGTTCTGAAGCCGCCATCCTTGGGTTACCAAGGCCCCCCCATGGATCAGTCCACCGTTGACCCGGCGAAGGCCGGGAGGGGGCGCAGCACCGGGGTGCTGCTGCATCCCACCACCCTGCCGGGCAGCCCCGTCTGCGGCAGCTTTGGAGAGCCCTGCCGCCGTTGGCTCCAGCTGCTGGCCGATCACGATATCGGCGTCTGGCAGATGCTGCCCCTGGCCCCGCCGGATCCCACAGGCTCGCCCTACAGCTCTCCCTCCTGCAATGCCCTGAACCCCTGGTTCCTCGACGGCCAGGACCTGGCCAACGAGGGGTTCATCGACGCTGACAGCCTCAGGAGCGCGCCAGGAGCTAATGCACCGCTGGAGGGTGCGGAGCGTGTGGAGTTCAACCTGGCCCAGCAACGGGCCAGTGCCCTAGGGGATGCCCTGCTTGACGCCTGGCCTGAGCAGGATCCAGTGCGACATGCCGCCTTCAAGCGCTGGGCACAACGGCAGCGCAGCTGGCTGCAGGAACATGCCCGTTTCCAGGTTCTGCACGATCAACACAAGACCGCTTGGTGGGAGTGGCCTCTGCCGCTGGCCCGGCATGACAACAAAGCCCTCAAGGCCTGGGCGAAGCAACACAAGGTCGCGTTGCTGCGGGAACAGCTGATCCAATGGCAACTCGACCGGCAGTGGCAGGCGATCCGCCACCAGGCGACCAACCTGGGCATCCAGCTGTTTGGCGATCTGCCCTTCTATGTGAGCAGTGACAGCACCGATGTCTGGAGCAACCGTTCGCTCTTCACCGTCAAGGAGAACGGCCAGCTCACCACCCAGAGCGGTGTTCCGCCCGATTACTTCTCGGTAACCGGACAGCTGTGGGGCTCACCGGTATACCGCTGGGGACAGCATCGGATCACGCGCTTCCGCTGGTGGCGGCAAAGAATTGCACGCCAGCGGGAGATGGTGGATCTGCTGCGCCTGGATCACTTCCGGGCCCTTGCGGCCTTCTGGGCTGTCCCCGGTGGTGACAGCACCGCAGAGAACGGACAGTGGCAACCCTCCCCGGGTCACGCCCTGCTGCGCCAACTGCGCAGGGATGCCGGTGGCTCCCTCCCCTTGATTGCCGAGGATCTCGGCGTGATCACACAGGATGTGGAGAAACTCCGCGACGCCTTCCGGTTGCCGGGCATGAAAGTGCTGCAGTTCGCGTTCGACGGCGCATCCGACAACCCCTATCTGCCAGAAAACACTAATGGGCATCGCTGGGTCGTCTACACCGGCACCCACGACAACCCCACAACGCTGGGCTGGTGGAACGCGTTGGATGCTGACAGCCGGGGCCGCATCGCCACGCGGGTGAATGGTGAGATCAGTGCCCCGGCCTGGCATCTGCTCGACATGGCCTTTGCCACAACCGCAGGCCTGGTGATCGCCCCATTGCAGGACCTGATGCACCTCGACGACCGGGCCAGGTTCAACACCCCCGGCACCTGCGAAGGCAACTGGAGCTGGAGGCTTGGCAGCTTCGATACCGCGCTGAGGAATGCCTTGGGCGGCTACGGAAGCAGGGGAGCGGTCTGGGGACGGTCGCTCTCGGGAGCAGGCAATTTGTTAACCCGATAGATCCCCGGCCGCTCTTGATCCACAAGCAGAGGCTCTCCATTCCAGAGCACCTGATCCTCAGCACCAGCCGGGGGGTCCAGGCGCACCTCGATCGGGGCCTGCAACTGCAGAGCCAGCGTGCCGGCGCTCGTTGCGAATTGAACCCGATCTCCCCCACCGCTGGAGAGCTGCAGCTCTCTTGGCTCAGCCACAACAACCTCCAGCACCCCCTGGGACTGCGGCAGGGCACCCCGCACCAGATCAAGCCACTGCTGAGGCGTGCGTTTCTGAACCTGTTCCAGGGGGCGCAGGGCCGCGATGCCTTCGTCTGAACCCACCGGGTTCGAGCCACGGGTGATCGCCTCCACATCAGCACGCACGGGCTCGAGGCTGAGGCTGTTGCGGAGTGCCAGGTCCTGTTGTTGACGGTTGATGGCCAGCAGGCTGATGGCGATCACCGCGGCGTAAACGACCGTTCCCTGCCAGGTAGTGAACACATCGATGTTGCCCAGGGTGAAGCGACCCAGACCCGCTTTGGCGGGTCCGCGGCGCATCAACACCGGCGGGGGAAGCAGGGGGTCGAGGCATCCACCGGGCAGGGCCAGGCGACGCTCGATCTGAGGAAGCATCGAACCGAGATAGGCCCGCTCGGGCAGGCGATCACGCCAGCCCCGCTCCAGGGCCTCGATCACTGGGGTGGTGATCCGGGTCTCATTGGCCAGATCACGAAGCGAGAGGCCCAGCTCCTCGCGGCGCCGTCGCAGCAGCAGTCCCAGATCCTGACGTTGCTGCTCCTGGGCCTCAACCGTTCCGGCATCAGGGCTGGAGCCCTTGCACGGACGTCGCCACCAAAGTCCTGGACGCTTTAGACGCATGGGCTGTTGGGCCAATCCATCGGGTCAGCCCGCTCGAGCAAGGGCTCCCATTCTCCCTCGCTCAACCAGATCCAGCACCCCTCGGCCAGATCACCGAGCGGCAACCCAGCTATGGCCGTGCGCTGCAGGTCCAGCACCGGATGGCCCAGGGCTTCTGCCATTCGGCGGATCTGTCGGTTGCGCCCTTCCCGCAGCTCAATCTCCAGTAGCGAGCGGTCACCCCAGGTCCGCAACCGGCGAACCCGAGCGGGGCGGGTCAAGCACCCATCCAGGGGCAGACCCCGACGCCAGCGATCGAGGACCGGCTCCGGTGGCACACCCTTCACCCACACCCGGTAAGTCTTGGCGTGGCTGTAACGGGGGTGGGTGAGTTTCAAGGTGAGCTCACCCAGATCGGTGAGCAGAAGCGCGCCATGGCTGTCGGCATCCAGACGTCCAACGGGGTGAAGACCAGCCCGATGCTCCGGGGGCAGCAGGTCAAGCACCGTGCGGCGACCCTGCGGGTCATCGCAGCTGCAGATCACACCCACCGGCTTGTTCATCAACAGCACCCGCGCGACACCACGAGACGGCAATGGCTGACCATCCACATGAATCGTCTGCTGCTGCGGATCGGCCTGGTCGCCAACGCTGGCGACCAGGCCGTCTACCGTCACGCGGCCGGCCTGCAGCCATTCCTCAGCCCGGCGCCTAGAGCAGAGGCCGGCAGCAGCGATCAGTTTCTGCAGGCGCTGGCGCGTCATTGCAGGGGCTCCCGGGGCAGGAGCAAATCCATGCAGGCACCACCGGCGGGATGGTTGCGGGCTTCAGTGCGGCCGCCATGGTTGACGGCGATCTGCTGCACGATGGCTAGTCCCAGGCCACTGCCGCTGCGATTGGAGCGGGTGCGGGAGGGATCCCCCCGATAGAAGCGTTGAAACATGCGCGTGAGATCGGCCTCACTCAAGCCAGGGCCATGGTCACGAATGCTGAGCAACCACCAGCCGCCGCTCTGGCGCACGGACACTTCGATGCTGCTCTCATCAGGGGAGTAGCGCAGGGCATTGTCGAGAAGGTTGAGCACCGCACGGTGCAATCGAAGCTGGTCACCATTCAGGGGGCCGGATTCGCTGCGATCCAGCTGCAGCGTCACCCGCCGTTCCTCCGCGATCGGGCTAATGGATCCCCAGGCGCTGTCCACCAGATCCTCCAGGGTGAGGGGCACATGCTCGCTGTCGTCATGAGGCAGACTGTTCTCCAACCGCGACAGCTCCAGCAAGTCTTCCACCAGCAGCTGAAGACGCCGGAGTTCCTTTTGCAGCCGTTGCACCAGAGCCGCGTCGTGTTCCTTGACGGCCAGTTCCAGCCGATCGCTCACCAGCATCAGGGCGGTGAGGGGGGTCTTGAGCTCATGGGCCACATCACTCACCCAGCGTTCCTGTTGCTGCTGCTGGGCTTCGAGGGACTGACGGCTCTGGATCAGCACCAGCCAGCATTCGTCACTGCCCGGCAGAACAACCGCCTCCAGCGGGGTCCCCTGTTGATCCCATTCACATCGTTGGGAACGCAGCTGATAGGGGGTGCTGAAGATCAACTCCTCCAAAACAGGAATATCGAGGACATCCCGGAGCTTCATGCCACGAACCAGGCGATTGGAGGGGATGCGCAGCAGCCGTTCGGCCCGGTCGTTGATGTAAGCGATGGAGTGGTCCGGGGCCAGGATCATCCAGCCCTGGGTGGCCGCATCAATCCAGGCCAGCAGCTGGGGAGCGTTTAAGACGATGGAGCGCTCCTTGGGCTTTCGCTTGGACGCCAGAACATGGCGTCGACGCTGCAGCAGAAGCGTGATCCCGATGCCAGCTGCAAAGCCGAGTGCGGCAGAGATCACCACAACGCCCTCAGCCGAAGCGATACCCGAAACCGCGAACCGTAAGGATCAACTGAGGCGATGAAGGCTCCTGCTCAACCTTTTCCCGCAGCCAGCGGATGTGAACATCCACGGTTTTGGTGTCACCGATGAAGTCAACACCCCAGATTTTCTCCAGCAGCTGATCGCGACTCCAGACGCGCTTGGGGTTCTGAATGAACAGCTCGAGGATCTTGTATTCCTTGGGGGAAAGGGTCAGATCCATGCCATCCCTGGTGACCCTGCATTCACTGGGAAACAGGCACAGGTTGGCGTGAGTGAAGGAATGCGGTTGAGGGGCCGACGTCTCCGATTGACTAGATCGCCGCAGCAAAGCCCTACAACGTGCCACCAGCTCGCGCAGCCCAAAGGGTTTGACCAGGTAATCGTCGGCGCCCACCTCCAGCCCGAGCACCCGATCGGTCTCACTGTCACGGGCACTGATCACCAGGATCGGGGTGGTGTTGTTGATGCGACGGAGCTCGCGGCAAAGGTCAAGCCCTCCCAAGCCCGGGAGCATCAGATCGAGCACGATCAGATCCACCGGATCTGAAGTTTCAGCGGTGATCAGATTGAGGGCTGAAGCGCCATCGGCGCAAGTTTGGACCTCGAAACCTTCCGCGCGCAGTACCTCTCCGACTGTTTCCCGGATGCTGTCGTCGTCTTCAACCACGAGGAGACTACGGGTGGAGATAGCCGCAGACAGGGTTGTCACATCCATATGGCGGGAGCAAATCCATTCTGCCCGGGGTCGCATACCGACTAAGCAGATCAGCGGCTTCGCTTAAGGGCCCAGATCACTGATGAAGAGGCCAGGCAAAACAAGGCTCAGAAGAATTCGTCGAAGTTGTCGAAATCAACCGCTTTGAACTTGCCCGCTTCCACCTGCTGCATCAGGCGCTCCAGCTGAGAGAACAAAGCTCCACCGGTCAGCAGCGAGAGCAGCAGGGCCACCAGCAGGGCAGCGCCTGAGGCAAACCCGAAGATCTGAAGGCAGCAGCCGATGAACAGGGTCACCCCAATAAGGGTGCCGGCGTAGCTGAGGTTGATCTCGGCAGTCCCCAGGGGCATCAGGGGGAGCCGGTCCTGTTTCCAGCCATCCAGTTTGTTCTGTACCTGACGGCCGAAGGTAAGGCCGCAGAGCACACCCATCAACAAACCGATGCCTGCCAGCAGGTAGGGGGGCTGGGGCAGAGTCATCATCTGGAGCAGCTGCTCAAGCTCCTGGGCGCTGATCTCCTCAGGCATCGACGCCGATCTCAAAGAGCTGAGACCTTAGCGGTGGGTTCGACAATCTCGCTGGAGTCGTGATCTCATGATCACGCTGCCGCTAACGGGTTGAGACGCTGCAACAGGCCGCCGGCCAGACGCCCAGGGCCGAAGTTGCGTCCGAGCAAGCCGACTAGGGCACGCACGTCGTCGGTGTGCAGACGATCGTCACGGATCAGCGTCATCAGCAGACGCTTGCGCAGTTCAGCACCATCTCGGCTGAGCAGCAGCCGCAGGCCCGCTCCGGCCACAGGGATCAGTTCCTTGCCCGGAGCGGGAGCGTCCTGACCCACCACATCCAGCAAATTTTCCAGCCGATCCAGGCGCAGGCGACCTGATTCATCAAAGATCACCTCCAGCAGCTTTTCGCGCATCTCGCTGGTGTCTCCCGCCAACAGTCGACGGGCCACGTACGGATAGGCCACAGCAATGATCCGGAAGTTCGGATCCAGCCGCAAGGCAAGACCTTCCTGGCTGACGACGGCCCGAATGATCAGAGCGAAGCGCGCCGGCACCCGGAAGGGGTAATCGAACATCAGCTCCGAAAAGCGGTCGGTGATCGCCTTGAAGTTGAACGATCCAACCGAGTCGCCAAGGCTGCCGCCGAGCACCTCTTCTAGGGCAGGAATGATCGGCGTAAGATCGGCCGTGGGGCTGAGAAACCCGAGGGATTGGAAGTCCTTGGCCAACCCGGAGAAATCACGGTTGATCAGGTGCACCACAGCACCGGTGAGGGTGAGCCGGTCGCTGTCGCTGATGGAGTCCATCATGCCGAAGTCGACATACCCCACATGGCCGAGATCGCCGGTGCGACCCGGTAGGGCGAAGAGGTTGCCGGGGTGGGGGTCGGCGTGGAAGTAGCCGAACTCCAAGAGTTGCTGCAGACCGCAGATCACGCCGGTGCGGATCAACGCCGTTGGGTCAAGACGCTGGGAACGCAGCTGTTCGCTGTCGCGCATCTTGGCGCCATCGATCCATGTGGTGGTCAGCACCCGGGTGGAACTGAGCATCCGCTCCACCTTGGGGATGTAGACAGCGTCATTGTCCGCGAAAAGCGCCGAAAACCGCTCGGCATTGTCCGCTTCTAGAGCGTAATCGATCTCCTCGAACAGGCTGCGGCCGAACTCATCAATGATTCCGCCCAGCCCGAAACCAAGGTTGAGCGGCAGCAGCGGCGCCGTCATCACCCCCATAGCTCGGATCAACACCAGATCACGCCGCAGGATGAAGGTGAGATTGGGCCGCTGCACCTTCACCGCAACCCAGTGCTGACCCTGCAGACGGGCTTTATATACCTGGCCCAGGCTGGCGGCTGCGATCGGCGTGTCGGGAAACTCCTCAAACAACTCCTCGGCCGGAGCACCGAGTTCCTCGAGGATGCAAGCCAGGGCTATGGCATGGGGAAAGGCCGGCAGATCGTCCTGAAGGCGTGTCAGTTCCTCCAGCCAGTCCCGACGCACCAGATCAGGTCGGGTGGAGAGGGCCTGTCCCAGTTTGATGAAGCAGGGCCCCAGACCCGTCAGGGCGTTGAGAATGCGACGCGCCAGCCCCTGCTGAACGGCTGGGTCATTGCTGCCTCCACGCAGCAGCAGCACCAGCACCAGCCCCGCCAAGGACCACAGCACCTGAACAAGGCGCGGAATGGCGACCCAGGGACGCAACAGCAGCCAGCCGAGATCCCGCCCGGGGTCGTAACGCATCGCATCGCGCTTAGTACAGAGAGAGACTTTAAGGAGATCAGGGGGATTTGATGGCTCTTCTGCCCCAACTCACCCGTCGCCTCGGTCAGCCCCTCTTTCTGCCGGCCCACGGACGGGGGGCTGCCCTTCCGGATGGACTGCGTCAATTGCTGCGACGCCGCGCCGGCGTCTGGGACCTGCCGGAACTGCCAGCCCTTGGCGGTCCGCTGGAGGCGGACGGCGCCATCGCGGACAGCCAACGCTCCGCCGCGGCAGAGATGGGGGTGGCGCGCTGCTGGTACGGGGTGAACGGGGCCACGGGGTTGCTGCAGGCCGCACTGCTGGCCATGGTCCGGCCCGGAGAGCGGGTGCTACTGCCCCGCAACGTCCATCGCAGCCTGATTCAGGCCTGCGTTCTTGGGGACCTGCGCCCGGTGCTGTTCGATCTCCCCTTTCAAAGCGACCGGGGCCAGCCGGCACCGGCGGATTCGGCCTGGATCGAACGGGTGCTTCAGGCCCTGCCCCGCGATGGAGCACCCATCCGTGCTGCGGTTCTGGTGCATCCCACCTACCAGGGCTATGCCAATGACCCAACGGCGGTGATTCAACGGCTGCAGCAACAGGGCTGTTGCGTGCTGGTGGATGAAGCCCACGGCTGCCATTTCGCCGCTGGGGTGGACCATCCCCTACCCCCCAGCGCCCTGCACTGCGGCGCTGATCTGGTGGTGCATTCCCTGCAGAAGTCGGCTGCAGCACTGGCGCAAACGGCGGTGCTCTGGCTGCAGGGGGAGCGTCTGGATCCCGTGCGCGTGGAACGCAGCCTGGGCCTGCTGCAAACCACCAGCCCCAGCGCGCTGCTACTGGCCTCCTGCGAAGAAGCCCTTCAACACTGGCAACGACGCAAGGGACGCCGTCAATTGCTGCAGCGTTTGCAGGAGGCTGCAGCTCTCGCCGATGGCCTGCGTCACAGCGGCGTGCCTCTGCTGAGCAACCAGGATCCGCTGCGCCTGATCCTGCACACGGGGCAGGCGGGCATCACCGGCCTAGATGCCGACGATTGGTTCCTCCCCCGCGGGTTGATGGGCGAATTGCCGGAACCAGCCAGCCTCACCTTCTGCCTGGGGCTGGCATGCCACCGAGGGCTGAAACGACAGATGCGAAACCACTGGCAGAACCTGCTGCGGCACTTCCCCGATCGCCCTCCCTTGCCGGCGTTCGAAGCCCCACCGCTTCCGCTGGTCACCTCCACAGCCCAGTCACCGACCCAGGCCTGGACGGCGGAGCATCAGCTGGTGGGGTTGAAGGATGCGGAGGGGTGCATCGCGGCTGAATTGCTGTGCCCTTACCCACCGGGCATCCCCCTGCTAATTCCGGGCGAACGCCTCGATCGCCAGCGGCAGCGCTGGCTTGAACGCCAGCAGCTGTTCTGGGGAGACCAGATCCCCGACGCACTGTCTGTGGTGAGCGGGGGCTGATCTGGGACGGCAAAGGTGTCCTCAAGCCTCGAGATCACGACCAACAGCGATTGATAGTGTGAACCCAGGACGCCTCCAATCAGCGTGATCCGTGAGGTTGTCCTCGAACAGAGCCAAGCCCCAGCAGCCCGAGCAGCCCTGCGCAAGCGGTTGATCAGTGGCCTCGGTGTGGGCGGTTTTGGCCTGCTTGTCGTGAGCCTGGGGGGGTGGTGGTTCACCGCCGCGCTGGGGGGAATGGTGCACCTTGGCCTGCTGGAGTTCTTCCGGATGGCGCAATTCAAGGGAATTCGCCCCGCCACCAAAACCACCCTGGTGGCCTGCCAACTGCTTCTATTCACCACCCAGTGGGCGATCCAGGGCGGGCTGCCAGCTGATGTAGCCCATGCTGTTCTGCCCCTCTCTGGAGCCGCCATCTGCGGTTGGCTGCTGCTGCAACCGGTGACGGGTTCCATCGCCGACATTGCGGCATCGATCTTCGGGCTGTTCTACCTCGGGTTTTTGCCCAGCCACTGGCTGAGTCTGCGCGGTTTGGAAAACGGTCTGGAGATCACGCTGTCGGCCTGTCTGATGATCGTGGCCACCGACATCGGCTCCTGGGCAGTGGGACGGCGCTACGGGAGACGGCCCCTCTCACCGATCTCCCCCGGGAAAACCATCGAGGGGGCGATCGGGGGATTCATCTCGGCCATGCTGATCGGCCTGGTCTGCGGCCAGCTGATGGGCTGGGCGCTGCATGGCCTGCCGGGCCTGCTGCTGGGGGCACTAATCGCTCTTTTTGCCCTGGTGGGAGACCTGACGGAATCGATGATGAAACGCGATGCAGGCGTGAAGGATTCCGGTGACGTACTGCCCGGCCATGGCGGGATCCTGGACCGGATCGACAGCTATTTGTTCACCCCTGCTGTGGTCTTTTACGCGATCGCTCTGTGCCAACCGCTGTTAGCCCCATAAGCAGCGCTAAGGGGTGACGCTGGCCTGGCCTTTGAGAGCCAGCTGGCCACCCGCCAGCTGCACCTGCTCGATTCGAATGGCGGGGTCCATCGGCAGCAAGATGCGCGGTTCATCGGAGGTCTCCGGCCGGAAGCACAACGTTCCCTTCTCAGCATTGAGGCGGAAGCGACGGCAAACAGGGTCTTGATGGGCAGCGACGGGCACCTGTAATTCGAGCAGAGCCACGTCAATGCGAAGAGCCCCCAACGGGCTGAGCCCCATCAGCTGCTCAGCCATCCAGTCTCCGAGCCAGCGCCAGGGTTCGGCCAGCAAAGCGCTGTTGAGCTGAGGGCCGTTGAAGCTCACCTCGCCCGCCACCTGGAACGGCTGCTTCAGAGCCAGCATCTGACCGGGACTGAGCAGCTTCATGTCCACCGCAATCGGACCGCTGCGCAACTCAACGTGCTTCAAGGGCAGCCCCTGGAAACAGGCATCCCTCGCCGTGAGGGTCACACCATCCAGACGCCCCCGCAGCAAAGACCAGCTGGAGCCGTTCAGGGCCAGTTCGAGGCTGCCGATGGTGTCGCATTGGCTGCGAATCCACAGGCGCAGGGCCCCTGCCAGCAGATTGAGAACGGGATCAGCCATGGGTCAACAGCGCCTGACACCGTTCAGCCACCTTGCTGGGCTGATCGATATGGGGGAGATGGCCGCAGGAGGGGAAGGTCTCCACAGGCTGATCCAGCAAGGCCTGAAGCGCCTGCTTCTGCGGAGCACGCAAAATCCGATCCTTATCACCCCAGATCACGTGCAGAGATTGGGAGGGCAGGGGAGTCCCACATCCAGCGAAACCACCGCTGCGGGCGAAGGCCGCCAAGGCCTCAGCCCAGCCGGGGCATTGCAGGTGCAACGAGGCGATTTGCTCTTCCGGAGCACCCACATCCGCATCGGGATCAGCGAATGCCTGGCGACACAGCCCCCGCCGCACGCCAGGACGCCCCAGGAACCAGGCCCCAAAACGATCCAGCAAGGGGGGAACAGGCATCGGACGCCCTGTGAGACCGGCAGGAGCCAGCAGCAGCAGAGAAGCCACACGCTCGGGATGACGCCGGGCCAACTCAACGGCCACGGAGCCTCCCATTGAGGCCCCGATCAGGCCCAGGGGAGCATCGGTGGGAAGCCGCTCCAGCAGGGCATCAAGATGCCGCAACACAGCCTCTGGCCCGTAGGAGAGGCCCTGGGGACGCGGCGAAAAACCAAAACCAAACAGGTCGGGGATGAACAGCTGAAAGCGATCTGCCAGGAGGGGAGCCAGGCGCCGGTATTCGAGAAAACTGCTGTCGAAACCATGCAGCAGCAACAACGGAGAGCCCTGGCCGAGCATCGCCACCGGGAACGGATCGTCCACACCCAGAGCCGGCAACTTCAACCACTGCACCTCAGCGGACAGAGACTCGGCCTGCGGGTCAAGCAGAGCCGGCCGCAATTGATCCAGAAGCGTCTTCAAAGGCTGCTGGGGCTGAATTCCGCAGCACCCACAAGGGCTTCCAGCAAAGCACCAGGCGTCACAGCGAAGGGCAAATGATGCAGATCGGAACCATCACGGCAGGCGAAGCGACACACCTCCTGCAACTCACTGAGACTGGCCTGCGCCAGACCCAGATCATCAAGGCTGACAGGCAAACCAAGCTGCCGCAGCAATGGCAACAGCTGGCGGTGCGACTGGCCTGCAAGCCGGTTGCCGCCCAGACGTTCCTCCAAGCGAAGCTGCACAAGAATTCCGAAGCCCACCTTCTCGCCATGCAGAACGTGGTGACAGGCCTGCATCTGGGAGAGGCCGTTGTGAACGGCATGGGCCGCAACAGTGCGGCAACGGGCACCGCCCAGTCCTCCCATCACCCCAGCGGTGAGAGCACAGGCTTCGGCGATGCGCACCCAGGCTTCACTGTCTGGATCCTTCAGCGCCGTGAGGCTGTCGATCAGCAGTTGATCCCGCAGCACCCGTGCCATCTGTACTGCCTGCTGCACCAAACCATCGCTGCTGTCGCCGCTGCTCACCGAGGCTTCGTACCACTTCGCTAGGGCATCAGCGACTCCACTGGCCAGCGTGCGGGGTGGGGCTTGGCGCACCAGGCCGTGATCGAAGACAAGAAGATCAGGGCAGCGATCGAGGGCCACATCCCCTTCGAAAGCACCCTGAGGGGAATAGATGTTGGAGAGAGCCGTCCAGCCGGCACAGGTGGAGGCGCTCAGTGGAACGGTGATGCAGGGCAGGGAAAGGCGATGGGCAAGCAACTTGCCGGCGTCCAGTACTTTTCCGCCCCCTGCGGCCAAAACGGCGTCACAGCCCTGGGCTTCCGCAGCCACCCTCTGGAGATCCTGCTCACAGCAGTCGAACTGAAGCTGAGCCTGGAAAGTTTTAAGCCCCTGGGCCAGAAGATCCGACACTAAGCGCTGTCGCTGAACCGCAGTGGAAGCACTGCGACCCAGCACGAGCGGACGTGAGCAGAGAGATTTGATTTGAGGCAAGGACTCATCCCAAGCTCCATCCCCCCGCAAAACTCTGGCGGGGGCAATGGAGTGGGACGAGATGGATCGACCCATCAGACGCTGGCACCGGCGAGTTGCGGTGCCGTGTCCACCTGACCTTTGTGGCGGACCACCACCTTCTTGTTCTCATCAACATCTACTTCAGCGTGGTCGCCGTCCTTGATCCGACCCGACAGCACCTCTTCGGCGAGGGAATCCTCGAGAAGACGCATGACGGCCCGACGCAGCGGACGTGCGCCATATGCAGGGTTGTAGCCCTCCTCCACCAGGCGCTCCTTGAACGCATCGGACACGGTGAGGGTGATGCCCTTCTCGCCCATGCGGCCAAAGACCTCTTTGAGCATGATCTCGGCGATCTCCTTCACCTCGTCGCGGTTGAGCTGACGGAAGACGATGATTTCGTCGAGACGGTTGAGGAATTCAGGCCGGAAGTACTGCTTAAGCTCCTCATTCACCAGGGAACGGATACGGGTGTACTGAGACTCCTCAGCGCTTTCACCGGAGAACTCGAAGCCGAGGCCGCCGCCACCCTTCTCGATCACCTTCGAACCGATGTTCGAGGTCATGATGATCAGGGTGTTCTTGAAGTCGACCGTGCGGCCCTTGGAATCGGTCAGACGGCCGTCTTCCAGAAGCTGCAGCAACAGGTTGAACACATCGGGGTGTGCCTTTTCGATTTCGTCGAAGAGCACCACGGTGTAAGGCCGGCGACGCACCGCCTCGGTGAGCTGACCGCCTTCGTTGAAACCTACGTAGCCCGGAGGCGAGCCGATCAGCTTGCTGACCGTGTGGCGCTCCATGAATTCCGACATGTCGAGGCGGATCATCGCCTCCTCGCTGCCGAAGAAATAGGTCGCCAGAGCTTTGGTGAGCTCGGTTTTGCCCACACCGGTGGGGCCGGAGAAGATGAAGCTGGCGATCGGGCGGTTGGGGTTCTTCAAGCCGACACGAGCACGGCGGATGGCCTTGGACACCGCCTTAACGGCTTCGTCCTGACCAATCAGACGCTTGTGGAGGGTTTCCTCCATGTTGAGCAGCTTGACCGACTCGCTCTCGGTGAGCTTCTGCACCGGAACACCGGTCCAGGAGGCAACGATCTGGGCGATGTCCTCTTCGTTCACCATCGGTGAGCTGTCTGAAGCAGACGATTCGGCTGAAACTGTTTCACCGGATCCAGAGGTTGCGTCAGCCTTAACCTCATCCTTGTTGGCCTGAAGCAGAGAGCGGATCTGCTCCCGCAGTTCCACTTCCTTCTCGCGCAGTTCACCGGCCTTGGTGAAGTCCTGATCGCGGACGGCATCCTCCTTTTGCTTCTGGACCGAACGCAATTCCTTGTCCACTTCCTTAGCTGCGGGGGGCAACTTCGAATTGAGCAGACGCACGCGGGAACCTGCTTCATCGATTAGGTCGATGGCCTTATCGGGCAGGAAGCGATCCGATATATAGCGATCGCCAAGGGTTGCGGCCGCAACAAGGGCGTCGTCGGTGATCTTGAGGCGGTGGTGTTGCTCGTAACGCTCGCGCAGGCCGCGAAGAATTTCGATGGTGTCGTCGATGGACGGCTCACCCACATTCACCGGCTGGAAACGGCGCTCCAGGGCGGCATCCCGTTCGATGTGCTTGCGGTACTCGTCCAGGGTGGTGGCGCCGATGCACTGCAATTCACCGCGGGCGAGGGCCGGCTTGAGGATGTTGGCCGCGTCAATCGCCCCCTCAGCAGCGCCGGCACCGATCAGGGTATGCACCTCGTCGATCACGAGGATGACATTTCCGGCCGCCTTGATCTCCTCCATGATCTTCTTGAGGCGCTCTTCGAACTCACCTCGGTACTTGGTGCCGGCCACCAACAAACCAATATCCAGGGTCAGTACGCGCTTGTCTTCAAGGATGTCGGGAATGTCGCCCTGCTGAATGCGCTGGGCCAGGCCCTCAGCGATGGCGGTCTTACCGACACCCGGCTCGCCGATCAGAACGGGGTTGTTTTTGGTGCGGCGACCCAGGATTTGGATGACTCGGTCGATTTCGTTGTGACGCCCCACCACCGGATCAAGCTTCGCTTCGGTGGCGAGCTGGGTGAGGTTGTTGCCAAACTCGTCGAGGGTAGGGGTTTTGGTGGATCCCTTGGCACCACCGCCACCTCCACCGGCGGTGACTTCAGCGGTTTCACCCAGCATCCGAATCACTTGTGTGCGCACCTTGGCCAGATCGACACCGAGGTTCTCCAGCACGCGGGCAGCAACACCTTCACCCTCACGGATCAGACCGAGCAGTAGGTGTTCAGTACCGATGTAGTTGTGACCAAGCTGACGGGCCTCTTCCAGAGACAGCTCAAGAACACGCTTGGCGCGGGGAGTGAAGGGGATCTCAACAGCGACAAAGCCGGATCCACGTCCGATGATTTTCTCAACTTCAACCCGGGCATCCTTGAGGTTGACGCCCATTGACTTGAGGACCTTGGCGGCAACCCCTGTTCCCTCGCCGATCAGGCCGAGGAGGATTTGTTCGGTACCAACGAAGTTGTGACCAAGTCTGCGAGCCTCTTCCTGGGCCAGCATGATCACCTTGATGGCCTTCTCGGTGAAGCGTTCAAACATCGCTGGGCCAATGCAGTGATGTGACCAAGCTATCAGGGTTGAGGGACTGCTGCGAGTGTTCGGTTTGTTCGGTCACTTTCCAGTCTGAGACTGGCCTGACGCGCAAGAAAAATAACAATGAATCCCACAAGATTCACCGTTTTTTTTGTCTCCCAGGGACGGGAAACCGAACAACTTCAAACCGCCGACGTGGGCGACGGCGCTGACGAGATGCGACACCACTGAATAAGTGCGTCGCGACCATCGGAGTAGTACTCGGAACGGGTGCCTGCGGTGCGGAAACCGGCTTTGGCATAAAGCGCCAGAGCGGCAACGTTGTCGCTGGCCACTTCGAGGGTGGCGTGCACGGCACCCTGCTGTCGTGCCCGTTGCAACAGTGCTTTCAAAAGCACACCTCCATGGCCGCTGCGACGCCTGTCGGGATCCACAGCCACCGCAGTGATGTGCAGTTCATCGGCCACCATCCAGCCGCAGGCCACCCCCAACAGGGCTTCTGGCTGCACCAGACCGATGCAGAGGCGCCGGGGGTCGTCCAGCTCACGCCGCCATTGCTCTGCGGTCCAGAGGCCGTTGAGCGCCCGTTGATCGAGTGCCAGACAGGCTTGCTGCCAGGACGGGTCTAGACGCAGGATCTGCGCTGTCGGTATGCCCCCTGCAGGGTCGATTCCTAGATTGCCTTTCGACGCCGCCACTCCGTGACCCAAACCATCACCAGTCAACGGCCCTTCGAGGCCAACCGGGATGCGGAGAGCCCCAATCGCAACCTGACCCCGATCACCACAGAACTCGACGGCACCGACCGTCTTGTTGTAGGCGGGTGTCGTCTCAGCGATCTGGCCGAGCGATACGGCACACCGTTGTATGTGCTGGACGAAGCCACCGTTCGGGCCACGTGCCGGGCCTACCGCCAGGCCCTGGAAAAGCATTACGCCGGGCCATCCCTACCGATCTACGCCTCCAAGGCCAACAGCTCCCTGGTGATGAGCAGCCTTGCGGCCTCTGAGGGGCTGGGTCTAGATGCGGTGTCAGCCGGTGAACTGCTGACCGCACTGCATGGGGGAATGCCCGGGGAGCGCATGGTGCTGCACGGCAACAACAAATCCGACGAGGAGCTGCTGCTCGCCTACGCCAACAAGGTGACGATCGTTGTGGACAACCAGCACGATCTCGATCGCCTCGCCGAACTGGTGCCCGCTGGAGCCGAACCGGCTCGCCTGATGCTGCGCTTCACCCCCGGCATCGAGTGCCACACGCACGAATACATCCGCACCGGTCACCTGGACAGCAAGTTCGGCTTCGATCCTGACCAGGTGGAACCCGTACTCCGCAGCCTGGTGGGACAGCCCTGGTCTCAACTCACCGGGTTGCACGCCCACATCGGATCCCAGATTTTTGAACTCGAGCCCCACCAGGATCTGGCGGCGGTCATGGCCGACAAGCTGAAGCTGGCCCGTGACCTGGGGCATCCCGTGAGCGACCTCAATGTGGGCGGTGGCCTGGGCATTCGCTACGTGGAGTCAGACGACCCCCCGAGCATTGAGCAGTGGATCCAGGTGGTGGCCGAAGCCGTTACCAGCGCTTGTCAGGAACGGGGACTCGAGCTGCCGCGGTTGATGTGCGAACCGGGCCGTTCCCTGGTGGCGACCGCCGGCGTGACCCTGTATTCGGTGGGCTCGCGTAAAACGATCCCGAATGTGCGCACCTACGTGGCCATTGACGGTGGCATGAGCGACAACCCTCGCCCGATCACCTACCAGTCGCTCTACACCTGTTGCCTGGCCGATCGCCCCCTGGCCAAGCCAGACGAAAGCGTGAACCTGGTGGGAAAGCACTGCGAATCCGGCGATGTGTTGCTGAAGAACCTGGCCCTGCCTACCACTGAGAGCGGTGACATCGTCGCCGTGTTTGCCACCGGCGCCTACAACGCCTCGATGAGTTCGAACTACAACCGGATCCCGAGGCCCGCTGCCGTTCTGGTGCACGACGGAGCAGCTGAACTGGTGCAGAAGAGGGAGCAGCCGGATGACCTGCTGCGCTATGACGTTTTGCCAGAACGATTCAACGCGTTACGTTGACAGTAGTGATTAAAAGGGCGGAGTGAACGTGTTGGCGGTGGTGGATCCGCTCCTGGTGCTCGACGTTCTCTTTGCCTCTTCCATCGGCTTTCTGCTTTTTTCCCGCGTCAACGAGCAACGCACCCTCTGGCTGCTTCGGGGTTGGTTGTTTTTAGTGGCGATGGCCTGGTTCGTCCAGCGCTTCGCCAACCTTCCCCTCACCACAAAGCTGGTAGACGCGCTTGTCATGGCCTGTTCGCTCTCCTTGGCCATCCTTTGGCAGGGGGAGCTGCGGCGCCTGATGGAGCTGCTCGGGACCGGTCGTCTGGCCGTGTTGCTGGGCAATCCCCAGAAAGAGTTCAGCGCTTCGGCAGGCACCGTCAGCCAGATCACCGAGGCAGCAGGCCGGCTGTCGCAGTTGCGGCGTGGGGCCCTGATTGTGGTGGACCTGGGAAGCGACCTGAGGCCTGAAGACTTTCTCAATCCCGGCATCCCTATTGGTGCTGTGTTGAGTCGCGAGCTGATGCTCAACCTGTTTGCCGCCGACACCCCCCTCCACGACGGTGCCGTGCTGGTGCGGGGCAATCGCATCGAGTCGGCGGGGGTGATTCTTCCCCTTTCGAGGGACAGCGTGAGCCGTTTCGGCACCCGCCATCTGGCGGCCCTCGGGATTACCGAACGCTTCGATCGCTGCATCTGCATTGTTGTGTCGGAAGAAACTGGAACGCTGTCTCTGGCGAACCAGGGCAAGCTGGAACGACCGATCACCAGTTCTCGCCTCCAGGAACTGCTCAGGGAGCTGTTCAGCACCGCCGAATCGATGCCGCCAGCACGGCGTACGGTGGGTAGCGCTCCGTCCGAATCGCTGTCTTGAGCCGCCCTCCGGCCACCAGCACTGACACGGCCGATCGTTCGCTTCTGCCTGCGGACCTCGACCCGGGTCGGCTCCCGCAGCACGTGGCCTTGATCATGGATGGCAATGGTCGCTGGGCGAAATCCCGCGGTTTGCCCCGCGTGATGGGGCATCGGGCTGGGGTTGAAGCGCTGAAAGCCACCCTGCGACTGTGCAGCGACTGGGGGATCCAAGCCCTCACGGCCTACGCTTTCTCCACAGAGAACTGGTCGCGCCCAGGGGAGGAAGTGAACTTCCTGATGACCCTGTTCGAACGGGTGCTGCAGGCCGAACTGCAGGCGCTCGAGGCCGAACAGGTGCGGATTCGCTTTCTCGGCGATCTGAAGGCCCTGCCCCAGAAACTGCAGGAGCTGATTGCCGATGCCACGGCCAGGACGGCGGGCAACAACGGCATTCACTTCAACGTGTGCACCAACTACGGCGGACGACGGGAGCTGGTGCAAGCCGCTCAGCGTCTGGCCCAACGCGCTGCTGCCGGGGAGCTGGACCCCGACAACATCGACGAGAACAGCATCGCCGCCGAACTGTTCACGGCTGGCGAACAGGATCCCGATCTGTTGATCCGCACCAGCGGCGAACACCGGATCAGCAATTTCCTGCTCTGGCAACTGGCCTACGCCGAGATTCACGTCACCGATGTGCTCTGGCCTGACTTCAATGCCGATGCACTGAAAGCCGCCCTGCTCGATTTCCAACGTCGCCACCGCCGCTTCGGCGGTCTTGATCCGATCCGCCCATGACCCTCAGCATCCGCCACGACTGGACCACCGAGGAGATCCAGACCCTGCTGGAACTTCCGTTGATGGAGCTGCTCTGGCAGGCCCAAACCGTGCATCGGGAAGCCAACCCGGGCTACCGGGTGCAGCTGGCCTCATTGCTGAGCGTGAAAACGGGGGGCTGCGAAGAAGACTGTGCCTACTGCTCTCAGTCGATCCACAACAGCAGTGACGTGACGGCCTTTGAAGCCCAGATGCAGGTAGAGCCGGTGCTTCAGCGGGCCCGGGCCGCCAAGGAAGCCGGAGCTGATCGCTTCTGCATGGGCTGGGCCTGGCGGGAGATCCGCGATGGCGCTCCCTTTGAGGCGATGCTCGAGATGGTGCGGGGGGTGCGCGGCATGGGGATGGAAGCCTGCGTGACCGCGGGGATGCTCACCGACCAGCAGGCGGAACGTTTGGCCGAGGCCGGCCTCACGGCCTACAACCACAACCTCGACACCAGCCCCGAGCACTACGACCGGATCATCTCCACACGCACCTATCAGGAGCGACTGGAAACCCTGCAACGGGTGCGCAAGGCCGGCGTCACCCTCTGCTGCGGCGGCATCATCGGTATGGGCGAAACCCTGCGGGACCGCGCCTCCATGCTGCAGGTGCTGGCCAGCATGAACCCCCATCCCGAAAGCGTTCCGGTGAACGGTCTGGTGGCGGTGGAAGGCACCCCCTTGGAAGAGCAGGCTCCCTTCGAACCGCTAGAGCTGGTGCGGATGGTGGCAACAGCAAGGATCCTGATGCCCCATGCCCGGGTGCGGTTGAGCGCCGGCCGTGAATCGATGAGCCGGGAAGCGCAGATCCTCTGCCTCCAGGCGGGGGCCGATTCGATCTTCTACGGCGATGTTCTGCTCACCACCGGCAACCCGGACGTGGAGGCCGACCGCCAACTACTCGCCGATGCGGGGGTGACCGCCAACTGGCAGGAGGGCGCGGCGGCTCCGGCCAGCTGCTCCCCCCGCTGATCAGCCGCATCCATGTAACGATCGCCCCACTGGCACACAGGCTGAGTGGGCGCAGGGCTAGACCAGAAACAGCCCTTCGATGAGGCGCCGTGATTGATCCCGTCGTCATCCCCTCGCTGCTGGGTTTGTTTGTTCTCTCAGTGATTCTTGAAGCGATCAAGGACGACAAGCAGCGTCACCAACATCACCGCTATTGAGATCCAGCCGGACAGGTCCTGCGCGGACCATCCCGACTGTCACCAACCGGAAACACTGCACAAAACACTCATTGTGGGTGGCATCCCGGTTGAGCTACACCGTGCTGGTCTGTGGCTCAGCCATGAAGATCGACAGCGCCAACGCTCAACCCATGGGAAGCCTGATCTTTGAAGGAGGGCACAAGCCCTTCCATGCCCTGGCCTGTCCCCTGAAGCCGGCTTCGGTGCGCATCAGCAAGAAGGCTTGACGACGAACCACCGGGGGCAGGTCCCGGCCTGATGCAGGCTGGAGGACTGTTGAACCGATAACAGCGTGAACCCGAGCGACCTGGAGCCTGGGCTGGCGAACGACAGCCGACTCTTGGTGGCGGCGTTTTATGCCTTCACGCCCCTGGATGACGAGCGTCGGGAGACATTGCTGAGCAGCTTGCCGACCCTGGCCCGCAATGGCAGCGTGCTCGGCTCGGTGTTGGTGGCCCATGAAGGGGTGAACGGCACGATCAGTGGACCGGAATCAGCTGTTGATGCGGTGCTGGATCATCTGCGCGCTTCCCTGGTGCTGGGTGACGACCACTACGCACGGCTCGAGGTGAAGCGCAGCTGGGCCAACAAACCGGTGTTCCGCCGCTTCAAAGCCCGGCGCAAAAAGGAGATCGTGACCATCGGCGTGGCCAGCGTGGACCCCAGCGCCAGCGTGGGTACCTATGTGGAGCCCGAACACTGGAATGCCCTGATGGATGATCCCGACACCCTGGTGATCGACACCCGCAACAGCTACGAAACGGCGATTGGCACGTTTGAGGGGGCCATCGACCCCAGCACCGAGAGTTTCCGTGAATTCCCGCAATGGGCAGAGTCCACGCTGCGGCCCCTGATCGAACAGCAGGGCAGCAAGCGCATCGCCATGTTCTGCACCGGTGGGATCCGCTGCGAAAAAGCCAGCAGCTACCTGCAGCAAAAGGGTTTCGGGGAGGTGCACCACCTGCGCGGCGGCATCCTCAAGTACCTCGAGCAGGTGCCAGAGGCCGAGAGCCGCTGGCAAGGGGAGTGCTTTGTTTTTGATCAACGGGTGGCGTTGAACCATCGGCTGGAACCTGGAGAGCACAGCCTTTGCCACGCCTGCGGTCTGCCGGTGTCACCCCAGCAACGTGAACTGCCGAGCTACATCAAAGGGGTGCAGTGCGTGCACTGCGTGGTTCGCTTCAGCGATGCCGACCGGGAACGCTTCGCCATGCGGCAACGCCAGATCGACCAACACAACATCGACCAGCAGCAGGCCTGAGCAGTCAGTCCGCATCGGACAATCCCTGCCAGGGACCACCCCGATGCCGTGCTGCCGATCCTTTACAGCTTTCGACGCTGCCCCTACGCCATGCGCGCCCGCTGGGCGCTGCTGGAGGCAGGACTGTTGGTTCAGTGGCGGGAAATCGCACTGAAGGCCAAACCGGCTGAGATGTTGGCGGTCTCCCCTAAGGGCACCGTGCCCGTGTTGGTGCTGCCGGATGGCCGCGTGATTGAGGAAAGCCTGGCGGTCATGCACTGGGTCCTGGATCAGGCGGACCCTCGCGAGCTACGCAACGCCGGCGATGCCTCAGCGCTGATCCAGCAGAACGACGGCACGTTCAAACATCATCTCGACCGGTTCAAATACACCGACCGCTACCCCGGCACCAATAAAGAGGAACAACGCGCCGCCGGGCTGGCCATCCTTCAAAACTGGAACCTGAGGATCGCTGATCAGGGTTGGCTGCTGGGCGAGCGCTGCTCGCTGGCGGATGCCTCGCTCTGGCCGTTCGTGCGGCAGTGGCGCATCGCCGATCCCGAGGGATTCGACAACGACAACAGCCTGGAGGCGCTCCGCCACTGGCTACAGCGTTTCCTCGAGGATCCCCGCTTTGAGCGGCTGATGCAGCGGGCCGACCCCTGGAGTGCCGGGGGGCAACAACACCACTTCCCCGCCGATGCCGTGGCGGTGCCCCTGGATCAGCCCCTTTTTCACCTGGCCCTCAAGGCCGACTGGCAGGCCGCCCAGGCCAGCGACAGCTACCGCATCTCCACCCGGGGAATGAGCTTGGAGCAGGTGGGCTTCATCCACTGCTCCTGGCAGGAGCAGTGGCAGGCCACCTTTGAGCGGTTCTACGCCGACGCCGGCGAGGTGCTGCTGCTGGAGATTGATCCCGCCGCCGTGAACGCTCCCCTGCGGGCCGATGCCATCCCCACCGGCGAACTGTTCCCCCATCTCTACGGGCCGCTGCCTTTGAAGGCTGTGCGCTCGGTCGGCACCGTGCCCGCGGCAGCATGACTTGACGACCATGACCATGGCCAGATCCCGATAGATGCTTGAGCAACTGGAAGCCGAAGCCCGCGAACGGGACCTGCTGCTGAGGTTGCAGGTGGGCCGCCCCCTGGGGCTGTGGAGCCTGCGGCTGGTGGTGGCCCAGCAAGCCTCCAGCAGCAGCCTGCTGCTGCTGGGGGAAATGAAGGGATGGGCCTATCCATCCGCCACGGGCCTGCAGCTCGACACGATGCGGGTGATGCCGAAGACGCCTGCCGGCGTGGGTGATCTGATCTGGGCGGCAACCATGGCCTGGGCCCAAGAGGCCACCCCCTGCTCACGGGCCAGGTTGCTGGCCATCCGAGACGACGAGCAGCAGCACCGCCGGCTGGTGCGCTACTTCCGCCAACGCGGTTTCAGCAAAACTCGCGATGTGGAAGCGGCGCTCTGGGATCTGCCCCTGCGCATGGTCTGGGGCGGCGCCGGGGCCCTGATGAGCGGTGATCTGGGCACCGTGCTGGAGCGCAGCCTGCGGGGCTGGCGTCAGTCGGCGGCGTGATAACTGCTGCGCACCAGCGGACCACTGCGCACCTGGGCAAAGCCCAGCTCACGGGCCACCTCCGCCAGCTCATCGAACTCCTGGGGCTTCCAGTAACGGGCCACCGGAATGTGAACCAGCGAGGGGCGCAGGTACTGCCCCAGGGTGATCCGTTGGCAATCCACGGCACGGAGGTCGTGGAGGGTGGCGATCACCTCCTCGCGGCTTTCGCCCAAGCCGAGCATCAGGCCACTTTTGGTGGGGATCTCCGGTGCCAGCTCACGGGCGGCCGCTAGTAAACCGAGCGACCGCGCATAGGTGGCACCGCGACGCACCTCCCCCTGCAACCGCTGCACCGTTTCCAGGTTGTGGTTGAAGCACACCGGTTGGGCAGCGAGCACCGTGGCCAGCCGCTCCCGTTGAGCCGCCAACGCCTGATCGTGATTCGCCACGCCCCCCCAGAAATCGGGGGTGAGCACCTCAAGGGCGATCAGCGGATTGCGGGCTCGGATCGCCGCCATGGTGCTGGTGAACAGGCTGGCGCCGTGATCGGCGAGATCATCGCGGGCCACCGCCGTGAGCACCACATAACGGAGCTGCATCGCCTCCACGGCATCGGCCACCCGCTCGGCTTCAGCGGCATCCACCGGCATCGGGGCCTGGCCCTTGTCCACCTGGCAGAAGGAACAGCTGCGGGTGCAGATCGAGCCACCCAACAGGAACGTCGCAGTTCCGGCGGCGTAGCACTCGCCGCGGTTGGGGCAGCGCCCCTCCTCACAGATGGTGTGGAGGCGGTTCTGCTTCACCAACCCCTGCACCCGCTCCAGTTCAGAGGCATTGCCGATCGGCCGCCGCAGCCAGTCCGGCAGTCGCTCGGCAGGGGGGATGGCGCTGTACTTGCTCATACCGGCCGGCGCCCTTCCAAGGCCCTGCTCAGGGTGACCTCATCGGCGTATTCCAGTTCACTGCCCATCGGCAGGCCGTAGGCGATCCGGCTCACCGAGCAGAAGGGCTTGAGCAACCGCCCCAGATACAAGCTGGTGGTGTCCCCTTCCACGCTGGGGGTGAGGGCCAGGATTACCTCACTGATCTCCTCGTTGGTGATGCGCTGCACCAATTCGGTGACGTGCAGCAGCTCCGGGCCGATGCCGTCCATGGGTGAAATCAGACCTCCGAGCACGTGGTAGCGCCCCTGAAATTCGCGGGTGCGCTCCAGCGCCAACAGATCGCGGGAATCGGCCACCACGCAGATCACGCCGTTGCGGCGCTCGGGATTGCGGCAGATCTCACATTCGGGATCCGCGGAGAGGTGGAAGCAGGTCTGGCACTGGCCCACCTGGGTGCGGGCTGCCAACAGGGCATCAGCGAACTGATGGATCTGCTCCTGCGGTTGATTCAGCAGGTGCAACGCGAGCCGCTGGGCCGTGCGCGGGCCGATGCCAGGCAGACGCTCGAACTGATCAATCAGCCGAGCCAACGGTTTGGTGAAGCCGCTCAGGGATCTGCCGCCGATGCAGGAAATGTAGGAGTTGCAGAGATCATCTGCCGCAACAGTGGTCACAACCCTCAGGCCACAACGGCAGAATGGCCCGTGGATTGATCGCCCCGCTGATGCAGCTCCTCCAGTCTCTGAGTCGCGTGATCCTTTGCGGCGTTCTGGCACTGGTGCTGGGGGCCTGCGCGGCGGGACCAACGGCAGGGCTGCAGTCGTACCAGAGCCCGGATGGCCGTTTCGCCTTCCTCTATCCAACGGGTTGGACCGAGGTGCAGGTAAGCAACGGACCCCGGGTGGTGTTTCACGACCTCATCCACAGCGATGAAACCGTGAGCCTGATGATCAATAAGGTGAACGAAGACGACGAGCTGAGTGAACTGGGCAGCGCCGTTGCCGTAGGAGAGCGCCTGCGGCGTGAAGTGATCGCCACAGCCGGCAGCGGCCGCACCGCTGAGCTGGTGGAAGCGCAGGAGCGTGAAGTGAATGGCCACACTTTCTACGACCTTGAATACGCCGTGCACCTGGAAGACCGCGACCGCCACGAGTTGGCGACCGTCGTGGTGGACCGCGGCCGGCTCTACACCCTGGCCACTAGCGTCAACGAAGACCGCTGGGACAAGGTGGGTGACCTCTGCGGCCGGGTGGTGCGCTCACTGACCCTGCTGATCTGATCAGAACAGGAAGCGGAAACGCCGGCCGTTGGGGTCATCTGAATCGGCGCCAGTGCTCGAGTGCGCCGGCCACTCCGTATCCAGATAGCTGATGCCGTCGGCATCGAACGGAACCGCCCTCAGGCTGGTGGCCTTCAGCTCGGTGGTGCCCATGGCGGTGACCAACCCGCCCAGTTCCATTGGCCCCAGATCCGTCTCCAACGCCTGCCCCGCCGCAGTGATCAAGGCCGGCAGGCGGATCAGATTCTGCGGTTGTTTCATCTGCTCAAACAGCCCCTTCAGCGCCAGCTGCTGCCGTTCCAGCCGGCCGAAATCGCCGCGGCCGTCGTTGCGCCAACGCAGAAAACCCTCCAGATCCTTGCCTTTCAACAGCTGGGGTCCTGGCTGCAGATCGATCAACAGGTTCTGACTGCGATCGACGTAGTACAGGCGCTTGGGAACATCCACTTCGATGCCCCCCACCAGGTTGGCCAGGGTTTCAATCGCATCCAGGCGCACCACGATGTGATGACGGATCGGGCGGTTCATCAGGCGCGACAACTCCCGCTCCACCGCCTCCACACCGCCGTAGGCCATCAGCGCATTGAGCTTGATGCCGCCGAAGCCCTCGGCATCGATGTAGCTGTCGCGGGGGATCTGGGTGATCGACGTGGTGGTGCCATCCACCCGCACCGTGAAGATCACATCGGTGTTGCTGCCGGTGCGGTCCCGGCCCAGCACCACCACCTCCCTGGCCCCGAAGCCGGTCCACCCGGTAAACGGGTTGGCCAGCGGCGCGGGCTGAGGCAGGGCGAAGGGTTGATCTGCCGTGCTGGATGGCGCCGTGATCAACCGGCTCAGCGGAACCGAAAGAATCAGACCACCGCTGAGACCCGCCACCACAGCAGCAACCACCGGCCAATTGATGGCCTCAGATGACGCCTTAGCAGGGGGGGCTTGTGGCATGGAACACGTGCTATGCAGCATCTTGGCGTGCTCGTCCCATCTCGGGTAGAGGGGCAGACCTCTGTTAAACCAACGGATCGCTGATCACCATCGAGGCGCAGGGGAGCTGACGGATCAATTTGCTGGTGCGATCACTGCCGGGAATCGGCAGACCGGCAACCCGCCTGCGCTGGGTGCGCAGGATCACCAGATCGTGTTCGCGACTGAGGCGATGAATGGCCCCGTCGATGCCGGGCCCCCGCACGATCACGATGTGGAACCGCTCCTCCGGAATCCCCGGTGGGCGCCAGCGGATCAGCTGCTGTTCCATCCAATGACGGTCCTGGCCGCTGAAGCGGGGGTCGTGTACATGCAGCAGGGTGATCCGCACGCGCTGATCCTCCGGGGCTGAGTTGATCACCCGCAGCGCCAGTTCGAACTGCTCGCGGGCACTGGCGGAGAGATCTTTGATCGGAACGAGGATCCGGCCCAGGCCGTTATCGGTCTCACGGCCCAGATTCACCACCACCACCGGACAGTGGGCCGTGCGGCAGACCCCATCAACGATGTCGCCCATCAGCCAGGCCCGGAGCTGATCGCTGCGGGCTGCACCGATCAGCAACAGATCCGCAGCCTGCTCCAAGGCTGTGCGGCTCATGCCGCCGGCGATGTCTTCATCCAGCCGCAGCAGGCTGCGGGTGGGCACAGCCAACTGGGCGCCGATGCTCTCCGCCGTGCTGAGGCGTCCGCGCGCTGCCGCAACGGCCCGGTTCAAGCCACCGCGCATCTCCTCGAGGCTGGGATTCACCATCGCCAGGGGCAGCAGCACACCTTCAGCCCCCGATGAGCCCTGCACCAGACGAGCCGCCATGCTCAGCAACCCTTTCTCGGTGCTGGGGTTGGCCACCGGCACCACGATGCGCAGGGGGCGCTGCACCACCTCATTAACGCCATCCAGCACCGCCGCTTCTTCACCGAAGCTGACCGGCACCGCATCGGGGCTGGGATCCTTGAGCCGGGTCACCGACTGCTCGGTGAGGATCGGTCCCAGGGTGGCCGTCACCACCATCACCGCCAGCACGCTGTTGAGCACGGTCTGATTGAGCAGGCCCGCCTGATAGCCAATGAAAGCGGTGGCCAGGGTCGCCGCCACCTTGGGCATCGTCAGCGACCACATCATCAGGATCTGGGCGCGGCGATAACCGAACAGCCGACCGCTGAACCACGACGCCAGGCCCTTGCCGCCGATGGCGCCCACCAGCATCAGCGCGGTGAACTGAAAGTTGCCCAGGCTTTCGCCAAGGCTGCCCAGATCCAGCAGCAAGCCCAGATCGATGAAGAAGATCGGGATGAACAGCACGCCACCCACAAAAATCACCTGCTCCTTCACCCGGCCCTCGGGCAACACGGAATTCACCGCCAGACCAGCCAGGAAGGCGCCGACGATCTTCTCGACGCCGGCCAGCTCAGCCCCGAGGGAGGCCAAGAACAGGGCCACCAGAACAGCGAGCACCATCCTGTTTTCATCGCTGATGCCCCTCAGCACCAGGCGCCGGCCCAGCCAGCGGATGCCGATCACCACCACCAGAGCGAAGCCACCGATCTTTAGCAGCAGCAGGCCCAGCCCCAGTCCGCTGAGGCTGCCCTGGCCCAGCCCCAGCCCCACCGCCAGCAGCAGCAGAGCCACGATGTCGGTGAAGATCGTGCTGCCCACGCTCACCACCACCGACTCATCCTTCTGAGCGCCATAACTGCGCACGATCGGGTAACCCAAGGGGGTGTGGGTGGCCATCAGGGCGCCGAGCAACAGGCACGACACCGAGGCGAAGCCCGCCATCAGGCCGATCGACACTCCCGTGCCCACACCGATTAACAGGATCAGCAGGCCATAGATGAACGAGCGGCGTTTGACCCGGTTGAACTCCTCGAGGTCGATCTCCAGCCCCATGGTGAACAGCAGATACACCGCCCCGAGATCGGAAAGCAGCCGCACCGTTTCGCTGCTGCTGTCGACCCAGTTCAAGGCATGGGGGCCCACCACCACACCAGCCGCCAGCAACCCCACCAGGTCGGGCAGACCCAACCGCCGAATCAAAGGCGGCACAGCCGCACTGATCGCCACCAACATCGAGAACACCCCGAGGGGGTGATGCATGACGTGGCTGATCGAGGCCTGCATGGCCATGGCTGCACCGCCGGCTTGCGGACCCAGCATGGTCGCGGGATCTGCCGGCAACAACAGCTGCTTCAGGAAGCGATAAGCCCTTCGCCGGCCTGGACCTGCCAGAGGTTGGTGTAGATCCCGCCCTGGTCCACAAGGCTGTCGTGGCTGCCCTGCTCCACAATCCGGCCCTGGTCCATCACCACAATCCAATCGGCATGGCGCACAGTGCTGAGCCGGTGGGCGATTACCACGGTGGTGCGGTGCTGAGTGATCTGTGCCAAGGAGCGCTGGATGGCGGCTTCGGTGTCGTTGTCCACAGCAGCGGTGGCTTCATCGAGCACCAGCACCGGCGCATCCTTAAGGATGGCGCGGGCCAAAGCGATGCGCTGACGCTGTCCGCCGGAGAGCCGCTGCCCCCGCTCCCCCACCAGGGTGTCGTAACCCTGGGGCAAGGCGTCGATGAAGCCAGCGGCTTCCGCCAGGCGAGCGGCCTGCTCAATAGCCACCGGATTGGGATCTGCTACGCCATAGGCGATGTTTTCGGCCACAGTGCCATGGAAGAGGTAAACGTCCTGACTCACCAGGGCGATGCAGCGGCGCAGGTCCTGCAGTTGCAGGGTGTCGATGGGGACTCCATCCAGACAGATGCGTCCGCCATTGCGCTCATACAGCCGCAACAACAGCTTCACCACGGTGCTCTTGCCAGACCCCGTCGCCCCCACGATGCCGAGGGTCGATCCCGCTGGCACGGTGAGATCGAAGCCCTGCAGAAGCGTTGATCGGCCGGCATAGGCGAAATCCACCGCTTCAAAGCGAATCTCGCCCAGGAGCCGCTGCGGATCCACCGGCACCGTTCCTCCCTGGATTACCACCGGCGTATCGATCAGATCAAGCACCCGTTGCGTGGAGGCCATCGAGCGCTGGTACTCATCGAGGGTGCGGCCAATGGCGGTTAACGGCCAGAGAAGCCGCTGGGTGATGAACACCAGAACGCTGTAGGTGGCCACAGGCAGTTCCCCGGCCAGGGCCTTGAACCCACCGATTAACAGAATCGCCAGGAAGGCGAACAGAATCGCGAAGCGAATCAAGGGAATGAAGGCCGCCGAGAGACGAATCGCCCGGGCATTGCTCTGGCGGTAGGCCAGGCTTTCCGCCCGCAGCCGCTCCAGTTCCAGACCCTCAGCGGTGAAGCTCTTGATCGTGAGCATCCCCCCCAGATTGTTGGCGAGCCTGGAGGCGAGGTCGCCAGCCCGGGCCCGCACCTCCCGATAGCGCGGCGCCAGCTGGCGCTGGAAATGCAGCGATCCCCAGAGAATCACCGGAATCGGCAAATAGGCGAACAGGGCCACCTCCGGCGCCACCATCGCCATGCCGATGCCCACCACCAGCACGGTGGTGATCAACTGCAGGATCTGGTTGGCACCCCGATCCAGGAACCGTTCGAGCTGGTTGATGTCGTCATTGAGCACCGCCATCAGGCGACCGGTGCTGTCCTGCTCGAAAAAGGCCAGCTCCAGCTTCTGCAGATGGTCATAGGCCTCGAGCCTGAGGCTGTGCTGGGTGGTTTGCGCCAGGTTGCGCCAGAGCACGTCGTAGAGGTATTCGAACAGCGACTCCGCCGCCCAAATCAAAAAGGTGAGCAGGGCCAGACCCCACAGTTGCTGGCCGGCGGTCCTCAGACCGAAACCCGCCAGCACAGATTGCTCCTTGAGTAACACCACATCAACGGCCAGGCCAATCAAGATCGGTGGGGCCAGATCGAACAGCTTGTTGAGCAGGGAGCAGATCACCGCTGCAACCACCAGGCGGCGCTGCGGCGCCAGATGGCGCAACAACCGCATCAAGGGGGAGCGATTTGCTGAAGCTTTCCTGAGGGTTCGTTCCGACACGGTTTTCACCCCTGAAGACGCACTACAACGGAACCACAATTGAAGGAGGTGCCATGAGCCGATCAAGGTCGTTCAACCGCTTTCACCGCTACCTGGCGCGGCAGAAACGCCGTGGACTGCGGGCTGTCTTGCCCCAGTTCCAGGACGCCCGTGAGCATCAGGAAAGCCCAGCCAACAGCAGCGATGGTGTGCTGCGTCGGCTGAGCTTGCGTGAAATGGAATTGGACCTGATGGAGGCCGAGGCCTGAGCCTCAGCCGCGGTAACCGCCGCCGCCACCACGGGGGCCGCCGGAGCGCTCCCGAGGGGTGGCTTTGCTCACGCGGATCATGCAGCCCATCCACTCCACGTCCTGAAGGTCATCGATGGCTTTCTGCTCATCGGCATCGTTGACCATTTCGACGAAGGCGAAACCGCGTTTGCGGCCGGTCTCACGATCCAGGGGCAGGCTGCAGTTCTTGACCTCGCCGTACTCACTAAAGAGATCGAAGAGGTGCTCCTGCTCCGCCTGGAACGAAAGATTGCCGATGTAGATGGTCATGGACCGTGGAACCGTTGAACGTGCTCAGTCGCTTGAGCTGGTTCCGAAAGCTCGGAAAGGGCCAGTGCTCAAGCTTGAACCCGATGACGTTACAGGGCAGTCGCACGAATCAACACAAAAAAAAGAAGCAATTGCGAAGACTCGCCAGCAACCGAGCCATTCACTCCATTGTCAGAAGTCCCTGACGCAGGAGAGAGATGACATTCGACAGCCTTTGTTTCCAGGTTCTGAGCTGGACCGCCGATGGAGAGCTGGATCCAGTGGACAAACTTGTGCTGCTCAACAACTTGATCCGGCAGGGCACGCCGAGCGAGCAGATCGAGTTGATTCAGGTGGTGGAGAAATTGGCGCTGCTTCAGCCCGAGGCCACCGTTCAGGTGAGCTATCTCTGACGGTTTTTGATCCCCGGGGATCAGAGACCGTAGGTCTCGGCAGCCTTGGCCTTGCAGGTGGCCTGGGCCGTCTGGATCCCCGCCCCGTTCTGCACTTCGGCGAGAAAACAACGGCAGGTGTGATCCACCATTCCCTCCGGAGGAACGGTCCCAGCCCTATGAAGCTCGGCCTTGACGGCCGTCTTGCAGAACTGGGTGATCAGGCTGTTGTCCGTGGCTGAAGCAGCCAGGGGAGCCGACATCAGACCAACGGCCAACAGCGCACGCATCAAGCGGCCTTGCTGATTTGCAGTTCGCGGTTCATCACGCGCAGGCGTTGAAGGCTGTTGAACACATCTTCCGGCATGCCCTTCGGAAGATCCACCAGGCTGTGATTGTCAAAAATCTGAATGCGACCGATCATCCTGCCCTGCAGACCGGTCTCGCCGGCGATGGCACCCACCAGGTTGCCCGGCTTGACCCGATCGCGGTGACCTACCTCAACTCGGTAGCGCTGCATGTTCTCCTCAGGAGCCCGGGCCGGACGCTCGCGCCGCTCACGGCGGTCCCCTGAATGGCGATCGCGGTCGCGGTCATTGCGACGGGTGTTCTGAATCCAGTCGTCGTCGCCCTTACGCAACAGCGCATCGGGGCCGATGGCCAGGTTGAGTGCCGCCATGGCCAGCTGGTCGGGGGTGAGCTCAAGTTCCGTGGCCACCCGCTGCATCAATTCCTGGAGCAAGGCCGCTTCATCGGCGTCAGGGCGTTGGGATTGAGCCGCATCACTCAAACGCTTGCGCAGGCGGTCCAGCCGTCCCTGGTTGATGGCTGTGTTGCCGGGCACCTCCATCGCTTCAATCGGTTGGCCCGTGGCCCGCTCGAGGTTGCGGATGAAACGGCGTTCCCGTGGAGTCACGAACAGAACCGCTTCTCCGGTGCGTCCAGCCCGGCCCGTCCGGCCGATGCGGTGCACGTAGGCCTCGCTGTCGAACGGCATGTCGTAGTTGATCACCAGGCCGATGCGCTCCACATCGAGACCCCGTGCTGCAACGTCGGTGGCCACAAGGATGTCGACCGATCCACTGCGCAGCCTCTCCACGGTGCGCTCCCGTTGGTTCTGGGGAACGTCGCCATTGAGCACCGCCACCTGATGGCCACCGGCCTCAAGGGTTTCGGCCACGGTCAGGGTGATCGCCTTGGTTCGAGCAAAGATGATCACACCCTCACCCCCACAGGCGTCGAGAACCCGCTGCAGGGCCTCAAGCTTGTGCGGCATCGGCACCGTGATCGAACGCTGGCGGATCCGCTTGCCTTCCTGATCCTTGGTGCGGATCGTGACCTCGGCCGGATCCTTGAGATAACGCTTGGACAGGCGACGGATCTCAGGAGGCATCGTCGCGGAGAACAGCACCACCTGTCGCTGCTCCGGAAGCTGGTCGAGAATCCACTCCACATCATCGATGAAGCCCATGCGGAGCATTTCGTCCGCTTCATCGAGCACCAGGCTGCGCAGACCGCTGGTGTCGAGTGTGCCCTGACGCATGTGGTCCATCACCCGGCCGGGGGTCCCCACCACCACATCAACTCCGCGCCTGAGGGCACTGATCTGAGAGCGGAAATCCGTGCCGCCGTACACCGCCAGCACCTTCAGATGGGGATGGCCGGCGGAATAGGCCTTGAACGATTCGGCCACCTGCATCGCCAGCTCCCGTGTGGGGGCGAGCACGAGGGCCTGGGGTGTTTTCTGGCCGCTCTCGAGGCGCTCGAGCAACGGAAGGGCAAACGCTGCTGTTTTGCCGGTGCCGGTCTGGGCCTGACCCACCAGATCGCGGCCGAGCATCAGCTCGGGGAAGGCCGCCTTCTGAATGGGGGAAGGTTCGCTGTATCCCTTGTCCGCCAGGGTGCGGAGCAGAGCCTCACTGAAACCAAAACCGGCGAAACCTGATTCCGGCTCAGCCGATGTGATGGTGGTGGTGAACACCTCAGCATTGGAGTTGGATGCCGGCAGGTCGGATGCAGAAAGATCCACTGCGCAGGCGGAATCGTCGCGCTGCTGTTGCTGTTCAGTCATGAAAGGTGGCTTCGCCTGATTGATCTCTGAAATCAGGCTCACAACCTCCCTGCAACGTAAGAGTTGCGCTCTGGTTGTGTTGCCTACGCTTCAAAGGTTGATTATCAATTTATCACCCGGCCGTAATCATCCTGCAGCCGTTCGATGTCGTCTTCCCGCAGATCATCACCGTGCTGAACTTCCAGAATCAGTAGATCTGAACCGTCTGCACGGGCGCGATGCACAGCGCCGCAGGGGATCGAGAGCATGACGCCCGCGCTGGCGGGATGCCAGGTGTCGCCGCAGTGCAGAGCCCCCGAGCCGGACACCACGGTCCAACTTTCGCTGCGATGACGATGCCGCTGCAGCGACAACTGCTGCCCGGCACGAACCAGCAGCCGTTTGACCAAATAGTTGTCCCCCTGGGTCAGCGTTTCGTACCAGCCCCAGGGACGCTCAACCCGCATCAGTCCGCCCGCGTCAGATCAGCGTCACCAGGTCAAGGCTGGCACGGGCACGGGTGATGGCTGTGTACAGCAATCGGCGTTGGTGTTCTGCAGCCGGGCCATCCTCAAGGGGATCTGGCCAGAGCACGATCACCCGATCCGCCTCACTGCCCTGGGCCCGATGGATGGTGAGCGCAACCGCCGGCTCCAGACGCCGCAAACGGGCTGGATGCAAACGGCGCACCTCGAGCCGGCCTTCAGGGTCCACCACCTGGAACAACAGACGTCGTTCAGAGCCTGCCCCGATCACCACCCCGAGGTCACCATTGGCCAAGCCCAGTTCGGGTTGATTGCTGCCGCAGATCACCGGCAAGCCGATCGGCCAACGCTCGACCTTGCCGGCGGCATTGGCCCCCAGCAGCGTGCAGTGCACATCATCAAGACTCCACGGCCCCCGGCGACGTGGACAGAGCAACAGCTCCTGCTCGAGCAGCGCAAACAAAGGCCGGGATGCCGCCATCAGCTTCTGCTCGGTGCAGCGGTCGAGATCAACCGTCAGTGCCTGCAACTGCTGGAGGCGCTGAATCCAGCGCTGCCGCACCAAGGCAGGGAAACGACGCAGGGGCCAGGGATGCACCTGAAGATTGGCCTGCTCAGGCAGGGCGGCCAGATCCGCTGCAAAGGCCTCCAGATTCCCCTGGCGCAGCTGTTGCGCCAACTGCGCCAGGGCACCGCGGTTGCGGTAGGTGCGCTCCAGATGCACGGCGCCGGCACCGAAACGACCGCGCACGTCCGACTGCTGCAGCCGATGCCAAACCGCTCCACTCCCCACAGGCGGCAACTGAGCTGGATCCCCCACCAACAGCAGCCGGCAACCACTGGGCAACGCCTCCAACAGCGCCTGGGTCAAGGCCAGATCTAGCATCGACATCTCGTCGATCACCAGCAGATCCAGCTCCAGGGGACGCTGGCGGTGCCTGCCGAAGCCACGGCTTCCGGCCTCCAACCAGCGGTGGAGGGTGCTGCAGGGCAACGGAGCCCGCTGCGCCATCACCGCCTCCCCCAGGCGCCGGGCCGCCTTGCCGGTGGGGGCCGCCAAACCGATGCGCAGGCCGGGATGGCGGGCTTCCGCCCGGGCCAGAATCTCCACCACCGTGCTGGTTTTGCCCGTGCCCGGACCACCGCTGAGCAGCACAACCGAGGCCTGATCCAGGGCGCGCACGGCGGCGCACTGGTCAGCGTTGAGACGATCCGACAGCTCGGGATCGGCAGCCTCGACGGGTTTAGGAAGCGGAGCATGGGCCCGCTCCACCAGCTCGGCCACCACCTGCTCCATGGCCTGCGACCAGCGGCGCCAGCCCAGCCGATCACCCTGGAGCAGCAGGGGGGAGGCATCCCCCTCCAGCCATCCACTGGCTTGGGCAGCGGCCAGCCGCTCCGGCGTCAGCGCCACAGTCAACACCCCCTGCTCCAAGGCCAGCACCAGATCGCGGCTGAGCTCCTCCAAGGCGGGACCATCAGCCTTGGGCGGGATCCGTCGCCTCAGGGCGGCATGGAGTCCGGCCGTGAAGCTGGAGGGCCAGGTGCTGGTTCCCTGGGGCAGCAGCTCCGTCACGCCAGCACCTCCCCCAGGGCTCGATCCAGGGCCGCGATGCGATTGAGCGGCACGGGTTCAACGATGCGCCCCGGCCCAACAGCATTTTCCGGAGAGGCAATCACCGCTCCGGGCATCCCCCGCAGGAAGCAGTAGACGTAGCCCCCCAGATGCTGTTCCGGGTCGTAATCCGGCAGCCGCCAACGCAGATGGCGATGCAGAGCCACCAGGTAGAGGTGGGCCTGCAGGGGGTAGTGGTGGTGCAACATCTGCTCCTCCATCGCCTCCTGGGAGTAGTGATGCGGACCGCAAAGCCCCGGCTCAGCACCGGTGCGCCGTTCACCGATCCAGTTGCTCTTCCAGTCGAGAACCCACCAGCGTTGGTGCCGGGGGTCCTGGAACACCAGATCGATGGAACCGGTGAGAAACCCGCGGCTGTTGATCGAGAGCGATGCCAGCGCCGGGCTATAGGTGCGGCCAAAACGGGCCTCGGCATCACAACCGAAGGCGGCCACCAGATCGGCCGTGCGCACGTGCTGCACCGGCAGATCAAAACTGAGTTCGGGCAGGCGCTGGTGCGGCCCTAGCCGATCCAGCGATAACGCACCCAGCGCCCCCCCCAGGGGGGTCTGCAACACCTGCTCCAACCCCGTCAACACATCGTTCTGTAGATCGGGATCAAGCCCGGCCCGGCGCAACTCGGCGGCGATCAGCTCGAGCCGTTGGCGGGGCTCAGAGGCCTCCGCCGCAGAGAAAGGGAACTGTTCGAGGATCCGGTGCAGGCAATCACCGGCCCCGGCCCCACGCGGGAAGGCCGTCAGCGGCCCCGTCTCGGACCATGCCGGTTCTGCCCTCGCCGCCGTCGATTTCAACGTCAATTCCTCGGCGCCGGGATCGCGATCACGACCCTGTTCATGCAGCTGAACGTCGTCGGATGAGGCAATCCAGGCCGAGTAACTGGCCCGGCCCCAGCTCCGGTCGATCCGCTTGGGGATGGAACCAAGGGCCAACGGCTCGGCCAGCAGCGGAGACCGCCATCGCTTGCCGCTGGGCAGGCTCTCGACCAGGCCATCGATGCTGATCGCAACCTGTCGCTCCGCCAGGGCTTGGCTCAGCCGCTCATCGGTGAGGCTGTCGATCGCATCCCCAGCGGCCTCAGCACCGAACAACCAGGCGGGCAAGGGGGAATCCTCCTGGCCGTTGGCCCTGGCCCAAATCAGAACCAACTGGGATTGGGCTCGGGTCACCGCCACATAGGCCAGCCGCTCGGCCTCGGCCGCAGCCTCCCTCTGCGCCTGTTGCGCCGCCTGCCAGCCCTCCCCCCAGTGGACATCCAGCCGCACCAGGCACTCTCCGGAGCGGGGGTCACGCCAGAGCGGACCGGACACGGCTGGGGGGGCCTGCCAGAGGTAGGGGCAGATCACCACCGGATATTCCAGACCCTTGCTGCGGTGGACCGTAACCACGGCGATGGCGCTGTCGGCCTGATCGCTGTGGGGCTGGCGAGCCTCAGGCACCGGCTGGCTGGGGTGCAACCGCTCCCTCCGCAACCAATCCGCCGCGGTTGCCACATCAAGCCCCTGGCGGTGCATCGCCTCCTGCACCAGCCGCGCCGCCTGCTGCAGATCCCCCAGCATCCGGCCCCGTTCCGACAGCCCCGCCATCTGTTCACCCCTTAGCAGATCAGCCAGCGCCCCGAGCAGGCCCAGCCGCGGCATCGCCTCAGCCAAACCGCGCAACTGCAGCGCCAGCTGATCCAACAGGGCCGGCTCCAGGGCATCGGGCGCGATGGTCATTAGTCCCGAGCAGGCCAGCAGACGCAAGCGAGCGTCATCGCCCGGTTCCGCCAGGGCATCGAGAAACCACTGCAACAGCAAGGCAGCCTCACTTTCGAGCACATCCCCCTGAGTCACCAGGCGGGTGGGGAGTCCGCAGACCCCAAGGGCGCGGCGCAGGTCTTCCGCCTGTTGATGACGACTCACCAGCACGCAGAGATCTGCGGGGGTGAGGTCGTCCCGTTGCTGCAGTTGCTCCAGCACCATCGCGGCGAGCCGCTGGGGCAGCTCTGCTTCCAGGGCACTACGGCTGGAGGGCGCCTCGGTGGAGAGCAGCAGCAGTTGCAACGCCGGGGCATCCTGCGGTGGAGCGGCGGAGCTGCGGGGCTGCACCGCGGGCACAGGCAGTTCAGATCGAGGGAGACCCGGAGCCATCAAACGGTTCAACCCCTCCATCAGCGGTGCCGTTGTACGGAAGTTGTCGAGCAGGTGATCGATCCGCTCCACCTGATCCCGCGCTGCCATGTAGGTGGCCAGATCACCACCCCGGAAGCGGTAGATCGCCTGCTTGGGATCCCCAACCATCAGCAGAAGGTGGCGTTCACCACCACCGAAGGCGCGTTGCAACAGGCGCCACTGCACGGGGTCTGTGTCCTGAAACTCATCCACCATCACAGCCCGGTAGCGCTGTTGCAGAGGGGCAAGCCAGGCAACGTCGCCATCGCCGGGGTCCATGGCAGCCAACAAACCACCAAAGGTGATCACCCCACGGCGGCGACGGCGGCGGTCCAGCTCCTGCAAGCCCCGTTCGAGCAGGTACTGCCAGGTGCGCTCAATCGGTGCATCCCAAAGCGCCGCAACAGCGGCCTGCAGAGCCGGCGTCACCAGGCTGGGGTCGGTCTCACCGCACTTGCGCGCGACCTTGCACCAACTGCCTGGGTGGAAGTACTCCTTCAGCGGCTTTTCATGGGCGGCAATCTCCAGCAGTGAAGGAACTGTGGTCTGCCCATGCAGCCACTGGTTGATCTGCGCGCAGCGATCGCTCTTGGGCTTGGCCGAATAAGGGGTGGTAGCTCCACAGCCCTGAGCTTTCCACTGCTCGGCCGCCTGACGGAACCCAGCATCCAGGGCGGCATGGTCCCGCTTCCAGAGCGGCACGAAGTCGTCCCAAAGCTGCGCCAGCCAGTGCTCCAGCTGTGGGGCGAGGGGCTGGTGGAGATCAATCGCCCCATCAACGGCCCTGAACCGCGGCTGCTGTTCACCATCGAGTTGCGCCAACCCCCTGCGCAGGGTCTGGGGCGAGAGGCCGCGTTGACGCAACGCCTTGAACTGATCCGGCGGCAGGCTGAGCAGCTCCTGCTGCCACAGGTCCTGAACCACCTCGGCTTGGAGCGCGGAGGCGTCGGTGTCCAGCTGAGGCTCCATCGCCGCAGCGTTGCTCAGGGCCAGACGGCGCAGGCTGCGGCGGCAGAAGCCGTGGATGGTGGTGATGTCGGCCCGGTCCAGCTGCTCGAGGGCCACCAGCAAGCGCCGAATCCACCGCTGACGTGCCTCCCCTGGCTCAGAACCCGACAGCCAGTCCGCCAGGACGGTGTCTGGAGCGGAAGCCTCCATCCCCTGCTCCAGCCGCTCGAGGCCCTGCAACGACTGTTGCAGCCGTTGGCCGATACGGGAGCGCAGCTCTTCGGCCGCCGCATCGGTGAAGGTCACAACCAACAACGCTTCGAGGGCGTAGTCGGCCTCCGTGATCAGCCGCAGGCAGAGATGCGCCAGGGCGAAGGTTTTGCCGGTGCCAGCGCTGGCCTCAAGCAGGCGGACCCCAGGGCCGAGGGGGTAAGTGTTGGCATCGAAGCGCTGGGCCATGGATGGAGTCTGCTCAACTTCGACCTCAAAACCAGTGTTAACTTCCATGAAGCAGCCGGCGAAAGCTGCGAACTGGACTGGGAGTAGTCACATCCCAGAACAGAAGACGACCTGAGCGGGGGCCTGAAGAACCCTCGCTTTTTTATGGGCTTGTGAACGGATGCAACCCAACCCTTGAGAGAACAGGGGCTTGTGCGGGTGCGGTTCCATCAGGCCAACACGTTGGTGAAAGCCACCGGCCTGTTGTGTCCCCCGAACGTCGTCAGAAATTGGCCCAGCTGCTGGTGCGCAAAGCCGCAGCTGTTGAAAGCATCAACCAGGAACATCGGGCCTACTTTTTCCGCCGTCAGGCCGGCGAGCCCATGGTGATTTCCAACGAACGCATGCGCGAAATGCTCGACGAGCTGTTCGACTAACGCAGCTGGGCCAGAAGCGGGCCGTACAGCAGCTGACAGGCCTCCTGGAATCCGGCCTGATCCATCAATTGCTCCGCAGCGATCTCAGTGCCGAAGCAGAGCTGCATCACCGGGGTGGCCCCTTCGTCCTGCCAGGTCTTGCGGAAATCCTGAGGCCCCTCCCCCGGTTTGCGCCGGTCTTTGGACACCATCTGCCAGCCGCTCTTCGGGGGGACCGGCCAGCACCGCTCCAGCCCCTGTTGCGCCAGCCGCGCCAGCTGCTGCAGCTGGTCCTCGGCTGCAGCAGTCGGCAACGCCGACCAGCGCAAGTGCACCTCGGCGCCGGCAACCCGGGTGCTGCGGGCCACCACCGCTGAGCCGGCACCAGGAGCCAACCCCTCAGCGCACAGCAACAGGTGCTGCAACCAGCCGCGCATCACCGCCGCGGCCGTGAGCATGCCGGGCTGCACCACCACCTGGGTGTCACCGGCGTAGAGCAGGGGCATCGGCAGGCCGGCGAGCACAGGCACCTCCCGGCGGCAGGGACCAAGCGATGCCAGCTGCCGTTGCAGGGCCTTCCAACGCTGCTGCAATTCCTCCTGCTCAAGGGCCGCACCAGCCCCCGCCGGCAGCACACCCTGGCCCGCCAGCGACGCCGTCCAATCCGGAGCCGATCCAAGAATGAAGTGCTCCTCAAGCTCGTGGTTGAGCAGCAGATAGCGCTGCAGGCCCTCCAACTCGAGCGCCTCGAGATCCTCCACCGCCTCAATGCCTTCCCCAGGCCGCAACCCCCGTGCCTGCAACCAGGCCTTCTGGGGCTGCTGCATCCAGGCCAGCAACGCTTCAGGGTCCAAGGCCAGGTCGTCTCGGTCACGTCCCTCGGCCTCGTAATGGGTCAGGTCTTGCTGCCAGAGCGATACCCAGGCCAGCCCCTCGTCCTGGGCCGATGCCGTTGCACGATCCAGGCAGCGCCTGGCATCCAGCTGGCGGCGATCACAGCTGAGCGGCGCCTCGGGCCGGAAGTTCTCTCGGGAGAGGGGGTTAGCCGCCGGCGTGATCAACAACCCCTCCGTGGAGGCACCGGCCCGTTGCAACTGCTCCTGCAGCACGGCAAGCCACTGTTCCACCGGCGCAGCAGGCGGCTGGGACTCACCGGTGCGCTCCAGCCGCCCGCACCAGCTGATCAGCAGATGACGGCGTGCCGACATCAAGGCCTCCAGCAGCACATAGCGGTCCTGGTCGCTGCTGCGGGGATCCCCCAGGCGCCGTTGCTGCTCGAGTAGATGAAAGCCAGGGCGGCGGCTCGGGCGAGGAAAGTCGGCGCTATCAAGGCCCATCAAAACCACCACCTTGTGGGGGATCGCCCGCATCGGCTCCAGGGCACTGATGGTGAGGGCGCCACTGCGGTGACCGAAGCGACCGCTGTCCACCGACAAGGCCTCCTGCAGCACCTCCAGGGCCACAGCTGCATCAAGGTCCAGGGGGCAGTCATGAGCCCGCAATCGCCACTCCTCAAGGGCCGCCGCCCAGCTCTGCGACTCATCGGCCCAGGCCCCACCCTCAGCGAACAGCTCCTGCAACAGGGACCGCAGCAGCTGCACCCAGGCATGGCACGGCCGGGGCTGTCGCAGGCGATCGAACATCCGCGCCAAACGGTCCAGCAGCGTCCACCAGCGCACCAGGCGATCGGGATCCAGCTCCTGCTGGAACGGAGCCGCCCCTGCTGGAGCCAGGCCCGGCTCCACCGGCAGCACCAGGCCCAGCAGCCAACGGTCGAGACACCAACGCAGGCTGTGCACCTCGTCCCCACCCCGCTCGCGGCCATCCAAGCCCCAGCGAAAACCGCTGCGTTGCAGCGTATGGGTGATCAGCACCGCCTCCTCCGGCGTGAGTCCCTGCTGGCCCTGCAGGGCCGGATTGGCCAGCAGACGTTCCAGCCCCGTGGCGGTGAGGCGTGTGGCAGCCAGCTCCAGCAGCGTGAACATCGCCATCGACAACCCCGGACTGCCCTGCTGACTGCGATCGGTGAGGCGCCAGGGCAAATCGACACCGATGGCCGCCGTGTCGTTGAACACGGAGCTGAGCAGCGGTGCATAGCGCTCAATCTGCGGCGTCATCACCAGCACGTCACGGGGCGCAAGATCGGGATCGGCCGCCAGCCACTGCAGGATGCGATCACGCACCAGTTGCACCTCCCGCCAAGGCCCCGGTGCCGCTTGAAACAGCAGCGACTGATCGGCTGAGGAACGTTCCAGTGCGGGAACACTGTCGGCATCCACCAGCTGCTGCTGAAGCTGATCGAGCAGGGTGGGCTGGCGCTCTTCCGCTGCGGCAATCTGCAGGGAACCTGCAAACAGATCCCCCTCGCTTCGCTCCCCCAGCTGCGCTTCACCGGAGCCCTCCAGCAACTGCTGAAATTCGGCACCCATCCGCCCAAGAACGGCCTCCAGGCGCGGCGCCTCCGACAACCACCCCCCGTCTGGCGGAACCAGCCAGTCATCCCCGAGCGAGGCACGCCGACTGCCGCAGCGCTGCCACAGATCCGGACACGGGGTGAGCAGGTAGATCTCCACCTCCAGCAGGCCGGACAAAGCCTGAATCAGATCCACCTGCACCGGTGCCAGGGCACTGATACCAAACAGCCGCAGCCGCTGCGGCAGCAGGGCTGGATCAACGTCTCCTCGCCGGAGACGATCGACGGCCTCACGCACCTGCAGGCCAAAGGGAGCCCGGGGAAGCCTTTGGGCCAGAAGTCGCCAGAGCACGGGCTGCCAGTCGTCATCGGGCCGGGCCCGTTTCCACTGCTCCAGTTGATCGGGGCGGTAGAGGGCGTAATCGTCCATGGCGTCGGCGATGGTGCGTGCCAACTGCCAACGGTCCCGCGTCAACCCTGAGGCGGTTCCTTCACGCTGGGTGAGCCAGATCCGTAGCGGGTGGGCGACGGGCTGCTCCAACAGCTCCGGCAGCAGCTCGAGCACAGCCCACACCAGCTGGCCCGCCCGCCAGGGATCGTCCTCCTGCGCGGGGAGATGCAGCACCTGGCGCACCAGCTGCCGCAGGTGACTGCCCGGGAAGGGGAACCGCACCAGGGAACTGATGCCGTTGGCCGTGGCCAGCTGTTCCCCCAACCATCGGCTGGTGGGCCAGGTGTTGACCATCACCTCCACCGTCTCAAGGGGTCCCGGCTGCTGCTCGATCAACTGACGGGAGAGCAAGCGAGCTAGAAATTCAGCCCTGTTGCTTCGGTAAACCGTCAGCAAGGGCCAACTCCAGCCAGCACGGCATCGGTTGCAGCTCCTTCAACCTGAACGATCGCATCCGTTTGTGGGCAGTAGGCCGATAAACAACCGCCGTAGACCGCACCGGTGTCGATCAGAACGATCGCGCCAAGACGTTCCACCTGGGGACGTGGCGTATGGCCTACAACAACCTGGCCAAAACGGCCGTCATAGGACGCCCAGAAGGGATCACGAATGGAGAGATCTGGTTGGCCTGCTGCGTCGAACCCGGCATGGGTGGCGCACCAACCGTCACCGCGATAAACCAGCGGAAGCTGTTGCAGGTGCGGCAACCATTGGTGAGCGCTGCTGTCGCCCAACTGGGCATAGGTGGCGTGTTGACTCAGGCCGTCCTGGGATTCCAGGGCATCAATGAGGTCTTGCTCATGGTTCCCGCGCAGCCAAGTGGCACGGCCGGCCTGGACCAGATCCCAGACCAGATTCATCGTTGCGGGAATGGCCTCACCACGGTTGATCACATCCCCGCAGAAGACCAGATGGTCGTTCGGCGGCAGGGTGGCGAGCAGATGGCAAAGGGGCTGATGGCAGCCATGCACATCTCCAATCACCCAGTGCCGGCGGCTGTGCAGGTTCAAAGCAACAACCTGGAGATGCGTCAATTCTGATGCTCAGCCAAGCAGCGCCAAGAATCCGTAATGCAGATCAGAACAAACCAAGAAAGCGCTTGCGTTCCTTGGGTTGGCTCGGGTCTGACTTGGGCTTTTCGGGGGTTTCGCGACGGTAGCGGGGCTTGGCATCACCAACGGTGACCAGGGGGTCGTTGTTCTTGAACCAGATCCAGTCGCGAATCGGCGGCGTCTCCGTGAGATCCCGGCGGGTCAGCCCCAACCCCAGCTTGGCCGAAGCCCCCAGCAGGATGTCCACCATCGCGTCCCCGTCGGGACAGGTGGCCAAGGCCTTGTTGGTTTTCTCCGCACCGTCTAGAGCTTGTACCAGAAGTGCAATGCGCTGCTGAACGGGAAGGGAACTGGGATTCATCAGACGGCACCGGCAAGGGCATCGGGAACCTCTGCGGACGGTGCTTCAAAGGTCCCCACAGCCACGTACTCCAAACGCAGTTTGAGGAAGGTGATGAAGGTGGGATCAGTGGACACCACAGCGGCAGCGGGCTGGGGAATGGTTGCCTTGAGCTCAGCCAGCTCAAGAGAAGAGAGGAAAGCCGGTTGCTTCACCAGCCAGAAATCGATGGTCTTGCCGGTTTCGGCGTAGTTGCGTTGGCGCTCCCGGAGCACTTCCTCCAACGGCTCCTCCACGGTGAGGAAGCGCTCGCTGGCTGCAACGAAGTGATAAGTGGTCATCCGGGCGCCTGTCCGAAAAGGGGATCAAAGCGGGGATTCTGAACCAAGACCTTCATATCCCGCACAGCCTGTTGCAGTCCTACGGCGACAGAGCGGGCCACGATCGTGTGGCCGATGTTGAGTTCTTCCATCCCAGGGATGGCCGCGATGGGCTCAACGTTCTGGTATGTGAGGCCATGGCCTGCATTGACCCGCAGACCGAGCTGCCGGGCGATGGCCGTGCCCTCCTGCAAGCGCGCCAGCTCCTGGGGCTGGGTGCTCCAATCGGCATCGGCATAGCTCCCCGTGTGCAATTCCACCCAGCAGGCCCCCGTTGCTTTGCAGGCCTGGAGCTGGGTGGCCTCCGGATCCACAAACAGGCTCACCGGAATCCCGGCGGACTGAAGGGTCTGCACCATGCCCCCCAGGGAAGCCTCTTGTCCGGCCACATCCAGGCCCCCCTCTGTGGTGACCTCCTCCCGCCGTTCCGGCACCAGGGTGACCATGTCGGGCTTGATCCGCAGCGCAATCGCCACCATCTCCTCGATGGCGGCCATTTCCAGATTGAGGCGGGAGCGCACGGTCTGGCGAAGCAACTCCACATCCCGATCCTGAATGTGACGCCGGTCTTCCCTCAGATGCACGGTGATCCCATCGGCCCCACCGAGTTCGGCCAGCAGGGCCATTGACACCGGGTCTGGCTCGACGGTCCGCCGCGCTTCACGGATGTTGGCGATGTGGTCGATATTGACGCCGAGGCTGGCCATGACGGGGCAGTCGTTAGCCGGATCCTATGCAGCTTTGCCTGAGGGATTTAGGTTCTCAGGCATCGAATTCGATCCGCCCGTTGCAAGCGGCCCTGGCGACCCGAGAAAACAGCCTGCGTGTCGGCATCGACAGCTTTTGGGCCCCCCTGGCGATGTTCACCACCCAGGATCTGGCGCTGCGCTTTCAATTCCGTGAGCGGCTGGTGCTGAACCCAGAGCATCTCCCCCATCAGGGCCCTGTTCTTCTGGCACCGACGCACCGCGCCCGCTGGGATGCCCTGATGCTGCCGATGGCCGCTGGCCGTCGGGTCAGTGGCCGCGACTGCCGCTTCATGGTGACCACCACCGAAATGCGGGGGCTGCAGGGCTGGTTTCTGCAACGTCTCGACTGCTTCCCGGTGGACCAGGGACGACCCTCGATGACCACCCTGCGTCTGGCCATCGACCTATTAGCTGACGGACAGCAAGTTGTGATGTTCCCCGAAGGCAAGATTCACCGGCAGGACGCGGCGCTTGAACTGCGCCCCGGCCTGGTGCGTCTGGCCCAACTGGCCCAGAGCCGCGGCGTGACCGTTCCGGTGGTTCCCGTTGGCTTGGGCTACAGCCAGGCCCCACCACGGCCCTTCAGCCGGGCAGCGCTCTGTTTCGGAGCACCGCTCAGCGTGCCAGCCAAGGGAGATCGAGAAGCGACCCGGCAGTTCAACAGCGAACTCGCTGCGGCGATGCATACGGCTGAAGAAGCGGCCCGTGCTGCCGTTGGCCGACCGCTCCAAAGCTTCTAAAGTTCGCCCACGTTTTTATGCTGGTCTCATGGGTTGTCGCGCATTGCTGACGACTGCTGCACTGGTGGCAACCCTGGGCGTCACCACAGCTCCCGGCATCACCCAAACATCATTCGAGAACCGCGTTCTGGCTCAGAGCCAGGGTGGATTCAACCCGACGGCCGTTCGGTCAATACTGGCTAAGGGCGACGCAGCTGCCAGCCGGGGAGACCTGGCCGAGGCGCGGGCTGATTACGACAAAGCCCGCAAAGCCTCCAAGCAACTGCTGGCGTTCTATCGCGACCTAAGTGGTGCCTTCCGAGGTCTTGATGCTCGGATCCCGCGTGAGATGGACACCAAGGGCCGTGATGCCCTGGAACTGCTGGCGGAAACCAACCTCCGCCTGGCAGCCCTGTTCCGCCGTCAGAACCAGCCCGAAGTTGCTGTTCCTGTGCTGGTCGAGGTGGTGAAGTTGATGACACCGGCCACACCCCAGTTCCAGAAGGCCTATCAGAGCCTCCTGGAACTGGGCTTCGTTGAAACCGAATTCCGGGGTGCATCGGCTGCCGGCCAATGAGCCAGTCTGTCAGCATCTGAGCCAGTCCCCTTTTGCACAACCGCCGCCATGGTGCAGCCGGATGCCGTTGAAGCCGCGATCCAACACGTCATTCCCGACGCCAACGTCACCGTTGAAGACCTCACCGGTGGCGGTGATCACCTCCAGGTGACGGTTGTGTCGTCTGCTTTTGCAGGCCTTTCGCGCATCCGTCAGCATCAAATGGTGTACGGCGCTCTGCAGCAGGAATTGGCCAGCGAAGCGATTCACGCCCTTGCCCTCAACACCTCAATCCCTTCGGACGCTGCGTCCGCTTAACGCCAACTCACGCTCAACGATGGACCCCTCCACAAAAGCTCGCATCGAAACCCTGGTCGCTTCAAGCCCGATCTTCGTGTTCATGAAGGGCTCCAAGCTGATGCCCCAATGCGGTTTCTCAAACAATGTGGTGCAGATCCTGCACTCCCTCGGTGTGGCATTCGAGACATTTGACGTTCTCTCTGATCCAGAGATTCGCCAGGGAATCAAAGAGTTTTCAAGCTGGCCCACCATCCCCCAGGTGTATGTAAAAGGGGAATTCATCGGCGGCTCCGACATCCTGATCGAGATGTACAACTCCGGCGAACTTCGCGAAAAGCTTGAAATCGCCCTAGCCAGTTAACTCAATAGCCCTGGGGATGGTGCATGTACAAGGTGCTCACATCCCCGTCAGGGCCTATAAAGCTGGATGGGTCCAGGATCCAGCGATCGATCAATTGTTCGAGGCGATGCTGAGAGCGGGGGTCAAGAGACCCTGACTTCCGCAAAGCATGCAGGCAGCCGTCGGAATACAGCCGCAACTCAGACGGGGTGTGATATCTCGTTGTCAGCTCCTGACAGGCATCACAGAGCGATTGAAAATGACGGATGGCTTCAGGGTCGTCGAGTGATGTCATGAGATACAACAGCAGCCCCTGCTACCAGCCTGCCAGGAATTTCGGCTTAGCGTAGGCGTGCCCGGGCCGATCCAGTGACCTCCACTCCCCACGACCTCACGGCGGAAGCATCTGCAACCAGCTCCGATCCGGTGGTGATGCCAAGCGCAAGCACAGGTCAGGAACCTTCGCGAGTGTTGGTGGTCGAACCGCACCCAACCCTGCGCACTGTGCTGGTGCAGCGGCTGCGTCAGGACGGTCACCTCACCGCAGCAGTGGCCAATGCCGCTGAAGCTTTGGAGGTCTGTCAGGAACAGTCACCCGATCTCCTGGTGAGCGCGGAACTGCTGGAGCGCAGCTCCGCCCTGCGCTTGGCTGAACAGCTGCGTTGCCCTGTGATTGTGCTGACCGCACGGGCCGGAGCCGAGCCGGTGGTGGGCCTGCTGGATGACGGTGCCGATGATGTACTTCGCAAACCCTTTGGCCTCGAGGAACTGGCCGCCCGCTGCCGCACCCTGCTCAAGCGGGGGCACAGCGGCCTGCAGGAGCGGGTCACCGTTGGTCCTCTGGAGGTTCATCTGCTTCTCCGCCAGGTGACGCTACGGGAGCAGCCGGTGGAGCTCAGCCCCCGCGAATTTGCCTTGCTATGTGCGCTGTTGATGCCGCCTGGGCTGGTGCGCAGCCGACAGGAACTGCTGCGGATGGCCTGGCCTCCCTTCAGCGGTGGCCCCCGTTCGGTGGACACTCAGGTGCTGACCCTGCGCCGCAAGCTGGAGCAGGCCGGTCTTGGCGAGGGCGGTGGAATCACCACCGTGCGTCAGCGGGGCTATCGCTTCAGCCTGGACAATCTGCCGGCCAGCTGAGTCAAGTGAATTCATTCCAGTCAGCGACTGGAATTGTGGGGTTAGCGCCAATCAAAGTCCACCCCCACCCAAGCCATTGCCTCGAGCCCTTTGAAGAGGTCTTAATTTGTCTTGTGGTGACGAAGAGCCTTCTTCAGTTGCTCTTCTTTTGGCGGGACCAGATGGTGCGAGGTCACCCAACCCAATTCACAAAGGTGATTCGAGCAGACTTTGAGCTGAACCGTTCCGCAGGGGAGGTTGGTGAGTTCGGTTGTCATCCGATCGGAACAACTGGGTCGATTCCAACGCCTGAACGACAGATGGCAACGCCAGACATCTGGACAAAATCAAGAGTTGTCCAGAGAGCCGTCCTCATTGCTTGATCAGGGCAAGCCGGTCAAGATGGCTCTGTCGACACCCGGGAGCCCCCGCCGTGATCGGATTAACCAGGCTGTATTGCAACCAGGGAGATAGATTTCTCCTCATCGATGTTGCTTCTGAAGAGGCTTCGAAACGGGCCGAAGAGCTGCTCAACGACGGCTGGGAGATCGAAGCGGCAATACCGGTCTAAATGTCCCGGACATCCACCTACTTCCTGGCATCTCAATGGAGCAACGGAGCCTTTCGGTCGTATGCCCTCACGAATGGAAGCCCAAAATGATCTAGCCCTAGACGTTCCACACTTAAGGAACATAGACAAGAAGCCTTGATAAAACTGGTTTGATTCAGCCTGGATAACCCGCCGGCAAACTGATCCAGCCCTGAGCCAGCGCCAGAGACGTGACCAGTTCGCCGGCGATCATCACAACGGCCAATCCAGCCAAGAGCTGATATGTCCAGGGCGGGGTCAGTCGCCCGATGCCCTTGGTCGACACAGGGGTGTTGGCTGCCAGCAGCTCGAGGAATCGATCAAAGCGCTCGATGCGTTGCGGCAAGAGCTGGTGGCGCAGATCGGCTGCCTTCACGTAATACACCGTTCCCCCCTGACTGGTGCCAACGGGAATCAGAGCACGAATGTCCTTCCAACGCATGGACCAGCCGCGCCGCAGCAACCAGCTGATCCAGGCGGGGTAACGCACCTGAATGCCTTCTGCATCGATCTCCAATCGTTCACTCAATAGACCGATCACCAACACCAACCCCAACAGCAGCCCTGCCACCATCAGCCAGCGCGACTCCGCAGGGGCAAGCAATGGCAAGGGAAGCACCAAGGCCCCATAAAGGCTGAGCAGGGTGAAGCGGATCAGGGGCGATAACCCGAAACGTTCGATGCCATTCATCGGTCGTCTGGTGAACCGGGCAGCGGTTCAATCAGTTCAGACGGTTGGTAAGTGCCAACAAAGACCTCCTGTTCACGCCCCTTCCAGAACTGACCGAGCCGAATGAGATCGGCATGGGCCTCCTGCACCTTCTCGAGGTACAACTGAGGATCCATCGAGTCCTTGGCTTCCTTGATCTTCTTGAGCCGCAGCATCTGCAGATTCCAGGGCTTGGTCAGCTCGCCCCTCTGCTCGAGGTAGCGGGCCAGATCGTCCGACGACGGCTGAAACTCAGGCGGCATCCCAACTCCTATGGATGATCACGCTAGGAAGAAGATCAGGCCGGCAGCGCCCAGGGGTTCAGGCCGAGGTCGGCCCCAACCCGATGGGCACAGGCAAACCCACTGAAGGCAACAGCGTTGAGTCCCTGGCCGGGGAAACAGGAATCACCCACGCAGTAGAGGTTTTTCAATCCCGTGCGGTTGAACGGCATCGGCAGCAGTCCTGGCAGTTGCATCGCCGGAATCGGGCCGTAACTGCCCTGAAAGCGACCCAGAAAACGCCGGTGGCTGCGGGGCGTACCGATCTCCTTGTGGGTGATGGCATCGGCGAGGCCGGGAAGGATCGACTCCAGGCGCTGGATCAACCGTGCCGCATCCGCCTCCTTTTTCTCGCGGTACTGGCTGGGGGTCAGTCCTTGCCAGGCCTCCATCGATGAGGGCGTGAAGGTGTGAACGATGTGATGCCCCGCCGGGGCCAGATCCGGATCCAGCAGCGAGGGCATCGACACGAAGATCACCCCCTGTTCGTCCTCCATCCGGTTCCAGTCTTCGAGCAGAAGGTGATGGCAGTGGGTGCCGGCCGGAATCAGGTCAGCCCGAACCCCCAAATGCAGCGACAGGAACGAGGGGGAAGGCACATAACGCTTCCGCCAGAACTGCTCTTTGCCCGGCGTGTGGGCAGCATCCACCAGGGCCTGGCCGGAGCGGCGCTGATCATCACCCACTCCCGAGAAGGTGTCCCAGCGGGTTGCATTGGAGATCACACGCTTGGCGCGAATGACCTCGCCATCGGCCAGCTTCACGCCAACCGCCTGATCATTCTCGATCAACACCTCGGTGACTCGGGCCTTGTAGCGAATGGCGCCGCCGTGACGCTCCAATCCCTTCACAAGCTTTTCAGCGATCACGCCGACGCCTCCCTTGGGGTAGTTGATCCCGCCCGCATGCCGATCGGAAAACACCATGCCGGCATTGATCATCGGCGTGCGGTCCGCCGGCATCACCGACCAGCAGAAACACTCGATGTCAATGAACTTGAGCAGCTGCTCGTCCTTGATGTGCTCGCGGGCCACCGCACCGACGTTGAACGGCAGCCAGCGAGCCAGCCCCAGACAGGCCAGTGGTGCCTTGAAGAACACCTTGGTGAGATAAGCCGGATCCTCCAGTGAGAGAAGCGGCATTGCATCGAGGCAATTGAAAACTTGCCAGCAGGTGTCATAGAAGCGGCGAATACCCTTCGCCTCATGGGGAAACCGCGCCGTGAGATCGGCGATGAACTGCTCGTAGTCGCGATCCACGGCGATGCGCAGCCCACCGGGCATGTGGTACTCGAGCTGGGCGGGGTCAGGGATGGTGTCGCAGTGCTCCCCCACATCAGTAAGGGCCCGGGTAAGCAGGTTGGTGAAACCTTTCTTGCCGAAGCCGAAGATCATCGAGGCCCCCACATCAAAGGTGTAGCCCTCGCGTTTGAAGGCACCACCACTGCCGCCGGGGATCAGATAGCGCTCCAAGACGAGAGTCTTGGCTCCCTTGGCCGCCAACTGACTGGCGGTGACCAAACCACCGATGCCGGAACCGATCACAACGGCATCCCACTGCTGGTTCTCGCTCATGGCATCGCTTCTTTGGGGGTGACGCTAAGGGGCCGTCTGCGGCCTTGGATCCTGGCGGTGAATCGGCGGCATCACCGTGAGGATCACCTCAGAGCGCACCGGACGTCCGAGTTCGGCACTGCAGCGGGCATCGATGTGATGGCGCAACCCATCAATCACCCGACTTTCCTGGGGCTGCAGCGGATTGATGTAGACCACGACAAAGGCCGTGCGGCCCAGCTGCTGCACCGTGAAATCCATCATCTGCAGCTGAAGCCCCACCAGCTCCTGCATCAACACCAATCGCGTGCGCTGGAGCACATCCGGGTCGGCGGCACAGCCCGCCGCCTGGGTCATGGCATCCCGAAGCGCCGCCAGCGGTTCACGCAGCAAGGCCAGGCTCACCGCCAGCACCAGCAGGGCATCGGTGATCGGCGCAAGGGCAGACAAGGGCGTTGCCAAGAGCAGCGGCGACGCCAGCAGGGCCAGACCGGTGGCCAAGGTGATCACAGCATCGATCCGGGCATTGCGGGCCTCTGTGAATAGCAGCAGCGACACCCGACCCGTGCGGCGCCAATCCCTGCGGTGCCGCCAGGCCAGCAGTCCACAGAGCGCTGTCATCAAAGCGGTGTAGAGCGCCACCGGCTCCAGATGCAGCGGCGCAATGCTTATTCCCCGCCACCAATCGATCAAGGTGGAGCAGGAGCTGCCGACGCCAAAGCCGATCACCCCGAGCAGCACCAGGGAGCGAAACAGCACGTACAGGGCTTCCTGGCCCTCGTAGCCGTAGGGCCAGGCTCGATCCGGCGGCCGGACCACGTTGAGGCTGATGCGACTGGCAATCAAGGACGACCCCACCAACACAGCGGAATAAAGGCCGTCCAAGAGCAGGGCCGAGGATCCGGTGAGCACATGGGCGGAAAACCCAGCCAAGGCCATCACTGCGTTGGCTCCAACCCCGAGGCGCAGAGAGCGCTGTTCGATCCGGCGAGCCTCCGCAGGGGTTGTCATGCCGTCACTGTCTGGGGTTGGAGAGCCCGCATCGGCTCAAGATCCTGGAGGGCACGATCCCGGTAGGCGCCATAGCGCGCTCGCTTGTCGCGAATACGTTCTGGCAGCTCGGGCAACAAACCGAAATTGGGGGGCATCGGCTGGAACTTGGCCGTTGGTGCCTCGCTGACGAAATGAGTGAGGGCTCCACTCATGGAGGTGGCCGGCAGATCAATTGGCTCCAGGCCCAGGGCCAACCGAGCCGCATTGGTGCCGGCCAACCAGCCACCGGCCACGGCGGCGGCATAGCCCTCGGTGCCTGTGATCTGGCCTGCTGCCAGGAGGTTGGGGCGCTGGAGGAACTGCAGGGTGGGCTGCAGCAGCTGCGGCGACTCCAGGAAGGTGTTGCGGTGCATCACCCCAAAGCGCACGAATTCCGCCTGGCCTAGCCCAGGAATCATCTGCAGAACTCGCTTCTGCTCACCCCATTTGAGATTCGTCTGGAAACCCACCAGATTCCAGAGGCGCCCGTCCTTGTCTTCCTGCCGCAGCTGCACCACGGCGTAGGCGCGCTTGGCCCGGCGCACATCGCGATCGTTCACATCACCCCAACGGGGATCCCAGAGCCCGATCGGCTTCAGGGGGCCATAACGCATGGTGTCTTCACCACGACGTGCCAACTCCTCAATCGGCAAGCAACCCTCAAAAAAGGTGGCATCGTTTTTGTCGAAGTCTTTGAGTTCAGCCTGTTCCGCCTCCAGCAGGGCCTGGCGGAAGGCCAGGTACTGCTCCTTGTCCATCGGACAGTTGATGTAGTCCGCATCCCCCTTGTCGTAGCGGCTGGCGAGGAAGGCCACCGACAGATCGATGCTGTCCCCATGCACGATCGGACTTGCCGCATCAAAAAAGTGGCAGTCGGCACGACCGGTGAACTGGCGCAGATCCTCCGCCAACGATTCACTCGTGAGCGGCCCCGTCGCCAGAACGGTGATCACATGCTCCGGCGGTAGAGCTTGCTGCTCCCGTCGTTCAATCGTGACCAGGGGATGCTGGTCGAGAGCCTCGGTGAGGGCAGCGCTGTAGCGACCGCGATCAACGGCCAAGGCTCCGCCGGCAGGCACAGCGTGGGTATCGGCCGTGCCGATCACCAAAGAGCCAAGCCTGCGGAGCTCCTCTTGCAATAAGCCAGCAGCACGGTCGCTGCTCAGAGCGCCAAAGCTGTTGCTGCAGACGAGTTCAGCAAAGTCACTGCTGTGGTGTGCAGGGGAGCGTCGAATCGGACGCATCTCCACCAGGGTGACCGCAACCCCTGCACGGGCGATCTGCCAAGCCGCCTCAGTGCCGGCAAGACCGGCACCAAGAACGGTGACATGGGGAGATTGAGACAACCAGCTTTATAAGCAGCCTTCAGCTTACGAAGCTCGCTTGCCTTGATTAGGCGCGGCTGCGCTTCAGCATCAGCTGCAGCTGGCCCACAGCCGCACGGCCGATGTTGAAAGCAGCCCAGCTGACAGCAGCGAGGATCGGGGCAACCACAAGGAACAGGCGGGCATCGATACCCAGAACCTGGCCCGTGGTGATCACGCTGAAGGCCGAGTAACCGACGATCACCAGGATGAGGACCAGACCGATGGCAACTCGGACCATTCTTGAAAACGGAAATCTGTGTCGCCGATCTTACGGACTTCTTCGTTGATCCCACGACCTTCCTTGAAAGCTGATCGAATTCGCAGCAATCAAGGAGTGCGTTCAAGGCCTGAACTGGGCTTGGGATGCCGCCAATTGCGCGTAGCGCCGAGCATGGCAGCGCTGTTCATCAATCGCCTCAGGCGACAACTCCCGCTTCACCGAAGCTGGCATGCCCATCACCAGGGTTCCGGGAGGCACATCCTTGGTGACAACAGATCCAGCAGCCACCAGAGCGCCTGCACCGACGGTGACGCCATTGAGAACGATGGCCCCAATTCCCACCAGGCATCCATCCTCGAGCGTGGCGCCATGGATGACAGCCCTGTGCCCCAAGGTGACATCGGCACCGAGGCGAACCGGCTGTCCCGGATCCCCATGGAGCACGGCACCGTCTTGAACATTGCTGCCTGCACCGATGCTGATCTGCTCGAGATCACCGCGCGCAACGGCCATGGGCCAGAGGCTGCTGCCCGCTGCCATCTGCACATTTCCAATCACGACGGCGGATTCAGCAACCCAGGCGTTGGCATCGATCTGGGGATCGGGCCAGGGCTTGGAGCCAGTCATGGCCATGGTTCAGCAGCCACCAGTCTCCTCGGCGACCTGAGTGATAACCTCACTTGGTGCCGAAACGGCATGCCCAAGCGGGCACGGGTCGCTAGCTCAGCGGTAGAGCATCCGGCTTTTAACCGGCTGGTCCTGAGTTCGAATCTCAGGCGACCCATATCTTCAATTAATGTCGTCTCGTGACTCAACAGAGCCGACGACCGAGCGGCTGTTAGAAAGCCTGGAATCTCTGATCAGGCCAACAGTTCAGATGGCGTATTTCGCATTCTTTGGCGTAACGATTCTTCTGGCATTGCTAGGTGGTTTGTTTTCTCGAGTGGCCGCAGAGCGCTATTGGATGTGATCCGCGACAGACGCTTCAGCGAAGGTGGCTGAGGTTGATCTCGCCGTTATCGGTGCAGGACTGGCTGGCTGCAGCCTGATTGGCCGGCTCCAGCAGCTGGGATCTGATCTCAACATCGCTGTGATTGAAGCCGGCAGGGGGCCAGGTGGACGCATGGCAACCCGCAGGAGACGCGATCAAAGCGTCTGGCTGCTCAACCATGGAGCACCGGGCTTGACTCTCAGTGAATCCATACCAGATGAAATGAACGCGCTGCTGGAGCCGTTGCGGGCAGCGAGTGTTCTTCAGCGGGACAAGCGAGCTGTGCTCTCGCTCGACGCCCAATCAGGGTTATCACCCGCCAACAGCCCCGACGCCTGGCCAAATGGTGGCTGGTGGCATGGTGTTCCCAGCATGGCCAGCATCTGCGAGGCGCTGCTCGAGACTGCTGGCTTCGCGCAACTGAGCCGTCAGTTCGAAACGCGTGTGCGCTGGTTGGAGCGACGCCGGGACCATTGGCTACTTGAGAACGAGGATCGAAGCTGGAGCCTCAGGGCCAAGCGCCTTGTGCTCAGTGGAACCCTGCTGGCCCATCCCCGCTCACTGAAGATGCTGGCCTGGGATGACGTCCCCCTGCGCACAGCCGTTGCAGAGGGCGTGGATGAAGACCTCGACAAGGCACTGAGCCTGCTGCAACACAGCCAAGCCGAGGTGCGCTGGAACCTGATGGTGGATCTGGGCGTACTCGCACTCAACGCTGAGGAGCTGCCTGCTCAGATCTGGTTGAACGACGCCGCCAAAGCGCGCTGGAAAGTGGAACGCCTCGTGCTGCAGCCGCAAAGCGATGGTCGCTGGGGGCTTGTGGTGCATGGCTTGGATTCCGGGCAAGCAATCACGCCCGAAAGCCAGCGGTGCCTGCTGGCACAGGAGCAACAGCGTCTGTTGGAGCTGTTGCCCGAACTGCTGCAAGCCCTGCCGGTTGTTTCAGCTACGTTGAACCAAGCGACCCCGTTGGGTGTGATGCGCTGGGGCGCCTCACGGCCTCTCAACAACCCCTTGCCACAAGAGCTGCAGTGGTGCCCCACCAGCGCCGTGGGGTTTTGTGGCGACTGGATCGCAGGGCCCGGCTTCGGCAGAGCGGAGGGAGCGATCAGCAGCGGCGTCAACCTCGCTGAACAGCTGCACGCTGACCGCTAATCTTTGTTTGCGCCGGGGAGTGGCGCAGTTTGGTAGCGCGCTTGCTTTGGGAGCAAGATGCCGCAGGTTCGAATCCTGTCTCCCCGACTGCAATCTGAGCGATTCCCAAACCGCTCATGCCAACCCGGTGCCAAGCGGCATCGGGTTTTTTCATGCCTTCGGCACGACACCGCCTGCGCAAAGTCCCAATCAAGGCGACGAGTGGTGGACCCCCAAAGAAAGCAACAGGTTCAGCACCTCAAGAAGCGCTGCAATCTCTGGGCACCCACCTGTCAGAAGGAAGTGGGTTGGGCTCCTGAAGCGGGTTGAGCCTGCGAGTTGCACCTAGTCATCAACCCCAAGTGGCCAAATCACAGCCTGGTCGCAAGACTTTGTGAACTTGAGGTCGTCGAGAAGAGCTGCACCCCTGCTTTTTTCGGAAGGTTTTTGCATAGCCTTAACCCTATTCGTCTAAAAGCTTTGGTTGGGTTATTCACAGTTAACTCCTCTTACGCTATGCGAATAGAATCTTCATGAGACTCTATATACCTCTCTGAGATTAATTTACCTCATAGTAACGCAATCGAATGGGTCTAAAGCGCGAATAAATGACAAATCCAATCCATTGAGCAATTGTCCAAAACGTTCCAAAGAAAAAACTGAGAAAGAATGCAAGACCAATCGCAGTTATAAAAGCAGTGAATCCATGCACATATTGATCATTGATAGAGACGATATCAGCACCTGAGATCCATGCGTAACTCCCCACAACAAAGCCTATAAGCATCATGCCAACCGAGACGACAATGCAGTTCAACTTCCAAAGAGATCTGAAGCAGAGACGGTTAATAACAATTGATAGAGAAGACATGTAGGCAGCTCTTGAATTAATTTCTATCTCTAGAGACGCCTCTACTAATAGCAACCTATTCAACTTATTTCTTAATTTCTAGGCGCGGTGGATCAGCTGCCAATCCTCCAGGGCTTATCGCTGCAGCAGGGGAACTGAGCCCGTAGGGCTTCGAGGGATAACTCTTCTCCCAGCAGCTCATCAATTTCTTGTTGGGCGGACTTGTATGCCGCCTGAGCGGGAACGGGGCCGCATAGGGCCTGAAGGCGACGAGTTTCTGCAGCGTTGCCATCGCGTGCAGCACGGTTCAAAGCTGCGATGAGAGATGACTGATCCATCAGCGACTCCAGGCGCATGATGTGCGTACTTCCGGTAAATGTCGGCATGGCCGGTGGAGACCAGCTGCTGCTGGACGTTCGAGCCATCGACGAACAACTCGGCAACGGTGCGACCGTATCGATCAGTGGTGATGCGGCGGATGCCAAACGTGCGACCGACGACCAGTGATCGGAGATGGTCGCGTGGACATCGGCGTTATCAACTGGATCAACGCTGACCTGGTCACCCACATCTCTCCAAGGGTCTGAATTGAAATTCCGCCTGTTAAGCCATCCAAGGATTTGTAACCATTGGAACCCTTTGTCTCGATTTGCCTAGTCGGGACTCATTTTGCTGCCTATCTGTTGGATGAGCAGCGATCAAGAACATGAAAGGAACCAATACCAGACTCACCACCGCTCCAGAGGGCTTCGAGTACTACAGGGTTTGCGACCAAGAAGGTGTCTGCCAGGTCGTCAGAGGCATGTGGGCAGCACAGCACCTCACAAAAGACATACGCGAGCTGAGCGCAACCAAGACAAAGTATTCAGATGATTGGGTTTAGGGCTCTGAACTACCACCCTTTTGTCCCCATCCAAGGGCGTTGGCACACGCCAAAAAGAGGAGATTGATCAAGTCGAAAGATCACTGCCAGCTCTGACGACCACCAAGGAAAGGTCCAGAACTGATCTACAGAGATTTCATCTTCGTGACGAAATCATCCCTGGTGCCGTCACTCTCCAGGTTTTTTCTGGCTCATGCCAGTAATGAAACCCGCGCCGTTGGTGGCTCAGATGATCTCTTTACGGCCAGCCTTGATCTTGGCTTTAGCTGAAACAAGACCAAAAATCAGCAGGATCAGAAGGCCCGCGATCACACTAACGAAAAACATTGTGTCCATGACTTCAAGATGGCTTTGCTCGTCATAGGGACATCAAGCACAACAGCCCATCGGTCAAAAGACTCATTCAGCCCCGAAGACAAATGAAGCCTTGGACTGAACTTGGGAGATCTGGCGAGACCAGCTACAGCTGCCAATCGCCATTGCCATCGACATCAGCGCAGTCCTTCCCCTGCAGCTGTTGCAGACGCGCCAAGAGCTCTGGATCACCCACAATTTGCCGGCGACATCCGTCTTCACCCATGTAAGTCAGATGCCCATCGGCATCGATGATCAGAGCGGTCATGGGGGTAACTGAAGACGTCTCGTCGATGGCGATGCACTCCACGTTCAGATTCACCCAGTCTGCGTCCTCTCAGCGAAAAAGCCCGAAGCCATGACCAAACAGAACAAGGGTGGCCACCTGCAAGGGCCGCGTTCCTCTATGAAAGGTGCGATGGACTGGATCATTTCCGAACCCATGACTGATCAACAAGGCAAAGACAGGGCCTACTGGATTGATGAGATCGCCTTCCTGGAAGCACGCTTGAACGGCAGTCAGGGTGATATCGACAGCGAAGACCGAGCTGCTTGCGAGGAAGCCCTGAAAGCAGCGAAAGCGAACTTGGCAGCCTCTCGGTGAACCCGGGGCTGACGGAGGCCCGAGCCACAACTAGGGTTTGAAGGTGAGAGGGAGACCTCTTCGGGCGTGGTTGCTTGATTTGGTGGGTGGTGTCACGACCTACTGCCTCTCTCACACCTCTTGGTTAAGGCTGAACCAGGCCCCTTTCCTTGGCATAACTCTTGTAGTGATTGGGAAATTCATCGGCAAGCCGAGCAAGTACGTCACTTGACGATCCCATTTGCTCGTTCACTTCATCAAAAACCGAGGCAAAACAGCTCTCACACCTGATTTCAAGACAAAGCTCTACCCAGGTCGTTCCTTGTTGATTAAAACTAGCCACAAGCTCTTTAAAGGTCACGATTAACAAACTGTTCTGGTTCGGACAAGCTTAGAGGCAATTGCATCAACCAATTTGATGCCAAATGAAATCGGGATTGCCATAGCCTTATGGCTCAAGGCTTTGATGAGCCAACATTGAAGGATGAAACGATTGCTGCAACTGCTTCGGCGATGGGCTGGCAAACGGGAGAAACCCCCGTTGCATACACCCGAAGAGTTGGAGTGCTTTAAAACAGATGCGATAGACAATCGCGGCAAGCACTACTGATGCAGGGGGCAACTGAACTGGCACTACTCGCCCTGGCGTTTGTAGGGCTCCAGCTCTGGTGGCTCAGCAAGGTCTTTTTGAATCGACCCCGGCAGCCAAGGCCGCTGGGCAAACCCATGCGGGCAAATTCGCTTCAAAACGAGCGAACTGCCCTGCAAAAGATCTTTGATCAGTCCTGATCACCGCCAACCTTTGGGATCGGACTAGGGACAAACACCGATGCCTGATGCGATCTGAACAATCAGCTTGGTGCATCAGCAACAACAGCCATGGCACTGATTTGTTGTGCGCACTGTGGTCACATGCACTCGAGCCTGAGAGGGGACTGCCCCCAGTGCCATAAACAGAGGCGTCTACGGTCTCCCCAGGCGTTGTCAGAACGGATCAAGCCAACGCCGACAAAACCAAGGAGTGACCACCATGGCCTTTGAAGCCCCCCCAGCAGAGGGGCGTCAGTGCATCAGCTGCGGTGAAATCAAGCCTCTGAATTTCTTTGGTTTGGATCAACAGGAGTGCCGGAACTGTGAATCAAGACGACGCCAACAGGCAATCAAACAAAACGCCAATGATTCAGTCGAGGAGGCTTGAATCAAACGGAGCCTCAATAAGCATATGCACCAATGTTCAATTGATATCCATGGGCTATCACATGGGTAGCATTGCAAAGAGGTGTCATGGGCAAGGTTCTTTCAGCAGCAAAGTGGTCGTTCGAACTACTTGGCCAACGCATCACCTCACTTCGTCTTAAAAAGAGCTTTTCAGAATCAAGGATTTACAGCGACTGGGCTTATGACGAATCACAGATGAAAGAAGCCAATTCTGGCAAGCGTGAGCAGAAATCTCATCTCGAATACGATTGCTGAAGTCACAAGCTGGTTCATCAAAACCAAAGCCAGCGGCTTAACAGGCATCTAACCAAGGCATTCAATGGCGGACTGACCAGCCTGAGATGAAGGTTGGCAATTTGAGTCCAAGTCCCCTAGAACGCTGTTCAGCATCTTTGTTGTGATGGCCTTGATTCCACGCTGGCAGTACATGACTGACAGCAACAAAGCCATGGTGAAGCGATCTGCGATCACACTTGTGGTAGTCCTGATTGGATTAACACTGCTGCGCGCAATCTTTCCCTCGATCCTGCTCGGCCTTGCCCTCTATGGTGCCTGGTGCCTATTGAACCGGAAATAACCGATGAGCGAAGACTTAACCCAAGCCAGACGCACGCTCTATCTCTGGGCTCTTGGCCTCAACGTTGTCGCTTGGAGCGGATACCTCGTTCTAACCAAAGTGATGGGTATCGATTTTGAATCGATTCGGCAAGCCAGATTGGCTGGTTGAGGTCCCATCCCCCCAAGATCGATCTCACTGGTTCGACCACTGCGTTATTCCGAGATGCCCGCGTGACCGGATAAGAATCCTGATTCCCCCAGCACAAATCCACGAGATCGCTTCATAACCTCTTCCTAAGGAGAAGGCTGCTTCGTGAAGCGCTCCGTAACGCACGGCTTCGAGGCTGATCCGTCCCCAGAAAAGAGGCGATCCGAGAGCTTGACCAGAGAAAAAAACGGTGCAGCGGATCTGCCGCCAGGCCCTCGTGTGGTTTGGAATAGCTGTTCACGGGGTCTCTCTTTATTAATTCACCAGCACTTTTTGGCTTGATGCTTCCCCTTGGCCTGAGTTGCAACGTGATAGAGCTGGCTTGATCTTGGTCGCGGCAGGACGATTTTTTCGAAACTCAACATTCATAACAAAACTGCTGTCAGAAAATAATCCTTCAGCACGCGCACGACGCGCCTTTCTCATGCTCACCCTTACATCATTCGTCATCGGCTGCATTGCTTTACTAAAACTTGCTGTTCAGGACATTTATCGCTACAAACGCCTGCTTGGCGAAAGAGGAATTCTGGAGTATTCACAAGCTTTGATTCTTTTTATATCCGCGTGGATAGGGTGGCTCTTCTCCAAAGATTTCCTGAAGCGCTTGTCCATGCGCCTGCATTCAGTGGTTTACGCGAATTGCTTTCGTCATGCTGTTGGTTGGCCTGGAAGAGATTGCCTGGGGGCAAATCCTGTTCGGCTGGACAACACCTGAGAAAATCGCTGCAGTCAACGCCCAAAACCAGATAACTCTCCACAACCTTGAGTTCTTCCAGAATTAGCTCGACCTCAATCTTTTCCTGGTTTCGGTCTTGCTTTTGGTGTTGGTGCTGTGGCGACCTTCAATCCGATTGATGCGCACAACGATCCTGGATGGAAGTCCGATTCCCAACAGCAACTTTAATTACCGCGATACTTCTGGCCCCTCTTCTTCTGTGCGGCATTTCTGTCTTACTTTGTGGCGAAAGAGTCGGGAACAGAACTTGTTATCAATATCGATCAGGAGTGGGCAGAATTTTTCCTCTATCTAGCTGCTGTTCTTAACTTCTTGAGAGCCTACATCCTTCTTGGCCACGAACAACCACAAACTACCCATTAAACAACTGCTCAATTCGCCCGGCCTCCGCCTTGAAACTCTCCAAGTAAGGGTCACAGGTGCAGACGCACAGCTGACCTGATCCAGCCTCAGCGGACTTGATCCACGGGTCACCAAGGGTATAAATCGTACGGTGCAGAAAAAAAAACCGCTCCATCCCTAGAGCGGCTCAATAGCCAAGGCAATCCCCATCACCCGGCGATCTGCACCAATCTTGATGCAATAAAAAAATAATACTCACCAAACACCAGATGTAGTGGATGTCAACACTCACTTAAGACTCTGGTGAACATGCTTGAAGAGGCCAGACCATGCAACAGCAGCACTGCATCTAGTGCCGGGGAGACTGCTTTTGGGAGACACTAAATCTAGAGCAGGAGGCTTTAACCCCTAGGAATTACGATGCTTCATGCTGAAGACATCCTTAAAGGAGAAGCCATGATTTCTGGCCCATCCTGCCCATTGCGGTTGGGAGTTCTCGACAGTCCCGACTATTGGACTGATGACGCACTCATTTCTGCAGTGCGTCCATTGAATCCAGAGGAACTTCACCACCTGGCCGTTGGATCCCAACAACGAAGGAATCAACAACGTGGTCCTCGCTACACCCGTTAATTCAATTCCGCCGGCTGAACGCAGCCAAGAGTTGATGAAGCGGCGCGAACAGCCTGTCGACCAAGGCGTCTGAGCGTCGACCAGCAGGCCTCTGCAACGCCGAGGAATGCAACATCGGCCCGTTGGAGCCATACCCCTCAAAAGCAATCAAGGCGTCTTGGGCTCCCTGCAGCTCCTGGTCGATTCGACGGGAGGAGAAGCGACTGTGGGCTCGGTTTCGAGATGTTGACATGACTGTATGGAATGCGCCTACATCCGGTCTGGCTACGGACCGAACCGCTTGGCAGCAGTTGGTGATGCTTCTTAGGGAGCCGAAGCGCCACCCATTTACAAACCGTTACAGAGGCCTTAACATTTCGCAACTAATCATTCACTGATGGCCTCTTCAACTTCAAACGACGAATGGTTCCAAAGCGCCGCAGCAGCTCAAATTCGCAGTGAGCGTTTCGAGCGAGCAGAGCTCCTCAATGGCCGTGTTGCCATGATCGGTTTTGTGGTGGGCGTGCTGACGGAAGCCCTGACGGGACATGGGATCGCCAGCCAGATCACTTTTGGCGTGTTTGGCTGCAACTGAATCGATCAGCGGCCAATGGGGCAGGCAGTGCAATTGAGACACTGCACTCCTCAACCATTTGGCCGACGCCAAGCTCTGACAAATCCCCTGTTTCAGTTGAAACGCTTGATGTTGCAGGCGTTCTGCGATAGAAGGTTATGAATCGGTTATGGAGAGATGAAGACAAGCACCGCCCACTCACGCCTCGAGTCCCTCCAGCTCGCCGCTGAGGAGTGCCTGACCCGCGATGAGGCTCAGAAGATTCTGGAGAAGGCAGACAAGGCCCACGCCAAGCTCGAGTCTTCCGCAGCCCCCTTCCACCGCCCCAAGAACTAATAGGCAATTCAAGCCTGCAACAGACAAAGGAATAAACCCTCTTAGTCATTGGCTGGAGTGTGTCCATCCACTCCGACGCCCCTCAAATCAACTCAGGATGGCTTGGCTCCCCTCTATTGGTTCTTTGATTCATGTGCTGGGTTGGAGTCAGTCCTTCCCATCAACAGGACGGTTGCCATCCTGTTGATGGGTGGAGCTGCCGGGCAAAAAGACTGAAGGGTGCAGATCGATCGTGGGCGATCTGCTGCCATGCCATCCAGTTCTCGCCAGAACCGGACACCAGCTCAATCAAAGAAGACGGAGATGGCTCGAAACCTTTGCAACGGGTCTCATCGCCTACCCGATGTCGAGCAGATAGTGCATGACGGCAACCCGATGGGACACAGCAATGCCTTCGGGGGAGTCGGGGCCGATCAACGCCTCGGGAACACGATGGCCAGACAGGCAGCGAAATTGTCGGACAAAAGCACATTGATCCGTTCACGAACATCACGTTCGTCAATACCGGGAACCATGTCCTCGCGAGGTGTTTCACCCGTCAATTGCCAGCAGCGAATGGTAACCGCGTCGTGTTGGCTCACTTTCTGCGGGTGAGATCACCGAAATCATCGTCGTTGGGCTGGAGAAACTGCCAAACGACAGGAACTGTTAGGGCGACCGTCAGGCCAATGGTGACCCAGATCGCTGTCGTGTAGTCACCCATGCCATGACCCCATTCCTGCAGACCTTAACCAGTCCAGGGTGAAGAAGCAGCGAACACGCCAGTCACACCTGGACACGCCCTCACCAGAACCTGGTCATCCTTTACAAGGCCGCTGCCATCACACTTCATTCGGGGAATGAGACACCCCTCACACACGGACCAGGGCTGCCGGATGCTCCGGCAGCCCTTTTCAAGACCCCACAATGGGTCCAGCACGCCTCATCGTGAGATAATGAAGTAATCCTTAAGGGCTGCCCAATGGGTCACTTCTCTAAGCAGCTCAGCGCGCAGGAGATAAAGCAGGGCTATGCACTGCTCAACCTGATGGAACATCTCGACCGCGAGATGGACCTGCTCAATCAGCAGCGAATCCGCGTCGGGCCAACAACCCAGGAAGGACAGCGACTCACCCAGATCAAGCAGAGCCATCTGCGCAAACTGCAGAGCTGCATCAGCGAACTGAACACCAGTGGCTTCAACGACTGGTTGCTGCACCAGCAGCCTGCCTGACCCTTGAATGGGGCTGAGCAATCCCGGTTGAGACAACCCTTTGCCGCTTCCGGTCGTTTACCACCCGCACTACTCCGCGCCGCTGCCGAGCACCCATCGCTTTCCGATGGTTCTAGAAGTTATAAATCCCGTCATTGCAGTCGATCTTAGAGAAGTGTCCTTCGAGAAATCACAACGCAAACAACAACACACTCGGACAGCTCACACCTTGAACAAGGGGAGAGGGGCTCCACATGAGGTGGCATGGGGACTTTCAGGTTCATGCCTGTACGAAAGGTCTCAGAAATTTCTGCTGGCAATTGCAGCTCTTCCGGAGCGCAATGCCGCATTGAACTGGAAGCTTGCAAGCTCTTGGCACTGAGCCGTCAGGAAGAGATGGGTTGGGCACCTGTAGTGGGGTGCGGGATCAAGCGGACCGAAAGGAAGAAAGCCTCGCCAATTGTGTTGAGTCCCTAACAAGATTTGTGTTTTTTTGATCCCGCAATGGAAAAACAACGCCAATGTCAGTTGACCCAATACGGAGGGTCACATGTCTGTCGGACCAAGAAAACCTCTCGATTGCACCCTGAACACCTGCATGAAGTGGGGTGGCGATGGCAGCCTTTCACCTCACGATCAAGAAGGCTTGATGCGCCACCTTTGCTCTACCGATCCAACATTGGCTGAGAGCGAGGCTTGCAAGCTTTACAAAAACGACAGCTAGGCGCCCAAGGCCCTCATGCGCGCTCCCCTGCCAAGGCAGGGGTTTCTTTTCACCTGTGAGTCCGCCGACGCGGCCAAAGATCCGAGGTCGCTGACAATAGATATCTCTGCTCGGTGGTCTGCCGCCTGTGGCTCCTTATGGTTCGCCAGTCTTCTGATCTGTAGGCCCCCTTTCGACAGCACTAGGCCCTGAGCCTCTCGCTGTTGGAAACGCCAATCGATGACTGACCACACCCTCAGGATCTACGTCGCTCTGCGTGAAGCGCAGCTACAGCGTCTAGAGGCTTCTCTGGCTTCAAAGTCAGCAGCCAAACCTCAGCCTCAGGCGGAGGCACCCAACGACAAGCACGAACCAGTTCGCGACTGACCGTTAACGGTCGCTCTTTAGCCCTTGATCAGCACGCCATATTTAGGACATCCAGCTCCGGCTGATGTTCTCTGAAGACTTGTTGTGGAGGCGCTTGTCTCGATAGCTCTGGGCGTCTTGCTCGCCTGGTTCAGCACCCGGCTGATTATTTGGTTTTTCAGCCCTGATCGGTATCGGCGTGATCGCAGTTCAGAAGACTGAATCGCTTAAGAAGCAACGGCTACCAATCGTCCCCAATGGGTGAATTGAGTCGATAGGGACGCCTTCTATTAGGTCTATCTCTCTTGAACCGTCATCCGAACATTGCCTTCTTCGGTGGCACCGTGATCATCTCAAGCATGGTTATGGCTGCTTTCGCCAACGTCGCTAACGCTGGCGGTTGCTCTTACAGCAAGTCCAAATCAGCTGAAGCAACCACTGAAGAAGTCAAAGAGACGGTCGACAAAAAGGCTGAAATTGAAGCTTGAACGACTACTCGACAGCGATCACCGCTCTGGTCATCGTCACCGTAGTTATCTCTGCGGCTGTCGTTTACGTCCTGGCTCAGCCCACCGACCTGCCGATATACAGGGAGAACGATCCGAGATCTAAGGAAAATGACAGCTGAACTTTCAATACGTTTGGCGGCCCATGGCTCTGACAGCTTCTTCTATCGGTTGGGCTAACAGCCGCTTAGCGATATAGGTGAGAAGAGCTGCGGAACCGCGAGGAGAGCACCCTCTCCCCGAGCGATGCGGTATCCGCTTGAACAAGTTCGTCGCCATACAAGACCTTGGTGCAAATGCACTAACTCTTTTCAGAGACCTGAAGAGCGCAGAAAGCTCTCCATGACAATCGCTCGTGCCATGGAGGCTCTGCCAGATACCAGGTCGCTCTCCCGGTGCTGCCTAGACAGTGACGTATTGGCTGTCTGGACACTAAATATGAGGGCAAGCTTCGATTTTGGCAGCGGTTTGTCCAGGATTTCTCAGTTCCCGGAAATCTCAGTTTGAAATTAGCTGCTTTATGTCGCTGACACCCGACGAGACGCCTACCAGCCTGCGCGCAAGGGCCACAAACGTCGATCACGTCAGGAATGCGGTACAGCCTCACCCAGCTCTACGGGCGGGAAATCACACAGGGAAATGGACGGGGCTCCCCAGCCAATGGAAGTTGTCGCGATTCATGATCCCTGACTAATGGTGAAGATGAGACGAGTCGGCCAGATGTGGGGCGGACTTGGCTCGGGTGAACCGCACAGAGCGAACACGCGGATCACCCTGCCTGCGATTCGGTAGTAAGTGACTCGCCTTAGCCGTGATCAGGAGGGTTACGACTGAGTAGCTTCGGCTCCGGGCAAAGGAAACGAGGCGGCGGAGCCACACCCCATGCAACCGTGGCTCCGCTTGTCTCGAAATAGTTACGGGGCTGGCGCTCAGCCATCACGAAGGCAGCAGAAAGCCAGTCAAAACGGCCTAAGTCACTGAGTAAGAAGCAGATACAGCAACAGCAGTAGTCGCGAATAAAAAGAGGCGGGCCCCTCAGCCCACCCCAAACAGTTGCATTAGAAGCAGCTCTGCCTCCAGAACAACAATATCAATTGCTAGGCATTACTACTTAGCGGGAATCATTCTCGCTTGAGTCATAGTTCGGCTGACGCGAGCAGCTCTGCAAACGCGTTGGGAGATGGAAGTGCATGCAGCGGGTTTCCCTCGACCCGCTTCTCCCTCATTTTTCATCGCACAAGCGGAGGGCAGCGTCTCCAGCCAATGATCTAGTCGGGATTCATGATCCGTGGCTAGGGGTAGAAGTGAGACGAGATGGCCTTGGAGAGTTGGCGGTCTTGGCTCGGGTGATCTGTCCGACGGCTGGCCGGATCACCCTGTCTGCGATTTGGTGGCAGTTCACACACTTCAGGCTTGATCAGGACGGTTACGACTGAATTGCACACCGCAAGTGAGAGAGCTGCGTGTGCGGCGGAGCCACCATCGCTCGGGGCTCCGCTCAAACCCAAATGGTGTAGGGCCCCGTTCTCAGCCATCACAAAAGCAGCAGCAAACCAGTCAAAACGACCTGAATCGCTAAGTCAGCAGCAGATGGAGCAACAGCAGTAGTCAGAGGCAAACTGACTGAATTCTTGATTCGCTGATGGAGCTGAAAATTAATGGGCTACGACCTCATCTGATCAGCGCACAGGCGGGGGGCAGAGCCTCCACCCCGTCTTCTGCATCGTCTGCCAAACCTCAATGGCGTTGTGCCGCAGCATCCGCCGACGAGTCACTGGCTCAGGCGGGCGGGGCGGAACGTAGCTGTACGTCCTGAGAGCTACTTGACCGTCGCCGTGTTGAGCTTGCAGCAACAGAGCTTCTGCTGCTGCACCGTCCCTTGGAGCACTTCTGTCGTGATCCTGGTCGGGATTCGTTCACTGCATCAGTAGCTAGTGAACTGTTCATTTCTAAAGTCCGATCAGAACAACCAGACCCCCAACAGCACACCTGTTACCAGACCTTTAAGCCAGAGCAACGCAGCCATCTGGTAGTCAGAGAGACCGAGCTTGTCCTTGATCCAGAAAAAGACCTTTTTATCTGCGAAGAGAAGAGTGTGGACCGGTTTCCACGGAGCAAGGCCATGTCGAAACCAGTTCATCAGCCATAGACAGCAGATACGACTTGTCTAGCAGCGTTCCTCACAAATTCTCGACTTGGAAAAGACAGGAACCTCCTTTTGATCGAACGAAGCCACCATCTGCACGTAGGTGACTCCGCTGCCCTGGCCGATGCAAATCACCAAGGGCACCTTCGTCGTAACTCTGTCGAGGAAGCTGGCGACGCATTACTGGCTACCCATTCCTCGATGCATGTCCTGAAATGATCAAAAGAAGATACACAACCGCTATACGTATCTACTTTTTGGCTTCAAAGCAAGAATCAAGCTCGGCATGTATTTCGTCGAACGCCGAGGGGTTGGCCGTCAATGGATCAGGGAACTGAACTATAAAAATGAGCTCAAGGCTTGGATAGGCGCTCGTCGCAAGGCAATTGCAACCTTGGATACATACCGTGTAGTCCATGAACTCTTTCCAGATGAAGTGGTCTACTGCGTTGAGGGATCTGAACTGGTCAAGGACTAGTCAATAGGGATTGTGGTGTGGCCTACTCCCGACTTGTCGCTTGCCGCTCGTGTTTCAGCACTGCTGGCTTTAACGGACAAGCCAGTGCACGAAAAGGCTTGTGTCGACCATCAAGGATGAGTTCACCGAGTGATTGAGCGTGGTGAAGATGAATCTCCATCAGATCTCCTACCAACATCCTTGGTGTAACCAGACAGCGACAATGGTCAAGTGATATTTGATGCCTTTTCGCCATTACTTCGGGTTTCCTCTTATCGAAAGTGGTCGATATGTTCCTCAAAGGCCCATGTCACTCAATCTCGATCCCCCTCAAGCTCTCATATGCGATGAGAATGCAAGCGGCTGGACGTTTACGCGGGGAAATCAGCAAACTGTGAGCTTCGTTACACCATGACTCCCTTGACCGAGGCCATAACCAAGAAGTGTTCTCAAAAACAAAGTGGCATCAGTAGAGCTGATTACTCAAACTCCACGTGGCTCATCCATACAAAGAGTCGAAAGCGGCAAGTTTTTGGTTTGCGATAGCGAGCAATCGTGTTTCGTCGCATGCAGCCTCTACTTGGCTGAAGAGCAGCTTGAGGAAATGGAGCATGGATACAGCTTTCCCTACTCAACAGGCTTCCGCATAGCCCGGACAGACTGAAAGGCTTGTGCGGCTAGGCAACAGAGCCCTGCTGAACGGCATAAAAACCTATTGATTTTGTATCGGTTACTACTAAAATATGCGCAGATGTCGAAGTGATCTATGGCGACGCTGCAGTCAGTAGGAAGAAAAATCCTGACCTACATTTCGCCGAGCGCGAAGGAGCAATCTGCTTATTTTAAAATTACGAGGGATATTTCCGAAGCGCAATTCTATCTTGGAAATAGATTCCAGGAAATTTATCTATGGCAAGAGGTTGCAGATCGCGACATGGACGTCTCTCGAATAGAGAATCTCTTATATGGATGCTCTTTCCATGATGACGAAGTAGCCATGACCGAAGCCGATGATGACTTTATGAGCAAAAAGTAAAATCACCCAGGCAAGCATCACCAGGATTTCTGCTGCTTATTTTAGCCGTTTAGCCGAGTTGGGAAAGATTAGCGCTTAAGCAAATACGCCGCCCAGCAAAAAGTGCAGCAATATACAGAAAACAGCTCCGATTGAAATTGCAGGTATAGTAAATAGCATTTCTAACTTTTTTCTTGAACTTCTACATGCTAATGGATGTTTCGCGAGCCTTTGTTATATTAAATACACAAAAATCACTAAGAGCATTTATACGCACTACTAGGTATTTGCAGTAGTAAATACTCAATGCCGAGATTTGGTGATACTTGGTACATAGTCTTCATGGCAGTCAAAAGCATGCTGTCCGCAGCAAGAAGTTGAATTATTCATGGACGACCAAAAGAACGAATGTCAACAGCTGAACAAACAGCTTTCTGTCTATCGCGCATTTAATAATCAGAGTGCAATAGCAGCAATTCTGAGGCAGATGGCTGTTTCACATTGCTCCATCGCTGCATCTCAGCCTGAGTAAAAGGACAAAGACGGATAAATCAAAGCAGGAATTCTTGGGATATGGAACATCTCGACCGCGAGATGGACCTGCTCAATCAGCAGCGAATCCGCGTCGGGCCAACAACCCAGGAAGGACAGCGACTCACCCAGATCAAGCAGAGCCATCTGCGCAAACTGCAGAGCTGCATCAGCGAACTGAACACCAGTGGCTTCAACGACTGGTTGCTGCACCAGCAGCCTGCCTGACCCTTGAATGGGGCTGAGCAATCCCGGTTGAGACAACCCTTTGCCGCTTCCGGTCGTTTACCACCCGCACTACTCCGCGCCGCTGCCGAGCACCCATCGCTTTCCGATGGCGAAGTTCCGGCTGCTGCATCAACTCCTGCTAGAGCAGGGGGTCGTCCAGGCCGACGAGGTGCATCGGCCCCTGAGCATCGCCCGCAGAGATCTGGAGAGCGTTCATCCCCGCAGATATCACGAAGCCTTCAGCCGTGATCGCCTGACCCGACCGGAGCAACGTCGCATCGGGCTTCCGGCCACACGGCCTTTGGTGCAGCGCACCTGGCTTGCCGTGGGCGGCACCCTGTTGACGGCACGACTGGCTCTCAAGCGGGGCTTGGCCTCACATCTGGCGGGCGGCACCCACCACGCCCACCCAGGCTTCGGGAGTGGTTTCTGCATCTTCAACGACTGCGCTGTCGCCGCACGGGTGTTGCTGGGAACAGGAGAGGTGAGGCGGATTCTGATCGTGGATCTCGATGTGCACCAAGGGGATGGTTCGGCAGCCTGCTTTCAACACGACCCCAGGGTGACCACCCTTTCGGTGCACGCCGCCAGCAATTTCCCCTTGCGCAAAGTGGACGGGGATATCGATATCCCCCTCGCCGACGGCACCAACGACGACGACTATCTCGCTGCCATTGCCGACCGGTTGCCCGATGCCTTGGACACCATCGCGCCGGACTTGGTGCTCTACAACGCGGGCGTCGACCCCCATCGCGATGATCGGCTCGGCCGGCTCGACCTCAGCGATGCGGGATTAAACATGCGCGATCGACTCGTACTCGATGCCTGCCTGCGCCGCAGGATTCCAACCGCAACGGTGATTGGCGGCGGCTACGACGCCCTCGCCCCCCTGGTGCAGCGCCACGCCATCGTGGTGCGTGCTGCTGCCGAGCAGGCTCGCTTGTTCGACCTTCCATGACTGAGGGAATCACTGGTGCCATCACTGAGGCCATCCCCCCCTGGAGACCTCTGCTGCGCGCAGCCATGCAGCGGGAGGGACGCTCCGTTGCCGCCCGCTGGGTGCAATTGGCCACAACAGGACGCGATGGCGCACCCCGGGTGCGAACCCTGGTGTTCCGCGGCTGGGCCGGTGCAGACCAGCTCGAACTATTCAGCGATCAGCGCAGCGAGAAAGTGACGGAACTCGCCAACGATGGAGCAACTGAACTGTGCTGGTTGTTCCCCAAAGCCCGCCAGCAGTACCGCCTACGGGGAAAAGTGAAGTTGATCACAGCCACTGAACAACCTGAGCTCTGCCAACAGCGCTGGCAAAAGCTCTCCAACACAGGACGGGCCGTCTGGGGCTGGCCTACCCCGGCATATCCGCTGGACTCCACGGCGGCGTTCCCCGATCAACTGGCTGAAACTGCACCGCTACCTGAGCATTTCGTGGTGCTGAGGCTGCAGGTGATCAGCGTTGAGCGACTCAACCTTGGCCCCCATCCCCATCAACGCACGCGTTGGAACGCGGACACGCTCTGGCAAGAGCAACCGCTGAACCCCTGATCACCACCAGCGCTCAACGCGACCAACGGAGGGCCGGCCCGGTTCACTGGGCACCGTCACCACCGACAGCCGCTGCAGAGCTCGGCGGTAATCAAAGCGGCAGAAGCCAACGCCGATGCCAGAACAGGCCGAAAGGCTTTCGAGAGCAACAGAGGCCCAGCGCCGCTCCTCCGGCGTTGGCCTTTTTCCCGGAGCAGGACGCCAGCCATCAGCAATCAAGTGGCGATTCGCCTCAAGGATGGTTTGCCTGGCGCTGAGCTGCGGCTCAGGTCTGGCCAAAACAGACCCGCCCACCAACCAAGGCAGCAACATCGACAAGACAACACAACGTGCCATGGAGAGGCCCATCCCTCTCTGACCTAGCCATGAATTCGAGCACTGACCACAGGGGTCAGCCTGCGGTGAGCTGAGCGAGGGGCTGAATGCTGAGGGCGATCACCACACTCACCACAAAACCAACGGCGGCTTTCCAGAGATCCGTGCCAATGACCTTGGCCAGACTGCCCCCCTCCCGATTGATGAACACGACGTCTGATGTGTGTTGCTTAATCCGCAAGGCCAACTCACGGCCGCCGATCAGGCCTAGAAACACCCAGGTGGTGCTGAGGGGGAAGCTGGAGAGGAAGGCCTTGTAGAGCAGGCAAAGACCGAACAACAGATCGATCAGCGTGGCCGAGTGCAAATCAGAACTGTTTGTCTTGGTGCGAAGCACGGCCTGGATCGGCCCACCCCCGGTGGCCACCAGTACACAAAGGCCCACGCAGAGCACCATCGTGCAGATGAGCATCGAAACGATGTCCAACTGGCGCGGCAGGAACACGAAAATGTTGGCCAGGTCCTGTACTAGCCAGATGCACCATAGAAAGCCTGTGGTGAACCACTGCAGGCCGTACCAGACCTTGCTGGGGTCTTTGCCGTCCTGGGAACGACAGAACACCCAGCGCTCCAGCGACCACAACCCCAGGCCATAGGCGGCCAGACCCACGCCGAAGGCGAGGCCATACCCCGTCAGCGAGCTGCTGAGCAGCGTGCCGATGTTGGCTGGCATGAACGATGACAACACCAGAAACGAGGTGCTCACCGGTGCTCCCCACTGGGTCAAACCCACAACAACGAGCGGTGGAAGCACGTAGATCCAGGTGAACGGCTCGGGCCAAGGAAACTCCTTGCCAGGCACACTGAGGCGGCCCCAGGTGGGATCACCGTTGTTGAGGAACCAGCCCAACAGCAACACTCCACAGGTGAACGTGCAGATGAACAGCATCTGCACCGGCTTCGGCGTGCGTTTCCGGTTAGAGGAGAGATAGGTGCCGAGGGTCTGGAGCGAGTCGTTCGCCACCACGGAATAGGCCGCCAGCAGGAATCCGACGAGCATCCAGATGCTGACGTCGATGAATCCGATCAAGCCGATGGTTTGCCTTCCTTATATGGAGCTCTAGGGAACGTCGGTGCTCCAGGCCACTCGGACGTATCGTGGTCGAGGAATGTTGTGTGGTCGACGGTGATGCACCACCGGAGCGATTCGACCACAAATGCACGTTGACGGACGAATCGGTATTTAGGGATACACACCCAAATGTCTTAAGAACGAACGGATTTGACCTCAGCACCAGCCGAAGCCAAATCACAGTTCTCGTCGGGCATCGCTCGACCCGGCTTCCAAGCCCCTTAGCGACTTGGCTCAAGCATCATGAGCCGAAAAGAACGAGATTGCAGGGCTGTCGGCGACGATTTTTCGACATTCACAAATTCCGTTCGAGACCGAATTTGGGACTGCTGCACGTCAAGGCTGTCCCATCAGTTCACCACCTTCAGACTGCGAATCCCAGTTGCCTTGACCCAACTGGCGAGCGCATCGATATCAGCCCGCTCGGGAATGCATATGCAACCGGTGCCGGGATAACAGCGGTGAATGCCCAGAGCACTTCGGGTGGTGTCGAAGCGAGGGGTCAGGTCAAACCACAGATCAATCCCCCACGGTTCCGGACGCCCCAGGCTGTACTCACCAGCGGGCAAAGGGGCTGCATTGCCGGGGCTCCAGCGGCGATCAGCACTCTGGCGCCGGGCGACACCGCTGGCCGCTGGCCAGCTGGCCAGCAAGCGCAGGCCGCTATGCAGTTCAACCTTCCAGATGCGGTTGCCGTCCGGAAACAGTTCGGCCGTACGACGGGTGCTGAGCTGCAGTGGGCCGCCCTGCAGCAACGCTGTTGTTGGACCTTGTTGCCCAGGGAGATCAGCGGCCGTTGCAGCAACGCAGCTCCCCAGCAGCACAGGCAACAGGAAAGCGTGGCGCAGCATCTGGATCGTCATGAACGGCGCACCCACTTTGGGGCTGCCACGATGGCCTGCAACAGCCCAAGCCTTGGTGGACGTTCTCGATCTGTTTCCCCGATCCATCCTTCGAGGCACCCTTCCGGATCCTCTGCTCCAACAGCTGACTGCGCTGAGCGAAAGCGTTCTCGCCCATCCCGAGTCCAGCCCCGATGCCTCCGCGAAGCTGGCGGGTCAATTGCGTCAGCAGCGCGAATTGAGGCCTGATCAACCCGGCGTGCAGGAGCTCAGCCACAACCATCTACTGCCGGCCTGTGATCGTTGGATCCGCCATGTGATGGACCGTCAGCCTCCCCAGGGTCGCGGCCCCTGGGTTCCCGGTCGCTACCGCCTGCAGATGATTGATCTCTGGCTCAATTGCCAGACCGCTGGGGACTACAACCCCACCCATACCCATGGCGGCAGCTTCTCCGGAGTAATCTTTCTGAAGGTGCCACCGCAGATCAACGCCAACGGTTTTGATGGCCAACTCTGCTTCCACGGCCCGGAAGATTGGCACATTCAGTCGTTCCGCACCGGCATGGCGCACTACGTGCTGCCTGTACCCGGTGAGTTCTATGTTTTCCCGGCCTGGCAACCCCATTCGGTGATGCCCTTCCGCGGGGACGGGGAGCGCTGGTCGCTGGCGTTCAATGTGGTGGCGGCCCCCGGTGTTCCACCCACAGCAATGCAGCAGCCCGCCCCCCAGCAACAACCTCTGGGCAACGTCTCGCTCTCGAGTCAGCGACCCACGGCCAAAGGATTCTGAGGAGAACTGTCAGAGTCTTCCGATTGCATCTGTTCAGGATTCATGGGTGACTCCGAGCCGCTCCAGCAGGCCAAAGAGATCGCATCGGCGCTGGAGCAGTTGGCAGACCAGCTGCGCCCTGAGGTGATTCGTGCGGCACGGCTAGATGACGACGGGCGCCGCGATCTCGACCGGATCGAATACGCCCTTGGGACCATCGGCAAGGCCTTGATCCTGACGGACTATTCCATCGACGAAGAAAAGGACATCGACAAACTCAAGGCCTTCCGCGAGTCGCAAAAGGGAATGGGCTGAATTCAGACGCTGCTCCAGCGCAGCACGCGGTGATGAACGGCTCCATCAGGCCTCAGATCGAGCAGCCTGCCTCCCGGATCATCGGCGCAACCCAGGGGGCAGAGCTGCACCGCTTTGAAACTGCAGAGCGTGGATGGGCATCCGAGAAGCAGCACGTCAGGCCGCGTGGCCCAGGCCCCCTGCCAATGCTGATGGATGTGTCCAAACAGCACCGCCCGCAGGGCCCGATGGGGACGCAACAGCTCCTCCAGACCTGCCTCATCAAGGAGCCTGATCGCATCCATGCCGGCATCACCTATGGCGATCGGTGGATGGTGAAGGGCGACCACCAGGGGCAGATCACGGCGCTCCGAGCACTGCAGGCGCTGCGCCAGCCAGTGGAGCTGAAGCGAGCCAAGGGCACCGGCAGCTGAACCCACCCGATGGCTGCTCAGCAGCAGCACTCTCACGCCTTGCACGAACAAATCAGCTGGAGCCGTCGTCCAGCGTCTCCCCAGCACCGCATCGAGCAGCATCGGGTGATCATGGTTGCCGGGCAGCAGAGCCACCGAGCAGCGCACGTGTTGGCTCAGGGCTCGCCGCAGCCGGGCATAGCCACCCCAGCTTTCGTCCTGGCAAAGGTCCCCCGTCACCAGCACCAGATCGGGGTTCAAGGCCCCACCAAGCTGGAGAGCTCGCTCGAAGTGAGCTAGGGCAGGCCGGCCGCGCACCATCCCCTGATCAGCGGCCACCAGGTGTGGATCACTGAGTTGAAGAATCCTCATCTCTCTCCGGAATGGACTGCCATCCGCTGCTCCAGCGGGTTGGATCCTTGAGCTCACTCCAGAGCACCCGCTCGCGATGCGACGGAGCCAGCACAGCCGCCAACTCAACCCATCGCAGCGGACCACGCCCGCCTTGCGTGATCAGCTCGAAATGGCGGTAACCGGCCACCGGGCGCTGGCTGGTCCAGGCCCGGGCAGGACGCCAAGCCATCAGCTGGCGACGAACACCTGACTCACGGTGCTCTCAATCACGTGCCCCGAAGCCGCGATCACGTCGGTGTTGTCGGCGATGAATTGCTCCATCACCCCGGGAGAAGCTTGCATCACCGCGCAGACCTTGCTGGGGTCGTCCTTGCTGACACCCCGGTAGAGCGAGGTGATGCCAGCAATTTTCTGAAGCGGCAGGGATGCGTCATAGGTAGCGACCCATTCGGCAAATGACTTGGTGATGGTGAAGGTGAGGACGTGGGTTTCCATCGACCAGAACAACAGCGTCGGCGGACGCTATCACCAACTTTCATCGTCCTCATCGGCAACCGATGTGATCCGATGAGGGGCCTGATCCTGAGGGCGAGACATCACTCTCATTAAGGCCTACTCTTGAGAATAAGCGAGGAGAAGCTGTGACATCGTCCTCCGCGCCTGCCGCAACGGACATCACCCTTCAGCAGGGGCTGCATCAGGACGGGCGCCGTCTGACCCCGCAGCGCAAACGGGTTCTTGAGCTGTTCGAGCGCTGTGGGTCCGGCTGCCACCTCAGTGCCGAGGAGGTGCACCAGCAGCTGGCGGCACTTGAGATGAAAGTGTCCTTAGCAACGGTGTATCGCACCCTGCGCCTGCTGGCCGATATGGGTCTGCTCCAAGAACTGGAGCTCAGTGAAGGGGGTCGACGCTTCGAGCTTGCCGTTGACGATCACCGCCAACATCACCATGTGGTGTGCATCCGCTGCGGCCGCACCGAGGAATTCGAAAGTGAACCCGTGCTTGCAGCAGGAGCTGCCGCCGCCGCCCATGTTGGTTTTCAGTTGATTGAATCGAGCCTGAACGTGCGTGCGATCTGCCCCAAATGTCAGGGATAGATCGCAACACCTGAATCATTCGGCGCGAAATTCCTTGTCGTAGAGATCAGCCACCAGAAGCTCAATCAGCTGGACAGACACCAGTTCCTTTTCGCGTCTCAAGGTGTTCAGCAAGATCTGAACCTGGCGGTGATGCATCAATGACACTTCACCCATCTCCAACCATCGGGCACTGAGCAGGGTTTGAAGACGTTGGCGTGGCGACGATGGTGACATCAGATGCGCCCTGTTTCGCACACTGAAGCCAGCAGCACAGCCACTGAAAAGGCGTGAGCAACAGAAGTCTTCCGAAGCTTTTGTGAAGCTGACGCGCGGGCTGCTTGCTGAGGATGCTCGTTGCAGGGCATCCAGTAGCGATCGCCCATGCGATGCACACCCTCACAACCCAATTGGCGCGCCTGTTCCTCCGCCTCTTCGCGACTGGGATAGGCCAGATAGCGGGGATTGGTGGTGGAGCGGATCTGAATCAAGCCCATGCTCATCGGGCCGGCCGTAATCACCCCCATGGTGTTCACACCAACCGCCACCAATCCCATCCCAACGATGGCGGCATTGATCACGCCCATCGCCACTACACCAATCGAAACCACACCCATCGGCACCACACCGATGCAGATCACTCCCATCGGCACGATGCCGATGGAGATGGTGCCGAGGGGAGCCACGCCGATCGCGATCCGCTTCGGCTTGCTGCCGCAATGCCCGCCTTCAGTCATGGATCAGTGGGCTCCCTGGTGATCCGCATCACCGTGCTTATCGCAGACCATCCACATCTCGCCCATCTGGTGAGCCCCAGTGCAGCCAAAAATTGGGGCCGCCGCCTCAGCTTCAGCCTGCGTTTTGAACATCGCTTGCTTGGGCTTGCCGTGGGATCCGGCCATGGCCGTTGTAACCGTGAGCATCAACGCGGCGATAGCAAAACAGATGCGTTGCAACGGGATGGCCTGTCAAGAGATCAACCCATTATGCCCATAACGCGCTGATCAGCCCTGAAGCGCCCCGCCACAACTTGAGCCGGCGCCAGCCGTGCAGCCAAAACAATGCGGGGCCGTGTGGATGGACTGATCAAGCGGAACGGCCTCAAGGTGGATCAGATCACGAAGGTGACGCACCTCACCTGGGCAGGGCAGGCCGAGCTGCTGATTGAAATCACAGTCGTAGAGATGGCCCTGCCAATCCACACTGATCAGCTGTCGGCACATCACAGCCCCCAGATTGTCCGGATTGTGCGAATCCTCAAGAAGGGCCTGATAGCGCTGCAAGTCGCCACTGCGTTCCAGTTGCTTGGCGAAACGTTGGATGGGCATGTTCGCCAACGTGAGCAGACGATCAAAGCGAATCCCCAACCCGCCCAACACGTCCTTGTAATCCGCCTCCAAGGCTTGCTGGGGAGGAGGCAGAACCGGACCCAGCGGGTTGTAAACGAGATCCAGCTGCCGGTTTGGATCGCCCGTTCCGTATCCAAGGGCATTGAGCTGGCGAAGTCCGCTGATGCTGCGCTCAAACACGCCATCGCCCCTCTGTTGGTCAACGTTCTCGGCGCTGTAGCAGGGCAAGGAGGCGGTGATGCAAACGCCCTGCTCCGCCAGGAATTCAGCCAGATCGTCCTGGCCGGGTTCACTGAGGATCGTGAGATTGCAGCGGTCAATCACTGTGGTGCCGCGTGAGCGTGCCTGGCGCACCAAAGCGCGAAAACCCGGGTGCAACTCCGGTGCTCCCCCCGTGAGATCGAGGCAGGGAATGGAATGCCGTTCAAGGATCTGCGGAACCAACGCCAGCAGATCCGTACTCATCATCTCGGTGCGCGTGGGCCCTGCATTGACATGGCAGTGGGCACAGCTCTGGTTGCAGATGTAACCGAGATTGACCTGCAATGTTGTGAGTTGTCCGCGCTTCAGGGGCGGGAAAACGGTCTCAACAACAGCCACCGGCTCCATGCGGATAGGGCTGATTCTTCCAGACAGAACGTATCCAGGCGGGAGAAACGGATGCTCCCACTGCTGCGCAGCTGATCAACCCACCCGGCGACGTTCGGAGAGCTTTCGGAACCAGGCGATGTACTGCTCCGGGCCATCGGGCATGAGCGCGTCAATCCGCAGGGGATCCTGCGGATTGGTGATGCCCTGCAAGTTGCCATCGGCATGGCTGGGGCGATCCACTTCTCCATGGCTGCTGTCGACTAGGACAACGCGATTGGATTGACCGCACCAGGCACCGAGGTCCTGCAGCAGGTTGAGGAAACCGCGATCACTCCCACCCCGCAACCAGCCCGTGCCATCAGCCGATGCAGTGGATGTGACCGTGTCTCCCACACCCACCAGCAACGGCATCCGCTGCGCGGGAATGCGCTGCTGCACCAACGCCAACAGCGCTTCGGGATCGTGGGGAGCCGTTCGCACATTGAACGTCTCACCCAAGGGAGATTCACCCCAACGGCGCTGGATGTGATGATTAAGCAGTACCAGAAGGCCGGCCTCCTTGATGGACCCGGTGAGCATGAATTGAATGTCGGTGGTGCCCACATCACCTGCAGCAGCGGGCTTGATCCGTTCCTGACCTTGCGCATCACGGCCCAGGTTGGGAGCCACATGCAGGAAGAACGATTCCTCCAGGCCCTGGTCGGCAGCCTCAGCAAGCAACTGATGCATCAGCTCCGAGAGCATCGTCTGCAGGGCCTGCTGGGTGGTGACATCAGCAGGGACAAGTTCAAAAATCCCGTTGAGATTGATGGTGGGTGAAACCTGGGTGTCCAATACCGCGGCTTTGGCCACCTCGGCCAGATAATCCACACCCACCTGCGGCAGCAGGCCCGGCAATCGCTCCATCAGAAGAGCTTCCATTCGGATGGGGGCTGCAGCGAGGAAAGCCATTTCCGCCGGCGAGACCCCGGGATGGCTCAGGTCGCCAAAGCGATCCTGCAGCTGCACCCCTCCAGCCGCCAGGCCTGGCAGATAACGACCCTCACATCTGGGGAGATCGGAATCCCCCAGGGCCTGCTCCACGAGGCGGTTCACCCCGCGCCGCCCTTCGTGCTCACCATTGGTCAAGACAGCGAATTCACCATCCAGAGCGGCGACCGCATCCACATAGGACGGGTCTATGCGCCGCGTCAGTGGATCCTTGACCAGTTGCATGCAGACGCCGTCCAGGTCCTGCACGATCAGTAGATCTTCAGCACAGGTGAGCTCTTGCAGCAACTGATCGGGCGTCAAACGGGACATTGAGGTTCAGAGAAGTCGCTGCAACCGACGGAACAGCGGTGCACTTTCGTCGCGCAACTCCTTAGTGCCAAACCCGTAAGAAGTCCAGTGGGGGGGAGGCAGTCAGAAGCACGGATTACAAACGAAACAGCGCAGCCAAGCCATCCGGCCAGCGAACATGACGGCCTTGATGCTCCTGCCATGCACCCCACCTGGACAGAACAGTGGTGGCCGATCAGCTATGTGCAGGACCTCGACCCCAATCAGCCGAGCCGCTTCACACTGCTGGAGAGGGATCTAGTGATCTGGTGGGATCGCGCCGCATCGAGCTGGCGGGTCTTCCCGGACGTCTGCCCCCATCGTTTGGTGCCCCTCAGCGAAGGGCGGATCAACGAGGAAGGGCTGCTGGAATGCCCTTATCACGGCTGGAGTTTCGACGGCGGCGGCCAGTGCCAGCGTGTGCCGCAGGCTCTCGACAACACACAGCCCAACAACCGTCGATCCCGCTGCGCCAGCCTTCCCACAGCCACGGGGCAGGGGCTGCTGTTCGTCTGGATGGGGGCCCCGGATGCCGCAGACCCCAGTCAGCTCCCCCTTGTGCCAGCCCTGGAGGACAACCCCGACAGCTGGACGGTGCAAGACACCTTCCGGGACCTGCCGATGGATGCAGTGACCCTGCTGGAGAACGTGCTGGATGTGAGCCACGTTCCCTTCACCCACCACAGGACCGTCGGCAAACGGAAGAATGCCGCGCCGGTGGAAGCTTCAATTACTGGGGAAGACGCCAGCGGCTTCACGGCCTACTGGGAGGAGGGGCCGCGTCGGGGCAAACTCGGCGCCCAATCCACCACCTTTAATGCCCCGCAGCTGATGTGGCATGACCTCACCGCCAAGGGCTTCGGGCGAATTCTCACTGTGGTCTACGCCGTTCCGATTCGCCGCGGTGAGTGCCGCCTCTTCGCCCGCTTCCCCTTTCAGTTTCAATCCGCCGTCCCCCGGCTGCTGATCGGATTAAGGCCCCGCTGGTTGCAACACATCGGCAATCACAAGGTGCTGGAAGACGATCAGGTGTTCCTGCACTGGCAGGAGCGGGTACTGGAGCGAGCAGGCGGCAGCTCCGCCGTGGAACGCAGTTTTTTCATGCCCACAACGGCAGACGTCTACGTCGCGGCTCTGCATCGCTGGTTGAACGCCAACGGCGGCGAGCCCTTCGCAGGACAACCCTTACCTCCACGGCAAACCACCACGGCGCTGATGGATCGACACAACAGCCACACCATCCATTGCCGCAGCTGCTCGTCGGTGCTGAGGAGAATTCGTGCGGCACGCCCCTGGGCCTGGGCCCTAATCTGGGGGTCAGCCGTGCTTATAGGAATCCAGCAGGGCAGCGGCTGGAGCAGCACCGGCTTGGTCACCGCCGCACTGTCGGCACTAGCACTGCGGCAACTCAACCGCTGGGAGCAGGGGCTGACCATTGGCAGCGGCGAGGCCCCCCGCAACCGCTGATCAGAGCCCCGGCACGGAAAGCAAGGTCGGCTTCACCTTGACCTGGATCTCGACCTGGCCGCCGATGGTGACTTTGTTGTCGACAGACACGTCTGCCGTACCGCAAGCGGGTCTTCAGCTGTGACGGACAAAGCTCCTTCAACCGCCAGGGGCGCAGCTCCACCAATAGTGACCTGCTCCTGCACCACGACCGGCAAAGGGGTGTTGGAGCGGATGGTGACACTGGGCGGAAGCACCAACTTGTTGACCTGCAATCCGCCTTAATCGCGATGAGGATGGGCCGACTCAACAGTTTGGCGGCCGTGACCGCCAGAACCAGGCTGGACAACACAATCGCCGCAGGCCAGCGGTACGCCATCCAGATAACTGCTGGTCACAGGCCTCTGGTCAATGGTTTGAGCGCACTACAGCATGTTTGAACCGGTCCTGCCCGTGATGACACCCGCACAGCCAGATCAGGCCGCTATCGACCGGATATTTTTGCTTTCACGCCGACGCAACAGATTGACACGTCACATTTCCAGCACAACTAGATCCCGATCAGTGCATCCAACATTGACATCAAACCTGACCAAAGCTTGCACCACGCAACGACACTAGTTCATCCCAATGGATAGATTGGAGAAAGTTAAAAGTCAGTGATGACGCTTTATCTCTACGGCGGCCCCAAGACCCGCGTTTCAATGCCGAAATGGTACTTGGCAGAAAAAGAAATTCCCTACGAATACGTCAACATTGACCTGGCATCTCGCCATAATCTCGCTGCGAGCTATCTGGAGATAAATCCTTTCGGAAAACTGCCTGCCATCAAAGATGATAGCAATGGTTTGGTGCTGTTTGAGTCGGGCGCCATTCTTCAGTATTTGTCTGAGAATTACGCCAACGAAGTTCATGACGCCTCAGCACGCGCCTCGATCAGCCAGTGGATTCTTTTCGCCAACTCCACACTGGCAATCGCTTTGTTCGTTCCCTCCAATAAGGAGCGGGAGTTCCCCAGGCTGATGGCAACTCTGAATGACATCTACACCAAGAAACAATTTCTGGTGGGGGATTGCTGGACCGCAGCAGACTGTGCAGTCAGTGCATACCTTGGCTATCTCCCCATTTTCTATCCCAACGAAGACCTCTCCGCTTATCCCGAAATCCAAGCTCTCAATGAGCGAACACGCTCCAACCCGAATTACAGAACAATCATGGAACTTTGAATGATTCAATTGCCATTGAACTTTCACGTCTTTCTTTCATTCAATTTTCCGCCCTGCTCGGTGCTTCCCACTCAGCCAAAACAGTCTGCATCAATCAAGACCGATTGAATTGGGTCAACACAGAGCACGCTTCTTGACGAAACTCCGCATCACCCAAGGGACTTGCGTCTGTCTGCCGTGAGCAGTCCCATCGGAAACGCTGCTTAGTCTTGCCGGCATGCGCAATTCCTTCTTCGATCAGAGCCTCGACGCCGGCGCAATTCGCCGGCGCGTGAAGGAGCTCTCGACCGGCAAGTTGGGGTTCTACAGCGTCGGGCTTTATCCCGCCTCGCTGGCCTACAACTGCGCCATGCAGAACGCCAAAGGGCGTCTGCTGCTTGCCCCTCGCCCTGGCCGGGACCTCCTGGGAGCCTTCCCCCAGAAGACTATTGCAACAATGGACGATGAGCACGTGGAGACCATGCTCAACATGGGCGGTCACCGCATCGGAGGTGAGCTGGTTGCCAACACCCTGAGCGATCTGATCCAGCGCTGCGAGCTTGTGGTGCTCAGCGCCAACAGCAACCACATCGAAGAAGACCTCCAGGAAGCCTGCCGCCTGCGCAAGGAGCTCCATCGGGAGCAGGTGGTGCTGGCCTGCCTGGCGGGATCCTTCAGCCATGACCCGATCAGCAACAGCGCGTATGTGCTGTGCGAACAACAGCCTGAGCTCGCCTTCTTCTCCGGCTTCCACCGTCATGGGGCTCTACGTAACCCCTTCGACAGCTTCACCGCCAACTTCTGCCATCCCAATGCCCTGACGGCCATGTTGGGGGCTCAACTGATGGATCAACTGTCCCCGAACATCCAGGTCTCCGCCGGTGTTCACAACGTGGAGGGGCAGTTCATCAAGGCCGCCAAAAACATGGCCTCGGTGTTCGCCGGCTTCGGCTATGGCTTCCATCAGGACAACCCCGGGGTGTTGCCAACGCTGCTGACCCTGCTGCTGAACCAGTGCCTGGACCAGGCGGCCACCGTGTCGATGGCACGCCCCGACCGTCAACGGCTGTACCACCGGCAGCCCTTTCCCCTAACGGAACTGGGCTACGCCGTCCCCAGGATTGAATCCACCCTGGTGCGCGATGGCGACTTTGAGCGGGTGCGGGACCACACCTTCAGCCAACTCACGGCGATGGTGGCCGATGTGCGCGGCAGCATGATGCTGCCGGTCTCCGGCAGCCCCACCCGCAACTTCCAGGCCGGGCAAGTGATGGCCGAAGCGATGCGCGATCAAGGCCGCTGCCCCCATTCCATGGAGGAATTGGAGCAGTGGTGTGAAGCCGCAGGCCTGCGCAAAGGTGGACTGGAGGGGCTCAAATCCCTGCGGTACTGGCCTCAGATCGCCCGCAAGTACGCCATCCCAGCCAACGACGCCTCGATGGTGAACCTGCTGTACATGGCTATTTACGGGCGGGCAGGCGTGAAGGAGACCGCCTACCGGGTGATGACGGAAAGCCGTGAGCTCTCCAGTTACTGCCAGGAATCCGTGCGGCCCAGCCACAGCCGACGCTACGCCGAGGCACTTCAGAACCTCGATGTTCCCAAAGCCCTCGAGCTGGTGGTGAACGCCGTGATTGCCGACAACGCCAATCAGGCCATGGGCAGCAAGATGGCCCTGGACGAGAACGGTGAGACCGGGGTACCGGCCTACCTGGAGCTCATGGATGTGATTGAAAGCCAGCTCGACGCCTAGTCGGCTGTAGTTCTGCACACCTGAACGGGGAAGAGCACCGGAAGAACGGCAAGGTGCCATGTGAGACCCATGCGACCGTTCATGAACGAGGCCCTGGAAGCCATCGCCGATCGCTTCCATCCTCGCGAGGGGATCAAAGCCATCCGTTCCCTTGGTTCGGGCAACGTCAACGAAACATTCCTCGTGACCCACGATGGACAGGACGGCGCCTTCGTCATGCAACGCCTGAACACAAACGTGTTCGATCGGCCTGACCTGGTGATGCAGAACCTGCAGGCCCTGGGCGACCACATGGAACGCCGTCTCGCCTCTCCACCCCCACAACTTAAGGGGAGGCGCTGGGAAGTGCCCAGGGTGGTTCCCTGTCGGCGAGAGGCCTCCCCATGGATCGAACAGAACGGAGAGTTCTGGCGCTCTATCACCTACATCGGCGCAGCGACCACCAGCGATGTCATCCGGGACAGTGCCCACGCCCAGGAAGTGGGGTACGGGCTGGGAATGTTCCATCACCTGATCAGCGATCTGCCCATCAATCAACTGGCGGACACACTCGAGAGTTTCCATGTCACGCCGGCCTACCTCCAACACTTCGATGCGGTCGCCAAAGCCACAGACCGCCTGGGGCCTGCCGAACGTGACGCCTGCGAGTTCATCGAGGCACGTCGTCAGGGCGTCGATGTACTGGAAGCAGCGCTCAGCCGCGGTGAACTCCATCACCGCCCCATCCATGGAGACCCCAAGATCAACAACGTGATGATCGATGAGGCCAGCGGCCAGGCGATCGGTCTGATCGATCTGGACACCGTCAAACCAGGGCTCGTTCACTACGACATCGGCGACTGTGTGCGCTCCTGCTGCAATCCAGCCGGTGAGGAAACCCTCTGCCTCGACGATGTGAGCTTCGATATGGAGCTCTGTGAGGCGATCCTTACTGGCTACCTCTCCGTTGCTGGTGGGTTCCTGAGTGACTGGGACCTGCACTATCTGCCCCACTGCATCCGCCTGATCCCCCTGGAGCTTGGCCTGCGCTTTCTCACGGATCACTTGGAGGGCGATGTTTATTTCCGCTGCGATCGACCTGGGCACAACCTGCAACGGGCCCTGGTGCAGTTCCGACTCACCGCAGCGGTGGAGCAGCAGTTCAACGCCCTGGAGCAACTGGTTGCGCAGCTGAAGCAGCAGCCAAGTCCAAGCCTCTGAGATGGCGCGTTCAGCCGTGATGCTGCGTCAGGCCTGCCGCCTGATTCCCTTTGAACGGTCCATTCCAGCGGGGGTCCAGATCAGCGCTGAAGTGGTGTGGAGGCGCGAGGGTTGGCTGGAACTCAGCTACGGGGTTCTAGCCCGCGCGGCCAAGGGCATTGGCGTCCTGAAGCTGCCGGCGGGGCTGAACGATGGGGCCCAACAGGGGCAGCGCAAAGATGAGCTCTGGACCACAACCTGCTTCGAGGCATTCATCGCTGCCCCCGGAGAGCAGCATTATTGGGAAGTGAATCTGGCTGCCAATGGCGATTGGGCGCTCTATCGCTTCGATGGCTACCGCAGTGGACAAACGCAACAGGAGCTGAGCACACCCCCAACGGTGCGGCTGCTACGCGGGTTGCACCAACTGCGGCTCGACGCCCGGATTGCATTGGAGCCCTGGTGGACACCAGACGTCTGCCCAGACCTAGCACTGGCGGCCGTGATTGACCGTGGAAAGGAGGGGCTGAGCCATTGGGCCCTCTGCCACGGCTCTAAGGCCGACTTTCACGACCGCAGCACCTTTCTTGCCGCCTGAATCGCACCGTTAGGGTCAATACAGCGTCCCTGCCCAACCATGCGCAGCCGCAATGTGCTTGTTGTCTCGGCCATCACAGCAAGCCTGCTGACAGGGCTGTGGCTGAGACCAAAACAGCCGCAGGCCGCAGCCGAAGCGGTTGTTTCCAAGCAAGCTGTTTCCAAGCCAGTGGTGACTGAGCCAATGGTGAGGGCGCCTGTGCTGCTTCCTGCCCAGGCCAGCCAACCGAGAACCAAAGACGGCCGGCAGTATCCCCTTGTGCCAGCTGAGCCAGCCGAGCTGGCAACACTGCTGGCGGCCATTGAACAGGCACTGAGGGATCCCGCCACAGCGGCCGAGGCCATGCCCGATCTCGGCCATCAACAACAGGTGATCTACCGGGTCTTGTCGACGGACCAACCCAGATCTCAGCAGGTCATCAAGGCTCTACCTCCGCGCTGGCGCAGCGTGGCGGAACGCCACCTGGCAGCACGGCGTGAATTCGTTCGCATGAGCCGCGGCCGCGGACCGACGATGCTCCCCGCCTGGCGGATCATTCAGCCCGAACCAGCGGCGAATCTGCTCAGCTATTACCGCAAGGCCGAGGCAGCGACAGGGATCGAATGGGAGGTTCTGGCGGCCGTGAACCTCGTGGAAACCGGAATGGGACGCATCGATGGCATCTCCGTGGCCAATGCCCAGGGCCCGATGCAGTTCCTGCCCACCACCTGGGCCGAACCCGGAATAGGCACCGGGAACATCCGCGATCCCCACGACGCCATCCAGGCAGCAGCGCGTTACCTAGTAAGGCGGGGCGGACTGCAGGACATACGCCGCGGCCTCTGGGGCTACAACAACAGCGATTACTACGGCAGCGCCGTGCTGCTCTATGCCTCACTGATGAAGGAGGACCCCGCGGCCTACACCGGCTTATATCACTGGGAGATCCACTTCAATGCAGCGGCCGGTGATCTTTGGCTGCCGGTGGGCTACAACCAAGCGCAGCGCATCACGGTTGAGCAGCATCTGCAGGCCAATCCCGCCAGCAGATCACCAAACGGGTGAGCATCGACACCTACGCTGAGACCTACGTGATCCAAGAAGCGGGTGTCTAAGGAAACCTCCCATCGCGGTGATGAACTAAAGGGTCTCGGCTGGTCCGAGGCTGATGTAGCTCGCTACGTCGAGCTGTGGGAATACCGGCAGCGCTGGGGGGCCATGAATTTGGAACGGGAGGATCGCCTATTCCTGCGCAAAGCCGAAAAAGCTCTGCCGGCGATTGTGACCGGACGGGCCGCCGCCAAGAAATCAATCAAAGACAAGACCTACTACCGCTGGCTGCGCTTCAATCTTGATGCGATGACCGAAGCCGAGGCGGGGATGGACCTTGGCGACGGTGAGCGCGGAGCATGGCCGGTGCTGCTGGAGGCTGAACTCCGCCTGCTCGACCATTACGAGCCCGTTCTCGGCTTGCCCGACACGTTGAAGGCCAAAGCCCTCAGCCCTGTGCGTGAAAAGCTCACGGCCAAAGTGGCTGCTCTTGGCAACACCAAGGCCTACGACTTCCAGGCGCCCCTGATTGCGCTGAAAGCAGAAGACAGCAGCAACCGCTGGAAACACCTGCGCGAGGTGGATGCTAGTGATCGCACCTATCCCCTGCTCAAAGCCGATGGCGTGGCTGAATTCCGCAGCGAGGCGCACCGCGACATTCAGGCGGTGATCCGCAGCACGTTCCCTTCTTTGGCGGAAACCGACAAACCCGAGCTCTCTGACGACTAGAACTGGGGCAGTGGCCCCGCCGAAGACCATGTCTCACCGCTTCGAGACCCTGCAGCTGCACGCCGGGCAGTCCCCGGATAGTGCAACCAACGCGCGGGCGGTTCCCATCTATCAGACCAGCTCCTACGTCTTCAATGACGCCGAACACGGAGCCAACCTCTTCGGTCTGAAGGAGTTCGGGAACATCTACACCCGCCTGATGAACCCCACCACTGACGTGTTTGAAAAACGCGTCGCAGCCCTTGAAGGCGGGGTGGCCGCACTGGCGACAGCCTCAGGCCAGTCGGCTCAGTTCCTGGCGATCACCAACTGCATGCAGGCGGGAGACAACTTCGTTTCAACGTCTTATCTGTACGGCGGCACCTACAACCAGTTCAAGGTGCAGTTCCCGCGCTTGGGGATCGACGTGCGCTTTGCCGAAGGCGACGACGTCGCGAGCTTTGCAGCACAAGTCGACGTCAACACCAAGGCGCTCTACGTGGAAGCGATGGGAAATCCCCGCTTCAACATTCCCGACTTTGAGGGTCTTGCAGCGCTCGCCAAAGAGAAAGGGATCCCCTTGATCGTCGACAACACCCTGGGAGCCTGTGGAGCTTTGCTGCGACCAATTGACCACGGCGCCGATGTGGTCGTTGAAAGTGCGACTAAGTGGATCGGGGGCCACGGCACCAGCCTGGGGGGAGTGATCGTGGACGCCGGCACCTTCAACTGGGGCAATGGCAAGTTCCCGTTGATGAGCCAGCCCAGCGCGGCGTATCACGGCTTGGTGCACTGGGATGCTTTTGGCTTCGGCAGTGACGTCTGCAAAATGCTGGGCCTGCCGGATGATCGCAACATCGCCTTCGCCCTGCGGGCCCGGGTGGAGGGCCTGCGGGATTGGGGGCCGGCAGTCAGTCCGTTCAACAGCTTCCTGCTGCTGCAGGGCCTGGAAACCTTGAGCCTGCGCGTTGAGCGCCACACCGAAAACGCCATGGCCCTGGCCACCTGGCTGCAGGACCATCCCGCCATCGCCCATGTGAGCTATCCAGGTTTGGCCAGTGATCCTTACAACGATGCCGCGAAGAAATACCTGACAGGCCGTGGCATGGGATGCATGCTGATGTTCTCCCTCAACGGTGGCTACGACGATGCGGTTCGCTTCATCGACAGCCTCAAGCTGGCCAGCCACCTTGCCAACGTGGGCGATGCCAAAACGCTGGTGATCCACCCCGCGTCCACGACCCACCAACAACTCAGTGAGGCGGAACAAGCCTCGGCTGGCGTGACCCCCACGATGGTGCGGGTCTCCGTCGGACTCGAGCACATCGACGACATCAAGGCCGACTTCGAACAGGCCCTCGCCGTTCTCAGCTGAATGACGTCCCAGCTCCCATGGCGCTGATCCTTCCTGGCAGTTACCACAAAATCGCCGAGGTTGAACGCAACCGGATCTCCTGGATTGAGCCTGAACAGGCTGAACGCCAGGACATCCGGCCCCTGCGTATCGGCATCTTGAACATCATGCCGCTGGGCAAGCAGTACGAGTTCAACCTGCTGCATCCGCTGGGCCTATCGGTGCTGCAGATCGAACCGATTTGGATTCGCCTCAACTCCCACGCCTACAAGAGTTGGGATCAGAACCATCTCGACCAGCTCTATGTGAGCTGGGATGAGGCCTTGTCCCAGGGTCCTCTGGATGGGTTGATCATCACCGGTGCCCCCGTCGAACACCTGCCCTTTGAACAAGTCAGTTACTGGAACGAACTGGTCCAGTTGATCGAGGAAGCGCGCAGCACCTGTGCCAGCACCCTCGGACTGTGCTGGGCCGGTTTCGCCCTCGCCTACCTTGCGGGCGTCGACAAGGTGGCCTTCCAGCAGAAGCTGTTCGGGATCTACCCGATGCGCAGCCTTGTGCCGGGCCATCCATTGATGGGAACCCAGGACGACCATTTCGTCTGCCCCCAAAGCCGTCATGCCGGACTGTCGGATGCCGCGATGGAAGCCGCCGAACGGGACGGACGTCTTCGTTTGCTTGCCCATGGCGAACAGGTGGGGTACACCATTTTCGAGACACCGGATCAGCGGCAGCTGATGCACCTTGGCCATCCCGAATACAACGTGGGACGGATCCTCGGAGAAATGGAACGCGACCGAGCCCGCGGAGATGTTCCTCCACCCGAAAATTTCGATGCGGCCCAACCCCAGACCCTCTGGCGCTCCCACCGGAACCTTCTGTTCCAGCAGTGGCTCTGGTTTTGCTATCAGCGGGTCAGCCTGAAGGCCTGATCAGGCTTGGCTGCAGCAGCACCCCTTAACCTTGTCGTCTCGGAGTGGGTTCCAGATTGGGCGAGGGCTCCTGAGCGACGGCATCTGGACGCTCAGCGGATTTGCGATTGAGTTCCCGCTCCAACGAGGCGATGCGTCTTTCGCGAAGGCAATGACGGCATCCACCCAGGGTTTGAAGATGCTTTTCCGGTGTGATCGTGATCGGTTGAACCGGATGGTCGTTGCAACGGATCTGAACCGGACTCTTGTAACTGCGCCAACGGATCAAGCTGTAGTCGAATTGATCACCAAAGCGCTGCACGGCGCGCTTGAGGAATTCGTCTTGGGTGATTCTGGCTCCCATGCAACCGAATGTATGGGACAGTCTCGAGATCGAACCGACCTCGTCATCCGACGTCACGAATGACCATCCATCCAGCTGCAGCTGAAACGGACTGGTCCCTGCATGAGGGTTGGCTGAAGCCAGATCTTGCCAGGCACTGGCAAACACAGCTTGAACACCAGCTCCAGTGGGAGCAGCCCGTCGTTCAGGTCTATGGCAAGCGCCACCCGATCCCCCGAATGACGGTGTTTCTTGCCGATGAAGGAATTCACTACCGCTACAGCGGTGCCATTCACACTGGTGATGGCTGGCCTGCATGGTTCAAGCCATTGCTGCACCAGGTGAATGAAGCCTGTGAGACCATCTTCAACGGATGCCTGCTCAATTGGTATCGCCATGGCGATGACCGCATGGGTTGGCACGCCGATGACGAACCGGAAATTGATCAGCGGGCTCCGATTGCCTCCCTTTCACTCGGAGCAACGCGGGATTTTCAGCTCCGCCACCGCAAAACTGCACACCTAAAAAGGTCTCTGCCGTTGGCCGATGGTGACCTTCTGGTGATGCACCCGGGCTGTCAGACCCGATGGATGCACAGTGTTCCTCAGCGGCGCAAAGTGCAGAGCACCCGAATCAACCTCACCTTTCGCCGTTTTCAAAACTGAGATTGCAGCAGCACACCCCATGCAGGTGCTGTGATTAAGGCCAGCAACGTGCTCCAAAACACCAGCCCTGCAGCCTGCTCCTGATAAGCACCAACAGATTCTGCGATGAGCAAAAGAGAGATTGCCGTCGGCGCGGCTCCTTGCAGAGCAACCGCCTGAACCATCAAAGGCTTGAACTGCAGCAGAGACGCCAGAAGCCAAAGCAGCAACGGGTAGAGCAGCAGCTTGGCCACCAGTGGCTTAAGCAGCTGCAGAGGACGTGCCTCCGGCGCAATGCCCTGGCGATGGATGCTGCCCAGGCGCATGCCCACCACCATCAGAGCAAGCAGAATCACGCAGCGTGAAGGCCACCAAAGTGCATCGGCCACCGACGCAGACCATGGGGTCGCCTGAACCAGCAAAGCGCCGGTGAGCCCTCGGGTTGCCGGACTCCCAGCAACGCTGCTGAGCAACCCTCGCAACCGTTGGGAACCATCCACCTGCCCCCCGATCAGCAGCGGTCCCAGGCTCCAGACCAGCAGAGTCGCCCCGAGGTCGTAGCCAATGCTGATGGGCAGAGCCTCATCGGGCAGGAAAGCCAGGGCGAGAGGAACCCCGAAATAGGCCGTGTTTCCGGTGCAGCTGCCCAGCCGCAGCGTGGGAGACGCCAGCTCAGCCAATCCCGGCAAGCGCGCGGCCGCCACCAGAACAAGGCCAATGGCAAGCACCGCAAGACCTGCGGCCTGCAACATGTCGCCGCTGAGGCCACCTTTCAACAGCAGGCCCATCACACTGATCGGCACACCGAACCGCACCAGCGGTGCGGCCAAGTGGGTGGACAGGGTTTCCTGGCGTCGACCAGCCCAGAACCCAATCAGAAGGGAGGGCACCAGCTCCAGCAAGAACCGAAGAATGGACACCTCCATCAGATCAATCGACCCTAGAAAGCTGTGGTGACTGATGCCTCAGTCCCAGGCTTAATCTGACTTTTGATTGGCCGCGTGGATCCAGCTGATGCAACCAGCTTCACGCCATCGCATCGTGCGAAGTGATCAATCAGAAGATCTGCTGACACGGCAGCGCTTTGACAGCTACAACGCTGCCTACGATGAACTCGAGCGTTACTACGGGGATTTTTGCTGCTCTGATGATGATCGTGTCGAGTACACGATCATTTCTGAACCCTCAGACAGTGCTGAGGTTTAAACCACTGAGGACGCCTCAACATCAGCCCGCAAGCTTCATCTCAGGAGAGCAGTCTCAAAATTCAGACCACAGAGACGCATCCCTAGATACCAACCTTTCAAAGCACTGAGCCTTGGCAATATCGGCTCGATTGATTGACATCCAGCCAGCCAACCAGTTATGAACTATGTATCCATTGAGACGCATTTAAAATGCTGACCGGTTCCGAGCTGCTTGCCAAGGTCAAAGAACTTGGAGATGTTTCCAAATCCGATCTTGTGAGAGCTTGCGGGTACGTCTCTGACAAGAAAGATGGTGGCGATCGCCTCAATTTCACAGCGTTCTACGAGGCCCTGCTCGAGGCCAAGGGCGTGAATCTGAGCAGCGGTGGTGCTGCGATTGGCAAAGGTGGTCGCAAACTGAGCTACATCGCCAAAGTTCAGGGCAATGGCAATCTGCTGATCGGCAAGGCTTATACCGCCATGCTGAACCTGGAACCCGGTGACGAATTTGAGATCAAGCTTGGCAAGAAAGCCATCCGTCTGATCCCCACGGGTGCAGCTGCGGAGCACAGCGAAGCTGCCGACCAGGTTGACGAGTGATCAACCGATCCATCACCACAAGCTGAATCCCCTACAGCCCCTCCCCTACCTGGAGGGGCTTTTTTGCGCAACGAAGCAACCCAGGCCTTGACGCAACCCCAATGGGGCTGGCATCACAATTATTGCTCGGTAATGTGATCAGGATTGGCGCGACAAAGTTGAAATCCTTCAGGGCAACCGTCGCTTCGCTCCTGAGCAATTCGTTTCTGTTGGGGGGCTCAGTCGCCCTATCCATCCATATCGTGCTGACCTTTTTTCGGATGCACGGACTGGCGCTGACCCTTGCTTTTGTGGCATTTTGGCTGATCTGCGTGACGGCCTACTTCCGTTGGCAGGACAAGCAGTGGATGCCTCGGACGGTCAGAAAAAATTCAATGCAGGAAAAGCACAGCCGAAAGCCCACTGAGGCTTGGAGAGAACGACAATCGGCCTGAAGTACTTCACGAGGTTGTGCAAACCGTTTAATGCTGCATCTGATTGAGGAACCTGCGGCTGCGTGCCTCCCTGGCATTGCTGAAAAAGGTCTCTGGATCTGAGGTCTCCACCACCTGGCCCCGATCCATGAACATCACCCGATCCGCTACCTCACGGGCAAAGCCCAGTTCGTGGGTGACCACCACCATCGTCATGCCGCCTTTTGCCAACTGGCGCATCGCATCCAACACCTCCTTCACCCGCTCCGGGTCCAAGGCACTGGTGGGCTCGTCGAACAGCATCACCTCAGGATCCAGAGCCAGAGCCCGAGCGATCGCCACCCGCTGCTGCTGACCACCGCTGAGCTGCGCCGGGTACTTGTAGGCCTGCTCGCGAATGCCCATCTGGTCAAGGAGATCCATTGCCCGCTGCTCGGCAGCCGCCTTGGCACGCTGTTGCACCTTGATCGGGGCAAGGGTGATGTTGTCGAGGATGGAAAGGTGAGGAAAGAGGTTGAACTGCTGAAACACCATCCCCACGCGCTTGCGGATCTCCCGCACCTGACGTTCTTCATGGGTGGCGTCCAAGCGAACCCCAAGCACATCCAAGGCGCCGCCATCCAGCGACTCCAGACCGTTAAACGTACGGATCAGCGTGCTCTTGCCGGAGCCGGAAGGCCCCATCACCACCAGCACTTCGCCGCTGTTCACCTCAAGGGTGACGCCATCGAGAGCTCGAACCCCTTGGGAATAGCTCTTGACCAGATCAGTGGCACGAATGGCGACAGTCATGAAGCGGAGCGAGCAGGGTCAAGCTGAACTTCCAGGTGGCGGGCCAGCAACGCCATGGCTGTACACGCCAGCCAGTAAACCGCAGCAAGCCAGAGGTAGACCTCCAGATAACGGCCGATGAAAGCCGGATTCGCCAACAGGCTGCGGCTGATGCCCAGCAATTCCACCAAACCGAGAATGGCCATCAGGCTTGTGTTTTGCAGCAGACCCACCGCCTGGTTGGTGAGCGATGGAAGTGCAACCCGCAGCGCCTGCGGCAGCACCACCAATTGCAACACTTGGCGTGGCGACAGCCCCAGCACGGCTGCAGCTTCCCGCTGGGTGGGCGGAATCGCCTGGAGGCCACCGCGCACATCCTCTGCGATGTAGGCCGCTGCAAACAATGCGAAGGCCACAACCGCCCGCAGAACCCGATTGATCTCAAGCCCTGGCGGCAGGAACAACGGGATCAGCAGTTGTCCAAAGAACAGAACCGCAATCAACGGCACAGCCCGCATCAACTCGATGTAGGCGGCGCTGCTCCAACGCAACACCGGTAGCTCACTGCGCCGGCCGAGGGCCAGGAGGATCCCCAACGGAAGCGCCAAAGCTCCACTACCTCCCGTGAGCAGCAGCGTGAGCGTCAGACCACCCCAACTGCGTGTTCCCACCGGCAGCAGGCCCAAACCTCCGGCCAACAGCCAGAGCCCCAGCGGTGCCATCGCGATCCAGACCAACGGCAACCAACGGCGAACCCAGCCACGCTTCGGACCAACGAGGGTCAGCGGCATCAGCGTAATGAGTGCTGCCATCCACAGCAGCGGACGCCAGCGTTGATCCGCAGGGAAACTGCCCACCGCATACAGCGGGAGATTGGTGGTCACCACAGACCAGTCGGCTGCAACCAGCAGCCAATGCAGCATTGACCAGCCAGCCCATCCGAGCAGAGCCAGCAGCAGCAGGGTGATCCCAAGATCCAACCAACGGTTCATCAGCGGCTCCTGTTCAGACGACCCAGCACGGCACGGTTCAAGGCAGCCATGCCTCCGCTGATCAACAAATTCAGCAGCAAAAAGCTGAGCAACAGCAGCAGGAAGCCCTCAATGGCGCGGCCGGTTTGGGTGATGGTGGTGTCACTGACGGCGTAGAGATCGGCGTAGCCCACGGCAATGGCCAGGGTGCTGTTCTTGGCGAGATTGAGGTACTGGCTCGTGAGTGCAGGAAGAATCGCCGGCAGGGCCTGCGGCAACACAATCCGACGCAGCCCAAGCCCTTCTCCAAGCCCAAGGCTGCGGAAGGCCTCCCACTGGCCCCGTGGCACCGCGTTGATGCCACCACGCACGATCTCTGCAATCGACGCACCCGTGAACACAGTGAGCCCCACAAGAACCGCACAAAATTCAACGCTGAGGTTCAGGCCCAACAGCTGAATGCCCTGATTCGAAAGCCGGATCAACCCACCGATCGGCATCGACGGAAGGCCAAGGAAGGCAACGAAATACCAGAACAGCAACTGCAGGAGCAGAGGAACCTGACGAATCAAGGCCACATAGCCCCCGGCCAGGCTGCGCAGCAGACGGTTGTTACCACCGCGGGCTGCACCGGCAGCCACACCAAGGCCGGTGGCCAGCACAAGGCCAGCCGCGATCACCTTGAGGCTGTTCAGCCAACCGATGGTCAGGGCCCAGAGATAGCTATCGGATGGGGCATAGGGGAGAGCTGTTTCCGCTAGAGCAAAACCAGCGGGTCGGCCCAGCCAGCCAAAACCCAGTCCCAAGCCCGTTCGAATCAGGTTGACCGCCAGATTGTTGACCAGCAGAGCCAGAAAGCCCAGCAGTACGGCGGCGACACCAACCTGAACCAGGAGACGACGCTGCCGCATCAGGTGAACGGTGGGGAAATCATCAAACCACCTTCACCGGCCAGCCGGTTCGCCCCCCGTGGAATCGCCACGGCACTGTCCGGTCCGAGATGGCGGTTGTAGATCTCGCCGTAATTGCCGGTGGCACGGATCACCTGAACGACAAAGTCATCGGCGAGTCCGAGTTTGCGACCCAAGCCTGGATCCACACCCAAGAAACGCCGCAGAGCGGTCTGGGAGGAGTCGGCTGCGGCTTGCTTCACCACCGCATCAACATTCGCTTGGGTGATGCCCCGTTCCTCGGCTTCGATCAGGCCGTTGATCACCCAGGTCATGGCATCACCCATAGGCTGATCCCCCCCCACCACAGCTGGAGATAGGGGCTCCTTGCTGATCCGGTCGTCGAGAATCTGATGCGCCTCGGGATCACTGAACCCTGAGCGTGCAGCCGCCAGTTGCGAGCGATCAGACGTCATGGCTGCGCAGCGCCCCTGGAGGTAGCCGCCCACCACCTGATTGAGATCTTGATATTTGATTGGTATGTAGGGAAGACCCTTGGAGGCGAAGGCGTCGTTGAGGTTTTGCTCGGTTGTGGTGCCCGATCCCACGCAAATGGACTTGCCGCTTAAGTCAGCCAGCGAACGCACTCCGCTGGCAGCATTCACCATCAAGCCCTGTCCGTCGTGGAACACCACAGGCCCAAAGCGCAGCCCATTGCCCCCCACCGCATCGCGGCTGAGGGTGTGGGTGGTGTTGCGAGACAACAGATCGATCTCGCCCGATCGCAAGGCCGTGAACCGCTCGGGCGCGGTTAAAGGCCGGTATTGAACCTTCTCAGCATCACCAACGAAAGCAGCAGCCATGGCACGGCAGATGTCGACATCCAGGCCGGTGTAACGCCCGTCAGAACTGAGAAAACTGAAGCCTGGAATCTTGCCGCTCACCCCGCAAAGCAACTCGCCTCGCGCTTTGACCAGATCCAGACGCGAGCCAGCTGCACTATCCAGTGACGCGCAGGACGCCAGGAACGAGGACAACCCGGCCAACGCAACGATCAGAACACGTGAACTGGATCGGAACATCAGCGTTGGTACGGATCGGGTGGGATTGTCCCAGATCCCCAGCACATACCTCACATCCGACCTACTTTCACGGCAATCAGCCTGGCTGCAATGAAGGTCTGGGCCTGCCTTTTGGCCGGACTGATCGCTGGAAGTACGACTCCCGGTGCTGTCGCGCGGGACGAGCACGACCGTGGTGCTTACAACAACAAGATGGCGCTGTTGGGCTTTCTTCTAGAGAGTGCTCAGCAACGGGCCGGACGTGATGTTCAAACCCTTTGCCTGTTGATGAGCATCAGCAACGACGTCACCGAGCGGTACGTGGCAACCAATCCTGGAGACATGCAGGTTCAGCAGCGGCTCATGGCGATGCGCCAAGACCTCAGGGCCTGTCTTGCCAACCAAGCAGAGGCTCATGCATGGGCTGATTCCTGACCGCCGATCCGCTCAAACAGATCAAGGCTTTCCTCGTTCAGGCCAATCACGCTGACAGCAGATCCACCGCTGCGATATTTCCGGATGACTTGATCCAGGGCAGCCACGCCGCTCTGGTCCCAGATATGGGCCTGGGAGAGGTCAATCGTGATGCGCTCGGGATGGTCGTGAAGATCAAATCCTTGGAGGAAATACACCTTGCTGACAAAAAACAGCTGCCCCCTAACGCGGTACATCCGCTCATGATTGCTGATCTCAACGGCCTCCACCTGAATCACCTTGGCCACCTTGCGGCTGAACAGAATTCCTGCCAGCGCAACGCCAGCCAACACGCCAAGGGCGAGGTTGTGAGGGGTGGTGAGCATCGTGATGGCAAAGGTCATCAGCATCACCGAGGTATCGCTCTTGGGGATGCGACTCAGGTTGCGCAGACCATTAATGTCAGCGGTGCTGACAGCGATGCTGATCATCACGGCCACCAGGGCAGCCATCGGAATCTGCTTGATCAAGGGGCCGGCCAGAAGGATCATCGCCAGCAAGCTGACGCCGGAGAACAGAGTGGACATCCGAGTGCGTCCACCATTGTCGATATTCATCACTGATTGCCCCACAAGGGCACAGCCGGCCATGCCGCCGAACAAAGAGGAGACGATATTGGCAATGCCCTGACCCCTGGCTTCAACGTTCTTGTCAGTGCTGGTGTCGGTCTTGTCATCCAGGATGTCCTGGGTGAGGAAGGTTTCCATGAGGCCCACCAGCGATATCGCCAGAGCGGTGGGAAGAACTAAACCGAGCGTGTCGAGGCTGAAGGGCACGCCCCCTTCACCGAAGGGAAGGCTGAAGCTCGGCAATCCTGCAGGCAGCGTCCCCAAGCTACTGACGGTGGGGATGTCAAAGCCGAAGCCGACTCTGAAGCTGAGCCATCCGTCAGGCGACGTCCCCAGGGTGCTGAAAATGGGGATGTCAAAGCTGAAGCCGCTGATCAGTGTCAGCACAACGATGGCGATCAGCTGAGAGGGCACGACACGCGTCAGCCGAGGCAAGCCGTAGATGATCGCCAGACCCAGCAGGACAAGACCCCAAACGATTGGAATCTGGCCACCGTGGGGCAGCAGCGAGGTTCCTTCGCTGTGATGAAGGTCTAGACCCAGTTGCGGAAGCTGTGCCTGAAAGATCAACAAAGCCAGAGCATTGACGAAGCCGCTCAACACCCCTTGCGGAACAAAGCGCATCTGATGAGCAAGACGTAGATACCCCCAGAGGATCTGCAGCAGTCCCGTCACCAGCCCCGCCACCATTAGGTACTGGACGCCCAGCCCTGGCCCCCGGGCTTCACCGGATGCTACGAGACCTGTCATCAACAGGGCCGTGGAGCCCGTGGCTGAGGTGATCATTGCCATGCGACCACCCACGACGGCGATGGTCAGCGACAGGCAGAAAGCTCCGAACAGGCCCACTTTGGGATCCACCCCAGCAATCCCCGAGAAGGCAATGGCCTCGGGAATCATCGCGAAAGCCACCACCAGACCCGAGAGCAGATCTTTGCTGGGGTTGGCCAACCACTGATTCACCAGGGTTGGGCTGGATCGTTTGGCCATCAAAGGATGCCGGTTAGGAGCGACCGTAAATCAGAGCGTCGGCAGGATGCCTGCTGGATCCAAGCGCTGTTTCAGCTTTCGCAACTCTGGCAACCAGGGGCCGAATGCTGCCTCCAACTCCTTGTGATGAAAGGGCAAATGGTCATGAAACTGCGCCAGATGCACACCAGGACAAATCGACTGAAGGACCTGCCAGACCTCCTCCAACCAAGCAAGACTGCGCCTCTGGCCCGGGACATCCCCAGGAGTCCAGGCGGCGGTGATCCACGGTTTCCACTCGGCAGTGCGGTGCACGAACGAGCTGGCCTCCACGGCAGCCTTTTGCGTCGCCGCCCCCAGCTGCTGACAGGCCAGGCTGCAGAACGGATGAGGACGATGCTGCAGCAAACGGCATAAATCCGGCATCACGGCCCCCCAGAGCTCAGCAGCTGCCGGCCCCAGCAAGCCAACCACCTCAGCGTGAGATCGCGAAGGCATCGGAGCCGATCCCCGCAAAGGAGGGAGCTGGTGCAGCCCTTCGATCTTCTGCGCACCGGCCCAAGGGGCATCGGCAATCCGGAGCAACTGCACCGCGTCAGCCCTCTCCCAATGCCACTGCAGGCTGGTGCTGGCGTTTGACGCTTCCGCCTGGAGCATGAGCTGAGGCAGTTGATCCGGAGACACCACGCATTGCTCCACCCACAGCGGCAGAAGCGGCTGGGTGGCCATGCGCAGCGCGCTCACCACCCCCAGAAACGGGGCTGCACCGCAGAGGCCCCTCCACTCCAGCGAACCGGCATCGTCAGCCCGAGACAGGGCAAAGGGGCTGCCATCACCCCAGACCCCATGGATCTCGCGCACTTGATCCACAGCAAGCCCCACCTGCCGGCTCAGTGGCCCCATGCCCCCCGTGAGCACATAGCCAAGCCCAGGCAGACCCGACAAACCAGCTGCCACGGTTCGGCCGTAGGGACGCATGGCCTCCAGCACGTCTCCCATGCGGCAGCCCGCTCCAATCCAGACCGACTGATCCGCGGGCTGCCACTCCACACGTTGGAAATGGGTTTGCAGGTCCAGGGTCCAGTGGTCGGCCACGGCGGCCCGAGATGTGGTGCCCCCGCCACAGAGACGCAGCGGCCTGGGACCGGACCAGTTCTGAACCAAAGCCGCCAACTCCGCTGGTCGAGGGGAGACCAGACCGGATCGCCTCGCATCAGCCGCCTGCGCATTAAAGAAAACGGGACGGTCTGAATCCATTGCGATGCGACCGATATCGTCAAACCATTGGAACAGCAGAGCGACCTTTTGGCCGAACAGCACGCGGAAACCGGCAACGAGCGTCTTGGCGTTCTGATCTGCGGCCACGGGAGTCGCAACCGACTGGCCGTTGAAGAGTTCGCCCAGATGGTGGATGGCCTGCGGCCTCGGCTCGCCCCGATGCCGGTGGAACACGGCTACCTGGAATTTGCCCGCCCCATCCTTCGGGATGGTCTTGAAGCACTCCGCGAGAAAGGCGTCACCAAGGTGCTGGCCATTCCAGCCATGCTTTTTGCAGCGGGGCATGCCAAGAACGACATCCCCTCTGTTCTGAACACGTACACGGCCGAAACGGGTTTACCGATCGATTACGGCCGGGAGCTGGGGGTGGACCGATTGATGGTGTCAGCCGCCGGGGCTCGCGTTCGGGAGTGCCTTGATGCGGCGAAGGACGACGTTCCATTGGCCAAAACCCTCCTGGTGGTGGTAGGTCGAGGCTCCTCGGATCCAGACGCCAACTCCAACGTGGCCAAGGTGACGCGGCTGCTGGTGGAAGGATTTGGTTTCGGCTGGGGAGAAACGGTGTATTCGGGCGTGACCTTCCCCCTAGTGGAACCGGGTCTGCGTCACGCCGTGAAACTGGGCTTCCGTCGGGTGGTGGTGGTGCCCTATTTCCTCTTTTCAGGGGTTCTAGTGAGCCGAATCCGCCAACACACCGAGCTGGTGGCTGCCGATCATCCCGAGGTGGAGTTTCTCTCTGCGGGCTATCTGGGCGACCACACCCTGGTGGTGGACACCTTCAAAGAACGGGTCGAGGAGGTGTTGCGGGGGGACACCGCCATGAACTGCTCGCTCTGCAAATACCGCGCCCAGGTGCTGGGCTTCGAACAGGACGTGGGACGCGCCCAGGAAAGCCACCACCACCATGTGGAAGGCCTTGCGGAAAGCTGCACGCTTTGCGAACTGGAGTGCACGGGTGCCTGCCAACCCGACGGCATCCCGATTGGTCATGGCCACAACCATGGGTCAGACCACAGCCATGACCACCATCACCCCCCTTATCCCCACGCCGACCATCCCCTGGGCCCTACCACGCTGAAGCGCAACAACAGCGCGGCTAAGGATTGATTCCATGGATCCAAAGAGAACCTGCTGATGGCTTGTCGCCAATGACACGGTTCTCGAAAGCGACAGCAGCGACGAAACAAATATCAGGTTTTCTTATCAAAATTGCTTCGCCAAGGTTCACCCCCTTTTTCCACACAAAAAAAACGTCGTTTTCCACAGGCTGAAGTTGGCTCGCCGGCTGTGACGGTCAACCTGTGAATTTCCGAGGGAATCGCACAACCGGGTTGACAGACCGTCTATTCGGCCTAGAGCAACCGCACCTCGTCAATTCCCGTACTCTCAAACCCAGTCACAGACTTCTGTCTCATCTCGTCTCAGCCGCAATTCAACAAATGTCGACGGCTTTGACGCAAGCGCCGGTTGTGTGGCTTTCTTGGTGAGCGTTGGACAGGGAAAAGCTGGACGGAATGGACCGAAATCACCTCGAGCGATGCCACGACATGGGAACCACGGAGCGCGGGACTGCTTCAAAAGCCAGCTACGTGAGTCTTGAGACGGAAATCCCAGAGGTGCTCTATCGAGGCATGAAGGATTTCATCGGAGAGCACCCCAACTGGGACCAATACCGCGTGATGAGTTCTGCTCTTGCCCACTTCCTGTTTCAGAACGGCTGTGTCGACCGCTCCGTGACCGAGCGCTATCTCGACGATCTGTTCATCCGCCCCGATCACTGAGGGCCAGCAGGCAGGCCCGACGGCTCAGAGCCATCATCGTCAGCGTTGGGCTCTGCCAGGCCGACGTTGGCCAACAGGCGCCATCCACCACAAGAACGTTGGGAGCGCGCCAAAGACGGTTGGAGGAATCAACGACGCTGCTGGTCTCGCTTCCCCCCATCGCAGCCCCTCCCACCTCATGGATGTAATACCCCGGGGGGGCTGCACCTTCAGACAGAGCAACAGCTCCCTCCAGGAAAGGTTCAACCAAGGGGAGGTGAAAGAGGTCTTTGATCGATTTGGCATCGCCTCCGGCGGCAGCGATGCAGGCCTGGATCGAGGCGCGCATGTGCCTAACCATGGCCAGTTCATTGCTACTCCAACTGCAGGCAATCGAGGGAACACGCACGCCCCAGCGATCCGTGCGCTCACTCAGGGTCACCCTGTTGTCAGCCCTGGGAAGAACTTCGCCGTGACCAATCAGGAACCCGGTGATGCTTGAAGGGCGACGCCGTAACCATCGCGGCGGATCAAACCGTCCAATGCCACCCCAAAGGCCATAGCCGCCCTGAAAATCAGCCGATGGCAGGTGTCGGCCAAACGGAACGAAAAAACTTCCAGCGCCCGTGAGCATGGGCTGTTCCCCCTGAACAGGCTCGGGGAAGGCAAAAAACTGCGATGTGGAGACATGGTCCATCAAGCGTGTGCCCAGTCGTCCTGAAGGGTCGTCCAAACCGTTGCTCTGTTCGCCACGACATGAGCGCAACAGGATGGAGACGGTCTGAATCGTGGAAGCAGCCAGGACCACGAGATCCGCCCTCAACTCCCTGCGGTTGCCATTGGATTGGTCAACGGCAACCACACCAATGGCTTTATCTCCACCGGCATCCATCAAGAGATGCTCCACCAAATGCGCAGAGAGCAGCTGGGCGCGTCCTGTGGCCATGGCGCGAGGAAGGCTGCTGCCGCGACTGCTGGAGCGAGGCCAAGCGGGATCCTCTCCCTGCGGCGCCGGACCAAACCCCCTTGAGGGGATCACGGGATACCCCAACCGTTGCCGCACAGCTTCAGCAAAACGCTCTTCCGCCGGTGTCGCCGCCAGAGGCGGTTGTGTTTCACCGTCCGGCAGATGATCCAAACCATCGCGCCCACCATGAACGCCCAGCCAGCGCTCCAGTTCGGCGTAGTGAGGTGTCAGCTCACCGCTGCGCAACGGCCACTTGACCTGTTCACCCTCCACATCTACACCGCCCAGATCCTCATCCGAAAGACGCAGAGTGATGCCACCCCAGGTGAGGCTGCGGCCGCCAACCTGCAGGCCTCGCGTCCACAGAAACGGCTGATCCGCCGGGTGCTCATAGGGATGCAGACGCTCGTCGGCATACAGAAGAGGGTTGCCTTTCCAGTAGCCGGGATGCTGGGACTGCTGGCGATGGCTGCCGCTGGTCAGGCCCACGATCCGACGCAGCAGATTTCCCGGTTCAGCCCCGAAGGCTTGCGTGCTGTTGAGGCCAGGTCCTGCCTCCACCACAAGCACCCGAGCTCCTGCTTCAGCCAGGGTCATGGCGGCCACTCCGCCACTCGCTCCCGAGCCAACAACAATGGCGTCCCAGGGGCCATCGCAGTTCATGGAGCGACTGCTCATGGAGGTACGACAGACAAAAAAAAATCTCCCGAGAGGGAGATTGTTGATTCAATCAGAGTTGGTGGCGGGGGGGAGATTTGAACTCCCGACCTTCGGGTTATGAGCCCGACGAGCTACCAGACTGCTCTACCCCGCGTTGACCCAAAAATCATACATGTCGGTGTCGCAGGCGACAGCAAAGTCAGGACTGCAAGGCACCGGACACGCTGAGCTTGACACTCGGGTTCACGACCAGCACCTGCTCATCGAGCTCGTCAAGCCCCATGGGTGTGAGCCACTCGAGTTGACGCAACAGATGCAGAGCAACCGCTTGCTTGGCACGACGGGAGCCGTCTTCCACCTTGATGGCTACCCCAAGACCTTCACCAACGCGGCTGAGGCATTGAATGCCCTCTGCACCGCCCTTGCTCAAGACCTGACCGTGGCTGCGCCGCATCAGCTCGGTGTCGAAACGACCCTCACCGGCCACAAGGTCGGAGTGACTCAGCATCGCCCGACTGATCTGCTCGAGTTCGGCATGTTGTGAGGCACCGAGGTGGGCATAGAGCAAGGCCATCTGAGCCAACTGCAACACCAGGGTGGGAGCGCCACAGTCATCCCGTTCGGAAACCAATTCCTCAGCAGGCAAGCCGATCAGTTCAGCGACCCTGCGGTTCACTTCGACATGCAGAGGGTGGTCCTGCTCGAGATAGGTCTCGATCGGCCAGCCCATCTTTCGGCTGGTGGCCAGGAAGGCAGCATGCTTGCCGGAACAATTGTGCTGAAGCGGACTATCAGCCCCATTCGGCACAGGGCATTGAAGTGATGAGCTATCTAACTCCGCTTTCCAGAGCAACCGGAAGGCTTCCCGGGCGTGGGCATTGGTGCCCGCATGGGACGCACAGCTGATGGCGATGCCCCGTTCATCAACATCCAGCTGGTCGGCGGTTCCACTGCTGAGAAACGGCAGGGCCTGAAAGGGCTTCAGAGCCGAACGAATGAAACTTTCAAAGCCGGGGTTTCCTGCCGACATCAACACCCGTCCTCGGCCATCACAGACCACGGCATGAACGCGATGCACCGATTCCGTGATCGATCCGCGCCGCAAGCGGACCTCAAGGGGGGATGACCCGGACCGGGCTGCAGGGCTGAAGCCCGAGGGCAAAGTCATCGGAACCCCGATTGGTTCAGAGAGCCTGACAGAGACTGGCACCGGCCAGCATCAAACCCGCTGAGGTGGCCATGGCCCGTCCCAAACGACCCAGGATCGGACGAACCTCATGCCGGGCCACCAACAGGTCGCGCTCCCGCCAGGACAGAGGCTTTTCCCAGGTCTGCCCGTCGTACCAACCGGATTCTTCGTAGTCGACGGACTCACACAGAAGCCGCTGCATGACGTAGGTCCAGCCCAGCCATTGCCGCACCAGCAACAGCAGGGGGAGCACAAGAGCGGCCACAGCGGCTGCGGCCAGGAGACGGGGCGGATCCTGCTTCAGGGTCCAGCTCCCACTTGCGATCAGGCTGCACACCGGCAGCATTAGCAGCCAGAAGCCTGCAAGACGTTTGCTCAGGCGAGGTTCCTGACCCGCTGGCCAGGAGAAGAACCATGACTCGCAGAGCTGTTGAAACTCCTCAAGAGGTCGCTGCTCCGGTGGAACGGGGCAGGACACCGCTTCTGGCATGGATCAAGCGGCTACTGGACTGACGGTAAGAAGGTTCGGCTTTCGCCGTGACTCCAGAACGCCTCAAGGTCGTAGTAGCCGCGCTCATCGGGCATAAGCACGTGAACGATCACATCGCCGTAATCAAGAAGCGCCCAGCGCCCCTCGTTCAGCCCTTCCTTGCGCAAGGGAAGCAGATCTGCCTCAGTCTCCAGGCGGTCTTCAACAGACCGGGCAATTGCACGCACCTGAACATCGGACTGACCGCCTGCGATCACCATCCAATCCGCCAGGCTGGACACCTCATCGACACGGATCAGACGGATGTCGGTGGCCTTGCGATCATCGCAGGCATCGGCCACCAGTTCAGCAAGCTTTTCGCTATCCATAAACGTTCTCGCTGGTAACGGAGCTGCTTGAGCCCTCCTGTTGGGCCATTTCAGCTCTGGCCTTGCTGGCACTCTTGCGGAGCGCCTCAAGCCGGTCTTCGTAGTAGCTGCGACGGCGCTTCTTGCGGGTATTTTCGACCAGCTCCTTCAACGCGCCCCCAAGACTGCGATAAGCGTTCGGCACGCTGTAACCAAATCGGCAGGCAAGATCGATCGCACGCTCATCGGCACTGATGGCGTCCTGCAGGCGTTTTTCGGAATTGTTCTTCAGATAAAGCCGATACCCCGCAAAGCCGGATAGGCCGAGGGCCATCAACAGCAGCAGCCCGTCCTGAACCCACAATTCACCGATGGCACCGCCAAGACCGATGGCCAGAGCAGCCATCTCCCAACCGTCCCGGGGAATCGTGTCGTTCTGGATCCGACCAACTTCATGCCAGAACAGCAAATTGCGGTGATCCAACGCGAGGGCATCCCATTCGTCGAGATTCACTTGGATCTCCACTTCATCCCGGCCGATTTCCTCAAGGGTGATCAATGGAGGATCGACTGCAGCAGCTGATTCCACAAACACCCAGCTCTGCATTTCCGGTGGCAGCAGCCCCTTCAGGCGCTGGAGCTCACTCATTGCAACTCTGGTGCTGATCTCCCTTCACCGTAGCGAGGCCAAGTCCCCCGGTTGTGGCAAGGCCGCGTGAGAGGCTTGAACTGTTTGGCCAAGGACGATTTCCCATGCCGAGGCGGTCTGATCTGCGTCGCATTCTCCTGCTGGGATCTGGTCCGATCGTGATCGGCCAGGCCTGTGAGTTCGATTACTCCGGAACACAGGCCATCAAGGCCCTCAGAGCCGAGGGATTCGAAGTCATCCTGATCAACTCCAATCCGGCGTCGATCATGACCGACCCGGAGATGGCGGATCGCACCTACATCGAGCCGCTTACTCCGGACGTCGTGACCCGTGTGATCGAAAAAGAGCGGCCGGATGCTCTGCTGCCGACCATGGGCGGACAGACCGCGCTCAACCTGGCGGTCACCCTGGCGGAAAACGGCACCCTCGAACGCTTTGGCGTTGAGTTAATCGGTGCCGACCTTAAAGCAATCCAAAAGGCGGAAGATCGTCTGCTGTTCAAGCAGGCCATGGAGCGCATCGGGGTGAAGGTCTGCCCTTCGGGCATTGCCTCATCTCAAGAAGAAGCCGAAGCCGTCGGGGCCGCGATCGGAAGTTTCCCCCGGATCATCCGGCCCGCCTTCACCCTGGGGGGAAGTGGCGGGGGCATTGCCTATAACCCCGAGGAATACGCAGCAATCTGCAAGAGCGGGCTTGAGGCAAGTCCGGTGTCTCAGATTCTGATCGAGCAATCGCTCCTGGGCTGGAAGGAATTCGAGCTCGAGGTGATGCGTGATCTGGCGGACAACGTTGTGATCGTCTGCAGCATCGAAAACCTCGACCCCATGGGGGTGCACACGGGGGATTCGATCACGGTGGCTCCGGCCCAGACCCTCACAGACCGGGAATACCAGCGGTTGCGCGACCAATCGATCGCCATCATTCGGGAGATCGGTGTCGCGACGGGCGGCAGCAACATCCAGTTCGCGATCAATCCCGACAACGGCGACGTTGTGGTGATCGAGATGAATCCCAGGGTGAGCCGATCGTCGGCCTTGGCCAGCAAGGCCACCGGCTTCCCAATCGCCAAGATCGCCGCACGCCTCGCCGTCGGTTACACCCTCGACGAAATCCTCAACGACATCACCGGCAAGACGCCTGCCTGCTTCGAGCCGACGATCGATTACGTCGTCACCAAAATTCCGCGCTTCGCCTTCGAAAAATTCCGAGGCAGTCCGGCGGTGCTCACCACCTCAATGAAATCGGTGGGCGAAGCAATGGCCATCGGCCGTTGTTTCGAAGAGTCGTTCCAGAAAGCCATGCGTTCCCTGGAAACCGGGTTCTCGGGCTGGGGAGGCGACCGGGAGGAACCGGAGCTCACGGATGGTGAGCTGGATCGTCAGCTGAGGACCCCCTCTCCGGAGCGCATCCTCAGCGTTCGAACGGCGATGGTGCGCGGACGCAGCGATGAGGAGATTCATCGGATCAGCAGGATTGACCCCTGGTTCCTGGCCAAACTGCGACGGATCATTGAGGCGGAGGCAAGGCTGATCAAGGGCAAAAGCCTGGATCAGCTGGATGCAGACAGCTTGCTTGAAGCCAAGCAGCTGGGTTTTTCAGACCGACAGATCGCCTGGCACACCAAAAGCGACGAATTGTCGGTGCGTCAGCGGCGCCATCAGCTCGATGTTCGCGCCGTCTTCAAAACAGTCGACACCTGCGCAGCGGAGTTCGCTTCCTCCACTCCTTATCACTACTCGACCTACGAGCGTCCCTTGCAGACCCTGCAGGCCGACGGGTCCCTCAAGCCCCTTCCCGCCTCATCCGAGGTGAGTCGTCGTGACGACGGCCGCAAGATGATGATCCTCGGTGGTGGACCCAACCGAATCGGGCAAGGCATCGAATTCGACTACTGCTGCTGCCATGCCTCCTTTGCAGGGCAGGATCAAGGGATCACCACGGTGATGGTGAACAGCAATCCGGAAACGGTGTCCACCGATTACGACACCAGCGACAGCCTCTACTTCGAACCGCTCACCCTGGAGGATGTTCTCAATGTGATCGAAGCTGAGGTTCCGGATGGCGTGGTGGTCCAATTCGGTGGACAAACTCCTCTAAAACTCGCGATTCCACTCCTGCGCTGGCTGGACAGCGATGAGGGGCGCGCCACGGGCACCAGCATCTGGGGCACCTCCCCTGAATCGATCGACCAGGCTGAAGACCGCGAGCAGTTCGAAGCCATCCTCCGCAATCTGAACATCCGCCAACCCCGCAACGGCTTGGCACGCAGCGAAGAGGAAGCACGGGCCGTGGCCACAAGAGTGGGCTACCCGGTCGTTGTGCGTCCCTCCTACGTCCTGGGCGGACGGGCCATGGAAGTGGTGTTCGACGAAGAGGAACTCAACCGCTACATGCGCGAAGCCGTGCAGGTGGAGCCCGACCATCCGGTGCTGATTGACCAGTACCTCGAAAATGCTGTTGAGGTGGACGTGGACGCCCTCTGCGATCACACCGGTGCTGTGATCGTCGGTGGTCTGATGGAGCACATCGAACCGGCGGGGATCCATTCCGGAGACTCAGCCTGCTGCTTGCCCGCGGTTTCCCTCGGCGAGGCGGCACTGAACACGATTCGTGATTGGAGTCGCTCCCTGGCGCAAACGCTCGAGGTGCGGGGTCTGATCAACCTCCAGTTCGCCGTGCAGCGCAACACCGATGGCTCGGAAGTCGTCTACATCATCGAAGCCAACCCCCGCGCCTCCAGGACGGTCCCCTTCGTAGCCAAGGCCACAGGTCAACCTCTCGCTCGCCTGGCAACCCGACTGATGGCGGGCGAAACCCTGACCGACATCGGCATGACCAGCGAGCCGAAGCCGCCGCTTCAGTCGATCAAGGAGGCGGTGCTGCCGTTCCGGCGCTTCCCGGGGGCCGACACGGTGCTGGGGCCAGAAATGCGCTCCACGGGAGAGGTGATGGGATCTGCCGACAGTTTCGGCATGGCCTACGCCAAGGCTGAACTCGGCGCTGGAGAAGCGCTGCCCACCCAGGGGACGGTGTTCCTCTCCACCCACGACCGCGACAAACAGGCTCTGGTGCCCATCGCCGCTCGGCTGATCGAACTCGGGTTCGATGTGACGGCCACATCAGGCACCGCTCAGGCGCTCGCCAACGCGGGATTGAAGGTGCAATCGGTGCTCAAGGTGCACGAAGGGCGCCCCAACATCGAGGATCAGATCCGCTCCAATCAGGTGCAATTGGTGATCAACACACCGATTGGCCGCCAAGCTGCCCATGACGACAAGTATCTGCGTCGGGCAGCGCTCGATTACGCCGTTCCAACGGTGACGACCCTCGCGGGAGCACGGGCGGCGGTGGAGGCGATCTCTGCACTCCAGCAACAGCCGAGGCTCAGTATCCATGCCCTCCAGGACGTTCACGCCATGCAGCGTTAGGCCACCGGTAGGGTTGCGGAAGCCACCTCAACGCTTTGACAGCCTCCGTTCCCGTTAAGCCTGGAAGCGACGTGCGTGATGACTTCCGTCGCGCCTACGAGAACCGCTACACCTGGGCGCCTGGATTCTCCGGCTATCGCGGACGCTGCATCTGGCAACAGGGCGATCAACGGGTCGAGGGCACGTTTGAGATTGGTGCCGATCTCAAAGCCAAGGTGGAAGGCATTGAAAACGAAGAGATCCTCAAGGCGGTGAATTCCCAGCTCTGGGAAGTCGCGATCCATCGCGTGCGTCGCAGCTTCGAGCAAACCCACGGTGAAAACACCTTCACCGCTGGTGACACCAACGAGGTGGGAACCGAAGTGCTCGTCGGTGGCAAGGGAGCCGGGGATAAATACCGCATCAAGGATGACGTGGTGACCATGGTTCACCGCCACATCCACGGCACCGTCGTGACGATCTACACCACCGATGTCACCGACACAGGTGCGGGCTACCTCAGCCACACCTACACCAGTCAGTACGCCGACCCGGCAACGGGAGAAGCCCGTGGCGGCCGCAGCAGCTTCAAAGACAGCTTCGCTGCTCTTCCTGGAGATGGAGCCTGGGTGCTGACCGAGCGGGTCGTGACCATCGAAGCCCATGGCGATACCCCCGCCGGAAGCCAGACCTTCCGTTTTGAAGATCTCGAATCGCTCTGAGTTGATTGCCGGTACAAGCCGGCTATGAGACCATCCGCCCAAACCTGTTGAAAGGCATGGGCGGAGTCGAGTCGACCATTCAGGCCATCAATGGCCCAATCAACAGCATCGTCTGGGGATGGCCCACCGTCCTTTTGATTGCAGCGACGGGCATTCTTCTGATGGTGGGCCTGCGGTTCATGCCGCTGCAACGGCTGAGCTATGGCATCTCGATGATGCTTCGGCCGGCTGCATCACAAACGGAAGGGGAGATCACCCCCTTCCAAGCGTTGATGACGTCGTTGTCGGCCACGATCGGCACGGGGAACATCGCCGGTGTTGCGGGGGCCATCGCCGTTGGTGGACCTGGTGCTGTCTTTTGGATGTGGATCATCGCGATCTTCGGCATCGCAACCAAATACGCCGAAGCGGTGCTCGCGGTTCAGTTCCGCGAAACCGATGGAGACGGCAACCACGTGGGTGGGCCCATGTACTACATCCGCAACGGACTCGGAAGCGGCTGGAACTGGATGGCGGGCCTGTTTGCCCTCTTCGGCATGTTGGCGGGCTTCGGAATCGGCAATGGGGTTCAGTCCTTTGAGGTGTCGTCTGCCTTGAGCCTGATCGGCGTCCCGAAACTGGCGACCGGAGTCGTTTTGGCAGCCCTGGTTTTCGCTGTCGTGATCGGGGGCATCAAACGCATTGCCCAGGCGGCCTCAGCCATCGTTCCGTTGATGTCGATTCTCTACGTCGCTGCATGCCTTCTGGTGTTGCTGGCCAATCTGGGCAGCGTGCCTGAAGCCTTCGCCACGATTTTCTCCAACGCCTTCTCCGGCCAAGCCGCAGCCGGTGGTGCCCTCGGTCAGGTGGTGCTGATGGGCTTCAAACGGGGCATTTTCTCCAATGAAGCGGGCCTGGGCAGCGCTCCGATCGCCCACGCCGCTGCCAAAACCGATGATCCCGTGCGCCAGGGCACGGTGGCCATGCTGGGCACCTTCATCGACACCCTGATCATCTGCACGATGACTGCCCTGGTGATCATCACCACCAAAGCCAATCTGATCCTGGATGCAGCCGGCGACAAGCTCAGCGGCGCAGACCTCTCCATCGCTGCCTTCAACACCGGCATCGCCGGCAGCGGCATGGTGGTCACCCTGGGATTGGTAGTCTTCGCCTTCACCACCATTCTCGGTTGGAGTTTCTACGGCGAACGCTGCACCACCTACCTGTTCGGTGATTCCGCCGTGCTGCCCTTTCGTCTGACTTGGGTGGCTGTTGTCGTAATTGGTGCTGTCGCCGGCGACCGTGGAGTGATCTGGTCGATTGCCGACACTCTCAACGGCCTGATGGCTCTCCCCAACCTCGTGGCCTTGATCCTGCTGTCCGGAACCGTGTTCAAACTCACCAGGGCCTACAGCTTCAGCGACTGAGCAGAGCGGCGAGCAATAAAAGGCGAGCAATAAAAAGAGGGGGCTGTTGAGCCCCCTCTTTTTATTGGCAGGCAATCAACCCTGATCGGGCAACGGAGTCACGGACTTGAGCTTTTCATTGAGCTCTGTGGCCAGGCTCTGACGGCCCACCGCCAGAACCTTGAGGGTGTCTTCATGCATCCGCAGCTGAGCGTCGGCAACCTGCATGCCACGCACAAGCTCCTTGAGCTCATTGGGAAGCGTATTGAGGTCGTAGCGCTTGCCCTCAAAGGTCAAGACAGGGTTCTGGGCTGCAGAGTCAGTCATCGTTCATCGCCGGGATGGCGGTGTACCGGCGGCCAGATCGTAGAGGGATTCAGGACTTTTGCCGATCTCGAATGAACTGTCGTTCGCACAGTTCGCGGTAACGCCCACCACGCTGCATCAAGTCGTCGTGGGTTCCTCGATCGACAACGGCTCCTTGTTCCAGAACCACAATGCGATCGGCCTCCTGCACCGTGGCCAGACGATGGGCGATCACCAACACCGTTCGTCCCTTCATCGCCTGCTTCAGACCGAGTTGGACCGCAGCCTCGGCTTCAGCATCGAGGGCACTGGTGGCTTCATCCAGTAGCAACAGCGCTGGATTGCCAAGCACCGCGCGGGCAATGGCGATCCGCTGCAGTTGTCCACCGGAGACATTGGTTCCCCGCTCCTCGAGCTGGGTCTCATACCCATGGGGCAAAGCACGGATGAAATCATCCGCATTGGCCAACCGAGCTGCGTCGCGAACCTCGTCATCCGTCGCGCGACGCCCGAACCGAATCGCTTCGGCAATGGTTCCGGAAAATACGGTTGTGCGCTGCGGAACCAGGGCCACCTGCTGACGCAGCTCACGGGCGCGCATCAAGCTGATGTCGGTGCCATCGAGACGGATCTCGCCCTGTTGCACCGTTTTGAAACGGAGCAGGAGCGATAGCAGGGTACTTTTACCCGCACCGGAGGGGCCAACAATGGCCAGCACCTGGCCCGCATCCACTCGCAGATTCAGCTGATGCAGCACCGGCTGGGCTGGGTCATAGCCAAAGCTCACCTGATCAAAGACCAGATCACCACGGAGAGCACCGATGGATTGCGCCTCGGCTGGATCAGCAGCCTCCTGAGGCTCTCGCTCGATCTCCCGCAAGCGTCGCAGCGACGCTTGACCCTGTTGGAATTCGTTGAAGTTGTTGGTGATGTGGGCAATGGGATCGATCAGCACGATCAGCCCCGTCAGGTAACTGCTCAGCCCGGCAATGCTCAGATCACCGCTCTGAATCCGCCAGGCTCCGAGGGCCAGCACGGCAAACAGACCAACCACCTCGATGATGCCCACCACCGGATGCTGCAGCGCCACGAGGCTGTAAGTGCGGTGGCGGGCCTGCCGGTGCTGATCGATTTCTGTCTCGAAGCGGTCCTGCAACCAGGGCTCAGCAGCGAACGCACGCACGAGGGGCAAACCTTCAATGGCCTCACCCAGCAGACCGGCCAGTTCACTCACCTTTTTCTGACTGCGTTCCGTGGCGGCCATCACGCGCGCACCAAACAGACTGATCAGCCAGACGATCACCGGGGCCAGCAGCAGGATGGCCAGCGTCAGTTTCCAGTCGAGCCAGAGCATCATCCCCAGCACCGCGACAAGCTGCAGCACGCTGGGAACCGTGTCGTGGATGGTTTTGTACAGCACCTCGCTGACGCGATCGGCGTCTTCGGTGAAGCGGTAGGTGAGATCACCGGCCGAGAGCTTCTCCAGCGCCCCTAGCTCCACGGTCTGCAAACGGCGGAACAGATCACGCCGTAGGTCCTGGCTCACCAGCAATGCAGGCCCTGCAAGAAGCGAGTCCTGACCGAACTGGGCGATTTTCTGAACAGCAAAGATCAGCAATGCCAGCCCGATCAGCTGAAGCACGCGAGCCAGATCACCCGATCCCAGCGCGGGGAACAAGTCTCCGGCCAGCTGCACGAGCAACGGATAGCTGCCCACGTAAATCACCATGCAGCACCCCCCCCATAGCAGTTCCCGCAGGTGGGGGCGAAGCAATGGCAGCAGCCGGCGAAAACCGGCCTTGGATGGGGTCAGCATCGCGGCACAGTATCAATGGTGAGCTCAAAACTCTGCCCAATGAAGCTGGATCAGTTCCTGAAATGGAAGGGTTGGGTCTCCACCGGCGGTGAGGCGAAGCAACGCATCCAGATGGGAGAAGTGGAGGTCAATGGGAGCGTTGAAACCCGACGGGGACGTCAGCTTTCCCCGGGAGATCGGGTTGTGCTTGCTGGGGAGGAGTCCGTTGTCGGCAGCGAAAACGCGACCGGGCCGTAAGTTAGCTCCCACATTCCATGGGGAAGCAAGGCGTGCGCAGACCGGTGATCGCTGGCAACTGGAAGATGCACATGACCTGTGCCCAGTCGCGGGAGTTCATGGAAGCCTTCCTGCCATTGCTTGCTGACACCCCAGACGACCGCGACCTGGTGCTGGCACCACCCTTCACGGCGCTATCGACCATGGCGGAACTCAGCCAGAACTCCCGCGTCTGCCTGTCGAGCCAGAACGTGCACTGGGAAGGCCAGGGAGCCTTCACCGGGGAGATCTCCCCAGCCATGCTCAAGGAGCACGGGGTGACCCACACGATCGTGGGCCACAGCGAACCGCGGAAATACTTCAGTGAAAGCGACGAGCAGATCAACCACCGGGCCCGCTCCTCACAATCCAACGGTCTGATTCCGATCGTTTGCGTTGGAGAAAGCGATGAACAGCGCGAGCGGGGCGAAGCTGAACGGGTGATCCGCCGTCAGATCGAGCAGGGCCTGGAGGGTCTCGATGCCGAGAAACTGGTGGTGGCTTACGAACCGATCTGGGCGATTGGCACAGGCAAGACCTGCGCAGCCGAAGAAGCCAACCGCATCTGTGGTCTGATCCGAAGCTGGGTGGGCTCCCCCGATCTGGTGATTCAGTACGGCGGCTCCGTCAAACCCAGCAACATTGATGAGTTGATGGGCATGAGCGATATCGACGGGGTGCTGGTGGGAGGTGCTTCCTTGGAGCCCGAAAGCTTTGGACGGATTGCCAACTACCAAACGGCTTGATTCAGGCTGCTGGCCCCAGGGTTGGGGCCAACGCACAGCCGTGATGGGGGTGATCAACGTCACCCCGGATTCCTTCAGCGACGGAGGGAGATTTCTGGCGAGTGAACGGGCCCTTGCTGAAGCTCAGCGGCAGCTGAGCCGTGGTGCGGACGTATTGGATCTCGGGGCGCAAAGCACCCGACCTGGAGCGGAGGAGGTGGGCTCCGAAGAGGAGTTGCGGCGGCTCCTACCAGCGCTGAAGAGCATCCGGGAGCGCTGCCCAGAGACGCTCATCTCCATCGACACGTTTCTGGCGCCGGTGGCCGCCAAAGCACTGGAAGCAGGGGCCAACTGGATCAATGATGTGAGCGGTGGCCGGCGGGATCCCGATTTGCTCCGGGTGGTCGCCGATGCGGGCTGTCCGGTGGTGCTGATGCACAGCCGCGGTGACAGCAAAACCATGGATCAGCTCACGACCTATGCCGATGTCGTGGCAGATGTGAAAGAGGCGTTACTGGAGCGCAGTGAAGCTGCGATTCAAGCCGGCGTTGATGAAAGCCAAATCATCTGGGATCCGGGTCTCGGCTTCGCCAAGACTCACGAGCAGAACCTGCAGCTGCTGCGGGATCTGGAACAACTCACTGCAGGACCGCGACCGGTGCTGATCGGCCCTTCACGCAAACGCTTCATCGGCGACGTGCTCGATGAGCCCAGGCCCAAAGCTCGTCTCTGGGGAACAGCTGCCGTGGCCTGCCGCTGCGCCCAGGCGGGTGCTGCCGTGCTGCGGGTGCACGATGTAGGCCCCATCAGCCAGACGCTGCGAATGGCGGCTGCACTCTGGTGAGCTCCACGATCTTTGTTCAGATCGCGGCTTACCGGGATCCGGATCTCCCGGCCACACTGCACAACCTGATCGAGCGGGCGGCCCAGCCCGAGCGGCTGCGCTTCGGCATCTGCCTGCAACTGGCCGCTGATGACCCGCCCCACTGGGGAACAAGCGCGTTTCCGGATCATCTTCAACTGAAGAGCATCAGATTCGATGCAACTGAAAGCCGCGGAGCCTGCTGGGCCCGACGACAGGCTCAGGGTGTCTACGGCGGGGAAGACTTTCTGCTGCAGATCGACAGCCACATGCGGGCTGTGGAGCACTGGGATGACCTGTTGCTGACGACCTGGAAGGAATGCAGCGATGAGCGTGCCGTTCTCAGTGTTTACCCGAACGGCTTTCAACAGCCGTGCCGTTTGCAGACATCAACCCTGCCTGTGATGGCAGCCGCCGGTTTCGATGCCTACGGCATCCTCAAGCTGCGAGGCATCAGCCGTTTCCAACTTCCAGAAGAACAACCTGATCGACCCATCCCCGGGGCGTTTATCGCCGGAGGCTTCCTGTTCGGCCCGGGCTCAATCGTGAGCGAAGCGCCCTACGACCCCGAGCTCTACTTCTATGGAGAAGAGATTGCCATGTCGGCACGGCTGTGGACTTCGGGTTTCAACATTTACGCCCCGAATCGCCTACTGCTGTTTCATCTTTACAAGACAGATCATATAGATCAAGAGCATGCAGCCACCCATTGGGGCGATCACAGCAATTGGCATCATTACAACCTTCGCGCAATCAAACATGTACACACACTGCTCGGCAGTCTTAACAACGCACCGGCATCAATCCGCTGCTTGAATGATGCGCATGGCGAACTTAAACCCTTTGGATTAGGGAGAAAACGTAGCCTGCCTCTGTATCAACAGTGGGCTGGAATTGATTTCAAAACGGCAGAGATCAGCCAAGCCGCAAGACATGCAGAATTCAAGACTCTGAAAGCCTGAGTTGCACAGCATTCATCGCCAATAAAAAAGCCAGAGTCCGTCAGGGACTCTGGCTTTGATGTTCAACGTTCGGTCGACGATCAGTCGGTGACAACACCCTCAATACGATCCTCAACCTCCTGATACAGCTCCTGCAGCTGCTCGATGTTTTCATCCGAGGTCTCCCAGTATCCGCGGCCATGCACCTCAAGCAGAGTGCCCACGATCTGGCGGAAGCTGTTGGGGTTGAGTTCCAGCAGACGCTTGCGCATCTCTGGGTCGTTAATAAAGGTTTCGTTGGCTTCTTCGTAGACGAAGTTGTCAACGGCACCGCTGGTGGCACTCCAACCCAGCGTGAAGTTGAGGCGCTTGGCCACCTCACGCACACCCTCGTAGCCGGAGTCGAGCATGCCTTCGTACCACTTGGGATTCAGCAGCTTGGTGCGTGAATCCAGGCGGATCGTTTCACTCAGCGAACGCACCTGCGCGTTGGCCGTGGTGGTATCGGCGATGTAGCTGGTGGGAGCTTTGCCGTCATCACGCAAACCAGCGATCAACTTGGTGGGGTCGGAGTCGAAATAGTGGCTGACATCTGTGAGGGAGATCTCAGCCGAATCGAGGTTCTGGAAGGTGACATCCGCCGTCTTCATCACGTTCTCGAACACCTCCCGCTTCTGATTCATCTCACCTGGATTGTCGGCATTGAAGGCGAAGGTCTTGCGGGAGAGGTACATCTCCTGCAGCTCACCTTCTTCCTCCCAGGTGCTGTTCTCGACCGCGAGGTTCACGTTGGAGCTGTAGCTGCCGCTGGCGTTGGAGAAAACACGGCATGCCGCATCCCTCAAGCTCGTGCCTTCTTTCTCCGCCTGTTCAAGGGCGTGCTTGCGAACGAAGTTCTGCTCTAGAGGCTCGTCTGCCTCAGCAGCCATCTTCACGGCCTGATCGATCAGCGCCATCTGGTTGATGAACAGATCGCGGAAGACACCGGAGCAGTTCACCACCACATCAACGCGGGGTCGGCCGAGTTCCTTCAGAGGGATCAGCTCAAGCTTGTTCACCCGACCGACGGAGTCAGGCATCGGCTTGACGCCAACGAACCAGAGGATCTGAGCCAGAGATTCACCGTAGGTCTTGATGTTGTCGGTTCCCCAGAGCACGCAGGCGATGGTTTCGGGCCAGGTGCCCTGCTCCTCGCGCTGACGCTCAATCAACTTGTCGACAACACTCTTGGCTGCAGCCACCGCGGCACGGGTGGGAATCGCCTGCGGGTCGAGGGCGTGAATGTTCTTGCCGCTGGGCAGCACACCAGGATTCCGAATCGGATCACCACCGGGGCCTGGAAGGATGTATTCACCATCAAGAGCCTTGAGCAGACTCTCCATCTCCATGTCTGCACACACCTGCTCAAGGCAGAAGCGCAGATAGGCAAAGAGCTTGTCGAGCTCGGTGGCATCGACCTGCACGAAGCCGGCACTGCAGCAGGCCCGCAGCCAAGGAGAGGGAAGCTTGAAGCCAAACTTGGCCAGCAGGTCGTAGAACCAACCGAAGCTGTTTCGCAGGCTGACACGACCATCACGGCCGGTAAGCGTACGAACCATGGCGCCAATGGCAGCACGGGATGTCTCCGTGATAGTGCGGTTGAGCTCTACATCGGCGAGTACGCCCTCGTCGTTTCCTTTGTAGATGTCTTCGATCGAGCGGCCCATAGCCTCAGCCAGCAGGCCGGGGAGTGAGCGCAGCCCATCCTCCTCACGCTCGAGAGCAGCGATGTTGACCAAGGTGGCAACGGCTTCCTCTGCGGTGGGAGGCTTGCCAATGGTGTGCAGGCCACAGGGAAGGAGACGGCTTTCGATCTCCATCAACTGGCGGTAGACGGCACCCACTAGGGCATCACGTCCCTCAAGTTGGAGGGTCGAGGCGTCCTCCTCAGGAAGGTCGACATCCTTATCGAGGTTGCACTGACGTGCCGTCTCAATGATCGTGTTGACGATCTGAATTCCGCGGCCACCCTCACGCAGCTGCTGGTAGGAGCCCACCAGCTCACCCAGTTCCTTCAGGCCCTTGTAAAGGCCGGCATTCTCAGCCGGAGGAGTGAGGTAGCTGATGGTGGAGGCATACCCCCGCCGCTTGGCGATGGTGGCCTCGGAGGGGTTATTGGCGGCGTAGTAGTAGAGGTTGGGGAGCGCACCGATCAGTGAATCGGGATAGCAGGTTTCGCTCATGCCCATCTGCTTGCCAGGCATGAACTCGAGAGAGCCGTGGGTGCCGAAGTGCAGCACCGCATCAGCCTTCCAGATCTTCTGGAGATAGGTGTAGTAAGCGGCGAAGCCGTGGTGGGGGCTGGCGCTGCGGGAATAGAGCAGGCGCATCGGATCACCCTCGTAGCCGAAGGTGGGCTGAACGCCAACGAAAACGTTGCCGAAGTGGCGACCGAAAACCAGCAAGTTCTGGCCATCGCTGTTGAGGTTGCCGGGGGGCTTGCCCCAGTTCTCTTCAAGCCGATCGGAATAAGGCGTCAGACGCTCGTACTCCTCAACGCTCATCCGATGGGCGATCGACAGCTCAGGAGAGCCCTGCATGGCATCGGCGTCGTTGATGACAGCCTCCAGCAGCTCTCGAGGTGTGGAAGGCAGGTCCTGCACGTCGTAGCCCTTCGCCTTCATCTCCTGCATCACCCGATGGATGGAGCCGAAGACGTCGAGGTAAGCCGCCGTACCGACATTGCCTTTGTCGGGAGGGAAGCTGAACACGGTGATCGCCAGCTTCTTCTCGCTACGGGGCTTGATCCGCAGCGATGACCAGCGGATGGCCCGCTCAGCAATGGCATCAACCCGGTCTTGAAGAGTGTGAGCCTTGCCAGTTGCATCGTCGCGACCCGAAAGAACGATGGGCTCAATGGCGCCATCCAGTTCCGGAATGGCAATTTGCAAGGCCACCTGCACCGGGTGCAGGCCAAGGTCGCTTTGTTCCCACTCCTGGGTGGTCTGGAAGACGAGGGGAAGCGCCACCATGTAGGGGCGATTGAGCTTCTTCAGCGACTCAATCGCCTTGGGGTGGTCCTGACGGGCCGGGCCTCCGACCAGCGCAAAACCGGTAAGGGAGACGATGCCGTCTACCAGGGGCTGCTCGGGATTGAGAGGGTCATAGAAGAAAGCGTTGACCGGCTTGGAGAAGTCGAGACCGCCGCAAAAGATCGGAATCACCCGAGCGCCACGAAACTCCAGCTCTTGGATGGTGGCCACGTAATGGGCATCGTCACCGGTAACGATGTGGCTGCGCTGAAGCACCAAACCGATCACCGGCCCTTTGCGGGCTTCCTCGGAGAGGTCGGTGCGGCTGGAGGTCCAGTTCAGGTACTCCTTGAGATCCTCGAACATCGAGGGAGCCAGGGGGTGCCAGATGCCGAGGTCGGGGAACACTTCTGGCTCCGCCACCTCCATTGCTGGACGTTGCTCCCCTTCTGCAGCTGGGAAGACGTACTTGTCCGCCAGCATCAACAGGAAGTTGCGCAGGTTGTCAGGGGTTCCACCTAGCCAGTACTGGAAGCTGAGCATGAAGCTGCGTGCATCCTGCGCCTTCTCAACCGGCAAATACTTGAGAACGGTGGGCAGCGTGTTTAGCAGCTTGAGCATCGCGTCCTGGAAGCCAGCACCTCCGGCTTCCTTCCGCTTCTTCATGAAGCCTGCGATGGCGCTCTTGCTCTGACCGAGCTGGGCCATCGAGAAGCTGCCCAGCTTGTTCAGCCGCATCACTTCAGGCATGGACGGGAAGACCACAGCCGCCTTGAGTCGATCGCGGTGCGGGGCTACGGCGTCCACAACCTTCTGCGCCAGATCTTCGATGAAGATCAAGGAGGCAACGAAGACATCAGCCTCAGCCACGTCGGCGCAGAAGCCAGCGTAGTTGTCGTCGTCGCGGAGTTCTTCAATCAGATAGCCGCTCAGCTCGATCCCAAGATCGCCACCCGATGCATTGAGAGCCGTCGCTGCCTGGGTAAGGGCGTTTTGGTACTGGGGCTCCAGAACTACATAAACCGCCTTCATGACGGACTTATGGTTCTGGCCCTCCACAGGAGCAACGCGGCGATCGGCGGAGCGGACCTGTGTGAACATCAGCGCGCTTTGAGCAGTGTGAAGAACCTTACGGCGACTGGCCCTTAGGGCGCGAGGATTTCTGATTGGCCGTTACACGAACCGACCCATAGGCTTTAAAACGTCTGCTGCGCTTTCATGACCGCTCCGATTCCCGTCGTTGTTGCCGGTGCACTGGGGCGCATGGGCGCCGAGGTGATCAAAGCTGTGGTGGGAGCCGAAGACTGCAGCCTGGTTGGAGCCATCGACAACACTCCTGGCAAAGAGGGGGCAGACGTGGGTCTGGAGCTGGGCCTGGGAGAGCTGGAGGTGGCCGTGACGGCTGATTTCGAAGGCTGTCTCTGCGCCGTTAGCCAATCCGTGCGGGACGGCGGCAGCGGCGCCGTGTTGGTGGATTTCACCCACCCTTCGGTTGTTTATGAGCACACCCGTGCAGCGATCGCCTACGGCGTTCACCCCGTGATCGGAACGACAGGGCTCTCGCCTGAACAACTCAACAACCTCACCGAGTTTTCGGCCAAAGCTTCCGTGGGTGGGGCCGTAATCCCCAATTTTTCTGTTGGCATGGTGCTATTGCAACAAGCCGCAGCAGCAGCGGCGCGGTTCTACGACCACGCGGAACTGACGGAGTTACACCACAACCGCAAGGCGGACGCCCCCAGCGGCACCTGCATCAAAACCGCTGAGCTGATGGAGGAGCTGGGCAAGAGCTTCAATCCCGAAGAAGTGGACGAGCACGAATCCCTGGCAGGTTGCCGCGGCGGCCAGCGGGACAGCGGCCTGCGGCTGCACTCCGTGCGGCTACCGGGCCTGGTGGCTCACCAGGAAGTGATGTTCGGTGCCCCCGGGGAGAGCTACACCCTCAGTCACAACACCATTGATCGCTCCGCTTACATGCCCGGTGTGCTGATCACGGTGCGCAAGGTGGGCAGCCTCGGCAGCCTTGTGTATGGCCTTGAGCGGCTGATTTGAAGGCGACACCATGCTCATTCCCCTCCGCCCCGGTGAACTGCAGCGGCTGATCCCCGCCGTTGCCACCGGCAACCAGTTCCGTGTCGCCCTTGGCAACCCCCAGGAAGTGTTGCAGCGCCTGATGATCGCCGCCATCGGTGGGGTGATCACGTTCCTGATCTACAACCAGGCGCAGCTCGGCAGCCGCTGGGGCCCGGTATGGCTGGTGATCAGCGTTGTGTTCTTCCTGTATGTGCTTTGGGGCCCGATCGTTCAGGCCGGCCAACGCAATGCCACCTTGCGGCGTTATCCCGCGGCTGCCTTGTTTGAGGGCGAGGTGGCGGACGTGATCACGCGAGAGCGGGTGGAAAACCGGCACGAACAGGCCGACAGCCGCGGGCGGCTGGAACTCGTGGAAAACCGACGCACCTGGATGCTTCTCGAACTCGAAGACGAGGAGGGTTATCTCGGCAGGGTGGCCTTTCCGGTGGAGAAAAAGCACCAGTCGATCCGCCGCGGCAGCCTGATCCGCTGCTTGGTGCTGAGCGAGCGCAAGGATTTCTCAAAGATCGGAGCCCTCAGCGATGCCTGGCTGCCGGGCATGCGGATGTGGGTTGGTGAGTACCCGTTCCTGCTCCGTCCCGCCTTTGAGGAGCTCTGCCAACTCCGCCTGAACAGCAGGCGCTGAAAAGCAACTACTGAACATTTCTTAAACCTGGTTTACACTTCTTAGCAATCAAGCGGCAGCATCTATGTCCCAGTCCTCTCCCACCACCCCTGTCGTGCGCGGTGCACAGGTCACCACGGAAGACGGCGGCCGCCTCAACGCCTTCGCCACGGAACCCCGCATGGAAGTGGTTGAAGCAAGCCAGGGTTGGGGTTTCCACGACCGCGCCGAAAAACTGAACGGCCGCATGGCCATGCTCGGTTTTATTGCGCTTCTGGCTACTGAGTTGGCACTGGGCGGCGAATCCTTCGTTCACGGGCTGCTCGGCCTGGGCTGATGGCCTCGCGCTGGATCGGGATGGCTGGCCAGACTCCCTGAATGGTTCCATCCCCTCCAGAGATTCATGTTTTGGGCGCTGGTCCCACCGGCGCCCTCACAGCTCTTGCCCTCGGCCACCGTGGTCAGCGCGTGGTCCTGTTTGACCCGCTGACGGCATCGGAACTCCAAGCCAGAAGCCGGGCGTACGCCATCACCCACTCCAGCCGCAGGTTGTTGACAAATCTGGGCCTGTGGCACGACCTGCGCGATGCCTTGGTGCCTTTCCGAGACCTGGATTTGCGGGACGTGGCCACCAACGCCCGCGTTCTTTTCGGTCTGGAAGACCTGACATCAGCCAATCGACACCATGACGGCATTGGCTGGATCCTCGATCACCGTCCCTTGATGAAGCTGTTGCTGGCTCGGCTGATGGCCAACGGCAACGTGGCCATGCACCTGGCCGAACCATCCCCTAATCCAAGTCCTGACGCCCTGATCGTGGCGGCTGATGGACCACGCTCCCCCACACGAGAGGCCTGGGGCATCCGTCACTGGGGCATCCGCTATCGCCAGGGGTGCCTCACCGCCAAAGTTGCCCTGCGGGGACTCCCCCACGACAGGGCCTGCGAGTTGTTTCGCCCAGAAGGCCCTCTCGCTGTTCTGCCCTTGGGGCAGGGCACTTTCCAGGTGGTGTGGAGTGCACCGTGGCAGCGTTGCCAGCAGCGCAGCACGCTGCAGCGCGGTGCGTTTCTCGATCAGCTGGCCGCTGTTCTGCCGGAGGGGATTGAACCGGATTTCCTTCTGGATCAACCCCGAGCCTTCCCACAGCAATGGCTCCTGGCTCGCCGCTTCCATCACGGAAGGGGCTTGCTGATCGGCGAAGCGGGCCACCGCTGCCATCCCGTGGGAGGCCAGGGGCTCAATCTCTGCTGGCGTGATGTGGATGGTTTGCTGCGCGCCGTGGAGCGGGGCGGCAGCGCCGCAACAATCGCTCGGCGCTATGGGATGAGCCGCTGGCTTGATGTGCTCCAGGTGGGTGTGGCGACGGATCTTCTGGTGCGGGTGTTCTCCAACCGCGAACCGCTGTTGCTTCCCCTACGGCGCTTGGCCTTGCTTCTGTTGAAACAGTTCTCTGGGCTGCGCCAACTCAGCTTGCAGGCCATGAGTGACGGTCCCATGCAGCTCTGGCGGACCTTGCCAAACTGAGCCAAGCGCGGGTAGCGACCATGGTCATGTCTAGCCAGCGGCAACCCCCAGCTACGGAAGCGCTGCTGCAGTTTCTTCAGCGGCGTTTGGGGTTGAGTCCAAGCGCCCTGGAGCTGGGGCAACGCCAGGCGGAACTGGAACAAGCCCCCCTTCCGATCGTGCTGTGGAGCTTTGGATTGTTGAGTTTGCAGCAGTTGGAAGACGTCTTCGACTGGCAGAACAGTCAGCCGTAGCGCAGCAACACTTCTACGGGTCGACCGGCAGGCAAGGCCTGACGGCCTCCGAGCCCCTCCAGCTCGATCACAAAGGCAAAACCCACCAAGCAACCACCGGCCTGCTCCACCAATTGTCCTGTCGCTGCAGCTGTTCCACCGGTGGCCAGCAGATCGTCCACCACCAGCACACGGGGTGAATTCTCAAACGCGTCGGCTTGAATCTCGAGCCGATCGTTGCCGTACTCCAGGGCGTAATCCAGACCCACCACCTCACCGGGCAGCTTTCCAGGCTTCCGCACAGGCACGAAGCCAAGCTGTCGATCGCTGGCCAAGGGTGCTCCAAAAATGAATCCCCGGGATTCGATCCCCACGATCAGATCAGGCTCCACCTGGTCACACACCTGACCCAGCTGGCAGATCACCTCGGCCATGGCGTCGGGCGACCGCAGGAGAGGGTTGATATCTCGAAACAGAATTCCAGGCTTGGGAAAATCTGGAATTGAACGAATGTGCGACTGAAGATCCAAATCCAGGTGACGCAATGGCGGTGCCCCTGGCATCATCGCAGCCATGAGGTTTGTCAGGGCTTAATGCGTTGCAAACACAGGGTCATGACTGGGTTCTAGGGGAGTATTACCACAAGGTTCAACGAGAGTTAAACGACAGCAGAACTGTGAAGGGGGGTATGGGGGCTGCAGCGTCTTTCTTACTTAAAAGGGCTTCAGAAATTTCTGTGAAATCTGAGTAGGAGGTTCGGTTCACACAGCCGTGACAGGTCGGGTTCGCCTATTGATTGAGAAGAGGCAAGAGGAGCAAATGGTTGGCGACTTCATTCTTGACCTGGCATTGATCCAGCTGGGTGCTGCAACTTCAATCACAGCTGATTTCGTAGGCACTTTGTTTTTGATCTATCTGTAGGCTGCCGATCAGAGCCCTGAAAATTGCTGTGGTGTCGAAAAGTAGCCCCAGGCAAGGGAAGAAGCTGCAGAAGAGATGCAGATCAAGTTGATTGGAGTAGAAGGTCTTGCTGCGTATGCAGCAAGCACATCAGTCGAGACTGGAATAGCCGTGGAGAGAGCACGGAGATAGAACTAACGAGTAGAAACCCTGGCATCCAAAGCCGAAGACGACTACAAAGCGGTTTGATACTAGAACGCCTCGATGGCTTGGGACAAGCAGGAAACAATGACGAACGAAAGTCAGCTCATGGTCAAGAGGGCAAAAATCAACACCACAGATTCAACAAAATGAGGGCCTGGACAATTCCAATCTTTTTTTTGGTTGCTGCCACAATGCAGGGAATCAGCATCCGATCAATAAATGCTCAACCATCAAGAGCAGATCAGATACCACTAAAAATCACTGTCGAAAAAGTCAAAATCACTGACAAAGACATTGACCAAGCAGCAAAGTTTTGCTTAATCAAAGAAGGCAGACTGAAAAAAGGATCAACAATTAATGAGAGACCAACACCAGCACAAACAGTTGTGATGACAAATATGTGTCCATAGCATAAAAATTAGCCGGCAAACAGCCGTAAAGAATAATTACGCAAGGTTGCGCACCACAAACCGGCTTTTACTGTCTGCGAAGCATATCAAGCAAGCCATGAGTGGATCGGTGTCATTCAAACTTGCTTTTAGCCTCATCGCTTCAGGCCTAACACTCCAGTGCCTGCCAGCTAGCGCGGAATCAACCCAGAAGAATTTCACTGAGCGTGGTAGCCATAGTCTTTACAGCTCTCACAGCAAGGGTATTTGGCATGAATCTCCATTGGCAAGTCGGGTAATCGACAAGCTTTTGATACGCAATTGGACGTCATTAAATAATAAAAATGGAATTGAGTGGAGCAATCAGATCTCAAATCTCGCGCTTAACTTGGCCTCCAATAAGTTATCTGATTATGCAACAAAGACAATTCAAAAATACCCCTTCGTCTTGGGGGCTTCCGTTAATTTTGACATAAGGACTGAAGGAGCTACTAATATTGGGGGTGATGTTCTTTTCAAAATCGCAGACTTTGGACTAAAAGATGATGAAAGTCGAGATGGAATTGCCTTTCTCCACACAAAATACACCGGCAGTCTCTCAAACGACTCCACGTGGAATGCAGGATTGGGTCTTCGTCACTTAATCGGGGAAGAGTTGCTGGCTGGCGTTAACGGTTACTGGGATTACAGAACTACCAACTACAGCACCTCGCACAGTCGTTTTGGCTTAGGTGGAGAGCTGTTTTGGAAAACACTGAGCCTTACCAACAATTGGTACATCGCTGGTACAGGAACAAAAACCATCAGTACTAACAACACCGATTACTACGAAAGGGTTGTTCCTGGCTGGGATTTTGAACTCGGCTACCGTCTTCCTTCCAATCCAAATATTGCATTTTTTGCACGAGGATTTCGCTGGGACTACCGAAATCGTAATGACAACACCGGCTTTCAAGGAAAAGTTACTTATCAGATGACGCCACACGTGCGATTGGATTCCTGGATATCCAACGAAGTACCTGCAAATCAAACTCAAACCAATGGGGAATTGGATAATAACGACATCACTATTGGATTGAATTTCACCCTGACCGCAAACCCAGTAACTTACAAAACAAATAATATCAAACAAATACTTCAACAGGAAATGGTGAAGCCAGTTCGTCGTCGCTACGACGTGTTGCTTGAGCGCTGGGCTAAAACAAATACATTTACAAATAGCGTGGGAGGAGCTTAATGCTACGGAATCAAAATTACTCACACAAACCATTCTATTTTTCTAAAATGCTCAAAATTTCATCCGCTTTAGTTTCCGCAGCTCTCACCATTTCTGGTATTGCATTAGCGGAAGGATTCAATCCAAATTTTGTATCAGCACAAGCATGTGATGCTTCTTTGTGGGATGATAAAGATGATTGGGGTTCTAACCAGGGATTCTGCAGCGGCACTCCGAGCACGTACGGAGTTACCGTACATAAGATGGGATTTTGTACTAAAAACCCATTTACATCAGCTGGAGTCGCAGTCAATTACTCATCTTGCACAATTACTTACGAAAGTTCTGCCGGAGCACCAATGTCTTTTGCTGCAGGTACAACTCTCTCACTTCCGAGAGAAGGAACTTCAATACCAGCAATAGGCGACTACAGATTTGCCGTTATCGAACTTGGTAAAACTTTTACCATTGCCGCAGAAATGGGACCCTTTAAAGATGGGACTACTTACTACTCAACCAATTCGTGGACAAGTTCAGGATCCCCTGGGAAAACAACGGGATCAGCTGAGGAATTTGATGCAGAAATGACATCTTTTGATCCGAACACTTCATGTCAGGCTAAAAGTGATCCAGTAGCTATTAAAGGCGCGACATTAACAGGCTACTTGATAGGCAGCAGCGCAGCACTAATTGCAGATAACACGTCGGTCCTAAACTGTTCAGGTGTTAATAAAATTGTTGGAGTAGCGCGATTAGATTCCAACGTAACTATCACGACCGCAACTACAGGCCTGACCGCGACCTTCACAGTCACTAATAATGGTTCATCTGTTTACTGTGATAATAGCGGACCAGGTTGCAGTAATGTCATGTTTGACTCAGGACCGTTCAATGTCTCATTCACTGTTGTAGAATAATAATAGTTACCGTAAAATAATAATAGCCTTTACCTGTGAATAGTTGAGCAAACAGCACCCTTAAGCCAATCCCATACCTTTGCATGTATATATACAAATAGCAATCATTGATTTCTTCTTTACATATAAACACTCCTTTAACCAGGACTCACTTCTCTTTGGACAAGCTCAGATCACATGCAACGCAGTGGTTTTCAAAGAGAACACCAGAAAGCTTTAGTCATACCCTTAGTCACGGAATTTGGTCTCCATGATCGACCGATCAAACCCCGAGCCATGGCACTCATGAGGCTTGTCAAGGCCTAAAGCGTTGCAAACACAGGGCTGACACTGAACTATCCAGGTGTATTGCGACAGTGTTCTACGAGAGTTAAACGACAGGCTGGGACCAGGGCAGGGACCAACCAAGACGGTGCGGGGGAACTAACAACCAGCTCATAAGCCTGGCTGGTCTGACTGCACTCTCAGCGGGTGCCGCTGTCGAAGCAGGCTTGGCGGTGTAGAAATCGCGCTCAGTGGACTAAGAAGCACTTCTCCGCTCCCCAAGGCCCGTATCCACGTGTGCAGGGACGCTGCAGAGCAGCTGTGGAAGGAGTTGCGCTGTACGCTAGGCAGCCCGTGGATCCTTGCTGGGTAGCCTCTGCAGAGACGTAGAGCTGCAGGGAGGGACTATGGGGGAGTTAGTGCCGTGATTGGTATGGAATTAGGGCTAGGAAATTTCCGTTGGAATTTCTGATTCAGTGCAACCTCAGGCAAAAGCAGCTGCAGAACGGTAGGCACCTAAAGAATTGCTGCAAGCTATGGGCACTACGTGACAGAAAGAAGTGGGTTGGGTGCCCGAGGCTGACTAGCTCTCAATTTGGAAGGGGTGATAGCGATAACTGAGGCTGCTAAATCAATCGACAACTTCTATTTGTAGTAAATCAATAGGAGGAACAACGAATGCAGCTAGTACTACTGCCATGGACGTCGCGAAGCACATAATTAAGATAAATGCATAGACATTCAGATTTTGTCCCTGCTGTATTTAGTTAAATGGCCATATCTATTCCAGATTCCGATATATCCTTGGCCAGATATTGCGTCAGCAATAGGTCGTATACCCGCCCAAAACAATACAGAAAAGGAGGCACTCAATAGAAAGGCTCCTTGCACCAGTTATCCCTTTGATGCAAGCATTGTCGTCTTTGCCTATAGTAGTGAAAAGACAAAGCCTGTGGCTATTAATTCGGGGTTCATCAGCTCACCGCTGACACGTCTATTTTTAGCTCATGCTGGCATAACCGCAAGAGTGCTTTGCTTAAAAATCGAATATCTATAGGGATTTAAAGCTGCCTAAATGAGTCATTGATATCTGAGTAAATTTTGTATGTTTGATCGTTGTCATATCCGCTCACTGAGTACGTAGCCGTGCCGTCGCCGCTGCTGCACTTAATTACAATTGAAATCTCACCAGTTTTGTGAGTAGCGTACAGAGTTTTAAGCTTTCCATCGTTGTATTTTGTAAGCTATTGGCCATAAGTGAATTGGTGCTTCCTGGCAATTGTGTAAGCGTCGTCGACACACTCTGACATTGAATATTTAAGTATCCAGCTTGCTACATACACATGAGGTGCACTTTGAACGGGAATTGCGATCGCAAACTGCGCCACAAATAAGCAGAGTAAAACTTTAATTGAGTCTTTGGTCATAATTCCCATCAAGCACTCAATTACTTCTAACAGCCTAGGCTTTGCCTTGTTTTTTGCGGTACCTGGAGCGACTTGCATCGTGCCGCGCTCCAAATCGAAGTCCTCACGCTTCCGCTTTCTGACCTCACTAATCCGCGTACCGCAATAGACCTGAATCAAGACAGGGATGAGCTGTCTATCGAGGAGCTTCGGCAAAAGACCCGACAGATCGCGGTAGTCCCGTTCGATTGCTGTGTAGATGTGGTCGACCTCCCCAGCGCTGTAGTCGGCAGCATCGAAAGGGTTCATCGCCATCCCGTGCAGCAACCCAGACTTCATGCACTTGGAGGCCAGCGACGAGAGCAGTGAGCACTCGCTGTTGATGGTCAGACCACTAAGTCCTGAGTCCTGCATTTGATCGATCCACTCCCTGATTGCTTCTGGAGTGGCTTCAGCCAGTTCGAAAGGACAGTGCGTAAGGGCGATACCCACGTTTCGGTGCCAGCTGGCTGACAGGGGCGACTGGTCCTTCCTTTTGCGGATCCGCTCCACCTCACGAATCAAATCGTTCCAGACGACCGGAACCTGCCTCTCGTAGAGCGCCTTAGCAAGTGCATGGAGTTCTGGTCCAAGTAATCCCTGTCGCCTCGTCTCGCTCCTGCTGGCCCGTGTATCCCTCTGCGGTAGTTGGGATGTCGACAACATCCGCCAGATCAAGCAGGTGCGCGAACTCCTTGGATTCTCTCCACCTGGTCGCGCCTTGCTGCCGGGCCTTGTGCTCAGCCTCGAGTTCTGCCATTGCTTGGCCTGCTCGGAGGTGAGCGACATCAATGTCTTCGGTCTGCAAAGAACGCATCACACGCCTGCCATCCAGGTGCAGCTGAACGCAATACACTCCGTTCGACCTTCTCTGTATTGGCTTCTTCGGTCTGCCCATGGCATCAGTACTGCGAGCGTTCTGCGACAGAGAACTGCGAGAGAGTCGTAAAACCCTCGAGACATCCTGTCTCCGACTGACTTCATTGTCATCGCAGCCATGACTGAAGCTCCGGCCCCCAGCGCACCCACAGACGGCGCGCGTCTCAGCCGGCGGGGCGTTGAGCGTCTCGACCTGTTGCTACTGACCATTGAGGCTTTGGATCTCAATGGTGGCGAGGCGATGGTCTGGACCAGCCAGCAGATGGGCCTCCAAGCGCAATTCCCCAACCGGGTTGAACTCTGGAAGCGGCGCTGTCATAACCCGCTTCGGCGCACCACACGGCGGGACCAGCTCGACCCGGTGGACGCCGAATCCCTGATCTGTCTGGTGTGTGCCATGGCAAATCGGCTCTACCCCATGCTCCACCAACTCCTCTCGAGCCGCGAACCGGAACAGCTCACCCAACAACGTTGGCAGTTGTTCCATGAGCGCCTGCGGGACCTCATCGAAGAGCGGATGAATCAGCGCCGGGAAGCCGTTGTTCGTCTGCTCACCATGGAGCCGGCGGGCCCTGTGCACCGTCAGCTGATCAGCACCCTGGCGTTCTGCGCAGGCCCAGGTGGCATCGATCGACTCCGCGCAACCCTGCTCGACCCCACGCCCTAGGCCGACCATGTTGAAAACAACGTACCAATACGAACAGACCGCAGCACGGCTGGTGGTGGAAGGCTTTCCCGACCTCTCCGCCGGACAGTCCAATGAGGCGATCGGCATCCTGTCGTCCTGGCGGCTGCAATTGATCGGAGCACCGGAACTGGAAGGAACCCGAGATCATCTCGAGGCTCTGATGGCAGCGGTGATGCCCTACGCCAGACATCGCTTGTCCGGCGTGCAACGCAGGTTTGGTCAGGAAAGCGGTTTTGTGAGCATCGCGCCGGATCAGTCCAACCATCGGCTGGAACTGCGCAGCAGCCGAGAGGGCGTTGAGCCGTTGCAGCTCAAGCTCGATGACGCCGAACTGGCCGATCTGGTGCGTTGCCTCGATCGCTTGCGGCTCGACAACCGGGTCAAGCTGACCTGGACGTTCCCCGAGGACCGCCCTTTGAAGCGTCATGAGATCGTCGATCGCATTCCTCTGCAGAAACGCCTGGGACCACCCCTTCTGGCTGGGGTTGCTCTGGCGTGCAGCATCTCCGCCGCATGGCTTGTTCCTCTGCCTCAGGAGACCAAGGAGACATCGCCGGCAGCGGCACCAGTGGACAAGACTGAAACTCAGTCCGACCGTTGACGTTCAGGAAACACGCTTCAGAATCGCCGCAGTAACGGCACCCTGATCACACCGATGCCATGAGGAAGGCGCGCCGGAGCAGCAAACGAGATCAACGACGGGTCTTCCGCCCCCGTCGTCGCTTCCCCTATGGCTCCGTCCTGCGTCAATTGACGTTCGTCGCGCTGATGCTGGCTGCTGCCGCAGGGATCGCTTTACTGCTGAGTCAGCTGCCCCAGCAGGTGGACATCATGCTGCTGCTGAGCAAGGCCATTGATGACCTGATTGGCGGCGTTCAGCAACTGCTGGAAGCCATGCTCGGGCTCGCCGCCATCGTGCTAATCGCTGCCATAGCGCTCCTAGCGGGCATCCTCTTGCTTGGTGCGCTCTGGAGGTTGATTCGTATCATCCGCCTGGTGGTCTCTCCACCCACTCAAGGCAGGCGCTGAGGGGGCGACAGCGAGCGCTTGAATTGCCTGCGCCACATTCTCAGCAGGGTGCCCTATGAAGACATGACACCGCCACCCATCAAGATGCCGAAGCACCCGAAGCAAGGAAGCTACAAACGGCCTCCCCTCGACGAGCAATTCTTTGTACCCAACAACTACCCCTACAAGGGCTAAGAAACCACTCCAAAAAAAGGAAAAAGCAAGACTTCAGATCAACTCTTGACTTTGGCTGCTTCAATCAAGCAACCCTTTTTCATACAAAAATAATGATTATTTTGACGTTCATTCCCTCAATAAAAAGATAGCCGACACGTAAAAATAACCTTGCTTGGCTTGAGTCCAGACAGCAGCACGCTTTAAGGTGGTCGACCATCAAGTTCTGCAGACTTTGCTCGGTTCCTGGCAAGTCCTAATGCGGTGTATCGCCAGCGCACTGTTCCTGGTGGCCCATGGCCTGCTGGTGCTAGAGCACATCACCATTGGAACGGCACTGCATGGGATTGCGGAGTTGTTCCTTGCCCCCTGGGCCATCCGCCACAAAGCTTGGGACATCATCGTGATCGGACTGATTTTCTGCGTCTTCGACCTGTGGGGAACGCTGCGTCTGACAGGCGTGTTGGTCTAAAGACCTTCAACCACTCAGCCGCTGGGACCAAAAACCAAATAGCTGCCACGACGACCAAAGGAACATCCCGAGGAAGACCCAGTTCAGCCAAGCCGGACGTCGGTCGTTTTCAAACATCTCTCAAGACAGCGAAAGGCGACACCTGACCTTATCGGTGTCAACCCAATCACTTCGCCGAAGAACTCCAATCGGCGGAACGAAACGACACATTGGCGCCACCACTGCGTTTCAGGTCGTGCATGCCCTCCAGCTGGTTGTACACCGACAAAAGCTGCCGGCGCATGTGGTCGGTATGGGGCAGGTCAGAGATCAAACGCAGCACATCCTCCAGGGATCGCTTGGCATCGATCACCAAACGACAATCGGGGCTGCCAGGCTCGTCACGCATGGAATCACAATCGATTTCATCCATTCAGCAGAAAATCTTGGCTCGAGGGTGTCTGAATCCATACCAACGCGGCGATATTCAGCAGAAATTCAGAGTTTGGCCCCAACCGGCAGTCTGAGGCTGCTGAACCACGACAACAACACCAGCAGGGATGAAGCCCAGAGACAAGCCTGCATGCCCGCGGATTCGGTTCGGCCGAGCATGAACACTGCCCCCGACAGCAACGTGCCCACCAACCGTCCGGCAGCGTTGGCCATGTAATAGAAGCCCACATTGAGGCTGACGCTCTCCGCATCGGTGTAAGCCAGCACCATGAAGGAGTGGATCGACGAATTCATCGCGAACACCACCCCAAAGGCGGCAAGGCCTGCGGTGATGGCGACCGCCACATCCACCTGGCGCCACAGCGCCACCGCGATCAGGGAGGGAATGGCGGTGAGCAGAGCACTCCAGAACTGCACAGCAGATGCTCCCGGGGATGTGGTCTGCCCCCAGAGCCGTCTCAGAACAGGCGCTGATCCCTGAACGATGCCGTAGCCAATCACCCATAGCCCCAGGAAGCCACCGATCTCCCAGAAACTCCAGCCCAGGGAGGCCTCAAGGAACACGGGCAAGGCCACGACGAACCAAACATCCCTGGCACCAAACAAAAAGAAGCGCGCCAGCGACAGCACGTTGATGCCCTGGGATTTGGAGAACAGCGACGAGAGGGCCGGCTTGGCCTTCATCTTTCCGATCTCCCTGGGCAGCACCAGCGTGAGCAGGAAGGCCAGGGCAAGACCTGCCGCCATCCAGCCCACGGCAGCATTGAAGCCAAAGGCGGTGAGCAGCACCCCACCAAGAAAGAAACCCACACCCTTGAGGGCGTTCTTAGAGCCCGTGAGGATCGCCACCCACTTGAACAGCTGCTGCTGCCCCTGCTGCTGATCCTCCGGAGTTTCCGATACCACCGTCTTGATGGCGCTCTTGGCGCTCATCTTGTTGAGATCTTTGGCAATACCGCTAATGGCTTGGGCGGTCATCACATAGATCACGCTCAACAGTTTCGGCCAACTGGCGGCGACGGGCATCAGCATCAACAACGCAACAATCTGCAGCAGCGTCCCCACCCAGAGGGTGAGCCGAAGCCCGTAGCGGGCACCGATCCAACCGCCGTACAGGTTGGTGAGCACCCCAAACAACTCATAAAAGAGAAACAGGAACGCGATCTCGAGGGTGGTGTAGCCGAGTTGATGGAAGTGGAACACCACCAACATCCGCAGGGCCCCATCGGTGAGCGTGAAGGCCCAGTAGTTGGCGGTGACGATGCCGTACTGATGCAGAGGGGAAAGCGTCATGCGTCCAGCCCAACCACGTGGCAGGTGAGATCGGCCATGCGGCAGCTGTAGCCCCATTCGTTGTCGTACCAGGCAAACACCTTCAGCTGGTTGCCATCGACAACCATCGTCGAGAGGGCATCGACAATCGAGCTGCGGTTGTCGTTGGTGTAATCGCAGGACACCAACGGGCGTTCCTCGTAACCCAGGATTCCCTTCAGAGGTCCTTCCGCAGCAGCTTTGAACGCAGCATTCACCTGCTCCACCGTGACGCTCTGCTTGAGCTCGAACACCGCATCGGTGAGCGATCCATTCAGCAGGGGAACACGAACGGCATGACCGTTGAGCTTGCCCTTCAGCTCAGGGAAGATCATCGCGATCGCCTTGGCCGAGCCGGTGGTGGTGGGGATGAGTGAGGTGAGCCCGGAGCGCGCCCGGCGCAAGTCGCTTTTGAAGGAATCGATCGGCACCTGGGTGTTTGTCATGTCGTGAATGGTGGTGATCAGGCCGTGCTCGATGCCGAAGCTCTCGTGCACCACCTTCACCACAGGCGCCAGGCAGTTGGTGGTGCAGGAGGCGGCCGTCACCAACTTGTGGCGCGCCGGTTCATAGAGGTGGTGATTAATCCCATAAACGATGTTGAGCGCGTCCTCACCGCCAACCACACCCTTCACGGGACAGGCCACCACTACCCGTTTGAGGCCCAGCTGATCGAGATAGGGATTGAGCGTCTCCGGGGTTTTGATCTTGCCGCTTGCTTCAAGCACCATCTCCACCCCCCGATCGCTCCAGGGCACGGCGGCGGGGTCTTTCTCGCTGGACCAGGTGAGTGCGGATCCCTCCACGCTGAATCCATTAGCACTGCTGCTGATTCCTCGATCCCAGCGACCATGCACAGAATCGAACTCCAGCAGGTGGGCCGCCGTTGCTGCATCGCCAGCGGGATCATTGACATGCACCAGTTCGATACCAGGCCGTCCCCAGAGGGCCCGGAACACCAGGCGACCAATCCGTCCAAAGCCATTGATGCCGATCCGCATGCCAGCTCCCTTAATTAATCAAATTATGTTGATCCAAACAGAACGGGGGACGCTGCTCTTGTGATCCAGAACACCCTGAACAGGGAGCAGTCGAGGCAACTGCTCAAAGCACTGGCCGAACCGATCCGTCTCGACGTGATCCATGCGCTGGCGCAGGGCGAACGATGCGTCTGTGACCTCACCGGTGATCTCAACCTCTCCCAGTCGAAGCTCTCGTTCCATCTCAGGGTGCTGCGAGAGGCGGGGCTGCTGACGGATCGGCAGAACGGCCGCTGGATCTACTACCGCCTGCAACCGGATGCCCTGGCAGCACTGGAAGCCTGGCTGGCCGAACTGCGCCGACACTGCAGCAAGAGCGCTACCCACTGCCCGAGCTGACGATGGACCAACGGCTTTTCTTCCCGGCCACGGAACGGAACCGCGGCCCGATAGGAGATCTGCTGAAGCAACTGTTGCCTGCCTCAGGAACCGTGCTGGAACTGGCCAGCGGCAGTGGTGAGCACGCCGTCTACTTTCAGCAGCGCTTTCCCCATCTGCGCTGGCAGGCCAGCGATCCGAATCCTGACCATCGCGCCAGCATCAACGCCTGGATCCAGCACCAGGGTCTGAGCCAGGTGATGCCAGCAGCCCTCAACCTAGATGTTGAACACCGCCCCTGGCCCCTGCCCCAGAACCTCCAAGGGGCCGTGAAGGCTGTTGTTTGCATCAACCTGCTGCACATCAGTCCAGCCTGCTGCACGGATGCCGTGCTCGAGGAATCCGCCCTGTTGCTGCCCAACGGCACCCCCTTCATCATTTATGGCCCATTCAGGCGCAATGGTGCTCACACGAGTGCAAGCAATGCCGCCTTCGACCAATCCCTAAGGGAACGCAACCACCAATGGGGGTTGAGGGAGCTGAATCAAGTGACAGCCATCGCCGCCAAGGCTGGCTTCAAAACCGAAAACGTGGTCTCCATGCCCGCCAACAATCTGATTTTGGTGTTTCAGCGCGCTTAAGACCCACCTCGCTTGCCAGCTTCTGGAAGGCCACCGACAATCACGCGGTATCTCCGGTGTGAGCGATGGATCTGACTGATTTCATAGCGAAGCTACTGATCGGTTCAGCCATCACCCTGACCCTGTCGTTCCTGTGCAAGACAGTTTTTCCTCGGTTCACGAAGCGAAGCAAAACCGACTTCGACGACTTTGTGCTCAACGCCTTCGCCGCTTCGGTGGTGCCTTTCGGCTTAGTGGTCACCCTTTTCCTTGCTCAGGACGATTTGGGCTTGCCCAACAACATTGCAAGGGCCTACGACACATCGCTGCGCGTTGTTGGCACGATCATTCTGATTCGGTTGGTCAACCGAATCGGAGCGCGATTCCTTTTCAGCTTGGTGCGCCGTGCAAGCGCGGATGATCTTCAACAACTCCTCGAAAGCCTGCTCCCGCTGCTGAAAACCGTGGTGTGGGCTATCGGCTCCTTGGTGCTACTGCAGAGCCTGGGCGTGAAGATGACGGTGATCTGGGGTTTGCTCAGTGCCGGCGGCATCGGCATTGGCTTGGCCCTGAAAGAACCGGCCCAGGAATTGTTCGCCTACCTGATGATTCTTCTGGACAAGCCTTTCACCGTTGGGCAATTCATCACAGTGGGCTCCACCTCAGCAACGGTAGAACGCATCGGTGTTCGCTCCACCCATCTGCGCAGCCTGCGCGGCGAACAAGTGGTGATGAGCAACTCATCCCTTACAGGATCCACCATCCTCAACTTCGCTGAAATGGCGCAACGCCGGATGATCTATTCGATTGGCGTGACTTACAGCACATCGGTCGAGCAGATGAAGGCAATCCCGACGATGGTTCAGGCCGTGATCGACGCTCAGGCCCACAGCACCTTCAACCGCTGCCACTTCACCGAATTTGCTGATTCAAGCTTGAATTTTGAACTGGTTTATTACATCGATACTCGAGATTTCACGGTCGCTCTGAACGAACAGCAAGCCATCAACCTCGGAATCATGGAGGCCTTCGCCCAAAAAGGAATCGACTTTGCCTTCCCGAGCAGGACGCTCTACTTGGAGGGAGATTCACTCGCCGGCAAAGCCTCCTGAGCTGTCGGCACAGCAGAGCGCCAAACAGCACCACCGATCAACAGGGCCAAGGCCGCCACAGCGGCGGTGAAGGGAATCAGGCGACGACGATCAGGACTAGGAGCAAGGGCGATCTGGCCGGAGATGTTGTCGCGTCGTGACGCCAGAAATGCCCCCTGCCGGCAGCGGGTGCACACCGTGTTGGTGACGCCTGCACTCTTCAACTTGAAGCCGTAACGACCAGGGATCTCAACGGGTGTTCCACAGCTGGAACAAGGGAGAGAAAAAACTGCCATTGGGTATCTGCCCTCAATTCAGATCTATCACCCCGATTTCACTCCAATGGAACGTCACCCGTGGCACAAACAGAACCCCAACAGACGCTGTGGTCCGCCGTCCAGAAGGGTTGCACCTCCCGCCAGTCCTCGCCCTCACCAACCCGCATCATCATCTGGCCGCTGACGTCATGGACAAATTCGACGCGCTGCTGATTCCAGGTCAACACCCAGCGATCTCTAGGACTGGAGGCCACCATCCGACAGGGACTCCAGGCCTGCTGCGCGATCCTGCAACGCATCGAAGCCGCTGCTGCTGAGCTTCCTATCTGCAGAGCTGCCAATCAGCAGCAGAACAGCGGTCCAGATCTGAATGCGAAACACAGTCACTGACTTGGCAGCACGGTGGCGACAGGCCTCCTTTTCACCATGGGGCCGGGCGATGGTCACGCCATTGAGGCGCACCGGATCTCTTCAGGGTTTGGTGTCTGTCAGGATTTGATCAGACCAGTTGCTGATCGTGCCGCGTTTTCAAGCCCGCGTCCTTGTGCGTCTGCGCCCCTCCGTACTCGATCCAGCCGGAGAAGCCGCGCGTGGTGCAGCTGAACGACTTGGGGTGGAAGGCCTCAGCAAGCTGCGGATCGGTAAAGCCGTGGAAATGGAGCTGGAGGCTCCTGATGAGGCCGAGGCCCGCCGCAGGTTGGAATTGCTCAGTGATCGCTTGCTGGCCAACCCGGTGATCGAAGACTGGAGCCTGGAGCTGGAGCAGTCATGAGCATCGGGGTCATCGTTTTTCCCGGCTCCAACTGCGACCGGGATGTGCAATGGGCAACCGAGGGTTGCCTTGGAATGAGCACGCGTCGGGTCTGGCATGAGGAAACCGACCTCAGCGGCTTTGACGCCATCGTTCTGCCGGGCGGTTTCAGCTACGGCGACTACCTGCGTTGCGGCGCAATTGCCCGCTTCGCACCAGCTCTGCAGTCCTTGATCGACTTTGCAGCCAAGGGCGGTCGAGTGCTAGGCATCTGCAACGGATTTCAGGTGCTTACAGAACTGGGCCTGCTCCCCGGTGCCCTCACCCGGAACCGGGATCTGCACTTCATCTGTGAAGACGCACCCCTCAAGGTGGTGAGCCAGCGCACGGCCTGGATGCAGGGGTACAACGACGGGGCCCTGACCCTGCCGATCGCCCACGGTGAAGGCCGCTACCAGTGCAGCGATGACACGCTCAAGCAGCTTCAGGACGACGACGCCATCGCCCTGAGCTACGGCAACAACCCCAACGGGTCGCTGTCCAACATCGCAGGCATCACCAATGCAAGCGGCAGCGTTCTGGGCCTGATGCCCCACCCCGAGCGGGCCTGTGATCCGGCCACGGGAGGAACCGACGGCCGCCGCATGCTGGAAGCCCTGCTGGGCTGATGCCAACCCGCCGGACGCTGCTGATTTCAGGGGCATCCACGATCATCACGGCCCTGCTCTCCTCCAGGGCCATGGCGGCCCAGCGCAGGCTGAAACCCTTGAAGCCTGGATCACGCATCCGCGCCGTGAACCCCGGCACCTGGATGGATCCGGACACGGATCTCGAAACCTTGCGCGAACGCTGTGATCAACAGCAGTGGCATCTGGAGATTCCCGCAGCCGTCACCCGTCAATGGCACTACTTCTCGGGAACCGACCAGGAACGGGTTGAGGACCTGAGATCAGCCTGGAACGATCCAACGGTGGATGCCGTGGTGACCCTTGGCGGGGGCTGGGGGGCCGCCCGCGTTCTCGAAGCCGGTTTTCGTTTTCCGCGCCATCCCAAATGGAGCCTGGGGTTCTCCGACACCAGCTGCCTGCTACTGGCCCAGTGGGCCGCTGGCCTGCCGGGGGCCATCCATGGATCCAGCGGCGGCACAGAGGCGCAATGGCAACGCACGGTGGACTTGCTCTGCGGACGTCCTGTGGCGCCCCTGCTGGGCGAGCCACGACGGCGGGGAATCGCGCGCGGACCCTTGGTGGTCACCAACCTGACTGTGGCGACCCACCTGATCGGCACAACCTGGCTTCCATCCCTGAAGGGGGCCATCCTGGTGCTGGAAGACGTGGGCGAAGCGCCCTACAGGGTTGATCGGATGCTGACCCAGTGGCGCAGCGCAGGCCTGTTGCAGCAGCTGGCGGGGGTGGCCTGCGGCCGCTTCAGCTGGGCTGAAGACGACATCCTTCCAAACGATTTCACGATGGAGGAGATCTTGGAAGAACGCCTTGGCGATCTGGGCATTCCACTGGTGCTGAATCTGCCGCTGGGCCATGGACGGCCCAACCAGGCCTTGCCCCTGGGAGCGCAGGCACAACTGAACGGCAAGCACGGCCTGCTCAGCCTGATGGCCTGATCGGAGAGGGACGCTGCTCACCGATCGAGAAGCCCCACAAAAAAGGGGCCTTTCGGCCCCCGGGGATGGATCAATTGATCGTGAGGATCAGGCAGTAACGGCAGCCTTGGGGTCAAGAGCACCCTTGGCGTAGAGGCCGGCGTAGTAGGTGATGCTCTGCTGCTGGATCTTGCTGGCGTTGCCGGCAGCCCAGAACTGCTGGTAACGGTCCAGGCAGACCTGCTTCATGTACTTGCGAGCCGGCTTGTTGAAGTGGCGGGGGTCGAAGTTGGAAGGATCGGCCATGGCAGCTTCGCGCACAGCAGCGGTGAAGGCGAGACGATTGTCGGTGTCGATATTCACCTTACGCACACCGTTGCGAATGCCTTCCTGGATTTCCTCGACGGGAACGCCGTAGGTCTCGGGGATGGCACCACCGTGCTTGTTGATCATCTCCAGCCACTCCTGGGGAACGGAGGAGGAGCCGTGCATCACCAGGTGGGTGTTGGGGATGGCTTTGTGGATCTCAGCGATGCGGCTGATAGCCAGCACTTCACCCGTGGGCTTGCGGGTGAACTTGTAAGCGCCGTGGCTGGTACCGATGGCGATGGCCAGGGCGTCGCACTTGGTCTTGGCAACGAAGTCGGCAGCCTCTGCGGGATCGGTGAGGAGCATGTCCTTGGACAGCTCGCCCTCAAAACCGTGGCCGTCTTCTGCTTCACCCTTGCCGGTTTCCAGGGAGCCCAGGCAACCCAGCTCACCCTCAACGCTCACACCCACGGAGTGGGCGAAGTCCACCACCTGCTTGGTGACGTTGACGTTGTAGTCGTAGCTGGCGGGAGTCTTGGCGTCGGCTTCCAGGGAGCCGTCCATCATCACGGAGGTAAAGCCGTTGATGGCAGCGGAATAGCAGGTGTCAGGGGCGTTGCCGTGGTCCTGGTGCATCACCACAGGGATGTGGGGATAGGTCTCGGTCGCGGCCAGGATCAGGTGACGCAGGAAGATCTCACCGGCGTAGCTGCGGGCGCCGCGGGAGGCCTGGAGGATCACAGGGCTGTCGGTCTCGTCAGCCGCTTCCATGATGGCCTGGACCTGCTCCAGATTGTTCACGTTGAACGCAGGAATGCCGTAGCCGTTCTCAGCGGCGTGGTCGAGCAGGAGCCGAAGCGGAACGAGCGCCATGGATAAATCCTCGGAGGGTTTGGGTCGTCAAAGACGAATCGCCGGCAATTTTACCGCGTGTTACGCAAGATCCAATGTGCCGCCTGCTGCTTGATCGCAGGCCACACGACTGGCCACGCCCTCGGCCAGTCCAGGCAGCATCGGTTGCCCACTGCGAATGCTCTCGGCCCACCAGCCCAGCACCCGCACCACAGGGGCGATGCGGCCATCCGACCAGGTTTGCGGGAAGGCGAGGTCGGCATCGGGCTCCACCGCGCGGAAGGGCTCACCGAGCGGGGCGTGCTGCAGCTCAAAGCCATGGACGTAGTCCTTCTGATTAGTGCTGCTGAGCAGCAGCGATCCGGAGGACCCCACCACATCCAGGCAGAACCCGCGACCGTTGCGCGATACGGAACTGAGGCTGACCTGAGCCGGCACCTTCAGATCCTGCCTGCCCTGCCAATGGGCAACGGTCTGCAGCAGCGACACATCGGGGGCATCCACAGCGGCCAGACCACCATCGGGGTGGGGGCGTTGCTTGATCGAAACGCTGTTCAGGGCCTGGACGGCCCCAAGGGGACCGATCAGCCAGCCCAGCATGTCCATGGCATGGGTTGCGAGGGCTCCGATCACGCCGCCTCCCTGATCCGCCTGGGCATACCAGTTCCAGCCGCGCTGGGGATCGGCACGGCTGCCCATCAACCAGTCGAGCTTCACCAACCAGGGGGTGCCTACAGCACCGGCCTGCAGAAGGCGTGCGGCCTGCATGAACAGTGGAACGGCTCGGTACTCGTAATCCACAGCCACCGACAGTCCCCGTGCCAGGGCCAGCCGCTGCAGCTCCCGGGCTTGATCGGCATGCAGCGCGATGGGCTTCTCCAGCAGCAGGTGCTTGCCCGCCTCCAGGGCCCGGCGTGCCAGGTCAAAGCGGGGTGCCGGGGGGGTGGCGATGATCACCGCGTCCACCGCGGGATCGGCCAGCACAGCGTCCCAGTCGCTGAATCCCTTCAAACCATGGGCGGCCGTGGCGGCATCCAAGCGCTCCTGGCGCGGGTGCCAAAGCGCCACTGCCTCAAGCTCAGTCGCTGCCGCAAGGGCTGGCAGGTGCACCTTCTCCCCAAAACCGAGACCGGCTACAGCAACACCAATGGGTTGTGGGGACATCTCAGCTGGAGAGGGGTTCGGTGCAGACAGCCTCAATCACGGAGGTGATAAGCCCGTCATCCCCGGCAGGCTGCCATTGGGCACGAAAACGCGGCAAACCATTCACCTGTTTGTCGCGATACAGCTCCTGGGAGCAGTCCAGCTGCATCACATAGAGCTCGCCGGAGGGCTGATCTCCATCTTCAGTGGCCGCTGGGGCGAACCGGCTGAGCACGGTTCGGTATCCGTCCCGATCGATGCGCACACTGCCGCGGTCCCACCACTGCTGGCCCGCGTCGGTGGCAGGCACCTCAATCCATTCCACGGGGCCCGCCAGCACGGGAGCGACCCAAATGACCAAGGCCAGGATCAGAACACAACCAGCTCGGATCATGCTCTGGTGAGCTCCATCGGTTTGCAGCCGTGCAGGCGCAGGAGATTGGCCAGGGTGGAGCGCAGCTGGGTGCGGGGAACGATCGTGTCCACGAAGCCGTGCTCCTGCAGATATTCAGCCGTCTGGAAATTGTCAGGCAGCTTCTCCCGCAGGGTCTGCTCGATCACCCGGCGCCCAGCAAAACCAATCAAAGCCTTCGGTTCCGCCAGGATCAGATCGCCCAGCATGGCGAAACTGGCGGTCACACCTCCCGTGGTGGGGTGGGTGAGCAAGGGCATGTAGAGCAGCTCAGCTTCGCGGTGGCGTTCCAGCGCGCCGGAGATCTTCGCCATCTGCATCAGGCTGAGCATCCCCTCCTGCATCCGGGCACCGCCGGAGGCACAAACGATCAGCAGAGGCAGCTTGCGGGCGGTGGACTCCTCGATCAGACGGGTGATCTTCTCCCCAACCACCGAGCCCATCGATCCACCCATGAAGCGGAAGTCCATCGCTGCAAGGCCCATGGGGATGCCTTCCACCCGGCAGAGCCCGGTGACCACACCATCCCGCAGCCCCGTCGAGGCCTGACTTTCCCGCAGCCGGTCGGCATAGGCGCGCCGGTCTTTGAATCCGAGGGGATCCACCGGTGACAGATCCGCATTCAGCACCTGGAAGCTGTCGGGGTCCGCAATCAGTGCGATGCGTTCAGCACTGTCGATCCGGTGGTGATGGCCGCAGTTGGCGCAAACACTGGCATTGAGTTTCAGGTCTTTGAGATAGACGACCTGACCACACTCCGGGCATTTGCTCCACAGCCCATCACCTTCATCGGGTTCCTGCTTGACGTTGGCGACGTACTGACCCTTACGGCGATCAGCAAACCAATCGAACAGAGACACACAGGGCCGTCAGCTCACACCATTAAAAGCCGGCCCGGTGAAAGACGCTGGGGAATCAAGCGCCCAACAGCATCAACCAGGTGCTCCACCAGCACTGCGGACCGGTCAACCAGACCAGCCAAATGCCCAGTGCAATGAAGGGACCGAAGGGGAACCGTTCCCTGGGGCCCAACCAGCCACTGAGGCGAGCGGTGCTTCCGACCACGGCTCCCGAGACAACCGCAAGGGCCATCGCCGATGCGATGCCTCCGTGGCCCAGCCATGCCCCACCCAGCGCCGCCAACTTGGCATCGCCAAGGCCCAGCGCAGGCTGTCCCAACAACCCTTCGGCCAGTGCACTGAGACCTTCCAACAGCAGCAAGGCCAGCACCGCAACGATCAAATGGCTAGCCAGAACAGGAATGCCAGCAGCCGTGCTGACGAGCAAGCCCAGCACCACTCCACAGCGGCACAGGGGCTCCGGCAACCAAAGGTGATCCAGATCGATCAACACCAGCGGCAACAGCAGCGCAATCAGGGGAAGTCCAGCCCAGGGGAGCCAGAGATCAGGCAGCCCCCCCCACCAGCACAAGGCCGCACTTACAGCGCCGAGATCCAGAGGCCGGCACTCAGGGCCTCCACGGCGGGGGAACGCCAGCTGATCGCTGCATCACAGTCGCGGCAGCGGCCCCTCAGCAGCAGCCAACCCAGCAACGGGAGATTGTCATGCCAGCGGATGGCATGGCCGAATTTTGGGCAGTGGCTGCCGGAAAACCACCGATTCCTGGCGGGGCAAGCGCCAGGCCACCACGTTGGTAAAGCTGCCGAGGCCGGCTCCCAGCAGGCCGGTCCAAGCCAGGATCAACCCTTCCATCGCGTCCGACCACGGCTCGTGCGCCCCCGGATCAGATCGATGGCAATGAACTCTTCGTCCGGCAGAAGAACAGGGGTCTCGAAGACCACGCGGCCATCGGGCTCCTTCGGATCAACCACCACACCGAGAGGCTCCTGCCCCGCAGGGGTGCTGGAGAGATAGGCGAAATAAATGCGTCGTGCCTGGGCGATCAGCGAGCGGCTGTCAATGCGGTCCCAGCGGGGAGACGAGGGCACCCCCGAGGCTCCGCGGATTTCAAAGGAGGGCGTTGACAACGAATTAGAGCCCACCTGATCACTCAGATGAGCCCATTGTAGAGACGATTGTTGGTAGGGGAAGCGATCAGCTGAGCTTGTTCTTCTCTTCGATCATGCGGTGAATGATCGGAGTGAGGATCAGTTCCATGGCGAAGCCCATCTTGCCGCCATTCACCACGATGCTGGTGGGGCTGGACATGAAGGAATCGTGGATCATGCTCAGCAGGTAACCGAAGTCGATCCCCCACTTCTCACGAGCACCCTTGCGGAAGTGGATGATCACGAAGCTTTCATCCGGGGTCGGGATGTTCCGGCAGATGAATGGGTTGGAGGTGTCCACGGTGGGAACCCTCTGGAAGTTGATGTCTGTCTGGCTGAACTGCGGGCAGATGTGATTGATGTAATCGGGCATCCGGCGCAGGATCGTGTCAACGATCGCCTCAGCGGAATAACCACGCTCAGCGTTGTCGCGGTGGATCTTCTGAATCCACTCGAGGTTGGTGATCGGCACCACACCCACCAGCAGGTCGGCCAGGGCAGCCACGTCGTAGCCCTCGCCCTTCACACCGCCGTGGAGGCCTTCGTAGAACAGCACGTCAGTGCCTGAAGGGATGTCTTCCCAAGGCGTGAACTGACCCGGCTCGAGGTTGACGCCAAGACGGGCGTTGTGCTCAGCCGCTTCTTCGACGCTGTGGAGGTAGTAGCGCTTCTGACCAGCACCGGTTTCGCCGTAGGTGCGGAACAGTTCCTCGAGCTTGTCGAAGAGGTTGGCCTCAGGGCCGAAGTGGGAGAAGTTCTCACCCTTAGCCAGGGCATCAGCCATGGCCTGTTTCATGGGCATCCGCTCGTAGCGGTGGTAGCTGTCGCCTTCCACCACTGCAGGGGTAATGCCTTCCCTCGCAAAGATGTGCTCGAAGGCGCGCTTGACGGTGCTGGTTCCAGCTCCGGAAGAACCGGTAACAGCGACAACCGGATGACGCTTCGACATCGACGCAGGGACTACGGGCTCGGCGATCCTGCCAGATCAGGGCCCGATTGCACCAATCTCTGGCTCACAGAGCTTTGAGCAATTGCTCACCCATTGCGCGACATCCCAGCTGGGTGCAGCCTTCTGCCATCAGATCACCGGTGCGGTAGCCACTGGCCAGAACGGCATCCACAGCGGCCTCAAGATCATCGGCAGCCGCGGCCTGTTTCAGGCCGATGCGCAGCATCATTGCGGCCGACAGCACCATGGCCATGGGATTGGCCTTGTCCTGACCGGCGATGTCGGGGGCTGAACCATGCACAGGCTCAAACAGACCAGGACCCTCACTGCCAAGGGAGGCCGAGGGCAGCATGCCGATGGAGCCGGTAAGCATCGCCGCCTCATCGCTGAGGATGTCGCCGAAGAGGTTGCCGGTGAGCAGCACATCGAACTGGCGGGGATCACGCACCAGTTGCATCGCCGCGTTGTCCACATACATGTGGCTCACCTCCACACCGCCATAGCTGGGCGCCATGACATCAACACGATCCCGCCAGAGCTGGCTCACATCAAGCACATTGGCCTTATCCACCGAGCAGAGCTGGCCCCGCCGCTCCTGGGCGAGCTCAAAGGCCACCTTCGCGATCCGATCCACCTCCGAGGCGGAGTAGGTCATGGTGTTGAAGCCGCGCTCGTCTCCCTCGGTCTCGATGCGTCCCTTGGGTTGACCGAAATAGATCCCCCCGGTGAGTTCCCGCACCACCATCAGGTCCACCCCCTCGATGACCTCACACTTGAGGCTGCTGGCAGCGATGAGGGCCGGAACAATCTTCACCGGCCGCAGATTGGCAAACAGCTCCATGCCGGCGCGCAAACCAAGCAGGCCGGTTTCCGGCCGTTTCTCGCGAGGAAGGCTGTCGAAACGGGGGCTGCCGATGGCGGCCAGCAACACCGCATCGGCTGACTTACAGGCTTCGAGGGTGCTGGCGGGCAACGGCTCACCGGTGGCATCGATGGCGCTGCCGCCGATGGGCTGCTCCTCAAAGCTCAGTGAAAAGCCATGGCGCTGGCTCACTACCTCCAGCAGCTGACGGGCAACAGCGGTGATCTCGGGGCCGATGCCATCACCGGGCAGGAGAACAACGCGGTGCTGAGCCATGACGATGCAGTGCGGCAGGTCGACCGCTGAGGTTACTGAGGGGTGTCCCGTTTGAGCTCCCGCAGGGTCTTGGCCATCTCCGGCAGCTTGCTGAAGGTGGCGGCACATCGCAGCCAGAGACGATTCGGAATTGCGGGAAAACCACTCACCACCTCGCCGGGATCCACATCACCGTGAATACCGGTCTTGGAGCTGGCGATGACGCGGTCTCCCACCACAACACGATTGCCAACCCCCACCTGGCCCGCAAGGATGACCCCCTGACCGATCCGGGCACCGCCGGCGATGCCCACCTGTGCCGCGAAGGCACAGCCACGCCCGGTGCTGACCCCATGGCCGATCTGCACAAGGTTGTCGATCTTGGTGCCGGCACCAATACGGGTCTCCCCAACGGAAGGGCGGTCGATGGTGGTACCGCTACCCACCTCAACGCCGTCTTCAAGAACCACCTGGCCGGTCTGCGGCATTTTTCGCCATCCCTTGGCCGTCGGCACGAAGCCGAACCCTTCGGAGCCGACAACGGCATTGGAGTTCACCACACAGCCACGACCGAGACGGGTGCCGGGGTGGAGTACGGCATTGGCGTGCAGCTCGCACCCATCACCCACCACCACGTTGTCGTAAATCACCACCCCTGGATGAACGATGCAGTCGGCACCAAGACAGCTTCCTTCCCCAATGCAGACCCGCGGGCCCACCGCCGTGCCGGGGCCCACCACAGCCCGTTCATCGATCACCGCCGAGGGGTGAATCTCCGCCAAGGGCCGGCGGCGAGGATGCAATTGATCGAGAGCTTCAGCAAAGGCCAGACGCGGATCAGCGAAGACCGCAAAGGCGATGCCACGCTGCGATGCCAGATCAATGAGATCCTGTTGGTCTGGCAGCAACAGGGCACCCACGCCACTGGTGCCCAAAGCCGCCATCAGGGCGTTGCCCTTCTCCAGAAAGCTGAGCTGCGCGGCTGAGGCCTGATCGAGTGAAGCGGCACCCTCAAGCGATGGGTCCAAGCCCGGCTGGCTCCATCGCAGGCCTGCATCACCGGTCTGCAGAACCTTGATCAGGGTGCTGAAACGCATGGAGGCCAGGGCAGTCCGGCGGATCGTAGACGTGGTTAACGGCTGCGAAGCACAAGACCATCGCGATGCACCACCACCGGGGATGACTCCCCCGGTGGTGGGTCATTCATCGCGGCCCGCAGCTGGTCGCTGGCCATCGAACAGAGGCCACGACCCAGATCCTCTCCATCGGGGTCCAGCAACTGAACGGGTTGATTGGCGGCGAAGTCACCCCGCACCGCCGTCACACCCACCAGCAGCAGAGACGCACCACGATGCTGAAGCGCAGCACAGGCCCCTGCATCCAGCTGCAGTTCACCCTCGGGCCGAAGCACGTGGGCTAGCCAACTGCGTCGATTGCCCAGGGGTTCGGGGTGAGGATGGAACACCGTCCCCCCCCGTTCCCCCTGCAACAAAGCCTCGAGACGAGCGGGGTCGCGACCATCAGCGAGCTGCACGGTGATGCCACTGGCGGTGGCAATGCGGGCTGCCGCCAGCTTCGTGGTCATGCCCCCGGTGCCCCAGCGCCCCCCGTCGCCGGCCCCCTGTTCCAACGAGTCCAGCTCCCGGGGGTGGCAAACATCCGAGATCGGTTCGGCGTTGGCATTAACCCGCGGATCCGAGGAATAGAGGCGATCAACATCCGTGAGCAGGATCAGTTGCTGCGCTTCAACGGCGGCGGCCACCAACGCCGAGAGGGTGTCGTTGTCGCCGAAGCGCAACTCCGCCGGCGAGAGGGCATCGTTCTCATTGATCACCGGCAGCACCCCCCAGCTCAGCAGCTGCCGCAAGGTGCCCGAAGCGTTCTGATAACGACGGCGATCGGCCAGGTCGGAGCGGGTCAGCAGCACCTGCGCCACGGAACGACCATGGCGTTCCATGGCCCGTTCATACAGCGCCATCAGCGCGCCCTGGCCGATGGCCGCAGCTGCCTGCAGGGCCACCACCGTGTCGGGTCGGTTGGTGAGGGCCAACTTCTGGCAGCCCAGCCCGACGGCACCACTGGTGACCAGCAACACCTGGTCACCGCGGGCCATGGCCCCTGCGAAGCAGCGGGCGTAGCCATCAATCGTGGTGGTGGTCTCCCCCCGAAGCAGGCTGGTGCCGATTTTCACGACCCACAGGGTCATGCTGAAGGCGCCCCCATCACGCGGGCCATGGCACGTTCAAACCGCTGCACCCGGTCATGGCGGCAGGGCTTGCCGTCGTCTCGAACCGGTCGAACCAACACCGTGTAAAGCCCCATTCGGTTGCCGCAGAGCACATCCGTGAACAGGCGGTCGCCGATCATCGCGATCGCCTCCGGGGGCAGTGCGAGATCACGAACCACGCTGCGCAGGGCGCCACGGCGGGGCTTACCGGCAGCAAAGGTGAAGCTGACCTGCAGCTGGTCAGCCACGGCAGCAATCCGGTCGCGGGAGGGGTTATTGCTGAACAGATGCAATTGCAAGCGACGGCCGGCATCCACCAGCCAGTCGCGCACCGGGCCTGGCAGGGTCACGTCACGACCGGGCAGAAGGGTGCGGTCGACATCTATCACGGCAGCCTGCAGGCCGTGGGCCGTGAGGTGGGGCAGCGAAAGCTGGGCAATGGTGAGGTGGGGATCCCAATCGGGGGTCAACCATTGCTGTGCCGTCAATCCGGCCATTCACGCTCCTCCAGTTCCGCCTCAATCAGTGGTTGAACGCGGTCGAGCTCATCGTCGCTCAGCAGCACCGCCTGGCCATCCACCATCCGTACCAAGACCAGGAACGGGTCGAGGGGGATGTAGAGGCCGTATTCCTCCGCGTCGACCATGAAGCTCACCAGCAGTTCAAAGGTCTCGGCGTCCTCATCAACGTCGTCGTCTTCCAGCTCATCGAGCTCATCCTGATCCGGCTCCTCCAATTCACCACTAACGGTGAGGGTGATCGCCGATCGCACCAGGACCAGGTCGTGCTCCTGGAGCACCACATCAGCCACCGAGAGAATCGGCTCGCTGCTGGCAACTTCCGTGATGGGCACCGGCTCTGCATCGTCGTTGAGCCGAAACAGCGACACCGGTGTGTCGACCGGCGAAAGCAGGGCGTAGTCCTGCCCCTCGATGGGGATCAGATGCTCGAGGAAGCACAGCAGATCGTGGCCCTCGCGGTCGCAGACCAGCAGGGTGGGGTGATCGCTGCTCTTACCGGGGCCCGACTCAGACATCGACGCGGCTCTGACTGGGCTCAGGATCCACCATCGCCCGCCCCGGCGCCCGACCTTGACGCACTCTGTTGGGCCGGTTTGAGCTCCGGACCCTCCGCCAGCCATTGCTCCAGCAGCAGGGCAGCGGCTGCACTGTCCAGACGTCCGCTGCGATCACCCGTCAGCCCGAACTGTTCACCGGCCGCCCAGGTGCTGCTGTGCTCATTCACCCAGGCCAGGGGCAGATCGAGGGCGGCAGCCAGCCGCAGGCCGTAACGCTGGCAATGCTCCGCTTGGGCCGTGGGCTGACCCGCGTCATCCAGGGGGAATCCCACCACAAGCCCCTGCACCGACCGTTCACGGCAGTGGGCCCGCAGAACGACCAGATCCGCATCAAAGCGACCACGACGCAGGGCAGCGAGGGGCGTAACGCTGATGCCCAGGGCATCGCAGCCAGCCAGACCGATGCGCCGCCGGCCCACATCGAGGCTGAGGATCGAACAGGGACGCGGCCGCATCAGTGCCGATCACCCAGACATGGTGTGGGCAAGGGTGTGCCCTGAGGCCGCAATCGGCCCAGCACCTGATCGAGCGATCGGGTCAGCTGCAGGTTGCGCTGGGGTGACTGACGCCGCCACATGCTGCGTCCGAACAGCAGCTGCTCGTCGCCGCGGGTCCAGCCCTCCGCCTCCAGGATCCGGCTGAGGGGGGCATCGTCAAAGGCCGTGAGCAGCCCGCGAGGGCGGCCGCGCTGAAGGATCCCGTTCAAAACCTGGGGAAGGGCCTGATCCAGCCTGGGATCCCAGGTGACGTCGCGCATCAGTTCCAGGAACCCAGCCTCTCCGGCATCGGGAAGGCGGATGCATCCTGCCAACACAGCATCTCCAGCCATGAGCACGCCGCAGCCGAGGCCGTTGCGGTCCAGCAGATCCAGCCAATGGCGGTCGGTGATCTGACGCAGGTGGCTGTGGCTGCCGCCCTGCTCGATCGGCCAGAGCAACTGCGCGGTGCGGCGGTTCAAGGCCGCCCAGCGCAGACCCCCTGGCAATGGATCGCTGCTTGGTGGCTCAACCCCGGGGCCTGGTGGACACCAACATTGATACGGACGAAGCGGTTGAAAGCCCAGCTCCCGCAGCAGGGCAATGGCATCGGCATCGGTGGCCGGACAGCGGATCACCCAGCTGCAGATCTGGGCGGTCCAGGACTGCAGAGCCTGCTGAAGCAAGGACTGCTGAATGGCGCGATGGCTGTGATCGTCCAGCGGGCCCAACAGCTCCGGCAAATGAAGGATCCAGCAGCTGCCGCGGCGGTTGAACGGCCGGGCCACCACACTGGCCACTGGGCGATCTCCCACGAGGGCCATCAGGCAACGGGGCGAGCGGCTGGGGAGCAGATCGGGGAAGCGTTGCTCAACTCTCGAGAACCATTCACCGATCAGAAAGCCCTGAAAACGTGAGAGCTGATCAAGCGGCGCGTCCTGAACCCACTTCGCCAGGTGGGCTGGATTGAGGGGCTCAATGCGGATGGTGGTGGTCTTGGGTTCTGTCACCGGACACCCTCCATCCCCAACTATTCACAATGTATCGCTCATTCCAGGCCTGGCCGCACCAGGACCAGAGGGGTGCGCTCATTGGCATTGCCAGCAGGATTGGGACGCAGAGCCCGGCCCAGCAAGCCCTCATCACAGCCGGGGCTGGAAGCCAGCACCTTCACACGGCCGAGGTCGTTGACGTCGACGATGGCAATGTCGACCCCGAGTTCGGCAGAGGCATCACGACAGAACTGTTCAGCCCGGGATGGCCCCAAAACAATGGTCTGGTCGTAGGGCGGTGTGGTGCCGGTGATGTCGTCGATCAAGCGGGCCTGGTCACCGGCGAGGCGATAGAAGCCACCGGGGATGCCCACCAGCTTCATCAGCAGACCCCCCAGCCAGGCGGCAAGAACCCTGGTGGGCCCCACCAGATCGATCAAGGTCTGCATGCCGCAGGCCGTGGCCAGGCTGCTGGTGGGGTGAAACACACGGCAGGCCAGGCGCGCCACCATGCCGGGTTCCACCTCACTTGGATGGCGATATCGACCCTGGATCACAGCCACGGGGGTTTCGCCGATGGTGAGGATGTCGCCGGGCTCCACCAGATCGGCGGCGTAGGTGCGCAGGACGTCAATGCAGTCATCCAGGGGGCCGAGCAGGTGGGTGCGCAGCGGCAAAACGCGGCAGCTTTCCCCCTGGCGGAAAGGGGCTTGATCGGGCTGCAGGGGTTGAGGACGGCTCAAGGGAACCAGCACGCCCTGACGACGCTGCAGGCGACCGAAGGGTCCATAATTCACCCAGTGGGTATCCACCCAGAGGCTGTCGACCCGAGCCGATGTCATCGGGCCAGTGATCTCGATCGAGACAAGGGCACGCGTGGTTTTGCGTCCTTTGACGATGTAGGCCGCCCAGTAGCCGTCTGCGCGGGTCTCCTCGTCGGGATGGTCGGCAATGATCCGCGTTTTCACTTCCAGGCCGGCGGGATCAGAGGACCCCAGCAGCACGGGCTCGACCCGCAGCTCCGGCACAAAAACCTCCATGCGGGGGTGGGGGTTGCTGATCTCCAGCACACCCTCGATATGGAGCCGCCCGCCCAAATCATTAACGCGCCAGTCGCGAGGGGTCATCCGCAACGGTGAGGCGGGTCTGAGGCGATGGCGGAGCTCCAGCCAAGCCACAGCAAGTCCAAGGCCGAGCGGAGCAAGCAGCAGCGACACAGCGGATCCGGCTCAGCGACCGGGACAACTGGCCGGCAGCGTAGGCGCCATGGCGGTTAGCGTCTCAGTTGGCGGTGACTTCGATGTTGACTTCGTTGAAACTGCCTCCCTGATCAATGCGTCCCAGATCTGGAGCGGGAAGACCGGTGGAGGCGCTGATGGCGTCGTTGATCGCCACGAGTGGAACCTGACCGTTCTGATCAAGCACAATCCGGCCATCGGTGCCGATCACCACCACCTGCGGAATGGTTCCAGACCAATAGGTGGCTGGATCACCGGCCCCCAGCGCTTCACGGCCCTGCAGCGGATCGGTGGAAAGCGGCAGCAGATCGATGCTGCGGCCCCAAAGCCGTTGCAGTTCCGACACCACCGGAGCGAAGCGTTTGCTCACGGCGCTGTCATCCAGGTAATAGACGATCACGGCTGTGCGTCCCTCAGCGAGGGACTCCTCCAGGGTGCTGGCGGGAGGCACCAACGACCCATTGCCAGCGTAGAGGGCATAGATGTTGCCGTCGTAGCTGTCGCTGTTCAACACAGCGGCGGCTGGTGCGACATGGAGCAGCAGCGCGATCGAAACGGTGATCAGACAGCGCACCAAAGCAAGCATCAAGCCGAAGCAGCGGATCGCCATTGTGGACCCAGGGGCCTAACCGCGGCCGAAGCTGCGTCCCATGCCCTGGGCAATGCCCCGCCCCACCAGACCGATGGCGCGCCCCAACACCTGGGTGAGCAGGATCACAGCAAGGTCGCCGATGCGGCGAACCAGTGCCTGCACCTGGGGTGCGAGGGCATCCCGGGCTTCCAGGAGCAAGGCCACCTGCCGCTGCCACCAACCCAGCTGATTGAGCTCCTTGTCGCGGGGCTCAGTCAGCAGCATCGGTTCGATGCGACCAGAACGCAATTGAAACAGGGTGCGCTGGCTTTCGTAGAGCTGAATGGGGCGCTCCACCCAATCCGCCCAGCGAAGCTGTGTATTCAAGCGGTTCCTGAGCCGGTCGAGTTCCCGGGTCGCCAGGAGGGGGTCCCGCAGCAGGTAACGGCGCAGCTCCGGCCAGTCACCACAGGCATCAAGCAATTCGGCACCAATCAGTTCCGCCGTCCTCACCAGCCAATTGCTGACCAGGGTTTCCAGTTGCAGGAAGGCCCTGGGGTCATCGGCCGGCAGCAGCAGGCCGTTCACCAGCATCGGTTGATCGGCCACCAGCGGCGCCAGCATTCCGATTGGATCGGGCAGCTCTACGTCTGCACCGGTGAGATCAGCACGGCTGAGCAGCGAAGCCACCACCGGCTGCAGCTCGCCGTCGCAGGGGATCTGGACATAACTGCCGGCCAGGGCAGTGAGGGCCTGCTGACGCAACTCTGGCTGCAACGAATCCCAGGCCTGGGCCATCGCAGTGCCGTCCTGGCGGCGGCGCAGGCGCTGCAAGACCTGATCAAGCTGTTGCAACAGGGCCAGCAGCAACTCCCGGCGGCGATCCGGGTGCAGACCCTCAATTGCCAGCAGACGGCCGGTGGAATTGGTCAATCCAGACTGAACTGATGAATCGATGCGGTCGCGGATGGCATCCCATACGGCAACGGCATTGCGTTCGCGCAGGCTGATCGCCGTAGTGGTGGGTGATCCATCGCTGGACACGGAGGGGGCCAGGGGTTCTGCATGTTCGAGGCCCAGGTGCAACGGCCCCCAGAGCCAGAGCAGAAAGCCCTTGGCGAAGCGCAATTCGCGGCGGCGCCCCTGCAGCAGCAGAAACAGCAACGGCTGTTCCGGGGGTGGATTGAGCAGGGCCTCCACCCGTTGCAGGTCGCGGCTCACCTGCTGCAGGCCACTCACAAGCAACCACTGTCCCAGGCCCATGGTCTGCTCCTGGCTTTGCGTCTCCGACGCAGCCTCCAGGCGAATGTCCCTGCCGCCCTGCAGCAGGGTTTCGATAGCGTTCTGAAGCCCCTGGGCATCGACGTTTTGAAGTAGGCCGGCCGCCGGCAGCTCCAGCAGTTGTTCCCGCGAAAGATGTAGCTCGCTGGGCAGCAGCAGCAGCACAGGGGCGGGCTGCCAGCGCTCCTGCAGGGCGAATAGCTCCTGCTGAAGCGACGCCAATGAGGCCAAGGTGTCGATCGACCAGATCACCAACGCCGGGGCACCCGTCAGGCGCTCAGGGCGAAGCACCACCTCCCAATCGTCCCGGGCGGAGGTGAGTTTCAGCGCCAGCGACTCCCCGAGAAGATCCGGAGCGAGCAGCAACATCCGCACCGGCGAAGGGGAGACCAAGGGTTGAACCCGAAACAGTTGGGCTCAAGGTAACGACCTTCTGCTCAGTTCTCCAGGGTGCGCCTGCCGTTCAATTGCAAGGTGTACGACTCGATGCGGAAGCCGGTGCGCTGTTCGATCTCACGCAACAGGTCGTCAGGAAGAACAACGTCGATGTCATCGATCGAACCGCTGTCCATACAGGTGAGATGGCTGTGAGGATCACTGCGGTAGCCGTAGAGGCGACCACTGGCGCGATCGAGACACTCAATCACCCCAGCCGACTGCAGGGCTTCGAGGTTCTGATACACCGAGGTGTGGCCGATGCTGCGACCCCTCAGATTCAGCTGTTCAAAGATGTCGCGAGCGCTGAGGTGGCTCTTCTCGCTCCAGAGCAGGTCAAGAACCATGCGCCGCTGACGGCCGAGACGCATGCCCAGCCGCCGGTACTGCTCAAACACCTCCTGCAAACTGCCCGCGGGGGACTGCGTGCTGCTCTTTCCAGCGGCTGCTATTACCACAGAAGGTGCCTGCTTCTTCAACCATAAGTCCCTAGGCCAGCTCAGGCGATGTCTGCCGCCACGGCGGTGACGTCTTGAAGCCTTGCCTCACCCAACGCAGCGATGGCCTCCGCCAGGTCGACACGGCCGTCGTAGAGGGCTCGGCCAACGATCACTCCCGTCACACCAAGGGGCTCCAAGGGCAGGAGTGAGAGGAGGTCGGCCATGCAGCCAATGCCTCCGGAGGCGATCACCGGAACAGCGCAGCACTGCGCCATGGTTCGCAGCGCCTCCAGGTTGGGGCCGGCGAGGGTGCCATCGGTGGCGATATCGGTGGTGATTATCGCCGCGATGCCGGCGACACTGAACTGCTTGGCCAGATCGGTGGCCAGAACATCGCTCTGCTCGATCCAGCCCCGGGTGGCCACCCGGCCATCGTTGGCATCAATGCCCACCACGATGCGGCCGGGATGGCGTTGGGCCAACTCCTGAACCAACTCCGGCTGTTCAATCGCCACCGTGCCGAGAATTACCCGATCCAGGCCACAGGCGATCAACTCTTCGGCGCGCTCGAGCGAGCGCACACCACCACCGAGCTGAACAGGGATGTCGAGGGCGGCGGTGATGGCCCGCACCGCTGCGTCATTGATCGGCTCACCCCGTTTGGCGCCATCGAGATCCACCAGGTGCAGACGGGTTGCCCCCTGGCTCTGCCAGCTGAGGGCCTGCGCCACAGGATCCTCACTGAATCGGGTCACCTGGTCGTAATCCCCCTGGTGAAGCCGGACGCAGGCTCCATCGAGCAAATCAATGGCGGGAATGATCTCCATCAGGGTCGGACCAGAGACCCTCCATCCTGCAGCGCCACGCTTCAATAGCTGCGCTTTTCGGGCCCAAGTGCATGAAGATCCTGGTGATGGGGGGAACCCGCTTCGTGGGCCGGCCCTTGGTGGCCCGCCTGCAGGCCCAGGGCCATGCACTCACCCTGTTCACCCGCGGTAAGAACCCCGTCCCCGCTGGCGTGGAACACCTTTGTGGCGATCGCAGCAGCGATGAAGGCCTTAGCGCGCTGCAGGGCCGCAGCTTCGATGTGATCGTCGACAGCTCGGGACGCAAGCAAGAGGACAGCAGCCGCGTGGTGGCCATCACCGGGTCCCCCAGCCATCGCTTTGTGTACGTGAGTTCAGCCGGGGTGTACGCCGATTCGGAGCTGTGGCCCATGGATGAATCCAGCCCCACCGATCCGCAGAGCCGTCACGCCGGCAAGGCCGACACCGAGGCCTGGCTGCGCAAGGAGGGTATCCCCTTCACCAGCTTCCGGCCCACCTACATCTATGGCCCTGGCAACTACAACCCGGTGGAACGCTGGTTCTTCGATCGCATCGTTCACAACCGCCCGATTCCGCTGCCCGGTGACGGCAGCACGATCACCCAACTGGGCCATGTGGAAGATCTGGCGGAAGCAATGGCCCGTTGCATCGACGTGGATGCTGCAGCAAATCGCATTTACAACTGCTCCGGCAAGCAGGGCATCAGCTTCCGGGGCCTGATCCGCGCCGCAGCCGTAGCCTGCGGCCGCGATCCCGATGGCCTAGAGCTGCGCAGCTTCAACCCCAGGGATCTGGACCCCAAAGCCCGCAAGGCCTTCCCGCTGCGGCTCAATCACTTCCTCACCGACATCACCCGGGTGGAACGCGAACTGGCCTGGCAACCCAGCTTCGACCTGGCCAAGGGCCTGGCCGACAGCCACAGCAACGACTACGCCCTGAACCCAACCGCAGCGCCAGACTTCAGTTCTGACGAGGCACTGATCGGGGCGTGATGTAGCCCAGAGCTGAGCTCAGAGCCAGGGCGAGGGAGGGCCAGAACATCCACCATCCCAGGCTCTGGAGCCCGGCAGCAGCGATCCAGCCGGAGGGCCAGAGCATCAGCAACAGGCTGAGGAACTGAAGGATCGTCTTTGCTTTGCCCGACAGCGAAGCCGGCCCGCCATCACTGGCCTGGGATCGCCAGCCCGATATCAGCAATTCACGGACCAGCAACAACCAGACCGCCCAGAGCGGCAGCACAGCCGACGACGCCAGCCAGAGCAACGGTGCCGCGATCAGCACTTTGTCGGTGAGGGGGTCAATGCGAGCGCCCCAGCTGCTGCCACCCCCGGCGCGCCGGGCCAGCCAGCCATCGGCCGCATCACTGAGCCCGGCCAGCAGCAGCAAACACCAGGCCCAGCCCTGCCAGCCGAACTGCAGGGCAAGGATCAGCGGGAAACCGGCAACGGCTCGCGCCACGGTGAGTCCGTTGGCAATCGAACGCAAAGACAGAAACAACGCTCAGAATGCGAGGAGCTGAATCTCGATCATGGTCCTGCAGCTGACGGTGGCTGATGTGATGACCCAGCCGGTGCTGACGGTCACGCCCGACACCCCGTTGCAGCAGGCCGTGCAGATGATCAGCGACCACCACGTGAGTGGTTTGCCGGTGGTGAATGTAGAGGGTCGTCTGATCGGCGAGCTGACGGAGCAGGATCTGATGGTGCGGGAGAGCGGTGTTGATGCCGGCCCCTACGTGATGCTGCTGGACAGCGTGATCTACCTGCGCAATCCCTTGAACTGGGACAAGCAGGTGCACCAGGTGCTCGGCACTAAGGTGAGCGATCTGATGCGCAAGGACTCCCACAGCTGCAGGACGGAGTTAGCGCTGCCCAAGGCGGCATCCCAGCTGCATGAGCGGGGCACGCAACGCCTGTTCGTGCTGGATAGCAACCAATGTCCTGTCGGCGTGATCACCCGAGGCGACGTGGTGCGTGCCCTGGCCTCCCATCAAGCCGGCTGATTCAACTGATCGTTCGTTCTCCCTTTCCAGGCCAATGCTGCGCTCCTTGATGGTTGCCTGTGTGCAGGCGGTTGTTCCCCTGCTTGGGCATGCCAACCCCACGGCCGAGACCGAGACCGAGGGAATGGATTTCCTTGACCTGGTGGATGGCGAGGGCAACGTGCTGATTCAGGCCCACGGTGTTGATGCCGTTAACGCCGAAGCCCGGGCCCAAATCCTGGCCTTTCCTGCCCTGGGGTACTGGTCTGATGAGGGTCACTGCTTTGTGAAACCTGCTCCAGGCGACTGCAACGGCATGTTCAAGAGCTAGGGGCATTCCGCCGTTTGCGATGCCGGAGCAGGCTGCATGAGGCGGTTGTCCACGCGCAACGGCGAAAACAGCACGAGGTTTCCTGCCACCAAGCCCGCGGTGACAACAACAGCCGCGAGAACCTCTAAGCCTTCCGATGTTTTGGCTTGCATGGCTCGAGCATGCGCCGGTGGGTTGCCAACGGCGAGGCCTTGTTTGGCTTTCAACGTGTGGGAAGAAACGGAGTCAGTTGATACTTCAACCATCAAACCGAGAGAGTTACGAAAGAGCAGTTGATGCGCCCAGCCCTGTGTCGCTCATCTCACGATTTCACGACGACATGGGTGATGTGCCTCCGATCAAGTTCGAGACCGGACATCAGGGGAAGGAGGCAGATCGCCTGACTCGATTCATCTGGAATCAAGTGATTCAACTGCTGTTGGCCGGCAAGGAGTTAGAAGCCAACTCGCTGTTGGAAGAATTTGATGAACCACCCCTTTGGGACGACCCACTCGACTGAAAGGGCATGGGAACGCCACTCACGCAATGGCTTCAGCTGGTGGGCTGGGTGCTGCTCGCCACAACCCTGATTTGCCTAAGCGCAACCGGGGTTTTCTGAGATGAACGGTTGAACCAACCCCCCTCAGCAGCAATCAATCTGACCAACAAAATCAGTGATCAATAACATCAAAATCAATCCGGTATGACTTGCCACATCGATCCCGAAGTCTTCCTTGAATGCATCAGCAGCAGCATCCAATTTGATTTTTGATTGATGCGTGCATTGATTAAACCAATGGCTTCGTATCAAATCACGATCACCACATCGGAAGGCTCCTCCAGCTTTGCCTGTGCCGACGATCAGTACATCCTTGATGCTGCAGAGGAAGCTGGTGCTGATCTGCCCTATTCATGCCGAGCTGGTGCCTGCTCCACCTGTGCAGGCAAGCTCTCGAGTGGCTCTCTGGATCAGTCGGATCAGAGCTTCCTGGATGACGAACAAATCGCCAAAGGCTTTGCCCTGCTTTGCGTGGCTTACCCGACAAGTGATTGCCAGATCAAAGGAGAAGCAGAAGAAGACCTCTAAAAACTGCTCTGGCTCTGCCCAGCGAAGCGGCCCGTGTAGTGCTCTTCACCATCCATGCACTGGAAGATGAACTGACAGATCAGAGTGCCCGGCACCACCGCCAGTGGAGCCGGGCCGAAGTTGCTCATTTCCAGAACCTGCTGACTGTCGATCCCTGGCCCCATGAACGGTGCACTGATATGCACCATCAGCCCCAGGCGAGCAAAGCGGCTGCGGCCCTCAAGCCAACCGCAAAGGCCTGGCCCGAGCCTGACGCGTTCACTGGTGATCCCCAGCACGGTCTCCCCCGGCATGATCAGGATGTACCCGCCCTCTGGGATCTCCAGCTTGTCAGTGAATTCGCGGTAGTCGGTGTGATCGCGAACCTCGATCACTTCATGCACTTTGCGGAACACCCGAAACGTGGTGCCAAGGGTCAGATCCACCGATGCAGGCCCAACATGGTCGGCATTGAAGGGTGTAATTGCGATCAGGCCGTTATCAACCGCCTGAAGAATGGCCTGACGTCCGAGCACCGCCATGGGTCAATCCCTCGCTGGGCCATGAGTATGGACGCCTCAGACGCCTGGGTGCTCAAACAAAACCGTCGACAGTACTGACTCGCTCAGCTCGGCAGTGTCTTGCTTCTGAGGCTGCTTAAGCGGTGGAGCGTCGGGAAGCCGGAAGGTTTTTTCGAGGTCTGTCTCGCTGGCATCAAAGGGGCAGGTCATAAAAGAGAGGACTGCCCACAGGGCCGTCGCAACGACTTAACAACGCATCACTGCGATTCCGTTACATTATTCAACAACGCTTTGTAACGAGAGTTTTGACTTTTACTACCCAAGACCTGCTCATCGCGTTCGGCAGCTTCGGCATGGCCCTGTTCGCCTTGAACCTCTACAAACTGACCAAGCCCGCCAACGGCTGATTAAACCGGACACTTGAAAACCCTGAGTAGGCGCCCCTCATCCGTGTGAACGTGCCCTGATTGGACGCAACCTAGCTCTGCTGGAGGTAGCCGAGAACCAATGTGGGTTGTGAAACGCTCGGTGCTCTTAACCCCAGTCGCTATCACCAAGGCGAAAGCCGCGAGCGAGAGAAGAGCCCTGAAATACACTCGCATTCGTAGGCAGCAGAAGTATTCAAGTCTGATAGGAAGAACCCGTCGGTGGTGGTCCTCGAAGCAGAAACCCCTTCTTAGGCTTGGCGAGGGAGAGCTAGCCAATGGACAACACCAGAGAGCCGGTTAGTCATCTCAGATCGATCATCGGGATCGGCCTCTTGCTCATTGGCCTCGTTGTCTTTGGAGTGGTCCAACAAAAGGCCTCAAGCCATCAAACGGAACTCACCCAAAGCTTCAAGGCATGCATTGAAAGCGCACCCTTCAAACAGTCTCTAAGGGTGCCGAGGCCAGAGACTGTGCTCACTGACGAGCAACTTCAAAACCACTTTGACGCCTTTGATCAGATGCTCAAAGAGACAGGTTTACCGCCAATCTGGAATGGCAAAACCTTGGTGCCCTGGAAGGAGTACCACAAAAACTCGATTAAATTTGCAAGGCAATGCCATGGCCAGCTGAGGATCGATGAGCCTCAACGACAACTGAAGGGCACCTACGCCAAACCCGTCTGGGATCCCAACTCTCCCATCTGGCGGAAGGCTGATTGATGAGCACGCGTCGGTTCAAAGGGCTCTACCTGCAAGCCACCGGTGATCCCTACTGCTTTTCATTTGTAACCTATACACCACAAACTATAGAACAAATGCTGGCTTGTGGAGACCTAAATGCAAGCGAAGAATATTTCAATCCAGTGATTTTTGATTTTCTGTTGTTCGCATCAGAAGCTGCTCTTGGAGCACCAGCCGGCGACTCATTCCCCATCACCTACGACGACGTCTTGATCATCACATCACGACAAAGAGGATCAGGCATTCAGCACGAATACCTGATCAGGCTCTCAGTCCACGACTGGAATAATGCAAAGCAGCTTGCGGCTGATCAACTCCAAGACGTGTTATCGAGTGAGCGATGGAATGGAGCTCGGCTGACGGATTTGCGCGATTGAAACAGCATCAAACCGCCGACAGACAGCCGAGTCCTTTAGCTTGCCGGCTTCAACAGTCCTTCCCATGATCCCAGAGCCCCACGAGCCCTTTGATATCAATCGAAAGGACGACTCGATCTTCCTGTTGGGTTCAATGTTCACTGTGTTCTTCCTCTTCCTTCTTTAAAAGAGAAAGGTCCGATCCTCAGAATCAACCTCTAAGCATCTGTTCAAGACGAACAGGTGCTTTTTCGCTATTAATTTGATATCAAAGAACCGTTGGTTAGCAGTTAAACCTCAGCGGCGCGGGAGGCTGACTTGATACATCGTGTCTTCAGCAGGTTTCCACTGCACAAGATGAAGCCGGTCGATCTTGTTATTGTCCAAACAATCCCAGATTGTAGTTCCAGACAGTGTTGCCATCGACCACACATCGCCCTGACTCATCATCTGCTTGCGATTGCGATCTTTCCATTCCGTCCAGTTGATTTTTGGGTATGAGCCAACCTGCTCACTCAGAATCACTACCGTGAATTCCACCGAACGCGAACCAAAACCGGCCGAAACTCTAAGTTGTTGAACCGCAATTGCCTGTTTCAGGCCACGGGTTTGCGCCAGATCCGCCACACCAGCCAGCCCGTCACCCCGAGCCAGAGGAACGCCACAGCCGAAAGGATCGGAACGGCGATCAGATAGCTCCACACCCCCAGGGCCACCCAGGCGAGCAGAGACGTGATCAACGACTTCTGAAAGTTGTTGGCCTTGGCGAGACGTTGCTGAAAAAGAGATCTCACGCTGTTGCTCGATGCTCCGTCCCTTCCTCTAGCCACGGATGCCCTCAGCGACCGCAACGCTGAAGCCCTCCTGGGTCCAGAGGTAGAGGGAATAACGCGAACCATGCAGCCATGCCGCGGCCCCGTCTGGAGCAATGGTCACGTTCGCCAGTCCGCCGCCCAGCCCTAAACCCGCTGCCTTCAATACAGCCTCCTTCGCCGTCCAGGCCTGAATCAGCGTCCAATGCTCCAGGCAGTCCGTCGCTTCAGCGGCTGAAGCAAACATGCGCCGCTTCAGTAGTTCAGACGCCAAGCGCAACGGCCGGTCCAGCACTTCCACATCAATGCCAATCGGATCTGGCCCCACCACTCCGATACTGAGGGATCCGGTATTGGAAATGCTGTGGTGCAGCGGGGAATTGCGCAGCTGCGGCTTGCCGTAGATCGTGCGGCCGATGTCATCAGCAGTAACCATCTGGCCTGCATCGGCGAACATCCGGCAGGTGAGACTGTCGCTCAAGGCCCGCTGGTCAGCACGCGTCGGGGGTTGAGTGATATGGGCCACCAACACCCGACGTTGCGTGCTGGGGATCGACCACCAGGACCAAACGGCGTCCAAAGCTCAACCCTGAATAGGCGGCACGGGCACCGGCTGCAGAGGCGGCAGAGCTGGCGGTGGCATCACCGATGAGGCTGGCTCATCCAGCAGAACCTCGGCGGGGTTGAGCATCGGCTCATCGAGCACAATCGGCGGCGGCAGATCGGGGGGCAACGGCACAAACGGCTGCGGCTCTGTCCAGCTGTCATCGGAATCGAGTTCAGCTGGCTCCGGCTCCCGGATCACAGCCGATGGCTCGCGCAACACCAAAGGATCCGCCGTGATCGGGGGTTCCCTCAGGGGTGCACGGTCCAGATCGACGCTGCGGTCGTCGGCATCCGCGGGCAAACCCGGCTTGGTGAGGTTGTTGGAGGGCCCCCAGATCATCCGGGCCAGGGGTTCCACGCCCTGTTCCATTACCCGGTTCAAGCCCACCAGAGCGCGATCGGCGAGCTGATTGCTTAAAGAGGACACACATTCGAGCGGGCCATCGCAACCCTTATCCAGCACCAGCTTGGGCGTCAGCGCGGCGATCAAATTGCCCTGCAGGGGGATCTGGCGGGGGCTCAACCGCAACAGATAAGGCACATGCACAAAGCTGGTGGCACCGCCGCTGATCCAGTTGGCGTCTTCTTCAGTGAAGCCCTTCACCCCAGGGATAATCAAACGACTCTTCGAGGCATGGTCGGGCATGTAGGCCGCCAGATAGCCCCGGCGACGGGCGAGGTCTTTGGTCTGCTCGAGGGTCAGGCCATCTCGGCTCATCAGCACCTCCATCTGGCCGTCCTGACGCAGGCCCATCACCATGCGGATCCGCGGCAGGTAGTAGCGGATGCGCTGGCCCATGCTGATGCTGTAGGCCCCCTTGTAGCTCTCCGGCGGAGCCTCGATGTCGTTGTAGAGGCTGTGCAGGCCGCCGATGAAGGTGTCGTAGGCGCGGCTGCGCTCATCAGTCAGCTCCCCGTAGCCGAAATCAATGCTGCCGTTGTGGCGGATGCCTACGAAGGCCCGTTGGCGTGAAGCCGAGCGATTACGACCGCGCCAGACCTGCTTGCCGAATTTGAGATCCCCCAGGGGGACCGTGATCTCGCGGCCATCGTCGTCCACATGGCGCTCGTACATCGGGCCGGACACGTAGGCCAGGGCAGAGCTGTCCTGGTAGGCGTCCTGTTCTCGATCCCAACCCTCCAGCAGCCCGAAACGCACCCGCCGTGGATCGAGCTCCAACGCGTACACCTCATCGTCGGGGATGTAGCGGAACGGCTTGGCATCCCGGCCGCGGAGCTGGGGCGAAAGAACAGCTTGATCATGCAGCTCGGAGCGCTCAGGAGCCACAGGCGCCAAGGCGACCAAGCCGCCGAACACCACAAACGGCATAGCCAGCAAGAGCCAGCGCTTGCGCAGACGGATCCTGCGCTTGGGTCGGGGCCTGGGTCGCGGCACAGCAGGCTGAGTCACGCGACCTTTCGCTCTCGGTTGTTGGGGTTTGTATCGAACCAAGGAACGATGGAGCCTTCGGCCACCAGCCATTGCTGGTAACGCTCGCCGCAGTCATGGCCTCCCGTCAACTGCCCGAACGAAGGAATAACCAGACGCGGCCCCTCCGGATCAAAGGCGAAGCAGGGCAAACGCAACTGATCGGAACGGCTGCGAATCCGGGTGGTGGGGTGCAGGTGACCGCACACGTTCAACAACCCCGGCTCCGGCACCCGTTCGGGCATGTGGCTCAACCAGAGATTGCCCAGACGTTGAGAAGGCTGCTGGGGCAAGCCTTCAATCCAGCTGTCCTGGTCGTGGTTGCCACCGATCAGCACCACCGGGCAACCACAGAGATCGGGCAGCGCCAGCAGGGTTTCGCGCAGGGGAGCGGTGATGCCGATCCGGGCATGCACGAGATCACCCATCAAAAACAAGCGCTGAGGTGACCAGGCATGGCAGAGCTCCAGCAGCGGATTCAGGGTTCCTTGATCCCCATCGCTGGGAATGGGGATGCCATGGGCCTGGAACACCTCGGCCTTGCCGAGATGCAGATCGGCAACAAACAACTCCCGCCCCTCAAGCCGCCACAGCGCTCGCTGGGGCAGGAACGTGAGTGGGCTGTCGCCCCAGGACCACTCCAAAACGGTCATGAACGGTGCAGATCGCAGATCTGTAGCGCTGGCTGCATTGGATGGCTGACGTCGTGCCGCAAGCTTCAGGGGGCCCCAGAAGACTCATTGTGGCGCGGAGCAATGGCCTCCACCAGGTCGCTAGTTCAACCCTGCACACGCTCGAACAACGCCTGAGCGTGCTGGAAGACGAAGGCCGTTTCGAATGTGCCTACGCCCTGAGAATGGAAGTGGCCGACTGGCTGCTCGGGGTGAGGGATGCCAACCTGGACGCACCGCTGACCTGACCCTCCATGACCATTGCCCTGCTTATAGCGCTGGCGGGTTCCCTGGCGGCAATGGCCGTGATCGTGCGTCGTCTGGAACACCGCTGATGCAAAGGGTCCAGCGCTGGTCCGTCGTCCTCGCGCTCGCCTGCTTCGGCAGCACACTGCCCCTGCAGGCCAATCAACTGAAGGTGGGGATCAGTGGATCGGCCCCCTTCGTGATCAAGAACGGCGATCAGCTCAGCGGCATCAGCCTCAACATTTGGCGCCGCGTCGCCGAAGACAACAATCTCAGCTACGAACTGGTTGAGCAGCCATCCCCCAAAGCCGGGATTGAGGCGGTGGATGACGGTGAGATCGACGTGCTGGTGGGCCCGATCAGCATCACCTCACGCCGGCTGGCCATCCCGGGCATTGACTTCACCCAGCCCTACTACCTGGGCAAATCTGGGGTGTTGCTGCCGATGCGCCCACCGTCAATCCTAAGCCGCGTTCAGGTGTTCTTCGGCTGGGCGGTGATCTCCTCGGTGCTTGTGCTGATCAGCGTTCTGCTGGTGGTGGGCAGCCTGATCTGGCTGGCGGAACGCAACCGCAACAGTGAGCAGTTTCCGCAGAACTGGCTACCGGGCATCAGCAGCGGCATGTGGTTCGCCCTGGTGACCTTGACCACGGTGGGCTACGGCGACAAGGCTCCGATCACACGAACCGGCCGGGGCATCACCGGTGCCTGGATGGTGATCTCCCTGATCGCAGTGTCGTCCCTCACAGCCAGCCTGGCCTCGGCGTTCACTCTGTTCCTCTCCGGTGCAACAGAAACGGCCATCAGCGCTCCTGAGCAACTGAACGGACGTCGAGTTGCTGTGGTGGAGGGCACCAGTGGCATGGAGCTGGCCCAACGCGGCGACATGCGGATCGTTAGCGCCACTAACCTCAGGAGCGCAGTTCAACTGTTGGTTAATCAGCAGGTCGATGCCTTGATCTTTGATCGACCGGCCATTCGCTACCACCTCAAAAACAATCCCGACCTCGCCCTGCGCCTCGCCTCCTTCACCCTGTCGGAAGAGACCTACGGCTTTGTGATCAAACCGGACAGCCCAATGCGCACGCCCATGGACGTCTCCATCCTCAAATTGCAACGGCAGGGAAAGGTGGCAGCCATTGCCAACCGGCTACTGAATTGAAACTGAAGCCTCAACCCACTCAGCCCAGAGGGCGATGGCGGCGCAGGGCCTCCTCCAACAGATAGGCGGCCAGATTGCCGCAACTGCGCCCTTCAGTGAGGGCATGACGCTTGAGGTCATCCATCACGCCGCGGGGCAGGGTGACGTTGATGCGCTCGGAACCAGCCGCATCCGCCACCGCAGCCGTGCTGGGAGCCGCGGCCTGGCCTTCAATCCGCTGCTGCAACTCTTGAACCAGATCCTGGAGGAGAGACACGATTTCGTGAGAATATGCTTACGTTGAATAAACGATATCGTGCTAAACAAGATTGCGTAATGTTGGACACACTTTTTGAGGCGCCATGCAACCTCTGCCGCTGAAGCTTGCTCCCGGCAGCGATCTACGCCTCAGCCTCGAAGAACTGGCTCAGCGGGACGGCATCAGCGGCTTTGTTCTCGGCGTTGTCGGCAACCTGACCAAGGCGTCGTTCCAGTGCCCCGGCCAGGCGGAGCCAACCGTGCTGGAGGGCGATCTTGAGGTGATCACCCTCAATGGAACCTTTTCCCCTGAGGGCGTGCACCTGCACCTGAGCCTCTCGGATGGGGCCTGTCAGGTGTGGGGAGGCCACCTTGAGCCCGGCACGATCGTGCAGAAGGGCGTCGATCTCCTGGTTGGCGTGCTGGAGCAACGCGAAGGCCGCCCCGCGCGTCAGACCGCAGCAGCAGCACCAAGGATCGAGATCGCCGTGCTGCCGGGATGCCCCTGGTGCAGCCGCGCCCTGCGCATCCTGAGAACCCTGGATCTGCCCCACAACGTCACCACCGTCAACGACGACGCAGCCTTCCAGGCTGTGCAGCAGCGCAGTGAGATGACCACCTTCCCCCAGGTGTTCATCGACGGATCAGTGATTGGTGGCTACGACGATCTCGCCGCCATGCACGCAGCTGGTGAACTCGACGCCCTCCGCTAAACCGCCGGAGCAGCCACCGTTCTGGTCGCTGAAACCCTGGTGGTGCCAGCCCTGGTCCATCATCTGCACGGGAGTGCTGATGGTCAGCGGGTCCTGGACGCTGCTGCACCGGCTCTGGATCAGCCTTCCCCTGGCCATAGGCGTACTGGCCTGGTGGCTGATGTTTCTGGTGCTCGTGCCCGCCGTCTACCGGTCGGCAGCGGAGCCGAATCCATGACGTCCTCGCCCTTTCGCTGGATCGCACCGCCCGTCGATCATCCTTCGGCCAACTTGATGTCCCGCAAACGGGCATCAATCGATGCGAGGAGTTGCACTGCGAACATCGGCGTCTCCTGAACCGCAAACAGGAACTTGTCGCGGTTCATGGCAATCAAACGGCAATCACTGGTGGCCATGGCGGTGCTCAATCGCTGATGGTCCTCCATCACCAAGGCCCCCGCGCCGAACACATGACCCACAGGGATGTCCTCATGTCCCTCATGGCCTGCTGAGTCGATCCAGGTGAGCCGCACCGATCCCTCCAGCAGGCCATACATGCAGGTGCCGGTTTCGCCCGTACGAAACAGCAAGTCACCCTGGTTGAGGTGAATCACTTCGGCCTTGCTGGCCAAAGCACGCATGGTGTCGAGCGCATGCATGGAACCAGCTCAACTCAGACAGAGGTCAGAGTCAGAGCTGCGCCAAAGCCTTGGCGCACGTCCTCCTGAGAGATCAGACCGTCGTGGTCCTGATCGAGGGCATCAAAGATGGCATCACTGCCGAGCCATTCATCACGGGTGATCGAGCCATCGCCGTTCATGTCGTTGAGCATGAAGATCTCAGAAACGGCGTGGCGGAAGGCGGATCCACCCTCCAGTTCAGCCAAACGATGGGCCAGTTGATGCTCCAGCGTTTCAATGGCCTTGCTGAAGCCCTTAATACCCTCAGTGAGTTTGTCGCTGGCCATCCGATCGTCCTGCATCTGTGCATCAAAGGTGGCGCGATCGACGTGGATCTTGGCTTCGCCATCGGTGGGATGGGTGGCATCCAATTTCTGGGTCAGCACAGCTTCAGTCTCACGGAGCTGATCCAACAACTTCGGTGAAATCGTGAGCAGATCGCAACCGGCCAACTCCGTGATCTCATCGATGTTGCGGAAGCTCGCCCCCATCACCTCCGTGCCGTAGCCGTGGGTCTTGTAGTAGTTGAAGATCTTGGTCACCGAAATCACACCCGGGTCCTGAGGTCCGGGGTAAGAGTCGCGACCGGTTTCAGCCTTGTACCAATCCAGGATGCGCCCCACGAAAGGGGAGATCAGAGTGACGCCGGCTTCAGCACAGGCAACGGCCTGACCGAAACCAAACAGGAGGGTGAGGTTGCAGTGAATCCCCTCTTTCTCCAGCACCTCGGCGGCTTTGATGCCTTCCCAGGTGGAGGCAATTTTGATCAGAACGCGATCGTTGCTGATGCCGGCATCGTTGTACAGACGAATCAGCTTGCGCCCTTTTTCAATCGTGGCGTCGGTGTCAAAACTCAAACGAGCATCCACCTCCGTTGACACACGACGGGGAACAATCTTGAGAATCTCCTTACCGAAGATCACACTGATCTCATCGAGAGCTTCCCGCACCACGTCTTCCACCGCTGCGTCGCTGCCCATCAACTTGCGCGATGACCGCAAAGCCTCATCAATCAGGCTCTGGTAGGCCGGAATCTGTGCAGCAGCCAGGATCAACGACGGGTTGGTGGTCGCATCCCGAGGGGTGAACTTGCGGATCGCCTCCAGATCACCCGTGTCGGCGACGACCACGGTCATTTGTGAAAGCTGATCGAGCAAGCTGGCCATGATGTAAGACGGCTCAATACTCGTAACGTAGCCGCGCTTTTTGATGCGTCAGCTGTTCAAAAGCTTGTTCAATTCAGCAGGTTTTGAAGGGGCGATACGCTCCACAACCAACAAGGCATCAATGATCTGCTTGGCGACAGGAACGGCCACGGTGGAGCCATAGGCGTGTTCACCCTGGGGCTCATCCACCACCACAAAAACCACATAACGGGGATCCTCAATCGGCAAGGTCGCTATAAAGCTGCAGATCTTTGCTCCTGGGAGATAGGTCCCATTCAGGGCCTTCTGCGCCGTCCCTGTTTTGCCACCAATTCGGTAGCCGGGTGTTTTCACCCCCTTGCCACTGCCCTGATCCACCACAGATTCCATCCACTGGAGCACCGTGCGCGTGACCTCCGGGTTCAGCAACTGCTGACCACTGGGTGCCGCCGCCGGAGCCAAGGCATCACCCGAGCGAAAGCCACGGGTGATGTGGGGACTGATCAACTTGCCACCGTTGGCCAGCATTCCGTGCAGCTGCACCAGCTTGAGCGGTGTGAGCGAAAACCCCTGACCAAAGGCCGTCGTCGCCGGCTCGATCGGCTGACTGGTGAACTGCTTCTTGCTCTTGAGCTGACCAGCCACCGCTCCAGGGAGGTCGGTGTCAGGACGCTGATTGATGCCAAGACGCTCCATCCAGTTCCAGTAGGCGTCGTCGTCAAGACGGCGCATGGCCTGGACCATGCCGACGTTGCTTGACACCTGCAGAACGGTGGCGAAATCCACCAAACCATGGGCTTTTTTGTCGTGGTTATTGATCGGCCAACCACCGACCATCAGCTTGCCCACATCATTGACCCGATCCGTGGCCTGAATGGCGCCGTCCTGGAGGGCCAGAGCCAGGTTGATCGGCTTGAACGTCGAGCCTGGTTCATAGAGATCCTGAACGGACCATTCACGAAAGCGCCCCGTGGGGAAGTCCCAGTAGCGGTTGGGGTCATAGGTAGGTGTTGATGCCAGCACCAACAACTCACCGTTAGTGGCATCCATCACGATTGCGGCGCCCTTCTGGGCTTTCCACTTGGCAACCTGCTCAGCAAGAGCTTTGAGTGCCACCTGCTGGAGCCTGGAATCCAACGTCAGCTGCAGGCGCAAATCATCGCCATAGAAGGCTCCCGGGGCGAGGTTGGCAGGCAATGGCGTGCCATCAGCACCCCGGCGGAGGTATCGGGTTTGCTCATGGCGAGCCAGGTCCCCATCCCGGCTCTGCTCAAGACCCGCTTGAGGTTGTCGCTCCGCATTGAGAAAGCCCACCACATTGGCGAACAACGACGCCTGGGGGTACACCCGCTGGGGATAGGCCTCCAGATCCAGGCCGCTGATTCCAAGTGCCCGGATGCGATCGGCCGTTTCCGGATCCAGCTCCTCAGCCAATTTGATTCCCGAGGCCTGGGTTCCCATGGCCTTCAGCAGAGCAGGCGCAGGACGAGCCAAGGGATCTGCTAACACCGCCGCCACATCGTCGGCAGGGCGGACGAGGTTGGGGGAATCTCCCGGCATGTTGAAGTACCGGGGATGAGCCCAGAGCCGGAAACGCTTTTCATCCATCGCGACCAAACGGCCGGTGCGATCGACGATCGGACGGCGTTGCCCCAAGGGTTGGGTGCGCTGAGTTTGCAGCTGACGGGCACGCTGCTCCAAGTCGGGGGCTTGCACCAACTGCAGCCATGCCATGCGACCCACCAGCCCCAGCAAGCCTGCCGCCAGGATCCAGAAAGTGATCCAGAGCCGCTTGGGGGGAACCTGGATCAGGGGAACGACCCGCGTGCGGGAGCGGCGCGAACGGATGGGTCGATGCCCTGACACCCGCGTCATCAGTACCCCGCGCGGATGGGCTGATTCCCCAGGGCCTGGAGCGATGCCACGGGAGACGAGGCGGAGGCTTGCAACGAGCCCAAATCAGGGCGATCAAGATGCACCAGATTGGCCACCTGCGTTGGCACCAGGCGGTTGGGCTGCTGAGAACGCAGCAACAGATGCTGTTCCATCACTGCGGTTGATTCCGTCAACCGGTGCGCCTGGGTGCGAGTTGCCTCCAGCAGGCGGAAGGCCACAGTCCAGCGATGCTGCCAGTGCAGCGTGAGACCAGCAAGAACGGCAACCGCCGCAATCAATCCCAGCAGCGTGCCATCCATCAGGCGATGGAGCCCCCCAAGGAGAGGAGAGCGTCGTGCAATGCGTCCGGAGGACAGTGACCCTTGAATCAGCTCGAAAGCCGTGGTCGATGCACGCTGTTCCGGAGCGGCAACCACCGGTATCACAGGCGAATAAGCCAGTGAACCATCTGCAGAAAGGCGGGGCAAGGTTCAGAGCAGCAGCAGGTTCAGGAACGTCACGGCGTTCCAGAGCCCATGCATCAGTACCGAGGGCCACAGGCGTCCGCTGCGCAGCCGCACCAAACCAAGCCCAATTCCCAACATCGTGAGCGGCGCCAACTCGCCAACACTGATGTGGGCCATGGCAAACAACAGGCCACTGAGCAGGACCCCCGGGATGGGACCGAGTCGGGTCGCCAACACCGGCAGCAAGGCACCGCGGAAAATCGTCTCCTCGAACAGCGGGGCCAGCACAACCGCAGTGAGCGCAAGCAAGGCCAGGGCAAGCGGATCACGGCTGCCGAGCACCAACTCCAACAGCGGGTTGCTGCCCCCGGGATCACCGACCAGGCGCACGAGCAACCACCCCGTAAGCATCACCACCGGCGTCACCATCAACCAGCCCGCCAGTGCATCCCGCAGAGCTGAAAGCAGCGGACGCAATCGCCACTGCATCCACCCCCCCAGCGGTGCCCTCTCCCTGGGCAACGAACGGAGTTGCCGCCACAGGATCAGCAGGCTCGGCAGGGCCATCACGCCGTAGTTGATCACCACACTCACGGCTTCACGACGAGGACTGCCCAGCCCAGCCGTCAGTGCACCCACCAACGGAAACGCCACCAGCGGAACGCCAACGGCACTGATCACCACAAAGCCACCGGCCACCAGCAGGGCCATATCAACAAGGGTCAGCTCCGGCCCCTGAACATCGGGCGAGGCCATCAGCCGACCGCGCAGCAGACGCCAGGCCTGACCGAGCAGCAACAGTCCACCGAGCAGGGCCGTCACCAGTGGCAGCACCGTGCTGAGGACCAAACGGAACGCCGCTTGCCCTGCGGCTGCAGCATCGATGCAGAGCGTCGGATCAGAGGCGCCCGCTTCGCAATACAGCTGCTGGAGCAATGGGTCGTCGTCAAGGCGTTCGAGCTCCGCTAATGCGGAACCTTGGCCCTGCAACAACAGGAACATTTGTTGCTGACGCTCATTGCGCTCCTCTGGGCTGATTCCCTCCAGGGCCTTTAGCAGCGCATCCCGCGGCGACTCCCCCAGGAGAGCGTCCCGCAACGGGGGCGGCACCGCTGGTTCAGCAAGAAGCGTCAGATCCTGCTGCTGAAGGCTCAGGGCCGGTGCCACCGAAGGTCGCGAGAGGCTGTCCATCAAGCCCGACAACCAGATAAAACCGGCCAAAGCGAGGGACAAGGCCGCTAGAAGTCCCTTCCAGCGCGGGGAAACCGGGTGAGGGGAACTGGGCACCAGCGGGCTTCAACTGCCCACGATTGTCCCCCCGAACGGCCGCTTCCATACGATGGCCGCGCCCTGACGCTGAACCGTGCCCCTTCGTCTACTTCTGGTCCGCCACGGTCTCAGCAGTTTCAACAAGGAACGGCGGATCCAGGGCCGCGATGATCTCTCGAACCTCAGCGAGGAGGGGCATGAGCAGGCCCGGGCCCTGGGCCGCTCGCTTCAGGACGTGCGCATCCAAGCCATCTACAGCTCTCCTTTACAGCGGGCGGCCGCGACGACGGCGAGCCTGCTGGAGACCCAAGGCGGCCAGACCCCAGATCCCGACTTTGATGACGGACTACTGGAAGTGGATCTTGAGCCCTGGTCCGGCCAGACCATCGACGAGCTGATGCAAGGCTCAACGGAGGCCTACAAGATCTGGAAGCAGCGGCCCATGGAGCTGGAGCTCCAGCGTCGTGATGGTTCGAGCTACAAGCCACTGCCTGAGCTGATGGAACAGGCGCGGGGCTTCATCAGCAAGCTGTTGGAGCGCCATCCCGCCAACGGCAACGACACGGTGCTGGTGGTGGCCCACAACGCCATCCTGCGCTGCCTGATGCTGGTGTTGCTAGGGGAACCCAACCAAGGCTTCCGGCGTCTCCGCGTAGACAACACCTCCCTTTCGGTCTTCAACATCCGGCCAGGAGACAACGGCCCCCAGGTGCAGATCGAATGCCTGAACAGCACCACCCACCTGCAACCGCTGCCGGAGAAGAGCAAAAACGCCAGACTGATTTTGGTGCGACACGGCGAAACCGACTGGAACAAAGCCGGGCGCTTCCAAGGGCAAATCGATATCCCGCTGAATGAGAACGGTCGCCGTCAAGCCGTGGCTGCCCGCGATTTCCTCAAAGACATCTCCATTAATCGGGCCTGGAGCAGCACGCTGTCGCGTCCAACCGAAACGGCCCAAATCATTCTGGAGGCGCATCCCGATGTGCCCCTGACCCAGATCGACGGACTGGTGGAGATCGGACACGGAGTCTGGGAAGGCAAGCTCGAATCCGAAATCAGAGAGGACTGGTCGGAGCTGCTGGACACCTGGAAACGGGCTCCGGAAACCGTGCAGATGCCCGAGGGGGAAACCATCCAGGACGTGTGGGCCCGTTCCGTCCGGAGCTGGGGGGAGATCGCTGACGAGCTGAAGCCTGAGGAAACGGTGCTGGTGGTGGCCCACGACGCCGTCAACAAAACGATCCTCTGCGATCTGTTGGGGCTGACCCCGGCCGACATCTGGGCCGTCAAACAAGGCAACGGTGGTGTCACGGTGGTCGACATCGCCGCCGATCCAGGCCAGCCTGCAGTGGTGACCTGCCTCAACCTCACCTCCCATTTCGGAAGCGTGATTGACCGCACGGCAGCAGGCGCTCTCTGACGTCATGAACGACACCTTGCTGCTGGATCCGGTGCGCGTCCTGCGTGGCCCCGGACATTCAATACAGCTCGGTGCAGTCCTGATCAACCAGGGGGTGCTCGTCGGCTTTGACGACGAGGCCCGGCAGCAGGCCCTCGGCCTGGGCATCAAGGCCAGCCCAGCACCGGATCAACTGGTCGCCCCCTGCCTGGTGGATCCCCATTCCATCCTTGAGACCCCCTTCAGCGGGGATCAAGAAACAGCTGTGAGCCTGCGCCACTGTGCCGCCGCAGGGGGCTATGGCCAGATTGGTCTGCTTCCCCGCAGCAGCAGCTGGCGCGATTGTCCGGAGCGGCTTCAGGGATTCAGCCTCGATCAGGATCAGATGGCATCGGTTCGTCTGCACCTTTGGGCAGGCTTCAGCCGCGGCGGCAAGGCGGATGAACTCGCCCCCCACGGCGATCTTCTCGAACACGGTGCCATCGGACTGGCGGATGATGACGCCATGGTTCCAACCCCGTTGCTGGAACGGGGACTGCTGCTCGGAGAGATGGGGGGATGCCCAGTGCTCGTGGCACCCCGGGATCCCGCGCTGCAGGGGGAGGGGCTGGTGCGGGAAGGCGTGGAGACGCTGCGGGCCGGGTGGCCAGCGGATCCGATCACCAGCGAGACCGTTCCCCTCAGCCAGTTGCTGCTGCTGCATCAACGCCATCCGGAACGACAGCTGCGGCTGATGAACCTCTCCACAGCAGCAGCGGTGCAGCAGATTTCAGGCTGCGAATTCCCGCCCCTGAGCAGCGTGAGCTGGTGGCATCTTCTGACCGACCGCAGCATGCTGGCCAGCAGCGATCCGGGCTCGCGCGTATGCCCCTCCCTCGGTGGCCCAGATGATCGCGAGCAGTTGATCCAGGCCGTTCAGCAGCGAACGATCACCGCCGTGGCTGTGCATGCTGTTCCTCTGGATGCGGAGGACATGCTGTTGCCGGGTGACCAGCGCCCCGCAGGCCTCAGCGGCCACCATGTGGTGCTTGCTGCGCTGTGGAATGCCATGGTGCGGCCGGGCCGCTGGACCGCGGAAGATCTTTGGCAGGCCCTCAGCTTTGGGCCGTCGGCCCTGATCGACCAGCCCCCTGAACAGCTTGAGCAGGGCAGCCGGCGCTGGTTGCTGTTCGATCCCGATCAACGCTGGACCATCAGCAGCAACACCCCCGGCGCACCGCGTGCCGCCAACATTCCCTGGCTGGGCCGTGAGCTTCATGGACGCGTTGTGGCCTGTGGCCTCAGTTGCTGAGCGAACCGATGCGCGAAGGGGGCCAGAAGCGGAAGACGGCACGGCCAATGATCTGACCGTCTGGCAAAAACGGGCCGCCTGGCCAACGACGGGCGTCCTGGCTGTTGCGGCGGTTGTCGCCCAGGACAACAACGTTGCCTTCGGGGACCACGGCATAGAGGCCCTTGCAGCCAATCATTCCGTCGCGATCAGAGCAGAAGTTGGTGACGTAAGGCTCGTTAAAGGCCGTGCCGTTGATGCTCACGGCACCACGGCTGTTCACCTCCACGACATCACCAGGGACACCCACCACCCGTTTGATCCAGGCCTCACATTCGGGATAACGCTGCAACAGCACACGATCCACAACCCAGCTGATGCCCGGGAAGGTGACGAAGCCGCACTTCAGTGGATTGGGTTGCCCCCCCTCCAATTTCCAGATGGGATCAAAGGCACTGGGGGAATTAAACACAACGATCTCTCCCCGCTGAGGAGGTCGGGAGCGGTAGGACAGCTTCTCGACGATCAACTTGTCGCCCACCTGAAGACCCGGCAGCATTGATCCCGAAGGGATGTAGCGGGCTTCAAAAGCGAACTGCCGAAGCAGGAGATAAAGCGAAACCGTGAACAGAAAAGGGGCCCAGAACTCCCAGATCGCGCTAACTCTGCCCTTCACATCGGAAGGTTCTCTCTCCGAGTTCAATGTGGGCAGGCTCAATCTTTCGACCCACGATAGGGGGAGCCTGCAGGCCCCATGATCCGTCCACGCTGGCAAGCCCTCAAGCCCCAACACGGCCTGTTCAGCTGGCGCCGGTGGGACCAGGCCATTGCTGTTATCGCCGCAGTCAATCTCACCTGGGTCGCCATCGACCTCACCTACATCCCCCTGCGCAACTTCTGGCTGCAACGCAATCTTTATCCGGTGCCATCGCTTCCCCTGGTGGTTCCCCTGCCCTGGCTGCCGGACATCACCCCATGGCTGGATCCCCTCAAAGGCATCGAACCCCATCGCGACACCGAGACTTACCTCAAGGCCTACACCGCCCTGGATCGGGCCCTGCAGCAAAACGGCTCGCGCACGGCTGAAAGCACCGATCTACTGCAGCACCAGGTGGTACTCACCACAGCGCTGATGGACAGCAACCCGTTCATCAGTTCAGGCCAAACCGGCGCGCTTGAAAAATTCAAGAACCGACTGCGCGCTCGCACCGGCCTGGAATCAGCCCGTGACTCCGCCAACCTTCTCCTGAGCCCCGAGCATCTGGAACGCTCCCCCTGGAGCCAGGAGCGTCAGTTCTGGAGCCAGCAGATCCTTCCGCTGGTGGAAAGCAACTACTGGCGAAGCATCGATGAAAACGGGCGCCCCAGCGATTTGAGCTGGCGCATCGACACGCCATTTCAACTGCTGTTTCTGCTCGACATTCTTCTGCGTGCCTGGCGCCTGAAACAGCGCTATCCGGCGATCTTCTGGCGCGATGCCCTGTTACGCCGCTGGATCGACCTGCCCCTGCTGCTGCCGTTTGCGCGCTGGCTCAGGGTGGTTCCGATCACAGAAAGGCTTTGCGGAGCCGGCCTACTGCAACTCGAACCGCTTCGTGCCGTGATCAGCCGCGGCGTGGTGGCCCTGTTGGCTGTGGAGCTGTTTGAAGTGATTGCCGTCAGGGTTGTCGATGCTCTGCAGCAACTGATCCGATCACCACAGCTGCCGGAGAGGGTTCGCGGACTCTGCAGCTACCAGAGCAGTGATCTGAACGATGAGCGGGAGGTGATCGAGCTGCTGCGGTTGTGGCTTCCCCTTCTGCTCACCCGCATTGGCCCGGCCATGCGACCGCAACTGCAAGCCGTCATCAGCCATCTGGTGCAGCAGAGCTTGGACCGGAACGTGGTGCCGGATGCCCTGCGGCGGCTTCCTGGACTGCAAAATGCCGAATCGGAATTCAGCCGCCAGCTGGCTGAAAGCATGGTGACTTCCGTGCTCGACCTGTCCAAGGGAGCCGGAAACCGCATCGGTCAGCGGGACTCTGTTCTGGAATCGCTTGGATCCGAGGCTTTGGATCGGCTCTGGGAGGAGCTGGCTCACACCCTGGAACAGGGGCCTGTCCTGAGCCGCAGCCAGGATCTGCTGGTTGCCCTCCTGGAAGAGATCAAACGCTCAAGCTTCCGTCAGATCCGCGACCAAGACGATGTGGACGCCCTGATCAGCGAATTAGATGGCTTGAACTTCAACCCTGGAATGCCGACTCCCAAAGATCAGGCTTGAAGCCGGTGAGGTAAGTGGAGGAATTTACCTCCACGAACGGACGTTTGATCAATTTCCCATCGGCGGCCAAGGCCTCGAGAGCCTCGTCATCCGTAAGAGCCTTCACTGCCTCCGCGCCCATGGCTCGATAGCTTTGGCCGCTGGTGTTAAACAACAGCTTCCTGTCACCGAGAGATTGGTGAGCGGCCACCAACATCTCCTTTGACGGTGGAGTCAAGGTGATGTCGTGCACTTTATGGGCAATACCTCGCTCATTGAGCCACGCCAAAGCCTTTCGACAGGTACCGCAGCGGTTGTAGCTGTATACCGCGAGAGTTCCGGCCAAGATTCAGCGGCCGAAAAGGGATTTGATCGCACCAACGAGGCTGTTGGAGCCGCGGCCCACGCCTTCAGCGGGACGGGTGCGAACGGTGACATCGCCATTCACGGTGGTGCGGCAGCTCAGGCGGAAGTTTGCAGGTCGGTCGGCAAGATAGACCTCTTCAACGTCGCTGCGGGGGGAAAGATTGGCCTGCCCTTCCAGCACCTCCATCACGCAGGTGCCGCATTGACCAACACCGCTGCAGTTGTTGAGGTTGTTGAGACTCTTGTAGGGATTGACGCCTGCGTCAAGTGCAGCCTTACGCAGATTTGCGCCCTCGATGCAACCAACCTGCTGGCCTTCCTGCTCGAATCGGATGGTGGGCACGGGTTCCGCAAATCTCAGTGCGCACCAACTTACAAGCATCCGGCCTGATCAAGGGGCGCTTTCCTGAGATCAATCGGCTGCATTGATGCAGGAATCAAGCAACGGCTGAACCGCATCGAGGTCGCGCCATCCATCAATCGATACGACGCTGCCCTGCAACGTGCGGTAAGTCCTGAAGAATTCCGCGACATCCTCCAGCTGGGATGCAGCGATCTGACGAATGCTGCGGATCTCGTCCTGACGGGGGTCTGCGTCTGGAACGCAAAGAATCTTCCCGTCGTAAACATCCCGGTCGTAGAGGTCCAACACGCCGATGGGGCGAGCCTTGATCAGGCAACCAGCGAACGTGGGTTCAGCCATGATCACCATGGCGTCGAGAGGAGATCCATCCTCCGCCAGCGTGTTGGGGATGAAGCCGTAATCGAACGGGTAACGTCCCGAGGAGTGCATCACCCGATCGAGAACCATCACGCCGACTTCGGCGGAGTACTCGTATTTATTTCTGCTTCTGCGGAATCTCAACGATGAGATTCACCAAACCTGGCGAAGGTGACGGGGGGAGCTGATGGAGATCCATGCCGATCCGAGGCGGTGGGGATCAGTCGCGGAGAAGGGAAGGTTCGGTCCGTGATCACAGCCACAAGGGGAGCGCTGAAGCTGACAACAGCAATCAGCAGTCCTTTGATGGCCGTCAACGAGGCGCGACGACTGAACGGCTCATCCGCCTCAGAAGACGCGATGGCGTCGTCGTGAGACGGGTGGAGAACATCTGAGGCCATAAAACGGGGAGTTCAAAAGGCTCCCTCTTTCGATCAAAACGTTGTTCAACCCATTCTGTCACTGCCAAAAGCAGGACGCACCAATCATTAAGCGGCTGGCCGCTCCTGCTCGAGACGTGCACTCAGATCAGAGGGTGATGCCCCACTCCCCTCAAGATGGGTTCGGATAAGTCGGAGCTCCTCAAGGATCGATCCCAGGATTTGCTGCGTCGCCGTTGAAGGAGAGTTCAGAACCTCAACAGTGACTTCTTTGATGCGGAGAACATCTTTGGCGAAACGCGCCACCTCATTGGGGTGGAACATCAGCGGATCTTTCTGATCGCTGCGGTACTCCGAATTCAGCTTGCGGGGGTTGAACGGAGGGTTGAGGTTGCGGGGGTCTGTGTTGGTGTAGCGATAAACCGAAGCGCGGGAGCGGTTCAGGGATTTCTGAACATCGTCGATTCCCACCAGGGCCTCAGCCTGGGCTGATGCATGGGCCGGATCTATCGAAAGTTCGGTCACTTGTTGAACGCTTGTCGCCACAGATTCAACAGACCGAGGAAACATGAGACGGGCCTAGGACAGTCTGGATTGAGTTGGACGGTAGCAGCCGAGACTCAGGGCGCACAGAGGAATTCCGGCAAAACAGACACTTCCGCGATCGGCATGCATCCGAAGCGGTGATAACTTCCGAATTCCGTTTTGTTGCGATTGATGCGCGTCTCCCGCCTGCTGCTGGTGACGCTTCGGGATATTCCCGCCGAAGCGGAGATCACTTCGCATCAGTTGCTTCTCAGAGCCGGGTATATCCGTCGTGTTGGATCGGGGATCTACGCCTACCTCCCCTTGATGTGGAGGGTGCTGCAAAAGATCACCGCCGTGGTCCGCGAGGAGATGAACCGCGCAGGCGCTCAGGAAACCCTGCTGCCGCAGCTGCACCCTGCTGAGCTCTGGCAGAAAAGCGGGCGTTGGCAGGGCTACACCGCTGGCGAGGGGATCATGTTCCACCTCGAAGACCGCCAGGGCAGAGAACTGGGGATTGGTCCAACCCATGAAGAGGTGATCACGAGCCTGGCGGGCGAGCTGCTGAGGTCATACCGGCAGCTCCCGGTGAACCTTTATCAGATCCAGACCAAATTTCGCGACGAGATCCGTCCCCGCTTTGGCCTGATGCGAGGCCGCGAATTCATCATGAAGGACGCGTACTCCTTCCATGCCAGCGAAGCGGATCTTCGCGAGACCTACGGCGCCATGGATCAGGCCTACCGCCGCATATTTGAACGTTGTGGCCTGGATGCCGTCCCTGTCGATGCCGATAGCGGAGCGATCGGCGGCGCCGCCTCCCAAGAGTTCATGGTGACAGCAGATGCCGGTGAAGACCTGATCCTGATCAGCGATGACGGCCAATACGCCGCCAACCAAGAGAAGGCTGTTTCGATCCCATCCGCCGCATCTCCTCTTCCCGACGGCCCGGAGGAATCGATTCCAACCCCTGGCTTGGGCAGCATCGAAAGCCTCTGCAACGCCAAAGGCTGGGATCCGAGCCAGGTAGTGAAGGTGCTGCTCTTCGTGGCGACCCTGGACGATGAGACCCTCCAACCGCTTTTGGTGAGCCTCCGTGGTGACCAGGAGCTCAATCCCACCAAGGTCGTGAACGCGGTCAGCCAAACCCTCAACAAGGGTGTTCTCGATTGCAGCCCGATCACACCACAGGACAACAACCGCCAGCAGATTGATCCGCTCCCCTTTGGATCGATCGGGCCCGACCTCTCCGATGACGTCCTGCAGGGAGCCAAGACCTGGGAGCCAACATTCCTGCGTCTGGCTGATGCAACCGCCAGCGAACTCGGCAGCTTCATCTGTGGCGCCAACAAGCCCGATCTGCACCGTTTCAATACCAGCTGGACCGCCATTGGGCAGAAGCCGACCAGGCTGGATCTGCGTAATGCACGGGCAGGCGACGTCTGCCAACACAACCCGAAATCACGACTGACGGAAAAAAGAGGCATCGAAGTCGGCCACATTTTTCAGCTGGGCCGGAAATATTCCCAGGCCATGGAGAGCCGTTTCACCAACGAGAACGGCAAGACCGAACCGTTCTGGATGGGTTGCTACGGAATCGGCGTTTCCAGGCTGGCGCAGGCGGCTGTCGAACAGCACCACGACGACAGCGGCATCTGCTGGCCGACCGCCATCGCCCCTTTTGAAGCCATCGTGGTTGTTGCCAACATTCAAGATGACATCCAGGCCCAGCTAGGGGAAGCGCTCTACGCGGAGCTTCAAGCTGCAGGCGTCGATGTGCTCCTCGACGACCGCAAGGAACGCGCCGGCGTCAAATTCAAAGACGCGGATCTGATCGGCATCCCTTGGCGGATCGTGGTGGGACGCGACGCCAGCGAGGGCACCGTTGAACTGGTGTGCCGCAGCAGCCGCGAGGTGCAAAAGCTTCCCCACGCTGAGGCTGTGACCTGCCTGATCAAGGCACTCCACCCCTAGAGTTGAATGACACTGAAGGGTTTCATGCTCTCCGCACTGACACGCCTGCTTCGCCCCCTCAGCCGGGCCGCCGTAGCCCTTGGACTCGGGTTATGCCTTCTCCTGACGGCCTGCAGTGGGGACGCTGAAGCTCGTCTGAGCGGTGACTACGTGGAAGACACCGTGGCGGTCTCCCGCACTCTGCTGACGGTGATCGACCTGCCTCAGGACGATCCCACCCACGCCGAAGTTGAAGCCGACGCCCGGGCCCTGATCAACGACTACATGTCCCGTTATCGGCCCCAGCCCCGTGTGAACGGACTCAGCTCCTTCACCACGATGCAGACCGCACTGAATTCGCTGGCTGGTCATTACGCCTCCTATGCCAATCGCCCCCTGCCGGAAGCGCTGCATGACCGCATCGCCAAGGAACTCAACAAGGCCGAGAAATCAGTGGTCCGGGGCAGCTGAGCCTCCCGAAATAGGCTCGGTTTTGACGAGGCCACCCGAGATCTGAGATACTCGCGGATTGTGCAGATCTGCGGCTTCGGGCCGCCGTGTTCTTGGCCAACGTTGTCGTCATCGGAGCGCAGTGGGGTGACGAGGGAAAGGGAAAGATCACCGATCTCCTAAGCCGCTCCGCCGATGTGGTGGTCCGCTATCAGGGTGGTGTGAATGCAGGCCACACGATTGTTGTTGACGATCGTGTGCTCAAGCTGCACCTGATTCCCTCTGGAATCCTCTATCCCGACACGATCTGTCTGATCGGATCCGGCACGGTGGTGGATCCCAAGGTGATGCTCGGTGAGCTGGACATGCTCATCGCCAACGATATTGATATTTCAGGGCTTCGCCTGGCATCAACTGCCCACGTGACGATGCCTTACCACCGCCTGCTCGACCAGGCCATGGAGAAGCAGCGGGGAGCACGACGGATCGGAACCACAGGCCGTGGAATCGGCCCCACCTACGCCGACAAGTCGCAGCGCAGTGGCATCCGTGTCATCGACCTGCTGGACGAACAGCGGCTGAGGGATCGCCTTGAAGGCCCACTTCAGGAGAAGAACGAACTTCTTCAAACCATTTACGGCGTTGCGCCCCTGAACGCCGAAGACGTCATCCAGGAGTATCTGAGATACGGCAAGCGCCTCGCCCCCCACGTGGTGGAGTGCACCCAGACGATTCATCAGGCAGCGCGAGATCGCAAGAACATCCTGTTCGAAGGTGCCCAGGGCACGCTGTTGGACCTGGACCACGGCACCTACCCCTACGTCACTTCCTCCAATCCCGTTTCCGGCGGGGCCTGCATCGGTGCAGGCGTCGGCCCAACCCTGATTGACCGCGTCATCGGCGTTGCCAAGGCCTACACCACCCGCGTGGGGGAAGGCCCCTTCCCCACTGAGCTGAGCGGAAGCCTGAATGACCAGCTCACGGAGCGGGGGGGTGAATTCGGTACCACCACTGGCCGCCAGAGGCGCTGTGGCTGGTTTGACGGCGTGATCGGTCGCTACGCCGTGCAGGTCAACGGCTTGGACTGTCTGGCCGTGACCAAGCTGGATGTGCTGGACGAACTGGACGAAATTCAGGTCTGCGTGGCCTATGAACTCAACGGCGAGCGAATCGAGCACTTCCCAAGCAGTGCCGATGACTTCGCCCAGTGCAAACCCATCTTCGAAACACTGCCTGGCTGGCAATGCTCCACCGAGGAATGCCGGAGCCTTAAGGATCTCCCCAAGCCAGCCATGGATTACCTGCGCTTCCTCGCCGATCTGATGGAAGTGCCGATCGCCATTGTCTCCCTGGGGGCCAGCCGTGATCAGACCATCGTTGTCGAAGATCCGATCCATGGCCCCAAGCGGGCCCTGTTGAGCGCCTGAGCCGCTGACGTTCATACTTCGGGGCTGCTTCCACGCCCCGATGTCATCAGAGACCCGTTTCCCCAGCGACTGCAGTCTCGATGTCGTTGGCATCGGCAACGCCATCGTTGATGTTCTGGTGCAGACGGACGACGGTTTCATCGCTGAACACGGCCTCCAGAAAGGGGGCATGGCGCTAATCGATGAACAACAAGCCGAAGCTCTCTACAAGGCCAGTGGAACGGGCCTCGAGACCTCCGGTGGATCGGTCGCCAACACGATGGTGGGCATCGCGCAGCTCGGCGGTCGCGCTGGTTTCATCGGCCGCGTCCGGGACGACCAGCTCGGCAACATTTTCAGCCACGACATCCGGGCCGTTGGGGCATGCTTTGAGACCCCAGCAGCCACCAGTGGAGCCACAACAGCGCGCTGCCTGATTTACGTCACGCCCGATGCCGAGCGCACCATGTGCACCTTCCTGGGAGCTTCCACACAACTGGAGCCCGAGGATCTCGACCTCTCCATGGTCAAGCAGGCCAAGGTGCTTTACCTGGAGGGCTACCTCTGGGACAGTCCAGCCGCCAAACGTGCCTTCATCGCCGCCGCCGAAGCCTGCCGTGAAGCAGGCGGAAAGGTGGCTCTTTCCCTCTCCGATGGCTTCTGTGTGGATCGGCACAGAGCGAGTTTTCTCGAGCTAGTGAATGGCCACGTCGACGTGCTGTTCGCCAATGACGTTGAAATTCAGTCGCTCTACGAGACCGACGATTTCGACCAGGCCCTCGAGCGGGTGCGCGGCTGCTGCTCAGTGATTGCGATCACCCGTGGTGCCAAGGGGTCCGTTGTGCTGAGTGGAGACCAGCGCTGGGATATCGGCATCTTTGGCCTGGGAGATCTGGTGGACACCACGGGAGCAGGCGACCTCTATGCCGGGGGATTTCTGCATGGCTTCACCCAGGGCGAGTCACTGGACCGCTGTGGCGAGCTCGGAGCCCTCTGCGCCGGCCAGATTGTTACCCAATTGGGGGCCCGCTCCCAGGCCTCCCTCAAGCTGCTGGCGGAGACGCATCTGAACTGAGCTCAGCGATTGCCCAGGCCGCATAGGCCGATGATCCCGTCACCGGCCAGCACAACCACTCGGGGGTGTCGTAGCTGTGCAGCTCTGAGACGGCCGAGCGCAGGGCGTCCACATGCTGAGCCGAGGTCTTCATCAGCAGTTGGACCTCATGGGACGCCTGCAACACCCCCTCCCAGTGATAAAACGACTGAACGGGGTGGATGGACACACAGGCCACGAGATGGAGCTCCAGCAAGGCCTCTGCCAGCTCTTGGGCGCGCTCAGCATTCGCTTCCGTGGTGAGGGCCAGCACGAGCCCACTCGCTTCAATCACGCTCAAGCCGATTCATCAGGCTGCAGACATCCTCGACACAATCCATCCCGTCGGGGGGGGAGGGACGCTGCAACAGCAGCAAGCTCAGCCCGAGATCTGTGGTGAGTTGATGCCAGAGCTGTTCCGTCACACCACCGGACTGGCGGCAGAGCACCACCCCAATGCCCCAGCGACGGCAAAGAGACCGCTCGATCGCCCCCAGCACCTCCCCTTGCAGAGGGCGCACCACGGCCAGGTGATCCGGGGGCAGACCTGCCCGCAAGGCTGCGCGCAATCCATCGACAGCCGGAAGCGCACGGCCATAGGGGATGGCTCCGGCGCGGCGCACAGCAGCAGTCAAGGCCGGTAAATGACGACCTCCAATGGCCAGCAACAGGCGTTGGCCCTGGAGTGATTGGGCCGCCAATGCATCGGCATCAGCCAGGAGAGAGGCCGCTCCCAGCGGTTCAAGGAGACGCTCATAACGCAGCAGCGGTTGGCCGAGATCCGCACAGGCCGTGACTAGGTCATGGCTGATTCGAGCCGCAAAAGGATGCGTGGCATCCACCACCCAACGGAAAGGGCCGGCCTGATGAAGAGCTGCCTTGATTCCGCCAATGCCCAGCAGAGCACCAATTGAGATGCGCTCCACAGGCAATCCCGCGTAGGCCTTCGCTGCAGTTGCCGTCACCACACTCACGCTCACACGCCAATTGCGGCGGGAGAGCTCCTTCACCAAGCGCGGCCCATCACCGGTTCCAGCCAGCAGCAGGACGCGACGCTGGTCATTCGCGGGGCCTTGCATCAGGATGTGCGCCGACACCAGCTGAAGCCATGAACCATTGCGTGCTCGAAGTGGAGGTGATCGACGCACCGACGGTTCGATACACCCAGGACAACCAGACTCCCATTGCGGAGATGGCCGTGCGCTTTGACCCCCTTCGGGAGGGTGATCCGCCAGGTGAATTGAAAGTGGTGGGCTGGGGCAACCTGGCCCAGGAACTGCAGAACCGTGTGCAGACCGGGCAGCGGCTGCTGATCGAAGGACGGCTGCGGATGAACACCATGCCCCGGGGCGATGGCATGAAGGAAAAACGGGCTGAATTCACCCTGGCTCGGCTTCATCCGATCGGCGCGGCAGCCACGGGTGCAGCTCCTTCCGGCAACCCCTCAGCCCCGGCCCCCAGCCGCCAGGCCCCCGCGGCTGCGCCGACCAAGGTGGCAAAAGAGCCTGAACCTGCCAGCTGGAATGCTGCGCCTCTCGTGCCCGACACCGACGACATCCCCTTCTGAATCACCGGACACGCACGATTCGTAGCCGCTTAACGACCCGCTTCGTCCTGCAGCTCTGAAGCTCGGGTGATTAGTTGCCCGAGTTCCCGTTCAAGGGCGGCAAGATCCAGCCGCAGCTCGGGCCAGCGACCCCCGTCAATCTGCTGCAGCAACCAGCTGCGATCACGGTCGAGCTGCTGGAGCAGATCATCCATGCCGGACGACGATGGATCAGGCATCTAGCTCGAGGCAGTGGATCACCATCCTGATGGCCTAGAGGTCAAAATGACGATCAAGCCAAGGCCTTCATGAAGGATTTCTTCTCCCCAGGCAGCCTCGTCACCATCGCCGGAGGCGTGCTGACCGTGGTGGGTGCCACCGCTTACGCCACCGGAAGCGCCAACCTCAGCCTGCCCACGATTTTCTACGGAATCCCGATCTTATTGGGGGGGCTGGCCCTGAAATCGTCGGAGCTGCCACCAGCAATCCGGGTGACACCGATCAAGACTTTTCAGAAGGAACGCGAAGCTGCGCCCCCAGAACTGGGCAAATTGCTCGGCGATGTGACGCGCTGGCGCTACGGCCAGAAAGCCCACCTGGAGTCGTCGCTGGAAGCGCTCAAACTCTGGGATGAAGACACCCCACCGCAGTTGGAAGAGATCGAAGAGCTGCATTCCGACAATGGCTATGGCCTGCGGATGCGTTTCCTGCTGGGAGCCGTTCCCCTCGAACGCTGGCAAGAGCGGCAGGAGCGGCTGGGGCGCTTCTTCGCCAAGGGGATGCGAGCGGAACTCAAGGAACTAGATGAACAACGGCTGGACGTTGTTCTGCTTCCGGCCGGTGAGGCCTAAGCCATGGCCCAATCCACTCAGAACAACGATGACGCCCTCAGGGTGTCGGTGCTCAGCGAAGCCCTCCCCTACATCCAGCGCTTCGCCGGTCGGCGCATCGTGATTAAGTACGGCGGGGCCGCCATGGCCCATGCCAAGCTGCGGGCTGCCGTCTTTCGCGACCTGGCTTTGCTGGCCTGCGTCGGCGTCCAACCCGTGGTGGTTCATGGCGGCGGGCCCGAAATCAACCAGTGGCTTCAACGCCTGGAAATCCCCGCCGAATTCCGCGACGGACTGCGCGTCACCGACGCCGACACCATGGACGTGGTGGAGATGGTGCTGGTGGGCCGCGTCAACAAGCAGATCGTGAATGGCCTCAATCAGCTCGGCACCCGTGCGGTTGGCTTGAGCGGAAGTGACGGCAGTCTTGTGGAAGCACGCCCCTGGGGGAATGGCAGCCATGGGCTGGTGGGGGATGTTGCCCGCGTCAACCCCGATGTGCTCGAACCGCTGCTGGAGAAGGGGTATGTGCCCGTCATTTCCAGCGTTGCCGCAACCCCCGATGACGGGCGAGCCCACAACATCAATGCCGACACGGTGGCGGGAGAGCTGGCGGCGGCCCTGGAAGCCGAAAAACTGATACTGCTGACCGACACCCCCGGCATCCTTGAAGATCGCGATGACCCCGACTCGCTGATCCGCAAACTGCGCCTCTCGGAGGCGCGACAACTGATCGGAGACGGCGTGGTCGCGGGGGGCATGACCCCCAAAACAGAATGTTGCATCCGCGCCCTGGCTCAGGGCGTTTCAGCCGCCCACATCATTGATGGCAGGGTTCCCCATGCCCTCTTGCTCGAAGTCTTCACCGACGCCGGCATCGGCACCATGGTGGTGGGACGCGGCTAGAGGGTGAGCGAGCAGGACGCAGCACTGGACCTCTCTGAAGCGGAGGCAGCCCTGGAGCGCGGGGACTATGGCCAGGGCCTGGAGCTGCTTCTCCCCCTAGTGGAGCAACACCCGCTCAATAGTCCGGAGGGGCCGGGCCTTCGGCTCCTGATGATCACCGCCTGGATGGGCCAGGGGCAGGACGACAAAGCCATCGCCACATGCAGGCTGTTGAGTCGCTGCCGCAATCCCAAGTTGCGCCAGCAAGCCAAACAACTGCTCGGGGTTCTTGAAGCCCCAAGCCTGGATCGTCCGGAACGCTGGTCGATGCGGATGCCGCAACTGGAGCTGAATGGCTCCGGCAGCGGGCAGACCTCCACCATGCGACGGCGGCGGTCGCGGCGCCCAGAGCCCCCGCCCCCACCACCCACGGGGCCAACGCGTTCACCGGCGGCGGGTTTCGCCGTACTGGTGATGGCGGTTCTGCTGGGGATCACGCTGTTGCTGAGTGGTTGCGTCCGAATCGACGCTGATCTTGACGTTCGCGGCCCGGATCGACTGGCCCTCACCTGGGACGTGCGGAGCACCCAGGAACGCCCGCTGCCCTGGCAGGAGCAATTTGGGCGAGACCTGCAACGGGAGGTGCCCGGGGTGAAGATCGAACAAACAGGCCCAGGACGCCAACAGATCAGCAGCCGTGTTGCCTCATCGCACGAGCTGGCGCAACAGATGGCGGCGGTGGTTGCCGTGGCTGGTCGTGCGGCTGGAGTCTCACTCCCGGCACCGACGCTCAAGCTCGAAGAACGCAACTGGCTGCTGGGGGTGCAGCAGCACGTGCAGCTGATGGTGGACCTCAGCGATCTCCCCGAGATCCCTGGGCTCGACGTTCATCTGAGCCTCAACCACGGGCGGGTGAAGCGCAAGGCTCTTTCCGGCACCACCACCGAAGTCAGCTGGCAGGGCTGGCGCTGGAATCCGCTTGGCCTTGGGGGAGTGGTGATCCTGATGCTGCTGATCAGCAGCATGGTGCTGCAGGTGGTGCGGCGGAAGCTGGGCTTTGGCTTCCCGGAACTGCCCTCCTGATCAAAGCTGCTGCGGGTCGGGATCCACAGTTAGTGCCACACCCTTGGGCAAGCCATCCCAAAGGGCCTGCCCTGGAGGCAGAGGCAGCGGAGAGCCGACCGGACCATGCAACAACAGCTGCCATCGGCTTCGGCCAGCAACCCGGGCCACAGGTGCCGGAGCAGGACCCAACAACCACCAGCTCTGGCGCTGACAAATCGGCCGGATTCGCTCCGCCAGCACCGCTGCAGCCGTTGCTGTTTTGCTAGCGGAATCTCCAGATAGTCGCAGCAAACAGGCGCGACTGAAGGGCACCAGACCAGCTTCCTTGCGGAGGGCCACTTCCTGGGATAGGAACGCTTCATACCGACCATCCACCAGGTGTTGAATCACCGGGTGCTCTGGGGTGTAGGTCTGCACCAACACCTGCCCCGGTCGCTCACCCCGCCCGGCACGGCCCGCCAACTGCAACAGCAACTGCAGGGCCTGCTCTCCTGCGCGGAGATCGGGGCGATGCAGAAGCCCATCCGCCGCGAGCACTGCCGCCAGGGTGACCCGCGGCAGATCCATGCCCTTGGCCAGCATCTGCGTGCCGATCAAGACGTCGGCTTCTCCGGCAGCAAAACGGTCCAACAGGCGTCGATGGCCATCACGCCCCCCGGTGGAATCGCGGTCAAAGCGGAGCAAACGAAGGCCTTCGAGCTCCTGAGAGAGCAGTTCCAACACCTTCTGCGTCCCAGCCCCAAAGGGTTTGAAAGCCGTGGAACCACAGTGACTGCAACGGTTCTCCAGGTCTTCACGATGGTCACACCAATGGCAGCGCAGCCACTGACGTCCGGCCTGACCGCGGTGAACGGTGAGCGCCACATCACAGTGGGGGCACATCACCACCTCGCCGCAGCTGCGGCAGCTCAAAAAGGGGCTGTACCCACGACGAGGCACCAAAACCACTGCCTGTTCGCCCTGCTCCGGCAGCGCCGCAAGACGATCCATCAAGGCGCGACTGACCAGACGCTTATGTCCTTCGGCCAGCTCATGGCGCATGTCGATCACATGCACAGGAGGTAGGGACTGCCGGGAAATCCGCTCGGTCAGGCGCACCAAGGTCAAGGCACCTTCCGGGCCCGATTGAATCCAGCTCTCGAGCGACGGCGTAGCGCTACCCAGCACAAGCCGTGCCTGTTGCATCACAACCCGGTCCAAAGCCAGGTCCCGGGCGTGATAACAGGGCATGGGTGCGTCTTGCTTGTAAGAGCTGTCGTGCTCCTCATCCAGAACGACCAGCCCCAGCGGCTTCAAAGGCACGAACACAGCGGAGCGGGTTCCCACCACCACCAACGCCTGTTCGGCAGCAAGACAGCGGCGCCAGGTTCGAACCCGTTCGGCGTCACCACAACCGCTGTGGTATTCCACGACGCGCGAGCCGAAGCGTTTGCGGCAACGGTCAACGAGTTGGGGGATCAATCCGATCTCGGGGGTGAGCAGCAGGACGTGCCGGCCCCGCTCCAGCTCCTGTGCAGCCAGTTGGAGGTACACCTCGGTCTTGCCGGAGCCGGTGATTCCCCAAAGCAGTAGTCCTCTCCCCGGAGAAAGGTGTTGGTAGGCCTTAACCACGTCCTGCTGCTCAGCGGTCAAGGCCTGGGGAAGCTCCTTGGGGCCAGAACCAGCTGAGGAAACCTTGTCCTCACAACGACGCTGCTCACGCACCAGGTAGCCCTGCCGGATCAGGGGCGGCAGCAATTGCGCCCCAAACCCACTGGCAACCAGGTCCCGTTGCCAAGCGCCTTCCCCCTGGCCCTCCAACCAACCCAAAAGCTCCTGCTGACGAGGGGTGGGTGGGTCCACAGCATCAGGAGGGACCTGGGCCTGGATCCACCACATCTGACGCCCGCCTGCCAGGGAACGCTGGCCGGCCTGGCCAATCCAGCCCGACGGCAGAGCCGCCTTCAAGGTGCGGAAGACACTGAGATAGCAACGGTCCGCCACCCGCTCCAGCCAGCTGTACCAATCCGAATCGACAGCAGCTCGCTGCAGGAGCGATTCCACCGGTTGCAGCTCCTGAGGATCCTGCTCAGCCCACTCCCGCTCCGCCACCACCAGTCCATGCATGGCTCGACCCCGGAGGCGCACTCGCACCAGATCTCCCGGCATCAATCCCATGCTGGGATCTGCGGCATAACTGAAGGAGCGTCCTTCCCGCCCAGCCTCCAGCCAGACCTCAACGCGTCGCCGCGAATGCGACAGGACCTTGCAAACTTCGGAAGACTTCATTAACGTGGACAGGTTGGACAGTTTCTGCCAACCCTGCGCTCGATCCAGAGGGAAGACACAGAGTCTGAAGTCAAGGTCTTGTTCCTTGCCACTTTGACCGGTCTGAGACCACCCCGGACAGCACAGACACAATCAGTCCAAGCGTTTCGTCGACTCGCGGACACCACCATCAGCCCATGTACTCCGTCTCAGCGAAAGCTGCGTCGTTCTCTTCGTTTGAGCGGAAGTTCTTGGTTTCGGCCATTGCCGTTGATGCGTTGCTGCCGCTGTTGCTTTCCCCCTTATCCGACTTCGACTAACACCATGACCCCTGCTGCCACCAAAGCTGCCAAGCCGGACATCGTTCTTCTGGCCAATGCTGACGGCAAGGTGAAGGAAGTCGCCAAGGGTTCCGACGAAGAGGCCAAGAAAACCCCTGCACGCCGACGAACCAGCAAGGCGAGCGCCAAAGACCTCAGCGCCGCAGCCGACGAACTTCTCGCCGCTGCAGATCAAGCCAAAGCTTCGGGAACCACCAAAAAGGCTGCAGCGAAAACAACCAAGACCAAAACCACAACGAAAAAGTCCACCACAACCAAGAAGGCAGCCACCGCCAAGAAGAGCGCCACCAAGGCATCAACAGCCAAAGCAGCAGCAGCGAAACCAACCGCCGAGGAGAAAGCCAAAACAGCAGCCGCTGAGAAGGAAGCCAAGGCAAAAGCCCTGGCCAGCATCAAGATCGGCCCCAAAGGCGTTTACACCGAAGACTCCATCCGGGTTTATCTGCAGGAAATCGGTCGGATCCGCCTGCTGCGTCCCGACGAAGAGATCGAACTGGCCCGCAAAATTGCCGATCTTCTTTATCTCGAGGAACTGGCCGCTCAATTTGAAAGCGACAACGGGCGGGAACCCGACAACAAGGAGTGGGCGGCCCTGGTGGAAATGCCGCTCATCCGCTTCCGCCGGCGCTTGATGCTGGGCAGACGGGCCAAGGAAAAAATGGTGCAATCCAACTTGCGCCTGGTGGTCTCGATTGCCAAGAAGTACATGAATCGGGGCCTGAGCTTCCAAGACCTGATTCAGGAAGGAAGCCTTGGCCTGATTCGTGCAGCCGAGAAGTTCGACCACGAAAAGGGCTACAAGTTCTCCACCTACGCCACATGGTGGATTCGCCAGGCCATCACACGCGCCATCGCCGACCAGAGCCGCACCATCCGCCTGCCAGTCCACCTCTACGAAACTATCTCCAGGATCAAGAAGACCACCAAGGTTCTCTCCCAGGAATTCGGCCGCAAGCCAACGGAAGAGGAAATCGCGGAATCGATGGAAATGACCATCGAAAAACTGCGCTTCATCGCCAAGAGTGCCCAGCTGCCGATCTCCCTGGAGACCCCCATCGGCAAGGAAGAGGATTCCCGCCTGGGCGATTTCATCGAAGCCGACATCGAGAATCCCGAGCAGGACGTCGCCAAAAACCTGCTTCGTGAAGACCTGGAAGGAGTTTTGGCCACCCTCAGCCCCCGCGAGCGCGATGTGCTGCGCCTGCGCTACGGCTTGGACGACGGGCGGATGAAGACCCTCGAGGAAATTGGTCAGATTTTTGATGTGACCCGTGAACGGATCCGTCAGATCGAAGCCAAGGCCCTGCGCAAATTGCGCCACCCCAACCGCAATGGGGTCCTCAAGGAATACATCAAGTAAGCCCGCACTGGGCCCGTCACCAAATGGTCACGGGAGTAATACATAAGTACATTCCCCCTAGCTGAATGGAGTGAAGCGCTCCTATAAGAGAGCTTGAGGGAATTGAGACGCCCTCCTCACACGGAAGAGATCGAACCCCAGTCATAGACTGGGGTTTTCCTTTAGTAAAAGAAACTGTGTGACAGGTTCAAGGGTTTCCCTCAAAGGTCTCCGTGAATTCCTGAAAAGCACGCTTCAAGCGCTCCACCGGAGTTTCCTCCAAAGGACACTCCTGGCGTGTTTCAAGCGCATAGGCCTGAAGCAGGCGAGCATCCGGTTCAAGCACTGAAGCAACCGCCCCCTTGAAAAGCACCAGATTGTGCTGCGACGTCAGCCCCTCCAGGTAAGGCTGAAGCACCCAACTGGGCTGAGCATCTTGTGAGGCATCTGCCGCTGAACGCACCAGACGGGGCCTCAGCAGTTGATAAGCATGATCTCCATCGCGATCGGTGGTGTGGCGCAGCCGCGCCATCAGGACATCGCCACTGCACAACAGGATGAGACGGATGGAACCCTCAGCCACCAAGGGGAGCATCGCCTCCTGCTCTTGGGAGTCGGGGGTAACAGAGCCAATTGCTCCGGCCTGACGAACGCCATTGACGACGGGTCCGGGCATGACTGTGCTGCGATACTCGCAAATGTTAAGCGTTCTTCATAAAGAGATCTTCCCTTTCGAAGCTTCACAACCTCGTGAAGGCGAACCAAAGAATCCAAGGCCAAAAGCGTAGGCTGGGCGGCTGATTCGCCCTTTCCATGGCCCTCACCGAACTGCGCATCGCCTCACGACGCAGCCAGCTGGCCATGGTGCAAACCAACTGGGTGAAAGCGGAACTGGAGAAGGCCCATCCCGGCCTGAAGATCACTGTGGAAGCCATGGCCACCCAGGGCGACAAGATCCTGGACGTTGCCCTGGCGAAGATCGGCGACAAAGGCCTGTTCACCAAGGAACTGGAAGCCCAGATGCTGGTGGACCGTGCGGACATCGCCGTCCACTCTCTGAAAGACCTGCCCACCAACCTTCCCGAGGGGCTGATGCTCGGCTGCATCACCGAACGGGAAGACCCGGCCGATGCGCTGGTGGTGAATACCAAGAACCATGCCTACAAGCTCGACACCCTTCCCGAAGGCTCTGTGGTGGGGACGAGTTCACTGCGCCGTCTGGCTCAGCTTCGTCACCACTACCCCCACCTGATCTTCAAGGACGTTCGGGGGAACGTGATTACACGGCTTGAGAAATTGGATAACGGTGATTACGACTGCCTGATCCTGGCTGCGGCAGGCCTGGGCCGGCTTGGCTTTGGCGATCGGATCCACCAGCTGATCCCCGGCGACATCTCTCTGCACGCCGTTGGCCAGGGCGCCCTGGGGATTGAATGCGTGGAGGGCAAGCCCGAAGTGCTTGAGGCGATCAAAGTGCTAGAGCACACCCCCACCTCCCAGCGCTGCCTGGCCGAACGCGCTTTCCTGCGGGAACTGGAAGGTGGCTGCCAGGTACCCATCGGCGTGAACACCCGCTTTGAAGGTGATCAACTGATCCTCACCGGGATGGTGGCCAGCCTTGATGGCAAACGTCTGATCCGCGACCAGGCCAGTGGCGCAGCAAGCGACGCCGAAGCCATCGGCATCGCTCTCGCCAACACCCTCAAGGGTCAGGGTGCTGGCGAGATCCTCAAAGAGATTTTCGACACAGTCCGCCCAGAAGCCTGATCAACTGCGAATTTCAAGGCGCGTTCCCACATCCACAGCGTCAAACAGCTGCCGGATGTGTCTGTTGAGCATGCGCACGCAGCCCAGGCTGGTGGCCGCGCGAATCTGAACCCACTGCGGCCACGCCGTTCCATGAATCCCAAACTCGCCGCGGCCATTGCGGTGAAAAGCCATGTAGCGATCACCAATCGGGCTGCTAGGTCCGCGCAGCTCCAGCCGCTGACCCGACTTGTGGGTCACATAGGTCGGATTGACCTTGTTATTGAGCATGGCGAATTCCCCTTTTGGGGTGCGGGTTTTGGGATCTCCGATCGCCACAGGCCAGGCGCCAAGCTGCTGCTCGCCCCGCATGCGGGTGGTCTGTCTCTCGCTGAGGTCAAGAACAATGCGCGACTGACGAGCGGGTTTCCGCAAGGCCAGCTCAACAAGTTCAGAACCAAGACATGGAGAAACGGCCCCCCAACACGCCAGCCAACAGCGCAGGCATCAATGACCACTTCATGAGACGCACAAGACTTACTGGTCTCAGCGCATTCATTGCTGCGAGAAAAAAACAGCAGCAGCCTCGGAGCTGAATTCTTCAGAATCTCTTTGATCTCATTGTTGAGACGACATGGCTGACTTTGTCCTCCTTCAGCTCTGTTGTCTCGCTAGAGGTCTCCTTCCCAATCAAAGGATGTTCGATGCTGCTGAGCTGGACTCTGAGCCGTGACAAAGGCGGGGGACAGTCCCCCGCCTGATCAGCAGTCGATCGCAGACGCATTCAGTCAACCAACTTCGGATCAATCTCAGCCATGTAGCGAGCCTCGCAGCTCTTGATGATCTCAACGGCCTTTTCAGTGCCGAAGAAACCGTTCACCGAGCAGGTGCCAGGCTTCTTCAGATCCTTGTAGTGCTCCCAGTAGTAGGTGGTCTCTTTCTTCCAGTGCTCACCGAGATTTTCCCAGCTCTTGATGTGATCCATGCGCTTGTCGTCGGCAAGTACAGCGATCACCTTGTCGTCGACTTCACCACCATCATCAAAAGTCATCACTCCGATGATGCGGGCTTCCACAATCGAACCGGGAATCAGGGGCTCGGTGACACCAACGATTTCGATGTCGAGGGGATCCCCATCTTCATCCCAGGTGCGGGGGATGCATCCGTAGGCGAAGGGGTAAGCCAGCGAGGAGTAACCAACGCGGTCCAGCTTGAGATGGCCGGTTTCCGTGATCAGCTCGTACTTGTTGATCGTGTTGGAGTTGAGCTCCACGATCGTGTTGAGACGAAGTTCGGCTTCATCAGCGAAGGCCGGCAGCACGTGCAGCAGATTGGGCATGCTGCGGCTGGGTGCCTGATCGAGGTTGGCCATAAACGGCGATGGACAGCGCGGCGCATCCTACGGGCCTCCTCAGCCCGTCGAGTTGCACGCGGCTAGGTGGCCGGTTGCAGCCGATCAAGCTTGTTCTCCAGATAGTCGAGGAAGGCATCGGTACTCAGGGGCCGACCGGTGACCCTCTCCACCAGTTGATCGGCATTCACACTGCGTCCGAGCGGGTGAACGTGCTCACGCAGCCAAGCCAGCAAGAACGTGACATCGCCGCGCTCCACATGCTCTTCAGGAGACCCGATGGCCTCCGACATCGCTTCGCTCAACTGTGCACTGATCAAGTGCCCCAACAGATACGAGGGGAAATAGCCAAACAGGCCTTCACTCCAGTGCACATCTTGAAGGCATCCCTCGGCATCGTTCATCGGCCGCACCCCCAGGAGCTCCTGATAGCGCCGGTTCCATTCGTAAGGGAGATCCTTCACCGCCAAACCCTGCTCCAGCAGAGCAATCTCGAGATCCGTGCGGATCAGGATGTGCAAGCCATAGCTGAGTTCATCGGCCTCAACCCGATTCAAACCAGGCGCCATCGGATTCATCGCCTGCCACATGTCCTGGGTGCCGCTGAAGGGAGCCCCCACCTGCGCAAAACGCTTCCACCACTGCTCTGCGAAAGGACGGCTCCGGGCAACACGGTTCTCCCAGAACAGCGACTGACTTTCATGCACCGCCATCGAGGTGGCCTGGCCTAACGGCCAGGCAAACCATTGATGGCTCTGGTCGGGCAACCCCTGTTCGTAAAGGGAATGGCCCCATTCATGGGCGGTGGCGAGGAAACACGACAACGGCTGCCCTGTCACAACACGCGTGGTGATGCGGTAATCCGCCGGTCCCAGCGTGATCGAAAAGGGGTGAGGCGAGCGTGCCATGCAGGTGATAGCGGGATTGCGGCCCCATGCACCGAGCAGCTCATCACAGAGATCTTGCTGGCTGGACTCCTCGAGATCCCAGTCCGCTGATCGTGGGCGTGGCCGGGTGGATGCCTGAGCGACCAATTGCGGCAACCGTTGCCGCAAAGGAGCAAACAAGGCCTCGAGACGCTCCAGGCGAAGATCCGGTTCGAAGGGTTGTGCCAGGGTCTCCCAACAAGAGCGCGGCTCATCCAGCTGTTTGGCCTGCTCCTGACGCAAGTCAATCAGGGTCTGAAGCGCCGGTGCAAAGAGGCTGAAATCAGAGGCCGATCGAGCCTGCTGCCACCGGTTGTAACCCTCGGCCTTGGCCTTGGCCAAGGCGGCGACGAGGGCTGGATCGAGGGACTGCTGCCGCTGCAGGTCCTGTTCCAGCAGATCCAGGTTGCGGCCTTGCTCAGGGCATCGCTCAGCGGAGTTCCAGTGCTGACGCGCTGCGGCCAGCAGATCCGCATAGGCCGCAGAGCTCTGACGAGCATGAAGCTGGGTTGCCAGCAGCGTGAGCTGCTCACCCCGCCAGGACGCCCCGGCAGAGGGCATACGGGTGTTCTGGTCCCAGTACAAGGTGCTCTGAATCGAACCAAGCAGCTGCGTCTCTCTTAGATGGGCTCCCAGCTGCCCCCAAGCCGTTGCGGCAGAAGCCATCTTGATCCCTTTTCCATCACCTTAACGACACCTGGAGTGGCATCGAAGCAGCGATGCAGGCCATGGTGAAGCGGTTCAGACGTTCTGGGCCCATGCGCCGATTGATGCTGCAGGTGACCCTGGGGATCGCCCTGCCCATTGCTCTCTGGCCGCTGAAGCTGATCTACCGACAACCTCAGACCGTTCGATAGGAACCTTTCAGTTCATCTCACAGCGGCCTTGGCACAGGGTCTCAAGGTCGGCGCGCCCGGTGATCTGAAGCCGCCGGACGGCCCAAATCCCATAGACCCAATCGACCACGCTGCCGATCAAGGGCCAGCGGGTCGGTGCGTAAAGCCACCCCAGACCAATCAGGCGATACGCCTCACGGAAGACGGCCACATCACGCAGCACCTCCCCGGAGCCTGTGATGGCATGAATGCGGCCCATGGCCACCCTGTAACTGATGCCGGCATGGGCCGCTTCGTCGTAATCAGAGGCGTCGATGTCGACAAAAGCCAGCCGGGCCTGACGGTTACGCCGCTGCAGAAACCGAACTTCGCGCACACACAACGGACAACCCCCGTCAAACAGCAGGGTCAGATCGGGGGCAGATGGGCTGGCCATGGACTCAGACGGTGCTGCAGAACGCAAAGTAAGGAAAGAACGCTGGAGAGCGGTGGGCGTGCAGCAGATCCTGCATCAGATCACAGTTCCAACCCCGGGAAGGGGCTTCACCCGGTTGAACGGGCGGTTGAACACCTGGATCCGCAGCACGGGTATGGACCAGGGCGTTCTGCATCTCACCTGTCTGCACACCAGCGCCAGCCTCACCATCAACGAGAACGCTGATCCACGGGTACTGCAGGACCTGGATGCATGGATGGCCGATGCCGTTCCAGAACACCGCCGTTATCTCCATGACGACGAAGGAGCTGATGACATGCCGGCCCACATCCGAACCGCGCTCACCAGCCAAACCCTGAACCTGAGCGTCAGCAGGGGGCAACTGCTGCTGGGAACCTGGCAAGCCGTTTACCTCTGGGAGCACCGGAGCGCTGCTCACACCAGAACGATCGCCTGCCACCTGTTCGGTGAATCCTCCAGCCGCTCCACCCCTGAGAGCACCACGCTGAACACTTCAGCCACGCCGCAAACCCTGTTGAGCCTGCGAAATGGCGAACGGATCAATCAAGCCATTCAGGCCCGCCACAACCCCAACGCCTGGGAAACCGATGACGGCATCGATACCGACACCGATCTGATGATTGATCGATTGCATGACCTGAGCGACTGACGACCGGCTCCAGCCACGATGGAGGGGTGATTCAGGGCTTCCATGCCAGTTGAACGTCTCGATGCCGCCCAGAAGTCGGCACTCAGCACAACCCTTCCCAATTGGGTTGTTAACGGAGACAGGCTGCACCGCGATCTGCAGTTCAACAGCTTCGTAGAGGCCTTTGGATTCATGGCACAGGTGGCCTTGCTGGCCGAATCCAAAAATCACCACCCGAACTGGAGCAACGTCTACAACCGCGTTTCAATCGAACTGACCACCCATGATCTCGGCGGCCTCAGCAGCCTGGATGTAGAGCTGGCCAGCGCCATTGACGCTCTGCTGCCAGCATGAGTCGAGTGGGTCCTTGCGCATGACCACCGCACCAGTCACCGCCAACATCCCCGTCACCATTCTCAGCGGCTTTCTCGGAGCGGGAAAAACCACGCTGCTGAATCACATCCTGAGCAATCAGCAGGGGGTGAAGACCGCGGTGCTGGTGAATGAGTTCGGTGAAATCGGAATCGACAACGATCTGGTCGTCACCACCGATGAAGACATGGTGGAGCTGAGCAACGGTTGCATCTGCTGCTCAATCAACGACGAGCTGATGGAGGCGGTGGAACGGGTGATTGAACGCCCAGAACCACTCGATTACATCGTCGTCGAAACCACCGGTCTGGCCGATCCCCTGCCAGTTGCGATGACCTTCCTTGGCAGTGAGCTGCGGGACCAAACCCGCCTCGATTCGATCATCACCTTGATCGATGCAGAAAACTTCGACGACGTCGTTCTGGACACGGAAGTTGGCCGGGCCCAGGTTATTTATGGCGACATCCTGCTGCTGAACAAGTGCGACCTCGTCTCAGAGGAGCGGCTTGAGAGCGTCGAACAGCAACTCAGAGCCGTCAAGAACGATGCGCGGATCCTGCGGTCGGTGAAAGGGGAGGTGCCTCTTGCCCTGTTGCTCAGCGTTGGACTGTTCGAATCCGACAAGGTGAGTTCTCCCGCCGACGATCCGAGCCTGGATCACAGCGACTGCGACCACGACCATGGCCACTGCAGCCATGACCATGAGCACGATCACAGCCATGGGCACGGTCACGGCCACAGCCATGGGGACGGTCATGACCACGGACATCATCACCACAGCCATGAGCACGGTGACCATCAGGACATCGAGGGATTCACCTCCGTGTCCTTCCAAAGTGATGGCCCCTTCTCCCTACGCAAGTTCCAGAACTTCCTCGACAACCAGATGCCCCAGGAGGTGTTCCGGGCCAAGGGAATCCTCTGGTTCAACGAAAGCGAACGCCGCCATGTGTTCCATCTGGCAGGCAAACGCTTTTCCATCGACGACACCGACTGGACCGGTGATCGGAAAAATCAATTGGTGCTGATCGGCCGCGACATCGACCACACCACACTGCGGAAGCAACTCCAAGCGTGTGTGGCACCGGATGCAGGAAAAGGTTTCAGCTGATTCAGCAGAACCACGGAATGGTGCTTATTGTGCGTGCCATGGGAGAAACCTCAATGGTCGAACCACTGCTGCTCGGAACGGTTTTTATTCTCGCCAGCCTGCTGCTGTGGCTTCTGGCTGATTCCGATGATGACAACGGCGGTGGTGGCTTACGCCAGCCGGTCCTTGTGCCGATCCCGGTGCGTCATCACCAACGCTGAAGAATTCAACTCTTTTTCCTCAATCCTCCGCTGCGGCGGAGGATTTTTTATGCCGACGCCTGGCCAAGCGGAAGCAGCGTGACTCTGGCCCCATCCCTGAAGCTGAGGCGACAACGGGTGTGGGGAGGATGCTCCAGTTCGATCGGACAGTGGGCCCGCACCAGCACATCCGCGACACGGATTCGGTACTCCCATGCATCCCCCAGAAATTCACGGCCCAGGACGCTGGCCTCTCCTTCGGCATCGGCGACGACATTGATGTCGTGCGGATCCACCAGCAAACAACAGTCACCGGAGGCCTCGCGGTCCGCCTGAACCCATGAGGCGGAAGCATCCAGGTCTCCCAGCAGACAGGACAGATGGCCTTGGCCATGGGTCTGAACCGGAATCAAATTGCGCTGGAGCGCAAAGGATCCAACAAAAGGCGTCGCCGGTGACCTCACGATCTCGGGAGGCGATGCACATTGATGCAGCACGCCATCCCGCATGACGGCAACGCGATCGCAAATCGCCAGAGCTTCTCCGGGGTCATGGGTGACGATCACGCCGCTCGCACCGCAGGCATCGAGCACGGAGGCGAGCTCGCTGCGCAGGCGGAGCCTCACCTCCACATCCAGACTTGAAAAAGGCTCATCCAGCAGAACCACCCTGGGTGCTGGAGCCAAAGCGCGTGCCAACGCCAGCCGCTGCCGCTGGCCACCCGAGAGCTGGTGCGGGTAGCGCTGCTCGAGCCCCTTCAGCCCCAGCAACGCAAACAACCAGGCCACGCGCTCACGGTTGGGATTCCGCCGGGGCAAACCGAAACTGGCGTTCTGCCAAGCGTTTAGGTGAGGGAATAGGGCGTAATCCTGGAACACCATGCCAACGCCCCGACGTTCTGGTTCCATCCAGATCCCATCTCCAGCCACCATGCGCTGATCCAGCTGCACCGTGCCGCGCCGAGGGCGTTCAAAGCCGGCGATCAAGCGAAGCAGAGTGGTCTTGCCACAGCCGGAGGGGCCCAGCAAGCCCAGCAGCTCACCTGGCTCCACCTGGAGATCCACCCCCTTCAGGGTCCACCCGTCAGAGGCATCGCCGTAGCTGTGCCAGACCCCGTCTAAAGCAACCGTTGGCTCCATCGGGAGCAGCTGTTCCACAGATCAGATGAAGCTTGGGAACCGACCGACCTTATGAGTGTGACAAATGATCGAAGCCGGTGTGCGGTTTGCACGCCCTGAATCAGATCCCCATCGTTCATCGCCAGACTCGTTCCATGGCAATGTCGCAACGCCACGTCGCGACAACGGTGTCCGGCCCATCGCTGAAGTGAAGTTGCTGCCCAACCGGAGTGTTGTTCCAAGCCCAAGCCGGCTGGCCCTGATCCTGATCGCCTCCATCACTGGCCTGGTTGCGATCTGGCCGGTGCTGACGCTGGTGAGGGAGGCCCTGACGTCTTTGCACAGCGGCTTCAGCGAACTTGGCCCCGATGGCATGCGCCAGATCGTTGGCACCATCCAGCTGCTGATCGGAACAGCAACGCTGGGCACCTTGCTTGGCACAGCGAACGGTTGGCTGCTGTGCAACTGCCGTTTTCCTGGTCGGCAATGGCTGCGGATCGCCCAGCTGATTCCCCTAGCAACGCCGGCCTATCTCCTCTCGGCGATCCTCGTTGATCTAGGCAGTCGCCACAGCTGGACCATTCACGGCATGGGGTGGGGGATCGCTGTGATGGCCCTGACCACCTACCCCTATGTGTTCCTGCTGAGCACTGAAAGTTTCTCCGTCAGCGGCCAGCGTCAGCTGGAGGCATGCCGGAGCCTGGGGGTCGGTCCCTGGTCAGCCTTCCGGCGTGTGGCCTTACCCATTGCACTGCCCGCGATCGGAGCCGGCGTCGCTCTCATGGGAATGGAAGTGGTCAATGAGCTGGGTGCCGTGCAGCTTCTCGGCATCCCAAGTCTCTCCGCGGGCATCCTGGAAACCTGGCAGTCAAACGGCGATCCCGCAGGCGCCATCAGCTTGGCCTTGATCACGCTGGTGATCGTGTTGACGTTGGTGGTGTGTGAACGCAGCCTGCGCAGGCGCAGTCGGCGCTGGAGCGATGGCGTGGCCGGCGGGGACGCAACCGCTTGGCACCTGCATGGATTCCGTGCGGGGGTGGCGCAACTGCTTGCAGTCATCCCTCCGATCGTGAGCCTGGGCACCCCATTGCTGTGGGCCGCCAGCAACTTGGATCAGCTCCAAAGCAGCTGGAACGACGATCTGATCAGCCTGAGCGGCCGCAGTCTTTTGCTGGCGCTAGTCGCTGCTGTTTTGGCGGTAACGGCAGCGCTGGTGCTGGCCATCGCCAAACGCTGGTCCAGCGCCCCATGGCTGAAAAGCCTCACCTTCCTGGCCGGAACGGGCTACGCCATCCCCGGTACGGTGCTAGCTCTGGCGCTTTTGCTCACTGGCGCCCCATGGCAGGTCGCCCCATTGCTCCTGCTGCTGTGGGGCTACAGCGATCGTTTTCTGGCGGTGGCGAAAGGAGGCCTGGACGCAGCCCTGGAACGGATCAGCCCGAGCCTCGATGAGGCGGCGACGGGGATGGGATCACCGTGGCAGCGCGTGCTCCAACGGGTGCATCTGCCTCTGTTGCGCGGACCGATCACCGTCGGACTACTGCTGGTGTTCGTGGACACGGTGAAAGAGCTTCCCCTCACCTTCGCTCTGCGGCCTTTTGACTTCGACACGCTCTCGGTGCGCGTGTTCCAGTACGCCGGCGATGAACGATTGGCCGAAGCGATGTTGCCGGCCCTGATGATCCTCGTTCTGGGGCTGATCGCCGCCATGGCCTTGGTGCCAACGCTGGATCACGCCTCCAGACGAGAGGGCTCGTCATCCCCGCAGCAACCGCTCTGATGCATTGCGCTGGAGCAAGCCAGCACGGGTGTTGAGACGGAGCGGGAGTGTTGACCAGGAGAGCGGCCGTCCTGGGAACACGGCGTAGGTGGTCTCTCGGAGGGTGCCCCTGCCCCCATCGATCTCCAACAAGGTGAAGGTCTGCTGTGCTGGCGCTTCACCATGCAACAGCCGCCGGGGGCCGCTGCCCAAGGCGCCGAGCTGGATCAGATCAAGCTGGCCACGACGGCTGGAAAACCAGGTGTGGTGATGACCACTGATGTAGGCCTGCACGCCGGCGGCATCCATCAAGGCCTCAAGCGCACGTCCTCGCTCCAACACCTCACCGGGGCGATCCTTGCCCAGACCAACCCCAGCCAAGGGGAGATGACCCACCACAAACCGAGCACGAGCCTTTTGTGCCTCGGTGCTGGCCAACTGCTGTTGTGCCCAGAGCAGCTGATCCTCAGGAACACGGGCTGAGCTGGCATCCCAGACCAGCCAGAAGATCCCGTCCTGCAGCACCGAATAGCGAAACGGGAACTGTGAGGCATCCACAAAGGCCAATCCCATCCGTGAACGGATCGGTGTCCAGAACCGACGCACAGCGGCACGATCCGCGGGGAACCCCAGTGAACCGTCATGGTTCCCGATCGCTGGCAGCAGTGGAATGTTCGCCGCCTGAAGCCGTTGCAGAACAGACGTTTCAAAGCCCCGCCACATGGCATCCAGCTGCTGACCACTAAGGCCTCGCATCTGACCAGCGACCATGTCGCCAGCACACACCACCAGATCCGGCTGCAGGCCAATGAGCTGATCCAGCCCCTGATCAACGGCAGGGATGTAGCGGATGGAGCCATAGCTGCTGTTGAGATCGCTGATCAACCCAACCCGTTGAACAACTCGCCTGGCGGCGCTCAAGGGCAGGGCCGCTGCCGTAAGACCGGTGCCAATCACCAACTGCAGCATCCGGCGACGACTCAGCAACACAACAGCACGGGGGTCAGCGGTGGCGTTTCAAACGTTGGCCCAGCATCCGATCGGCCACCAGTGCCCCGCTGGCAACAACATCGGCCAGGGTGGAGAGGAGTCGGTAGCTGAGAACAACCGCGAGCAACTGCGCCTCTGGCACGGCAGCACCCAAACGCAGCAGCAGGGTGGCCTCAAACACCCCGAGCCCCCCGGGGGCACCAGGCACCACCAGCCCAACGGCGTAGGCCAGACCAAAGGCCGCAAGCCAGGTAAACGGTGCCGGACTTTGAATGCCAAAGGCCTGCACGCTGCACCAGAACCCGGCAAAGCGGCAGAGCACAAAAAGCAGCTGAAGGCTGAGGGGCCGCCAGGGATAGCCGCCGCGGCAGGTTCCCTCACTTTCCAGGGGCCCACTGCCAACCGACTGCAATTGCGCCGCCTTGGAACGCTCGAGTCGACGCAGAAGGGGCTCGCGCCAGCGGGAAATCATCAACAGCGCGGGCCATGGAGCCAGCAGGGCAAGGCCCTGCTGCCATCCACCAGCAACCACAACAAGAACGGACGCCGCCACGATCAGGAGCGGATCAAGGATCGCCCCGGCCAGGGCAGGGCCGCCGCCAATCGCCGGACGCAGCACCCGGACCCGCTCCACCAGATGCCAGATCCCTCCCGGCAGGTACTTGAGCAGGTTGCTCCGCACAAACAACGGCACTACGGCAACCCCCTGGGGAGGATGTCTCAACCAGATCAGAAGATCGCGCCAGGCCAGACCATTGATCAGGATGCTGAGCCAGGTGAGCCCCAGCCCCAGCACCAGCCACCAACAACCGTTGGCCACCAAGCTCAGCTGGCGAAGTTGGCCCGCCTGCTGGGCCAGAGCCACAGCGATGAAGATCACGCTGGCCAGCGTGATCCAGAGCTTAGGTTGACGGAGAACCTTGCCCATCAGGCCCAATCCTCCGAGCTGACGAACGGCGCTAATGCAACAGCAGCCCGAAGCTCATCAAAAGAACACCCGGTGCTGGCCTGAAGAGCCTCAAGGGCATCCGCCTCGGCTTTGACGGTGGAGCGGCCATCGGGGCGACGCACCTGTTTGGCCGCGACGGGACCCCAGGGCGTTTCGAGCACACCCTGCCGCCTCGGCAACACCCAGCGTCCCTGGCGCCGCTCCCGCAGGCCGATGCTGCTGCCAGCACTGAGCCAGAGGCTGCGGAGCTGGTCGGCATCCCCATCCCGCACCAGCGCCGTCAGCAACTGGCCACTGCGGCCCTTTTTCATCAGCAACGGCTGCACCGCCACATCGATCGCTCCCGCATCACGCAAGCGATTCGTCAACACCGCAACCTCCTCTGGAGTGGCGTCATCGATCCAGGCTTCCTGCACCACCAACGACTCCCAACGGGGACCTGCCTCCGCAGTAACGGCTGGGGTGTGCAGCACCAGGCGCACCAGGTTGGGGCGATCCAGTTGGCGGTGGCCGAGGCCAACACCCACCTTTTCAGCCACCAAACGTTCAGGAGCGACAAACTGATCTGCCAGAACCGACACCAGGGCGAGGCCCGTGGGTGTCACCAACTCTCCTGTGGGCAGATCTCCGCCCTGAAGCAGAGGAATGCGGTGACGTCGTGCCAGTTCAAGCACGGCGGGAGCGGGCACGGGCAACAGGCCATGGGCGGTTGCCACCGTTCCGCTCCCCGCAGGCAACGGGGAACAGACGACACTGGCTGGATTGAGGTCGTCAATCGCCGCACAGACACCCACCACATCCACGAGGGCATCGATGGCTCCAACCTCATGGAAGTGAACGGACTCCATGGGAGTTCCATGCACGGTGGCTTCGGCTTCCGCCAGACGGGTGAAAACGGCGAGCACACGTTGCTTCAGCGATGGCGCCAGAGCAGCTGCATTGATCTGATCACGGATCCCCGACCAATGGCGGTGGGGCGGCTGATCCTCAAGACCCTCCACATCAATGCGTACCCCTCGGAGACCAGCACTGCGCGCCTCGTGCCGGGTGAGGCGATAGCGCCCCGCCAAACCGAGGGCCGCCAGAGGCGACTCCACCACGGCCTGGTCCACACCCAGATCAAGCAGTGCGGCCAGGAGCATGTCTCCTGCCAACCCTGTTGGTGCATCAATCCAAAGAGCGCTCATCTCCCAAGACGCGGAGCCGCCTCCAACAGAACACCGGCCTGCTGGTCAAGCACCTCACGCTGCTGACGCAACTTCTGCTCAATCTCCCGCCGGGCGCGTCGCTGCTCCCGCTGGGCGGTGGCCACGTCATGGCCTGACATTCCCCAAAGCCGTCCCAGCAAAGCGCGGTCATCGGCCCCTCCACGGGCCTTGCCAAAGACCACGGTCTCAGCGGCGATACCGGCCTGAAGCACCCGGCTCCAACGGCGTAGATCCTCAAGCGGCATGCGGACGCTGTCCGGCACGGCGAACTCCGTGGCGCCGCTGCTGCGCAGTCCTGCACGCACACAGGCCAGAGTTCCCACCAGCACCTGCTGAACCGGAAGTTGTTCCGCTTCCGCGATCAGAACATGGCCCGCCTCATGCACCGCAATCCGACGCAGACGCTCCTGCCCACCGGGCAAAGCTTCGGCAAGGATGTGCCCCCCCCTGCCTTCCCAGGTGGCGGCATCAACGCTGAGGGTGACCAGGGCACCCCCAACCGCCACCACGATCCAGGCAGCAGACAGCCCCAGGGCAGGACCAAAAGCGCCGAGGGCGGTGATGCCGGCAACGGCAACGCCGGCCCGAAGTGCCCCCGTGGAGCCCTGCCCCCTCTCGGCCATCAGCTGCGAGCGCGGGAGGTGGCACGGCCACGACCTCCCTTGGATTTGCCGCCACGCGTCGGCATAGGAGCAATCACTTCGTGATTTTCGAGGTGCAGTTCCTGGCCCTGACGGCGCAGGTCAAGACTGACGAAGTGACGCAGGTTTTCGAGGGGGAGCTCTCCCTTGATCTGGAGTTTGAAGGGAAGCGGACGGTGGCCGTCGGCACGAGCCTGCTGCCGCACCTTCACCACCATTTCGCCGGTTTCAGGCTTGGTGAAGATCAATTCGCCTCGAACGGAGAAGAAGTCGTCCCCCTCCGGCAGGGTGTCGGAGGCATCGGCTTGGTCTGGAGCCAGGGTGCTGGGTTCCCAGACCCCAGCGATCTGGAGATGCAGATGATCACTTTCACGGCTTCTGGGGTACACGACCCAGAGGTGGGGTTGATCCAGGGGCAGATGCCGCCGCATCAGGGTGAGCACCCGACCGAGCACGACGGTTTCCAGGGGAACCCCATTGGCATCGGTCAAGGTGCCACGGGTGAGTTGCTCGAGGTCGGTTGGGGCGTAAGTGCCGCGCACAAGACCGATGGCCCGGTACTGCAACGGCTCTGTAACCGGGGGAATCGGATGGGCGCGCATTGATGCTGATCCGGGCGGAGTCAAAAGCCCTTGTAAAGACTGTAGCCAGCCCACTGCAATCTCCTCAGACTGAAGTGGCTGATTCGAGATCGGATGCCCAGCCCGCGCCGGATTCTGTTGCTGCTGGCGTCCATGGTGGGTGCTGCACTGGTCGGTTGAATCGCCGCGGCCTCCATGGCCCCGGAAACGCGAGCGCGCAGCAGTCGCCAGGCTGAAGATCTGCAGGTTGAGCTGCTGATGCAGCAGCTCCAGGACCAGGACGAACTCAGCGAAGCAGAACCGGGCCTGCTACCGGAACGCTTGGTGACACTGGACCGCCTGCAAGAGGCCGAAGTGGTGCTGCAACCGTGGCTGTCTGGCCGCTCCACGCCGCGCGAACTCACCCTGTTTAAAGCCGATCTGCAACGTCGGAATGGCCAGCCCGAGGCCGCCCGGCGCAGCCTCCAACATCTGCTGCGGCTGCATCCGAATGATCTGCAGGCTCTGCAACAGCTGGTGCTCCTGGACCAAGAGCAGGGACGTCAGCGTCAGGTGACAGCAGAGCTCACTGCCCGGTTCAAGGGCCTGGAGCCTGGCCAGAGTTTGGAGATCGGTTTGCCTTTGGCTGATCTGCTGCGACAAAATGGGTTCGATCAGATCGCGATGAGGTTCTACGGCCAGCTGGCCACAGAGAACAAAGCTGATGCAAGGCCCCTGCTGGCCTTGGCCCTATTGCGGCAAGAGCGAGGTGATTCGGAGTCGGTTCACACCCTGCTCAAGCAGGCCCGACAACGACGGGACGCCAACGGGAGGATCAACCCCCTGATCGAGGTTGTAGCAGCACAACTGGGATTGAGCGCAGCCCGCAGAACCAGATCAGAACCCTCCAGCGCTACTGCGTCGCCGGAGGGTTCTGGTAGGCCTTGAGGGCCGCATCAATGGCATCGGAGGGTGGCGTTGCGTCATCCATGGCCGTCGCCCGACGGATCTGGTTCAAAAAATCCATGGGGTTGGCGGCATCCAGAATTGAGCCGCTGCCATTGGTGTTGCCGTAGATCTCGCGTTCCTCACGGTTCTGAAAGGGAGCTTCAACCTGGGCCTCTACACCCATGGGAATGGCCGTCGCCACCAGGAAAGACAGCACAACCTGAGCGATAGCCGCAAGCCGGCGAGACATCAGCGGAACCCGGAGTTCTCTGATGCTAAGGGTCTTTGACGCCACTGGATCAGCCGTGCAGATCGCCACCTGGAACGTGAACTCGGTCCGCACGCGATTGGATCAGGTGCTCAGCTGGCTGGAGAGCGAGCAACCGGATCTGCTCTGTCTGCAGGAAACCAAGGTGGATGACCCCCTGTTCCCGCTGGAAGCCTTCAAATCTGCTGGTTGGCACGTGCACATCCATGGCCAGAAGGCCTACAACGGCGTTGCCCTGATCAGCCGCGAGCCCTTGGAGGATGTGCGCTGCGGCTTTGCTGGGGAGCTCCCGAATGATGCGGAAGCGAACGATCTCGGCGCACAGAAGCGCGTGATCAGCGCAATGCTGAATGGCGTTCGCGTGCTCAACCTCTATGTCCCGAATGGATCGAGCCTGAAGTCGGAGAAATACCCCTACAAATTGGCCTGGCTCGGCTGCCTGAAGCGTTATCTCGATGCTCAAGAGCAACGCGGCGAGCCGCTCTGCATGGTCGGCGACTTCAACATCGGCCTTGAAGCACGCGATCTTCCTGACCCCGACCGCCAGACCGGCGGAATCATGGCAAGCGATGCCGAACGCCAGGCCCTTCGTGACGCACTCGGTGAACGGCTTCAGGACGTGTTCCGCGTGTTCGAACCAGACTCCGGTCACTGGAGCTGGTGGGACTACCGCAGCGGTGCCTGGGATCGGGACCGAGGTTGGCGCATCGACCACGTCTATTTGTGCGACGAGCTGTTGGGACTCGCCCGCAGCTGCGTCATCCACAAACGCATGCGCGGCAACCAACAACCCAGCGACCACGCCCCTGTCAGCGTCGTCGTCGACTGGCCTCCAACCGACGACGACGAAGGGGATGAACCGTTCTTCTGATCCTTTTCAGTAGACATCGACGCTGACGGGGAGCGTCACCATCCGTTTCGCCGATTCACCGCAGGTGCGCGGCGTGGGCAGCACCTTGCCGGGATTGGCACGGTTGTCTGGATCAAAAGCAGACCGCAACAGCCCCATCGTTTCCAGGTCGTCGGGGGTGAACATCCAGTCGAGATAGCAGCGCTTGTCGGCGCCGACGCCGTGCTCTCCACTGATGCTGCCACCGGCATCAAGACACACCCGCAGGATGGCAGCACCGAGCTCCTTCACGCTCCGCTCCACGTTGGGCTGGTCCAGTGAATACAGGATCAGCGGATGGAGGTTGCCATCGCCGGCATGGAAAACATTGGCCACAGGCAGGCCGTGCTCTTGGCTGAGCCGTTCAATCGCCGCAAGCACCGACGGAAGGCTGCTGCGGGGAACGACACCGTCTTGAACGTAATAGGTCGGCGTGATTTTTCCCACCGCTGAAAACGCAGATTTGCGGCCTTTCCAGAGCACCGCGCATTCCGTGGGGTCTTGGGCCCGACGCAGCCCACGGGTACCTGCCGCGCGACAAAGCGCCTCGGCCCGCTCAGAAGAGGCCTGAACCTCAGCCTCTTGCCCATCAATCTCAATAAGAAGGACAGCCGCGGCATCACGGGGGTACTCGTCGTAGCCGAAGAAATCATTGACGGCGTTGATGGTGACGTTATCCATGATTTCCATCCCCGCCGGCAGGAGGCCGCTCGCGGTGACCGATCGCACCGCTTCCCCTGCCGCTTCCATCGTGGCGAAATCCGCCAAGAGCACGTTCACGCACTCTGGAGCCCGAAGCAGGCGAAGGGTGATGGCCGTCGCGATGCCCAGCGTTCCTTCGCTGCCGATGAACGCACCACGTAGGTCCAGTTCGGAGGATTCGGCCAGCCCGTTGCCCAACTGCGTGATGGTTCCGTCGGGCAGGACCACCTCAAGCCCCAGAACGTGATTGCTGGTCACGCCGTATTTGAGGCAGTGCACCCCGCCGGAATTTTCCGCCACATTGCCGCCGATGCTGCAAACCACCTGGCTGGAGGGATCCGGGGCGTAATAGAACCCCTCTCCTGCAACGGCGCGCGTCACCCAGCTGTTGATGACCCCGGGCTGCACCGTGACCCGCTGATTGGCAAGATCAAGGTCGAGCACACGACGCATGCGACTGGTCACCACCAGAAGCGCCTGCTGATCCACCAACGCTCCCCCCGAGAGGCCGGTGCCGCTTCCACGAGCCACAAACGGCACACCGTGTTGATGGCAGCACTGCAACACCGCAGCGACCTGTTCGGTGGTCTCCGGCAGCACCGCCAGGGGCGGACAGTGGCGCTCAAGCGTCAGTCCGTCACAGTCGTAACTGAGCAGTTCCTGACGCTTCGCCACGATGGCCCGAGGGGGCAGACATCGGCGCAGATCCCTCTCCAGCACTGACCAGTCGTGGGCCACATCGATCTCGATCTGATCAAAGACTACGCATCAAAATGCGTGCGAAGTGGGCAATTAAGAAACACAGCAAACGGAACCGGTCGTTCCTGAGTCAGGATGTTGCACGGTTTGCATCAGCCCTTTGGCGTCGGTTCCAGTGACAGCTCCCGCGTTGAACACCAGCCACTCCCAGGCCATCTTCGGCGCAGCACAGGCCCTGATGCCCGGAGGTGTCAGCTCCCCTGTGCGGGCGTTCAAGTCGGTTGGCGGTCAGCCGATCGTGTTCGATCGGGTGAAGGGTCCCTATGCCTGGGACGTGGATGGCAATAAGTACATCGACTACATCGGCAGCTGGGGACCGGCCATCTGCGGCCACGCCCACCCCGAGGTGATCGCAGCACTGCAGGAAGCGATCGAGAAGGGCACCAGCTTCGGAGCACCTTGTGCCCTGGAAAACACCCTGGCCGAAATGGTGATCGACGCTGTACCCAGCGTTGAGATGGTGCGCTTCGTCAACAGCGGTACCGAAGCCTGCATGGCTGTGTTGCGCCTGATCCGTGCTTACACGGGCCGCGACAAGGTGATCAAGTTCGAGGGCTGCTATCACGGCCATGCGGACATGTTCCTGGTGAAAGCCGGTTCCGGTGTGGCCACACTCGGCCTGCCCGACTCCCCCGGTGTCCCGCGCAGCACCACGGCCAACACCCTCACGGCGCCTTACAACGACCTCGAAGCCGTTAAGGCCCTGTTCGCCGAGAACCCCGACGCCATCGCGGGCGTAATCCTCGAGCCGATCGTCGGCAACGCCGGCTTCATTCAACCCGAACCCGGCTTCCTTGAGGGTCTGCGGGAACTCACCAAAGAGCACGGCGCTCTGCTGGTGTTTGACGAGGTGATGACCGGCTTCCGGATCAGTTACGGCGGTGCCCAGGCACATTTCGGGGTCACCCCAGATCTCACGACCATGGGCAAGGTGATCGGTGGCGGACTTCCCGTCGGCGCCTACGGCGGCCGCGCCGACATCATGGGAATGGTGGCCCCCGCTGGCCCGATGTATCAGGCCGGGACTCTCAGTGGCAACCCCCTGGCGATGACCGCCGGCATCAAGACCCTGGAACTGCTCAAGCAGCCCGGCACCTACGAGAAGCTGACGGCAACAACCCAGAAGCTTGTGGCGGGCATCAAGGACGCCGCCCAATCCGCTGGCATGCCGATCACCGCGGCCAGCGTCAGCGCCATGTTCGGCTTCTTCCTCTGCGAGGGCCCCGTGCGCAATTTTGAAGAAGCCAAGAGCACGGATTCAGAACGCTTCGGCAAACTGCATCGGGCCATGCTCGAGCGGGGCATCTACCTCGCACCGTCAGCCTTCGAAGCCGGTTTTACGTCCCTGGCTCACTCCGACGCCGACATCGAAGCCACGATCAACGCCTTCCGCGAAAGCTTCGCGGCTGTGGCCTGATCATTCCGTGCTGGCCTCAGCACCTCCTCTACATCCACTGGTCTGCACCATTCAGAGAGTGGAGGCTCGGTGGTCTGGCCGCCCGATTGCAGGTATCCGACAGCTCGAGCAGCAGCAGTTTCGGGTTGAGCGGGGTGAGAACCCTGCTATTGAACCGGAGACGGTGATCGACAGCAGACTCACCCCCCTGGTGGAGCTCTTCAGCAGTTCCGGTGTCAAGCAGATCGCGGGTTCTCGCATGACCTATCACTGGTCCCATAAAGCCTCATTAGGAGCGCTGGCATTCAATGACTCGGGCAACTCCAGCAGAACTGCCCAGGAGACTCGTGTCGCTGACAGCGGAGATCTGGTCATTGATGTTCAAAAGGGATTTGAACTCAGCCAGCAATCCCGGCTGACCCAATCGGCTGGGACGAAAACCCTGAGCAGTCTTTTTGAAACGGCCCATGGCTCCTGCCGAGAACAACGCTGAGTCTTTACTGGTTCGAGCGCGCCAGGCCGCCGAACGTGCCCATTGCCCCTACTCGAACTTCCACGTGGGGGCCGCAGTGCGGTGTGATGACGGCAGTGTGATCGAAGGCTGCAATGTGGAAAGTGCCAGTTATGGCCTGAGCATCTGTGCAGAGAGGGTCGCCCTTTTCTCGGCGATCAGCCAGGGCAAAAAACCGCTTGAACTGGCCGTGAGCTGCATCGATACCCAGAGCGATGCAGTCCCAGGGTCCCGCATGCCATGTGGCGCCTGCCGTCAGGTGATGCAGGAACTTCTGCCAAGCAAGGCCAAGGTGAGCATCGATGGTGTGGGCACAAAGCAACTCGAACAACTCCTTCCTGCTCCCTTTGAGCTGACACAACCAAACATCGACTGATCGTCACCATCACAACCCTGAAGCACTCATCCAAGAGCGAGCAGCATCAACAGACCACGATTCACCCGAACATCAGGATCGCGCCCAACAAGCCAAGGCTTTGTCGGGATCATTGATGTCAGAGACATCGCTGTAGACGTACTTCTGCCATTCCCTTTCAGGGAGACCGGCAAACACCATCAAGTTGAGCGGATACTGCTCGGAATCGGTGCACCTGCGGAAATCATCCCGAAACAGGAAGGTGGGTTTACCCAGGGCAATGGCGGCACCAAGCTCCACCATGACCCCCTCATCGGGAGGCGTTCCATTCACGATGGCGAACAGCGCATCAGCATCACGCACATCCTGCAGGTCCCGCTGCGCGACGCGATAGGCCCATCCCGGTTCCGCCAGATTCACCTGACCGTTGCGCGCAAAGGGCTCCCAGACCTCCAACCCGAGGGCTTCCAATGCCGCGATGAACTCCGGCAACAACAGCCGCTTCCACTGCTCAGAAAAGCCGTACGGAGACGCCAGATAAATGGTGCGTGCACTGTTGTACATCACAGGCATCGGGAGGCGCGATACTCCTGCTCATCGGCACGGGCCAGCTCCAGGTTTTCCCAAGGAAACACCAGCCATTCCGACGACTCAGCAACCTCGACTGCCACCCACCAATCAGGATGCCCCTTGCTGACCCAAACCGCAAAGGACGCCTGCGGCACCTCAGCTTTCAATGCCTGCAAGGTGCGTCCCGTTTCATAGACATCATCCACAATCAGGGCTGATGGCTCGGGTGCTGAGAGCAAGGGGCGATCGATGGCATGGCTGAGGGCTACGGCAAGGCACAGGCCCCCACGGGGGACCCCATAAACGCCGGTCACCGCAGAACCGGCAAAGCGTGAAGCCAACTGCTGCACCGCCTGATCGAATTGGGCCCAGCTCAGTACCCGCATAGCCGGAGAATGACACATCCACGCTGTGATGCCCCTTGAGCCGAGATATCCCGCCCCAAGAACAAAATCGCAAATGGTTTCGCAGCCATCTGCTCAACCGCGAACTGGAATTACAGGAGCTCTATGACCTGCCGCAGGGAGAGCTGGATTTAGTAATGGCAGAGACCGCTGAGATCCGTTCGGACCCTGAAAACCGATCCCGCAGTCATGGGCGCTGGTGCACCGCCGGCTATGTGCTGGAACTGGCAAAGATCATCGATGCCCGACGAGCCCGGGACCTGAGTGCTTAAACGTCGCCCCTCAGCAAAAAAAACGTCCCAACCATGATCGACGAGACTGAACATCCTGCCGGAGCAATTTCAAAACTCGTTGTTGATCACCGACCAGTCTTTCTTTTAATCAGCGATAGTTCTCAAACTGCAGAGGAACATCAAGGTCATCCTCCTTACTCTTGACGAGCTGAATCGCGGCTTGCAAGTCATCTTTGCTCTTACCCGTGATCCGCACACTTTCACCCTGAATCGCCACCGTCACCTTTTTGAGCTCATCGCGCACCATCTTGCTCAACTTCTTCGCAATCTCCTGACTGAGGCCCTTACGCAGCTTCACCACCTGCTTCACCCGATTACCTCCGACGGTTTCAGGTGTTTGAAAATCGAAAATCTTGAGGGAGAGGTTGCGTTTGGTCGCTTTGGTTCGCAGCACATCCTCCACCGCCTGAAGCGTCATATCACTGGCCGTGGTGATCACCAGCTCCGTTTCCTCAAGATCGATCTCGGTGCCGGAATCCTTGAGGTCATAACGGTTGCCAACATCACGACGAACCTGATCAAGAGTGTTCACCAGCTCCTGACGATCAAAGTCAGAGACCACATCGAAGGAATAAGTGCTAGCCATGTCGCAAACCTGTCGATCCTCCAGTTTAGAAACCCATCGATCACCAGCAGGGTGTGGTCCACCCGAGCCCGTTAGGGTCCCGGGGATTTATTGGATGTCATGACTCCTGCGTTTGCCTGGGCCCTTTGCCTGATGGGAGCCGTCGTCATGGTGAGCATCGTGCTCACCGGGGCCGGACGGGCCAAAGCCGACTTCACCATGGCGGATCTTCAGGCGCCTCGGGCGATGTTTGAACGGCTGCCCGCCTTCGGGCAGCGCGCCGTGTGGGCACAGGAGAACAGCTGGGAAGCACTGACCCTGGGGGCACCGGCCATGCTGTTGTGTCTGATCAGCGGAGTCAGCAGCCCCACGGCCATCGCAGCAGCGTGGATCTGGCCAGGCATCCGATTTATCTATCTGTTTGCCTATCTCGGCAACATCCCACCCCTGAGGGGACTTTGTTGGGCTACGGGGGTGACTGCCGTTGGCATCTGCTACGTGGAGGGACTGCGGGCCGTGATCAGCGCCGCCGGCTGATCAGTCGAAATACAAAAGGCTCACCACCTTCCCCATGTCCTCAGCAGTTCGTGCACTCGCCAGCAGGGTTTCACTGTCGTGAAATGCGAGACAGATCAACTGATCACAGCGGTTGATGATCTCTTGGTTGCACAAACTGCTGGCCATCGGCAAGGGCAGGTCGTCCTGCTCGGGCTTGTCCACAAGGTGCAACACCCGATCCAAGAGATCTCGGATTTCAGGCACCTGTCGATCGAGGCTCTGGGGCAAAAGCACGGTGAGCTTGGAGGGATCCACCTCAAGACACCCGCGAATCACTGCAGCATTCACCCCCTGAGATCCGGATGTGATCAGAGAATGGCCTTCCTGCACCAGTGAGCGAGCCACCAATTCGATCAGGTGAACCGCCACAACAGGCACATGGCGGCTACCGAGAATGGCAATCCTTCGTTGGCTTTTGTCCTGCAAAAGAGCGAGTTCCTGCGCAAGCGTGTCAACCCGATCAAGAGCCGGCAGATCCAGTGACTGACCCAAGGAAAACTTGCCGCCTGATTTCATCGGAAGTTAGCAACCATCAGGCGTGCTGAACCGTCAGATTCAATGCATTGAAGAGCTGATCAAGCTTGCAATGCTCCTCCACAAGACGGAAGGCGTAGGTTGCCTTCACGGCTTCATGCAGGCGCACATGGCCGAAGGCCTGCTCAATCACTCCCACCGTGGCCAGGGTGTCGTGCTCCACCTTGAGCAAGGGCACGTCCAATTCTTCCGCGCGATTGATCAATTGAGGTAGAGGTTCCCCAGCCCCAGTGAGAATCAAACATTGGGTTGAAGCCTCGAGGGCGGCAAGCTGGATGTCGGTGCGATCAGCTCCTGTCACAACGGCCATGTTGCGCCGTTTGCGGAAGAACTCCATGGCCGAATTCACATTCATCGCGCCGATGCTCAGGGTTTCCACCAGCAGTTCCTGCCGTTCCTGGCAGCAGATCACCCGGGCATTGAGGCGCCGCACCAACTCGCCGACCGTGACGCTGCGCAGTAAAGGGGATCGGGGCATGACGCCAAACACCTGCAAGCCCAGGCCCTGCAAGGCAGGAACCACCTGTCGCTCCAAGCTGTCGACCTCTTCGGGAGTGACGGCATTCAGCACCACTCCAACCAGACGGTCACCCAGGGTCTGCTTGGCCGACAGCAGCGCATCCACACTGCGGCTGTCCTGCCAAAGGTGCACCAAAACGACCTTGGCATCGAGACCTGTGGCCAGCTGCGGAAGGCTGAGGCCGTACAGCAATCCCTCCTGGAGGCTTCCCGCACATTCCAAGAGAGTGAGTCCGTCATCAGAGTGAATGCGCTGACGCAACTCCGCGAAACCTTGGCCAGCGTCCAACTCGCCTTGGCCAAGACGCTGGGCAGCTGTTGTCGACGACAGCAGATGCATCGAAGGAATCAAACACTCAGGCGGCAGATTGAGAGTTTCACCAACAAAGCGAACGTCGTCGTCGATGAGTGGTTGGGGCAACGGACCCTGGTTCGGATCCCAATCCAGGCTTGTGGCCAGGGGCTTTCCGAACCTGATCTGCTGTCCGGCACGGGCAAGCTGCTGGGCAATTCCAAGAACAAGGGCCGACTTCCCGCTGAACGGCTCACACGATCCGATCAACAGTGTCGTTCCCATGGAGGTGATGCCTGACACCACTGAATCTAGGCCTGTTCAGGAGCATCTCCGCGCTCGATCAACAACCATTGCCAGAACCCATTGGGCAAATCGGTCTCCGTTGGCTGCAGATGGGAACAATCCATCAACCAGACCCCCAGCTGATGGGGGGTGACGGCCAAATCAAGATCTACCTCGGGATGACAGGGAAAACCAAGCTGACAGTCCAGCCTCTCCATCGCTGCAGCAACCTCATTCCAGCGGAGTTCGTAGAGGTGTCCATGGCTTCCGGACACCGGACGCCGCCCCTGCAGTGCGCCACGCACTGCAGTAGAGAGCGAACAGAACCAGTTGGGCGGCATCTGACACGGCTAGTGCTTGATTCGTGCTCCGCTCGTTTCAAGGATGCCCCAAGCTGGCCCCATGGCCCAGTCCCCCTTTCTCGGCAAACGGATCGGCATCACAGGCGCTCGTGGAGCCCTTGGCGCAGCCCTGGCCCGTTGCTTCCGTTCCGCAGGCGCCTACGTCATCGGTTTCACCCACGGATCCATACCTCCAGAGCAAGCGGACGGCCCACACTGTTGGGTGAGCTGGAGCTGTGGAGACGAAGCCAGCTTGGACGCCGATCTGAAGGAGCTCGATGTTCTGGTGCTGAACCACGGGATCAATCCTCAGGGCGGCCAAAGCCCTGAAGTGATCAATCAGGCGCTGGAGATCAACACCTTGAGCAGCTGGAGGCTGATGCAGCGATTTGAGGCCATCAGCAGAGCATCACCGCAGGGTTATCCGAAGGAGGTGTGGATCAACACCTCAGAGGCTGAAATTCAGCCTGCCGTCAGTCCCGTGTATGAACTCACCAAGCGATTGCTGGGGCAACTGGTGAGCATCCGCGGTGCGGCGCTTGATGCCACCGGACGCGAAGCCCTGATACTGCGCAAGCTGGTGCTCGGCCCCTTTCGCTCGTCGCTCAATCCGATTGGGATTATGGGCGCCGATTTCGTCGCCAACCAGGTGCTGCGCCAGGCGAGCTGGGGATTTCGCCTGGTGATCGTGACACCAAACCCATTGACTTATGTCTTGATGCCTCTGACCGAGCTTGGACGGCGGACCTACAGCCGGATCCTCAGTCGCCCCGATCGGTAAGGATCTCGCATCCATCACTGGTCACCAGAACGGTGTGCTCCCACTGCGCCGAGAGAGAGCCGTCGCGGGTGACGACAGTCCACTGATCCCGCAAGGTGCGGCAGGCCTTGCTGCCGGCATTGAGGATGGGCTCAATCGCCAGGGTCATGCCAGGACGCAAGGTGACGTTGGGAAGCTCGTCGGTGCGGAAATTGAATACGGAAGGTTCTTCGTGCAGGTTCCGGCCGACACCATGGCCGGTGTAATCCTCCACAACACTGAAACCGTTGGCCTTGACGTGGTCTTCAACGGCTCCAGCGATATCCAGCAGGGTGTTGCCTGCTTTGACTTGGCTCAGACCAGCCATCAAGGCTTCCTTGGCAACACGGCTCAAGGTCTGTGCTTCCTGGGGCGCATCTCCCACGCAGATCGTGATGCAGCTGTCGCCGTGGTAGCCCTCGAAGTAGGCGCCGGTATCCACCTTCAGCAGATCGCCCTGGCGGATCACACGCTTTGGACTGGGGATGCCATGCACCACTTCGTTGTTGATGCTGGCGCAGATGCTCGCCGGAAAACCGTGATATCCCTTGAAACTTGGGGTCGCCCCCATCTCTCGAATGCGTTTTTCCGCATAGGCATCAATATCTCCCGTCGTCTGGCCGGGCTCCACCATTCCCATCACCTCCCGCAGCACGGTGGCAACGATGTGACTGGCCTGGCGCATGATCTTCACTTCACGGGCTGATTTGATCTCAACACCGCGACGCTTCTGAATGCGAGGGCCCGTCGCCGTCACTTGCCCCTGCGCTGCCTGAGTGGATGCCAGAAGATCAGCAAAGAGATTCATGGCTCAGCCCAATATCCGTCACGCTATCAACAGCAACCGAATTGATGCCGGTCATGTCGCTGCTTGTGCGCTTGCGGGAACTGCATCGAAGCGTTGCACCCTTCGTTCTGACACCCTTGCTGGTGACGGTGTTCTCCGGTGTCTTTTACCGCCTGGCTCGGGACTGGTTCGGAGCCAGCCGGGACCAGGTTCACTGGTTAATGGTGGTGCACGAGGGGGAATGGCTCGGGTCCACCCTGGAACCGGTCGTCGTTCTTCTCAACGCAATCGGCCTGCTGTGGATGCTGATCACAGGCACAGGGCTCCTGGTAGAGCGATGGCGTCGAAAGGTACACTCATAGTTTGGCGATTCAACGCGGAGCTGGGATGGCAGCCGATTCGAAGGACACAGCGGTGACCGACGACAACACCGAAACGGCTGTGGAAACAGCACCTGAGGCCACAGCGGCGAAGTCCAGCAAGGCTTCCGATGCCCCTGCCAAGAAACTGAGCCCTGAAGCTCTGATTCGCTCCTTTGAGTCGTCACAGCAGAAGGATGATCTCCCTGAGATCTACGTGGGCGACACCGTGCGCGTTGGTGTTCGCATCAGCGAGGGCAACAAGGAGCGTGTTCAGCCCTACGAAGGAGTGGTGATTTCCAAGCGCCATGGTGGCCTCAACCAGACCATCACCGTGCGCCGGATTTTCCAGGGCATCGGCGTTGAGCGGGTGTTCATGCTGCATAGCCCTCAGGTGGCTTCCATCAAGGTGGAACGGCGCGGTAAAGTGCGTAGGGCGAAGCTTTTCTATCTGCGGGAACGGGTGGGCAAGGCCACCCGCGTGAAGCAGCGCTTCGATCGCTGAGGTTTCGACCTCGTTCAATCAGTTGCCAACTTCAACGTTGGCTGAGGGGTACATCGCCTTGCGCCGTTAGTTCAGTTGGTAGAACGCAGGTCTCCAAAACCTGATGTCGGGGGTTCGAGTCCTCCACGGCGCGTCCGATGTTCCCCTCGTGCAGTTTCCCGGTTCTGAGCATGGAGTTGGATCTTCAACCTGGTGATGTTGTGAAGGTGTTGGAGTCAGCCGCCCTCGGCTGGGTCCGTGCCCGAGTGATACGCGTCAAGTCAGGCGGCCGTGTGGTCGTTCAGAGCGATCAAGGGCGTGAATTCACAGCCCGCGGCAATCAGGTTCGGCTTATCGAACCTGCAGGATTCCGTCCCTGACTCAGTGAACATTTGGCGTTATGCCGAAGTTTTCCCTTATGTCCCGGCGACTTTGTCGTCGGGATTTTTTGTGGAAACTCCCCGATTACAAAACCAGGCTGATCCATCGCTTAGTTGTTGACGGGGGGCAGGGCGACAGTTGATACTGATCAGGTCGCGCAAGCGACTCAGATCAGATTCTTCGGAGCGCGTCTCGCGAGTTCTGAATCGGATCTGGGACCGTAGTTCAACCGGTTAGAGCACCGCCCTGTCACGGCGGAAGTTGCGGGTTCGAATCCCGTCGGTCCCGTTCTCACCACCAAGAGCCACGATGGTGCGCGTTCGATTGGCCCCAAGCCCGACGGGCACGCTTCATATTGGAACGGCGCGAACCGCTGTTTTCAACTGGCTTTACGCCAAGCACGAGCAAGGAGCATTCTTGCTGCGCATTGAAGACACCGACAAGGAGCGGTCCAAGCCCGAGTACACCCAAAACATTCTCGAAGGCTTGCAGTGGCTCGGGATCAACTGGGACGAGGAACCCGTCATCCAGAGCGAACGGGTGGGTCAGCACCGTCAAGCCATACAGACCCTGCTCGATCGGGGATTGGCCTACCGCTGCTACGCCAGCGAAACGGAACTCACGGCCATGCGCGATGCGCAGAAAGCGGCCAATCAAGCGCCGCGCTACGACAATCGCCACAGGTCTCTGACGCCCGATCAAGAGCAGGAGTTTCAGGCAGAAGGCCGTGAAGCGGTGATTCGCTTTCGCATTGATGACGCTGCCGAAATTCACTGGAATGATTTGGTGCGTGGCGACATGAGCTGGCGGGGCTCAGACCTTGGCGGAGACATGGTGATTGCCCGTCGCGCCCCGGCGGATCAAATCGGCTATCCCCTCTACAACCTTGTTGTGGTGGTGGATGACGCCGCGATGGAAATCACACATGTAATCCGCGGTGAAGATCACATTGCCAACACCGCCAAGCAACTGCTCCTCTACGAAGCGCTGGGCCTGCCCCTGCCGACCTTTGCCCACGCTCCTCTCATCCTCAATGCCGAGGGACGCAAGCTCTCCAAACGGGATGGGGTGACCTCCATCAACGACTTCCGCGCCATGGGCTACACCCCTGACGCCATCGCCAACTACATGACCTTGTTGGGGTGGTCCGTACCGGAGGGCATGGAGGAACGGTTCAGCTTGAGTGAGGCCGCAGCCGTTTTTGGTTTCGACCGCGTCAACAAAGCCGGGGCGCGTTTCGACTGGGACAAGCTCAACTGGCTGAATGCCCAGGTTCTGCACGGCTGGACGGCGGAACATCTTCTGGAGGAACTGACGCAGCTTTGGACCGAACGGGGTTGGACCCCTGCCAGCGACAAGAGCTGGTGCCTGGACCTCTGCGCCTTGCTGGGGCCATCGCTCACCCTGCTCAAAGATGGCGTCGATCAGGCGGAACCGTTCTTTGATCGTCCGGAGCTCCAGGAAGATGCGCTCGAGCAACTCGCGATCGAAGGAGCCAAGGAAGCTATTGCCGACCTGCTTCAGCGGCTCGAGAACAACCCTTGGGACGGCAGCGATGTCGATCAAGCCAAAGCTTGGCTGGGGGACGCCGCCAAAGCAGCCGGTGTGAAGAAAGGGGTTGTGATGAAATCCCTGCGCGCCGCTCTGCTGGGGCGTCTTCAAGGCCCTGATCTGATCACCACCTGGTCATTGCTGGCCCGAATCGGTGAGGACCTGCCGCGTCTGCGCCGCTGCCTCGGCTGAGGCAGGCTCGTCATCATTAGCTTTGACCAGGTCAAGAGCCTGAGCCAACGGCTGGGCAGTGAGGCCCTGGAGACCAACTGTCATCAGGATGGTCAGGAACACCAACCCCTGTAGGCGTCCTGCCCCCAGGATGCCGGCCTGCTCCAAGCGAATCGCGAAGAGAGAGGCCACCGCTGCGGTGACGATGCCTCGCGGAGCGAGCCAACCCAGAAAGAGTCGTTGCTCAAGCTTGTAGGGCAAACCGATGGTGGCCAAACCCACGCCGATCGGACGCACCACAAGCATCAACGACAGCACGCAGAGAATGCCGCCCCAACCCAGCGGACTGAGTTCAGCCCAGGAGACGTCAGCAGCCAGCAGCGGAAACAGCATCGTGATCGCCAACTGCGCGAGTTCCTGAATCAAACCATCCAATTCAGCGGTGTGAGGGCCTGGACGTCGACCCACAACGATGCCCGCCGCCACTGAAGCAGGCAGGGCGGATTCCGGCAGCAGCCACTCACTGACGCCATACATCAGAAATAGCAAACCCAGACTGAGCTGAAGCGGCAGTCCCTTCAACTGATCGGGTTTGAGCCGTCGCAGCAGCTCTGAAAGCAGCCAGCCGACGCTCGCGCCAATCAGCACACCACCGCCCAATCGATACAGCAGGCCGAGCATCACCTCACGCCAGCCGTGCAGGTTGCCAAGGACAAGCTCCAACAGCAGCAGGGCTAAAACGGCACCGATGGGCTCAAGCACCAGTCCCTCAGCCTCCAGGACTTCGCCCAGAGGAGGTGCGAGCCGAATTTGACGCACCAGGGGTGTGACCACCGTTGGCCCCGTGGCCAGCACGATTGCACTGAACACAGCCGCAAGCGACCAGCTGAGGCCCGCAAGCCAATGGGCCGCCAACAGACCGCCTCCCAGGGAGATCAACAGACGCAGAGCTGCGATGCGCTGCACCGTGGCCTTGATCGTGTCTCCAGGCAGACGCAGATTCAGTCCACCGTCGAACAGCACCAGGCTGACAAGAAGACCCACCACGGTTCCAAGCCCGGAGCCGAGATCAAGGGGTTCCACCCAACCCAGACCAGAGCGACCGATCAGCAGACCCGACAGGAGCAGCAACACCACCCCAGGAAATTCCGACTTGGCCGCCAGAAAACGGGCTGCAGCACCCGAGGAAACCGTGACGCCCCAGAGGAGGCCCAGACGCTCAGGCGTCATCGACAGAGGAGAACTGAGGTTCCACGCGCAAGCCGATCACCGCTTGGGGGCGTACGACCAGATACTCGCCCTCCAGATCACTGAGGGGAACGTTGACGAAACCGCCCTGGTTCTCGGCATTGACCACCCCTTGGTACCACACCTGGAAGGTCTCGAGTTTCGGAAAAAACACCCGTTCGGTTTGCCCTCCCACAAGGTGGAGATCGACGGCGTAACGACGGGGCGTAGGGGACATCAGCGCGGAAAGACATCCATCACGGTCCCCACAGGATGACGGATCGGTTCCGGGTCTGCCCAGAGAAAAGGGCGAAGACAGGCGTTACGCGGGGCATAAAGCGGATGGCGCGGTTGCCCCGAGGCCGTCTGCCCCAGCATCAGAGGATGCGGCGAGTCGGGAACGGAGCGTCGGCGTTGCGGCAGCAAACACTGAATGTTTCCAAGAACCAGCTGAGCCCGGTCCCATCGCCCCCCATTGGCCCCCCATCCACACCAGAGATCGACCCCAGATGTTCGGGACCAGTGGTTGAACCAGCGGTTCAAGATCGCGTCGTTCTGCTCACCGATGGGGTCCTTCACCCGCAGCAGCGCCGCTGGAGATGGCGACATCCGAGCGAACAGATTCAGCACCCGCAACTCCCGATATCCCCATTGCCTGGCGAAGCCGATCAAACGGCGCAGGGTCGGATCATCACGCTGGCCATCAGCTCTCGAGGGATTCAGACCCACAAAAAGCAGGCACCCGTCGCCGGCACCCAGGCAGCGCCGCAGCCACCAGCGGTAACAGCAATCGCTGCTGAGGGACGCTTCAGACCCTGAGCTGTCGCCGACAGCACTCAAGGATGCGTTCGCTGGCGTGACCATCGCCAAAGGGGTTAACGGCGCGGGACATCTCTTGATAGGCCGTGGCATCACCGAGCAGCCGCGAGGTCTCCTCCAGGATCACATCGGGATCGGTGCCCACTAGCCGGGCTGTACCCGCATCAACGGCCTCCGGCCGCTCTGTGGTTCGCCGCAGAACCAGCACGGGTTTGCCTAGCGCAGGGGCCTCCTCCTGGAGACCACCGGAATCGGTGAGCAACAGGAAGCAGCCCTTCATAGCTGCGACGAGACGGTCGTAGTCCAGAGGTTCTGTCAGAACGACACGGGGATGGCTTGCAAGCAGAGCCTGCAGCGGTTCACGCACCGTCGGGTTGCGGTGCATCGGCAGAAGAAGCGCCGTGTCGGGGTAGCGCTCAAGCACCTGCAGCATTCCTGCAGCGATGTAGTGCAGCCGCTCACCCCAGTTTTCACGCCGATGCACCGTGGCGAGGATCACCCTCTGTTGATCCCAGTCGAGGCCATCAAAGTGAACATCCGGCGCCGATTCGACCATCAACAACAAGGCATCGATCACGGTGTTACCAGTCACGGCGATCTCCCCGACTACACCGGATGCTCGCAGGTTGGATTCGGCCTTGAGCGTCGGCGCGAAATGAAGGGTTGCGATCTGAGAAAGGAGCCGACGGTTGGCTTCTTCCGGGAAGGGATCAAGAAGATTGTCGGTACGCAGACCGGCCTCCACGTGACCAACCGGGATCTGCTCGTAAAACGCAGCCAAACCAGCGGCAAACGCCGTGGTGGTGTCGCCCTGCACTAGAACCAATTGCGGCGGATAGGCCTGAAAGTCTTCCCGCAGCCCTTGCAACGCAGCACAGGTGACATGCGTCAGGGTCTGACGGGGTGCCATCAGATTGAGATCCTGATCCGCCTGGAGATGGAACAGATCCATCACCTGGCCCACCATTTCTCGGTGCTGACCGGTCAAGACAACACGGATCTGCAATGCATCACAGGCTTGGAACGTCCGGATGACCGGAGCCAGCTTGATCGCCTCGGGACGCGTTCCCAGAACGATCGTGACGCGAGGCTGTTCAGCCATTCCATCCAGACGGACCGCTGGAGTTTACGGGCGTACACCCGGAGAGAACAGTGAGAAATCCTTGCCAGTCCCAGCAGCGAGACGATCCTCACCATGGAGCAGCTGAATCTCCCCAGCGTGCTGGAGAGCCTCGCGGCCCGTCCGATGGGACTGACCCTAGTGACCTCCGGCAAAAGCACAACCCTGGCGGCCATGATCGATTGGATCAACCGCAACGAGGCACGCAACATCCTCACGATCGAGGATCCCGTCGAGTTCGTGCACTAGAGCCGCAAGTCCCTCATCCGGCGCCGGGAAGTGGGGTTGCACACCCTCAGATTCCACAACGCGCTGAAGGCTGCCCTGCGGGAAGACCCCGATGTGATTCTGGTGGGCGAAATCCGGGATCAGGAAACCCTCTCCACGGCCCTCGAAGCGGCCCAGACCGGCCACCTGGTGTTCGAGCCCTGCACACCAATTGCGGTGAAGACCGTGGAACAGGTCCTCGGCATGTATTCGCCTGAAGAGCAGGAGAGTGTGCGCCGTTCGTTGTCCGAGTCGCTGCTGGGGGTGATCGCCCAGGGATTGATCAAGACAACAGATGCAAAACGAACGGCCTATCACGACATCCTGATCAACACCGATGCCTGCAAGGACTACATCCAGCGGGGGGCGCTCGATGAGGTTGAGGAAATCATGTAACGCAAAGGGTTCGATGGGATGGTGACCACCAATCAATCGCTGCTGGCCCTGGTGGAAACGGGTCGCACGGACGGCGATTAAGCGTTGGCCGTCAGCCTTAAACCCAATGACCTGGCTCAGGCCCTGCGGGGCCGAAGCTGATCAGCCACCGCTGAACACACGCACCAAAAGAACTACAGCAATGCCTGCGGAGAGGCCGATCATCGCCAAACGGCCGTTCCAGATTTCGGCCTGTGGAGTGAAGCCACGCTTCCAGGCGTTCAGCTCTTCTGCCTCCACGGGCTCTGGAGCTTCTGATCTGGTTTCCGGTTGGTCCACGACGCAGAGACCGAAGAGCTCCATCAAGCCTAAAAGGCTTTCCTAAAAGGGTGGGTCTGGTGTGTAAAGCGCATTGGCCTGATCCAAGGGCCAGCGGGCGGCAACGCCTGATTCAAGAGAGGTGCAAGCCGTGTTCTGGCCCAGACGCAGCAAGGCCGCAGCTCCGATCATGGCGGCGTTGTCGGTGCAGAAGGCCAGGGGAGCGATAGAGACAGCTATGCCGCGCTGCTTCCCCTGTTCGAGCATGCTTTGGCGCAAACGACGGTTCGCTGCGACGCCGCCGACCATCACCAGTTGCTGAACACCATTGTCTTCAGCACAGCGAAGGCTGCGCTGCACCAGAACATCAGCCACCACCTGTTCGAAACTGGCGGCCAGGTCGGCAAGAGGCAGCGGATCGGGGTTTTGCCGCAGGGTTTCCACGGTTCGGAGCATGGCAGTCTTCAGACCACTGAAGGAGAAGTCGTAGGGATGAAACCCACCGCCCGGCAATGAAATCCGCCCCTTGGGCAGGCTGAAGCGCGTTGCATCACCCGTTTCGGCAACAGCCTGGATGGCAGGACCTCCTGGATATCCCAGACCAAGCAGGCGCGCCACCTTGTCGAAAGCTTCTCCAGCGGCATCGTCATGGCTTCGGCCAAGGCGCGTCATCCCGCCGTCGTCAGCCACCAGGATCAGCTCCGTGTGGCCCCCGCTCACCAGCAAAACTAGATAAGGAGCTTGCGGTGGAGCATCTCCAAGCATCACCGAGGCCAGATGGCCCTCCAGATGATGAACGCCGAGAAAGGGACGCTGATGCAGCGCGGCAAGGGTGCGGCCAGTCACCGAGGCCACCATCAGAGCCCCGGCCAGACCTGGAGTGATCGTGGCCGCGATGGCATCCATTTGCGCCAGAGCGACACCCGCCTCGTGAACAACGGCATCCACAAGCCCCGGCAGGGCCTCGACATGGCGGCGCGAAGCGATTTCGGGCACCACACCACCCCAGCGGGCATGCTCCTCCACCTGAGATGCAATTTGCGACCCCAGAACGTCGATTCGCCCATCCGCGTGACGGCGCAGGACCGCTGCAGCGGACTCGTCACAACTTGTTTCGAGGGCAAGCACTGCATGCATCGAAGCGATGCGCCTCCCCTACTGTCCGACTTGTGACATCTTGCCCTTTCGGGGCACCGTTCAGAGGAATTGTTCCGATGCGTCGTCTCTTCGCCGTCGTGCTTTCAGCACTCCTGGTGTTCGGCTTCGCCCCCGTCGTCAAGGCGGATGTGGCTGGCCTCACACCCTGCTCAGAAAGCGCCCGCTTCCAGCAGCGTGCTGCCGCTGCCACCACGCCTCAGGCCAAAGCCCGCTTCGAGATGTACAGCCAGGCCTCCTGTGGTGAGGATGGCCTTCCCCACCTGATCGTCGATGGCCGCTGGAGCCATGCCGGTGATTTTGTGTATCCCGGGATCATGTTCCTGTACGTCGCCGGCTGCATCGGCTGGGCCGGTCGTGAGTACCTGAAAGCAACTCGCGGCAAGAATGCTGCCCAGTACGAAATCTTTATTGATCGCAGTATCGCCATCAAGAGCCTTCTGGCTGCTGCCACCTGGCCTCTAGCTGCTTTCGGTGAATTCACCAGCGGCAAGCTGCTCGAAGACGACAGCAAGGTGACCGTTTCACCACGCTGATTCAAACGACTTCATCTATTGCTCCCTCAACAATGAACAAGTTTCTGACCGCAGCTCCAGTGGTTGCAGCCATCTGGTTCACCGCCACTGCAGGAATCCTGATCGAGTGGAACCGGTTCTTCCCCGATCTTCTCTTCCACCCGATGTGATTCTGGGTTGATCTTCTAGAGGCAAGGGAACCTTCGGGTTCCCTTTTTTTGTGCCTGCCCCCCGTTGCGAAACTCAGCTCCGAGTCATCTCAGCCCCATCAGCTTCTCCACCTGGTTCAACGCTGATTCGAGATCGTCATTGATCACGACAGCGTCGAATTCCTGTTGGGCCTTGAGTTCCTCGCGAGCGCGAGTCAAGCGGCGCTGAATGGCGTCCTCCGCATCGGTTCCGCGCCCACGGATCCTGCGCTCCAATTCTTCAAAGCTGGGGGGAGCAAGAAAAATCTGAAAACCGTCCGGAAAACTGCGACGGACCTGGCGGGCACCTTCCAACTCAATCTCCAGAAGCACGGGGCGCCCCGCCGCCATCTGTTCTTCAACAGGACCTCGGGGCGTGCCGTAGCAATTCCCCGCGAATTCCGCCCACTCGAGAAAACCTCCCTGCTCCACCAAGGCCTCAAACCCCGCACGGCTTTGGAAGAAGTAGTTGATGCCGTCCTGCTCCCCCTGACGCGGAGAACGGGTGGTGGCCGACACCGACAGCCAAATCTGGGGATGCCGTTCCAGCAGCTGCTTCACCAGCGTTCCCTTGCCGACTCCACTGGGGCCGGTGATCAAGGTGAGCTTTCCACTGGTGGACATCGCGGCGTCTGCGTGGGTCAGCAGAGTAGGAAGCCCCAATGCCCCGCCCGGTGCTCCAGGTGATCGCCTCCACCAGCCTGCAGCCAATGGATCTCACCACGCTTCGCGCGGTGCTCTGGGATCTGCGCCCAAAGCTGGTGCCCAGCCGCTTTGAGAAGGCCCAACAACCGGACCCGGCGACGATTCAACTGGGATGCCGCAGCCTCAAGGGGATGGTGTGGCTGGAACTGAGCTGGCAAGCAGAAGCACCTCGGCTGGTGGAGGTCAACCCTCCCCCTCGTAGCGGCAGCGGCAGCACCTTCGCCCAACAGTTGCAACACAGCCTCCGCCAGCTGGCTCTGGTGGAGCTCCACCAGAGCGGTTTTGAACGGGTGGTGGAATTCCGGTTTGCCCAACGCCCTGGGGAACCGATCCAGCGGGTCCTCGTGCTGGAGCTGATGGGACGGCACAGCAACCTGCTGCTGCTGGATGAGCAGCGCGGGATCATTGCCCTGGGGCGACAGGTCCGGGACCATCAGTCCCGCGTGCGCCCTCTCTCCACCGGTGATTCCTACAGCCCCCCCCCGATGCTGCAGGGGTTGGCACCGGATCCAACGGAGGGCTTTGAACGCTGGAAGGAGCGGCTCTCTCTCGTCCCGATCCCCCTGCGCAAGGCCCTGCAGCAGACCTATCAGGGGATCAGCCCAGCCCTTGCTCTACAGCTCGCCGGTGACCATCTGAACACCCCGGTGGACAGCCTGGATGCACGTCACTGGTGCCACCTCTTTGAGCGCTGGTCACTCTGGTTGGACCAGCTCGAGCGTGAACAGTTCGCACTAGTGGTGGAGAACGACGGTCGTTACCGAGTCTGGGGGTCTCCCCGGGGTGAAGTGCATCCACAGCCCGCTCTGGCGCTCACCCTGGGATCCCTGCACCAACAATGCCAAGAGCAACGGGCCCTGGCACGGGTCAGCCAAGACCTGCGTCAACGCCTGGAGCGTTGGCGGAGCAAAGAACATGCAGCCCAGCAGGACCAACGCCAGCGCCTGAAGGCCACCGACGGGCACGGGGCTCTTCAACGCCAGGCGGATGCCCTCCTCTGCCTTGGCAACCCAAGTCGCGACCAGGTCGATGAAGCCCAGTCGCTCTATCGCCGGGCCAAAAAACTGCGTAGATCGCGCCCGATCCTTGAGCAGCGGCTGGAGCACCATCAGCAACGTCTTGAGCTGATCAGCGCGAGCGAAACCTTCATCGAGGATCAACTGAGCGCAACCTGGCAGGACGGCCCGGCGCGCCTCGCCGCCCTGAATGATCTGCGGGAGGAACTCGATGAGCTGTTGCAGCCCAAGGAACGCCGTCGCAGCATGCGACAGCAGCGTCAACGGGACCAGCCCAAGCCGCTGGAACTGAACACTCCTGGAGGCCTCAAGGTGCAGGTGGGGCGGAATCACCGCCAGAACGACTGGATCTCGCTGCGCCAGGCCCGCAGTGGTGACCTCTGGTTTCACGCCCAGGAATGCCCGGGCAGTCACGTGGTGTTGAAGAGCTCCAACGGGCTAGCCGAGGAATCCGACCTGGCGATGGCAACGGATCTAGCGGCTTATTTCAGCCGCGCTCGGGGCAACACGCGGGTGGCGGTGGTGATGGTGCCCACCGATCAGCTGCAGCGCATTCCCGGTGCCGGCCCGGGAACCGTGCGCCATGGACAAGCTGAAATCCGCTGGGGGGATCCCCAGGGCGCGGAAGAGCGGCTGCTTGCCCCTAGCCTGAGCCCACATTCGGGCTGACCTGTTGCGCCGCCCGCCCTGCGTCCGTGTCTGAGCGCCCCGAAGGTCCCCCAGCTCTGCAACCACCACCACCCATTCGCATTGGGAGGGCACCTGGCGATGCCGATCTGCCCAATGAGGTGGAGATGCCTCTGGTGGATCACCTAGAGGAACTGCGTCAACGTGTTTTGCGCAGCTTGTTGGCCGTTGTTGTTGCAGCGCTGACCTGCCTGCTGGGGGTTAAACCGCTGGTGCGCCTGCTGGAAGCGCCAGCCAGCGGAATTCATTTTCTTCAACTCGCGCCGGGCGAGTTTTTATTCGTCTCGCTGAAGGTGGCCGGCTACGCCGGCCTCACCCTGGCCCTGCCCTACGTGCTGTTTCAGATCCTGGCCTTCGTGCTGCCGGGCCTGACGATCCGCGAACGACGCCTAATTGCCCCTGCCGTCGCCGGCTCAGCGGTTCTGTTCATGGCGGGCCTGGCCTTTGCCTGGTGGGCCCTGGTGCCAGCAGCCCTTCGTTTTTTGGTGAGCTACGGCGCAGATGTGGTGGAGCCGCTCTGGTCAATCGAGCGTTATCTGGATTTTGTTCTGCTACTGATGCTGGCCACCGGGCTGGCGTTTCAGCTCCCTGTTCTGCAACTGCTCCTCGGGGCCCTGGGGCTGGTGCGCTGGAGGCCGATGCTTGGGGCCTGGCGCTGGGTGGTGCTGGGTTCCGCCCTGGCTGGAGCTGTGCTGACGCCATCCACCGATCCGATCACGATGCTGCTGCTAGCTGGAGCGATCACGGCACTATTCCTGATCGGCGTCGGCCTGGTGGCCCTGACCGAATCCTTCAGACCAGAAACTCCTTGATCAGCGTTTCCGCCTCCGGCCCTGTCGCCTCCAGCGGAAGACTCAACGCCTTACCAAGACGGGGTTTGTCACGGGTGGAATCAAGCCATTGGCGCACCTCACTCGCCAAACCAAGACGATTCACAACATCCAGCACTTCACCGAGATGCTGCCGATAGGCCTCAAGGTCCATCGGAAACGACTGTTGCTCGAGATAGGCCCACATCACCTGGAGGTACAAACGACGACGTCGAACCACCAGCTGAAGGTCGTAAGTCGCCCTCCAGCGCTGGCGTAGACAGGCCATCACCTCGTCGACACTGAGCGGCGGCTCGGGCAGGGCATTGGCGATATCAAGCACAGAAGCAGGAGCGGCAGGGGCAGGAAGACGCCTGTCGTTGCAAAGCTTGACAGGCACTTAAGCATCCATAATGGTCGGCAATCCGAGCTGGATGAACGTCCGCCATGACCCAACTCTCCTCGAGCGATGTGCCCGGAATGGGTCGTCGGCAGTTCATGAATCTGCTGACGTTCGGCTCTGTCACCGGGGTGGCCCTGGGGGCTCTCTACCCGGTGGCGAATTACTTCATCCCCCCCAAGGCCGCGGGCAGTGGCGGAGGCACCAGTGCCAAGGATGAGCTGGGCAACCCGATTACAGCCAGCGGTTGGCTCTCCAGCCACCCCGAGGGCGATCGCAGCCTGGTGCAGGGCCTCAAGGGTGATCCCACTTACTTGATCGTCGAAGGTGAAGACGCCATCGGCAGCTACGGCATCAACGCCATCTGCACCCACCTCGGTTGCGTTGTTCCCTGGAACAGCGGCGCCAACAAGTTCATGTGCCCTTGCCATGGCAGTCAGTACGACGCCACCGGCAAAGTGGTCCGTGGCCCTGCACCTCTCTCCCTGGCCCTGGCGAACGTCAGCGTGGAGAACGACAACGTGTTCGTGAGCCAGTGGACCGAGACCGACTTCCGAACTGGCGACAAGCCCTGGTGGGCCTGATCTTTCCCTTCCCTACGCCTGCATCCCCTCACCGTCCCATGCGTCGTCACCTTTCGCTTTTCCTTGGATCGCTGGTCATCGGACTGGCTCTGCTGATCGCTCCGTCTGCCAGCTGGGCATACCCCTTCTGGGCTCAACAGAACTACGACAGCCCACGTGAAGCCACCGGCAAGATTGTATGCGCCAACTGCCACCTAGCCAAAAAGCTGACCCAGGCTGAAGTTCCCCAATCGGTCCTCCCCGACAGCGTCTTCACCGCCAGTGTCAAGGTTCCTTACGAAAAGGACCTTAAGGAGATCGGTGCGGACGGCAGCGATGTGGGTCTGCAGGTGGGCGCTGTTGTGATGCTTCCTGATGGCTTTACCCTGGCTCCTCAGGACCGCTGGACCGAAGAGATCAAGGAAGAAACGGAAGGCGTCTATTTCACGCAGTACAGCGACGACCAGCCCAACATCCTGCTGGTGGGACCGATTCCTGGTGACGAGCACCAAGAGATCGTCTTCCCTGTCCTGTCGCCTGATCCCGCCACCGACAGCAACATCCACTTCGGCAAATACCAAATCCACGTGGGTGGTAACCGCGGCCGTGGCCAGGTGTATCCCACCGGTGAGAAGAGCAACAACACCGTCTACACGGCTCCTGCCAGCGGCACCATTGCCTCCATCGAACCCGGCGACAACGGCGCCAGCGTGGTCAGCATCAAGGCCGCTGACGGCAGCAGCGTGAGTGAGACCATTCCGGTTGGTCCTGAGGTTCTGTTCAGCGTTGGCGACAGCATCGAAGCCGGTGCTGCCCTGACCAACGACCCCAACGTGGGCGGCTTCGGCCAGGTGGACGCAGAGATTGTTCTGCAGAACCCTGTTCGGATCTATGGCCTGCTCGCCTTCTTCGCGGCTGTGGCTCTGGCTCAGATCATGCTGGTGCTGAAGAAGAAGCAGATCGAGAAAGTTCAGGCAGCTGAAGGCAACTTCTGATCGCTATGGCTGTTGAAGCCCTGTTTCCCCTGGCGACCTTCCAGTCGCCAGGGGAATTTTTGCCTCACACCCAAAACTGGTTCCTTCCCCTGCGTTGGTATGGGCTGCTGATTGCAACAGCCGTCTTGATTGGACTGAACCTCTCCAGCCGACTGGCCAAGCTTCGACAGCTTGAGAACGGCCTGATCAGCGATCTCTTGCCCGTGCTCGTGCTGTTTGCCGTGATCGGAGCACGGATTTACTACGTGGCATTCGAGTGGCACAACTACGCCTCCAACCCGCTCAAGGCCCTGGCCATCTGGGAAGGAGGGATTGCCATCCACGGTGCTTTGCTGGCGGGAACAATCACGCTGATCCTGTTCTGCCGCTGGCGCCGGCAACCTTTCTGGGATGTGCTGGATGTGTTGGTTCCCTCCGTGGCCTTGGGACAGGCCATCGGTCGCTGGGGGAATTTCTTCAATTCAGAGGCCTTCGGGGTCCCAACTGACCTGCCATGGAAGCTGTTCATCCCGTTGCAGAGCCGTCCTGTGATGTACAGCACGTCGGAGTTTTTCCACCCGACGTTCCTCTACGAATCGATCTGGAACCTGCTGCTCTTCGGACTGCTGATGCTGCTCTTTCGCCGCGGACTCAAAGCTCCTGGGATGCTCCCATCGGGCGCCATGAGTTGTGTGTATTTGGTGGGATACAGCCTTGGCCGTGTCTGGATCGAAGGTCTGCGCATTGATCCTCTCTGCATCGGTTCGCTTCCACCGGCTTGCGATGGAGGAATCCGCATCGCCCAATTGATGAGTTGCACCCTGGTCGCGCTCGGCGTACTGGGGCTTTGGTGGCTATATCAACGGAAGCGACCCCTGCCTGATCCGTCAGGCCAACGCAGTTGAGTCACGTTGTCAGTTTCGTAGGCGCAGGCCCCGGTGCTCCAGACCTTCTCACTCTTCGCGCGGCTGAACGCCTCAACAAGGCCGAAGTGCTGATCTGGACCGATTCACTCGTATGTCCAGCCATCGCCGATCTGGCGCCGGCGGATTGCGAACGCATCCGTACCAGCATGACCACGCTCGAAGAGCTGATCCCGCTGCTAATCGATCGGCAGCGTCAGGGCAAACGGGTGGTGCGGCTCCACGATGGAGACACTGCGCTGTACAGCGCCATCAATGAACAGATCTGCGCCCTAAGCGACGCCGAAATCCCCGTGGAAGTGATCCCCGGGATCAGCGCTTACCAAGCGGCAGCCGCCGGACTCGCCAGCGAACTCACCCTTCCAGGCGTGGTGCAAACCATTGTTCTCAGTCGCGCTGGAGGTCGCACCGGCGTGCCGGAACGGGAACAGCTGGATCGGCTAGCCGCCCTACGCGCCAGCCTTTGCATCTATCTGAGTGCACGACACGTTGAAGAGGTGCAAACCACCCTTCTGGAGCACTACCCCGCCGACACGCCAGTAGCCATCGGACATCGGGTGAGCTGGCCTGATCAGATGCTCACCGTGGTCCCTCTCAGGGAGATGGCTGCGGTTAGTCGAGAGCGCAAATTTATTCGCACAACGCTATATGTGGTGAGTCCGGCCCTTGCCGGTGGTCCTCAGCGCTCACGGCTTTACTCGCCTGACCACGACCATCTGTTCCGTCCAAAACCCCAATAGGCGGTGGTTTAAGATCAATTTATGCGGGCGATTAGCACAGTGGTAGCGCACTTCCTTCACACGGAAGGGGTCACTGGTTCGAATCCAGTATCGCCCATATTTTTTGGTGGGATTTAATCCTTCGGTATTCATCAGGCGCTGACTGCACTGTGTTATGGCCCTAAGTTCGGTTTTGAACTAGGTCGATTGATCCCTTGATGAACGAGCGGAGTCTTGCGGACGACCAAGGCAAAGCCACGGGCCTGGTTGAAGCAGGGCGACAGTTGGCCGAGTCACGGTCTGCTTCAGGCCTGACCCAGAACCAGCTCGCCAGCCAGCTGCACATGGGCGAGGAGCAGCTGGCAGCATTGGAACGGGGCGATCAAGCCGAACTGCCTGAACCTGTGTTCATCAAGGCCATGGTGCGCCGGATCAGTTCGCATCTGGGTTTGGATGCTGACGCCATGGTTCAGACCCTCGGCCCCCTAACCACGATGCCGCCCAAACGGGCGACTTCCCTGGCAACAACGCGGGGCATCACCCCTCATAAACAGAGAAAATTCAATCCGCTTCCCCTTGTGGCCCTCGCTGGGCTTGCTGGCCTTGGCTTTGTTGTGTGGAGCAACGCCTACGAGCAGACGCGCTTCCCCCAGGGGTTGAAGTCTTCCAATCCAACCCTTGAGCCAAGCGAAACCGATCTGGAGGTGACCAAGGTTGCAGATGAGCGCGATGCCCTCATCGTTCCAGCGCCACCAACCGGAGACCTGGGCCTCACGATCAGCAGCAGCGAACCCAGCTGGATCGCCCTACGGCGTGAGGGAATTGTGGAATTCGAAGGGCTGCTGAACGGTGAGCGCAGGATTGACAATCCCGATCTGGTGGAGATCTACGCCGGTCGGCCTGATCTGGTCCAGCTGAGTTCTCCCAACGCCGAGACACGAACTCTTGGCGCTGTGGATGACATCCGCTGGATCCCTCTCAGCCCTGCACCCTGACGCACAGATTCACGCCAACCGCCTCCTTCACCATCTCAGCGCAGCTTTCCAAACTCCACTGTTCAAGGCTGACGTTCTGGTTGACCCGCTCAGGGACGATCTCCAGATCCAGAGATCCCTTCACCGCATGAATGCGGAGTGCTGAGATCACCGGCTCAGGCCTGCGATCCAGAGCCGCGGCCAAGCGCAGCAGCAGGGCCATCTGATTAACACAACGACGGTTGTCTCGGGAGGCCACAAGCTGCCAGGACTCATGGCGTTTCTTCGGCAGGCTGCGGCGGTGATAACGAGCAATGGCCGCCACCATCAGGTGCTCCGCCTCGGAATAGCCCAGCAGCTCACCATGACGAATCAAGTACCAGGTGTGCTTGTGGTAAGCGCTGATGTTGATGTGCTGGCCACAGGTATGGAGCATGGCGGCAGCCCAAAGCAGTTCGCGCCCTTCGCCACTGTCGTCATGCATCACGCCTCGCGTGGCGTCGTAGAGGCTTAGGGCATGGCTGGCGACCCGTTCAGCCCTGCTCTGGTTCACCGCAAAGCGCTGCACTTGATGAATCACGGTGCGTTGCCTGATGCTGCTTTGGAAGCTGAAGCGGTCTTCCAGAAGACCCTGGCGAAGCATCCAATCAACGATCAAACCTTCCCTGAGCGCCCGCTCACTGAGCAGGAAGTCCTCCACACCCAGCATCTTCATGGTGGTTTGCAGGATCAGCGCACCGGGAACGATGATTTCGGCCCGACGGTCATTGATGGGAGCCAACGCCCGTCGCTGCGCAGGGGTCATCGTGATCAGACGATCAACCACCTTGTTCAGGCGCCGCTGGGTGACGCGGTACCCATGCAATTTGCGGGGTGGGCGCTCCTCCTCACTCGCCGCAAGGGAGCCAATCGCCATTGCCGTACCGCTGGTGGCCACCAAAACAGGGGTTTCACCGGGTTTGATCCTGCGACGCACTTTGTCGACCGCAGGTTCAAGCGACCCCTGAATGAAGGCCTGCAGGAACGATCGACGTTGAGGGGGCATCGGATCATCCCGAACAAAGTCCCGCTGGAGTCGCACAGCCCCCACACGGGTGCTGGTCAGGGCGCGGGCATCACGACCATCGGCAAGGATCAGTTCCGTGGAGCCACCGCCGATGTCGAGCAGAAGATGCGGACGATCTCCAAACGGCATTCCTGAGAGGACGCCCAGATAGATCAGCCGGGCCTCCTCGGGGCCGCTGACCAAATCCACCTCCATCCCCGGCTCTTCGAGGATGGCCTGGAGGAAATCGCGACCATTGGGTGCTTCACGAACGGCACTCGTCGCCGCTGTGACGATCTGCTCAACCCGGTTACTGGCGGCGAGATCTCTGAACTGGCGGAGGGTTTCCAGCCCCCGTTGCATCGCCGCCTCGGTCAGCTCACCGGTCTCAGGATCACGCTCCCCCAAACGCGTGGTGGCCTTTTCGGCCTGGATGATCCGAAACGTGCGCAGCTTCGGATCAACGGCTGCCACCAGAAGATGAAAGGAATTGGTCCCGATATCGATGGCGGCGATCCGACGCAGATCAGCGTCCACTGCCTGCAACACGCCGTTGTTCTGTTCCGTTGGCTGGGCCGGGGCCTTGGCATCCAGCATCAACGTCAGAGCGGCAATGAAATCCACTCTGCCACTGACGGCCGAGGCCATCAGACCCTGACTAGGGTTCTTCAAATCCCGTTGATTGTGATCAGCAGCTCTGCCCGTCTTCAGCCCTGGATCGAACTGCTCCGCTGGAACAAACCAACCGGCCGGCTGATACTGCTGATTCCAGCAGGCTGGGCCCTCTGGCTGAATCCAAGCGCTCCCCCCAGTGTTGTGCTGATCCTGCAGATCCTGCTGGGAGGCCTGGCGGTGAGCGGAGCAGGCTGCATCGCCAATGACCTGTGGGACCAGCGCTTCGACTGCCAGGTGGAACGCACACAACATCGGCCTCTGGCCAGAGGTGCACTGCAGCGAGGGCCAGCCTTCGCTTTGCTGCTGATCTTGCTGGGCCTCAGCCTGGCTGTTGTGCTGAGTCTGCCGGCCGACAGCCTCAGGCTCTGTCTCGCCTTGGCCTGCACGGCCGTGCTGCCGATCCTCGGCTATCCATCGGCAAAGCGGTGGTTCGCCTTCCCCCAGGCGATCCTGGCGCTGTGCTGGGGCTTCGCAGTGCTGATCCCCTGGGCCGCGGCAACGGCCTCCTTGAGTTGGAGTCCTGCCCTGGTCTGCAGTTGGCTGACAACCGTGGTCTGGACGTTTGGCTTCGACACGGTCTATGCCATGGCCGACCGACGTGACGATGCCAGCCTCGGCCTGCGCAGCAGCGCCCTGAGCCTCGGATCCCGCGTGGTTCCTGTGGTGCGGGGCTGCTACCTCGCGACAGCCATCACCCTTGCCATGGCGGCCTGGTCGGCTCAGATCCCAGCACCGTTCTGGCCTCTCTGGTTGCTTGCTGCCGTTTTCATGCAGCTCAGCTGCAACCCCTTGAACCAACAGGATGCCTCCATGGGCACCTACGGGAAGCACTTTGCCCAGCAGGTGCAGGCAGGGACGCTGCTCTGGCTCGGCCTGGTTCTGGCCAGGGGATGGGGAGCCTGATGCGCATCACCCCGGCTCCTCCGCTCCGAACAGGAGACCGTGTGGCCTGTGTGGCCGCCAGTTCAGCCCTGCAGAACGACATCAAGCTGCAAGAGGGCATTGCTGTCCTGCAGAGCTGGGGCCTCGATGTTCAACCCCAGACCTTGGCCAGCCGACGTTGGGGCTACTTCGCAGGACGCGATGACACGCGCCATGCTGATCTGCATCCGGCCGAACCCGCAGCGCTGCTCGCCTGTGCCCGCGGTGGATGGGGGGCTGCTCGGCTGCTGGAGCAGCCCATCCGCTGGCAAAGCGGCTGGCTGCTGGGCTTTTCCGACGTGACAGCTCTGCTGTGGGCCCGCCAGGCAGCAGGGTTTGCAGGGGGCATCCATGGCCCCTTGCTCACAACACTTGCGGAGGAGCCGCAATGGAGCCGTGACCGCTTGCGCAACCTGCTCTTCGGCAACACCGTCCCTGACCTGCAAGGTCGGGGTGGTGGCGGCGGGGTGGGGAGTGGTCCCCTGCTCGTGGCCAATCTGACCGTGGCCACACACCTATTGGGAAGCCATTTCGTGCCCCCCCTCAAGGGAGCCGTTCTGGTGCTTGAGGACGTAGGTGAAGCGCCTTACCGAATTGATCGGATGCTGACTCAGTGGAGGCTGAATGGCAGCTTGCAAGGCCTAGCGGGTCTGGCATTTGGCAATTTTGAAGGGTGCGCCGACGAAACCAGAGATGCCTCCGAAAGCTTCAACCTTGAGCAGGTTCTTGAAGAGCGCACAGCCGATCTCGGCATTCCCAGAGTAATGAACCTGCCCATTGGTCACCGATCCGGCAACGCAGCCCTTCCCATGGGGGCGATGGCACGCATCGACGGCCAAAGCGGCCGGCTCAGCCTGCTGACCTGAGGGCGAGCACCGCCTCCGCCACGGTGAGGTCAAACGGCGTTGTGACCTTGATATTGGCGGGGCCGGCATCCAAGACCTGTACAGGCCACCCCAAACGCTCGTACAACGACGCATCGTCGGTGACCGTCCAGCCCTGGGCAACCGCCTCTGCGTGGCCGCGACGCAGCTGATCAACGGCAAAGCCCTGCGGCGTCTGCGCAGCCCAAAGCTCCGATCGATCCGGCGTATCGCGAATCACACCATCAGATCCCACACGCTTGATCGTATCGCTCACCGGCGTTGCAGCAATCAGCGCCGTGCCAGCCTCCACCACAGCTGCACAGCGATCAAACAACTCCGGTTCAGCCAAACAGCGGGCGCCGTCATGAATCAAGACGTGCCGAGCCTGCTCCGGCAACCCCGCCAGACCACAAAGCACCGACTCCTGCCGTGTGCTGCCCCCCTGGATCCAGTGCACCGGCTTGCTGGGTGCGTCCAGCACCGCAAGGATGTCCTCTCGATCGAACTCCTGGCCGACGATCCCGATCCATTCGATCCGCTCGGAACGCAGGGCCGCCTCCAGGGTCCAGGCAATGACGGGGCGTCCGGCCAACGGCAGCAGCAGCTTGTTGCGATCCGCACCCATGCGCCGACCGCTTCCCGCCGCAGCAATCAACAGATGCACAATCGACTCCTGCCCCAGACAGGCGTAAACGACCTCCATACAATCAGCTCGCACCATGGATGGCGGCGCTGCATGCGAGTTCTTGCCCTGAGCCCGGGTTCGCTCGAAGACCAGCTTGACCGTCTACCGGCTCTGGCCGACATCTGCCAGAAGCTCAACGCCAGCCTGCAGGTGGCCTGCGACCCCCAGCAGGCAGCTCCATGGAAGCTTCTGCCGTGCCTGGAAAAGCTGTTGCCGTTCAGCTTCGAGGCCAACCCAACCCTTGCGGACTGGGCCAACCTGCTCGGTTGTGTGCGCGAACCCGACTTTCAGATCTGCATCAACCTCGCTGAAGGGCAGCAGGTGAACCTGATGCTGTCGATGAGCCATATTCCCAAACGGTTGGCGATTGAGGGATTTGCCTGCACCGATCAGGTCAACGTCGGTCCCGGCTGGACGGCGCAGCGTCTTAACCCCTTCCTTCAAGCCCTGGGCCTTGATCTCGAGGCCGATCAGTTCCGGCTGCCCCTGGCGGCAGAGGCTCTTGAGGAAGCCCGTGAAGCACTGCCCAGCGGCGACGGCCCCCTGCTGCTGCTGTCTCCATCCGGCCAGGGGGATGACTGGCCTGCAGCGGAATGGCACCAGCTGCCTGAAACGATCAAAAGCCGCCTACCGGCGCTGCGCAGCATGGTGCTGCCAGCCGAGCTCAGCCTGACCAAACGGGCGGCCTTGGTGGCCAATGCCGATGTCGTTCTCAGCAGCTGCCCGGTGTCCCAGCGCCTGGCGACCTATTGCGGCACCCCCCTGGTTGCCCTCGGAGCCGAGGCCGCAGACCTTCCCGAGCGCCAGGAGATCCGCTGCCTCAGCCGCCCGCAGGAGCTCACCAAGCTGCAGAGCAGTGATGTACTGACGGCCCTCGGTTTCTGAGGAGACGTCCTATGAGGCGGCGCCGAGCCAGGGGACAGCTGAAGTTGATCACGGCTCCATGGCGGGGGCCCATAAGTGCCCTCAGTGCTGTGATCTTCGCGGGTGCCCTCGGTTATCGGATCACGGAGGGCTGGGACTGGGGCGATTGCCTCTGGATGGTGCTGATCACCATCAGCACCATCGGTTTTGGAGAAGTCGCCCCGCTTTCACCTCCAGGCCGCCTGGTCACCGTCTTGATCGTGGTGGGTGGCTTGGTGGTTGTGCAACTGGCCATTCAGCGCGTTCTCGGGCTGAAGGAGTCGGGATATTTCCGCAGACTGCGGGAGTTCCGCTTTCTCCGCATGCTGGAAGGCCTTCACGACCACGTGATTCTTTGCGGCTACGGCCGGATCGGGCAGGAGATTGCAGCCCAACTGCAACGGGACGAGGTGCCCCTCGTGGTGATCGAAACCGATCCAGAACGACGCGCAGTGGCAGACGAAAATGGCATTTGGGTTCTTCAGGCCGATGCAACCCTCGATGAAACCCTGCTGGACGCAGGTCTGGAACGCTGCTGCAGCCTCGTGGCCGCCCTACCCAGCGATGCCTCCAATCTGTACGTGATCCTCAGCGCCAAGGACCTACGACCGGATTGCCGCTTGATTGCCCGCGCCAACAGCGATGAAGCCGCCTCAAAGCTGCGGCTGGCGGGCGCCACTGTGGTGGTCAGTCCCTATGTAGCCGGCGGTCGGGTCATGGCCGCTTCGGCGCTGCGACCGCTGGCCCTCAACTTCATGGAGCTGTTGGCGGGCTCCGACTATGAAATCGAGGAATTCCAGCTGAGTCACGACCCTCGGCACCTGATGGAGATCCGCGGGCGGAGCCTGGCGGAACTGGAGCTGGGCCGTCGCAGTGGGGCCATGGTGCTGGCGATCCGGGAGAACGGAAAGCTGATCGCCAATCCAGGCGGCGACACCCAGATGGCACCGGGGCAACTCCTGATCGTGCTTGGGAGCAAAACCCAGCTCGCCACCTTTCAGTCGTTACTTGGGGAGGCCGTCGACACGATTGAAACCATGCCGGGTTGAGCTAGATGACGACGGCTCCGTACGATCCTCCGATCAACGGTGCCTCCATGTCTCCCAGCGCTTCTCTTGCCGGACAGACCGCCCTGGTGACGGGAGGAGGTCGCGGCATCGGCCGGGCCATCGCCCTGGCCCTTGGCGCAGCCGGTGCAGAGGTGGTTGTGAACTACTCCAGTTCAGCTACAGCAGCCGATGAAGTTGTCGCTGCCATCACCACAGCAGGGGGCAAGGCCTATGCCCTGCAAGCCAATGTTTCGGTTGAGGCAGAGGTGGATGGCCTGATCAAGACGGTGCTGGAACGCAGCGGCCGTTTGGATGTGTTGGTAAACAACGCCGGCATCACGCGGGACGGCCTGCTGATGCGAATGAAAACCGACGATTGGCAATCGGTGATCGACCTCAACCTCAGTGGAGTGTTCCTCTGCACGCGAGCCGTGGCACGCCCAATGCTGAAGCAGAAGAGTGGTCGGATCATCAATATCACCTCCGTTGTGGGGCTGATGGGCAACGCGGGACAGGCCAACTACGCCGCCGCCAAAGCGGGCGTCATCGGTCTCACCCGCAGCACCGCCAAAGAGCTCGCCAGCCGTGGCATCACCGTGAACGCCGTGGCTCCGGGTTTCATTGCTACAGACATGACCAAGGGCCTCGATGCGGAGGCCATTCTCAAAGACATCCCCTTGGGAACCTTTGGCACCCAAGAGCAGGTGGCCGGTGCCGTGAGCTTCCTTGCCGCCGACCCGGCCGCGGCCTACATCACAGGCCAGGTGCTGCAGGTGGATGGCGGCATGGTGATGGCCTGACCCTCGGTATCAGGAATCAAGGGGTTGAGCCAACTCATCCCGCAGGCGGCGGATGCGCTGGAGCAGGCGTAACCGACGACTTCGGGCGGTAGCTGTGAGAAAGATGCGCAAGGGCACGTAAACCAGGGCCATCGAACCGGCCAGCCCCGCCATCAGAACAAAAAACAGCGCTCCGGATTCACCCATGATCGGACCCTAATCAGTTCATTTGAGAGCGGCATCTGGGCAGCCCCCAACCATTCGGCTTTCCCCACCACAACCCCTCTCCACGAGGGCCACATCGCTGTGGGACAGTGACCAACGGCGTGCCCGCGACTATGGCCAAACTCCTTTCCTTCTCTGACGAATCCCGCAGCGCCCTGGAGCGGGGTGTGGATGCACTCGCCGATGCGGTGCGCGTCACGATCGGCCCCCGCGGTCGCAACGTTGTGCTCGAGAAGAAATTCGGCGCACCAGACATCGTCAACGACGGCGACTCAATCGCCCGTGAAATCGAACTGGACGACCCTTTCGAAAACCTTGGCGCCAAGCTGATGCAGCAGGTGTCCTCAAAGACCAAGGACAAGGCCGGTGACGGCACCACGACCGCAACCGTGTTAGCTCAGGCCATGGTGCGGGAAGGTCTGCGCAACACCGCTGCTGGCGCAAGCCCTGTGGAACTCCGCCGAGGCATGGAGAAGGCAGCTGCACAGGTCGTGGCTGGACTGGGCGAGCGGAGCCAGGCTATCGCCGGCGATGCCATTCGTCAGGTGGCCACGGTGAGCTCCGGGGGTGACGACGAAGTCGGTCGGATGATCGCGGAGGCGATGGACAAGGTGAGCACCGATGGGGTGATCACGGTTGAGGAATCGAAGTCTCTGGCAACGGAACTGGAAATCACCGAAGGCATGGCCTTCGACCGGGGCTACAGCTCCCCCTACTTCGTTACAGATGCTGACCGACAGGTCTGTGAATTTGAAAACCCCCTGATTCTGCTGACGGATCGCAAGATCAGCACGATCACGGATCTAGTCCCCGTGCTGGAAACCGTTCAGAAGAGTGGTTCTCCACTGCTCATCCTGTCTGAGGAAGTGGAAGGCGAAGCCCTTGCAACCCTGGTGATGAACAAGAGCCGTGGTGTTCTGCAGGTGGCCGCTGTTCGGGCACCCTCCTTTGGCGAACGCCGCAAGGCAGCTCTGGCCGATATCGCCATCCTCACGGGCGGAACGCTGATCAGCGAAGACAAGGCGATGACCCTCGACAAAGTGACCCTCGAGGATCTCGGCAAAGCACGCCGCGTCACCATCAGCAAGGAGAACACCACGATCGTCGCCACCGACGACCATCGCCAGGCGGTAAGCGAGCGCGTCGGCGCGATCCGACGTGAACTGGAGGCCACCGAATCCGACTACGACCGCGAAAAGCTCCAGGAGCGGATCGCCAAGCTGGCCGGCGGCGTGGCTGTAATCAAAGTCGGTGCACCGACGGAAACGGAACTGAAGAACCGCAAACTGCGGATCGAGGATGCCCTGAATGCCACCCGTGCCGCCATCGAGGAGGGCATCGTTGCCGGAGGCGGCAGCACTTTGCTGCAACTCTCCGACAGCCTGGATGCATTAGCTGCATCCCTGAATGGCGACCAGCGAACCGGAGTGGAGATCGTGCAGCGGGCACTGACGGCGCCGATTCATCAGATCGCCACCAATGCCGGTCAGAACGGTGACGTTGTGATCGCGGGCATGCGCAGCAGCGGCCAGGGATTCAATGCCCTAAGTGGTGCCTACGAAGACCTGATGGCTGCTGGCATCGTTGATGCCGCCAAGGTGGTGCGCTTGGCCGTGCAGGATTCGATTTCGATCGCTTCTCTGCTGATCACCACTGAAGTTGTGATTGCCGACAAACCGGAACCCCCTGCACCGGCTCCCAGCGGAGACGGAGACCCCATGGGTGGCATGGGCGGAATGGGTGGCATGGGCATGCCCGGGATGGGCGGAATGGGCATGCCCGGGATGATGTGATCAGCTGATCATTCCCTGGCGATAGGCGATCACCTGGAGGTCCACTCCGGTGATCGCCGTCCCCACAACAACGGTGTCGGCTCCGGCCTGCAATGCCAACCGTGCATCCGCTGGAGAAGCAATTCCCCCCTCACAGATCAGACGAACCGAGCTGGGAAGTTCAGCTCGAAGTTGGGGGAGCAGATCAAACGCAGGGGGGCGCTGCTGTGCCGTGTCTTCCGTGTAGCCGTAGAGCGTGGTCCCAACCCAGTCACAGCCCAATTCGGCTGCGCGCAAACCATTCTCCAGCGAATCCACATCAGCCATCAGCGGGGCCCTCAACTCATCACGGCTGCGCTGAATCAACGCGGCCAGGTCTTGCCCTGCAGGCCGCGGACGGGCTGTGGCATCAATCGAGATCACATCGGCCCCCGCAGACCAGACGGCCTGAATTTCTTTCCAGCCCGGAGTGATGTACACCGAGCTGTCCGGGAACGTGCATTTCCATAAACCAATGATCAAGGCATCCGGACAGCGTCGACGCACAGCACCGATGTGTTCAGGGCTTTCCAAGCGCACACCCACAGCCCCATTGCGTAGGGCGGCATCCGCCATGGCAGCGATCACGTCGGGATCGCGCATCGGCGAACCCTGGGGTGCCTGCACCGAAACGATCAGCCCCTGATCCAGGGATTCAGGGTTCGGAATCATGGGGTTCAGGACGCCTTGGGGAACGCGTCATCCTCTTGGCGGGGAAGCCAACGCCGCAGCGAACGGGGCGTGCTGATCGGTGGGGCCGGCACAGGAGCAGCCGGGAAGCTTTGTTGAAGCAGCGTTTCTTCAGTCGCAATCTCTTCCTTTTCGGCAATCGTTTCTTCTTCAGCGATCGTCCCGTTCTCAATCACCTCGTCCTCCAGCAGCAGGTCGTCTTCAGCAGCAATCTGCTCCTCCTCTTCAACGACCATTTCCTCCTCCACGACGGCCTCGGTTTCAACCAAAACGTCATCTTCAGGGGCCATCTCGTCTTCAGCAGACATCTCGTCCTCTGCGACAGGCATCGGCGCAGAACTGAACTCATGCTTCGAAGCTGAAGGCTCCGGCAAGCTCAGATCAAGCTCAGCTGCTCCGTCAAAGCCGTAACGGTGAACCCACTGACTGATCAGACCCGCCAGCAAGGAGTCATCACCTGAGGTTCTGGCCTCCTGGATCTGAAGGGCCAGAGCGTTCTGTCGAGGTGACGGCTGCTGGAAGGGAGAAGAAAGCACGGATTCAGGAAAGTTTGCGGTTGAGCAGAGGGCGAATCGCAAGAAACAGCCCGATGGTGAGTAGCAGAAGGATCAGCAGACAACTGGTGCCGGTGAGATCCCCATAGGGGGCTTCCAGCAGAACGGCCGAAAGGTCCAGAGGACCCTGGTAAGCCGCTCGAATGGGTTCTATCGCGAAGGTAAGGGGATTCAAGGCCGCAAGCCAGCCCAGCCAGGTCGGCATGAACGACAACGGGGCCAACGCCGTGCTGGCAAACAGCAACGGCAAGTTGGCCACAAAAATCACAGCGATCAACTCGATGTGGCCTGGCAATGCGAAGGCCAGTCCGAGACTGAGGGCCGTCACAGCAAAAACCAGAAGCAGCAGCGTCACCAGCACCAGGGCGAGGCCGCTGAGACCGGGCCATCCGTAACCGAGCACAGCTGCCGTTCCCATGATCGCCAGACTCTGCAACAGGCTCAGTGCCGTGATGTAGATAACCGACGCCAGCACAATGGAACTGCGGCTTCGCAGCGGTGCCACCAGCAGCCGATTGAGGAAACCGAATTCGCGGTCAAACATCACCGGCAGGCCGGCATTCAAAGCACCGCTGAAGGCTGTGAAGACAATCACTCCGGCACCCAGAAAACGGCCGTAGCTCATGCCTCCTGGCAACAGACCCTCAGGGGCATTGGCGAAAAGTGCACCGAAGAGAATCAGCCAGATCAGGGGTTGCAAGACCCCGGCAATCAAGGTTGAAGGGCGACGGGTCAACTGAAGAAACAAGCGCCGGGTGAGGGCCAACGTTTCCTGGCTCAGCTCAGCGAGGGCTCCGGATTGCTGCTGCTGGATAGCAACAGATGCTGTTGGGGAAGTCATCGTTGGGAGTCAACGCATGGATTGACGCTTTTCCTGTTTGACGTCGCGCTGGCCTGCGATGGCCAGTTCAGCGTCCATCAGGGTGCGTCCTGTGGCCTGAAGGTAGACATCATCGAGGCTGGGACGGCTCTGGGCCAGAGCAAACACAGGTAAACCTGCAGCCTCAAGGGTCTGACGCAGCTGATCGATCACGGCCCCACCCTCGATCACCAAGTTGAGGGAAAACCCCTGGGAGCGGTTCACCACCACCTGACGCACCCCATCCAAGGGTTCCAGCAGTGCACGCACTTGCGTGGCCTCATCGGCAGTGCTGAACTCTCGGATTCGCAGAGTCACGCGATCACCCCCAAGCCGTTGTTTGAGCTGGTCTGGGCTGCCTTCGGCAATCACACGACCGGCATCGATGATCGCCAACTGATCCGCCAAAGCCTCCACTTCTTCGAGGTAGTGACTGCTCAGGAGAACAGTGGTGCCCTCATCAACCAACTGACGCAGCAGCTGCCAGATGGCACTGCGGCTCTCGATATCCAGTCCAACGGTCGGTTCATCGAGCACGAGCAAGCGGGGGCGGTGCAGCAGACCAGCCGCCAGGTCCAAACGCCGGCGCATGCCGCCGGAATAGGTACCGCAGCGGCGACCAATCCAGTCGCCCATCGCGAGGCGGTCAATCAGATCGGCGATGCGGCTTTCGCGAACGTTCCGGGGCAGGTGGTAGAGATCGCCTTGCAACTGCAGCAGTTCCCGACCACTCAGGATCTTGTCGATAGCCACCTCCTGGGCCACATAGCCCATGAGCTGGCGCACCTCACGTGGCTGCGCCAGACCATCAACACCCCCAACAATGACTGAGCCGCTGTCGGGAGCGAGCAAGGTGGCGAGGATGCGCATGGCCGTTGTTTTGCCGGCACCGTTCGGGCCAAGCAACCCGTAAAGGCATCCTTCAGGAACGGTGAGATCAAGCTCACGCAGAGCCGGTACCGAGCCGTAGGCCTTTGAGATCTTGCGCAGTTCAATCAACGCCATCAGGCACCGTCAGGGACTTTCTCGGCCAATTCAGGGAATCTAGAGAGTGCTCATTGCACTGCCGTTGGCAGGGAGAGAAGTTGCATCACCTGGTGGGCAAAGCCTGAGGCCAAATCCGTCCGACTGAGAATGAGCAGCAGGCACAGACCGAACAGATAGAGGATCGACCAACGGAACAGGGCCTTGGCATTCACGAGACTGTCGGGATCCAGAGACAGCCGATCGACGAGCTGCAGCAATCGACCGTTGTAAGGCAGCAGCATCACGCCATAGAAAGCGCCACCTGAAGGCAAAGCAAACACGCCCAAACCGCTAAGCAGGACAGTGATCCAGCCGTAGGTCTTGATCGCCCTTGCCGTCACCACAGGCCCCTTCACCACGGGCAGCATGGGGATCCCGACAGCGCGATAGTCCTCACGCAACAGCAGGGCTAAAGCCCAGAAATGGGCTGGCGTCCAGACCATCACCAGAGCGAACAGCCACCAGCCCCCTAAGCCAACATGGCCCGTGGCGGCCGCCGCCCCCACAAGGGGCGGAATAGCCCCGGCGACCCCACCGATGACGATGTTCTGGGACGTGCGCGGCTTGAGCAAGGCTGTGTAGAGCAGCACGTAACTGCAGAGGCCGAGCAGGGACAACCCAGCAGCGAGACAGTTCACACCGCTCACCAGAAGCATCGCCGCCGCCAGGGTGCAGGCGATGGCGCCGATGAATGCACTGGTGGACGACAGCCGACCAGAGGGAAGTGCGCGACCGCTGGTGCGGGCCATCCGACCATCGAGATCCTGCTCCCATAAGCAGTTCAGAACCCCTGCAGCAGCGGAGGCAAGCGCCCCTCCCCCCAGAGTGCAGACGAGCCGAGGTGATGAGAGTGGCCAGCCTTCACTGAGAGCCATTCCACCCAGGGTGGTGGCCAGCAGAAGAGGGATCAGGCGGGGTTTGGCAACTTCCAGCCAGGCCGGAAGTTTCACCCGCTTGCGGGAGGGGACCACCTCCTCACGGGTCGGACGAACGGTTGCAGTGATTTCAGCCATGACAGGCCTCCAACGAGGTGTCGTCGAGGACGACGGAACGGGACGGTGAGGGGAGGTCCGGAGATCGGACCAGAAGCGCCGCCAACAAAGCGATCAGCAGGGCAGCCACGAGCTGATGCGCAACGGTCACTGCCGGTTGCGACAAACCAAGACGAAGGGTGAGAACGCCAAGAGCCACCTGAACCAGCACCAGGAGCACGGCCCCACCAAGCCAGGGCCACTGCTGGCGAGCCCAACCACCCGCCAGGACTGCTGCCCCGGCGAAGCCGAGCACAACAACGACCACCGGCATCGCCGTCACGCGATGGGAGAGAACCAGCTGGCAGGCCTCTCCTCCAGCAAGGCAACGCTGCCCTGCCCAAGCGGTGGCCATGCGACCACCGAGCAGGCACTGCACAAAGACCGACATCAGGCCAAGCAATGCCCCGATGCGCCACCACAGAGGAGCGACGACAACAGTGGGATGAAGCAAGCGTTGGGTCAGCCCACTCAGAAGCGCCACAAGGGTGAGAGCGAGTGCCAGGTGGGCTGTCACCACACCGGAAGGGAGCAGCTGGGTCACCGTCAGCGCACCCAAACCTCCCTGCATCGCCACAAGAACCATCAGGCCAGCGGCAAGCCACGGCAGCCATCGCGGGAGTTGGCGCCGCCGAAGCGTCGTCGCCACAGCCATCACCACCAGGGCAACGCCGATGACGAAAGCATCGAGGCGGTGAAACCACTCAAGAAACACCTGAACGTTCATCTGGCGACCCGGCAAAAACGAGCCGAAGCACAGGGGCCAGTCCGGGCAGGCCAAGCCGGCCTCCATCACCCGGGTTGCTCCACCGATGACAACCAAGGCGATCACAGCAACCACAAGGTGAGCCGACAACAATCCAAGACGTCGACGCAATGTCGACAATGAGGAAAGCATCATCGAACAAGCTCCATCCGATGCACCCAAAAGGGATTGCTTTGACCGTAGCGATGCAGAAGATGACGTCACGCTGTGTGGACGTCTGCAACACAAACGAGGAAAAATCATCCCCTTTTCCTGACAGAAATAAGGCCTTAACAATCACTTCATGGAGAACCGCAGCCAGCCCCATACGCTGTTGAAAACCTGGGATTGATCAGGTGCAGATCCCATCCGCCATTCTCACGTTGGTGATCGGGATGGTCCTTGCTCTGGGCGGCCTTTGGATCGGCCAGAACATCAACCTCCTCCCCATCGATGCGAGCGCAAACGCGCCGATTTACGACGAGCTTTTTAAGGTTCTATTCACAATTGGCAGCATTCTATTTATTGGAATCGTTGGCCTTCTCGTCTTCAGCTTGATTCGCTTTCGGCGACGCAGCGGCCAGCTCGGCGACGGCCTGGCCATCGAGGGAAATCTGCCACTTGAAATTTTCTGGACAGCAGTTCCTGCTGTTGTGGTGCTTTTTGTTGGTCTGTACAGCTACGACATTTACGACCGGATGGGTGGCATGGTGCCTCTGGCCCATGACCACATGGGCGGATCCCACGAAGAACAGATCTGGGGAGGCATCAGTTCAGGCTCGATTGAATCAGCGGCAGCAACAAATGTTTTACCCGTTGAGGTAACAGCCATGCAATTTGCCTTCCTCTTTCATTACCCAGAGGGAGACATCACATCAGGTGAGCTTCATGTTCCAGCCGACCGGCCGATCACACTGCGGATGGAAGCAAAAGACGTGATTCACGCCTTCTGGGTTCCTGAATTTCGCTTGAAGCAGGACGTCATTCCTGGCCAACCTACCCAGCTGAGTTTCACGCCCACACGTACCGGTCGTTATCCAATTGTGTGCGCCGAACTCTGTGGGCCCTACCACGGTGGAATGCGCTCCACCGTGGTGGTGGAAAGTCCGGAGGACTGGGACAGCTGGTACAGGGACAACGCAAAAACCGCACCTGAAGACGAAATGCCCCCCATCGCAAACGCCTGACATGACCATCAGCTTGCCCCCGGAAACATCCAGTCCTCCACGGCTTCAACCCAGCGGCTGGTTGCGGTATTTCAGCTTCAGCGTTGATCACAAGGTGATCGGGCTGCAGTACCTCGTCTGCGGCTTTGTTTTTTATCTGATTGGCGGTGCCCTTGCCGGCGCCATTCGCACAGAACTCACCAGTCCCGTGTCCGACTTCATGGCACGTGATGTCTACAACCAGGTGCTGACACTCCACGGCACGGTGATGATCTTTCTCTGGATTGTCCCCGTGGTGAATGGTGCTTTTGGGAACTATTTGATCCCTTTTTATGTGGGTGCAAGGGATATGGCCTTCCCGCGCCTGAATGCCGTGGCGTTCTGGCTGATTCCTCCAGCAGGTTTGATGCTGATCACCAGCTATTTCCTCACTGGTGCTGCACAATCGGGCTGGACGGCCTATCCACCCCTCAGCATCACCACACCAGCAACTGGCCAAATCATCTGGATCCTGAGCGTGTTACTCCTGGGCGGAAGTTCGATCTTCGGAGGCATCAACTTCATCGCCACCATTCTCAAACTGCGACGCCCCAGCTTGAAATTGATGCAGCTCCCCATGTATTGCTGGGCGATGCTGGGCACCAGCATTCTTGTGGTTCTCTCAACACCGGTTCTGGCGGGAACATTGGTGTTACTGAGTTTCGACATCGTTGCCCATACAGGCTTCTTCAACCCCACCCTTGGGGGCAATGTTGTGGTTTACCAGCATCTGTTCTGGTTTTATTCCCACCCAGCCGTTTACATCATGGTCTTGCCGGCCTTCGGCTTGGTAAGCGAAATCCTGCCAGTTCATGCCCGCAAGCCGCTGTTCGGCTACGTGACGATGGTGTATTCGATCATGGCAATCGTTGTGTTGGGCCTGATTGTGTGGGCGCACCACATGTTCACCAGCGGTACACCTCCCTGGATGCGCCTGTTCTTCACCATTGCAACCGCATTCATCGCCGTACCCACCGGCATCAAATTCTTCAACTGGTTAGCAACACTCTGGGGCGGTCGCATCAGCCTCAACAGCGCCATGCTGTTTTCCTGCGGCTTCATTGTGAACTTCGTGCTCGGAGGCATCACAGGTGTCGCTCTGGCGCAGGTGCCATTCGACATTCATGTGCACGACACCTACTTCGTTGTCGCCCACTTCCACTACATCGTCTTCGGTGGATCGGTGTTCGTGATCTTCGCCTCGATTTACCACTGGTATCCCAAGTTCACCGGCCGGATGCTCAACGAAGATCTCGGCCGCCTGCACTGTGCCCTCACCTTCATCGGCTTCAACCTGTGCTTCGGCCCTCAGCACTGGCTGGGCCTCAATGGGATGCCGCGACGCGTGGCTGAATACGACCCCCAATTCACTCTGATCAATCAGATCAGCTCCGTCGGAGCTCTGCTGATGGCCATCAGCACCCTGCCCTTCCTGTGGAATGTGATCCACAGCGCCCTCAGCGGTCCTGTCGCAGGCGACAACCCCTGGAGAGCACTAACGCCCGAATGGCTGACCAGTTCACCGCCGCCGGTCGAAAACTGGATTGGGGAGGCCCCTCTGGTGGAAGAGCCCTACGGCTACGGAGTCCCACCGGACGAGCTGGACCTGACCGCAACCAGCGGTCGTGACCTCTGGAGCAGCGGCAAATGACCACAACAGTTCCCACGAAGGATCAGGACCACAGCCATGGGGGGCATGCCGAGCATCCCGATCACCGCATGTTCGGCCTGGCCACGTTTCTCGTAGCGGACGCCATGACCTTCGCCGGATTCTTTGCGGCCTACCTCACCTTTAAAGCGGTTAACCCCCTACCAGATGGAGCCATCTATGAACTGGAGCTGCCCCTACCCATCCTCAACACCGTTCTGCTCCTGGTGAGCAGTGCCACCTTCCACAAGGCCGGTCAGGCGATCCGACAGGACGACCACGGCCGCTGTCGACGCTGGCTGCTGATCACCGCAGGCCTCGGTCTGGCCTTTCTGGTGAGCCAGATGGTGGAGTACTTCACACTCCCCTTCGGCCTGACCGACAACCTTTACGCCAGCACCTTCTTCGCCGCCACGGGATTTCATGGTCTCCATGTGACCCTCGGCGCCCTGATGATCCTGATCGTCTGGTGGCAAGCGAGGCAGCCGCAGGGCCGTGTGACTGCAGCCGACCACTTCCCCCTGGAAGCAGCGGAGTTGTACTGGCACTTTGTTGATGGGATCTGGGTGATTCTTTTCGTGATCCTTTATCTGCTCTGATCCCTTGCCTTGATTGGCGAGCGTGGCCAGAATTCAGTTGAATTAACTCCTGAAATGCTGGTCGGCAAGGAACTGCTGGACAAGGCCAGATCGCTCAGCAATCGGCCGGAAGATGACATCGCCCGCGGGTGCGGCTACGTCGGCCCAAGCGGACGACTGCTGAAAAAGAGTTTTTATCGGGCCCTGGTGGAGGCCAAAGCTGCAGCCCAGGGATGGCAATTGCCGAAAAGCAGCAGCAGTTCCTCGGGCGGAAGCCGGGGTCGTCAGGCCGATTTCCGCACCCGTGTGCATGGCAACGGCAACCTGCTGATTGGCCACGCCTACACCCGTCGGCTCGGCCTCGAACCCGGCCAGGAGTTCAAGATCGAGCTCCAGCGTGACTCCGGAATGATCGTTCTTCAGCAGATGGATCAAGACCAGCCGTGATCGGCCAGCCAGTTGGCTGACAGATCATCAGTCTTGACTTGGCCATCGGCGTTTCCGGCATCGGCAGCAGTGGCATGCAACAGCCGCTCGGCGTAACGGACCAGTTGATCGGCCTCCAGGTTCACGGTGTCCCCGACAGCTAGGTGTTTAAGGGTCGTCGCCTCCCAGGTGTGGGGGATGACGGCGAGGCTGAACGTCGTTCCATCGGCTGAACATTCGGCCACCGTGAGGCTGATCCCATCCACCGCGATGCTGGCCTTCTCACAGACATAACGGCCGAATCGGGGATCCGACCAGCGGATCGACAGGGCCCAGGAGTGGGGGAGGGTCTCCACGCAGGTGACTTCACCGGTGGCATCCACATGACCACTCACCAGATGACCACCAAGGCGGTCGCTCAGCCGAAGCGCCGGCTCGAGGTTCACCGCTCCACCACGATCCGCCTTGCGTCCCAACGTGGTGCGGCGCAGGGTTTCCTCACTCACATCGGCCCGGAAACCATCCGCCATCACCTCTGCCGCTGTGAGGCAAACGCCATCCACAGCCACGCTGTCGCCAAGGGCCAACGGGGAAAAAGGAGCGCAGCCCGAAACCACCACTGCCCCGGCACGTCGCTCGATCCTTCCAACTGACTGCACCAGCCCAGTGAACATCGCTCCCAGCGGCTCTCTAGCCATAATCGGATAGAGCTGCGCCTCCGACATGGTCGAAATGAGCGTCGCCGGAATCGCCCTCGATGCCGCCAGCCGCACACCCATGGTGCTGCTGAGGGATCCAAGTGGCCGACGTCAGGTGCCGATCTGGATCGATCAGGCACAAGCCCACAACATCATGGCCGGATTGCAGGAGGGATCACCGCCACGACCCCTCAGCCATGACCTGATGGCAGCACTGTTGGTGGCTGGGGGTCTCGAACTGGAGCGCGTGATCGTCCATGCGATTGAAGACAGCACCTTTCATGCTGTCTTGAAGCTGCGACCTGATCTGGACGAAGCGGAGTTGGCTGAAAACGAAGTGCTGGAACTGATCGAAGTGGATGCCCGACCCAGCGACGCCATTGCTCTCGCGATCCGCACGGGTAGCGGCATCTGGATGCTGGAAGAGGTGGTAGCGGAAGCCTCGATTCCGGTGGATGCGGAGGCGGATGCTGAAGATCAAAGTGCCTTCAGCCGTTTCGTCGACGACCTCAGCCCTGCAGCCTTGGTGCGCCATTTGCGCAACCAAGACAGCGAGACGCCCTCGGAGGAGTGAACACCCGCGCCTTCGGCAGCGGCCGCCCCGTCAGCCTGTTCACCCTCGGCACGATGCGTGGCCTGAACTCGGCGGCCCAGATGGCCGAGGTGCTTGACGCGGCAGCAGCAGCTGGGATCAACCATCTGGAAACCGCCCCGGCCTACGGACCTGCGGAACGTTTTCTGGGAGAGGCCCTTCGCCAGAACAGCCACAGAGCATCTGACCACTGGGTGATCACCAGCAAACTTCTGCCAGGGGTGAGCTTCGAGGAAGGACAACGCCGCCTTGATCAAATTATGGAGCGCCTGGGCTGTCCACAGCTCGACAACCTCGCCATCCATGGCATCAACCGGGAGGAGCATCTGGACTGGGCCCTGGTGGGTGATGGGTCCAAGCTTCTGGACTGGGCCGTCAGCAGTGGCCGCGTCAGCCAGGTGGGCTTCAGTAGCCATGGCAGCAACCCGCTGATCGATCGGGCGCTGCGCAGCCAGCGCTTCAGTTTCTGCAGCCTGCACCTGCATTGGCTGGATCCCCAGCGCCTGCACCTGGCTCGTTGGGCCCTGGCGCACGGCCTCGGTGTGATGGCGATCTCCCCTGCCGACAAAGGTGGTCGCCTCCAGGCCCCCAGCCCAAAACTGGTGGAGGACTGCACCCCCTTTGCCCCCCTCGAGCTGGCCTACCGATTCCTGCTGGCACAGGGCATCAGCACCCTGACCGTTGGGGCCTCAGCTGCAGGGGATCTTCAACTCGCCGCAACCATGGCGCAGGGGGATGGGCCCCTCAGCCAGGCCGAGCAAAAGGCTCTGGTCACGGCAGAAAGGCGGCAGCAGGAACGGCTTGGCCAGGAGCATTGCAAGCAGTGCCAGGCCTGCCTTCCCTGTCCGAAGGAGGTTCCGATCCCCGAACTCTTGCGACTGCGCAATCTGGCCATTGGCCATGGGCTCACCGAATTTGCGCAGGAGCGTTACAACCTCATCGGCCGTGCCGGTCACTGGTGGGAAGAGCACGACGCCTCCGCCTGTGAACGCTGTGGGGAGTGCCTACCCCGTTGCCCGCATCACTTGCCCATTCCTGATCTGCTAGCGGACACCCACCAACGCTTGAAAGCTTCACCGCGAAGGCGGCTCTGGAGCTGACTCACGCCAGCGCTCTTCCAAGGCACTCCGGTCTTCGGGCAACAGCGGTGGCAGCGACCAGCAGCGCGACCAGGTGTCTGAGGATGGAAAGAGCAGAGGCCGCAGACGCGCCGATAGGGCGTTCTGGTCCACCATCAGCCCTGGCGATGCAATCGGAGCCCGCCATCCCTGCTGCACCAATCGGCGACGCAGGGGATCCCGCCATCCCTGCTCGACCCAGCGCTGGGGAACCGGTTCACGACTGGCCTCCGGCCTGAGCAGAACAGTCCAGTGCAAGGGGGCACCGGAGGCAGGCAGGATCGCGCGAAGACGAGGATCCCGCCCCAACAAAGCGATGCAGCGGCTCAGTGGAAGAACCACCACCTTGGCCTCACCCTTGAGCAGCCAGTTGGTGGCGTGACGATCGTCATAGGTGAGGGGCTGGCGACGCAGCGCAGGCAAAGCCTGGCTTCCGCCCAAATGGTCCGCCAGGCTCATAACCAAGCGGGGGCTGGCGGGAAGCACCACACGCCCTGCCATGGCGGAATCCAGCAGGAGGGGCCACCCCTCCTGGGTCATGGCCGGGTCATCCCGCAGCAGCATCACCCAGGGGCTGACGGCCAGCGGCAACACCCGATCCTGCAGAGCACCGAGGCTGGCCAGCAGAGCCTTGGCCTGAGCATCCAACTGGCTAAGGAGCGGTTCAGAGGCAATGGGCTGGAGCGAGTCCGCTGGATGGGCATCAAGCCACCCATCACCGATCACCAACAGATCGGCAAGCGCCTGATCCGCCGGCCTCCAGTCCAGCTGGGCTGGAGCCAGCGTCAGGCGCCAGAGCTTGGGCAAGGCATCAGCCCACGCTTTCGGCAAAACCCCAGCGGGAGCCATCAGGGTTGGCGCGGATTTCGCCGGACGACAGCCCGCCAGCAGCACGGTTCCCGTCGCCCCGATCATCTGGAGCACTTGGCGCCGGCGCAGGGGACCCAACCGCTCTCTCCAGAAGTTCATGGGCTTGACGTTACGGGGCGGCTGAGCAGCTGCTCCAGGGCGTGCTCACAATCCAGCACCAGATCGGCACAAGAACATCCACGCAGCTGGGCGAGCAGCAAAAGAGCGCCGGCCCCCACCCCTTCTTTCACATAGCCCCGTTCGAAGTCCCGCAAGGGTTGATGGGTGCTGCTGTGAAAACGCACGCCGCAGGCCAGAACGGAGAGGGCGGCAGCCAGGTGGCTCGCGGTGGCATCCACCAGCCCGCCGAAGGGGGACTGATCTGCAGCATCCGCACCCTCATCAGCGAGCCAACCGGTGGTGCCGATCAGCACCTGGGCCGCCAGATGGTCCCGCTGACGGGCGGGCAAAGCATGCATTGCCAAAGCCAGAACAGCCAGCATCTGGCAACCGCCGCCCAGCAACAACGGTTGTCCCGCGGACACCGCACCCACCAACACCCCTGCAGTGAAGGCCTGAAAAGGGTCACCAACAGCAGCCAGGATCTGCTCGGCCGAAGGATGCTCACCAAGCGAAGCCCGCTGAAGCCCTCGGACAACGAGATCTTTCTTGAGTTGCTGCGGCGGATGAAGAGCACTACCGCTGATCAGATGGGCAACCTCCACGCCGAGGGCCGTCAACACCGCTTGAGCGGTTGTGGTGCCCCCTGGAACACACTCCGCCACCACCAAGGGGCGTTGCAACCGCCGCCCCAGCAGCTCTCCCTGTCGCCACAAATGCTGCACCCGCGGCAATGGCATCGCCGCACCACTGGACAGACAGGCCGAGGGGCCTTGGTCCAGTGGCTCGATGTTCAGGTGAGGAAAATCGGGTTGCTGGGCCAAGCCGAGGGCCGCCACCTGCGGCCTCAACTTCAAGCGTCGCGTCGCAATATGGCTGAGCAGGGCGGGGGAGACGCCAGCGGGCAGCGGCGGCAGAGGCCAACGGCGCTGCCGCGCCGGTCCGTGGATCAGAAGCTCCGCATCAGCCAGGGCGGTGTAGCGCCGCGAAGCCACGGTGGAGCCAGCGGCGGAAATCCCTTCATGCTCAGCCGTTTGCGTAGCCGCTAGAACAAGCAAAAAATCCAGCGCTTGATCTTTGGAGGTCCAGGGACGAAGTGCCGCTGCGTCCAACGTGCTTGCGCCGATACCTCCCAGCTGCTGGCAGCCCTCAGGCAACACCGAGGGTTCAGAGGGGATCGAGGGCAATGAGTCCATGTAGCAGCCTCGGGGGCTCCGGAATCGGTGATTTCAGGCGGGGAAAGATCCAGTACGCCAGAGCATGAAGGGACAGCACATAGATGACCTCCTGAACCACCACCAACAGCAACGCCATCAACTGCACCTGGATGAGATCCGGTGCGATCGGCAGATGCAGTACCGCGATCAAGCGCTCAAGCAGAGCGGAACCGGCCCGGGTGATCACGACCCAGAGGTTTTCTCCCACCAGCAACGACAGCACCAGAACTCGCACCAAAAACCCTGCTGTTCCAAGAACAACGCCTCCCGACCAGCTCAGCCACCAGCTGATCCCGCGGCACCAGCTCCAGCCCAGCCAGAGCGACAAAAGCCCGTAGGGAAACAGCAGCAGCGGTCCACGCAAAGGACCCATCAAGGCGGTGAGCAGAAGCACAGAGAGCAGCAGACCCTCTGCACCGGAACGGTTGCCACGACGCAACTGCAGCAGGATCAGGGGCAAGGGAAGGGCCAGACGGAACAGCGCACCACCCACCGGCAAGTAGTACAAAGCCAACCAGATCAGCCCAGTCGCGGCCGCGAGATATGCCCCCTCAACCAGCCTCAGAGCCTGCTGGCGGCTCAACCGGGGGGTCGCGTCGGTCATGGTTCAACCCGCTCAATCCGTTCCACCGCAAAGCCAACATCCGCCTCACGCAGGGCGCGGGTGACGGCTTCAGCAGGAGCGGCAGGGTCGGCTCCGGCCAAACGGATGGTGATTCGGTAGGGCGCCTGGGGCAGACGTTGGGATGACACCGTCCGCGGTTTTGGCTGCGGAACAGGATCAGGAGCATCCGTTGCCTCAGGCAGGGAAACAGCCTCGGCCGTCGGCGTGGAGGGGCCCTCAGCAGTCGGGCTCATAACCGTTGGGCTGGTCTTCGCAACCGGTACAGGCGCAGCTGCCTGGGCCGGCCTGGCTTGAGGCACCGTGAAGGATCGCTCCAACTGCTCGGCGACCGGTGTGCCGGCACAGGCCTGCAGGAGACCCACAGGCAGCAGCCAAAGCAGACGGGCCATCAATTGTCAGCCGGCTTGATCACCCGCACCGCACTGGCCCTGAGCCGACCGGTCTTGGTGGTGGCAGGGGGTTTCTTGGCGGCTGGTTTTTTGGCGGCTGACTTCTTGGCCGCCGTTTTTTTCGCGGCGGTTTTACGACCGCCCTTCTTCGATGCTGCCTTGGCGGCAAGCAGTTCCACCGCCTCCTCAAGGGTCATATCGTCAGCGCCCTTGCCTTCCGGCAGCGAGGCATTCACCTTGCCCTGTTTGACGTAAAGGCCATAGGGGCCGTCATAGACCTGAATCGTTTCATCACTACCCTCCGGCTTGCCGAGGTCCTTGAGGGCGGTGCGTCCACCCCGGCCCCGTTTGGGCATCGCCAGCAGCTCAAGGGCACGGCTCAGCCCCACCGCCAGAACATCGTCACCCCCCTTGAGAGAACGGTAATCCTTTTCACCCTTTCCCTTGTCCCAGACGACATAGGGGCCAAAGCGGCCCAGCCCCGCCTGGATGCGCCCACCATCGGGATGTTCACCGAGAAGACGCGGCAAGCGGAGCAGTCCGAGGGCATCCTCCAGGGTGAGATCTTCCGGCTTCTGCCCCTTGGGCAGAGACGCGCGTTTGGGCTTGGGATTCTCATCACTCACCTGGCCCCGCTGCACGTAAGGGCCGTACTGACCGAAGAGCAGGTAGACCAAATCCCCTGTTTCCGGATCCTCGCCAATGGCTTCGGGGCCGTCGGCCTTCTGTTTGAGGATCAGTTCGGCCTGCTCTTCATCCAGATCAGCCGGAGTGATCTCCTGGGGCAAGGTGGCCTTGATCAGCTCTTCCTCACCGTCGTCGCTGACCCGTTTGGCCTCTAGGTAGGCGCCAAAACGGCCAATGCGAACCACGGAGGACAAGCCCTCTAAGTCGATGGTGCGGGATGCACCGGGGTCAATGTCCCCTTCCCGCTGCTGCACCTGGTTTTCCAGGCCCTCGTCACCCTTGTAGAAGCCCTCCAGGTAAGGCAACCACTGCACCTTGCCGTGGGAGATCTCATCGAGGGTGTTCTCCATCCGAGCAGTGAAGCTGGTGTCCACCAGTTCAGGGAAATGCTCCTCGAGCAGCGCCGTCACAGCGAAGGCAGTGAAGCTGGGGGTAAGAGCATTGCCCAAAAGCGTGGCGTAGCCGCGATCCACGATCGTTCCAATGATCGAGGCGTAGGTCGACGGCCGGCCGATGCCCTCCTTTTCCAGCATCTTCACCAGCGATGCCTCGCTGAAGCGTGCCGGCGGCTGGGTCTGATGGCCGAGGGGCTCAACGGTCTTCGGCTCCGGTGCATCGCCAACGCTCAATGCCGGCAGCAACACTTCCTGACCCTCAATGGCCGCATCGGGATCATCACTGCCCTCCACGTAGGCGCGGAAGAAACCGGGAAAGTCGATGCGCTTGCCGCTAGCCCGGAAACTGGCCTCACCTGAGCTGAGATCCACCGAGAGCATCGTGAGCCTGGCTTCAGCCATCTGGCTGGCCACAGTGCGCTTCCAGATCAGCTCATACACCGCCAGATCTCGCCCATCCAGACCGGTCTCACCGGGGGTTCGGAAGCTTTCGCCCGATGGACGAATCGCTTCATGGGCCTCCTGGGCATTGCGGGCTTTGGTGCTGAACTGCCGCGGCCCTTTGCTCAGATACTCCTTGCCGTAAAGGCTCTCCACGCAGTTGCGGGATGCGTTGATTGCCTGATCCGACAAGTGAACCGAGTCAGTCCGCATGTAGGTGATGAAACCGCGTTCATAGAGACCCTGGGCACAGCGCATGGTTTCCCGGGCTGAAAGGCGCAGCTTGCGATTCGCCTCTTGTTGGAGGGTGCTGGTGGTGAAGGGAGGCACCGGCTTGCGCACGGTGGGCTTCTGCTCCACCGCATCCACAGTCCAGGCACTGGATCGCACGGATTCAGCCAACGTCTTGGCCTCGCTCTCGCTGAGCAGCCGCACGGCACTGCCCGCCTTCAGCCCTCCGGTGCTCTCGTCGAAGTCGTTGCCGGTGGCGATCCGCTGGCCACCTACGTGAATGAGCTTGGCCTCAAAGGCACTGCCCGACTGCTCAAGCTGAGCCTTGAGGTCCCAGTAACTACCGCTGCGAAAAGCGCGGCGGGCCCGTTCCCGTTGAACCAGGAGCCGAACCGCAACGGACTGCACCCGCCCGGCGGAGAGTCCCCAGGCCACCTTTTTCCAGAGGAGAGGGGACAGGGTGTATCCCACAAGGCGATCCAAAATGCGCCGGGTTTCCTGGGCATGGACCAACTCCATATCCAGGTCGCGGGTCTGATCCAGGGCCTTGCCGATGGCCTCCTTGGTGATCTCGTGAAACACCATGCGCTTCACCGGCACCTTCGGCGCCAGCAGTTGAAGCAGATGCCAACTGATGCTTTCACCTTCCCGGTCTTCGTCAGTAGCCAGCAGCAACTGATCAGCACCCTTGAGGGCGTCCTTGAGTTCGCGAACCGTCTTCTTCTTGTCCTTCGGGACCACGTACAGAGGCTCGAAATCCGCGTCGGTGTTCACACCGAGGTTGGCCCATTTCTGCCCCTTGGCCGATGCCGGAATCTCGCTGGCGTTGTTGGGAAGGTCGCGGACATGACCCATGGAGGCTTCAACTTTGAATCCCTTGGGAAGGAAACCACGGATGGTCTTGGCCTTCGTGGGGCTCTCAACGATGACGAGGGTGTGCGCCACTAGCGGCAGGTAAACCGTTCCCCTTCTTTATCGCACCGAGCAACGCTCTGCATGACCGTCGGCGCGTCAAGCGCCGCTACAGTCGCCACAGCGCAACGGTTCCAGGCTGTCATGCCCGACATGGGTGCTTTCCTTCTCGCCACCCAGGCCATGGCTGCCCCTGGTGAGCTGCTGAATCTCTCTCTCAACGCCTCCGCTGTACTGCCCGAGGCTGCAGTCCTGCTGGCGATGATCGCCACCCTCTTGGTGGACCTGGCCGGCGAAAAGGTCGCCACACGTTGGGTGCCGCCGATTTGCTATGTGGGCTTGGGGACCTCCCTGGTGCTACTTGCCCTGCAGTGGAACGCACCGCTGGAGCCCTCGTTCCTTGGAGCCTTCCTCGCCGACAACCTGGCGGTGGCGTTCCGGGCTGTGATTGCCTTGTCAACGCTTCTTTCGCTGCTGATCAGCTGGCGTTACGCAGAGAAAAGCGGCACGCCCGTTGGCGAGTACGCCGCCATCCTTCTAGCCGCCACCCTCGGCGCCATGCTCCTTTGCGGGGCAACGGATCTGGTGAGTGTGTTCATCTCGCTAGAAACGCTCTCCGTCGCCAGCTATCTGCTGTCGGGCTACATGAAGAGGGATGCCCGCAGCTCGGAAGCAGCACTCAAATATCTGCTCGTGGGATCTGCAGCCGCTGCTGTTTTCCTCTACGGCTCCTCCCTGCTGTACGGCCTGAGCGGCAGCACCAGCCTCGACACCATCGGCCTGGCTCTGCAAACCAGCACCACACCTCTGGCTGCTTTGGCTCTGGTTTTCGTCTTGGCAACCGTTGCATTCAAGATCGCAGCTGTTCCCTTCCACCAGTGGACGCCGGACGTCTACGAAGGCTCACCAACCCCTGTTGTGGCATTCCTTTCCGTAGGTTCCAAAGCAGCCGGATTCGCCCTTGCTCTTCGCATCCTGGTGGGTTGCTTTGGTGCCTTCGACGATCAATGGAAATTGCTCTTCACCGTTTTGGCGGTGTTGAGCATGACCCTGGGCAACGTTGTTGCCCTCGCCCAGACCTCGATGAAGCGAATGCTGGCCTACAGCTCGATCGGCCAGGCCGGCTTCGTGATGATCGGCATGGTCTGCGGCACCGAAGACGGTTTCGCGGCCATGGTCCTGTATATGGCGGCCTACCTGTTCATGAACCTGGGGGCCTTCGCCTGCATCATCCTCTTCTCGATCCGCACAGGAAGCGATCGAATTTCTGATTACGCGGGGCTTTACCAGAAGGATCCCCTGATCACCCTCGGCCTGAGTCTTTGCCTGCTTTCTCTGGGTGGCATTCCGCCAATGCTGGGTTTCTTCGGAAAGATCTATCTGTTCTTTGCCGGTTGGGCGAACCACGAATATCTACTGGTGGTGGTTGGCCTGGTCACCTCAGTGGTGTCGATCTACTACTACATCTCTGTCATCAAAATGATGGTGGTTAAGGAGCCTCAAGAGGCCTCCGATGTGGTCAAGGCTTACCCAGACGTGAATTGGTCCTTGATGGGGATGCAGCCGCTTCGGGTTGCCCTGATTGGATGTGTGGCGATCACCGCCGTTGGCGGAATCCTCTCCAATCCCCTGTTCCAGTGGGCCAATACAGCGGTTGCAGGTACGCCATTGCTTCAGCAGGCCATCGCACTGTCCAGCCTGAAGGGTCTTGGCTGAGGCTGTGCAGCAGCCGGTTGCTGAGCTCAGGGGGATCAGCAAGGTCTATGGATCTGGTGATCTCGAAGTCAAAGCCCTTGATCAACTGAATCTCACCGTCCAGGAGGGGGATTACCTGGCGGTGATGGGGGCCAGCGGCTCAGGCAAGAGCACGGCAATGAACATCCTTGGCTGCCTCGACCGGCCCACCAGGGGGACTTACCGACTCAATGGCATGGCCGTTGAACAGTTGGAGGACGATGCGTTAGCCGACGTTCGCAACCGCTCGCTCGGATTTGTCTTTCAGCAGTTCCATCTGCTCGGCCACGCCAGCGCCATGGAGAACGTGATGCTCCCGATGATCTATGCGGGAGTGCCCAGGGAGGAACGGATCGAGCGTGCTCAATCGGCCCTGCGCCGCGTTGGTCTGGCGCAGCGTTTGGAGAACAAGCCCAATCAGCTCTCCGGAGGGCAGCAACAACGAGTGGCCATCGCCCGGGCCATCATCAACCGCCCCAGTCTGCTGCTGGCGGACGAACCCACAGGGGCTCTGGACTCCAGCACCACCGCAGAGGTGCTGGAACTTTTTGATGAACTCCACCAACAGGGCATCACCCTGGTGATGGTGACCCATGAAGACGATGTGGCGGCCCGAGCACAACGCATTGCACGCTTCCAAGATGGTCGGGCGCTCACAGGATGCCCACAGTGAGTGCAGTGCCCCTGCGCTAATTGAGGAGCCCCCCCCAAAGGGCTCTTCATGTTGCAGTCGTGGAGGTTGACCCGCGCATCCACCAGCTGATCAGTGCTGAAATCACCGATGAGGGGCACGTCTGCATCTGCTTCGGATCCGCAGAAGACTTTCTCGCCGAAGCCGGCTCTGATCGTTTCGATCTGCTGCTGGACTTGATGCTGCCGGGCATGGACGGCTTGGCTTGCCTGAAACAGCTGCAGCTCCAGGCTGCGTTGAGGGTGGTGATCGTGACGGCACTGAATGACGCCGACAAGAAACACGAAGCTCTGGCGAACGGAGCGGAGGCCTACGTGCTCAAGCCGGATCTGTTCCAACAGCTGCCGCAACTGCTTCAGACGCGTTCGATGGTCTGAGCTTCAGAAGCAAGAGATCGATCGTAATGGTTACTTGCGATGCGGGCTGCTGGTGGTGCTCAAGCATTCCTCAACACCCCCTGACCAGTTCGCGCGCTAAGGCGAGCCCATGCTGAGGCCGGTGCCCCCGGCGGACGCCTGGCCACCCCGGAAGCGCAGTCCTGCCGGGACAGAGCACCGGTGCGACAGGGTTCTTCAAAACGGCTTCGTTCCATGGGAAGCGCCGAGCCACCGCCCCGGAGCAGCTTGCGCTCTTGGGACGTGATCACCCGTTGGCGAACCAGACCATCGAGCGACTGATCAAAACCCTGCGCAGCCGCGACTGGAACCAACATCCAGATCAGCGCGAACCAATCCAGCAAGAAACAAGAAAACTGTGCCAAGAAATCCTATGGATGGGACACCAACTCAGGGCCAGCGGCGCCAGGTTTCAGTCCTTGAACCCTGACGCAACCGCAGCCCTCCATCGCGTTCAAGGCCAGCAATGCTCCAAATCTGACCGTCTTGGGGATGGACGAGCTGATCGGACCAGAGCCTGGCCTGAACGCCATCGAGGCACCAGGCCCCATCGCCTCCAACGCCGTGACAGTGATCGAAGGCCAGCAAAATCTCCGCCGTCCACCGGATCGGATCCGCAGCCTGCTGCCCTTCAAGCCTTCTCAGGGCAATGGCATGGCCAGGAACTGCATTCCGCACATTCAGGCCCAAGCCGATCCGCAGCAAGCGCAGCTGGGAGCCCCGCTGCACCACCCCAGGTAGAAGGCCCGCCAATTTGCGGCCGTTCACGAACAGGTCGTTAGGCCATTTGATCTGAACCGAAAGGCCCCGCTGCTCAAGCCGTTGCACCACCGACATGGCCAGCGCCAAGCCAAGCAAGCCGGCCTGAGCGGACCCTTGGCTCCGCCAAGGCAAGGCAGCACTGATCCAGACACCACCTGGCGGAGAAACCCAGGCGCGCCCCCATTGGCCGACTCCCCGGCGCTGGTGGGTGGCAATGACGGCGCGAGGTCCTATCAATGAAGGCTGATCGCGCAACCAGGTCCCCAGCAGCTCCTCCGTGCTGCTGCACACAGGCACATGACGGATGGACCAGTGGCGTGCCGAGGCACCAGCGAGGCGGCGATACGTCGCCATCAACCGGCCACCACCGAAGTGTGGGAATCGATGTTGCGGCATGCGTGAATCAGTCATCCATCGCATCCGCGAGACGCGATGCGGCGTCCACCAACTCATTCACTGGCCGCACAAGCGCCATGCGCAGCCACTGGCGACCGCCGCTACCAAACCCAGACCCAGGGGTTAAGGCGACACCACTGCGCTGAAGCAGTTCCCTCGCGGCATCTTCATCACTCCACCCCCGACGATGGGCCGCATCAGGCAAGGGGAACCAGAGGTACATCGCCATCTCTGGACAGGGGACCGACCAACCGCGTGCCCTGAGAGTCTCGACCACACGATCCCGTCGTTCGCGATAAGTCGGATGCAGTTGCCGCGGCCAATCGGGGAAGCTTTGCAAGGCCTGAATCGCACCCTGCTGCAGAGCCAGGCTCTGGTTGAAATCGATGACGGCCTTGGCGCGACGCAGGGCGGCAATCAGCGGTGCAGCACCAACTGCAAAACCGAGTCTGAATCCGCCAAGGCACCAACCCTTCGAAAGGGAGAAAAATTCAATGCCGCACTCCCTCCAGTTCGGAGCCTGCAAAAGCGAGGGAGGCTCTCCATCCAGGGCAAGATCCACATAGGGATTGTCGTGGGCGATCACCACGTCGTGCCGAGCTGCGATCGCCGTGATGCGATTGAGATCCTCCTGATCCCCCACCCGGGCTGAAGGGTTGTGGGGATACCCCAAAACGAACAACTTCAGTTGCTTCCAAAGCTGTGGACTGATGGTCTTCAGATCCGGCCGCCAGTCGTTTTCAGGGGAAAGGGCCAGGGCCTTGGTCCGGGCTCCCGCCAGGTGCAATCCACCGATATGGGACGGATAACAGGGGTCCAGATGCAGGGCGGCGTCACCCGGATCAAGCACCGCCAGCGGCAGATGGGCGGTTCCTTCCTGGGATCCCACCAACAACTGGACCTCATGATCAGGATCCACGGCAACGTCGAAGCGATGCCGACACCAGTCCGCGACGGCGGCATGAAAAGGCCTCAGTCCGGCTTGAAGGCAATAGGAGCTGCTGCTGGACTCCATGACCGCTGAGGCCATGGAGTCCAACAACGCCGTGGGAGGCCGAAGATCAGAGGATCCGATGGAGAGATCCACCAGATCCGGACGTACCGAAGAAGACGCCCCAAGCCGATAAGCCTCTTTGGCGGCATCAACACGGGCAAAAACAGCGCTGCCCAGCGAGGCAAGCCGCTTAGAGGTTGGCATCCAGGAAGGACTGCAGCTGCGGTTTGGCGATGGCACCTTCATGCCGCGCCACCACTTCACCGTTGCGGAAGAGGATCAGTGTGGGGATGCCCTGAACCTGATAAGCGTCACGGGTCTGGGGATTGGCATCTACCTCGAGCTTGCCGACACTGACGCAATCGCCGTAGTCGCTCGCCACCCAATCCATTAACGGAGCGATCAGTCGGCAGGGGCCGCACCAGGCAGCCCAGAAATCGACGAGGACCGTGCCGGAAGCCTTGAGGACTTCACGTTCAAAACCAGCGTCGGTGAAATCGGCAACAGCTCCAGCCAAGGCACTCAAATGACTGAACTGATCCTATGGAAAGCCGGACGACTTTCCTGGGTTGATCAGAGCTTGTCGATGGATCGTTTCAAGTCTTCGAGTTCAGCATCCACCTCTTCCACCTGCACGGGCTTCACGGCCTCGGAGGTCTCAGACGCGGGAAGAGCAACGGCTTCCGGGCCTCCCTTCAGCTGAGCGCGCAACGCCTCGAGATCGTCATCAACGCCGCCACCGCTTTCCAAAGCCGCGAACTGACTCTCCAGATCAGATCCAGCCAGCTCAGCCGCAGCCTGGCCGGTGGCCTCCATGGCCTCCACCTTTTCCTCCATCCGCTCGAAGGCCGCCATGGCGGAATCGGTGCCGATGCTGCCGACGGCACTTTGCAACTGCTGCTGGGCCTTGGCTGCCTGGGCCCTGGCCTTGAGCATGTCCTTCTTAGTCTTGGCCTCAGCGATCTTTCCTTCGAGGGCAACCAGGCTCTTCTTGAGAGATTCCACCTGGCCGTCTTGGGCCTGCACCTGAGCTGTCAGAGAAGTCGCCGTCTCCTGGAACGTCTTGCGACGGGTCAATGCTTCCCGAGCCAGGGATTCCTCACCCTTTTTCAACGCCAGCTCAGCACGCTCGTACCAGGTCTTGGATTGAGCTGCAGCCTGCTCAGCCTGACTGGTCAGCCGCTTCTGACTCGCGATCGCCAGGGCGACGGCCTGACGCAACTTGACCAGATCCGCCTGCATGTCGGCGACGGATTGATCGAGAATCTTGGCCGGGTCCTCCATGCTGCTGACGGCAGCGTTGGCGTTAGCACGAACCAGCCTGCTTAGCCGATCAAAGAAACCCATCACTTGGCCTCAGACGCGCTGAGATTAGCGAGGTTCTTGCAGCAATTCTGCCTAGAATCAATCTATGGCGGTTGCACCTGAATCTCAACGTCGTCGCCTTCCGGGCCTGGAGCTTCTCCAGTCAGCTCCGCCAGAGCCGGCGGAACCCTTGAAAACCTGCCTGAGAGCACTTCAGAGGGAGTGGCGCAAGGACGATCATTTGGCAGCGCTATGGCAGGACTGGCCGAGAGTTGCTGGAGCGCAACTGGCACCGCACTGCCGCCCCTTATCGCTGCAACGCGGAGTGCTGACGGTGGGAGCCAGCCATCCCCAATGGCGCCAGGCTCTCCTTTACAACAAGCCCCAACTGATCAGCGCCCTGCACCAAGCCGGCCACGCGGTGCGTGATCTGCGCATTCAGCAACACCATTCCCTCCAATCCCCAGTACTGGAGAGCGAGGCCAGCATTTGGGCCAAGCATCCGAGCCGCACCGATGTCCATGGCATGGGGACATGCCCGGAGTGCGGCCGACCAGCACCCAACGGAGAAGTCAAGCTCTGGGGGCACTGCGGTTTTTGCCATCGCCAGACTTTGTCACCCTCTTAAGGCTCCACAACTCAATACCGCTCCGGCCGCGGCTCCCGCCAGTCGGCATCGATGCCGTCGGCCTTCAGGGTTTGTGCCCGTCGCTCAAGACGACTGCGGTCCAGACGCCACACGTCGTAGATCCCGATCTGTCCCAGCAGCCCAGGCTGCAGGTCGCTCCAATGATCCCGTTCTGCCGTGCCGCGATCGATCAGCAGCAGCACGGTGCTGGATGCAGCCGGGCTCCCGAGGGGATATCCACTCCAGCCGCGTCGCTGTTCATGGGCCAGGCGATCAGCAATGTTGACCAACGCCCTATCGGATTGGCCTTCGTAGAGGATCACCTGACCTGTGTAGAAGTGCAGTGAAGGCTTCATGACGCCAACCATGACCATGGGCTCTCCACTGCGCTGCTGCGACAACATCAGTGAAGCCGCGTCACGCACGGGCTGCTGACGCAGACGATCGGCGAGCTCGGCGATGGGAACCAGAGCCGTGAGATGAAATCCGAGCAGACAGCCCTGCATGGCCAGCAAGGCCTGAGCGGCAGCACGACACTGAAGCAACAGACCAGCTCCAAGCACGGCTGCAGCGCTGATCCAGACCGCAGCCCACTTCAACAGACCGCTGGCGAGCAAATCCACCGACAGCGTCGGCATCTCCGGATCCTTGATAAAGGGAACCCAGAGCGATCCCAGCCAGAACCCAGCGGCCAGGACGGCGATCAAGGCCAGGCAAGTTCCCCAGGCCATCCGTTGCCAGCGCGATGAGCCCACCGTGGCCTGGGCCACTAACAGGGCCGCCGCCGGAGTGGCGGGCAACCAATAACTGGGGAGCTTGGTGGCTGCGGTGGTGAACAGCAGAAGCACCGCCAACAGCCAGCACGCTGCGAATTGATGCAACGAATGCTCCGGAGCGATCCGCGATCGGGGCACCCGCGCTAGCCCAATCAGCAGGTAGGGCGTGAAGGGCAGGGCAGCCACGAGCATCACCGGGCCGAAAAACCACCAGGGCTGAAGGTGATCATTCGCCACGGATGTGAAGCGTTGAAGGTTGTGATAGCCGAAAAAGCTGTCCCAGAAGGGCTGTCCTTCCACCAGCAACTCCAGGACGTACCAGGGAAGGCCGATCAGAGCGGTGAGCAGCAACCCGGGCAGCGGGCGCAGCCGTCGCCAGGGTTGAACAAGATCCCGTCGCAACGCTCCGAACATCAACAGAGCGAGACCTGACAGCACCACAGCGACAGGCCCCTTGGCCAGCACTGCGAATCCGAGGATCACCCAGGCTGGCCACCAGGCCACCTCTTGGGGGGCGGCAAAACGCCTCCACTGCAGCAACAGGCTGAGACCGAGCAGGCCACACAGCAGGGCATCACTCACCGCGGTGCGGCTCCAGACGAGCACCAGCGGCGAGAAAGCAAACGCCAGCGGGGCAATCAAAGCCGTCAAACGCGGACGCGCATCGCCGGAAAACGGCCAGCGCAGCACCGTATCGGCGAGGCCAAGCATCAGCCCGACCGTGGCCAAGGCGGAAGGAAGCCGTGCCGCCCAACTGCCGAGAGGATCCCAAACCTCGCGTCCGGGCCAGGCATAGCCAAACCCCATCAGCCAATACACCAAGGGCGGCTTGTCGTAACGGGGCAAGCCGTTCACCCGAGGCGTCAGCCAGTCGCCGGTGTCAGCCATGGCCCGTCCAGCTGCGGCAAACAACGGCGGAGTTTCATCCACAACGCCGGTGGATCCCAGCCGCCAAAAGGTGATGACGAGTCCCAGGATCAGCACAAGTGCCAGAACCTGGCGTCGCTGGCGTCCTGAAACATTGACCGACAAGGGACCCTCAGCTCCTGCGGTTGATGCTGACATCCCCCATCAGTCCTGTTCGAACCCACGATTCAACACGCTGACTGAAGACCTCACAGGAGGCATGCTCTTCTGCCCAGCTGCGGCAGAGGGAGCGCTCGATGCTGTCGACGCGCCGAAGAGCCTCCGTGAGGGCAGCGACATCGTCGGGGGGCACCAACCAGCCTGTGCGACCCGAACAGATCAGCTCCCCCGGTCCACCACGGTCATAGGCGACGACCGGAACACCACAGGCCAGGGCTTCCACCACAACATTGCCGTAGGCCTCATTCCATTTCGGTGTGTTGATCAGAGCGCGGCAGTTGCCCATCTCTTGCTGCAGCTCCCGGGTCGATCGAAATCCACGCCAGTCGATCGTGCCCTTGGGAACACTCAACTCCACCTGCCGCGCATAGGCGTCGTCCTCACGCAACCCCCAAACCAGAAGATGCTCACCCAGGGCAGCAGCGGCAGCAGCAGCATCCTCCAGCCCCTTTTCCGGAGCGATGCGGCCCGCCCAACCCAGGGGGCCATTGGTCTGCCCTTGAAAGGTGTAGTTGCTGAGATCAAATCCGTTGCCCACAACATTGGGCGGAGAAGGCAGCCGGAAATCAGCGGCCTGGCGGTAGGTGTGAAAAGAAAGGCGACGGGAATCCCAGGCGGCGACGGCTTCGATCACATCGCGCATCACCGCAGCCACATTCCCCATGCTCACGAGATGAAAGAGCCTGGCGCTGACCCGTTGCGTCAGCCACAGCGGCAGCCAGTCGTAGCCACCGTTGATCACCGCGTCGGCGGACTGACCCACATCGAGCGCGGCCTCCCAGAGAGCCGGCAGAAGACCGTTGCGGGGAATTTCGACCGGCGCATGCTCGGCGGCGTGCTGCCAGCTGGACTGGTTCACACCCTCCACCTCCAGCAACTCAACTCCGCTGCAGTCTGCGGGGAGCGTGGAGCCCTTGGCGGCCACAACCGTGAGCCTGTGGCCGCGCCGCACCAACCCCTGCACCAAGGATCGGAGGGTGAGCTCCACACCACCACCCTCGCCACTGCCGAGGGCCCCGATGGGCGTGTTGACGATTACGAGGTGAAGCGGCGACACCATCATGAGGAGGGGTCCTCAAGCGGAAGCGGCTCCCAGAACCGGCGACGTTGACTCACAAATATCACCGACACGAGCACCATCACAACACCGATCCACTGGAGCAGATCAAGGCGCTCTCCCAGCAACCACCCACCGGTGGCTAAGGCAAACACAGGGGTGAGAAATCCGAGGCTGCTGAAACTCGTGAGATCGCGCTGATTGGCGAACCAGAAGAACAATCCGTAGGCGAGGGCGCTTCCGAGCAGACTTGCGTATCCCATGCGCGCCCAGTCCGTTGCCGTCCAGGCCAAGCCGGCATCCGCGCGCTGCAGGGCATGAACCCCTAGCAAGGGAAGTCCCCCCAGCACCATGTGCCAGGCCGTGACGCTGACCGGATCGCTGTGGCGTGAGGCAAAGCGAATCAACACCGTCCCAGCTGCCATGGCGACGGCCGCCAGCAACATCCAGCCCTCCCCGGGCTGAAACAACTGCTGCACCACCGGCGGGTCAGCCAGCAACCACCAATGTCCCAACAGCTCAGCCGGCAGGCCGATGCAGACGATTCCAGCCAAACCAATGGCCAGCCCCATCCAGCCGATGGGATTGATTGACTCCATGAACAACGCGCGTGCCATCAGGGCCACCAACAGAGGTTGGCAATCAATCAGGACGGAACCGAGACCCGCGCCTGTGCCCTCCAATCCCCGCGCCAACAGGCCTTGAAACAAGGTGGCATCCACCAGGGTAAATAGGAGGAACCAAGGCCGATCACGGGAATCGATCGCTAGGCCTCGGCCGGTGAACTGCCCCCAGAGCAGAAGAGCCAAACCGGCGGGCACAAGGCGCAAGCCAGCAACCAGCCAAGGCCCTGCGCTGGCGAGCAATGGCGCCATGGCGGTCATCGCCGTTCCCCAGAGCGCGAAGGGCAACACCATCAGAAACCAGAGTCGCAAAGACGGCATGGATGGGCGCTTGGGTGCTCTTTTTAAGATCTGGAGCGATGCAGATGCGCAACATGATCTGGCCCTGGCGGCGAAAATCCCGACGACGGATGGCGCGCATCGTTGTTGATGGCCCCATCACCGGTGACACGCGGAAGCGGGTGCTCAAAGCGCTGCGTGAGGTGAAGCGAAGGGAATTTCCAGCACTGCTGCTGCGCATTGACAGCCCCGGCGGCACGGTTGGTGACAGCCAGGAAATTCATGCAGCCCTGCTTCGGCTCCGGGAACAGGGCTGTCGCGTGGTGGCGAGCTTCGGCAACATCTCCGCCTCCGGCGGCGTCTACATCGGTGTGGCTGCGGAGAAAATCGTCGCCAATCCCGGCACGATCACCGGTTCCATCGGGGTGATCCTGCGGGGCAACGACCTCTCGCGGGTGTTCGAAAAGATCGGGATTCGCTTCGACACGGTGAAGAGCGGTCCGTTCAAGGACATCCTTTCCCCGGATCGTCCGCTGAGCGATGCCGAACGTGCATTGCTTCAGGAGCTGATCGACAGCAGCTATGGCCAGTTCGTTGGTGTTGTGGCGCGGGGGCGAAACCTTGAGCTGGAGACGGTGAAGTGCTTCGCCGATGGACGAGTGTTCAGCGGAGAACAGGCACAGGCGCTGGGCTTGGTGGATGAACTCGGCGACGAAGACCATGCCCGTCGCCTCGCGGCGCAACTGGCCGATCTCGACGCAGACGACATTCGCCCCGTCACTCTGGGCAAGCAACGCCGCAAACTCAGTGGCTTGCTACCGGGATCCCAACTCCTGCATCAACTGCAGCAGCGACTCTCGATTGAATTGATGGGGAGCGGTCAGGTGCTTTGGCTGTACCGCCCATGACCAGCTCACCCCTTGTTCTAAGAGGCCTGCGCGGGGCCACCACCTGCACGGAGAACAGCACGGAGGCCATCCATTTAGCGGTCAGCGCCTTGATGGACGCCCTTGTCGATCGCAATGGTCTGACCCCCGACCAACTGGTGTCGGTGACCTTCTCGGTCACCGCCGATCTCGACGCCTGTTTCCCGGCGGCCATTGCACGACGGCGGCCCGGCTGGGACACGGTGGCTTTGCTGGATTGCCAGCAAATGGCTGTTAATGGCGACCTCCCCCGCTGCATCCGTGTTCTGGCCCACGCCTGGATCCCACAAGACCAGCAACCCGTGCACCCTTATCAGGGCGACGCGCAGCGGCTCCGTCCAGATAGATCTGGTCACAACTGACAGATCAGCCTCCGACCCCTGAGATCACCGCCCCGTGGTTGGACTCAGGAGAATCCCATCAACAAGATTCTTCCTATGGCCCGTTCCACCATCAGACGCTTGCTTGCTGGAGCCGGCACCGCTGCAGCTCTATTAATGGGCTCAGCACTCACTGGAGCTCCCGAGCAGATCGCCCACGCCCAGGGCACACCGGGGTTGATGGAATTCCGCTGGGACAACGACCGTGACTACCGGAAGCTGTACTACTACCAAAGCTCCAGCATCGAAAACGACCGCTCAGAGTGGTATCTCACACTGCGCGAAAAGGACCGCAAGACCGCGATTCTCAAACTCACCGTCACCGTTCCGGACTACTTCGACTCCAAGCTCAAGCCCCACCGCATGCGCATTTGCCGCACCAGCGTTGGCAGCATGACGAGTCGCAGCAAATGCCTCGAAGAGATCCCGGCGGTGATCGAGGTCAACAAAGACCAAACAGAAATCGTGGTCTTCCCCGACACGCCGCTGCCTTCAGACGGGGACTACTCACTTCACATCAAGCTGTTCAATCCCCAGGGGAAGCGCATGTATCAGTTCAACGCTCTGGTGCAGGCCCCAGGCGATGTGCCGATGTCCGGCTACCGCGGCAGCTGGCTGATCGATGTGGACTGACTGATAAAATCCCAGATTCAGATCGGCCGGTAGCCAGGAGACGTCCATGACCAAGCGCACCCTCGGGGGAACAAACCGCAAGAGGAAGCGCGTCTCGGGTTTCCGTGTACGGATGCGCTCACACACCGGCCGCCGTGTGATCCGCACGCGTCGCAAGCGCGGCCGCGCCCGCCTCGCCGCTTGATGGCGTGGGATGAATCCAGAGGATTCATCCCAGCCTCGACATCCCTAAACAGGATTGGTTGATGGTCCTTCCCGCCTCCATGCGATTGCGCGGGCATCGATGCTTCAACCGTTTGCACCGGTCCTCCAAGCGCCAACACGGAACCTTGATGGTTCTGCGCGTTGCTGCAGGTGATTCCAACTTGCTTCGCCGGGAGTTGCGGGGCATCCAGGAAAAAACCTGCCGCTGCGCCCTGGTGATCAGCAACAAGGTGAGCAAGCGTTCCGTCAAGCGGAACCGGCTCAGGCGACTTCTGCATGACCACCTGCGTCAACGTTTTGAAGAGCGAAACGATTTGGCGGGCCTGTGGTTGCTGATCAGCCTTCGCCCCGAAGCCGCGGAAGCCGAACCCACACAGTTGCTCGAAGAATGCGACAGTCTTCTGAGAAGCGCCGGACTGGATCCATGACCAGCATTCAGGAAGATATCCACTACGACGGTGGACCAGCCCGCGGGGATCTGATCTTCAACATCCTGCTTGGCTTCACGCTGATCGGCCTTCCCTTCACCATCGGAGCCGTTGTTCGGGCCCTTTGGCTGCGCTTCCGCATCACCAGTCGCCGCATCTCGGTGACGGGGGGCTGGATGGGCAAAGACAAAACCCAGGTGGTGTATTCACAGATCAGCGAAGTGCGCACCGTGCCCCGGGGCTTCGGTGCCTGGGGAGACATGGTGTTGGTGCTCAAGGACGGCGCCAGGCTCGAACTGCGCTCGATGCCCCGATTCCGGGAAGTTGAGGCTTACATCCTCGAACGCATCAGCAGCCGTGCGGCGAAAGCCCAAGAGAAAACCACTGAAGGTTTCGCCGCCTGAGTGCAGCTGTTCATGCACACTGGCCTCACAACGTCCCGCCCCCCCCGTTTCTTCAACGTGATCGGATACATCTCCGACAACCTGCTGATTCCAATCCTGGACTTCTTCTATGGGTTGGTTCCGAGCTATGGCCTGGCCATCGTCGCCCTCACCCTTGTGATCCGGATCGCGCTCTACCCCCTGAGCGCAGGATCGATTCGCAGCGCTCGGCGCATGCGCATCGCCCAACCGGTGATTCAGAAACGTCAGGCTGAGATCAAAAGCCGGTACGCCAACAATCCTCAGAAACAGCAGGAGGAACTGGGCAATGTGATGAAGGAATTCGGCAGCCCCCTGGCGGGATGCCTGCCGCTGCTGGTGCAGATGCCGATCCTTTTTGCATTGTTTGCAACCCTGCGTGGATCACCGTTCGCCGACGTCCCTTACACCTTGAACATGAAGGTGTTGCCGGCAGACCAGATCGCTGCCGTTGAACCCAAACCGTTCAACAGCGCCAGCCATTCCATCTTCATCGGCGAAACCGACCATGTGCCGGTGATCGCCAGCCTCCCGCGGGGCACCAAGATCGGAGTTGGCGACAGCGCCACCGTGAACCTTCATACGAAGGACGGCCGCGCCTTCAACGACGTACTCACGGATGTTGAGAACCCTGGACGCTTCGCCCCCACATGGGCAGTGACCAAAGGCGATGACATCGTCAGCGTCAGTGAGGACGGCACGATCACGGCCCTCGCCGCCGGTGATGCCACCGTTGAAGCGAAGATTCCGGGCCTGGCAGCCCGCAGCGGCTTCCTGTTCATCAAAGCCCTGGGCCAGGTCGGCTTCTATGCCGACGGTGCTATCAACTGGGACATCGCAATTCTCGTTGCCGGCTTCGGCATCACCCTGTTCATCTCCCAACTCCTGTCGGGCATGGGCATGCCTGCCAACCCTCAGCAGGCCACGGCCAACAAAATCACTCCGGTGATGATCACGGGGATGTTCTTGTTCTTCCCACTCCCCGCCGGCGTTCTGCTCTACATGCTGATCGCCAACATCTTCCAAGGCCTGCAGACCTTCATCCTCACCAAAGAGGCACTGCCCGACAACCTGCAGAAAATTCTGGATCAGCAAATGGCCCAGAAAACAGTGACGGTCTCTGCTACCTCAGCCGGCTCACGCCTGCCCTTTGAACCGAAGGGCAAGTGATAGAGGCACTGGAGCCTGTTCCCCTCCAGGAGCTCCGGGCCCTCGGCACCGCGAAATTCTGGGAGGTTGAGGGTGAGCTCGATGAGCTCCCCTCGCTCACACCAGTGCGAGGCCATGTTTCCGCAGAGCACCGCGGCAACGTCCTGGCTGTTAAGGGGAAACTCAACACGATCGTGACGCTCTGCTGCGATCGCTGCCTGAATCAGTTCAACCAGAAGCTCAGCTGCACGCCTTCTGAACTGATCTGGCTGGGAGACGAGCAACCGACGGCAGACGAGCTGGAGCTTTCCGGAGAGGTCGCCGAAATGGAAGGTCTGGTGGATGTTCTCGATCCACGCGGTCAATTTGACCCCCAGCAATGGGCCTTCGAACAGCTCAACCTGCTGTTGCCGGTCGTCAACCACTGCGGTGACCACTGCCCAGGGCCACCAGGCCTCCAGCAGCAGCCCGTGATCCCAGACACCAAGGCAAAGGCTGTGGATCCCCGCTGGCAGGCCCTGCAGCAGCTTCAGCAGCAGATCGATCAACCATGAGCAGTGCCACCTGGGGACATCAGATCGACCTTCTGGTGCGCGCGCGCACACCCCTGATCTGGGTGCGGAGCAATGAGGAAGCCCGGGTGGAGAGCCTGCTGGGAGAGGCTGCTCAACGGCTTGCACGCCAGCTGGTCTGCTGGAATTTCATCGATGGGATCAGTGGGCCGGTGAATACCGATGGCCAGGGGAGCCGTCAACCAATGGCCATGCTGCAGTGGCTTCAGCAACGGGATGCGGGCAGCCCAACCCTTCTGCTCGCCAAGGATTTTCATCGTTTCTGCGATGACCCCGGCGTTGCCCGAATGCTGCGCAATCTCGAAGCATCCCTGCGCAGCACCCCGCACAACCTGGTGCTGTGCTGCGGGCAATGGACACCGCCCGGTGATCTGGAAGAGAGCCTCACGCTTCTCGATCTCCCCCTTCCCGACAACAACGACCTGCGCCGGCTGATCAGCAGCATCGGCACCAGCAGCGGCAGCCCCCTGCCAGCTCCTGTCCTGGATGAGCTTGCTCAGGCCTGCAGCGGGCTCAGCGAGATGCGTGTTCGCCAGGTGGCCGCCCGAGCCCTGGCCCGCCGCGGCCAGTTGGGATCTGAGGATCTGCAGGACGTTTTGGACGAAAAACGCCAGACGATTGCCCGCAGTGAGGTGCTTGAGTTCTGTCGCAGCGATGCGGGCACCGAAGCCATCGGAGGCCTCGATGGTCTCAAGACCTGGCTGAACCAACGGCACCGGGCGTTCTCGGAAGATGCACGGCGTTTCGGACTGCCTCTGCCTCGTGGCGTCTTGCTCGTGGGTCCTCAAGGCACAGGCAAATCACTCACGGCCAAGGCCATCGCCCGCAGTTGGTCGATGCCACTGTTGCGGCTGGATGTGGGGCGGCTGTTCGCGGGCTTGGTGGGGGCCAGCGAGGCACGCACCCGCGAGATGATCCAACGGGCTGAAGCCATGGCACCCTGCGTGCTCTGGATCGATGAGATCGATAAGGGCTTCGGCGGGGATGGCCGCAGTGACGGCGGCACAACCCAGCGGGTTCTGGCCAATGTGCTCACCTGGATGGCTGAGAAACAGTCACCGGTATTCGTGGTGGCCACCGCCAACGGCGTTGAGAAGCTGCCACCGGAGCTGCTGCGCAAGGGACGTTTTGATGAGATCTTCATGCTCGATCTGCCCAGCAGCGCTGAGCGCAACAGCATTCTTGAGCTGCATCTGGAACGGAGACGCCCGGGGCTGAAGCTTCCCCTGGACACGGTGGTGAGCAGAAGTGAGGGCTTCTCCGGTGCCGAGCTGGAGCAGACCGTGATCGAAGCGATGCACTTGGCCTTTGCCGACAACCGTGAGTTGACGGAGCCGGATCTGATTGGAGCGGCCTCCCAGCTCATCCCCCTCTCCTGCACCGCCAGCGAACAGCTCGAGCGGCTGAAGCAATGGGCTGCCGGCGGCCGTGCCCGCCCCGCCTCTGTTGCTGCAGGTAACGAAGCCTGACGCGGCGTAACGAACGCCAGCCTTGAGTAAGGCGCTGGCCGGCGCGCTCCCTACGGTCTTCACAACAGCAGGACCACCGTGGAGAGCCGCAACGACATCGCCACTCAGCTCTGCGTGGCCTGCCTTGGTGCCGGCGTAATCACGACCATGGCCGTCGCTCAGGGGCAAAGCCCCCTCACCGCCCTTGGCATCACCCTGTTCTCGGGCATCGCAGCGGTGATGGTCGGCCAGGTGCTCTGAAACGGACTGCCATAGGCTGCCGGCGCTGACGCCCCTGAAACCGTGCTCGATCAGCGCCTTGTGCGTGACAACCCCGAAACGATCGCCCAGCAACTGGGGCGTCGAGGTAAGGCTGTTGATCTCACCAAACTGCAGCTGATTGCCCAGCAGCAGCGCGATCTGGAGCAACAACGCAGCAACCTGCAGGCGGAAGGAAACCGGATCGGCAAGGAAGTCGGCCAACTCATCAAGTCGGGCGCTGATCCCAAAGGCGACGAAGTCGCCGGACTCCGCCAACAGGGGAATGCCATCAAGCAGAAGGTGGCGGTGCTGGAGGAGGAGGAGAAGAAGCTCTCCAGTGAGCTCAAGCAGCAGCTGCTGGGGTTCCCCAACCTCCCTTCAGAGACCTGCCCTGATGGACGCAGCGAAGATGACAACGTTGAAGTGCGTCGCTGGGGAACCCCCCGGGTTGATGACAACCTCGACGAGCACTGGCAGATCGCTGAGCGGTTACAGCTGTTCGACACCGAACGCTCCGTCCGCATCGCGCAGAGCCGTTTCGTCACGCTGATGGGCCAGGGGGCACGGCTGGAGCGTGGCCTGATCAATTTCATGCTCGACCTCCACACGAGCAAGGGCTACCGCGAAGTGCTGCCCCCGGTGCTGGTGAACAGCGCCAGCCTCACCGGATCAGGACAACTGCCCAAGTTTGCCGAGGAAAGCTTCCGTTGCGCTGAGGACGACCTCTGGCTGACACCGACCGCTGAGGTGCCCGTGACCTCCCTGCACCGGGACGAAATCATCCCGGCAGATCAACTGCCCCTGCGCTACGCCGCCTACAGCCCCTGCTTCCGCCGTGAGGCCGGCAGCTACGGCCGCGACACCCGTGGCCTGATCCGCCTGCACCAATTCAACAAGGTGGAGCTGTACTGGTTTGTGCACCCCGATCAGTCCGAAGAGGCGCACCAACAGATCACTGCCGATGCAGAGGCCGTGCTTCAGGCGCTGGAGCTGCCCTATCGGGTCTTGGACCTCTGCACAGCCGACCTCGGCTTTTCCGCCCGCCGGACCTACGACCTTGAGGTGTGGCTGCCGGGAGCAGGGGCCTACCGGGAAATCTCCAGTTGCAGCGTCTGTGGTGATTTCCAGGCGCGACGGTCCTCCATCCGCACCAAGGAAGGCAAGGCCACGAAGTTGGTTCACACCCTGAATGGCAGTGGCCTGGCCGTCGGCAGAACCATGGCGGCCCTGTTGGAGAACGGCCAACAGCCCGACGGCAGCGTCCTGATGCCTAAAGCGCTGGTGCCCTACGTCGGCCGCGAGCGACTCCAGCCAGAATGATCCGACTGGATTCCTGACGGACATATGAACGTGTTGGCCGCCCTTCTGGTCCTCGCCCTGCTGATCGTGGTGCATGAGGCCGGCCATTTCCTCGCTGCCACGTTCCAGGGCATCCGCGTCAGCGGTTTTTCCATTGGCTTTGGCCCGGCCCTGATCAAGAGGCAAAGGCGTGGGGTGACCTACGCCCTGCGGCTGCTGCCCCTGGGTGGTTTCGTCGCCTTCCCTGACGACAATGAGGAGAGCACGATCCCCGCTGATGATCCGGATCTGCTGCGCAACCGGCCCATCCCCCAGCAAGCCCTGGTGGTGGCTGCAGGGGTATTGGCCAACCTGACCTTGGCACTGGTGGTGCTTTTCGCTCAGGCAGCGTTTGTCGGCGTTCCCGCCGCGCCGGATCCGGGGGTCCTGGTGGTGCAGGTGCAACCGGGTGGTGCTGCCGCCCGCTCCGGGCTTCGTGCCGGTGACCAGATCATCAGCCTGAATACCCAACCCCTTGCCGCAGGACAACGGGGCGTTGAAGCGATGGTTCGGGATGTGAAAGCAGCACCCGAGCGAGCCATTCGTGTAGAGCGAAAGCGGGGAGAAGATACGTCCACCCTTGAACTCATCCCCGACGATCAACAGGGCACAGGGAAAATCGGCGCCCAGCTGCAAGCCAACATCAGTGGGGAGATGCGCGCCGTACGCAGTCCCGGTGAACTGGTGCTCACCACAGGCTCGCAATTCAGCCAAATGCTGCAACAAACCGTGCGTGGCTACGCCGGCCTCCTGACCAACTTCCGCGTCACGGCGGGGCAGGTGAGTGGCCCCGTCAAGATCGTTGAGATGGGAGCTCAGCTCAGCCAGCAGGGGGGATCAGGGTTGGTGCTCTTCTCAGCCCTGATCTCAATCAATTTGGCGGTGCTCAATTCACTGCCGCTGCCGCTGCTCGATGGCTGGCAGATGATGATGCTGGCGATTCAATCCGTTCGGGGTCGCCCGGTGTCCGAACGGATCCAAATGGCCTTCGTGCAATCCGGTTTTCTTCTGCTGGTGGGGCTCACGCTTGTGCTGATCGTGCGTGACACCAGCCAGCTGCCGGTGGTCCAGCAATTGATGGGTCGCTAGGAGGGTGATGGCGCCAATGTATCGTTGACGATTCGTTCACTCGCTGTCCTCAGCTGCATGGCCAAGAAGTCGATGATCGCTCGCGATGTGAAGCGCAAGAAAACGGTTGAGCGCTATGCGGCCAAGCGCGCAGCACTGATGGCAGCCTTCAACGCAGCCGAAGATCCGATGGATCGCCTGGAGATCCATCGCAAGATTCAGGCTCTGCCCCGCAACAGCGCACGCATCCGTGTGCGCAACCGCTGCTGGGCCACTGGCAAGCCCCGCGGCGTTTATCGCGATTTCGGTCTCTGCCGTAACCAGCTGCGTGAGCGTGCCCACAAAGGTGAACTGCCCGGCGTGGTCAAGTCCAGCTGGTGATCAGCTTGTCGCCATGGCGTCGTGAGGGGGAGGCTTGACCTCCCCTTTCTTGTGAAGAGCAGCCATGAAATGTCAGACTTGGGATTGACAAAAGGACATAAGACGTCGTGCAAGGACAAACCCAGTCGATCTCCTTTGATGGACGCGAGATTCGACTGACCACCGGGCGCTTCGCCCCTCAGGCGGGAGGATCCGTCTTGGTGGAGTGTGGCGACACCGCCGTGCTTGTGACCGCAACCCGTTCGGGCGGCCGAGATGGCATTGATTTCTTGCCGCTGATCTGCGATTACGAGGAGCGGCTTTATGCAGCTGGCCGCATTCCCGGCAGCTACATGCGTCGTGAGAGCCGCCCCCCCGAACGCGCCACGCTCACGGCCCGACTGATTGACCGCCCGATGCGGCCACTGTTCCCCAGCTGGCTGCGCGACGACCTGCAGGTGGTGGCCACCTGCCTATCCCTTGATGAGCGGGTCCCCGCCGATGTTCTGGCGGTGACGGGCGCATCGATTGCCACGCTGCTCGCTGGCATCCCCTTCAACGGCCCTATGGCAGCCGTGCGGGTGGGTCTGCTTGGGGATGACTTCGTGCTCAACCCGAGTTACCGGGAGATCGAACGGGGTGACCTGGACCTGGTGGTCGCCGGCACACCTGACGGCGTGGTGATGGTCGAGGCCGGCGCCAACCAGCTGCCCGAGCAAGACGTGATCGAGGCGATTGATTTCGGCTACGAAGCGATCTGCGAACTGATCAAGGCACAGGAACAGCTGCTGAAGGATCTGGGCATCACCCAGGTGAAGCCGGAGCAGCCGGACGAAGACAGCACCGTTCCTGCCTATCTGGAGAAGCAGTGCACCAAGGCGATCAGCGCTGTCCTCAGTAAATTTGATCAGAGCAAGGACGAGCGGGACACAGCCCTGGAAACCGTGAAGGGCGAGGTGTCCGAGACCATCGCAGGTCTGAAGGAAGACCATGCCGTTCGCCAAGCCCTGGCAAGCAGCCCGAAACTGCTCGGCAACAGCTTCAAGGCGCTGACCAAGAAGTTGATGCGTCAGCAGATTCTCAAAGACGGCAAGCGTGTGGATGGACGCGGCCTCGACGAGGTTCGCCAGATCAGCGCCATGGCCGGCGTCCTGCCACGCCGGGTGCATGGTTCTGGTCTGTTCCAGCGCGGACTCACCCAGGTGCTCTCAACCGCAACACTGGGCACCCCCAGCGATGCCCAGGAGATGGACGACCTCCATCCCAACACCGAGAAGCTGTACCTGCACCACTACAACTTCCCTCCCTACTCCGTCGGGGAAACGCGGCCAATGCGTTCTCCCGGTCGTCGTGAGATCGGCCATGGCGCCCTGGCCGAACGCGCCATTCTTCCGGTGCTTCCCGAGAAGGACACCTTCCCCTACGTGGTGCGTGTGGTGAGCGAAGTGCTCAGCTCCAATGGCTCCACCTCGATGGGTTCCGTCTGCGGCAGCACCCTGTCGCTGATGGATGCCGGTGTGCCGCTGAAGGCTCCGGTGAGTGGAGCAGCCATGGGTCTGATCAAAGAGGGCGATGAGGTGCGGATCCTCACCGACATCCAAGGCATCGAGGACTTCCTCGGAGACATGGACTTCAAGGTGGCTGGCAGCGAGAAAGGCATCACAGCCCTGCAGATGGACATGAAGATCACCGGCCTCTCGGTGAAGACGGTGGCCGAAGCCGTCAACCAGGCACGTCCGGCAAGGCTCCACATCCTCGAGAAGATGCTCGAGGCGATCGACACCCCTCGGGACAACCTGTCTCCCCATGCCCCACGTCTGCTCAGCTTCCGGATTGATCCTGAGCTGATCGGAACCGTGATTGGCCCCGGTGGACGCACGATCAAGGGCATCACCGAGCGCACCAATACCAAGATCGACATCGAGGACGGCGGCATCGTGACCATCGCTTCCCACGATGGTGCTGCGGCTGAAGAGGCCCAGAAGATCATCGAAGGCCTGACCCGCAAGGTGAACGAGGGCGAGGTGTTCTCCGGTTCGATCACCCGGATCATCCCGATCGGCGCCTTCGTGGAAATCCTTCCTGGCAAGGAAGGCATGATCCACATTTCGCAGCTCTCAGAAGCTCGCGTCGAGAAGGTTGAAGACGTGGTGAAGGTGGGCGACGAGGTGACCGTGCGGGTGCGCGAAATCGACAACCGCGGCCGCATCAATCTCACCCTGCGGGGCGTGCCCCAAGCCGGCGACGCCGCCGAAGTGGAGCCTCAGCCCACCCCGGTGGCACCGCTCAGCTGATCAGGTCTCAGACCTGAAAGCCGGGATCAATCTCGGCCATGGCCCGCGTCGCACGCTCTCCGAGCTCGGCGTGGGCTTTTCCATGGCTGGCGATCAGACAGCCGGCCTGACGCACATCGCCGGTGTTGTAACTGAGGTCGGTCTGATCGGCATGGGTGAAACGACCACCGGCCGCGAGCAGCACCGCCTCCGGAGCAGCCATGTCCCAATCCTTGGGAGCGCTCTTGCCGGAGAGGGAAACGTAGAGGTCGGTTTCGCCTCTCAAGATCGTGGCCACCTTGAAGCCAACGCTGCCCACGGCTTTGGAACCGCCGAGATTGAGGGAATCAATGAGCTTGACCAAACGGTCGTCGCGGTGGCTGCGGCTGGCCACCAGGATCAGATCTGAAACCTCAGTTCTGTGGCTGAAGCGAACCGGCGACCGCTCACCCTGACGGTCTTCACACCAGGCACCCTCACCAACGATGCCGATCCAAAGTTCATTGGCTTCCGGCAGAAGCACAACTCCGATCACCGGCCGCTTGTCGCGCACCAGGGCCAGATGAACGGCGTATTCGCCTGTGTCCTGCAGGAAATCCTTGGTGCCATCCAGGGGATCGAGAATCCACAGCCATTCCGCCGGCAGCGGTTGGCCTTCCGTTAGCTGCTCCTTGGCGGTCTCCTCGCTGAGCAGCGTCCAGTCGGCCTTGGGGAACGCGGCAGATAGCCCATCCAGCAACCACTTGTTCACGGACAGATCAGCCGCAGATACGGGACCCTCTCCGCCTTCATCGACACTCAAAGCCTTGGGGAAACCATGCGGAGGCTGCTCGCCGCGGGCGTAGGCCCGCAGGATGTCGGCGGCACCCCAACTCAAGCGACGCAGTTCCGTCAGTAGAGCCTCCTTGTCAACGCCAGCGGGGAGGTCGGCAGAGCTGGGCATCATGATCATCAGAGGCGCTCGCCATTTTGATGCAGCGGGATGAACCAAGCGGCGGCAGCCTTTATCTGGTGGGCACTCCCATTGGTCATCTGGGGGACCTGTCACCACGAGCCCGCGACTTGCTCCGCAGCGTGGATGTGATCGCCTGTGAAGACACCCGGCACAGCGGACAGCTGCTCAGCAGCCTTGGAGCGGGCGGCCGCAAGCTGTCCTTTCATCAGCACAACACCCGCACCCGCGTGCCACAACTGCTGGATCTGCTGGCGGAGGGTCAAAGCCTGGCGGTGATCAGTGATGCCGGGCTGCCGGGCATCAGCGACCCCGGTGAAGAGCTGGTGGCAGCAGCGCACCAGGCCGGACATCCAGTGATCTGCATCCCTGGCCCCTGTGCAGCCACCACTGCTCTAGTGAGCAGCGGCCTGCCCAGCGGACGATTCTGCTTCGAAGGATTTCTGCCGGCCAAAGGCAAGGAACGGCGGACCCGCCTGGACGCCATCAGCCATGAACCCCGCACAACGGTGCTGTACGAAGCGCCGCACCGCCTAATCACGTTACTCGAGGAACTCCAGCACCACTGCGGAGGAGACCGTCCTCTGCAGGTGGCACGGGAACTGACCAAACGCCATGAAGAGCAGGTGGGGGCGACGGTGGATAGTGCCCTGATGCACTTTCAGCAGCACCCGCCTCAAGGGGAATGCACGGTTGTGCTGGGGGGAGCACCATCGCAGGACGTGGAAGAACCCAACGACGAGGATCTACTCAGGCAGCTGCAAGCGTTGCAGGAAAATGGGGCAAGCCCCAGCGACGCTGCCCGGCAACTGGCCCAGACCACAGGTCTGTCCAGACGACGCCTGTATGCCCTCTTGCACCAGGGCACGTCAAACTGAGCCCGTCGACGGTTGTGCTGTGTTGATTCGCCTGCGTCTTCTGCTAATCAGCTTTGGCGGTGGCCTGTTGCTGCTGCTGCTGCTCTGCCTTGGAGCCCAGAACCTTCAGGATCGCCAGACGCTCCAACTTGGGGGGCAGCGATCGGTGCCTCTTCCCACGGGTTTTCTCGTGGGGATTGCGATGGTGATCGGCGTAATCAGCGGCGGAACCGCGACGGCCATTTTGCTTCCCGATCAGCGCGATCGCTTCGATTGAAGCAATCAACTGCGGGGCTCAGGCATCCAGCGCAATTAAGGTTCCGTCCAACACCAGTCGTGTAATGCCCCGGGCCAGCAGGTAACTGCTAGTGCGCTGAAACACAGCCGTGTCGGGAACCTTGATCACCCGCTGACTCCGCCCGCACTGGCGCTTGGCCGCGCGGGGGCTGGCAAACAGGCACAACCCCTGCCGTTCCTGCTCGACATCGTCGAGGAGGCCCAACTCAGGGAACTCCTTGAGGGGGCGCGCATCCAGCTCGACCACCTTGTCGACCAACAGGTAAGCGCTGTCCGGCAGCAGGTCAACACTGAACGGTTGTGCTTGATTCAGTGGGCGATCACTGAGATTTCCCACCCCAAGCAGGGGAACAAGCTCCGTGAACGTTTCAACACTGCCGTTGTCATCGTCTTCGGAGAGCTCTTCCTCAGGGTCCTCACAGAAGTCATCCGCGTCATCCAGGGCCAGGCTGCTGTCGTCCTTCTGAAGGGAGTCAGCCTCTGGTTCTTCCGCCTGAGTGACGGTTGGCGGGGGAGGGGTGGCCAACCCTTTTTGCCTGCTGGCCTTCAGCGCGGCATAAGCATCAGCTGGCAACAGTGCTTTCACCGTGCGACTTACGGTGTTGGGGCTGCAGCCAAAGGCCTCAGCCAAAGCTGATGTTGACTCGCCGGCCTTGTAACGACCGACCAGATCCTGTTTCTCGCTGTCGCTAAGACGACGCGGGGCCATGGATGCCGATCAAGAGCCCAACACTTTAGGTGGCGCAAGGCTTCCAAATCCAGCCTGCCTCGAAGCAGCCTGCCAAGATGTGGGCGCTTGCTCCCTTAGCTCAGCTGGATAGAGCAACTGCCTTCTAAGCAGTCGGTCGATGGTTCGAATCCATCAGGGGGCGTCCAGTTTTAACAAGGGTTCTCAGGGTTTCCTGGGGCCCTTTTTCGCTAATTGATACTCAGCGTGCGCATAAACGTGCGCAAAAGTCTGAGCGTTAAAAAGCTCAAAAGCTGGCTGGTCCAGCGGCTTTCACTGGTTGATGGGCCATGGCAAGAGCCACGTCAGCAGAGTCCGCCGAGCGAGTCGACCAGCTCCAGGGAATGATCCTGGCGGGGCAGGCCAACACCGCTTGTCTCACCTATGCGCGACAAACATGGGGGGTGTCCCGGTCTCAGGGCTACCGGCTACTGAAGAAGGCGTGGGTCCAGATCAAGGACGACATCGATGAGAGCGGCATCGACCGGCAGGAGCTGCTGTCGTGGTCAATCCAAACGCTGATGGCCGCAGCTGGGCAGGCAATGCAGCAGAAGAACCCGGGCGCTGTGGTGTCCTGCATCCGCCAGCTCGACCACATGACCGGCACCGGATACACCTCCCACCGCGGCCACCTACGGCGCTAAATCGAATGATGGCCCTGGGCGCTGACCAGAAAGGATTCCGCGGTCACTCGAACCACCAGTACCGACGCCTCTGACTCAATACACCACACACGCTTGGAGTTGCTCCCGCAGTGTGGTGTGGTCGATGTCGCGGCCGATCAGCACCAATTGATTTTTCCGATCACCGGTCCAGTCGGTGTCGTCGATGGAAAAGCGTTTGCCTGCCAGATGGAACACATGGCGGCGTTCGCTTTCGTTGAACCAGAGGATTCCCTTGGCCCGGAACACCTCCTGGGGCATCTGGTTGTCGAGGAAGTTCTGGAACTTGCGTAGGGAGAAGGGGCCATCACTTTGGAAGGACACGGAGGTGAATCCCTCGATGTCCTGATGGTCACCGTGCTCATGGCTGTGGTGATGATGTCCGTGGTCATGACCGTCCCCATGGCTGTGGCCGTGACCGTGCCCATGGCTGTGATCGTGCTCATGGTCATGGCTGCAGTGGCCATGGTCGTGGTCGCAGTCGCTGTGATCCAGGCTCGGATCGTCGGCGGGAGAACTCACCTTGTCGGATTCGAACAGTCCAACGCTGAGCAACAGGGCAAGAGGCACCTCCCCTTTCACCGACCGCAGGATCCGCGCATCGTTCTTGACGGCTCTGAGTTGCTGTTCGACGCTCTCAAGCCGCTCCTCTGAGACGAGGTCGCACTTGTTCAGCAGCAGGATGTCGCCATAAATAACCTGGGCCCGGCCAACTTCCGTGTCCAGAACGACGTCGTCGAAGTTTTCTGCATCGATCAAGGTGATGATCGAATCGAGGCGGGTTTGGTCCCGCAGCTCACTGCCAAGGAAGGTCATCGCAACTGGCAGGGGATCGGCCAGACCGGTGGTTTCGACGACGATGTAATCGAGTGGTTCTGGGCGTTCAATCACCCGTTCCACCGCCTCCATCAGCTCGTCGTTGATTGAGCAGCAGATGCAACCGTTGCTCAGCTCCACCATGTCTTCATCGGTGGTGACGACCAGATCGTTGTCGATTCCGATTTCACCGAACTCATTCACCAGCACCGCGGTCTTCACCCCCTGCTGATTGCTCAGGATGTGATTCAGCAGCGTGGTTTTTCCCGCTCCGAGAAAGCCGCTGAGAATGGTGACGGGGACGTTGGCAGTGGCGGGTGTAGTGGTCATTGGGTCAGAAAAAATACAGAGGTGATTTCTGAGATCAAAGGTTGTGAAATGACTTTTTCGTGATCAGGAGAGCAACTCACTCAGCAGTTGTTGCGACTAAACATCTCGAGACATGGCTGTCAGCCAAAGCCCCGCCCCGAAGCGTTGGAAGGTTCTCCCGCAATTCGAAACTCGATGTGATCTGTGGCGGGGTCATAGAGGGTGTAGTGCTTCCCTCCGCCAATGCCGATCACGCTTCGCTTGGGAACAGCCTGCTCACTTTGCTGTTCACCGGCATGGTCTTTGACGTGGGATTGGATGGACCCACCGGAAAGCTCCAGTCGGAACTGACGACGACACCGCGCTGTAAACAGACGGTTCACGTCTAGCCGTGTCAGCCGATCCAGCAGCACCAGGGCTGAAGTGTCTTCCGTCAGCCGGTCGCCGACGTCAGCAGAGCTGCCATGAATCAAAGCGCAGTCGAGTTCGATGAAGCCGAACTGCAGCGATGCCAGCCAGTTGAGATGGTCGGGGTCCACCGCAGCAAGAAGCTCGCCAACCGCCGCCTCGCCCTGCTCGGCTCTGAGGCCTTCAGCCTTCCGTTCGCCGCGGTAACCACACTCCGCCAGAAGTTGCTCTTCCCACCAGCCATAGATGCAGTCGGGCTGAAGATCACCGCGTTTCGGCTGCCTCAAACGCTCGAGCAGTGCATTGCACTTGGGTTGTGATCCGATCAGATCGCCGAGAACGAAGAGATTGGCAACACCCCGTTGTTGCTTCAACTCCTTCTGAATCTGCTCGTACAGATCCAGGTCTCCTTGGAGACCACTCACCAGGGCCCAGCGTTCCATCAGCGCTCACACACGTGGCTGGCGTCTTCAGCCCGCTCGGCATATTCAAAGCCGTGGCTGAGCCTCCAGGCAAACACTTCCGGTAAGCCCGCATCAACGATCGCTCGACAGGTTTTGGCGACGTCGTAGTCGATCTCTCGAATCGTCACCTCTCCGGTGTTGTCGTTATGGATGACGTAAGTGGCTTTAGTGCTTCCATGACGCGGTTCCCCAACGGAACCTGCGTTAACAATCCGCCGCATCGGTAGTTCCATCTCCTGTTCTGTTGGTGCGCCTTGATCGCGTTGTTGCACCTTCACCCGAATGGACCCCTGCCGTAGTTCGCGCACATAGGGCTGATGGGTGTGGCCGCAGAACAACGTTTCCGCCCCTGCTGTTTCCACCCGCTCAAGGGCAGCAAAAGCATTCATGTCGGGTAACAGATATTCGTGCTGACTGTTCGGACTGCCATGCACAAACAGCAGCTTGTCGCGCCGCAGTGTCATTGGAAGTTCAGCCAGAAAGGCCTTGTTCTCCTCCGTCAGCAGATCGGCTGTCCAGTGATGGGCGCGATGGCCTCGTCGTTCCGCCAGCTGGGAGGGATAGCTGCATTCACAGGCATTCAGACCGTCAATGATGTCCTCGTCCCAGCAGCCCTGGCAGGTGGGAATCTCGCGCTGACGCACCAGTTCCACCACTTCATTGGGCTGGGGTCCGTAGCCCACAAGATCGCCGAGGCAGGTAATGGTTTGGATGCCCTGGGAGTCGATGTCGTCGAGCACGGCCTCCACGGCGGCAAGGTTGGCGTGCAAACAGGAGATGACGGCGTGGTTCATGTCAATCAGCCTTGCGATGTGGGTTGTTGTTGCTGGAGCTGTTGTTGCTGCATGGCGAGCACGTCATCCGCGAGCAAGCAGTCGTTGATGGTGGCTTGAATGCCTTCAGGGTTGAGTGCCTTGCCTTGAACAACAAGCTCTGAGGTTCGACTGGGGCGACCCTGCGGCGGTGCCGTGGCATCCAGGGGAAGGAACTGGGATGACTCCTGGCTCACCATCCAATTGCAGAAAAATGCCCGCCCGTCAGGAAGATTCATTAGGCCTTTGGCGCGGTACACATCGCCGTAGGCACCGTTGACGAGTTCAAACCAAAAGCTGCTCAAGCTGTTGGGATCCCAGACAGAACCGGCAAGTGAGGTGTGCCAGGCCTCGAGCTTGCTGAACTCCAGGGTGTCCTTTGCAGGCAATTCAGGGTCTCGCCCGAAGTGCAGGAGTTGGTCGGGGTGCAGCTGCAAGGCCTCCAGCTTGGAACGAACGTCGTCTCCGAGCCCTTCAACTCCTTCCTTGCTGGGGGGATGGAACTGCTGCACTTCGATCAGGGTCAGCGCATCGTTGTCCTGCTTCAGATCCGTTGCGTTGGATGTTGCCGGTTCCTCAAGCCTTGGCACCTGGTCCTTGAGCCAGGTCAGGTCGATTCCGCTGTCTTCTCCCTGTTCAAGCCCCGCTGCCTTCTCTCCCTCCAGCCGCAGGTAGGCGCAGGGGCCTTGATGCTGCTGAAGCCTTTGGAGCGCCCAAGTTGTTTTCCCGCACCCCGGAGGGCCTGAAATCAGGCACACCTGGCCCATCGCGACCTCCTCGACATCCGAGAATCATTCTCATTATTAGCCTCCGTCGCTGCCCTGTCTCGTCCCCATAGAAGTTTGGTGTCGCTTGCTATGAGCGTTGCTTGCATCTTCCGCTAGGTGTTCTGTCTCAGCAAGTTGGTCAGTTCTCAGAACGAGCAATCGAGGTTGAGCGGGTGGTCAGGGAGAACCTGAACACGGCCAACAACGTCCTGGCCAACTCAGCGCCACGGCTGGCGCAGGAGCTGCTGTCCTGGTCAATCCAAACGTTGATAGCCGCAGCTGGGCAGGCAATGCAGCAGAAGAACCCCGGCGCTCTGGTGGCCTGCATCCGGCAGCTCGATCACATGACCGGCACCGGATACAACTACCACCGCGGTTACGGCATCAACACGCATGCCGAAACCAAGATCACCGGCAGCCCCGAAGTGTTCCGCTTCTGAATCTTTCTGGAATCTCTTCCTAGAGGGCATGGTCAGGGAGCTTCGATAGTCAGGCGAATTGGATCAACCCAGTTTTTACTGGGTTAATGCCATCAACTAGCACTTGAGTTGCTCGAACTGCTTCGAGATGCTGCTGTGTGTTGACGATCGAGTGACGCACCCTTTTTTGGGTTCGGAGTACGTGTTGGAGCAGCTCGCGCCAACGGCCCTGATCTCTTCAAGCTATGGCTATAGATACATTGCTTTTTGGCGCATCACCATTTGCTTTTTCTAAGCTTGTTAAATAAGTCGTCAGTACTGTCAATAGACTTCCCATAATGAGAGAGCATTATGGTCGTTTCCTTGTCATTATAATTGCAAACAATCACCGCTATTGTCTTGAAGTCTTTGGTCCAGCCGTTCACAAAGCCATAAGTTCCCTTGTCATTCATATCACTACCCATGTCTGAGGATAATCCGTTCTTGATGAGAACTGAATTAGCATTTAGCATGCACTTATTTACTGTTTTAGAGCCAAATGTGTAATTATATTCCGACCACCTAATCCATGGCGCGTCCTGATGGTGGGCAAGTCCTGGGCTAATACCCCTCAGGAGTACAAGTCCAAGTGCGAGAAGAAAGCCACGCATATTTTGACAAAGCAACAGCACATGCAATATGCCCACAAATCCAGTTTTCGGCCATAGCCGATAGTGGCGCTGATCTCTAAAAGCGGTTGTTGAGACCACAAAGACATATCGATTTTTTGGGGCTGAACCATGGCCAGAACTAGCAGAGCTGAACGCCACAGAAGCCATGAATCAGCGGTGGCTCTAGTCAGCCAGGGAAAGGGGTTCAGCGATGTCGTGACCGCACAGATGTCTCAATGTGAGTGCTCACGTTCATCTGCCCAGCGGGACTGTCGTTGGGCGCATGATCAGCTGCAACTGAGCATTGATTCACACGATGCTCAGCATCTGATGGTCCACATGGCGACAAGCCTTCAACGTATTTCTCTCAAGGCTGAGGAGGGCAAGAGGGCTATTTATTTGGAGGCGGACCCCTATGGGTTGACGTCTCTGCGTGAGCACGTCCAAAAACACAGGGCGTGTCGGTTTGATTCACCATTGTGGCAAGCGCCGTCGTGGACTGAAGCTGCGAATGGATATTTGGACCTGCCGCAGTGAGGACCACCTCTGTGGAGCGCACTCCAGTGGACAACGCTGCGGAACATCATTGAGCTGGCTGAGGACAGTTAACCAGATGGGGGGAGAAAACTCGTCCCAAAAATCCCTCGGCTGGGGGAGTTGAGACTCCCAGCTGGAAAGGAGATGCTCAAGCAGACTATGTTTTTTTTTGAAAATAATAGATAAACTTATGCAATGAATAGACTTCAGCTGCAACCAACAACATGAATTTCCACTTCTTTGCCACCGTCCATCACTGGTCATGGAGTCGCTTCAAAAAAGGAAACTTCGTCGAAGATGAAAGCTATGAGTGGAGAGACGCAGTTCTGGACCGTAGGCTGGGGGTAAGAATACGCGAAACAAAATACTTCATTTTCTTTAGAGAGATTCGATACAAACAAAGAGAGCATAATTATTGGATCGAAAAGGCTGGTGGATGGAGAATTAAAATACCTTTTTGCAAAACATATGAGCAGACAAGGATTGGCAACTGGATGCTGCTTGATTTGCCTTTATTGATATTTGCTATTTGGCTTATGTTTTCATATTCCTGATCTCTGAGCCCCCTCCAACCAGATAGATGCCGCAATAACCAAAAGCAGGAGAAGGTTTTTCATTTGCTTCTTAGCGGAACTCCCAGGTCACAAGGATTGCCATAGAGGTGAGCACAAGGAAAACGAACCAGTTCCCACCGGCCCCGAAAGCGAAGATCGCCGCGATGACCGTCGCACTAAGAGCGACCTTTAGGCGGTCATCCATCCTCTGAACTGCGATCTCGCCGATACCGATCAGGGCTGAAAAACCAAATGATCAGCCGGGTGGTGAACCAGGCGAGCAAGAAGCCCAAAACTATCGGGACAAACGCCTCCACAACAAGTATTCAGAGAACATCAGCAGGAGCTGGATGCCCTCAATATGCCGTGCTGATCAAGGGCTGAAGAGCGACCGTTAACGGTCAGTCGCGAACTGATTCGTCCTTGTCGTTGGGGGCCTCGACTTGGGGCTCAGGCTTGGCTGCTGACTTTGAAGCCAGAGAAGCCTCAAGACGCTGCAGCTGCGCTTCACGCAGTGCGGCGGAGATGCTGAGGGTGTGGTCAGTCATCGATTGGCGTTTCCAAAAGCGGAGGCGCTGGACCTGATGCTGCTGAAAGGGGGCCTACAGATCTGAGAACTCGTAAAACATAGGGAACCCTCCGCAGCTGACCAGAGAGCATTAATACCTAGGGTCAGCAACCCCTGACTGCTCAAACTCTTGGACAGATGTGGGGGTGACGCCGCCCCCTGAGTCAATGCGCCAGTCAGCTCATGTATTCAGCTAGACAGTTGAGCCAGAACTGAGTCACTTCGGGAGGGGCCAAGTCCAGCTTCAGAACGACTTGATTTGCGTCGAGGCCGGGTTGCGGGGGGAACTGCACCCGGCTTTTTCATGCCGCGACAGCGGGACCTGTTTCCATTTGGTGCACTGGCTTCCAGTTGAGGCAGCCGTGAGTGAGGTGTTGACCTTGCTCCAGCAACGCCTCCATCAGGGCGCAGCCAACGCAGGTGTGGCAGTGAGCATCGATTCCGTAGGAGGACCACGCGCACGACATGCAGACCTTCTCGCTGTACTGCCGCTGGATCACACGGTCGTCAGCGTGGCCCCCTTCCTCCATTGATTCCATGACGCGAACTTGAGTACACCTGGATTATTTCTGGTGAGTTGGTGTCGTCGATAGAAGCTCTGGCGCACTGATGAGTGCACAACAGCGGTGTCTGCCGTTGCTTGTTGCAGCTGTGGTTTCTGTTTTGGGCTGTATGACTAACTGCACGAGTAGCAGGGGGTCAGGAGTTCGAGTCTCCTTGGCTCCATTCTTCAAAAAAACTAGTCCAGCACTAGTATTTAAGCGATCCACATGGGCCGCCTTTTTGATACCAGAACGCTAAGTATCACTTTTGATGCGTAAAGTGATGCGCAAAATCTTGGAGTGAGGACGTTGAGCGGTGCTAGTGCCAAAAATGCGGTTGAGGTCCATGGAGATCCTGGTCCGACTGATCACCGTCTGAGCGCAAACGCCAGTCACATAGTCGAGATAATACGGCGATTGCGTGTTATGACGGGGAGAGCCTCAAGAATCAAAGTCCGCAAGAATGACGAATCTTCTTTTGGCTAAAAGCTTTACTATTGTAGCTTTATTTCTAAGTCTTGCGGAAACAAGATCTGGATACGCGGGTGCCAACCGACTGGCCTTGAATTGCGAAGAACAACAAGCAATAAAATTAGAATATAGCGCCAAGTGGGACAAGGCAGGTAAAAAAGCTACACTTAAAATAATTGAGAAAGAACAAGAATTTTCCGCCCCATTTAGCCTTCTCGTTGACTTCAAACGCAAACAAGCGCTGTATTCAGAAGAGGGTGCATATTTCGTGATGGACATCGCAGCTAGCAACGCCAACCAAATAAACTTATTCTTTTCCAAGAATGACGAATTAGGCTCAGAATTAATGCACGTAGACCTGAACAGAAACACGCTAAGCTTTAAAAGCAAATACATTCTTGACTGGGATACAATTAGCGCTTGGGATCGCAAAGGTCAATGCCGTAGCGTAAGTGAGTCCGAAATGAATTATCAGAAAAGGGTATTTCCTGAAATTGACTAACGCCTATACAATCATTTTTCAAGTTAAAGTCAGACACAATCTAGGACTTCGCTGTCAATACTTAACATGCTCATTAATTTCCATCTGGCGCTCACCCTCAGGCATGCCGACGTACCACCATCAACAGTGTCCGCTTGACTGAACTTCTGGGAGCTACTGATGGAGGCCAATGCCATGCGCAAGCTGCGCTCTGACGGCTACGCCTGATCCCAATGGCATGGGAAGCACTCTCAAGTAAGCCTGCAACCGCCCTGAACTCAGTTGAGCTTCAGCACATGGTGGGTTGGCTACGTAATATCAACTCCTGGCGGCCAAAGCTGAACGCGATGGTCAGTACATGGCAGCCTGCGGATGCTTCAATTCCTTAAGGGTGATGTTGCTGCAACCGCAGCTTGACCGGCAATTTGAAGCGCACTTCCGTGGTCGCTGAGTTGAAGTGGTCAAAATATTTCTTGCACTAATTAGAAATATATATGCCACTATTATTCAATTTAAAGAGCAAATTACTGCAAGCATTAAACCCAAAAAACTTTTCGACAAGGTCGCAGACTAATACCACGGCTGGCAGCAACATACCCGCTACTGAAAAAGCAAGGATTGCAAGAATAAGAACAATTAGAAGTGATCGTAAAAGCCTTTTCAATAAGCGTTTTGGCATCATAATATGTTAGAGATAGTTTCAACTATTACTCATTGTAGCCCTTAACTTCTCTTTGTCTACAAAGCCAATGGCATGCCCTGGACTTCTTCGGCCAAAAAAGCGTTGCCGGAATTGCCTGCCCTAATAGGTCAGGCGAATGCAGCAGCCGCAACTGAATGCTCAGTTCACTGTTCACTTCCGTGGCCGCGACATAACCACAGGCTGCCCTAAGACAAGAACCTTAAAGATAGCGATTAACGCTAGATATTTTCACCGCTTCCATTCAATCCAAAAGACTTCAACAGTCATCAAACTTCTTCTTATTTTGCTCTGCCATACTTGGGTTTGCCTCGGCCTAGGCCTTCATCGCAGGATTTGAGTCAAGATATGTACTCCAGCAATTGCCTTTAGGCTCTGCAGCCACTTGTGGAGTGCCAAGCGCGGATTCAGCCTGAGCATCACCTTCGAGAGTTCCAAATGACGCTGGACCTCCCATGGCCTCTGCAGCCATTATTTCTTTTATAGTCCTAGTCTGATCCATGCCTAGCCTGGTCAACATTTGCATTTCATTTATAAATCTCTTGACTGACTTATCATTCTTAAATCAAACATTTAAAGTCGTTTTCTTGCCATTATTGTCATAGCCATTCACTATGAAATTAAAGTCATGGTTTTTAGCCATGAAGCCAAGCAGTCCAAGCGGGTCAAACAGGATGGTTGTTGCAACTCCAGTTCCCACAGACATTTTGCTATCGCCGCCTCCGCCCCAATCAGTAACTCTTAGGGGCTAAATTGAGCCAAATGGCAACCTTGTTTCAGAAGCGCTGAGATACACCATGCACTTGGTTCCTCCGCACAAAGCTTCATAGGTTCCGGCAACTGCAGAGGCACCAGACGCGACAACAACGCCAGCTGCGATGGATGTTAAAAGTATTTATTCATAGAAAACAAGCCTCTAGTTATGATCTTATTATGGCGGGAGCTGCATACGTGCAGGGACTGTCTTCCCAGTCATTCACACCTGGTACAAGTGATGGCGCCCAGGTGCACAAGGCGCCGCCATGTCTGACCACCGCCTCATCGACCCAGCCTGCGCTGAAGCTCAAGCCAACGCTCGGGTGTGGGCTCATAACGGCTGGGCCGTTGTTGTCCGTTTGTGTAGCTGCCTGAGACACAGTTGGTTCCCATTGCGTTGCGTGGCTAGTGATGGATTGAGCGAGATGGCCGAGGGAACGGCGGTCTTGGCTCGGGGGATCTACTGACGGCTGACTAGATCCCCTATCTGGAATTCGGTATTAGGTGAGTCGCTTTAGCCGTGATGAGGGCGGTTACGACTGAATTGCACACCGGTAGTGAGAGAGCTGCGTGTGCGGCGGAGCCACCATCGCTCGGGGCTCCGCTCATCTCCGCATAGGGCGGGGAGAGGAGCCGAGGCGGCAGAGCCACACCCCATGCACCCGTGGCTCCGCTTGTCTCGAAATAGTGGGGGGGTCTCCAGGGCGCAGGGCTAGAAGCTCGTAAGGAGGGCCTGGTCTCAGATCAAGGACAACATCGACGAGACGGGCATTGATCGGCAGGAGCTGCTGAGCTGGTGAATTCAGACGTTGATGGCTGCGGCTGGGCAGGCGATACAACAGTGGAACCCGGGAGCCGTGGTCAGCGCCCTCCGCTAGCTAGATCAAATGACTGGCACTGGGTACAACTCCCACCGCGGTGATGGCGTACGCCGTTGATGTGCGTCACTTATCAAGCTGACGACAGAACGGAGTGCAACAGAAGAAGTCCAAGCTTTTAGAGCCGATGCCGAGGGGAGGTGATGGGCTGTAACAGTCGCGGCCTCTTCGTACTTTTCGGCCCATGAAACTCAGCCAAAACCACTCATAATTCGACGCAAGGATTGATAGTTGCCTCACAGGGTGTCGCTGGACGATCGGCTCTATCAAAGTTGGTTGCTCCAACTGCAGACCTGGGCAGCAGATGGGCGCCTCTTCTCAGCAGGCGTTGATGCCCTACGGCTGAAGCCAGGCCAAGCGACGGACCAGCTGAAGCGCATCGCCACTCGGCTCGCGAAGGGCGAAACGCAAGATCTTCCGCCTGTTGAGCTGCTACCGGGCAGCGCCATGCCTGGCGCCGCTGGAGCTTTTGCGCATGCGACTGGGACGATTTACGTCAATCAGGACTGGCTTCAGGCAAGTAATCCCAAGGACATCGCCAATCTCCTCACGGAAGAATATGGTCATTATTTAGACAACCAGCTCAACAAAACTGATACAGCAGGCGATGAAGGCGCTGCATTCGCGGAACAACTTCTTGGCGCTGCCAACAATAGCTTGCAAAGCTACAAAAACAATCATTTTCATAAAGAAGACGACCATGGCTATATCAATATTAACGGAAATCAACTTGAAGCAGAATTTCAAAATTTCTATGGCACAGATGGTGCCGATAATTTCAACGGAACAGGGTCCTCTGACACCATGTATGGGTATGGTGGCGCCGATTTCCTAAAAGGTGGAGGAGGTTCAGATTACATCTACGGCGGTGGTGGTGCTGACAAGATCCGTGGCAAATGGTCAGGGGATTTAGAAGAAGGTAGCGGCGCCTTCAATTACTTATTTGGCGGCGAAGGAGACGACATTATCTGGGGAGCCAGCAAAAAAGATATTATGCGTGGCGATGGTAATCAAAGCGGTCAAGAATCCTCAGACAACGAAGGCAATGACGTTCTCAAGGGAAATGGCGGAAATGATTTACTAACAGGTGGCAAAGGCCACGATCGCCTTGATGGCGGAGGCGGCAAAAATATATTTGATGGGGGACCAGGGGCAGACATTATTTGGGGAGGAGGATATAGCAGAGAAGACGTATATCAACATGATGGCGACTCAGTCATCTGGACAGACGCAGGAAACCTGGGCAGCAGCGCGACGCTAATCAACGACGAAACAATAACTTTTGGGAACGGCGTAGATGTTATTTATAACTTTAGCCATACATATTACAACCTTTATCTACCCAACAATTCGTTCAACTTATTAAGCAGCGGAGACGCCTTAACTGGCCTAACCATTGGCCAAAACTATTTCATTCAAGGCAGCTGGTCTAAATCTGGATTCTCAAATCACAGCTCGAGCTATGACTCTAATGATTACTCTGGCTCATTTACCACCGGAGAAAGCACAAGTTCAGATCAAGACTACAGCTTTTTAGCCCTTTATAACGCACAGTCAACAGACTTTTTCAACACAAACAACACCAACTTTCTTGTTCTCAAATTCAATTACAACCGAGCCCATCCAACCGACATGGTTGCAGATATTGGCAGCACCAATCCTCTGAATGGGCAAAAAATACTGATCAATGGGCCCAACGGCAATGCAGGTGATAGCAGCACATCCTTTTCCTTAGCTGAAAACAATTCGGCTGTACATACATTCTCCAATACCGGCAGTGTTCCTGGCACAAAATCGATTTTTTGGTCACTAGCAGGAGGTGCAGATAAATCACTCTTTTCAATCAATGAATCGACTGGGGCACTTTCATTTGACACAGCTCCCATATATGGAAACAACACCGATGCCAACTCTGACGGGACTTACGAGGTTGACGTTATGGCAACTCTCGGCAACACCGGCTCTACTACGAGTGAACGTTCAATCGAACTGGGTAGCGTTAATACGTGGCAGTCCGTTTCCATCACGATTACTGATGCCACCGCTCCAACCGTTCAATCCGTCAGCAGTTCCACCGCTGATGGCACCTACAAAGCCGGCGACGTCATCAACATCAACGTCCTCTTCTCTGAGGCCGTCACCGTCAACACCACTGGCGGCACTCCACAACTCACCCTTGAAACCGGTTCTACAGACCAGACCGTCTCCTATTCCTCTGGCTCCGGCACCAACACACTCGCTTTCTCCTACACCGTCCAAAACGGCGATACCTCCGCCGACCTCAACTACAAAGCCACCTCCTCTCTCGCACTCAACGGCGCCACCATCCGAGACGCCGCTGGCAACAACGCCACCCTCACACTCCCCGCCCTTGCCAGCAGCGATTCCCTCGCCGGCAACAGCGCACTCGTTATCGACGGCTCTGCTCCAACCGTTCAATCCGTCAGCAGTTCCACCGCTGATGGCACCTACAAAGCCGGCGACGTCATCAACATCAACGTCCTCTTCTCTGAGGCCGTCACCGTCAACACCACTGGCGGCACTCCACAACTCACCCTTGAAACCGGTTCTACAGACCAGACCGTCTCCTATTCCTCTGGCTCCGGCACCAACACACTCGCTTTCTCCTACACCGTCCAAAACGGCGATACCTCCGCCGACCTCAACTACAAAGCCACCTCCTCTCTCGCACTCAACGGCGCCACCATCCGAGACGCCGCTGGCAACAACGCCACCCTCACACTCCCCGCCCTTGCCAGCAGCGATTCCCTCGCCGGCAACAGCGCACTCGTTATCGACGGCTCTGCTCCAACCATTGCCGTTAGCTCTGATGTTTCCTCTTTAAGAGCTGGCGAAACCGCTTCCCTCACCTTCACCCTTTCAGACGCTGCCACAGATTTCGTAGAGACCGATATCGCCGTTTCCGGTGGATCACTCTCCAATTGGACCGCTGTTTCCAGCACCGTCTACACCGCCACCTTCACACCTACTGACAACAGCACCGCAGATGGTGTGATCTCTGTCGCCAGTACAAAGTTTTCTGATTCAGCCGGCAATACCAACAATGACGGCTCCGATGCCAACAATTCCGTCACTTTTAGCGTCGACAGCGTCAGACCCACCATCGCTGTCAGCTCTGATGTTTCCTCTTTAAGAGCTGGCGAAACCGCTTCCCTCACCTTCACCCTTTCAGACGCTGCCACAGATTTCGTAGAGACCGATATCGCCGTTTCCGGTGGATCACTCTCCAATTGGACCGCTGTTTCCAGCACCGTCTACACCGCCACCTTCACACCTACTGACAACAGCACCGCAGATGGTGTGATCTCTGTCGCCAGTACAAAGTTTTCTGATTCAGCCGGCAATACCAACAATGACGGCTCCGATGCCAACAATTCCGTCACTTTTAGCGTCGACAGCGTCAGACCCACCATCGCTGTCAGCTCTGATGTTTCCTCTTTAAGAGCTGGCGAAACCGCTTCCCTCACCTTCACCCTTTCAGACGCTGCCACAGATTTCGTAGAGACCGATATCGCCGTTTCCGGTGGATCACTCTCCAATTGGACCGCTGTTTCCAGCACCGTCTACACCGCCACCTTCACACCTACTGACAACAGCACCGCAGATGGTGTGATCTCTGTCGCCAGTACAAAGTTTTCTGATTCAGCCGGCAATACCAACAATGACGGCTCCGATGCCAACAATTCCGTCACTTTTAGCGTCGACAGCGTCAGACCCACCATCGCTGTCAGCTCTGATGTTTCCTCTTTAAGAGCTGGCGAAACCGCTTCCCTCACCTTCACCCTTTCAGACGCTGCCACAGATTTCGTAGAGACCGATATCGCCGTTTCCGGTGGATCACTCTCCAATTGGACCGCTGTTTCCAGCACCGTCTACACCGCCACCTTCACACCTACTGACAACAGCACCGCAGATGGTGTGATCTCTGTCGCCAGTACAAAGTTTTCTGATTCAGCCGGCAATACCAACAATGACGGCTCCGATGCCAACAATTCCGTTACCTTCACTGTTGATACAACAACAGCTGATACCACCCCTCCCACCATCGCCATAACTCATGACGATGCCGACAACTCCCTGGGCGCAGGCGATACATCCACCCTCACCTTCACCCTTTCAGACGCTGCCACAGATTTCGTAGAGACCGATATCGCCGTTTCCGGTGGATCACTCTCCAATTGGACCGCTGTTTCCAGCACCGTCTACACCGCCACCTTCACACCTACTGACAACAGCACCGCAGATGGTGTGATCTCTGTCGCCAGTACAAAGTTTTCTGATTCAGCCGGCAATACCAACAATGACGGCTCCGATGCCAACAATTCCGTCACTTTTAGCGTCGACAGCGTCAGACCCACCATCGCTGTCAGCTCTGATGTTTCCTCTTTAAGAGCTGGCGAAACCGCTTCCCTCACCTTCACCCTTTCAGACGCTGCCACAGATTTCGTAGAGACCGATATCGCCGTTTCCGGTGGATCACTCTCCAATTGGACCGCTGTTTCCAGCACCGTCTACACCGCCACCTTCACACCTACTGACAACAGCACCGCAGATGGTGTGATCTCTGTCGCCAGTACAAAGTTTTCTGATTCAGCCGGCAATACCAACAATGACGGCTCCGATGCCAACAATTCCGTCACTTTTAGCGTCGACAGCGTCAGACCCACCATCGCTGTCAGCTCTGATGTTTCCTCTTTAAGAGCTGGCGAAACCGCTTCCCTCACCTTCACCCTTTCAGACGCTGCCACAGATTTCGTAGAGACCGATATCGCCGTTTCCGGTGGATCACTCTCCAATTGGACCGCTGTTTCCAGCACCGTCTACACCGCCACCTTCACACCTACTGACAACAGCACCGCAGATGGTGTGATCTCTGTCGCCAGTACAAAGTTTTCTGATTCAGCCGGCAATACCAACAATGACGGCTCCGATGCCAACAATTCCGTCACTTTTAGCGTCGACAGCGTCAGACCCACCATCGCTGTCAGCTCTGATGTTTCCTCTTTAAGAGCTGGCGAAACCGCTTCCCTCACCTTCACCCTTTCAGACGCTGCCACAGATTTCGTAGAGACCGATATCGCCGTTTCCGGTGGATCACTCTCCAATTGGACCGCTGTTTCCAGCACCGTCTACACCGCCACCTTCACACCTACTGACAACAGCACCGCAGATGGTGTGATCTCTGTCGCCAGTACAAAGTTTTCTGATTCAGCCGGCAATACCAACAATGACGGCTCCGATGCCAACAATTCCGTCACTTTTAGCGTCGACAGCGTCAGACCCACCATCGCTGTCAGCTCTGATGTTTCCTCTTTAAGAGCTGGCGAAACCGCTTCCCTCACCTTCACCCTTTCAGACGCTGCCACAGATTTCGTAGAGGCTGATGTCTCCATAACGGGCGGCAGCCTCTCCAACTTCTACGGTACCGGCAGCTCCTATTCCGCTACGTTTACGCCAAAAGCAGACAGCAGAATAGAGGCTGTCATTGCCGTTGCATCTGGAGCCTTCTCTAATTCAATCGGCAACAGCAACGCCGATGGCAGCGATAGCAATAATTCCGTGACAATCGGTGTCGACACTTTTTTGACTGTTTCGAGGCTATTTAACCCTAAATCAAATTGCCACCTTTCTTCGGCAAATCAATACGAAATCGATAAGCTAACAAGCGAACAGTGGATAAACGAAGGAATTTACTCCACCTCACCGTCAGAAAAAAGCGAAAACATATATAGGTTTTTTAATCCGCACAAGGGCAGCCATTTGTACACCTCCTCGGACTTTGAAAAAGATTCAATCATTGCCTCTAGTGAAGGCGAGTACATTTACGAAGGAGTCGCATTCAAGGCTTACTCACTCGAATACGGAGCAGCAAATGAGAAACTTGAGGTGATTCGCTTCTTCAATACACAGTCAAACACACACATGTATTCATCTTCAGAGGATGAGTGTGAATTACTAAATGAATCGGACCTCTTTGTAAACGAAGGAATTGCTTGGTACACCGACTTTATTTAACAAGCTACATGGGCGGCAACTACAAGAAAGCCTATAAGGTGTTTTCTATGCTCATCCATGAGCAATCATTGATCGGGAACTAAAAACAAAGAAGTGGCATGAGTCACAACAGGAAGCAAGCATTCGAAGCACAGACATGCAAAATAAAAAGAAATTATCCCTCACCAGCAATACTTTTATCGGTTCTTTTAAAGAAAAATAATAACTTGGGGCCAATAGTCGATATATTTATTAATTCCCATCCTTGCGATCCTAAGTGATCTAAACTTTTTTGGAGCTGAACCTCCATCGGCTCACCCTGGCGAACCTCCTTGTATTCCTCTGGAAACTGATCTTGTATAAAGGAAGGACTAAGTGTGCCTTTCAGTTTTTTACTTGCCTCTTCTGGATTTGGCGGCGAAGGGGCGGACTCGATATTGATATTTAGAACAAAATAATTCCATTTTTGATGACTTGATTGACTCATTTTCGAGCTTTTGATTTGTTTTCATTATGCATATGTTTACCCAATATAAGGGGTTCGGGCCACGGCATAGGTCACGACAACCGGTGCCATGGCGATTGAGATCAGTGTTGGGATTGGATCTACGGGCATCGACCATCTGCACATGGAGCAGTTGGTCAGGCCGGTCGGGGGGCCCAGTGAGGGTCTTCCTCCCCAGAACCCCGGGGTTGATGCCTCATGGGGAGTAATTGCGGCTGATGCCCCGTGCTGCAACGGGTCTGCTGACTTCCCGATGGTTTTCCCGTGGGAACTTCGTCGGGAACTTCAGAAACCTCTCTCTCTGACTGAGATCTCTCTGAATTACTTCCCACCAGATAATCAGCCTCTAAGCATTGAATCAGCGCAGGTGCGAGGCCGTAATGACCGCGGCGAGGCTTCACGGGCTGACGGTTGCCCACCATCACTCCAAGCGTGTTGTCGCAGGACATGGCTGCCCAGCAACATCGGGCGGACTTACTACCAGAAACAAGCAGAGACCTACATCGATTCGTTGGCCACGAAGATCGCCAAGCTCCAAAAAGAGATCGAAGACAGAGCCGGTGGCTTGCTTGATGAACGCGATTGTCTGATTCAGCAGCGCCTCTGGCTCAGAAACGAACTCGACACCGCGGGTGCTGGGTGATGACTAATCCATCAGCCAATCAGAATCGTCCACCCAGACTCGATCCCTTCCGCTATTTCGCCTGCGTTTCTTCGGCTTGGCTGGTTCTAAGAGCAAGGGAGGTGGCGGCAGCAAGAACGGCAGGACCGGTATCTCTTGGCTTCTCACTTGATACGGAATCACCTGCAGCCGAATGGGTTCTGCGGCGTGCACTGGCACTGATATCAGCACCAACAACGCCAGCAACGCACTACGCACGTGTCATCTGAACAATGGCCCTCATTCTCGATCACGTCCGCCAGCCCCCTCTCCTCGAAGGTATTCAGGACTGGCCTCGGAGCTGCAGCCGGGAGGAATGGTTTCGCATCAACAGAGCCATCGTTGCCGGTGTCATCGCCGATATGGCTGAGGACCTTGACGACGCAGACCTATCCCTGGTCGAGGAGCACTTCATCTCAGCGGGGTTGCTGTGATGTCACTTGAGCTTGGGGTAGAGGTCTGTTGGCTCCGAAGTCTCGGATGCTTGCTCTGCCTTTCCGAAGGCGTCCTGCGGAACACCTTGTTTTTCAGCCATCAGCCGGATGTAGCGCCGCAGTTTGCGGTCACTGAGAGCGGCTACAGCCACCACGCCAAGGGGGCCAAAAACAAGCCACCAAAGAACCAAGCCACACCGCTATGTCCTTTGTCGTGAGCAATGGCTCCGCAAAAGACGGCGCACGGTATCCAAAGAAAGGCGAAAGAAATCACAGACAGCCCAATCCATCACCAGTCAGTCGTCGCCACCCAGAGGTAGCCATGACCACCCGGACCGAAAACAAGATCCGCGTCCGCAAGGCAGCTGGATGGATCCTGCAGGGGCACTCCGTCAGCCACGTTGTGGCCAGACTGGCCGATCCGAGGGGGTCAGTAGACGTACAGCCCGGCGGATCGCAAGCAAGGCAATGGATCTGGTCCACAAGGACCTTGAGGCAACGAACGTAGAGAACCCTCAAATGGCCATGGTTTTGATCCACAACCTGCAGGAGTGCATGGCCTGCGGGGTGAAATCGAACAACATTGGTGCCGCTGTTGCCACTGCTCGTGAGCTGAGAGCGATGTTGGGCATCGGGGTGCACAACCGGCGTGCACCGCACCACCAATACCGGCGCTAAGGGAGTGGCCTTTTCGTAGGTTGTAGAGCTACGACTGACAACAGGGTTGAAGGCATCACCGCTTGGTCAAGAAGCTCCCCTGCACAGTGTGCGGCAAGACGATCGAACTCTCTGAGGTTGCAGCGAAACACGCGGCTGGCTCAGCTGTTCACGCAGATTGCGTTCCCAAGCTCAAGGCCACTGGTAATGGCTGGTCCTTTAAAGCGATTACTCGCTTTCTGGATCGTGTCCTGAACTAAACCGCCCTCAGAGAATTGAGCGCGATAGTCGGCATCGGGAAGCACAACATGCGCTCGCCTGTTCACGGGAGCCACTACTACCGGCGCTAGCCCAGCCAGGGAGGGCAGCTCAGCCTGAAGTATTCCGTCCCTAGAAGGCGACTGTCCGCATATTCCTTATGCATCCGCTTCTCAACGGCGTGACAGTCATTGAAGAACTGCGCCTTGATCAGGTTGGCTGACACACCAACTCCCAGTTCCTTCAGCCTGCGATCAAAATCTTTTGTCCGGCCAATTTTGCACATGCCGGTGTACACGGCTTGGATGACGTAGACGTAGCCAGCCTTGCTCACATCAGTGTCACTGAAAGGTCGCCAAGGGTCACTGCCGAAACCCTTTCGTTTTCTGGGTGGTAGTGAACTCCCCCAGGGATCGGAAATGTTTGGCACGATCTAAACGGGTTATTGAGCCCCCCGGAGTGTCGAGGGGCATCGCTCCCATCAGGCGATCAGCTGTAGGCCTTCGCGATGAGGGGGCCAGCTTGCTCATCTGAAAGAACTGGGGTGACCTCCCAGTCAAGGCACTCGGCCCACTCCGCGGCATGCTCGTAACAGGCATCGGCGTTGTCTGCCTCCACGAGGATCCAGCCTTCAACAGAGCCAGGTGCATGCCAACGCTTCCAAGACATGCACTCGGGGAAAGGCGCACCCGTTGCCAGGAACTTCTTGGCAGCTATTTCGTGGTAGCCGGTCTTGAAAGACCAGTGCATCAAAAAGGTCATGAAAGGTGTTGAAGCTAACCAACATTCCCACGGGCCATACAGCTTGTCTGTGAGAGCGAACACGGAGGGATGGAACGCTACAAGCCCTTCCCTCAATCGTCATCAGCAGTCGTCTTGCATCCAGCGTCATGCGCGGTTACATGGGAGCCAAGCAGCCAGATGGCGGAATGACGGAGCTTCTCAAGCGTCAGATTGACCGCCTGGAAACCACCATTGACCTTTCGACGGACTGGCTTGAAATTCAATACCTGATGGTTGAGCTCGATCAGCTCAAGGCTCTGTATGAGGAGGCGGAATCAGATGCTGCTTAAGCGGATTTTGACCTCAGCCTCAGAGCACAACCCCATCGGGTTCAGCAACACATCAGGCCAGCTTGTTCGGCGTTATTGATCCAACCCTGCCAGCGTGGGTAATAACTGACGTTCCATGGCATGAATAACGAACAGCAGGCGGAACTTGAACGCCTCGAGCGTGTGCTTGCGGTGGCCAAGCGGAACGGGAACGAGCTGTTCATTCAGAACATCCAACGGGAGATCAGCGCCGTTCAGCGGGGTGAACACTCCCCCCTCATTGAGGAATACCTCACAGAGGAAGAACGGACATCAAGGGGCGTCGACAACCAGACCGAGATCTGATCAGATCGCATGCTCCCGGGTCCACGCGAGATCAAGACCAGGCTTCAGGCAACGGACAGGCACGCCACCTCAACAATCGATCGTTCAGGCCCTCAAGACAATGCGCCTTAATGCTGATGACTTTGTGCTCTGCAGGCACAAAACTATGGGCATCGAGATCGGAGGAGCCCATGACGGACGACACTCCACCCCAGCAGACCGAAGAAGCAGACTGACTTTCTGGCCCCTGCTCCAACAGTCTCAACAATGACCTGGGTTGGTCCTTTGGTGGGCACGCAATGGTCCGCCACGCCAATCGACGCTCCACTTGCACCGTCTCAGGTGCCCTCGGAGAAAACGACCCAACACCTCGAGCCCATGGCCCCAGGGCGCCTCGAGCCAGACGCTTCGACCCTTTCTTTCCCTAGCTGAAGTGATGGGTTGAACGATGCACAAACGAGCGAGTTAGGCCGTCTTTCCACCGGGAAGGGCGGCCTTCCTCTTTGGCTGATCACCCATGAAACAGGTGCAACCCGATCTCATCTCGGGCTCACGTTTAAACAGTTAAGGGAAGAGCCATACAGACAAGCATCAAGCGTCTGCATCCTCCACATCGGCCCCAGAACCAACACCTTCAGCCACAGGATCCTGCCCAGGCCGCCAACCACTCTCCCAGATTTCACGCGTCTTAAGGTTCAACTCGTCGCGCGAAAGTCCCCATAGCGTGAGACATTTCTGCAGATCATCACGAATATCTTCAGCGCCAGGAAAATCCGCATATCGCGAAAATAACGCGGCAATCGTTGTCAACTGCTGCGGGCCTGGTTCGCCCTCGTGACCCAACACAGCATCGATCTGGTCGCGATCGATGGCGTAAAGCGGATGGGTTTGCTGCATATCGTCGGTCATCCACCGATCATGCCTGAACAGGGCAGCCAGAGCAGCAGATTAGTCGAGCTCCCAGCACTCAGACCCACGACTGGTGAGCAGGCAGACAACGTGCTTTTCCTCGCTGATCAGGCGATACGTGTGCCCATCAGCATCACTACGGGCACGGGCATGCCAGAAGGCATTGTCTTTGGAAGCGTGTTCGGCGCGATTGGACCAGCCGTCAACTGTTAGCTCTTGTACCGCAAACATGCGCCGGACTCGTAATGAACAAATGCTCGAGGGGCACGCGCTCTCTGTGCGGGATCAACAGAAACTCGTTGGGATCGCTTGATCAGCTGTTGTAATCAGCGCAAAGCCGAGATTTTGTCGACACTTGAACCAACTTCCTCAATCGAAAGACGCTCAGCTGTGGCGTCATTTTGAAGACGAAAGAGAAAGCCATTTACCCAAGCTGTCTCTTTATTGTTGACCTCATGGCCACGGTCGACGAATCCGGGCTGCTGCTGGAACAGATGCAAAAGAATGGTCAGAACGTCCTGCGGCGAAAGATTGTCAGGGTCAATCGATGGCAGTTGATCCCTTACATCCAGATACGACATTGATCCGGTGGTCGCAACATCAAAGGCCACTGTCGACTTGCAGACACGATCAGTCCATCCAAACAAAAAGCCCCACCGAAGTGGGGCTTCATCCCTTGAATGAAACAGGGGTCAGAGCCAATTGGCACGCATTGCCTCGTAGGTCACTCCTCGGTATTTCAACTGAGTGGGAGCAACCTTCTCTTTCGCCAGCTTGACGGGAGAGAGATGTGCAGAGGTGTAGTCGCCGGATTCAGATCCGCGAGCCAGGACCTTTTTGGAGCTGTTGCGGAGCTGCACGCGCAGCTCACGCTCCTTCAGAAGCTGAAGAGCATTCATGGTGTTCCTCGTAGAAAGCTCAGGCCCCGTTCCATGCCCTGAGTCGAACTGCGCTTCGCCATGTAGCGAAGTGAACGTTTGTAGCAGTTGCTACAAAAAAAATATAGAGCACCCAAGCCCGGTTGCGCTGTTCATCCCGTTACAGCCAGAGGAAATTAAATCAAGTTCAACCGCAAAAGCTGTGCCAATGTGAGCGAGTTGTGGTCGTCTTCGTTGGTGGTTCTCAATTCAAGGTTGAAAAAAAGCGCTGATTGCTCCTGAACAAAAGGGCCTGCATGCCACGTTCCCGGATGCAGCTTGAAGGCTTCACCGGCCTTAAACTTGACCAGAACGATCGAGGATGCGGGGGGCGGACAGCCGGAATCCGTGGAAGGGGCCATGGCCATCCACCAGGGCTGTGCATCGGCAGATCCCAGACACTGACTCACGCGACGGTGCCGCGTCATCGACTTGAGCACAGGAGGCCGGCGGCGGATCCGCATCACGTAAAAGCGCGGTTGACCATCTACAGCGAAGTACAGATCTGCGTCCGCTGAACCGAACAATGCAGGATCGTTCTGCGGACGCAACAGGGTGCCACAGCGCTCCAACCAGAGCGAGTCCGATGCAATCGGCGTCAGGCTCTGGGTTTCCTCATGATCCATCACGTCAGGATATGAAAACCAGGCCATGCACCCGTGCAACAAATGGTGCCTTGGGCCACTGAAGGCAAGGTCGGAACTCCCTATCACCTGAAAAAGGTGAACCGATCATGCTGACCACATCGACACGCTTGAAACTGCAAAACATCTGCAGCCGCCTGGCTCAGGGTGAGTTCGTGTCACTCCAGGAACGCGTCTACCTTCAAAAATTTGCCGAACGCGATCGCAGCGTGAGCACGTGGGTGAGCAGAGCGCAACGTTTTCAACGGGAAGGCACACAACAAGGCCTCGACGGCTTGATGGCCGATCTCGACTTAGGGCGACGTTATCCAGACGACCCGGAGCATCCAGAAGATGATCTCGGCGACTGGTTCAGCAATGCTTCGCCTTGGCTGCGTCGCGACTGACGCGCCTTAGCTGGGATCGTCGAGGGGGCCGAAATGGTTGACGGCAACAGCCTGCAACGTCTTCAACGATTCCAGAACAGCCAGGCGTTGCTGAGCTTGAGCAAGCATCGGCTTGCCATGGGGGACGCATGATTCGATCAGAGATGCCGCCTCAGAGGCTTCAGCCTTCACCCAGCTCGTGCATCGCTCCAAGCGGGTGGTGAGATCACCATCACGCAATGCGCCCGAGTAGTTCGGCCCCGCGAAAACCTCGAGAAGTGTCGCCAGTGCGTCCCTGGCCTGTTCTCGGTTCACCGACATAGACCTTGTGGAATACGGGTCCACACTGGCAGCCCAGGCACAAAAAGCCGCCACAAATGGGCGGCCGGGTGATGGGGATATCCACAGCTTACCCGAACGATCCAGTGATTGCAGGCCTTTTGAAGAAACGGCGACAACACGGACTGCCAAAGTTTTCCACCTTCCTGTGGAAAAGCTGCAGCCAAGCGGTGTTTTGTGAAATTCAATCCACCACATCTGGTGGATCAGCTGCACAAACTTGACGAGAAGCACTACACTTATTGAAAAGCCGGGTGATGGGGATTACTTGGCTTATTCCTCCGTTCAACGGAGGTTTTTTATGACTTCTTCATGACAAGTCAGTCCTGTCTGCAGAGCTCACATGGCCAAGGAGCATGTCCATGTAGAGGAGGTAAGCCACATCTGCACAACTTTGTTCACGGATCTGACTCATCTCAGTGAACTGGAGACTGCTTCAGGGTCTGACCCAGGCCAGTGAAATCAAAAAAACAACTTTGTCAGACAAGAGTCAGACCCACGCCATAGGCTCCGTGCAGCAACACAAGATCTCGACCAGATGCGTGCCCTGAACCGATTGCTGCTGCTAGCGATTGCTCTGAGCATGCTCCCGTCTGCAGCAAGCACTCTGGAGCTAGGTCCTTGTGAACCTGCCAAAGCGGTGAAGATCATCGACACCAGCCTGGGCAAAGGAAATACGCTTCAGCAAGCCATGCAGATGATGATTCAAGCGAACGTCTTCGACGGATCCAAAGCGTGCATCACCTTCATCCGCGAGACCTCGATGACCCTGCGGGATTCATACCCAAGAGCCTTTAAGTCGCTTTGGTTGAACTAGGCATTCGCTAGATCCAGTTGATGTCGGTTTGGCGGAGAACCCGGCCATAAGCCAACAGCGCACGAGCAAACCCGACATCATCAACTCAGGATCACGGCGCATCATGCAAACCCCACGACGGATCAACGATCCCGCAAGTAGTCTCGCCGTCGTGGTTGCCGTCATTCTCAGCGCGCTGTTGTTGTTGGGGCAGGCTCTGTTTATCGTTCCGGCCGGCAAAGTTGCCGTGCTCACCACCTTGGGCAAGGTGAGCGGAGGATCAAGACTCCCCGGCCTCAATCTCAAGATTCCGTTCATTCAATCGGTGTATCCCTTTGATGTGCGCACCCAGGTCAAACCGGAGGAATTCGCCACCCTCACAAAGGACCTCCAGGTGATCGAAGCCACCGCAACCGTGAAATACGCCGTTCGCCCCAACGAAGCCGGACGGATCTACAGGACGATTGCCGGCAACGACCGCGAGATCTACCCCCGCATCATTCAGCCGTCTTTGCTGAAAGCCCTAAAGTCGGTTTTCTCCCAGTACGAGCTCGTCACCATTGCCACCGAATGGAACGACATCTCCTCCCTGGTGGAGCGCACTGTCGCCGAAGAACTCGACAAATTTGATTACGTGGAAGTGCGCGGTCTTGACCTCACGGGCTTGCAGATCGCTGAGGAATATCGCGCTGCCATTGAACAGAAACAGATCGCAGAGCAGCAACTGCTCCGCGCCCAGACCGAAGTAAAAATCGCTGAGCAGGAAGCCCTGCGCTACGACACCCTCAACCGGAGCCTTGACGATCAGGTCCTCTACAAGCTTTTCCTCGACAAATGGGATGGGCAAACGGAGGTGGTGCCGGCCCTTCCGGGCAGCAACGCGAGCACACCTCCAGTAATTGTGGGGCGACGCAGCTGAACCAACGCCAGCCGTGGTTGTTGATTAACAATCGCTTTTCGAAGACAAAGATCGTCACGAAGAACTGCACCGCAGTTACGACGCTGAAACACGGCTGAACGAATCATTCATCCTTCTGACGGTTGGCGCCAGCGTGGGTCAAGTCGCCGAAAACAATGCTGTAATTATCGGTGCCATGGTTGTGGCGCCGTGAATCTTGCCGCTGCGTGTGGCGATGTTCGCGATCCTGATCGAGCAGGCCAGGCTGTTGTCACGATCACTGATCACCCTTGTCGTCGGAGCAGGGATCACCTTGATCCTGTCGATCGGATTGGGCCTAATCGCACGCAGTCAGGGATTGCTTGTGGTCGAGGACTTGCCAGAACAGATCGTCGCCCGACTTGAGCCCAACATGTTTGATTCAGGCATCGCCCTGGCGGCAGGTGATATCGCGACCTACGCCAAGCTCAACCCCAGTGCCGTGAGTTCAATGGTCGGCACGGAGATTGCCGTGGCCTCGCTTCCACACTGCTGAATCGACGTAAAGCGTTGCTGAGGGGTTGGCAGCCTCCACATCGCACTGAGTTGTGCAGAGAGAACCTCAGATGGCTCCTCGCTATTGATGGTTGATTGGAGCTCAATTCTGAAAGCACAACAAAAAGCCCCCTCCGAGGAGGGGGCTTTCCGATTCAGTTGATCTGAATCGTTTGTTGATTCCAGATCAACCGATGGCAGGAGCCTGCAGAGCCACAGGAGTGGACTCAGCAGCAGCCAGGTCGAGGGGGAAGTTGTGAGCGTTGCGCTCGTGCATCACTTCCATGCCGAGGCCGGCACGGTTCAGCACATCAGCCCAGGTGTTCAGGACGCGGCCCTGACCATCAAGGATGGACTGGTTGAAGTTGAAGCCGTTCAGGTTGAAGGCCATGGTTGACACGCCGAGGGCGGTGAACCAGATGCCGACAACAGGCCAAGCAGCCAGGAAGAAGTGAAGGCTACGGCTGTTGTTGAAGGAGGCGTATTGGAAGATCAGGCGACCGAAGTAACCGTGGGCAGCCACGATGTTGTAGGTCTCTTCCTCTTGGCCGAACTTGTAGCCGTAGTTCTGGGACTCGCTCTCGGTGGTTTCACGCACCAGGGAGGAGGTCACCAGGGAGCCGTGCATGGCGGAGAACAGGCTGCCGCCGAAAACACCTGCGACGCCCAGCATGTGGAAGGGGTGCATCAGGATGTTGTGCTCGGCCTGGAACACCAACATGTAGTTGAAGGTGCCAGAGATGCCCAGGGGCATTGCGTCAGAGAAGGAACCCTGACCGAAGGGGTAAACCAGGAAGACAGCAGAAGCTGCAGCGACAGGTGCGCTGTAGGCAACGCAGATCCAGGGGCGCATGCCCAGGCGGTAGGAAAGTTCCCACTCACGACCCATGTAGGCGTAGATGCCGATGAGGAAGTGGAAAACAACCAGCTGGAAGGGGCCGCCGTTGTACAGCCACTCATCGAGGGAAGCAGCTTCCCAGATGGGGTAGAAGTGCAGGCCGATGGCGTTGCTGGAAGGAACAACAGCACCAGAGATGATGTTGTTGCCGTAGATCAGGGAGCCAGCGACGGGCTCGCGGATGCCATCGATGTCGACCGGGGGAGCGGCGACGAAAGCGATGACGAAGCAGATGGTGGCAGCCAGCAGTGTGGGGATCATCAGCACACCGAACCAACCGACATAGAGACGGTTGTTGGTGGAGGTGACCCACTCACAGAAGGCCTGCCAGCTGGAAGCGCCGGAGCGCTGCTGGAGGGTGGTGGTCATGAGAACGGAAAGAAATGTTCCCGAAGGAACGGTTTAAGGAAGGGCAGGAGAGCCCTGCCTGATCGGGATTGTAAAGGAAGTTTGCGCTGTGTGTCCACAGATTGCGAAACCAACGCTCAGGAGCCCCAGGCATGAAGAGCGACGCTTTCGAAAGACTTAAGATTCATGAGACTCACGAAGGCGCTTTTGGTTCTGATCCGCTGGATGCAAGCCGGCCACCGCTTGGAGGAAACCGTTCCTCTGACCCAGGCCCGCCACAGGCGACTGGAGCTGGAGGCTCAAGGTGCAACCGTCTATTGGAGTGAACGTCTGGCCCAGGGCCAGTTCTGCTGAGAGGCTGGGGCCAATCAGGACAGGCCCATGAAGCGTTTGATTCCTCTGATTTGTCTTGGGCTGACGTCGGTTGGTCTCACCAGCTGTGGACTGGTGACCTCAAGCGGCGACAAACCAAACGCAAGCGCTTCTATCGAACAGCTGGAACAACGCATCAACCAGCTGGAGCAGGAACTGCAACACCTCAAGTCTCCCGGCGGCGATGCAGACAGCAAGACCCCGGCCGGCCCTCTGCGATCCCTCACCCTGCGGATCGGCACCGAGGACGACCGATTGCGGATGTACTGGGCCAATGGTCAGACCAGCAATCTGATCTGCTCTCAAGAAGGTAAAGGTGTATGGGCCTGCGGTTAAGCCGCAGAGAGCAGCTGCTGCAAGGCCGGCAGCCAGGTGGGATCCACGGGCAACACCTCCCGGCGCGTGAGGGAGAAAGCAATGCTTTTCTCTGCGTAAGCCGCTTCATTCACAAACACCGGAATCTCCCCATCAACCCATGCTTGACCACGATCGGTCCCATCCGCAGCACGAAACATGGCCTGGGTTGAGCTGATGTCCTGCCAATCGCGGCCCTGCAGTTCGGGATGCACAAGGGCCTGAGGCTCTCCGTTCTCCGCCTTTGGAAGATCCCTACTCCCCAAGTGACGGTGAACCACCAGAGCATCCGGCAGCCGGGCCAACCCCTGATTTGCCTGATCCATCGCCCTCAGGCAGGTTTCCAAGCCAAGACGTGTCTGTTCAACTACCCGAGCATTGAGCAGACCTTGCGGCACAGGGCCCACCTCGATCACCAGGCCGCAGGGCCAGGATTCAACAAGAAAGCCGGTCTGCTGAGCATCGGCTTCGTGCAGATAAATCGGAAGGCCGAGCGCTCCCTGTACCAAAGCCGCGAGGGCCAGATCAGCGGGACGCCTGCCGTACACCACCAGGGAATTGCCCATGGCCGCTGTGGTGCTGTGCAGATCGATGGCCACAGCACAAGGCTGCTCGCCGCTCGGGCCGTGCAACCGCAGGAGTTCCCCTGCACGCTGAAACTCCAAGCCGGGGGCCTCCTGCTCTAACTGTTCCGGGAGGAAGCAGCGGTTGAGGTCACGATCGACGTAACGGCAGCGGCGGCGCAACGCTTCCGGGTTACCGATCACCTTCTGTACCGCCAAACCAGCAACGTCGATCAAATCAGGGTTGGCCTGCCACTGCTGCAGCAACCAAGGGGCATTGACCTCATTGCCGTGGGTGCCGGCCACCACAAGAACGCCACAGCTGCTCATGGACCACAGCGAACCAAGTTCTGACTGAAGCACGAGTCACAGCGAGGATGAAAGCGATCCAAACCGCGCCATGTCGATCCCACCTTTCGTTGTCACGGCCGCCCGTCGCAGTTGGCGATGGCAATGGCAACGGCTCATGGGTGGGCTGGGCCCAGCCGATGCGGCCGGCAATTACACGCGCCCCAACAGCGATCCGCTCACCCGGCCGGCTTTAAACCCCGAAGACCTGCTCCAGCGCAGCGCAGGCCAACGACCAATCCTGGTGATCGGGCGCAGTTGCCCCTGGGCCCATCGCACCTGGCTGGTGCATCGGCTGCGCCATCTGCACAACAGCGTCACCCTCGTGATGGCACAGGCGGATCACAACGCTGGACGCTGGGCCCTCAATCCAGCCTGGGAGGGGTGCGACACGCTGCTGGAGTTGTATCAGCACTGCGGCGCGCCCCCCAGCTACCGGGCCACCGTTCCTGTGCTGGTGGATCCCAAGACGCGCACCCTGCTGGGCAATGACAGTGCACCACTGGTGGACCTGTTGAACCGCTGGCCCCATCAAGACGCGGTTTTAGACCTGGCACCGGCTGAAGCCACCGACAGGATCCATGCCTGGCAGCAGCGACTGCAACCGGCCATCAACGATGGGGTGTACCGCTGCGGTTTCGCCCGCAACCAAGCGGCCTACGACCGCGCTGAAGCCGATCTCTTCGCCGCCCTTGCTGCGGTGGAGAAGAGTCTCGAAACCAATGGTCCATGGCTGTGCGGCACAACACTGACCCTGGCGGACGTGCGGTTGTTCCCCACCTTGATCCGCTGGGAGCTGGTCTATGCGCCCCTGTTCGGCTGCACTCGGCAGCCGCTCTGGCACTACCCACACCTCTGGGCATGGCGACAACGCTTTTACGCCTTGCCGGGCGTGGCGGACACCTGCGACGGCAACGCCTGGCGAAACGACTACTTCGGTGCCTTGTTCCCCCTCAATCCCGGCGGCATCGTTCCAGCCGGTCCTGACCTGAGCACACTGGTTAACAGCACAGCAGCGTCGGGATGACCAGCGCAGATCCAACCTTTGAAGGTGTCTACGGCCCTTACTCCATCACCGCTGCCGATCGCCAGGAGGTGCGTTCCTATCGGATCGCCCTGTTGATCACCGGCCTCAGCCTCGCTGCAGGAGTGCTGCAGTGGTGGCAGACCGATAGCCCCTGGGCATGGCTCTGGGTGCTGCCGATGGCCACGGCCCTGGGCCTGGCACTGCGCTGGATCCACATCTACCTCCGCCCCTTGCACCGCGCCCTTCAACTGTTCTGGCTCAGTGGTTGCATCGGTTGGGGGGCCCTGCTGCTGCAGGCCGGCCCCACCGAAGCGCTCGCCGCCCTCCGGGAACAGCCACTGTGGATCCTGGCCATAGGGCCGCTGTTTGCCGCCTTGGCGGGCATCGGCTTCAAGGAGTTTTTCTGCTTCCAACGGCCCGAAGCCATCGGCCTCACCTTGCTGCTGCCGGCAGCGCTGCTGGGGCATCTGGTGGGCTTGATCAATGGCCCCTTCTGCCTGGCTTTACTGGAAAGTGCAGCGTTGCTGCTGGTGCTGCTGGCCCTGCGCAAATTCGGCATGGAAGCAGCAGCGGATGTGGGCGACAAAAGCGTGTTTGCTTATCTGGACGGTCAACTGCCCGCTGGCACGCCGTGAGTCTGATCAGCCTGGTGGGTGCGGCCAAGGATTTCGGCATCCGCACCCTCTTTTCCGCTCTCGATCTCCACATCGGTGAAGGAGAGCGGCTGGGACTGATCGGTCCCAATGGCGCCGGCAAATCCACCCTGTTGAAGGTGCTTGCGGGGAAAGAACCGCTTGGTGAAGGGGAACGCCGCTGCTCACCCCGGCTTCGGGTGGAGCTGGTGGGTCAGGAGAGCCGGATCACTCCAGGGCTCACGGTGCTGGAGCAGGTGCTGGAGGGCTGTGGTGCCAAACGGGATCTGCTGGTGCGCTTCAGCGCCCTCAGCGACGCCATCGCGAGAGACCCCAGCAATGAAGCACTGATGGCGGAGCTGGGTCAGCTCAGCCAACGGATGGATGAAGAGGACGCCTGGAGCCTGGAGCAGCAATGCCGGGAAGTGCTGCAGAAATTGGGCATCAGCGATCTCCAGCGCCTGGTCGACGACCTCTCCGGCGGATACCGCAAACGGGTGGGTCTGGCGTCAGCCCTGGTGGCCTGCCCCGATGTGCTGCTGCTGGATGAGCCCACCAACCATCTCGACGCCGCTGCCGTGGAATGGCTGCAGAGCTGGCTGGATCGCTATCCCGGTGCTCTGGTGCTGGTCACCCATGACCGCTATGTGCTCGATCGGGTGACGCGGCGGATGGTGGAGGTGGACCGAGGCCAGGCCCGCACCTATCAGGGGAACTACAGCACCTTTCTGCAGCACAAAGCAGAAGAAGAGGCCTCTGAAGCGGCCTCAGCAGCCAAGTTCAAAAGCGTGCTTCGCCGCGAGTTGGCCTGGCTACGCCAGGGCCCCAAGGCGCGCAGTACCAAACAGAAGGCTCGACTGCAACGCATCGAAGCGATGCGCGAGCAGAAACCCAATCAGGCCAAAGCAAAGCTGGAGATGAGCGGCATCAGCCGGCGCATCGGCAAACAGGTGATTGAAGCGGAAGCCGTTGGGGTCACAGCCGATGGCAGCGCGGGCGGTCGCCCACTCCTCGATGGCTTCAGCTACAGCTTCAGCCCTGAAGACCGAATCGGCATCATCGGCCCCAACGGCAGCGGCAAATCCACCCTGCTCGATCTCATCGCCGGACGGCGCGAGCCAACCCAAGGCAGGCTGCTGCTTGGGGAGACCGTTCACATCGGTTATCTGGACCAGCACACCGAAGCCTTCAACGAAGGCAAGGGTCTCGATCGCAAAGTGATCGAGTTCGTGGAAGAAGCCGCCAGCCGGATCGATCTGGGGGGTCAGCAAGTCACCGCATCCCAGCTTCTGGAACGCTTTTTGTTTCCACCGGCCCAGCAGCACAGCCCCTTGGCCAAGCTCTCGGGAGGCGAGCGGCGCCGCCTCACCCTCTGCCGAATGCTGATCCAGGCGCCCAACGTGTTGCTGTTGGACGAACCCACCAACGATCTAGATGTTCAGACCCTCAGCGTTCTGGAGGATTTTCTTGAGGACTTCCGAGGTTGCGTGATCGTTGTTTCCCACGACCGTTACTTCCTGGATCGCACGGTTGATCGTCTGTTCTGTTTCGACCAAGGACGGCTCAATCGGTTTGAAGGGAACTACAGCGCGTTTCTGGAGCAGCAACGCCAGGAGGAACGCAGCCAAAGCCAGGCGAGCAAACCCTCCATACCAAAACCAGAGCGCAGCGGCCAGACCAAGCGCGATGGTCTGCGGCGTCGCAACTTCAAGGAAAACGAGGAGCTTGCGGCGCTTGATCAACAGCTGCCTGAACTGGAGCTGAAGAAAGAGGAGCTGGAACAGCAGATGACCCAGGAAGGCGCTGACATGGCCAAGCTGAGTCTCGATCTGGCTGAGCTCATCACCCGCATTGAACAGGCGGAAGAACGCTGGCTGGAACTCAGCGAATTGGCGCCCTGATCAACGATCTTGAGCCGTTGTTGTAGCCAGGGCTACCACCACTTCAGATCAACGTTGTCGGATGGTCATGGGGTGGGATTCCACCCCTCCAAAACCGATGAATCGCCGTAATGTGCACCCAGGCCACGGTCTGAATTCATGAAGTCCATCGACGAACACATCCAGAAGGATCAATCGGAAATCGAAGCTGCCAAGGCAGCTGGTGACGAGGCCAAGGTTCGTCACCTCACCGATGAGCTGAAGTCGCTGGAGGAATACAAGGAGCACCACCCCGACGACAGCCACGACCCCACCTCGCTCGAGCTGCATTGCGAGGCCAATCCCGATGCAGACGAGTGCCGCGTCTATGACGACTGAGTCAACCTGCGACGGAGATCCAACGAGGGCTCAGTAGTCCTCGTTGTAGTCAGAGGGGCTGCCGGTCAGGCTGCAGACGACAGCCTCCTCTTTACGCATCGCCTTCACTTCAGCGATCGGGCGTCCCATGCGTTGAAGCACAGCAACATCTTCTTTCGTTTGGCACCGGGCAATCACGTCGCCTTTCTTGTCCAGACAGGTGTAAAAGGTCATGTCATGGGAGAGACATTCCCGTTATGGCTCTCCCGTGTTCAGGCCACAAGCATTGGTGTGGCTGATCACATGAAGATTGTCTTGAGCATCAACTCACACCCCGAGCTCGGCCCAGGTTTCGGCCAACAGCTGATCGAGGTTGGTTCCCATGGCGGCTGAAATGCACAGCACAGGACGACCACTCGCCGCTTCGAGGTCTTGCCGCAACGTCGGGAGATCCTCTTCTGTCACCAACTCCTGCTTGTTGATCACCAACAGACGTGGCCGATCAACCAGACCATGGCCATAGGCCTCCAGCTCCTGCTGGACGACGTTCAGGTCAGCCACGGGATCCTCGGATCCTGCGTCCACGAGGTGGATCAGCAGACGGGTGCGTTCGATGTGACGCAGAAAGTCGTGGCCAAGACCAGCGCCCTGGGCGGCCCCCTCAATCAAGCCTGGAATATCCGCGAACACGGTTCCATCTCCACTGGGGCGGCGCACCACACCAAGGTTGGGAACCAAAGTGGTGAAGGGGTAATCGGCAATCTTGGGTCGTGCTGCCGACAGCACGGCGATCAAGGTGCTTTTGCCGGCATTGGGAAGACCAATGATGCCCACCTCAGCCAGCAACTTGAGTTCCAGCTGGAGGGGCCATTCCTCACCCTCACGGCCCTCGGTGAATTTCTCCGGAGCGCGGTTGCGATTGCTCAGGTAATGGGCATTGCCCAAACCACCTCGCCCACCGAAGGCAACAGTGAGACGATCACCCGGGGTGGTGAGGTCGCCGAGAAGAATGCCGGTGCGCAGATGGCGCACCTCCGTGCCGCAAGGCACCTTGATCACCAGGTCTTTCCCTGATGCGCCGGTGCATTTGTTCGGACCACCGCGTCGCCCATCGTCAGCAGCGAACAGGCGTTTGTATTTGAAATCGAGCAGGGTTTGCAGGTTGCTGTCGGCCTCGAGAACCACTGGAGCCCCACACCCGCCGTCACCTCCGGAGGGGCCTCCAGCGGGCACATACTTTTCACGGCGAAATGCAGCGATGCCATCACCGCCGCGCCCGCCTCGGACCGTGATCCGTGCCTGATCGATGAACTGCACGGTGCTGCCGGCTCAATCCAATCCATAACCCTAAGATTCAGCCGCTGCAGCTCTGTCGTTGGCCGGCGTCCGTTTCGAAGACCTCAGCAAGACCTTCCCAGGACGCGGCGGCAGTGATCCCGTTGAGGTGATTCGTCAGTTGGATCTGACGATCAACGATGGCGAGTTTTTGGTGCTAGTCGGTCCCTCGGGGTGCGGGAAAAGCACCTTGCTGCGACTGCTCGCTGGTCTCGACAGCCCCACCAGCGGCGAAATCAAAATCGGTTCCCGGCCCATCAGCGATGTGCCGCCAGCGCGCCGCAACGTCGCCATGGTGTTCCAGAGCTATGCGCTCTACCCGCATCTCAGCGTGCGGGACAACCTCAGTTTTGGACTGCGCAGAAGCCAGGCGAAATCAATAGTCCAGCGCATCCAAGATCAAGCCTTTCAAGCCACGCGCGCCTTACCCAAACCACTGAGGGTGCGGTCGGTCAGAGAAGACCGAATCGAAGCCCGGGTGAACACCATTGCCAGATCTCTTGAACTCACAGAATTGCTGGATCGAAGGCCGAAGGAACTGTCCGGCGGACAGAAACAACGGGTCGCCCTCGGACGCGCCATGGCGCGCAATCCTGAGGTGTTTTTGATGGATGAACCGCTGAGCAATCTCGACGCCAAACTCAGAACGAGCACGCGCCAAAGAATCGTCGAGCTGCAGCGTGAACTGGGAACAACGACGGTTTATGTGACCCACGACCAGGTGGAAGCGATGACCATGGGGAACCGCATCGCTGTGTTGAACCAAGGGCGCCTGCAGCAACTCGGGACCCCCATGGAGTTGTACAGATGGCCCTCCAACATCTTCGTGGCCCAGTTCATTGGCAGCCCAGCGATGAGCCTGTTGCCCGTCACGGTGGGACCCAACGCAACTCTGATTCTGGGGAACAAGCGCATTCAGGTTGAAGGCGCAATGGTCGCGCCTTTACTTCAACGAGAAGGCCAAAACCTCACCGCAGGATTGAGGCCTGAACACTGGCATCTGGCACCGGCAACGAACCGGAACCTCCAAGCCGAGGTGAGCCATTGCGAGCGTCTGGGCAATGAGCAGATCCTCACCTGTCGGCTCCTGGATGGTGATCAACTGATCCAGGTCAGAGGTTCAACGGAGATCAACATCACTGCCGGCGATGCCATCCACCTCGACCCTGACCCCACAGGCTGGCGGTTGTTCGATGCGGATGGTGAAGCGATCCGTTAGCCACTGAAACGGCTGAACCAGCTCAGCGCACCCAAACAACGCTGCAGCCCGGTCCGCCATCCCCCTGCTCGGCATCCGTCACCCGTTCCACGTAGGGCACAGTGTCCAGCCAGGCGCGCAGGCCGCGCTTGAGCTTGCCCGTGCCGATGCCATGGATCACCCAAACCGGACCATCGGCACAGCGCAAGCATTCCTCAACCGCCGCTTCAGCCTCATGCACCCGCATGCCACGCACATCAAGGGTGTTGCGACTGGTGCGCACCTGTGCACCGCCGCCACCGACTGAACGGGCTTGCACCTTCACCACTGGCTTTGGAGGCGGCTCCGGCTTACGCCCATCCAGGCTTTCCACCGCCGCCAGATCCACCGTGGTGCGCATCACCCCACAACGAACCGTCAGCTGAAGGCCGTCATCGGTGATGGCCAACACATCTGCGGCCTTGCCGAGGGCGAGCAAGCGCACGCGATCCCCCACAGACGGACGCCAGCCCGGCTTGGGTGCACGCCGTTCAGGGGTTGGGCGGTGATGGTCTTCCAAGCTGCGTAACCGTTGCCCGGCCTTTCGCGCGGTTTCGCCATCCGCGCGCTCATCACGCAGCCGGCGAATCAGGGTGCGAACCTCCTTCTGGCCCTGACGGATCGACTGCTCCAAGCGTTGACGGCCCTGCTCCTGGCGTTGCGCGGTCTGCTGCTTTTGCTTCTGCCAGCGCTGCAGCAACTCCTCGTGCAGCAGCTCCGTGCGGGCCAGGAGTGCTGCAGCGTCTTCTGCCGCGGCCTGCTGGCGCTGCCGTTGCTCCTCCAAGCCACGGATCACACTGTTCACCTCACCATCACCGCCTGGAGCCAGAAGCTGCTGGGCCTGGTGAAGCACATCCGAATCGAGCCCCAGGCGCGTCGCGATCGCCAGTGCATTGCTGCGTCCCGGAATTCCCCACAGCAATTCATAGGTGGGGGACAAGGTCTCAGGATTGAAGGCAACAGAGGCATTCTCAAAACGAGCATCGTCATATTTGAGGGCCTTGAGTTCACCGAAGTGGGTGGTGGCAATCGTGAGCCGAGCCCGATCCGCAAGAGCCTTGAGCAGAGCCGTGGCCAGGGCCGTTCCCTCGCTGGGATCCGTTCCAGCACCCACCTCATCCAGCAGTACCAGGGCAGGAGAACCACCGCGGTGCAGCGCCTCAAGAATGCGCCCGATGCGCTTCACATGGCCACTGAAGGTGGACAAGCTCTGCTGAAGGGATTGCTCATCTCCGATGTCCGCCAGCACCTGGGCACACCAGGGCAGGGAGGGTTGCCCCGAACAGGGCAAAAGCATGCCGGCGCGTGCCATAAGTGCAGCGAGGCCAATGCTTTTCAGGGTGACCGTTTTGCCACCGGTGTTCGGCCCGGTGATCGCCACCACCCGCAGCTCCGGCGACACCTCCAGCGAGATGGGAACCACGGGCGGCCCGTCCGCCCGTTTGTGCTGCCACACCAACAGTGGGTGCCGCAGACCTGAAAAGCGAAACGGAGCCTCCGATGCCGCCTCAAGCTGAGGCTCAACGCCACCAAGCCAGCGGCCATAACGCCCACGGGCCAGTGCAAGATCAAGCGCGCGCAGCACGGCTACCACCTGGTTGAGGACGGACGCCTCTTCAGCCACCAGAGCACTCAGCTCCGCCAACACCTTGCGTTCCTCATCCCTGATGCGGGACTCCAGCTCCACCAGCTTGTTGCCCATGGTGAGCACCGACCGGGGTTCGACAAAGAGGGTGCTGCCTGAGGCCGAACTGTCGTGAACCTGCCCCGGCACCTGGCTCACCGCACCGGCCTTCACAGCCAAAACCGGACGGCCATGACGCTCGGCGATGACACTGTCCTGCAGGGATGGGGCCAGACGCCGCAGCAGCTCCTGAAGTTTGTCGCGACGTTCCTGGCGCAGACCGTTCCATTGATGCCGCAACGCCGACAACGCCGAGCTGGCGCGATCAGCAACGCGGCCGCCCTCTTCGAGCGCAAATTTGAGCCGCTGCTCCAACTCCGGCAGCGTCACCATCGTTTCGATCAACGCGGTGCACACCGGGCGCAGCTCGGGGTCGTCGGTCTGACGGCGCAGGCGACGGGCCGCTGCCAACGTTTCCGCCACGGCCAGCAGCTCTTCACCGGAGGCCACGCCTCCCTTGCTGCAGCGCAGCACAACGGGCTCGAGATTCTGCACACCGCGGAAGCTGAGCCCCCCCTCAGTGAGGTCATCGAGCACCGCCATTTCAACCGTCTCGGCCAGGCGCTGTTTCGACTCCTCCAGGCTGGCGGGCAGCGGTTGAACCCGAGCCGCATCACGACCCATGCCGGTGCTGGCAAAGCCACTGAGATGGTCACAGACCCGATGCCACTCCAGCAGTTCAAGGGTTTCCTGCTGAGCCCGGTCCACCCCTTGACTCAAGTCAGTTGCAGTTGGAGGGGATGCCACCGGGGGGTTCATAAAGCATTTCGAGCCAGTTGCCTTCCGGGTCTTTCAGATAAAAAGACGCCGTGCCGTCGCGGTGGTCATGGACGGCACCAACGTGCACACCCTGCGCTTTGAGACGATCGTGAATCACATCCACCTCCGCACGATCGCGGAAATGGAAGGCGAAATGTGGGCCAGCAGCTTTGTAATCCGGGCCTAACAGGGCGAGTCCATCGCGACCTTCCCCGGCTTCCAGATAGCACCAGTCGTTGGCACGCCAGACCAGACGCATGCCCAGATCGGTGTAGAAGGCAACAGCCCGATCGACGTTCTCAACACGGATCGCAACGTGACCGAGACGATCCACACCCTTGGGTTGATCGGCTGCTGCCATCGGATCAAGCCTCCTTCAACCAAGCCGCTGCATCGCAGGCGTGGTAGGTGAGGATCAGATCAGCACCGGCGCGCTTGAAGCTCAGCAACGTCTCCAGCACAACGGCTTTTTCATCGATCCAGCCCCGCTCCGCCGCGGCCTTCACCATCGAATACTCACCACTAACGTTGTAGGCAGCGATGGGGAGTTCCGACTCCTCGCGCAGACGGTGGATGATGTCGAGATAAGCCAAACCAGGCTTAACCATCATGATGTCGGCACCCTCCTGCTCGTCGAGCTGTGCTTCTGTGATGGCTTCCCGAGCATTGGCGGGATCCATCTGATACGTGTCTTTGTTTTTGGGGATCGGCTTGCTGCCGGCGGCACGCGGAGCGGAATCGAGGGCCTCACGGAAGGGGCCGTAGTACGCGGAGGAGTACTTCGCCGTGTAACTGATGATGCCCACATGTTCAAAGCCTTCGTCGTCGAGGGCTTCCCGGATGGCACCGACCCGGCCATCCATCATGTCGCTGGGACCGATCAGATCAGCGCCCGCTTCAGCCTGCACAACGGCCTGCTTGCAGAGCAGTTCAATCGTCTCGTCGTTGAGGACCACGCCGTCCTGGCTGACGATCCCGTCATGACCATCGCAGGAATAGGGATCGAGGGCGACGTCGGTCATGATCGCCATCTCGGGGATGGCTTCCTTGATCTGGCGGATCGCCCGTGGAATGAGGCCATTGGCGTTGAAGCACTCAGCCCCGTCTTCGGTCTTCAGTCCCTCAGACACCTTGGGGAAGAGAACGATGCAACGAACCCCAAGGTCGTAGGCACGCTGCACTTCGCCGGTGAGGGCCGAAAGGCTCCAACGGCTGGCACCAGGCATGGCAGCGATTGGCTCCACCTCAGCGCCTTCATGCACAAAGAGGGGATAAATGAAGTCTGCAGCCGAGAGGCTGTGCTCACGCACCATGGCGCGTAGGGCGGGCGTACGCCGAAGGCGACGGGGGCGGTAGGTGAGCTCCATCAGACCCAAACACAAGGTGTGATCGTAAGGGTCACCCGATCAGAGGGCCGCCGAACGAAGCCACTCTTGACGTGGATGGTCCGTGCGCTTGGCACGCAGTTGCTCCAACAATCGACGCTCCTCCTCACTCCACGAGGCAGGCATGGCCAGCGTCAGCGTGAGCAGGAGATCACCGCGACCGGTCTTCGACGGCCAGCCTTTGCCCTTCAACCGCAGACTGCGGCCCGGGGCGGTGCCGGGCGGAATGCTCACCTGGGCCTCACCATCGGGCGTGATCACCGAGACCATGCCTCCAAGGGCCAGTTCATCGAGGCTGACGGGGAGATCGGCCCGCAGCTGATCCGACTCCAGGCGCCAGATCGGGTGGTCCTGAATCTTGAGGTTGAGGTAGAGATCGCCCCGACGTCCGGTTCCCGGTTGCAGGTTGCCCTTGCCCTTCAACCGAAGCCGTGAGCCGTTCTTCACTCCAGCAGGAATGCGCACCTGAACGCGCTCGTTGTTCACCGAGAGGCTGCGTTCACCACCGCGAAAGGCCTCTGAAAAAGTCACATTCACCGATGCTTCGGCATCCAGATTCACCGGAGGGCGTGAAGCCTGGGCACCACGCGGGAAACCGCCCCCTGCGAATCCTCCTCCGGGGAATCCACCGCCCTGGAAACCACCGCCGGCCGGTCCACCGAAACGGCCCAACAGGTCGTTGATGAAATCGTCGAAATTGCCGTAGCGACCGAAGTCAACATCCATCCCGGGCGCGGCTCCCCCGCCCATACCGCCGGCCTGATTCCAGTACTGGCCGAATTGCTCATAACGACGCCGTTTATCGGGATCGGAGAGCACTTCGTAGGCCTCACTGATCTCTTTGAACCGCGCTTCAGCCTGGGCATCACCGGGGTTGACGTCAGGGTGGTATTGGCGGGCCAGGCTGCGAAAGGCTTTCTTGATGGTGTTGGCATCGGCGCTGCGATCAACACCGAGCACCTGGAAATAATCCTTGTATCCGCTGCCTGCCATACCCGTCCAGTGGTGGTCCCAGTTTCACCGCAACAGGGCTTGCGTTGTTGCTTCCGCATGGAGGGAAGCCCGAACGCCTTAATGCGACCTAGCTTCAGACCAACCACTGCATCAGCATGAGGAGCATGGCTTCATCCCTGCTGACATCCGTGCTGGTCGCAGCTGGCGGAGCTGTTGGTGGCCCACCTGGTTCGGCCGCTCCCTCGGCCCGCACGATCGGAGAGCCCCTGCACGACTCAAGTCCCCAAGCCCTCGAACTGACGAAGCATCTGAAGGCGATTGGGGTCAAGTTTTATGGCGCCTGGACCTGCCCGGCCTGTTTCAAGCAGATGAACCTGTTCGGCAAACAGGCCGGAGCGAACCTGACCTATGTGGAATGCCGCAAGCCGAAGCAGCTGCCGGAGCAAGCCGAAGCCTGCAACGCCGCAAAGATCAGGGCTTATCCCACCTGGGTTCTCCCCGATGGGCGCCGAAAAGTGGGAGTTCAGTCCCTGGAAGCCCTGAGCCGCTGGAGTGGTCTGAACTGAGATGGCACTGATTCACGGCCTGCATCAACGCAACATCCGAGGCGACCTTCTCGGAGGATTGACGGCCGCCGTGGTTGCGCTGCCACTTGCCCTGGCCTTCGGCAATGCCGCCCTGGGACCAGGCGGCGCCATTTACGGCCTGTATGGCGCCATCGTGACCGGATTCCTGGCGGCCTTGCTCGGGGGAACTCCCGCCCAGGTGAGCGGACCCACCGGACCCATGAGCGTCACCGTGGCAGGGATCGTCTCCAGCCTGGCCGCCATCGGCATCGGTCGTGATCTCGATGCCGGCGAGATGCTGCCGTTGGTGATGGCCGCTGTGGTGATCGGTGGTGTGTTCGAAACCCTGCTCGGGGTGCTGCGGCTGGGGCGCTTCATCACCCTGGTGCCCTACTCGGTGGTCTCCGGCTTCATGTCGGGGATCGGTTTCATCATCCTTGTGCTGCAACTTGGACCCTTCATCGGGGTGAGCACCGGGGGCGGCGTGGTTGCGTCCCTGAGTTCGCTGATCGAGGCCCCCAGCTGGAATCCAGCTGCGCTCGCAGTTGGATTGATGACACTCGCCGTGGTGTTTTTGACCCCCCTGCGGATACGCCAATGGGTGCCAACGCCTCTGCTGGCGCTGCTGATTGTGACGCCGTTGTCGCTGCTGCTGTTCAACGACAACCGACTGCTGGAGCTGGGCCTTGAACCCATCGCCCGGATCGGAGCCATCCCGGAGGGGGGCTTGCAACTGGTGGTTCCCGATTTCAGTCAGCACCTGCCAGAGCTGGTGAAAGCCGGCATGGTTCTCGCCCTGCTCGGGGCGATCGACTCGTTGCTCACCTCCCTGGTGGCCGACAACATCACCCAGACCAACCACGACTCCAACCGTGAGCTGATCGGCCAGGGCATCGCCAACACTGCGGCCGGGTTTCTCTCAGGCCTTCCCGGTGCCGGAGCCACGATGCGAACAGTGATCAACATCAAATCCGGTGGTCAGACGCCCTGGTCGGGCATGACCCATTCCCTGGTGCTGCTGCTTGTACTGCTGGGGGCAGGCCCCCTTGCGGCACAGATCCCCACGGCGCTGTTGGCGGGAATCCTGATCAAAGTCGGCCTCGACATCATCGATTGGGGCTTTCTGCTCCGCGCCCATCGCCTGTCGGCGAAAACAGCTGCGCTGATGTACGCCGTGCTGTTGATGACGGTGTTCTGGGATCTGATCTGGGGCGTTTTGGTGGGGATGTTCGTGGCCAACCTGTTGACCGTTGATGCGATCACGCGGTCCCAACTGGAAGGGATGGAAGAGGACAACCCCTCCGATGCCAGCGATGCACTTCACGCCAATCTTTCCCCGGAGGAGGAAGCCCTGATCCTGCGCTGCGGCAAGGCCTTGATGCTGTTTCGTCTTCGCGGCCCTCTGAGTTTTGGCGCCGCCAAAGGCATCAGTGCCCGAATGGGATTGATCCAGAGTTACAGGGTCCTGATCCTTGACCTCACTGATGTGCCCCGCATCGGTGTCACCGCAACCCTGGCCATCGAACGCATGGTGGAGGAAGCACGATCGGCGGGCCGCATTCTGTTCATCGCCGGAGCCAACGACACCCTCGAACAAAGGCTGCGGCAATTTGGCGTGGAGGGGGTGCTTCGGCCATCCAGGCTGGAAGCCTTGCAGGAGGCGGCTCAGCTGATCTGACTGCTGATCTGTGTGCCATCCACACCACAGGAATGCATCCGCACGTCTTCAGGGCGTGCCAACTCCCCTTCCAGCGCTTTCACTTCGGCGAGGGCCAGCACTTCGAGTCTCTCAACGATCAGCTCCCGCGGATAGCGCTGCTCACACAACACCCAATACAGGCCGAAATGGCGGGCTTCACTCGCCAAGAGCTCGCTGTAAAGCTCCCTCAACTGAGGATCCGGGCTGTGCTCCGCCAGCAGGGCCATGCGCTCATGGCTACGGGCTTCGATCAGACCCGCCACCAGAAAGGAGTCGAGCATTCTCTGCGGCTCACCTTTACGGATCTGCCGGGCTAGATCAGCGCCATAGCCCGGGGAAGGCAGCGGTTCCAGGTAGCGCCCCCGGGCCTTGATCAACGCCAGCACCTGCTCAAAGTGCTCCAGCTCTTCCCGCGCCAGAGGGCTGAGGGCTTCACCCAGACCCGGTTCGCAGAGGTAGCGGAACATCATCTGCACAGCAGCCCCGGCAGCCTTGCGTTCGCAGTGGGCGTGATCGATCAGCACCTCCATCGGCCTGGCGTTGGCCTGCTCCACCCAGCTCCAGCTGGTGGGCGCAGCCAACCAGCGGATCGACGCCACTGTCTTGGAGGGAACAGCTTTTGCTGGAACAGTGGTGGTCACGCGTTCCGGCGCAGGTGGCTGAGCAATCCGTTCAGGGCAAGGCTGTAACTGGCGGGTCCGAAACCGCAGATCACACCCACAGCGCGCTCAGCCAGAAACGAGTGATGGCGGAAGTTTTCCCGGGCATGGGTGTTGCTGAGATGCAGTTCCACATAGGGGATCGCGACACCAGCCAAGGCATCACGGATGGCGATGGACGTGTGGGTGTAAGCCCCGGCGTTGATCAAGATTCCATCGCATCGGCCCACGGCCTGGTGAATCCGATCCACCAAGGCACCTTCGAAATTGCTTTGAAAGCAGTCCAGCTGCACGGATTCCTGCTCCGCCTCTCGGGTCAGCGCCGCTTCGATATCCGTCAGAGAGGAATGGCCATAGATCCCAGGCTCACGCTGGCCCAGCAAGTTCAGATTCGGACCGTTCAACAGCAGAACATGCATGGCTGGCGATCGGTTCAGCTCGGCAGATCGTATCGAGATCGTGGGGGAGGACACATCGACTGGTAAGTTCTTGCGGTGTGGTTCGGGTCGGTGCCCGAGTGGTTAATGGGGGCGGACTGTAAATCCGCTGGCTCTGCCTACGTTGGTTCAAATCCAACCCGGCCCATCCTCCACATGCCCTTGTAGCTCAGCGGTAGAGCACTCCCTTGGTAAGGGAGAGGTCTCGAGTTCAAGTCTCGACAAGGGCTTTCTTGCTCCCCTCGGCACCAGGGGAGAGGGGATACGACCCCAGAACGGCCGCAGATTGCGGTCCAACACCTCGGCTGTCGATAGTTCCCAGCGTCCAAACACAGGAACATCCCGGCTCGATGGTTAGGGGAACAGGGTTGAAGCGACTGCGGTTAATCACGACCCGCAGACCATCCGCAACGCCCTCCAGCACGTCCGCCCCTGGGGCTGACCAGCGCAGACCGTCCCTACGCAAGACCCCATGGGCAAAGCGAAGTTCTGCGAGGGAATGAATGAAAGGGCGTAGATCAGCGCTCCAGGGAAGATCCCAGGGAAAGGCCTCCCGGCAGGCAGGTCCAGGACCGCTGGAGGGGCCCGGTTCAGGGCCACCCGCCAGAGCAGCTTCGGTCCCGTAGTAGATGCAGGGCGCTCCCGGATGGAGAAAGAGAAGCAGCAGGGCCAACTTCAGGGACTCCAAGTCGTTGTTGAGGCTGTGAAGGGCCCGGGGCACGTCATGGCTGTCAAGCAGGTTCATCTGGGCCCGGTTCACCACCTCCCGGTAGGAACGTGTTGTTCTCGTCCAAATGGTCAATAAAGCCTGCCCATCCAGGGGATCGAGGGGGTAATCGGAATTGCGATAGTCCCGCCGCAACGCTTCACCGGCGGCCCAGCAAATGCTGCTCCAACCAAGCCGGTAATTCATCACGCCATCGAAGTGCTCGCCCTGCAGCCAAGTGGTCGCATCACCCCACACCTCTCCGACAATCCAGGCCTCCGGGTTGGTGGACCGCACCATCTGCCGAAACTCCACCCAGAAGTCGGCCGGCACCTCGGCAGGGACGTCAAGACGCCAGCCGTCAATCCCCTGCTCAAGCCAGTGACGGCCCACCGCCAGCAGGTGCTCCCGAACCCCTGGATTGGCATGGTTGAACTTGGGCAGATCCGGCAAGGCCCACCAGCCGTCGTAGCCACAATCCTCGCCAGGGGCGGGATAGGGCTGAAGGGGCCAACGGTGCAGATGGAACCAATCCCGGTATGGCGAATCCGCACCGTTCTCCACCACATGATGAAAGGCCCAAAAGCCGCGGCCGCAGTGGTTGAACACCCCATCCAGAACCAACCTCATGCCGCGCCGATGCACGGCATCGATCAGGTCCGTGAGTGCTGCATTGCCCCCCAGCAGGGGATCCACCTCGAAGTAGTCGTAGGCGTGGTAACGATGGTTGGCGGCTGAGCTGAAGATCGGCGTGAGATACAGGCAGGTGATGCCCATGGCTTGGAGCCCATCAAGAGCATCGATGACGCCGTAGAGATCCCCGCCCTGAAATCCCTCCTCGCGAGGATCCGCTCCCCACGGCTTCAGAGCGAGATGACGCTGCGCAGCGACGCGGCCACTGCGGCGAAAACGGTCGGGAAAAATTTGATAGATCACCGCATCCGCCACCCAGACGGGGGGATCGCGAAACGGTGTGGTCGCTGCCAAAACCTTTGCAGTCAGCCATCTCCTGGCTAGCAGGAGAGAAAGACATTGGCCATGGCTGAACAGCCTCTCCTTCTGGCCCTCGATCAGGGCACCAGCAGCTCCAGAGCCGCGCTGTTCAGCAGCTCAGGGGATCTGGTGGTCAGCGCCAGTGCACCGCTGCCGATTTCCTACCCCGCCGATGGATGGGTGGAACAGGACCCGATGGCGATCTGGACCAGCCAACGCCAGGCCCTGGTGCAGCTCGATTCGAAGCTCAGTGAAGGGCAGCGCAAGGCAGTGGTGAGCTGCGGCATCACCAACCAACGGGAAACCACCGTGCTCTGGCGCCGCAGCAGTGGCCTCCCCTGCGGACCGGCCCTTGTTTGGCAGGACGGCCGCACCGCCGCCATCTGCGAGGCCTGGAAGCAGCAGGGACTGGAGCAGGAGTGGTGCCGGCGCACGGGCTTGCTGCTTGACCCCTACTTCAGTGCCAGCAAGATCCGCTGGATGCTCGACCACTACGACGACGCCCAGGCTGCCGCGGCCAGCGATGACCTCTGTTTCGGCACGGTGGAAAGCTGGCTGCTCTGGCAACTCACCGGCGGCCAGCGCCACGGCAGTGATATGAGCAATGCCAGCCGAACGCTGCTGATGGACCTGGAGCAGCAGCACTGGGTGGATGACTTCCGAGAGCCCACAGGGCTCCCCGCCAGCGCTCTGCCCGAACTGCTGCCATGCCGCGGAGAATTCGGGCGCATGGCTGCGGACCTTCCCTTTGCAGGTTTGCCGATCCAGGCCATGCTCGGCGACCAACAGGCCGCCACCCTGGGCCAGCTCTGTCTGCAGCCCGGAGAAGGGAAGTGCACTTACGGCACGGGGGCTTTTCTGGTGATCAACACCGGCAACATCATCCGCCGCTCAGATGCGGGGCTGCTCAGCACCCTCGGCTGGACAGATGCCGCTGGAACACCCAGCTTCTGCCTTGAGGGAAGTCTGTTCAACGCCGGCACTGTTATCCAGTGGCTCCGGGATGGGCTGCAGATCATTGATCAAGCGCCCCAGGTGAACGAACTGGCGCGTTCGGTACCGGATTCAGGAGGGGTGATGCTCGTGCCCGCTTTCACCGGCTGGGGAACACCGCACTGGGATCCCCAGGCACGCGGTGTTCTGGTGGGCCTCACCCGTGACAGCGGACGCGGTCACATCGCCCGCGCTGCACTTGAGGGGATCGCCCTGTCAGTAGCGACATTGGTGGAGCTGGCCGAACAGGCCCTCGGGACCGGCTTGGGTGAACTGGCGGTGGATGGTGGCGCCGCGGCCTCCGATCCTCTGCTGCAGGCGCAGGCAGATTGCACCGGTCTGACGGTGCGGCGACCCGCAAGCCTCGAGAGCACCGCCCGGGGAGTGGCACTGTTCGCAGGCCTCCAGGCTGGGGTGATCAGCGACCTGGAGCAGCTCGCGACCGCACGGAGGGACGGAGCGGAACTGTTCCAACCCCAGATGGATGCATCCCAGCGCGACCGCTGGCGCACACGCTGGCAAGACGCCGTCTCCAGAAGTCTGGGGTGGCATGGCTGATCACCAGGTGGACCTGCTGGTCATCGGCGCCGGTGCCAGCGGGGCCAGCGTGGCCTACGAGGCAACACGGCGGGGGCTGAGCGTGGCCCTGCTCGAGGCCGGAGACATCGGCGGTGGCACCAGTTGCCGCAGCACGAAGCTGCTCCATGGCGGGGTGCGCTACCTGGAGCTGGCCTTTAAAACTCTGGACATAGCCCAGCTGAGGCTGGTGCGGGAAGCCCTGCTCGAACGGAGCCACTGGTTGGCCCAGGCACCTTTCCTGGCCCAACGACTCGAGCTGGCCCTGCCAACACAACAGCTCTGTGGACAGGCCTACTACCGACTTGGTCTGGGGATGTACGACGCCCTGGCCGGTCAGCGAAGCATCGGCCATAGCCGACTGCTATCCAAGCAGCAGATGCGTCAGGCCCTGCCTCTGCTGAAGCCGTGTCAAGGGGGCGTCGCCTACAGCGACGGGCAGTTCGACGATGCACGCCTCAACCTGCTGTTGGCCCTCACCGCCGAGCAACGGGGGGCAACCCTGCGCACCCGTTGCCGGGTGGTGGAGCTAGAGACCGACGGCACGGGCCAGCTCAAGGGCGCCATCAGTGAATCCGCCACGGGCCAACGGGAACGTTGGTGCGCCTCAGCATTTGTGAATGCCACGGGCATCCGGGCGGATGAGATCCGCCAGATGGCAGAGGCTGATGCCACCCCAAGGATGCTCACCAGCCGTGGGGCCCACATCGTGCTGGAGCAGAACCTCTGCCCGGAAGGGCTTGGGCTTCTGGTGCCATCCACCGCGGATGGACGCGTGCTGTTCATGCTCCCCTTCCACGGCCGCACCCTGGTGGGGACGACGGATGAAGCCTGCACAAAGGAGAACGCCACATCCCCTTCTCCAGAGGAGGAGGCCTACCTGCTCAACTACGTGCGTGATTGGTTTCCCCAGCTCCAGCATCCGCAGGTGAGCAGCCGATGGGCGGGGGGGCGACCGTTGCTGAAGCCAGCAGACCAGGGCATGGACAGCAGCCGTGTGGTGCGAGAGCACGAGGTGGAGACCCTGGCCTGTGGCCTGGTGAGTGTGATGGGGGGCAAATGGACCACCTGCCGGCCCATGGCTGAAGACACCCTGACCGCGGTGGAATGCCAGCTTGGAAAGGCGCTGCCCACCCCTGAAGCGATGCCCTTGCGGGGTGCAGCGAAGTCGCTGGAGGCCACCCAGCGCGGCCTCGAATACCAGAAACACCAACTCGCCGCCCTGCTTCCCGACACCGCCCTCAAAGCTGCGCAAATCGCCCATCTCCAAAGCACCTATGGCTTGGAGGCCGTGGCCTTGATCGAGCCCGCGGAGCCCAGCCGACGCGAACCCCTCAGCCCGGTGATCCCCCTCTGCGGCGCAGAACTGGACCATTCCATTCAGCGGGAACATGCGCAAAGCAGCAGTGATGTGCTGGCCCGCCGCTGCCGTCTGGCCATGGTGGATTTGAACGAGGCCGAACGACTCCGGCCACAGGTGGAGGAGCTGCTGGATCAGGCGGGCGTGCCAGCGGGCTCCACCTCTCCGATCAACCACCAGTTGAATCCATAGGGCGGAAGGTTCACGAACCATTCCGCCGCAGCGGGCGGGAATTCACAGCCCCACATCACCTCACGGGTTCGCTCGCCGGACCACTCCGACAAATCCAAACTGAGGGACGCCCCGGCGGCGGTGACATTGGCGGCCACGAGCACCGTCATCGCCTCTGTGCAGCGTAGGTACACCAACACCCCGGGGTGGGGGCTATGGAGCAAGCGGAAGCTTCCATGCCGCAGGGCTGGCAGCAGCCGGCGGCAGGTGAGCATGCGACGGTGCCAGTTCAGCAGCGATCCCGGCAGCTGCTTCTGCACCTCCACATTCACCACGCGGTAGTCGTAGCCGGGAGCGGTGATCGGTGGCAACACCAGTAGCGGGTCGGGGGCGGTGGAAAAGCCACCATTACGGGCCGGCGTCCAAGCCATCGGCGTGCGGTTGGGATCGCGGTCTCGCAGACCGGGCCAGTCGCCCATGCCCAGTTCATCGCCGTAGTACAGGCAAGGCATCCCCGGAAGGCTGTAAAGGAGACCATGCAGCAACCGGTTGGAGCGCGGATCACCATTCAGAAGCGAGGCCAGGCGTCTGTTGATGCCCCAGTTCAACCAGTGCCCCTGCCCCTGGGGCAGACCCACTCGGATGGTCTGAATCACCTCATCGCTGATGAGATGCCCATCCCCCAGCCAGAGTTCGTCGTGGTTGCGTAGCGGCAAGGCCCAGCGAGGACCAGACACCGCCTGCTCGGCCTGAATCAGGCACTCCCCGAGCTGCTGGGTGCGGCCACTGGCGATGGCGGCGAACAAATGGGCCGTGAGCACGAAGTTGAACGCGCCATGCAACTCGTCATCCGCCAGATATGGAGCTGCCTCCTCTACCGGCTGAATCGCCTCTCCCAGCAACAGCACCTCTCGCCCATGGCCATCGACCCGTTCCCGTAACCGCCTGAGGAAAGCATGGGTCTCCGGCAACCCCTCGCAGCGGCTGCCCTCTGATTCGAACAGGAACGGAACCGCATCCAGGCGGAACCCATCCACGCCGCGGTCCAGCCAGAAGTCAACCACCTCCAGCATCGTGTCCTGCACCCAGGGGTTCTCGTAATTGAGATCGGGCTGATGGCGCAGGAAGCGGTGCAGGTAGTACTGCTCGGCCACCGGATCCCACTCCCAGTTCGAGGCCTCGAAGTGCCGGAACAGAACCGGTGCCTCGGCATAGCGCTTGGGGTCGTCACTCCAGACGTACACATCCCGTTCCGGACTGCCCTTGGGAGCCCAGCGGGCCCGCTGGAACCAGGGGTGCAGGTCACTGGTGTGATTGAGGACCAGGTCCAAAATCACGCGCATTCCCTGGCTATGGGCCGCCGTCAGGAACCGATGAAAGGAGGCGAGATCGCCCAGATCTGGGTGGATCCCGGTGAAATCGGTGATGTCATAACCCCCATCCCGTAGGGGGGACGGGTAGATCGGGGTCAGCCAGAGGGTGTTGACCCCCAGCCAGCGCAGATAGGGCAACCGCGCCGCCAGACCCTTGAAATCACCGGTGCCATCGCCATTCCCATCGGAATAGCTGCGAACGATCAGCTGATAGATAACCGTCCCTGACCACCACGGAAGCTCTGGGGTCATCCCCCGGTTGCAGATTCACCACTGCTAGACCCGACTGGCCTGAACGTCAGCCCTGTGGCCCTCACCCAAACGCAACTGAGCCGGATGCAGGAGCTCGTGGGAGCTGGGCTGACCCGTCCAATGGCCTGGCGCCGAGAGCAATTGCAAAGGCTCTCCGCCCTGGTGGAGGAGCATGAATCGGAGGTGCTCGAGGCCCTCGCCGCCGACCTCGGCAAACCACCCACCGAAGCCTTTTTTGAGCTGGTGGCCCTGCGGCAGGAGCTCAAGCTCACCGGCCGGCAGTTGGAGCGATGGATGCGCCCGCGCCGTGTGGCCGTCCCTCTCTCCCTGCGCCCCGGCCAGGCCAAGGTTGTGCCTGAACCACTCGGGTGCGTTCTGGTGATCGGACCCTGGAACTATCCCTTTCAACTGACGCTGCGGCCCTTGATCAGTGCTTTGGCTGCTGGCAACACCGCCGTGCTCAAGCCTTCTGAACACGCGAGTGCCATCGCGGATCTGATCGCACGGCTAATCCCTCAGCACTTCGAGCCTGAGGTGGTGCAGGTGGTTCAGGGAGATGGTGCCGTCGCGGCCAACCTGGTGGCGATGCCCTTCGACCACATCTTTTTCACCGGTGGCGGCAGCATCGGCCGGAAGGTGCTGGAGGGGGCCGCGGCACACCTGACGCCGGTGACCCTGGAACTCGGTGGCAAGAGCCCCGCCCTCGTTCTTGAGGGGGCCGACCTCGCGGTGGGAGCGCGTCGCTTGATCTGGGGCAAAGGGATCAATGCCGGGCAGACTTGCATCGCTCCAGACCATCTGCTGGTGCCACCAGCACTGCGTTCACCGCTGCTGAAGGCGATGGAAGAGGCCCGAACGGAGATGTATGGCACCGATCCCCTCAACTCGAATCAGCTGGGGCAGATCATCAATGAGCGCCAGTTCACTCGACTGGAGCAACTGCTGGAGTCCGCCAGAGCGGATGGGCGCATCCTGATCGGAGGCGAAATCAACCGCGAGCAGCGGCGCATTGCCCCCACCGTGATTCGCGTGGATGACCGCAATGATCCGCTGATGGCCGAGGAACTGTTCGGCCCTCTCCTGCCTGTGCTGGTGCTCGAGGACCTCACCACAGCCCTTCAGGAGATCCGCCAAGGACCCAAACCGTTGGCGCTATATCTATTCGGCGGTGATGAGGCCCAGCAAAAGCAGGTGCTCACCACCACCAGCTCAGGCGGTGTCTGCCTGAACGATGTTGTGATGCAGGCCGGAGTGCCACAACTGCCCTTCGGCGGCGTCGGCGCCAGCGGTATGGGCAGCTACCACGGTCAAAGCGGCTTCGATACGTTCAGCCACAACAAAGCGGTGCTCAAGCGCCCCTTCCGGTTTGATTTCAAGCTGCGCTACCCGCCCTACAAGGTGGATCTCAACCTGCTGAAGCGGCTGGCGGGATAAGCCGCACGCATCACCAGCACATCCCTTCTGCAGCAAGTGCTCTGGAGGGCTGGCACATTACCCCAGGCACCGTATGTTGCGGGCATCTGCCGGAGACGAATGCGCCGTACCGCTCTTGCCGCCCTGCTGCTAACGGCCTGGTTCCCCCTGTCAGCCACGGCTGCCTCGGTGACGGTGCGGTCCGGCGAAACACTTTCAGATATCGCTAACCGTTATGGGGTAAGCGTCGGCACGCTGATGCGGATGAATGAGATCCGCAATCCAGACCTTGTTCAAGCCGGAAGACGTCTGCAGGTGCCAGGCCCCACCGTGACTGCAGGCTCGGGCCGCCATCGCGTAAACAGCGGTGAAACCCTCAGCATCATTGCCAGGCGATACCAGGTCCGAAGTCGCGACCTGATGGCCCTCAACAACCTGCGCAATGCCAACCACGTTGAGATCGGCCAGACCCTGCGACTTCCCAGCAATGCCGTGATGCCCCGTCCGGCCTTCAAGCCGGTGGCTGTAACACCGATCCCGGGAGCCACGGAACACACCGTTGCCAAAGGGCAGACCCTCACGCAGATCGCCAAGGCCTACAAGCTGCCGGTGGCCAGCCTGATCAGCATCAACCAGCTGAGTGACCCCAACAAAGTGGAGGTAGGCACGCGCCTCTACCTGACCGATCCCTCCTTCCAGACACCCACTACCACCCAGGCGCAGGCGGCAAAAACGAAACCGGTTCAAGCCAAGGCCAAGCCCGTCCAAACCATGGCAGTGCAAACGAAACCGGTTCAGGCCAAAAAACCGGTGGTCAAGGCCAAGCCGGTCCAGGCCGCCAAGCCCAAGCAGACCCTGGCAAAATCGGCTGATTGGCGCACCTATGGCCCGCTCCAGGTGGACTGGGGCAACTGGCAAGCCATGGGTGGCAGTCAAGTGGTGCCTACGCTCAATGCCCAGGGGCAGGCTCTTTACCTGGCTGTGAACTGTTCCGCCAAAAAGATCAATGCCACTGGTGCCGATGGGAGCTGGAAAACCTGGGAAGCACCGAAGAACCGCTTCGAAAAAGACCTGGTGAAGGACCGTTGTCAGGTCAAGGCCTGATCTGAATCAGGCGGCGTAATCGAGCGGCCAGGGGGAATCCAGGAATCTCCGGCCGCTTTCGCGGAGATAAAGCCTCTGAGCACCGTCGTTGCTTTCCTGGATCAACTCTTCTTGCACGAGCCGACGCGCCAACCAGGTCCAGCGGTCGTGGCGTCCGGGTTCATGCAGAGCCAGGTGCTCTCCAAGGCGACGCATCTCCGTGCCGTCCTGCTCGGCCAGATGGGCCAGGAGCGTTTCCACCTGAGCTGACCAGTCGCGTCGTTTGGGGGATTCCACGCAGCGATCGCAGCGACCACAGGGACCCACCAACTCGCCTACAGCCAGCAGCAACGCCTGTTCACGGCACATTTCACCCTCAGCGACGGCCTCCATGCGACGCAGCTGCTGCTGTGCCAGGTCTAGGCGGCGACGGTCCTCCAGGGAATTGCTGCCCCGGGTCGAGGCCCGCATGGCCCAGCCTAGGCTGGTGCGATCACCCGGCGAAAACAGCACCTGGCAATGGGCCGGCTTGCCGTCTCTGCCGGCGCGGCCCGATTCCTGCAGATAGCCCTCAGGTGTAGCGGGCAGATCTAGATGAAGCACCAGGCCCACATCGCCACGGTCAACGCCCATGCCGAAGGCCACCGTCGCCACCAGAACGGGCCGCTCGTGCCCAAGAAACAGCTTCAGAGCCTGCTGGCGGGTCTCCGGATCCAGACCGGCGTGATACGGCGTTGCGGCAACCCCTTGATCAGTGAGACGTTCCGCCCACTGATCCACCGAACGACGGGTGCGGGCATAGATCAGCGCAGCACCACGAGACATCTCCAGTGCCTCCAACACTTGCAGCATGGGGTCCCTGGGGCGCCGCTTCATCGTGTAGTGCAGGTTGTCCCGGCGGGCCGAACTCACCTGCACGAGCGGGCGACGCAGATCTAGCAGGCGAATGATGTCGGCCCGCACCCTTGGGGCTGCCGTCGCGCTGAGGGCCAGCATCGGCACTCCCGGGCAGAGGCTGCGGATCTGACCCAGGCGGCGGTAATCGGGGCGGAAGTCATGCCCCCAGGCACTGATGCAATGGGCTTCATCCACCGCCAGGGCCACCAGTCGGCCCTCCCTGGCATGACCTTCCAGCATCAGCCGGGTCTGCTCACCCTGAAGTCGTTCCGGCGCGATGTAGAGAAGACGCAGCGTGGCGTCCTGCAGCTGCTCCAGGGCCTGCTGTCGTCGAGCTTGCTCGAGTCCGGCATGCAGGCAGGCCGCAGCGATTCCCCGTCGCTGCAGGGCCATCACCTGGTCCTCCATCAGCGCCACCAACGGTGAGATCACCACCACCAAGCCCTCGCGCACCAGGGCCGGCAGCTGATAACAGAGCGACTTACCTCCACCGGTGGGCAGCACCGCCAGCGCGTCCCTGCCAGCCAGCACAGCATCCACCACAGGTCGTTGCCCGGGGCGGAAGCCATCCCAGCCGAAGTGGGTCTGCAGTGAACGCTCGAGCGAAGCCAGAACACACCAGATGTGGAGGCTTCACATTATCGAGCACAAGATCTGGTGTCAGGCCAGCGGTGGCGGATCCAATTGATCGGGGGACTCCTCCACCAGCTGGAGCCGCACCCGCTTGCCACCCGCGAGCTCTCCCAACGACACCCGCAAGGTGGCGCCGCTGAGGGTCTGCAGAGCATTCAGCACATCGCGCAGATAGGGCGTGCTGCTTCCGCTTTCAACCCAGAGCCGCTCCTGAAGCCCCCCCAAGCGCCGCCAGGAGGTATGCAGCTTCAGCACAGCCGACTCAAGGGCCTGGGCCTGGCCCACCGCATCGGCCAGCAGACCAAGGGCATCCAGGCGCTGGGCCTCCTGCATAGCGCGGTCCAGGTCCAGTTCCCCCTGCTGGAAAGCCCGCACGGCAACACCCGACTCGGTTGCCTTGGTGATCCAGCGCGCTGTGCTGGTGACGTCCTTGATCCGATCGAGTTCGGGCTCATCTCGGAGCACCTTGCGCAGGTCTTCCTGCTGCAGCTCAGGAAGCTTGGCCAATTCCCGCACCAGAGGGGCCACCGCACGGGGTGGCAGAAGGTTCTCCTGAGTGCGCTGACGAATTTCCTCCGGCAGCAAAGGGCTGGTGGCCGCCGTGAATTCATCTGTGAGGCGGCGCACCTGCTTGCGGGTGATTTCCTGCCCCTCGTTGGCGGCTTCGGAAATCATCAGCTGCACTTCGGGAACCGCCTGAGCGGTTTCCATGAAGGCCCGCTTGGAGAACTGATTGACGCTGCTCTCTTCCAGGGTGCCGTCGCTGAGCATGCTGTCGGCGGATTCCGCCAGTTGAATCAAGCCGTAGGCGCGGGTCTTGCTGATTTCCCGCTCCCGCAGCCACTGCAGAAATCCTGCGCCCCGGGCTTCACCGCCTCGCTTTTCCTTATCCCGCACAGCGCGGAGGATGCGACCGCGCCAGATCTCGGTCTGGAGATCAAAGCGGTCGCAGACGGCCCAGGCCTGTTCCAGCCGAGCCAGAAATTCCATCGTGCTGATGTCGTCCTGCTCCGGGTCCGGCAAATCCAGCTGAAACAGCGACGGATCTGGATCTAGGGCGATGGAACTGGTCAAAGGGACGCCGACGACGAAGGGACGACATTCTGTGACGCAGAGGTCATCACCATCCATTCCACGAGATACGCTCCGATTGCATCTCCTTATGCCTAGCGATGGCGATCACCCGCGGCGCCAAGGTGCGCATCAAGCGTCCTGAGTCCTACTGGTTCAACGAAGTTGGCACCGTTGCCTCCATCGACACCTCGGGAATCCGCTACCCCGTTGTCGTTCGCTTCGAAAAGGTCAACTACAGCGGCCTGCAAGGCGTTGACGGTGGCATCAACACCAACAATTTCGCTGAAGCGGAACTCGAGCCGGCCTGAGGCCGTTGCCTGAACTCCCTGAAGTCGAGACGGTCCGTCGGGGACTGGCGGACCGTCTTGTTGATTTCAAAATTGCCCAAGTTGAAGTCTGCAGATCAAGGGCCATTGCCAGCCCTGGAGGTCCCGAGGCCTTTGTTGCGGGCCTCTGCGGAATGACAGTGGGTCAGTGGCAGCGCAGAGGAAAATATCTGATGGCAGCCCTTGAGCCTGAAGGCGGTGTTTGGGGTGTTCATCTGCGCATGACCGGCCAATTCCAATGGCATGAGCAGCCCTCAGAACCGTGCAAACACACCCGTGTTCGCCTCTGGAACTCGAAAGAGCAGGAGTTGCGCTTTGTGGATGTGCGCAGCTTCGGGGAAATGTGGTGGGTGCCTCCAGGCCAGGCGATTGAAGAGGTGATCACAGGTTTAACGCGACTCGGGCCTGAACCCTTCAGCACCGACTTCTCCGCCAGTTATCTGAAGCAGAAACTCAAGGGCAGCAGCCGACCGATCAAAACAGCGCTGTTGGATCAAGCCCTGGTGGCTGGAGCAGGCAACATCTACGCAGATGAATCCCTTTTCGCATCTGGCATAGCGCCCTACACTCCCGCAGGGCAGCTGGAGCTCAAACAACTAGAGAGGTTGCGGGATGCCCTGGTGAATGTTCTGACCATCAGCATTGGAGCCGGTGGCACCACCTTCAGTGATTTCCGCGATCTCGAGGGGGTGAATGGCAACTACGGCGGCCAGGCCTGGGTCTACCGACGTGGAGGAGACCCCTGCCGCAGCTGTGGAACGCCAATTCAAAGGGAGAAGCTGTCGGGCCGAAGCACCCACTGGTGCCCGACCTGTCAAAGCTGATTGGGCAGCGGAAGCGCAGAGAGAACCTCCCGATAGGGAGGACGAAGAACGCCGAATTCGGTGATGAAACCCGTCACCAGATGAGCCGGAGTGATGTCGAAGGCAGGGTTCCAGGCCTGGGCTCCAGGAGCCGCGACTTCCACTCCACTTACGTGAGTGATCTCCTCTGCATCGCGTTGCTCAATGGTGATCGCATCCCCATCAGCCGTCGCTCGATCAATGCTGCTGGCAGGGGCGCAGACATAAAAGGGGATGCCATGGGCTCGAGCCACGAGTGCCAGGTTGTAAGTGCCGATCTTGTTGGCAAAATCGCCATTGGCAGCAACACGATCACAGCCCACCATCACGGCATCCACCTCACCCCGGCGCATCAGCAATCCACTGGCTCCATCAACAAGCACGGTGCAGGGAACCCCGAGACAACCCAATTCCCAGGCAGAGAGAGCAGCCCCTTGAAAGCGGGGACGCGTTTCATCCAGCCAAGCGTGGCGAAGCAGACCACGGTCATGGGCGGCTGCAATCACCCCGAGGGCGGTTCCAACGCCTCCCGTAGCGATCGCTCCCGTGTGGCAATGATGCAAGACCCGGCTGCCCTGAGCCAACAGGGAAACGCCATGATCCACCAGCCGCTGGGTCAGGAAACGATCCTCATGCTGAAGCGCAGCGGCCACACCTGCGAGCGCTTCAACATCAACCGGAACGGCGGAACCAATGGCAGCCTGCATCCGATTGAGGGCCCAGCCAAGGTTGACGGCGGTTGGCCGTGATGCACGCAGGCCTCGGATGGCAGTGGGGAGGTCATCACCGGAGCGTGCAGCCAGAACAACCCCCCAGGCCGCCGCGATGCCTATCGCGGGTGCACCGCGCACAGCCATGGAGGCAATCGCCTCAGCAACCTCCTGCCATCGGTGCAATTGCATGAAGACCAAAGCACCGGGAAGTTGTCGCTGGTCCAGCAACTCCAGGTGATCACCGCTCCAGCGGCAACTGGGGGGAAGCGTCAATGCACGTGGGCCTCTGTGTCCTGTATAGAAGACGAAGGGATAAGCGGATCGTGAACGCAAACCAAACACAGCGCGAACGATTGACTGAGGTGATGCAAGGCATCCACCGACGCGGCTGGTGCGATGGCACCGGAGGGAACTTCAGCATGGTGCTGCAGCATCAGCCCCTGCAGTTACTCATGGCACCCAGTGGTATGGACAAGGGGCAGGTACCTAGCGATCAGCTGATTGTTGTGGATGGGCAAGGAAAGGTTTTAACGGGCAAGGGAAAAGCCAGTGCCGAAACGGCGCTGCATCTAAGAATTATTGAAGCGACAAAGGCAGGAGCTGTACTGCACACCCATTCCGTCCCCGGAACAGTGTTGTCCCGCCATTACGAAAACACAGGAGGGATTGCCTTGGAGGGCTGGGAAATGCTGAAAGGCCTAGTCGGAATCAACACCCACGCCAGCAGCATCACCATCCCTGTGATCAGCAACAGTCAGTCGATGCATGAGCTGGGCGAGGCCGTCGCACCCTTTTTGGAAACCTCGCCCTGCGGATTTCTCGTGGCCGGGCACGGCCTTTACGCGTGGGGGGCTGACCTGGATGCGAGCAAACGACACCTGGAAATCCTGGAATTTCTCTTGAAGGTGAGATTGACACAAATACAGATTGGAGATCAATTATGAATCAACAACATCTTCTGCTGGACATCGAAGGAACGACATGCCCAGTGAGCTTTGTCAGCGAAGTTTTATTCCCCTTCGCCAAACACGAACTAAGCAATTACATCAAACAACACTGGAACAAGAGCCCTCACAACAAGCCAATCCAAGCGGCCAAGAGGGAATGGCTGGATGACCAATCTCCCGAAAGCAACCAGATGAAACAGCAGGTTTTGAAGGGAGAGATAGAGGAAATAGACGGATTAACTAAATACCTCAAACACTTGATTGCCATCGACAAAAAGTCGACAGCACTCAAAGATCTACAGGGAAGAATCTGGGAAAACGGGTACAACGTCGGAGAGCTCAAATCTCAACTGTTTCCAGAAACTTCTGAATGCCTGCGTGAATGGCACGAGCAAGGATTAACGTTATCCGTCTATTCTTCGGGCAGCATTCAAGCTCAAAAACTGCTTTACAGGCACAGCCCTGCGGGTGACCTTGAAAAACTTTTCAGCCACTGGTTTGACACCCATACGGGCCCTAAAAAATCCACGGAGAGCTACACAACAATCGCTGAGCAGCTCCACAGCTCGCCCAACAAGATTTGGTTTGTGAGTGACAACAGAGCTGAATGCGATTCCGCTCGTTCGGCAGGGATGCACTCTCTCTTCAGCCTTCGCGACGGCAACCCTGACCGTGACCCACGGGATCACACGGTGGTTCAATCACTCCGCGAGGTAAGTGCTCACCTAACAGCAGAACAATAGCCAACAAAAAAGCCACCTCATGATGAGGTGGCTTCTTCGCGGGTGGCGCGATGGTGATTGCTTCAGCAATCAGCACATCATCAACCTATTCAGAGAATGTTTTACCTGGCATCGAGCTATTTTCTCAGGGGGCTACCCCCCAAATATCGTCGCCGCTGATGCGTTTCACAACCGAGTTCGGGATGGATCGGAGTGGGACCACACCGCCATGGACACCAGGATAGATAAACATTCTCAAGGGGTGAACCCTGAGAACTGCATAGGATCTGCAGCTAACGCTGCACGTCTGAATCAAACAAAGAAATTAGTCTTCAGGCAAGAACCAAAATGTTGGTCAAGCCCTCGGTCTATTAGTACTCCTCCGCTGCATCCATTACTGGACTTCCACGTAGAGCCTATCAACGGGTGTTCTTCCCGTGACCTTACTGGGTTACCCCATGGGAACACTCATCTTGAGGTGGGCTTCCCACTTAGATGCTTTCAGCGGTTATCCACTCCGCACATGGCTACCCAGCGTTTACCGTTGGCACGATAACTGGTACACCAGAGGTGCGTTCCTCCCGGTCCTCTCGTACTAGGGAGAAATCCTCTCAATGTTCCTGCGCGTACACCGGATATGGACCGAACTGTCTCACGACGTTCTGAACCCAGCTCGCGTACCGCTTTAATGGGCGAACAGCCCAACCCTTGGGACCGACTTCAGCCCCAGGTTGCGATGAGCCGACATCGAGGTGCCAAACCTCCCCGTCGATGTGAACTCTTGGGGGAGATCAGCCTGTTATCCCTAGAGTAACTTTTATCCGTTGAGCGACGGCCCTTCCACTCAGAACCGTCGGATCACTAAAACCGACTTTCGTCCCTGTTCGACTTGTAGGTCTCACAGTCAAGCTTCCTTCTGCTTTTGCACTCGTCAGCTGATTTCCAACCAGCCTGAGGAAACCTTTGTGCGCCTCCGTTACCTTTTAGGAGGCGACCGCCCCAGTCAAACTGCCCACCTGATACTGTCCGCTCCCCGGATAACGGGTGAACGTTAGAACCCTAGCTCTGAAAGAGTGGTATCTCACCAGTGACTAACTCATACCCGCAAGCATGAGATCAACGTCTCCCACCTATCCTGCGCATTCAGAGCCCGGGCACAATACCAAGCTACAGTAAAGCTTCATAGGGTCTTTCTGTCCAGGTGTACGTAGTCCGCATCTTCACAGACAATTCTATTTCGCCGAGCCTCTCTCCGAGACAGCGCCCTGATCGTTACGCCTTTCGTGCGGGTCGGAACTTACCCGACAAGGAATTTCGCTACCTTAGGACCGTTATAGTTACGGCCGCCGTTCACCGGGGCTTCAGTCGCCAGCTTCGCTTACGCTGACCGGCTTCCTTAACCTTCCCGCACTGGGCAGCGTCAGCCCCCATACATCGTCTTGCGACTTAGCGGAGACCTGTGTTTTTGGTAACAGTCGCCAGGGCCTCTTCACTGCGACCACCTTGCGGTGGCACCCCTTCTCCCGAAGTTACGGGGCCATTTTGCCGAGTTCCTTAGAGAGAGTTACCTCGCGCACCTCGGTATTCTCTACCACCCCACCTGTGTCGGTTTCGGGTACTGGCAGTCATGCCTTAACGGGTATAGAGCTTTTCTTGGAAGCTTGACGTCACCAACTTCGCTGCCGTAGCAGCTCGTACTCACGCCTCAGCTCGGAACGTTTTCACCGCTCCTCAACGCCTCGAACGCTTGAACCAGTAACCAACATCTGGCTTGGCTAGCCTTCTCCGTCCCTCTTCCCAAAACATGACCGGTACAGGAATGTTGACCTGTTATCCATCGACTACGCCTTTCGGCCTCGCCTTAGGTCCAGACTAACCCTCCGCGGACGAGCCTGCCGGAGGAACCCTTAGGGTTTCGGTGCATGGGATTCTCACCCATGTTTTCGCTACTCAAGCCGACATTCTCACTTCTATGCAGTCCACGCCCGCTCACGCTAACGCTTCGCCCCACATAGAACGCTCCCCTACCATAAAAATCCGCAGCTTCGGTACAACACTTAGCCCCGTTCATTTTCGGCGCAGGATCGCTCGACCAGTGAGCTATTACGCACTCCTTTGAGGATGGCTGCTTCTAGGCAAACCTCCTGGTTGTCTATGCAATCCCACCTCCTTTATCACTTAGTGTTGATTTGGGGACCTTAGCTGGCGGTCTGGGCTGTTTCCCTCTCGACCATGGAGCTTATCCCCCACAGTCTGACTGCCTCGCTACACACAGGGTATTCAGAGTTCATCTCGATTTGGTACCGCTCTCGCAGCCCGCACCGAAATGGTGGCTTTACCCCCCTGCTGGAGCACGAGACGCTACGCCTCAACGTATTTCGGGGAGAACCAGCTAGCTCCGGGTTCGATTGGCATTTCACCCCTAACCACAGCTCATCCGCTGACTTTTCAACGTCAGTCGGTTCGGACCTCCACTTGGTATCACCCAAGCTTCATCCTGGCCATGGTTAGATCACCCGGGTTCGGGTCTATAAACACTGACAAACGCCCTATTCAGACTCGCTTTCGCTATGGCTCCACCATTTCCGGTTTAACCCGCCAGTGCCTATAAGTCGCCGGCTCATTCTTCAACAGGCACACGGTCACCCTATAAGTAGGGCTCCCATTGCTTGTAGGCTCACGGTTTCATGTTCTATTTCACTCCCCTCCCGGGGTTCTTTTCACCTTTCCCTCGCGGTACTGTTTCGCTATCGGTCACACAGTAGTACTTAGCCTTACGAGGTGGTCCTCGCGGATTCACACGGAATTTCACGTGCTCCGTGCTACTCGGGATACAGCTAGCTCAGTTCAGTTTTCGGTTACGGGGCTTTCACCCTCTGTGGCGTGCCATTCAAGCACTTCTCCTAACATTCCTGATACACGTTGCTGTCCCACAACCCCGATACTCGAAAGTATCGGTTTAGGCTCTTCCCCGTTCGCTCGCCGCTACTTAGGGAGTCGTTTTTACTTTCCTTTCCTCCAGCTACTAAGATGTTTCAGTTCGCTGGGTTGGCTCGTGCCAGCCTATGGATTCAGCTGGCCGTATTAAGGGTTGCCCCATTCGGAAATTCTCGGATCAAAGCGTGCTTCCAGCTCCCCGAGACTTATCGCAGGTAACCACGTCCTTCATCGCCTCTGTGTGCCAAGGTATCCGCCGTGAGCCCTTTGTAGCTTGACCAATTAACCTCCTGAACGCTTACCGCCGTTGAAAGCAGATTCTCAAGTTTTTATTGCTAAAAACAAGATCAAACTCTGATTCGCTCGACACGAATCAAAGAACATTCAAGAGTCTCGGCTCTTGCTCAAAAGAATTTTCATTGTTCTAGATCCAATCTCCCTTTCAGAAGATCAGATTCAAAACAATGCATCTGTAAGATGCTTTGTTTTTTCCAGACTCACCTATGCAGTTGTCAAGGTTCTGCTAGAACTTCAAATCAAATCATCAATTTCTTGATTATTTGATCCGAGCCCAGCATCTTATCAACCAAATTCAAGGCTTTAACCTAAAACTTGGAATGACAGGAAGCTGGGGTCATCCAGCGGACACATCTAAATCACACTCCAATCGAGCTCAACTCCAAAAGAATTGGAGATGGGAATCAAGTTCGGTCAGTGGAGGTTAGGAGACTCGAACTCCTGACATCCTGCTTGCAAAGCAGGCGCTCTACCAACTGAGCTAAACCCCCAACACCGAATGGGCCATCCTGGACTTGAACCAGGGACCTCACCCTTATCAGGGGTGCGCTCTAACCACCTGAGCTAATGGCCCAGGAGTCTCATCCCTTTTGGGGTGTGACCTAGACAAAGTTTAGGAACTGAAAATCTCCATTAAGCAATCAACATTTCTGCTGATTCTTAACTTCAAAGCTGAGGTACCGATCGACCTAAGGTGACAGGATTTCGGCCTAAGAATAAAAACACTCAGGCATCAAAATCATTGTGTTGTCTCCCTGTTAGGAGGTGATCCATCCGCACCTTCCGGTACGGATACCTTGTTACGACTTCACCCCAGTCATCAGCCCCACCTTCGACGTCCTCCTCCACAAGGGTTGGAGTAACGGCTTCGGGCGTGGCCAACTTCCATGGTGTGACGGGCGGTGTGTACAAGGCCCGGGAACGTATTCACCGCAGTATGCTGACCTGCGATTACTAGCGATTCCGCCTTCACGTAGGCGAGTTGCAGCCTACGATCTGAACTGAGCCACGGTTTATGGGATTTGCTTGTCCTCGCGAACTTGCAGCCCTTTGTCCGTAGCATTGTAGTACGTGTGTAGCCCAGGATGTAAGGGGCATGATGACTTGACGTCATCCACACCTTCCTCCGGTTTATCACCGGCAGTCTCTCTAGAGTGCCCAACTAAATGCTGGCAACTAAAGACGTGGGTTGCGCTCGTTGCGGGACTTAACCCAACATCTCACGACACGAGCTGACGACAGCCATGCACCACCTGTCACTGCGTTCCCGAAGGCACTCTCCTGTTTCCAAGAGATTCGCAGGATGTCAAACCCTGGTAAGGTTCTTCGCGTTGCATCGAATTAAACCACATACTCCACCGCTTGTGCGGGCCCCCGTCAATTCCTTTGAGTTTCACACTTGCGTGCGTACTCCCCAGGCGGAACACTTAACGCGTTGGCTACGACACCGAGGGGGTCGATTCCCCCGACACCTAGTGTTCATCGTTTACGGCCAGGACTACAGGGGTATCTAATCCCTTTCGCTCCCCTGGCTTTCGTCCATGAGCGTCAGTGATGGCCCAGCAGAGCGCCTTCGCCACTGGTGTTCTTCCCGATATCTACGCATTTCACCGCTACACCGGGAATTCCCTCTGCCCCTACCACACTCAAGCCCAACAGTTTCCACTGCCATGATGGAGTTAAGCTCCACTTTTTAACAGCAGACTTGAAGGGCCGCCTGCGGACGCTTTACGCCCAATAATTCCGGATAACGCTTGCCACTCCCGTATTACCGCGGCTGCTGGCACGGAATTAGCCGTGGCTTATTCATCAAGTACCGTCAGATCTTCTTCCTTGATAAAAGAGGTTTACAGCCCAGAGGCCTTCATCCCTCACGCGGCGTTGCTCCGTCAGGCTTTCGCCCATTGCGGAAAATTCCCCACTGCTGCCTCCCGTAGGAGTCTGGGCCGTGTCTCAGTCCCAGTGTGGCTGATCATCCTCTCAGACCAGCTACTGATCGATGCCTTGGTGAGCCATTACCTACACCAACTAGCTAATCAGACGCGAGCTCATCCTCAGGCGAAATTCATTTCACCTCGCGGCATATGGGGTATTAGCAGCCGTTTCCAGCTGTTGTCCCCCTCCTGAGGGCAGATTCTCACGCGTTACTCACCCGTCCGCCACTAACCCGAAGGTTCGTTCGACTTGCATGTGTTAAGCACGCCGCCAGCGTTCATCCTGAGCCAGGATCAAACTCTCCGTTGTAGATCATTTCCTCTTAGAAACTTTCGCTTCCTCAAAATGATTTGCGTCACCCATCGCTCAGTGAAAACTGGCAACAGTTGAGGCCTCCTTTCGCTGACACAAAAGGGTTCTTAAGAGTGCATCTCTAGATTTCTCTGTCAATGACTTTCCGGGATCTCAGATCCGGTTGTTGCTCCACAATTCGCACACCGACAACAAGAGAGTTCGTGAAAACTCTCCCGTTGCAGCGAATTGCTTCAGCGCAACGAAATTTTTTGACGGGACCTCACACCTTCATCGCTCTTTCATTCAGCTCCTCACCTCACCTCTCGGTTCGGCTCAGAACTAAACGCGATGAAAGCGTCAGTTCCTAAACTTTTCAATTGTCCAGGTGCGACCAAACTTTTCCTCACTCCCTCTCAGGAGATCGGTTGGTTGGTCAGCGCGGCCTCTCGCGACCGCTTGAAGAACTTACAACACCGTGGGATCGCTCCCTCTTGGTCTCGTAAGTCGCCTCAGACACATCAAGACTTTCGCCTCAAGCGCTTCGGCTTGCGCAACAGCCTCTCGGCTCCCGCGCAAGACAAAACCATAACACCACATCCCCCGCTGTCGCAATGGGCAAGCCCCCTGAAGATCTGAAGGGTTGCTTCCACTGGCGAAACCCATTGCCAGAACTACGTTTCAGTTGGAGGTCACCGAGATGCCAACGCGTTTCACCGAACAAAGCCAGCGTTTCCGCCCCAACTCAAACGAAGAGCAGGTGCTGCAAAAAGCACGGGAACACTTCGAAGCCACGCTGATTGGCGTACAGGGGGAACTCGCCGGCAGCGTTGCCGCAATGGAACATCGCCGCGCTGACGACGCCCTCAACTACGGCGAGATCTTCCTGCGGGACAACGTTCCCGTGATGATCTACCTGATGCTGGAAGGCCGCTTCGCCATCGTGAAGCAGTTTTTGAGCGTCAGCCTTCAGCTCCAAAGCACCAACGTTCAAACCCGCGGTGTCTTCCCCACCAGCTTTGTGGAGGAAGACGGAGAACTGGTTGCGGACTATGGCCAACGCTCAATCGGTCGCATCACCTCAGTGGATGCAAGCCTCTGGTGGCCGATTCTCTGCTGGATCTACGTCAAACGCAGTGGGGACATCGACTTCGGTCGCAGTCCGGAAGTGCAACGCGGTTTGCAACTGCTGCTCGATCTCGTTCTTCACCCCAGCTTCGAAGGCACACCGGTGCTGTTCGTTCCCGACTGCGCATTCATGATCGATCGCCCCATGGACGTGTGGGGCGCTCCACTGGAAGTGGAGGTGCTGCTCTTCGCAGCACTGCGCAGCTGCGTTGGGCTAATGGAACTCTGCCAACGACACGAGAACAGCGTTCTTCTGGAGGAACGGTTACGGCTGAGCCGGCAATGGACCCATGACTTGCGGCAGTTCCTGCTGAAGCACTACTGGGTGACCAGCAAAACGATGCAAGTGCTTCGGCGACGGCCTACAGAGCAGTACGGCGCAAACCAGCACCACAACGAATTCAACGTTCAACCCCAGGTCATACCCGACTGGTTGCAGGACTGGCTCGAGAACCGTGGCGGTTACATGATCGGGAACATGCGGACCGGACGACCGGATTTCCGCTTCTACTCCTTAGGAAATTCCCTGGCATCGCTGTTCGGGTTGCTGACCGCGCCACAGCAACGGGCCCTGTTCCGACTGGTGCTGCACAATCGTGACCACCTCATGGCCCAGATGCCGATGCGCATCTGTCATCCCCCCATGGAGGACGTGGAATGGGAGAACAAAACGGGCTCCGACCCCAAGAACTGGCCCTGGAGTTATCACAACGGTGGCCACTGGCCGAGCCTGCTCTGGTTTTTTGGAGCGTCCATCCTTCTGCACGAACGGCTGAATCCCCAGGCCGATGTATTGCTGATGGGGCAAATGAAAACACTGTTGGACGAGTGCTACTGGAGCCATCTCAACCAACTGCCCCGTCAGCAGTGGGCTGAATATTTCGATGGCCCCACAGGAACCTGGGTTGGACAGCAATCACGCACGTATCAGACCTGGACCATCGTTGGTTTTCTGCTGATGCACCACTTTCTCCACGTCAACCCAGACGACGTGCTGATGCTCAACCTCGACGAATCGATGGGTCACTGACGAACCCCCGAAGCCATCACAAAAAAACCCCGACTCGACGAGCCGGGGTCCATGAGCTGAGCTAAAACAATTGATTAGAACAGTCCCAGAGTGAGGGACTTATCGATCGGGAGTGCTGCACCAATACCGAGGTAGATGGTGACAAGGGTTCCTGTCAGGAAGACAGTCATAGCCACCGGACGGCGGAAAGGATTCTGAAATTTGTTGAAGCTTTCGATGAAAGGAACAAGCATCAGACCCAGGGGAACCAGGGTTTGCAGAGCAATACCCAGAAGCTTGTTGGGAACAACCCGCAGAATCTGGAACACGGGATAGAGGTACCACTCAGGAAGAATTTCCAGAGGGGTGGCGAAGGGATCAGCCTTGTCGGCGAGCATCGCTGGATCCAGCACGGCCAGACCAACCACACAAGCGATGGTGCCGAGAATCACCACCGGAAAGATGTAGAGGAGATCGTTGGGCCAGGCAGGCTCGCCGTAATAGTTGTGGCCCATGCCTTTGGCGAGCTTGGCCCGCATCTTGGGATCGGAGAGATCAGGCTTCTTAAGAATGTGCATCGTTTAGTCCAGGTGTTGAGGGAACAGTAGGAACGCAGATCACAAGGGACCAGAAATGCCCTGCTTCCGGATCATCAGGAAGTGCATGAGCATGAACACCGCCAGCAGCCAGGGCATCACGAAGGTGTGAAGGCTGTAGAAACGCGTGAGAGTGGCCTGCCCAACGCTTTCGCCACCACGAAGTAGTTCCACCATGAAATCGCCAACAACAGGAATGGCAGCAGGAACTCCAGAAACAATTTTCACTGCCCAGTAACCAACCTGGTCCCAGGGCAAGGAGTAACCGGTCACACCGAAGGACACGGTGATCACTGCCATGGTCACGCCGGTGACCCAGGTGAGCTCACGGGGACGCTTGAAGCCACCGGTGAGGTACACGCGGAACACGTGAAGGATGAGCATCAACACCATCATTGATGCGCTCCAGCGGTGCACAGAGCGGATCAGCCAACCAAAGCTGACGTCGGTCATCAGGTATTCGACCGACTTGTAAGCCTCAGCAACGGTGGGCTTGTAATAGAAGGTCATCGCGAACCCAGTCGCGAACTGGATCAGGAAGCACACCAACGTGATGCCCCCCAGGCAATAAAAGATGTTGACGTGGGGAGGCACGTACTTGGAACCAATGTCGTCAGCAATGTCCTGGATTTCCAGACGTTCCTGGAACCAGTCGTAAACCGGTGATGAGTTCGCCATGCACAAGCGGGCTCGAGTTGCGAAAGTCTACTGAGCACGCTTCTGCCACTGAGGCGAACCCACCGCGATGTATCCAACTGTTAACGATCTTTCAGACTGGCTGCGGCGCAGAGGTTTTCGAGCGCTGAGCCAACTGATCACAGCGTCTCTTTGCTGCTTTTTGGTGCTGGGCAGCGCCTGCACAGCCGTTGCACTTAGCGACACACAACAGCTCGTGGTGGACAGCTGGCGGCTTGTGAACCAGGGCTTTTGGAACCCAGAGCAACTTGATGCGGTGCGTTGGAAGCGTCAACGGCAGAAGGCCATGGAACGCAGCATCGAGAGCAGCAACGATGCCTACGCAGCCATCGAATCGATGCTGGCCCAGCTGGGCGACCCCTACACGCGGCTGCTTCGTCCAGAGGACTACACGGCGCTGAAGAACAGCACCAACGGCAGCCTCAGCGGTGTGGGCTTGCAACTCGGTCCGGATGAAAGCAGCAATGGTGTTGTGGTGATTTCTGCCCTGGAGGGCTCACCCGCCGGCGAGGCGGAGATCACCAGTGGAACGCAGTTGCTGTCTGTTGATGGCCGGGACGTGGTGGATCTGGGTCTGGAAGGAACAGTGGCAGCGCTGCGCGGAGACGTGGGTTCGCAAGTAGTGCTGACGCTGGACAACGGCAGCGGGGAATCAAACGAGCTGACCCTGGAACGCCGCAGCGTGGACCTCAGGCCGGTGCGCACAAGGCGCTTGCGCAGCAGCAGTCACACCCTTGGCTATCTGCGGATTACCCAGTTCAGCGAAGGAGTCCCCGAACAAGTGAAAGAAGCCCTCACAGAGTTACAGAACAAGGAGATAGAAGGATTAGTGCTCGACCTCCGCAACAACTCAGGCGGATTGGTGAGCGCTGGATTGGCGGTCGCCGACGACTTCCTTTCCGGTGGCGCCATCGTTGAAACCCGCAACCGCGATGGCATCAATGACACGATCCAGGCCAGTCTCCAGACGGTGTACGACGGACCGATGGTCACGCTCGTGAATGGAGGAACAGCCAGTGCGAGTGAAATCCTGGCTGGAGCCCTCCAGGACAACGAACGCGCCACCCTTCTCGGAGGACAGACCTTCGGCAAAGGGCTGATTCAAACGCTGACCAACCTCAGTGATGGCAGCGGCCTCGCCGTGACCGTTGCTGGCTACGTGACACCGAGTGGACGGGACATCCAAGGGGAAGGCATCGCTCCAGATCGTGGGTTGTCAGATCCGGAACCCCTGAACCCCGGCGGTGAAGGTGATCGCTGGCTCTCGGAAGCAGAGCAATGGATGGAGGCCCTGCTGGAACAACCCGTTGACGAGACCGAGGCATGAGCCAGCGGACTTATCACGACCCTCTGCATCGCGGCATTGGACTTGACCGCCAAGCCCCAGCGGAGGGGATGGTGATGGACCTGGTGGACACGGCGCCGTTCCAGCGCCTGCGGCGCATCCGCCAGCTGGGTCCGGCCTACCTCACCTTTCACAGCGCTGAATCCAGCCGATTCACCCACTCGCTGGGGGTCTTTCATCTGGCGCGCCGTGCGTTTGAGCGGATGCTGCCGTTGGCACCCGAGTTGGAGACTTACCGGGGGCTGCTCTATGGGGCTGCTTTGCTTCATGACATCGGCCATGGCCCCCTCAGCCACACCGGTGAAGAGATGTTTGGCCTGCGCCATGAAGCGTGGTCAGCGCGGGTGATCCGGCATCACCCAGAGATCCATGACTACCTGGAGAGCCATGCATCCGGCACGGCTGAGGCGGTGGCGAACCTGCTGGAGCATGGACACAGCCCTCACCCCCTGATCAAACACCTGGTCAGCAGTCAGCTGGATTGCGACCGACTGGATTACCTCCTGCGCGACAGCTACAGCACCGGAACGCGCTACGGGCAACTGGATCTCGACCGCATCCTGGGAGCACTGACCCTGGCCCCTGACGGGGACATGGCCATTCATCCCAAGGGTCTGATGGCTGTGGAGCACTACCTAGTGGTGAGGAACCTCATGTACAGAAGTGTCTACAACCACCGGTTGAATGTGGTGTGCAACTGGCTGCTGGAAAAACTGATCCTGACAGCACGACAACTGGGTCCTGAGCAGGTGTGGGCTGATGAGGTGATGGCCAACTGGCTCTGGCAACCAGACCAGATCCGCTTGGAGGACTTCCTCGCCAACGATGACCAACGCACCGGCTACCACCTCCAGCGATGGCAAGCCGAAGCGCCAGCAACCCTGGCTGAACTGAGTGGGCGTTTTCTGAATCGACGCCTGCTCAAAGCAACGGCCGTTGAACATCTTCCCCCGGCGGATCAACTGCAATTGCTCGCAACAGCCAGGCGCATGGCCGATCGTCATGGCCACGACCCTGAACTCTGCTGCGGATTGCGTCATCAACAGCTGCGCGGGTACCACCCCTATCGAGGCGGTTTGCGCCTCTGGGACGGGCAGCAGCTCCAAGCCCTGGAGAAAGCCTCCCGCCTGGTCGAAAGTCTGGCGACCCCGGCGGCAACCTCCTGGTTGATTCACCCACGCGACATCAGCAATGAGCTCAGGCAGGCGATGGACGTTGAATGGCCCCGAGCAGAAGCAGCGTGAAGCAGCCATGACCTTGAGGCTTCCCGACCAGCGCCTTGATCACTGGAGGGATCGTTTGCCTGATCTGCTGAGCAGGTGTTCCGAACCGATTATTGATCTCGATTGCGGGGACTGGGTCCTGAACTGCAGCGACCTCGCTGATTTGTGCGCCGCCGTGAGCGAGGCAGGCCATCAACTCGGACGCATCACCGGCCGGGCAGCCGAGACCGTTGTGAGTGCTTCAGCCTTGGGACTGGACGCACGCCGGTCCAACACGCCTTCCAGCCGTGAACTCCAACCCAATCCTGTGACGACGGCCCCTTCCGAGCTGTTGTTTCACCACGGCACCCTGCGCTCCGGCGACCATCTCCAAAGCGAGCGCACCATCCTTCTCTATGGCGATGTGAATCCCGGAGCGCGGATCAGTTCAACCGCTGATGTTTTGGTATGGGGTCGCCTGCGGGGCGTGGCCCATGCCGGATGTGAGGGGTCAACAACCGCGAAAATCGTTGCCCTGCAGCTACGGCCACTGCAACTGAGAATTGCTGATGTTGTCGCACGAGGCCCCGAGGATCTGCCCCAGGCGGGTTTGGCCGAACAGGCCGAGCTAAAGGATGGCGTAATCGCCATTGAACCCGCCGTCATCCAGAGCTTTCAAAAACGCTGACGTCGTTGTCACGTTGTCAGGCCCAAAAGCCAGATTATTCTGGCCGCACAAAGCAGAACCCTGGTGTCGACGACCCGAACCATCCTCATCTGTTCTGGCAAGGGCGGTGTCGGAAAAACAACGACCACGGCGAACCTTGGGATCGCCCTTGCCCGCCAAGGTGCCAAGACCGTGGTTCTGGACGCGGACTTCGGCCTGAGGAACCTTGATCTGCTCTTGGGCCTGGAAAATCGCATCGTCTACACCGCTCAGGAGGTGCTAGCCGAGACCTGCCGGCTGGAGCAAGCCCTGGTGAAGCACAAGCAGGAGCCCAATCTGGCCCTGCTCCCTGCGGGCAACCCACGGATGCTCGAGTGGCTCAAGCCCAAGGACATGCAGGCCATCGTTGCTCTGTTGGAACGCCAGTTCGATTACGTGTTGATCGACTGCCCGGCAGGCATCGAAGACGGATTCAAAAATGCCGCGGCCGCAGCTCGAGAAGCTGTGGTGATCACCACCCCGGAAGTGGCCGCTGTGCGGGACGCTGATCGAGTGATCGGGCTTCTGAACACCCAGGGCGTGCAGCCGGTGCAGCTCGTGCTCAACAGGGTGCGGCCGAAGATGATGTCGAACCAGGAAATGCTTTCGGTGGATGACGTCACCGACATCCTGGCGTTACCTCTTCTGGGTCTTGTTTTTGAAGACGAACAGGTGATCGTGAGCACCAACCGCGGTGAACCCTTGACCCTGAGTGATTCGTCGTCCCCAGCGGCCCAGGCCTACGGCAACATCGCTCAACGGCTTCAGGGTGAAGACATTCCTCTGATGGACCCCTCCCAGGCCCGCCGCGGCCTCCGCGCCAGGATGCGCAAGCTGATGCAAACCCGGATTTTCTGAGGCGATGACACTCAAGGAATTCATCGACAAACTCCTGCGCCGTCAGCCCGCCAGTGCAGAAACAGCCAAAGAGCGGCTCCAGTTGGTGCTGGCCCACGATCGCAGCGACCTCAATCCTGAGCTGCTCGAACAAATGCGCCGCGAGATCCTCGAAGTGGTGGCCCGATACGTGGAGATCGACCTAGCAGAAGGTGATGTGAGCCTCGAGACGGAAGATCGCGTCACCGCCCTGGTGGCCAACCTGCCGATCCGTCGCCCGATCGCCCAACCCGCGAAGGTAGAACCCTCTGAGCAGCAACCTGCTCAAGCTTGAAACCTCGAATCCCGAACCTCCTCACCCCCGCTGAACAGCGGGTGGTGATTTTGTTGCTTGAAGGGCTCAACAACCGAGCCATCGCCCAGCGGTTGGTGATCAGTCATCGCACCGTTGAGTGCCACATCAGCAGGGCACTCCGGAAAAGCGGATGTCGAAATCGACTCGAGCTGGTGCTTTGACCGATCAGCGATCAAGACCCCGTCTTGAATCGCCTGGCAGCCGGTACGATGCAACTCATGCCGGCTTAGCTCAGCGGTAGAGCAGCGCTTTTGTAAAGCGAAGGCCATCGGTTCAAATCCGTTAGCCGGCTTGATCTGGATCAGTTCGACGTGGTGCGGTCTGATTCGCCCGCCAGCAGCCAGATAAAGAACAACCCCAACAGCCAGGGCAGAAGATTCAGTTGAAGCGTCCAGGTGAAGACAGCTTCAAGGGGTTCCAGCACCCAATGAAGCAAGGCCATCACCAGCAGGCAGAGCCCAACAAGCGAGATCACTCGAGCACCTCAACCCCTGCTGGAATCACAGCACCCCGGCGCACCAGGCGCCAGCGTCCTTCCTCGACCCAGACCAACACCGTGCTGGCCTGGCCCGAGGGTTGAGGCCAGGGCTGCGGACCTAGCTGCGCGACATCAGGGAAAACCAGAGCCGCCTCTGCTGCGGTCATGCTGGCGGGTTCACCGGAGCGATTGGCACTGGTAGTGGCCAACGGCCCGCTGATCTGAAGCAGCGCGCGGGTCTGCTCCCAGGCCGGAATGCGGCAGCCCAGCGTTGTGCCACCTGGGTTGAGATACCGGCCCGCACCGCCATCACGGGCAGGCAACACCAGGGTGAGCGCTCCAGGCCAATAGCGCTCAGCCAACGCTGCAACCTCCCGATGGCACGGAACTGCCACGTCGTGGAGCAAATCTTTGACTGATGCTCCCATCAGAATGAGGGGCTTATCGGCTGGTCGACGTTTCAAGCGCCAGAGGGTCTGGGCTTGATCGGGACGGACCGCCAGTCCCGGCAGCGTATCGGTGGGAATAATGGCGGCTTCACCGGCACGAAGCCGCAGCGCCAGGTCGGAGGCGGCCAGAACCGGAGCAGGCATGAATCCTTCCTTCATCGCAGGAGTTGCATCAGCTTGATGCGGCAGGTTTGCGAGCAAGCGCGAAGCGAAGGGTCCCTTCAAGATCAGCGGCCGCTCTGACTTCCACCAAGCCGGCATCCTGCAGCAGCTGGATCACCTGAACGCTCTGGTCGTAGTGGTGTTCGAGCAGAAGCCAGCCCCCAGGCGACAGCCCCGTTGGTGCTCCATCCACCACCGTTCGGATCGCATCCAAGCCATCCGCTCCTCCAAGCAACGCCAAGTGAGGTTCGTGGTCACGAACCACAGCCTCAAGACCGTCAACCACAGCACAGGGGATGTATGGAGGATTGCTGACCACCAAATCCAGGCTTCCCCACCAGCTCTTGAGGGGAGACCACCACGAACCGAGGTGCAGCGAACAGTTGTGATGCGGGGCGCAACCCTGAAGATTGTGTTCTGCCAACTGCAAGGCATCGGGACTGAGGTCGACGCCATGCCCTGGTGCCGTCGGCCAGGCACGGGCCAGAGCCACAGCGATGGCCCCTGAACCAGTGCCGAGGTCAGCCCAACGAGCGGGAGGGGTGGTTTTGAACTGGCTCATGGCCAGATCCACCAGCAGTTCCGTTTCCTGACGGGGAATCAATGCGGCAGGCGACGACTCAAGCAGCACATCCCGCCAGGGACAGAGCCCAACCAGGTGCTGGAGGGGAACATTCCCGTGAAGGTGACGCTCCCACAGCTCAGAGAGCACCTCAAGGGACTGCTCCAGGGCGACGGTGCGCGTGGGGTCCAGCAACAGCCGTTGCAGGCTGGCCCAACGAAGACCACCGGCCAGATCAAGCAACCAATCCAGATCAGCCGAGGTGCCACCCCGGGCGAGTTGTTGGCGCCGCCACTGCAACACATCAGTGCCGACAACGGTTGTGCAGTCTCTCAAGGCCGAGGCTTGCGCCAATGCAATCCAGAATCACACAGCAGTTCGCGCCGACACTCAAGGGCCAAAAGCTGGGGGTCAGCTCAGCAGGGGAACCCTGCAAACGAAGCACCAGCTGATCAAAGGTCGCACCGAGCCAATGGCCTCCATTAACCGTTAATGCTTGCCGCGTGACTGCTCTGACCTCAAAGGGCCCGCGCCAATGGAAGCGAGCAGATCCTTAGCGTGAACCAAGGCAGTCGCACCATCCCGAAGCAGGGCATTGCTGCCCCGACAGGACCAACGGCGGGCATCCCCCGGAACCACCCACACGGGGCACTACATCCGGTTCGCCAAGCGGGCCGAAATCAGTGCCCCGCTTCGTTGCGGACACTCCACCACCACGAGCGCTTGGGCAAAGGCCACCAACCAACGCTTCCGCGCCGCCAAGTGCCCTGGGCGCACACGGCAGCCGGACCGACTCGGACTGATCAACAGCCCTTGCCTGCCGACCTGCTGTTGCAACGATCTGTGGTGGGCTGGATAGACACTGTCCAAGGGTGTCCCCAACACCGCGATGGGTGCACCGTTTCTGGCCAACAGCAGCGATGGCCTGCAGCATCAATCCCTTAAGCAAGAACACTAAGGACGGGCCAACCCGCTTTGGTCAGAACACGGCCCAGTTCTTCAGCTATGGCAAGACCATGATCCGAGGCGGAACGCGTGCCCACCATCGCAATGGCTGTACGGGCATGGATGTGCCGAAGCAGCGATCGATCCCCTTCGACGTAGAGCCCGGAAGAGGGTGAGTGCACATCATCCAAGCAACGAGGCCAATCAGGATCACCCGGCAAAAGGGCACAAGCAGGCACGTCAAGCTTCGGAGCAGACCCGTGCTCGACCCTGTAAAGCTCAACGTCACTCAAACAGTACGCCGGCTAAGCCAGCTCCTGGCTTAAGCGTTCGATCGGCCAACCCCAGAGCTGATCAGGGCCGATGGCTTGATCGCGGCAAAGCTTGCGCAGATCGGCTATTCGTGCGTTGCCCAAGCCAGGGCAACAGGTCCAGAGCGACCACCACCCCCGCACCAGTTCCGAATAAGTACATGCGCACTAAAACGGCAGCGGCATCTCAGGGGTCGATTCAGGGCGCTTGGCGCACCAGCTGATCCATCACCTCCTGCAGCTGCGCCGGCACGCGCCTGAGCACGCGCCCCTCACGCACCATCACCAGATTTACCGACGCCTCCGCAACCACAGTGTTTCTGCAGACAAAGCGAGAGACCCATGGCCAGCGCACCCCCTGCTGACCAGGGCATCGGCTTTCAACACACACTTCGTCGCCGTGCCGCAGCGGATGGCGGTAATCCAGGTGAAGGGACACCACCGGCATATCGACACCCATCGCGGTCATGGCGGCATAGCCAAGGCCCGCAGCCTGGAGGGCCTCAACCCTGGCCTCCTCAAGCCACTGCACATAGGCCCCATGCCACATCACACCGGCGTAATCGGTGTGATGCGGGAGCACACACTTGGTCAGGGTGTACATGATCCGCGTAACGCTGTGACATCAGCTTCTCTCCACGGAGGCAACCACCCATAGGCTTCCGCAGAGGCTGCTTCATCTCCCTGTGTTCAGGAACCTTCTGATTGCCGACTCGGGCAAGGGTCACGTCGAGGAAATGATCCGGATGCTCCAGGACATTCCCAGCTTGAAGGCCGCAAAAATCAATTTGCTGCATGTGGTCTCGGAACAAAGCAAGTCGCAATCCGACGGCCATCGCGACGAAGCAGAAAACCTCTTGAACAGCGCAATCACACGCATGGGACTCAGCCCATCAAGCGTGAGCACCTTGATTCGCGAGGGCGACACCAAGCAGACCGTGCTCAAGGTTGCCGATGACGTTCAGGCCGACCTGATCGTGATGGGATCCCGCGGACTGGGACGCCTTCAATCGATCCTGGCCAACAGCACCAGCCAATACGTCTTTCAGCTGTCCACGCGGCCGATGCTGCTCGTGCGGGATGACCTCTACGTCAAGCATGTCAACCGCGTGATGGTGACGATCGACGGAACAGGCGTTGGGGACGACGCTCTGCGGACGGCCTGCGAACTGGTGCGTGAAATCCCTGGCGGAACACTCACCGGTGTTCATGTCGTACGCCAGGAGTCAGCACCCTCCCGGGGAGGCCGCACAAAAGCAGACGAGGTCCTTGACGCCGCTGTTCAGCGGGCCAGGGGTTTCGGTGTTGACATGAAAGCCATCCACACCGAAGGGAAGGACATCGGTCGCAGCGTTTGCTTGGCTGCATCGGAATGCAACGCCGACCTCGTGGTCATCGCCTCTCAGGACCGACGTCCTCTTGTCGCCAGAGGGCTGGTGGATTTGGACAAGCTTCTGGGCGGATCAGTCAGCGACTACATCCGAGTGCACGCACCAGCCCCTGTGCTGCTGGTGCGTGAGCCTGAACAGGGCTGAATCAGGCCTCGTTGTTCTGCGTGCCGATGTAGAGCACGATCAGGAAGATCGCCGGAACCAGGATGAACAGGAGGCTGGCGACGAATCCGAGATCGTTGGTTTCCATGGCCGTTGGAGGGGTCCACGCGAAGGTATCACCGACAAGAGGCCTGGCGAGCGTCTGCCTTAGGCCTCGTCACCGGCGGTAGCAGCCTTGGCATCTCGGCCGTCCTCATCGACCGCATCCTGGTCCTCCTCATCGAGCTCACTTACCGGAGGCGCTGGCCATGCCGTGGGACCCGCCGGCAGCGGCGCCTGCCTGGCCGCAGCCAGTCTCGAATCGGCATTGGCGAGCCTCACCTGAGGCCGGGTGAGAACCATGACGGACTTTTCCACCAGGGCCTGGCATGCCAGACGCCACTCCTGGGGTCTGCGGCGCAACTTGCTGTCTTCGACGGCAGTGCGTGCCGTCAGCGCATCTGCGTTGTCTTCGTCGACCACGGAGACGAAGCAGGTGATGCATTGTCCACACCCTCCGCAGTTGCCCAGCTGCCCCTTAAGTCCGTAGAGCTCGATGCCCTCGCGCCGGGCTACCTCACGCAGATTCTCGCCGGGGTAACACTCCACATCACGCCCTTCGCGAACGAACCTGATAACGGGCATGAGCTCACAAGCAACCAACCCCCATCATGGGACGAAGCATTGCGTTTTGTGAACGTCAGGGCACTGACTTTCATGTCACTGACCGTTGCGGGCAGATCACTTTTCCCCCGCCCCATGGACTGAAGCCCTTACGATCGCCCATGTCTGACTGCTTATGCAGTCTTGTCCCCCGAACCTGACCCATGGGATTGCCCTGGTATCGGGTGCACACCGTTGTCATTAATGACCCGGGCCGCCTTCTGGCTGTGCACCTCATGCATACAGCCCTCGTAGCCGGCTGGGCCGGCTCCATGGCTCTCTACGAGCTGGCCATTTTCGATCCGTCTGATCCTGTCCTGAACCCAATGTGGCGTCAGGGCATGTTCGTGATGCCCTTCATGTCCCGCCTTGGCGTGACAGGCAGCTGGGGTGGATGGAGCATCACCGGCGAAACGGGTGTTGATCCCGGTTTCTGGAGTTTCGAGGGCGTCGCTGCCGCTCACATCGTTTTCTCCGGCCTAATGATGCTGGCCGCCATCTGGCACTGGACTTACTGGGATCTTGAGATTTGGCAAGATCCCCGCACCGGCGAACCCGCTCTAGATCTGCCAAAGATCTTTGGCATCCACCTGCTTCTCGCTGGACTCGGCTGCTTCGGTTTCGGTGCTTTCCACCTCACTGGCGTATTCGGGCCAGGCATGTGGATCTCTGATCCATATGCATTAACCGGTCATCTCGAGGCGGTTCAACCGTCATGGGGACCCGAAGGCTTCAATCCCTTCAACCCTGGCGGCATTGTTGCTCACCACATTGCTGCTGGCATCGTGGGGATCATCGCCGGCATTTTCCACATCACCACTCGTCCGCCCGAGCGCCTCTACAAAGCGCTTCGGATGGGCAACATCGAAACAGTTCTGGCCAGTGCCATCGCAGCCGTGTTCTTCGCCGCCTTCATCGTGGCTGGAACCATGTGGTACGGCTCTGCTGCAACCCCCGTCGAACTGTTTGGCCCCACTCGTTATCAGTGGGATCAGAGTTACTTCAAAACTGAAATCAACCGTCGCGTTCAAACCGCGATTGACGACGGCGCCACCCAGGAAGAAGCCTTCGAGGCCATCCCTGAGAAGCTCGCCTTCTATGACTACGTCGGTAATAGCCCTGCCAAGGGCGGTCTGTTCCGCGTGGGTCCGATGGTGAACGGCGATGGTCTGGCAACCGCTTGGGTTGGTCACATCGCATTCAGCGACAGCGAAGGTCGCAATCTCGAGGTACGTCGCCTTCCGAATTTCTTCGAGAACTTCCCTGTCGTTCTTGAGGATGAGCAGGGCATCGTCCGTGCCGACATTCCTTACCGTCGTGCGGAAGCCAAGTTCTCCTTCGAACAACAGGGCGTGATCGCCAAGGTGTTCGGTGGCGCACTGGATGGCCAGACCTTCACTGACCCTGCCGACGTGAAGCGCCTAGCACGTAAGGCTCAGCTGGGTGAAGCCTTCGACTTCGACCGTGAGACCTACAACTCTGACGGTACGTTCCGCAGCTCGCCACGCGGCTGGTTCACCTTTGGCCACGCCACCTTCGCGCTGTTGTTCTTCTTCGGCCACATCTGGCACGGTGCCCGCACCCTGTACCGCGACGTGTTTGCTGGAATTGATCCCGACCTCGGAGATCAGGTGGAGTTTGGCCTCTTCGCCAAGCTCGGTGACAAAACCACCCGTCGCCTGCCCGAGGGCTACGTTCCCCCCGCTGGAACTCCCCTCAACTGATCGCCCTCTAGGAACAACACGATGGAAAGCTTCGCTTACGTCCTCATCCTTACCCTTGCGATTGCAACCCTCTTCTTCGCAATCGCCTTCCGCGATCCGCCGAAAATCGGTAAGTGATTTGATCTCCCAAAACCCCGCCTCGGCGGGGTTTTTTCATGCTTTCCATCACCCACCGTCGCAAGCCGGTCTCGTCCGCGCGAGCGGTTCACAGCAGTCTCACGTCAGCAACAGCTGTCGACGGAATACTCAAATGAGACTGATGTCCACGAGGCCCTTCTCAAGTCTCAAATCACTGTCTACAGTTGGTGTAACTAATTGATGCCCTCGGGGATGCAGTGTCCCTCCTGCCAAAACACAGATAGTCGCGTTCTCGAATCCAGGGCAGCGGATGGTGGACGCAGCGTGAGACGACGGCGTGAATGCCTCAACTGTGAATTTCGCTTCACCACCTACGAACGGGTGGAGACCGTTCCGATCACGGTGATCAAACGCAACGGCAACCGGGAAATCTTCAGTCGCAGCAAATTGCTGCATGGCTTGAATCGAGCTTGCGAGAAAACGGGCTTGGACACCTCTCGGCTCGAATCCCTCGTGGAAGAACTCGAACTGAAACTCCAGCAACGCACCGGCAAAGAAGTCAGCAGCACTGAGATCGGTGAATTCGTGCTGAGTGATCTCAAGCAGATCAGCGAAGTCGCCTACATCCGGTTCGCATCCGTCTACCGCCAGTTCCGTGGCATTGACGATTTCGTGTCGACCCTGGAAACACTGAACGCCGATCAGGAACAGAACCATCTGGCCACCGTGCGTTGAATCGGTTCGTTGAACCCGTGCACAGCATCGCTGCGCAAAAAAAGCCGTCGGTCGTGTCTGTAAAGTCGGTAGTTCTCCGTGAAACGTCGGCGGGCGTTCCATGCGATTTTCTCGAACTACCCACCTGAGGTAGACCGCCAGCCCCCCATGTCTGCGACTCCGACAGAAGATCAGATCCAGGATCAGGTTCAGGACGCGAACGCCACAGAAGCCTCTGCAGAAACCGCCGCCGCCGAACAGGCGTTTGAGGCTGAGGACCTCAGCATTCCTGAAGACGTCCCCACCGCGGATGATCCAAGCAGCCGCGCAGCTAGCCGCAGCCTGGACGACGCCGGATTCACCCTGGATGAGTTCGCGGCTCTCCTCAGCAAGTACGACTACAACTTCAAGCCTGGCGACATCGTCAACGGCACGGTCTTCGCCCTGGAATCGAAGGGCGCCATGATCGACATCGGCGCCAAGACGGCTGCCTTCATGCCTCTGCAAGAGGTGTCGATCAACCGGGTCGAAGGTCTGAGCGACGTGCTCCAGCCCGGCGAGATCCGTGAGTTCTTCATCATGAGTGAGGAGAACGAAGATGGTCAGCTGGCGCTGTCGATCCGTCGGATCGAATACCAGCGGGCATGGGAGCGGGTCCGCCAGCTCCAGAAGGAAGACGCCACCATCTACTCCGAAGTGTTTGCCACCAACCGTGGTGGTGCCTTGGTGCGCGTGGAAGGTCTTCGGGGCTTCATCCCCGGATCCCACATCAGCACCCGCAAGCCGAAGGAAGAACTGGTTGCCGACTTCCTGCCTCTGAAGTTCCTCGAGGTGGACGAAGAGCGCAACCGCCTGGTGCTCAGCCACCGCCGCGCCCTGGTGGAGCGGAAGATGAATCGCCTGGAAGTGGGCGAAGTTGTGGTGGGTACCGTCCGCGGCATCAAGCCCTACGGCGCCTTCATCGACATCGGTGGTGTCAGCGGTCTGCTGCACATTTCTGAGATCAGCCACGAGCACATCGAGACTCCCCACTCGGTGCTGAACGTGAATGATCAGATGAAAGTGATGATTATCGATCTGGATGCCGAGCGCGGCCGGATTTCGTTGTCCACGAAGGCTCTCGAGCCAGAACCCGGCGACATGCTCACAGACCCCCAGAAGGTGTTCGAAAAGGCCGAGGAAATGGCTGCTCGCTACAAGCAGATGCTGATGGAGCAGGCCGAAGAGGGCGAAGATCCGATCAGCTCCATGATGATCTGAGCCTGATGGCCCAACTTCTGCTGAAGGGACATCCCATTGGCAATTTCCAAGGGGTGCTGTTCGATAAGGACGGCACCCTTTCCCATAGCGAGCCGCATCTGCTGGCCTTGGCAGACGCACGGATCAACAAAGCCGTCAATATTGCTCAGGAACAGGCCCCTGCGCTGAAATCCTCTGAGCTGATCAACACCCTGCGCAGAACATTTGGTGTTGATCAAGGCATGCTCGATCCCGGCGGCACACTGGCGGTTGCTTCCAGGCAGGACAACATCGCCTCGACTGCAACGGTGTTCTGCCTGTTGGGCTGCTCATGGCCCCAGGCTCTCTACCTGGCCCACACCTGCTTCGACGCGGTTGACCAGGACGGCATGATCAACAGCACGCAAAGCCCATTGATCATCGGTGCTAGGCACCTGCTGCAGGACCTGCACCAGCAGGGCGTCACCGCTGCTGTGATCAGCAATGACACCCGATCCGGGATTGCAGACTTCCTGGCTCACCATCAGCTCAGCGGAGGCTTCGCCGGCATCTGGAGTGCTGATGACCATCCGCGCAAACCGGATCCACAGGCCGTTCTGGAGCTGTGCGGCAGGCTTGGCCTACCACCCCAAAGATGTGCATTGGTTGGCGATGCGGAGACCGACCTTCAGATGGCCCTCGAGGCCGGTATCGGCGGCGTGATCGGCTTCACCGGTGGCTGGAAACGTGCTCCGGAACTGCCATCAGCACAGCATCTTCTCCACAGCTGGACCGACCTCGCCCTCTGCACAGCCACGTAAAGTCGCGCGATCTGGAGCACCGAATGAGCCGATACGTCTTTACGTCCGAGTCCGTCACGGAAGGGCATCCCGACAAGATCTGCGACCAAGTAAGCGACGCTGTTCTCGATGCTCTGCTAGCCCAGGATCCCGCCAGCCGTGTGGCCTGCGAGACCGTTGTGAACACGGGGCTCTGCATGATCACCGGTGAGGTGACCTCCAAGGCGCAGGTGGATTTCATCCACCTGGTGCGCAACGTGATTAAGGAGATCGGTTACAGCGGAGCCCGGGCCGGTGGATTCGATGCCAACAGCTGTGCGGTGCTGGTGGCTCTCGACCAACAGTCCCCCGACATTGCCCAGGGCGTGAACGAGGCCGACGACCACGCCGGTGATCCCCTTGATCTAGTGGGTGCCGGCGACCAGGGAATCATGTTCGGCTACGCCTGCAACGAGACCCCCGAGCTGATGCCGTTGCCAATCAGCCTGGCCCACAGACTGTCGCGCCGCCTGGCGGAAGCGCGCCACAACGGAACCCTGGGTTACCTGCTTCCCGATGGCAAAACCCAGGTGAGCGTCGTCTACGAAAACGACAAGCCCGTCTCGATCGACACGATCCTGATCTCCACCCAGCACACCGCTGAAGTTGACGGGATCAGTGATGAGCAGGGCATCCGCGAGCGCATCACCGAAGACCTCTGGACCCATGTGGTGGAGCCGGCGACCGCCGATCTGGCCCTCAAACCCTCCCGCGAGGCCACCAAGTATCTGGTGAACCCCACCGGCAAGTTCGTTGTGGGCGGCCCTCAGGGCGATGCCGGTCTCACAGGCCGCAAGATCATCGTGGACACCTACGGCGGCTATGCCCGCCACGGCGGTGGTGCTTTCTCTGGCAAGGACCCCACCAAGGTGGACCGTTCGGCCGCCTACGCCGCGCGCTACGTAGCCAAGTGCCTTGTGGCCGCAGGGCTCGCCGAACGGGCCGAAGTGCAGCTGAGCTACGCCATCGGCGTGGCTCAGCCCGTGTCGATCCTGGTGGAATCCTTCGGCACCAGCGCACTCGCCAATGATGCCCTTACCGCCTTGGTGCAGGAGCACTTCGATCTGCGCCCCGGCGCCATCATCGAGACCTTCGGTCTGCGCAACCTTCCCCAGCAACGGGGCGGCCGTTTCTATCAGGACACTGCTGCTTACGGCCATTTCGGACGCAACGACCTCAACGCTCCCTGGGAAGACGTGACAGCGAAAAGCCTGGAGCTGAAGCAGGTCGCCGCGGCCTGAAGCCATGACGGATTCACCGCTGGTGCTCGGAATCGACCTGGGCACCAGCGGCATCCGCACAGCCGTTGTGGCCGCTAACGGCGCGGTTCTCGACAGCAGATCCCAGGCCTACGGCGGAGACTTCGCCAACCCCCATAGCTGGCGCGAAGGCTGTGGGAACCTAATCAGGGCAATCCCAGCCCAGCTGAGATGCCTGCTGAAAGCACTTGCCGTGGATGGCACCTCCGGCACACTGCTGGCCTGTGATCGCGATGGGTCCCCACTGGGAAAAGCACTGGCCTACTCCCAGAGCTGCCCTGAGCTGCAGTCAGCTCTGCAGCCTTTGGTGGATCCCAGCAGTCCGGCGGCCAGCTGCAGCGGCAGCCTGGCCCGAGCCTTGCGTCTGCTCAACTGCCATGGCGAGGCGATCCTGCTGCGGCATCAAGCCGACTGGATCAGCGGATGGCTGCTGAACGATTGGCGCTGGGGGGAAGAAGGCAACAATCTGCGTCTGGGTTGGGATCTGATCACGAACAGCTGGCCAGCCCGTTTTGCCGAACAGCCCTGGAGGCAGTCACTGCCTGAGATCCGTCCCAGCGGCAGCATTCTCGGGACGATCGCACCGGAGCAGGCCAAGGCCTTGGGCCTGGCGAACGATCTGATCGTCGTTGCCGGCACAACGGATTCCAATGCCGCCGTGCTCGCCGCCGATCCGGGGCCCGGAGATGGGATCACCGTACTGGGAACCACGCTGGTGATGAAGTGCTTCACCGAAAAGCCCCTCCACGCCCCGGGCGTCACCAGCCATCGCGTGGGTGGACGCTGGCTCTGTGGAGGCGCCTCCAATGCAGGGGCCGGTGTGCTGCGGCGTTTTTACAGCGACGACCAACTCAGCGAACTGAGCCGCCAGATCAACCCAGACACCGACAGCGGACTCCGCCTGCGGCCACTTCCCGCTCCAGGAGAACGCTTCCCTGTGGATGATCCAGAACTAGTGCCGGTGCTTGAGCCGCGTCCGGTGAGCGATGCCCTCTACCTCCATGGACTGCTGGAGGGTCTCGCCGAGATCGAAGTGCAGGGGTGGCACCGCCTGAATGAGCTGGGTGCTGCCGCACCCCAAAGAATCATCAGCATCGGCGGTGGAGCATGCAATCCCCAATGGCGACGGCTGCGAGAGCGCCGTCTCGGCTGCTTTGTAACGAGTTGCCAAACACCCCCCGCTGCAGGGGTGGCACGACTGGCCCAACAGGCCCTGGCCGGGTGAGAATCCCGGCATCACGCCCAACCCCCATGCCCAGCAATCTCCGCGATGTTCTGGCCATCGGCCTTTTCGTCGTGCTGGCCGGATATGTGGGCTTCAGTGGCATTCACCTCGGTCTTTTGTTGATCGAGCGCTTCGCTTGAGCCGATCACTGCAAAGATTGCACTCACATGTTTGATCCCAATGCCTGCAGACCCCCTTACTGATGCCGTCAGCACACGGATCTGCAAACACATGAACGACGACCATGCCGAAGCGGTGCTGGCCTACGCCAAGCACTACGGCGGCGTCAGCAATCCCGCTGCAGCACGCATGGTGTCTGTGAAAGCAGAAACAATGGAACTGGAGGTGGATGGCGCCAGCGTCAGCATTGCCTTCGATCACGCCCTCACTGACAGCGAAGACGCCCACCGCACCTTGGTGGCGATGCTGCGGGCGATGCCCAAAGAAGGCGCCTGATCTCGGAGCGATTCAATCCAATAGTGGAACGCTCGTTGCAGCGACCGACCTGATTTGTATCGCGCGCTCCTGAGCTTTGCCCAAACCCTTCTGATCGAGCCCCGCTGCCCGATCTGCGATGGACCTTGGGACAGCCAACTGCTGCCGACGACACCCTGCACCACGTGCCTTATGCACTTGCTCTCCCTTGTCAGGGACTGGGGCTTGCTGCCCTTGCCTTGGTGTGCTCTCGGGCCTTACGCAGGCCCGCTGCGCCTGCTGCTGCTGAAACTGCGTCAACCACGCCAAGGCAAAGCGCTTGGGGCCTTGGTTCAGCTGTTGTCTGAGTGCTTTGCCTTGCCTGAAACAGCAGTGCTGGTGCCGATTCCATGCTGGAAGCGGCAACGCTACACCCCCCTGCCGCAGCGCATCGCCCTGGGATTGGGCCGGCCGACGGCAGATCTGCTGCACGGCATCCGTCCCGGGGTAAGCCAGCACTATCTGAACAGACGCCAACGCCAAACCAACCTGAGGGGTGCCTTCCAAGCCAGCCCCCTCAAAAACAAGGTGCCCTCAGCTCGGTCTGGCTCGTGGACGACATCCTCACGACCGGGTCCACCGCTTTGACTGCCCGTCAGGCCCTTGAAGCTGCCGGCCACCACATGGCTGGATTGATCTGCCTTGGACGAATCCCCGCTAGGGAGCGCAGGCGGTGATTTAAGATTCCGGTGTCGCTTCGGCGGCGCGCCGGGATAGCTCAGTTGGTAGAGCAGGCGACTGAAAATCGCCGTGTCCCCAGTTCAAATCTGGGTCCTGGCATCTCCCGAAACGCCTCAAAAGGCACGTGAAAGCACCATATCTGGTGTTGTTACGTGCCTTTTTAGTACTTCAAGCACCTAATTGACTTTTGCCGAACCGGTAGGGGAGCAGTAGGGGAGCACGCCCTGTTGGTCAGACGGGAAAGGTCCCCAGATTTCCCCTACCCACAAGAAAAAAGACCCCTGAGGTATTCCCACCCTCAGGGGTCAATCCCCTCGATTACTCGACCCATTCACCTTCCTCCAGGCGTGCTCCTGTGAGGAGTAGGGGATCCGACAGTTTTGGTAGTGCGTGCCGATCAGGTTCGTATGCCCCAGGAAATAAAAAAGGCGGGAGGGAGTGCCGCCAGAAACAAGGGGACGAACGCGTCGAAAACGCTGGGGTACCAGCGACACCACCCTCTTCAGGCAGTCAGTGGTGTCGTGGGTGCCGTTAACGAACTGCCAAAAAAAAGGAGCGGTCCCACCCGCTCCCAGTTCGACGCATCGTCCCCTCACCGAAGGGAACATCAGCAGGGTGACCGAAGAAATACTTACTGGTCGTCGCCATTACGACCAAACGACTACTTAGGTGAGCAACCCAAAAAAAAGCAGAGGTCCCACCCTCTGCTGTGTTCGACGCATTCATCTCTTACGGATGATGCTCTTTTATGTTCGCTCCGCTACAAACACTTCCACCATCGGTAGAACCGCTCATTAAGAAGGGGGATGAGCAGACATCCCCCCCCTGAAGGTCGTTGAGACCTGGTTTCCGACCTGTTCGGTCTCTGACCTCATCCCTGTTTTAAGGCGGGTCAGAGCAGTGAGGCATGAGCGGAACTACCGCTTTCTGTATCGACGGAGCACAAAAAAGGAGCGGTCCCACCCGCTCCCCTCATGACGCATCCTTCCCCCTATTACGAGGGATGAACAGATATTCGCGACGCAACAGACGCGCCGCCATCCGTAAAAGCGCCCATTAAGAAGGGGGGCAAGCGGCGCCCCCCTAAAGGTCATTGAGACCTGGTTACTGCTTCAGCGGTCTCTGACCTCATTTCCGTTCTAAGGCGCTTCAGAGCACCAGGGCATGAGCTGAACTACTGCTTAGTTTCCGCCGTTGCAGAAGCGAACTGCTGCAGCGTTGGTCTTGCCCTCAGCGATGACCTCTTGAACGCAACCGTTAAATGCTTTGCTCTCCTGCTTCACAGCGCAGAGACCAAGCGCGATTGCTGCCAAGGAGATGGCGGAAACGACGGTGGCGGAGATTTGGATGACTCCATAGGCGAGCATCGCTTTGTTCTTGCCGCCGCACTTGCTGGAGTTTTCCTTGCTGGCGTTCTCTTCTGTCATGGATAAGAAATGACTGGGAAAACGCTATGGACTCTGAATGTGCCTTGAAGACACATTGCTGATGGGATAACCGCCCTACAGGGGTCCTCAATAAAAACCCCTGGAGTGCCCACACCCCAGGGGTCCCGTCCTCTCGTTCTGACGCCCCATCACCTTCCTCGTGGCGTTCTCCCGTGTGGAGTAGGAGAACCTTCAAAACAGTTAGTGGCGACCGTTCCGTGTTCGGTTGCCCACAGGCAATAAAAAAGGCGGCAGGGAATGCCGCCAACGAAGGGAGGTAATGCGTCGAACCAAGGGAGTAGGTCCGTAGACAGCATCACCGCTCCAAAGGCAAAGGCGAGAGCACTCTTTACGAAACGGCAAAAAAAAGAGGGGTCCCACCCCCTCCCAGTTCGACGCATTGCCCCTTCATCGAAGAAGCAACCGAAGGATCACTCGGGGTTCACCTACTGGTCGTCGCCATTACGACCAAACGAATACTGGGGTCAACAACCCAAGAAAAAGCAGAGGTCCCACCCTCTGCCTGTGTTCGACGCATTGCACCCTCTTACGGAGGGTTGACCTAATACTCGCTATCCACGCCTTTGCCGCCATCCGTAGAAGCGCCCATTGAGAAGGGGGGCGTTGCGCCCCCCCTGAAGATCCTTGAGACCTGGTTGTGTAGTTCCTATCGGTCTCTGACCTCATTCCCGTTCTAAGGCGCTTCAGAGCACCAGGGCATGAGCGGAACTGCTCACCCGTTTGTATCCCAAAGGCACAAAAAAAGGAGCGGTATCCCTATCGCTCCTTCGGAAACTGAAAGTGCCGCTGGGCGGGACGACGCCCAGCGATGACCACCATCACCGATGAGGAGGGACTGCCGTGGGTGCCGTGAGCGTTTTCCAAGAAAAGACCCAGGAGTGTTTGCCCTCCTGGGTTCCTCGCTCTCATGCGATACGACAGTTCTAACACCACCTAATAAGCATTTGTGCTTACGGGTTGCCGAACCGCTGGGGCGTCCAGTGCTCGCATCTGAAGAAATGAGAGCGCCAGGCAGGAACTATGTGCTGCCACACACGACAAATCCCATTGAAACCAGGTTCTCCCTGGAAGTTCTTGCAGTTGACGCACCTAGAAGGCATTCAAAGAGGGTGACGATCTTCCAACTGTCTAATCCCGGAGAAAGCAACTCGTCAGACGCTGCTTCAAGGTTCTTCAGCAGAAATGCCCCAGTCAGGCGTCTTCAGAGGTTTCCAACCCTGCCTCTAAAGATGCCTACCCATGAAGAAGGGCGGGAGTTACCCGCCCCTTGGCACCTAACCCCGTCCTAATGAAGTGCGGTTCCGTAGGTGTCGTGTTCTCTTTCTAGAGATTCAGGGAAGGCACGCCATCCGCAGAAAGACCTGATCAGGGTTCGGCAGTTGCGCCCCAAAGCGGTCTCGTCTTCTTCCACCCCTGCGTCTGAAGAGACCTCCACAACTGCTCTGCGGCGTCTTTCCTCAGATATCGACGCTCCTTGAGCAGCGGCGGACCTTCGGGCATCTGACGCCCTCGGTCGATAAAGACCTTCGGATCTTTTACCCAGGCGGAGTTGTCCCGGTGAAACCGCCAGACCCAATGGTCATTGGCATCGATCAACCATCCCTCTTGCATCACGCCACCTCCGGGCACCAACCCATTTCCGTCTCCCTGCGGACCATCCAGTTGCGGCACCTCTTCGTCAGATGCTCGCCGTGTGGAACCTGACGACGCTGAAGACCACAGGTCAGCAACGTGTGGCAGTGCTGGTCACAGACATAGGAGAAGTGCTGGCACGTCATGCAGACACATGAGGACCTGCTCTGCTTCAGACCATCCACAAAGCCCCATTCCTCTTCCGACATCGAACCCTCCTTGCAAGTAGTTCATACGTTCTACTCCTAGCTCGCAGGGATTGGCCAAGGGCGAAAACGGAAGAAAGTGCCGCTGGTGGCGCTGAACGATGAGCACGAACAAGATGAGTGCGGGCAAAGTCCAGTCGTCGTGCGAACTTTCCGAGAAACACTCTTCCACTGGCTGAACTCTGAGGGCGAGCAGGAGGTGGCGCGATGAGGACACTTCTCCTGTTGCTGCTTCTGCCTCTCATGCCTGCGAAGGCAGAGGAACGAGAGATCCAGTGCCCTGGTCTGACGACCTACGAAATGAGGTTCTGTGCCTCACAGAGTTGGGAACGGTCGAACCAAGCACTGAAGGATCAACTACCCCAAGCGACCCTGGAGAAGTGGAAAGCAGCAACACAGGAGGCCTGTGCCGCTGCCTATGCCCCATACCGACAAGGGACGATCTATCCCCAGATGGTTGTCGGATGCGATGACCGCCTGAACCGAGTTCTATTGGAAGAACTCAAGGGTCTTGGCGGATGAGAGCACTGCTCCTTGCACTTCTACTAATCGGAGGACCAGCAATGCCATGCACCTGGAAATGGGAAATCACCCTCTATTCAGGCGGCAAGACCTGGAAGGAGGAGATAATCGCCAGCAATAGGCAAGAAGCTGAAAGAGCAGCGATGGCAAGGAACCCTCACACCAAGATCATTAGTCGGAATCCTGCTTGCCGTTAGTTCTTCGGTGGAGCAATCACTCTTCCTCATCAAGGATTCCTTGTAGAGCAAACAACTTGTCCTGCTCCTCCTCCCCAACAATCACATGGACTGCTGTGCCATCCGGAAGGGAGTAGTCCTGAGTAAGAACAGAATCAGGATGGACTCCCAAAGAGACCTTCTGACCTTCCAAAAGCATGTAGCAGTAAAGGGTCATGCCTGGAAGGGAAGTTCCTCCACATGCTTGAGGGGAGTGGGGAAAGGAGCACTAAAAGCACAAACAACTTTACAGATTTTGGTTCAACTCGGCACACACAATCTCCTGCAGTCAACATTTCTGAGCGGATATTTTTTCAGAAAGTGGATCGGAATACCACTCTTGCCAAGCACTACCTGTGCAGTTTGAAAGGACCTAACGATTAAGTGCAAAGGACTTATCATATCTATCTCAATGATCAGATCCATAGGTAAAACTCCCTTTATCCTGATTTACTTGCGTTCCTGTTCTCAGCAGATACTCTTCCGTGAAATCAGAAAGGCGTTTATGTCTGGAGGATCAGGGTTCAACCCCTCGCCTGAACAACTCCAAGCAATTATCGACACTGGAATTTGGTGGAATCACAAGGTCCAAGAACTCAGAGATGCTGAGCGGTTCGAAGATGCGTACGCTCTACTTCAAGAGTTTGATGTAATTACATCTCGATCACTGGAAGGTGGTCATTAAAAAGGCACCACCGGAAAGGGAAGTAGCAGTTATGGAGATACGCAAGAGAGGAGGTGGATACGGCAAAATCGCATCGGCGATGGGGATGACAACATCGATGGTTCGTCGGATCATTTAGCAACAGGTGAAGGTGCCGTGCTGAGAGTTCTGCTGGGTATTGCCATTGGGGTCTTCATCTACGCCAACCCAGAGGCAAGACAGATCACTGCTGATCTACTCAGAGCGACAGGAGACGCGCTTGCCCCCGCCTTGGAGGAGAAGACGCTCGAAAATCGGATCAACGAAGTCTTGGTAGGCGACTAAGGGGATGGCAGGGAATCAGTTCCAAATCCAAGAACTGAACCCCTTTTTGGAATGGCACCTCCACGCGAGAGCAGCGTCATTAGAGGTCGCCTCTGAAGAAGCAAAGAGGATCGCCAAGATGATCGGCAGGAAAACCCGAGTGCTGAGCGAAGACGGAGAAGTCCTAACTGAGGTGAATCCATGAGAATGCCGTGTTTGATGAGGGACGAATGAGGGCATTACTCCTTCTGCTTCTGTCAGCAATGCCTGCGAGTGCAGTCCCACTGCCCTTGGTCTGCGAAGTAACCAGTGAAGAGGTCCCCACCATTTCCATTCGCTTGGAAGAGCGAACTCCTATGGCACTTCGAGGGGTTCTGATCCAGGAGGACAAACGACTTGGAATATTTATGTCCAGTAAACCCAAGCAATACCGCCAAACCACTTGGTCCTTCTTCACCAAGGACGCCGCTAATTCAGGAACTGCTCTGCTATTTGAGAACGACCTTGTATGGAACCCGCACAAGCGAGTCCCCAAATCCCAGGACGTCAATCGAGTGATTTTTGTTGGGCTGGACAGTGCGCTCCTTTTTTGGCGAACAGAGGAGTTCGCTCCAAATCGAGAACTCCTGAAAGCAGCGGCGGGGTTCTGGAGCATCTCTGAGCAATGCCTGGGTGGTCGGATTGTGCGTGGTTAAAACCACTCCCAACCAGTTCGGTATCGCAAAGGCACTCAATTCAGCATTTCTTCCATGAATCTTCGGGGAGCATTGCCGCAACAGCGATCTCAACGTCCGTAGGTTGCGCAGATACATGCCTTACCCCCTCATGTGCCCGCCTGATCTTTCCAGTCTCAAGTGGGGCGATGACGGTGATTTGTCCCCTCACGACACCCTGAACCTGGTGGAGAGATTGACCAGAGCAGAACAGGAGTCAAAAGGGTCAGACGGAACGACTCTGAACTCCAGTCCCCTGCCGCAGGATTCAGACTCCGGGGATATTCCCTGACGCCCGAGGGACCAATGGACGCAGCGCAAACCGAAGAAACCATCCGCTCTCTCCTAACCGACTTGAAGGAGGACAAGGTTGAGTCACTCCTAGTTCAGTGCGCTGACTGGGGGATCAACGTGCGGATGTTCCTGAACGGTGACGTCGTCGAACTGGATTTAATGAAGAACTACGAGGGATATGAAGTGACCTTTGTTGATGACAGAGACAAACAACCTGCTCAGATCGACGAATTACCGGATCTAATCCAACTCCTTCAGGTCTCTTAAATTTAATAGTTCAGTGAAACAAAAACCTCTCACCTCTTCTTTTTAAAGACGATATTACAATTGACGCGGATGTATTCCTCCACCAAGTCCTGCTGGGTTGCCCGAAATTTCTTGGCGAGTTCCTTCAGCATCGTTTCGTGAACGCTGTCTATTAATACTTTTGTGGACATATCTTCCTCAAATCAACAACAAGGTGGATTGCTGACGGCGATTCCAGAACTCTTTAATTACCGTCTTATGGAGTTCAGAGCGATCAAGCCCCAGTTCAGAACAAAGTTTGTGCTCAATGGGAACCAAGATTGGCGCTTCTCTCTTGGTATAGGTCATGTTAAATCTTTGACTATTTGGCTTCCTCAACGTGTTTGATTAGGGGGGAGGTATAGGGGGTTTGGTTGGTGGTTAATTTAATGGGACTTCCTAGTGGTGGGCTGGCTTTCTCGCTCTCTTGCGGTCTTAAGCGAAGAAGACACCTATGTTTTTTGGAACGATTAAAATATAATCCACTTCGTGGATTGATCCCTTCGGGATCTGATTCTGTTGTTTTTCATCCCTTTAGAACCTACTTAGACACACCCTTAAGATCAAAGGTCACAAACCTAGTTATGCATTTCAGGAGTTTGACTAACGTATTACGCAACAATTGAGACACAAAGAATATAAGAACCTGGAAATTCTTCGCCAACCTCCACAAAGGCAATTCTACAGTTTAATCAATATCTAGTCAAGTTTTAATTAACATCAGAGCATAATCAAATCAATTGCTCTTAATTCTTCGTTCTGCTTATTAGTGACCACTTCCCTGGAGTGGTTGCTGCCCGCGCCTTTGCTGCTGTCTTCTCACGCTGGATAAAGCGCAAATAACGCTCCTCCAACATCTTTGGCGACGTATGACCGTTGTCTGCAAAATCCCGGATGTATTGCGTGGTCCCAAGTTCTGGGTAGTCCTCCAAGGTCAAGCGGAACGCGGTATGGCGACAGGTGGTCCAATCAATCCCTTTGGTTGAGATTCCTGCCTTCTCACATGCCTTCTTGAGAAGGAAGTTGATTGTCTCTCCAACGTTGCTCTCGTTTTCGTTGCCTTCCGTTCTCTTGATGTGGGGAAAGTTCAACCACCCCTGTGGTTTCCTCTTAAGAATGCGGCGGACGTTCTCCAACGCATCTGGTCGGTAGGCATAGGTGTCGTGCTTTTCCCTGTCACCCTTTGTTTTCTCAAGGAAACAGATGACCTGTGGTTCTCCCGCATCGGTCAGTTGATCGCTGAACCACTCACTTCTCAACCGAGGAGCATCCTCACTTCGGAGGTAATAGAACCACTCCATGTGGAGCGCGTCATACAAATCAACCCAGTTGCGTGAGTTCTGACGGTTCGTCGGGGTCCAAGGCAGTTCCCGGTATTCCTCCTCCGTCAGAGAGCGGCGAGCAGCACCACCAGACAGTTCGGAGGCAATGCGAACCAATTGATCCCACTCCTGATGGGTGAAGTGCCTCTTCTGAAGCACGCTCTTTTTTATCGCAGGAAACTCAGGGCAGGACAGAGCGGGGAAATCTGCCTTCGCCTCTTTGAACAGGTTGCGGATAAGAGTCTTGTATTGCCTTCTGGTCTCTTCTCCTGAGTTGCCCTTCGCTTCACAGTTCTCCCTGACGAGACGGAAGAACTCCAAAAAGTCGTTGCTCGTGATCGCCTGAATGCTTTTGACAGTCGCCCAGGGCTGAACGCCTATGCCTGTGGTCCCGTTCCAAAGATTCCGCTTGTCGCTCAACCAACGACTTCGGTTGTTCCGTGGTTCCAGTTCCCCTTTGGCATACCAACGCTCCCAATAGACCGACAGAGCGTGTTGCTTCTCCACTTCCCGCACTTGGGACTGTGAAAGGAGGTCCTGCCACTTCTTTTGAGAGGCAGCAACCGCGACCTTTGCTGCTTCCCAGGGGTCGGTGGTCCCGCAAGTCCCTTCTATATAGATGCGCTTTCCCCGCCCCCGATTGGTTTTGCCAGCAAACGGACGAGGGTCATCTGCTTTCTCCGGCAGGAAGCGCCACTGGAGGTTCTTGGTCTTTCTGCTGTTCGCGCTGGGTTTCTGACGGACGACCGATAGAGAGGTGTGGGGGATGTTCCCTTTGCCCCCCAGGTCGCGCACCACGTTGAGGGTGTGAAGGGTGCCGTCTATCCATTCCTGTGGCAGCGACCGTCCCATAGAGTTCCCCTACCGAAACACCTTCCAGGAGTGGTTCGGACCTACCGCAAATCATCCCGATGGTATGGGAGCGGTATGGGAGCAGCAAGCAAAAACGCCCAAAAAGGGCATTTTTGTATCAACGCTATACAGATTGAGCGCTTAAAGGGGCAAATTGTCGCAACGTCCCCAGTTCAAATCTGGGTCCTGGTATCACATTGATTCCAAAACTGCCGTGTCATTCATCTCCCCAGATGCAGGCACAGATCGGGTTTTCGACAACGCGGACAGCTTTGCCATGGTGTTCGACCGCACCTGGAAGCAACTCCGAAGCAGCAGCAAGGCTGAACTCAGTCAAGAGGAGCATCTCGAAGCCGTAATCGAGGCGATGGCCGATCACCCCTTTCTGATCAGTTCCCCGGAGATGGCACGCCAGGTGGCCGCATTCCGGATCAGGCTGCTGGAGCTGGCCTGATCAGGCGGAGAGCAGATCGATCTGGGGATCATCCACGTATTCCATGTCATCGCTGAGGGGCTCATCACCGAAGGCCTCGTCCTCGACTCGGTCGTCGTCCATTTCCATTTCCATTTCCATTTCAGGAGCTTCTGAGATTTCGTGATCGTGCGCTGCTGAAGCCTCCTCGGCGTGAGAATCAGCATGAAGCTCGACGACCTCGCCTGGGCTCAGACGATCCCGAAGCATCCGCACCTTCTCTTCGCTGGCCAGGAGCAGTTCACCGGCGTCATCACTGACCGCCGCGATCTCTGCATCCACCAGCTGCTGGCCCTCAACGGCGGCCAACCGCGTTTCCAGTTCCATCAACCGATCCGCCAGCGTTTCCACGACTTCACTGAGGCTGAGCAGGTGGGTGCACAGCTGTTGCTCGAACGTGGTGCGCGGGGAGGTGGTGGTCACCGGGCTGGCCTCGTGTTGAGAAATTTCGCTGATGGTATCGATGCTGAGCATCCTGTCCACGGCCCTGGGGAAAGCCACGACTGGCCTACATTCCCCAGGGCTAACGAACGATTGAAGAGATGTCCAGGCTGAAGACAGGGCTGAAGGTCAGCGCCTGGGTCGCTGTCTTCATTGTTGCCGTCGTTTATTTGCAGCGATATGGCATTGCTCCGCTGCAAAGCGCCGTGAACGACATGGGCATCTGGGCCCCACTCGGCCTGTTCCTACTGCGAGGGGTCAGCATCATCCTGCCGGCACTGCCAAGTTCGGTGTATTCCCTGCTGGCCGGCTCGCTGCTGGGCTTCAAAGCGGGTTATCTCACGATCATCCTGTCGGACCTGGTGTTCTGCAGTGCGGCCTTCTCCATCGCCCGCCGCTGGGGACGCGGACCGGTGAGCCGCCTGGTGGGGGCCAGCGCAATGAAACGCATCGATGGCTTCAGCAAGAACCAGCTGGAGGGCAACTTCTTTTTGATGACCGGCCTGCTGATGACCGGACTGTTTGATTTCCTCAGCTATGCCATCGGGATCAGCCGCACCCACTGGCGTCTGTTCGCTCCGGCCCTGCTGATCAGTGTGCTGATCAGCGATTCGATCCTCGTTGCCGTAGGAGCAGGAGCCGCTCAGGGCGCCAGCCTCACCCTGGGATTGGCTCTGCTGGCCATGTTTGCTCTTGCCACCATCACCGGTGTGCTGAAAAAGAAATCCTCAGAGGCGCCCTCCGACAACCACTCCTGACAGGATCTTTCGGGGATGACGGCCGATCCATGTCGATTCCCACGAACCGCTGCCGGGGTCGAGGAAATTCCTGGACACTAGATACATTCGAGTTGATCGGCGTTTCTCGATGAGCGCACTGGCAGATCCGAGAATTGCTGTTCTGCAGAACCAGGCCGGTAGCAGCGGTGAGCTTGATCTACCTGTGGGAGACGGCTGTTTTCGGATCAACCTCCGTGATGAAAACATCGCGCTCTGGCAGGAGACATTTGATCAACACACCACGGCGGCCAACCTTCTGCTGGCTTGCGAAGGAAGCAATGGTGATCTCAAGGACACCCGCCTGACCTGGGTGGTGGGATCTGCAATCCGTACAGCGACGGCCTCAAGCCCAGACGCCGTCGGCTGGCTGTTGTCGCAGTTGGGGGTACCAACAGAACTCACGGAAGCAGCCATCACCCGTTGCCCTGGGTTGGGGGATGACCTGGTGTGGGCCTTCTACCTGGAACGCCACGGCTGGCTGATCGCCACGCCTGTGGCCAGCATCAACCCTTGAACTTTCAAAACACCGACTTCAAGACCCTGGTGCAGACCGCACAGGTTCAAGGATTGAGCCTCAACCAGGAGTTGCCGCAGGCCACGCGAAGCATTCTTGAGCGTGCTGACCAAGCCCAACGCCAGCTCTCGAGCGATGAGCTCACAACGATCTGCCAGGTCTCCGGCATTGATGGATCGATCGCCGACAACCTGATCCAACGATCGGATCAATTGGTGAACCAGGCACGGGCACATCTCATTGAAACCCAGCCGCATTTGGTGCAACCGGGCGGGGCTCTTCACCCGGAAGACAGAGCGGATGCCTGCTGGCGCGACTGTTGGAACTTTCTTCGCGTGATCACGTATGCGGTGGCCTGCAACCAGAGCTGCTTTACAAACCCGAGTGGCATGGCTGCCCTACGGGAGCTGTACAGACGAATGAACGTGCCCATCGAGGGGATGAACATCGCCCTCGGTCAGCTCAAAGAGAATGCCCTGGAGGGGGTCTCGCGATCGAACGACCGGCAGTTAATCCGCGACTGCTTCCAGCACCTACACGCCGAGCTCAACAAATCTGCAGTTAAGAGCTGATAAGCACAACCACCAAAACCTTTTGATCAAGAGAGGATCACACCCAAGTATTTCTACTCACGGAGCCCCTAATGGCCATCCCGCTTCTTGGGTACCCGCTCAACACCCAAAACGGCCGCGTTAGCAATCTCGCAGGCGACAACAGCACCATCAAGCCCCAAACCTATGCCTCCTCTGCAGCAGGCGATGACAGCGCCAGAACAGAGATGGACAGCTTGATCGAACAGGCATATCGCCAGGTCTTCTTCCATGCGATGCGAAGTGATCGCGAACCATTCCTGGAATCACAGCTCCGGAGCGGCAACATCACGGTTCGGGATTTCATACGTGGTCTGCTGCTGTCAGAACGCTTCCAGCAGGGCTACTACCAGTGCAACTCGAACTACCGGATGGTGGATCAGGTGGTGGGACGCGTGCTTGGGCGCCCGACCCATGGCGACGCCGAACGCCGGGCCTGGTCGATCGTGATCGGCGAAAAGGGCTTTACCACCTTCGTCGACGCCCTGCTCGACAGCCAGGAATACATGAACTGCTTCGGGTACGACCTGGTTCCTCAGCAACGTTCACGAGTTCTGCCCGGGCGGCCCCTTGGGGAAATCCCGATCTACCAACAATTCCCGCGCTACGGAACCGACTGGCGCGACGCCCTTCAAGATCGGGCGCCTATCCATCAAGGTGCGCAGTCAGAGCGACTGGAGGTTGCTACCACTTGGGTCAACGAGGAACCCCCTGCTTTCGCTCTTAAGCTCTGGCTCGGCCTGTTTGCCGTCGGTGGATTCGAAATCGCGCGGGTGCTCCTTACCATCGTTGTCGCGATGCTGCGAAACTGAGATGTCGATGCCCAAATCTGGGGCTCTAAATCTGCGTGAGTGGACGGCACCGGAAACGTGCGGCGCAACAAGCTCAGCCACAAATCCAGTCGATGCTCGGGGGGCTGACTGGAGCGGTAAGGACTTGGGGGAACTCGACCTAAGAGACGCCAAGCTCTGTCGCTGTGATCTGCGCGGCACAAACCTCAGCCAGTGCCAACTCGAAGGCGCTGATCTACGCCTGGCCCGTTACGACCAGACCACCCTGGTGCCTGAGGGCTTTGCACTGAACACAAGCGGTGCCGTTGGCCCCGGGGCGAAGCTGAATGGGGCATTTCTCAACAGCACAGATCTGCGCGGGATGGATCTCAGGGGGAGCGTGTTGATGGGCGCCTATCTGAGTGGTTCAGATCTGAGTGGAGCTTTGCTCGATGGCGTTTCTCTAGCAGGTGCTGACCTGCGATCAGCCACGTTTCGCGGAGCCATGTGCCGGGGGACCCGCTTCGGAACCTGCGAGATGGACATGGCCGATCTTCGCGGCGCCAACCTTGAGGGAGCAGCTCTCGAAACCGTTACGTCGATTCGCGGGGCGGACTTTTCGCTCTGCACCGGACTGGAGGATCAAATTGGCGCTCTTCTCAGTCGATCCGTCCAGGAACTCGACTGCTGGAATCCGATGACACGCTCCACGACAAGAGCGAGCCTTGAGTCCCTGATCAAGGGGCAAGGGCAGGACGCTTAAAGCGAGCCATTTGCATCCAAACTTTTCCTACAGAACCCGCCGAGATCGCCGTCACGGCGTAGGAATCAGGCCGTGACGCAACAGTCGGACACAATTGATTGAGGTTTATAAAGAATGCTCTTCGGGCGTGAGCTTCTGAAGGACTATTAGTCGAACCAATGCGTGTGAATTCATGCCTTTCGGTCCAGCCTCGCTTCTGGGGGTCGAACGCTTCTCTGAGGAGAGTGAAGCCCCTCTCGAGCTGATCCCAGGCGATGAGGACGCCAGGAAAGAACAGATCATCCGTGCTGTGTACAAGCAAGTGCTTGGCAACGCTTACGTGATGGACAGCGAGCGGCAGATCGTCGAAGAGTCACAGTTCAAGCTCGGTGAAATCAGCGTCCGTGAGCTGGTGGGCCGCATTGCCAAAAGCGACCTGTACCGCAGCCGCTTCTTTGATAGCTGCGCGCGATACCGCTACATCGAGCTGGCCTTCCGCCATCTTCTCGGGAGAGCACCTGCTGACTACGCGGAAATGCGTGAGCACGCCGATCGCCTGGACAGCCAAGGGTATGAGGCTGATATCGACAGCTTCCTGAACAGCGCGGAATACCAAAACACCTTCGGCGAATGGACCGTGCCCTATCAGCGGGGCTGGAAGACCGAAAGCTGTGCCACCTTGCAGGAATTCACCTGGAGCTTCCAGCTGCTGCGAGGCAACAGCAGCAGCAGCCTCAAGGGTGATCTTGCAGGCAACAAGAGCAAGCTGGGTGGTTCGGCTTATCTGAACCGAGCCATCGCAGTGGTTCCCCCATCCTCCAAAGAGACCGCTGGCTGGAGTTTCCGTCCCTCTACCAACCTTCAGGACGCACCCACACGTCTTGGGGTTGGCGCAGGCGATCAAGGCATCACGTATCGGGTCGAGGTCACGGCCTACAAAGCCAACAATGTCAGGCGGATTTCCCGCTACACCCGAAGCAACCGCATCTTCTACGTGCCGTTCGACAAGCTCTCAGAGCAGTTCAAACGCATCCATAACGAAGGCGGCAAAATCGCCAGCATTACGCCGGTGACCTAAACGCTTCATCCGCTCTTATCTCGACGCACACGACCCCATCTCCCCTCACAAAACAATGGCCAGCACACAATCTTCTCTTGGCTTCGGCACAACCACCAAGTGGAGTGATCCCGTTCGCTTCCAGCGCAAGGGGGTAGCCAAAACCGCTGCCCTCACCATTGGTGAGTTCCTGAAGCAGTCGTGTGATCAGATGGCGAATGGGGTTGGTCCACGCACTCATGAGGACTGCCCCCATCGCGTCACGAGCGAGTGCTATAGCCCAGAAGATGTGGCGTCACTGGAAACGGTAATCAGTGCGTCATATCGACAGGTTTTTGGCAACGCCCACGTGATGGATTTCGAGCGTTGCTCGGAATTGGAAGCTCAGCTTCGGGACGGTCGTTTGACCGTGCGTGAATTCGTTCGTGGTCTGGCCAAGTCCAGTTTCTACAAGGACCGTTTCTTCAGAAGCGTGGCCCCACAGCGGGGTGTCGAGCTGACGTTCAAGCACCTGTTGGGCCGAGCACCTGAAACACAGGCCGAGATCTCAGCGAAAATCGCCCTGCAGGCAGAACACGGTCACAACGGCTTGGTAGACAGCATCGTTGACTCCGCGGAGTACCTCGAAGTCTTCGGTAGCGACGTGGTGCCCTATGCGCGTTCATGGAGTTCGCCAGCAGACCTATCAACAGCAGCCTTCCCAATGCTGGCCGCTCTTCAAAAGAGTTTTGCCGGCAGTGATAGTGCCCGCGGCGGAAGTCCTGCGCTGACGCGCAGCCTCGCGAATGGAGTGGCTCCAAGGATCAGCCTGCCAAGTCAGCCCATCGGTCTGCGTCCCTCCTCTGGAAGTTTCACGGCCACGCAGTTCAGCAGCAAGGCACCTGGTATCACCTCAGGCAAAGACTCTGCGCCCATGCGTGGTGATGTGTATGTCACCTTCGGCCTCGGCCAGAGAGAGCAAGAAACTTTCCAACGTTGCCCTGGTGACGGCCCGGATCAGCTCGCCGCGCTGATTCGTTCCACCTACAAACAGGTGATGGGCAATCCCCATCTGATGGAATTCGAGCGGGTTATCTCTGCGGAAAGCAAATTCATCGATGGCTATCTGAGCACACGTGAATTCGTTCGTGCTGTGGGCCTTTCAGCCGAATACAAGCGTCGTTTCTTCGAAACCAGCGCGCCGTATCGATTCATCGAACTGAACTTCAAACATTTCCTGGGAAGAGCGCCACGGTCCCAAGCCGAAATCAGCGAACACACCAAGATCCTTGCCGAAGGTGGGTATGAGGCTGAAATCTCCAGCTATGTCGATAGCGCTGAATATCAGAACACCTTTGGTGAAGACACAGTTCCGTTCGCTCGAATCCTCACCGAAAGCGGCCGCTCTCAAGTTGACTTCAACCGTCAACTGAGCCTGGCAGAAGGGTATGCCGCAAGCGATACGGTTCTCGGCACCTCCGCTTTGGTGAGTTCGGTTGCGACAGGGCTCGCGCCCAGTGGCTGGAGCAAAACCACCAGCCGGGCAAACCGAACTGGCACTCAATCTGGCGCACCTGATCCCACCAAGAAGCGTTTCCGCATTGTTGTTGCTTCTCAGGCTGCTCGTTCGCGTCAACGCACGGCTGGTAACAGCTACGTCGTGTCCGGAAAAGACATGAGCAGCCAAATGAAGTACATCCATGCACGCGGGGGCAAGATCGTTTCCATCACTGAGGTGATGTAAAAGCATTCGATTGCTGCACTAGGGAGCCACTTCATGAAGAGGTGGCTCACTCACATCACCCTCCAATCAGAACAAAATGACTGAGCCAACAACCCTTTCCTCAGCCGCCAACGTTGACACGTCACATGCTGCAGATGTGATTCGCCAAACGTACCGACAGGTGTTTGGTAATAGACACCTGATGGAACTCGATGTGAACCCCTCAATTGAGGCGTTGTTCATCAATGGGGATCTGACAGTTCAGGGATTGGTGACAGCTCTCGCCCAGTCTGAAACCTATAAAAAGCTTTTTCTGGAAAACAACAGCCCCTACCGCTTTGTTGAACTGAATTTCAAACATCTTCTGGGCCGCCCACCCCGTGACCAAGCCGAGTTGATGGGCCATGTTCGGCTGCTGCAGGAAGAGGGATACGAAGCAGAAATCGCAAGTTACACATACAGCGATGAATACCTGTCTGCCTTTGGCATCGACCAAGTTCCGTACAATCGTGCCACTCAGACCCTGGTTGGTGGAAGCACGCTTTTCTTCACACGGGCAAAAGCTTTGGATGCCGGTTTTGCCGGATACGACAATGCAGAAACTGATTCAAAACTCTTGAATAGTCTCTGCACTGATAGTTCACCAGAGGCCCAAGACCGTAGAGGCGTTGGCAACGCCAAATCGTTGACCATCAACTGGACATCACGCCGCCAGGTAGGCGCCAACCGGCGCGCTGTGCAGAAATCGGTGGTAACCCAAACGTCGATGTCAGCCACGATCAAGTCAATCCTCTCGCAAGGCGGCCAGATCCTTTCTATTGCGAAGGCTAACTCCTTTTGAAAATCTCGGAATTTCTTCTAGCTCATCAGTGATGATGGAGGGAATTCAAATTTGATCGTTTCAGCGATTCGGCTTAAAAATCGCGTCAAACAAACCTTCTAACGATGCCTATCCTTCGACCGCCATCCAGCGAAAAACCAAACAGGAACAACACATTCCTCCAGTCAGTTGCATCAACGCCCATGGCTATGTCCATGATGGTCGACTCCATGGTTAACATGATGCACATCAACTCTCCTTCGCTGGATGAGCTCAGCTCAGAAAACAACCAAAGCCTGCATGACGATTGAGCAATTTGTTGCTCAAAGTTCAGGCAAATGGCGCTCAATGCGTTCGGGTCATTCTTTGGCCTTCCAACAGTTTGAAGAGGTTCTGAGCGAAGTTACAATCGAAGAGGTCAGCAAAGATGATTCTGCCGTTAAACAGTTGCTTGAATCATCCCTAGCCAATAAACATAATTTAGATACGATTTCGTCTCCATTCAAAATGGAATGGTGCGCAGAAAGTGACTGGGAACCTGATGACCCATCAGAAGTGTCATCTGGATCTTGCATTATTATTCCTTTTGTCAAAGATATTTCTTCGGGGACGTTGATCAGAAGTATTGGATATGCAGAAGCTCAGGCGGCAATCTCAGAATACAACTTTTCTAACGACGGTACATTCACGCTCACAACAAACTACGAGCAGTCAATTACTGAAGAAAAAATTTGGTTTGTCTCAGAGAATGTACGCTGTAGATCATCAGTTCTAAGAACTTCAGCTGGATCAGGCGTGCTCCAAACATCGTTTGCCTCAGAAGTTAGACGAATTAATGCATAGTCACTAAAGATGAACAAGAATTTAGCCATAGCCGAGTTTGCAAAAACTCTTGCAGGCGTCTACGACAACATCGAACAGTCACAAAAAGACCCGAAAGATTTTGCACGGATCAATATCTTCTTTCGACCATTACCCTGGCATATTTTCGAAGGTCCTGGTTTTTATTCAGAACAATGTTATGACTATGCACCATGGGATCCCTATCGACAGGGTATTCACCGATTAACTACGCATGAAGATACTTTTGTGGTTGAGAACTATGGGTTCACAAACCCCAGAAGATTAGCGGGAGCTGGTCGAGATCCCCAAATCATGAATGCAATCAAATCCACAACCCTAACAGAACGTTGTGGGTGTGCCATGCACTTTCATTGTAAAGAAAAAGGGCATTACATCGGAAAAGTTGAGCCAGGGAAAAACTGCTTGGTTCCACGAGACGGAAAACTCACTTATCTGGTAAGTGAAGTTGAAGTGGACCAAGAAAATTGGATAAGTCGAGATAGAGGCTTTGATCCAAGCACAGACGAACAGATTTGGGGCTCTGAACACGGCCTTCTCAGATTCAAAAGGATCCAAAGCTTCTCAGAAGAAGTCAACGATGAGTGGCTGAAATCGAAGATCTAGAATGGAAGACGTCAAAAAACAAATGAAGTCTTGGATACGCTCACAGCATTTAATATGTGTTGGTACAGACTTTATCTTCGAAACAGTCGATCAAACTCAACTCGATAAGTTTGAGGCTTCTGTACAGGCTATTGGGGGAAGAATAAGGACAGTCAAAGCAATTGGAAATTGGCCGATGGGACCAAGACGGTCGTTCAAAATACTGCAGGCCACAGCAAGCGTACCAAGACCAGGAGGGGAAGATCTTGTCACTTATTGGGCAAAAAAAGGTAGTAAAACAACAAGATATTCAGAAATTAATTCTTGAATAAAAATTCATTCTTCAAACCAACCCATCCAGGTGTCTTGACTGAAATCAGTATGTTTACTCCATTTTCTTAAAATAGCGGAGGAATCGATATCGAAACCATTAGAAGCTGCGATCTCAATGACTTGATCCTGATTAAGGGCAGCCTTAATTTGAGCTTTTAGATCTGGCTTTTGTCGAACTAAAGAGATAAAAGCCTCTAAGACTTGATCTTGATTGGCGCTAAGAGCAGAACCGGTCATCAAAGGCCATGGAATCACAAGGCAATTCTAAACGAAACTTCCATCAGCAGACCGTAAAACTAGGCACCATCCATCAACAGAGCTCTCCATGGGGCGATTTTACGGAATGCCCATGACCAGTGATCGTTTGCGATGGCTTGCATCCCCAAGACTTCAGATTCAGATAAACAAGCTGAATCTGATTCAACATACTGAAGCCAAGCCGCAATTGAAAAAAAATAATCGCGGGAAGCCGCAAAATCAACGATGTCTTGATCTGTCTTGCAAGACTTCAATCCAGTTGCAACAGAATGATCATAAATGACCATCTGGACAAAATCATCAATAGCAGAATCAGACATCATTAGCAGCTTTCAATCCAAAGCGCAAAATTCACCTTCTCACATATCATCTGCAGAACCAAAGGACCACCCGGGCAACGCAACAACCGCCATGGAATATTTTTTTCTAAAATACCTGAATCGATGGTAATTTTTGGAGGGCTCGTCGCCTGTTCATAGGGAATCAATGCCGAGCCAGTTAATGAAGGTGCAACATCATTAACGATTGCTTTTAATTGCTCCAAGTCAGAAACGAGATTCAATTGATCTTGGACATCTGCTGACTTCTGGACAGCTTCAACAAATCTAGAAAGAGCCTGTTCGAGCTCGGGAGAGACTGGCATGATACAAAAACCCTCCTCTTACGATAACAGACGGCGAGAACGTATTCATAAAAAGACGGCGCAAATCAGAGAAGACAATCAACCAGTCATAAATCATCACTGATATTCAGACGTGGATGCTATGGTCAAAGAGAAGATGGAATTTCAACGTCACTGCAGATTCAACAGAATCAGGTCAGCTGCTCTAACAGTGCAGCCAAACACCCGCTGACAGAAAATCCAGAAATTTCATTGATGACGCGTTAAACATGGCCGAGCGATTCGACAACTTGGTTGAAGGCTTGACAGAAGAGCAGGCCATGGCAGTGATTTTGGCTGATCCAGACTCACTCGAGAGGCCCGTTGATAAATACATGGCAGCCACAAGGCTTGGAGCGAGTAACAGCGAAGAATCACTTGATGTGCTGATTCAGGCCGCAGCGCTGGATCCAGAGCATCTTTTTAATCGAATCACGCGACGCAAGGCGATTGACGCCCTTGGCAGACGAAAAAGTCCAAAGGCCCTACCTTCTCTGTTTCGAGCCTTAAAATGTAGCGATGAAGCTGCGGTAATTAATTCTGTAGAAGCGATAACAAAAATTGGAGCACCGTTAACAGAAGCAGATCATGAAAAATTATTGGAAGCCCTTGAGGGTGAGGATATTCAAAAGCGAGCTGTCATACAAGCATTTTGTCGTTTAGGGGTCCCCTCTGTCATCAATAGCATCAGCCCCCTCCGGAATGATTCCAATCCCTTGGTGGCTGGTGCGGCAAGGGCATACATGTCGAAAGTTGCTCAACAGCCAGAGGGCCTTGATGTCCTCATCCCGCAACTTGTTGATCCAATCGCGGGACGGAGGCGCTCTGCCGTAATTGATTTGGGCGATGCAGGTGACGTTTCAAGGCTGGAAGCTCTTGTCACAGCTCCTGTGTCGATGTCTTTGCGGGCTAGAAGTGCATTTCAGTTGGTCGATCCTGATAAGACATGCCAGATACCGGAAGAATATGCTGAGCTAATAACACAACTCTTGCAAGATAACCCTCAACAACTCAAACTTAGGAAAGAGTGGGTTTGTAAAATTGAACCTACAGAGATCGAAAACAACCTTCAACATCGCGACGAAGCACGACAATACGGTGGTGCCTCAAGCTTGATGGCCATGCCTAAAGCAGAGAGAATGATTTTAATTAACGAAATTAAAGAAAAATTATGGAGTGATTACGTTACGCACTATTACCTAACCGCCGTCGTCAGTCTTCAGGGTTTGGAAGAACGAAGCGATCTAATCAGGCTTGCCTTAGCCGAAACAATCCCTCAATACACCAAGTCCCGGATCGCTGCTGCATGGGGGTGCCTCCGCTTGGGCCTTGTGGACCAAAAGCCACTCCTGGAGGAGCTTTCAGCCAGTGCCTTCTGGTTACCACTGAAATGGACCTGCCAACGCGTCCTTAAACAGTTGTCATAAAAAAACGAACCATAAATAAGGTGAACTGTCGGACATTGGTTGAAGACACGGCCTTACTGATTTCGCCTTTGTCAACTTGTGTGTCCTGACGTCCTCCTTCAGTAAGACGGCCTGGGAAGCAGGGGTAGTGTCATTCGTGATGCGGAATGCATCTCCCCAAACAACGTATTCCACAACCCCATGCTCGACGCATTCTCCCGGGCTGCTGTCTCGGCCGATTCCAGCGGCTCCTTCATTGGTGGCGGCGAACTGGCTTCCCTGAAGTCCTTCATTGCTGATGGCAACAAGCGCTTGGACGCTGTGAACGCCATCACCTCTAACGCCAGCTGCATCGTGTCTGACGCCGTCGCCGGCATCTGCTGCGAGAACACCGGCCTGACCGCCCCCAACGGTGGTGTGTACACCAACCGCAAGATGGCTGCTTGCCTGCGTGATGGCGAGATCGTTCTGCGTTACGTCTCCTACGCACTGCTCGCCGGCGACGCTTCCGTGCTGCAGGACCGCTGCCTGAACGGTCTCCGCGAGACCTATGCCGCTCTGGGCGTTCCCACCGGATCCGCCGCACGTGCTGTTGCCATCATGAAGGCCGCTGCTAGCGCCCTCATCACCAACACCAACAGCCAGCCCAAGAAGATGGCTCTCACCTCTGGTGATTGCGCCAGCCTGTCTGGTGAAGCTGCTAGCTACTTCGACATGGTGATCAGCGCCATCAGCTGAGCCAGGTATCGATTTTCTGCACACCTGAACACCCTTCTTCTTAATCATGAAGTCCGTTATCACCACCGTCGTCGGCGCAGCCGACAGCGCATCCCGCTTCCCCACAGCCTCCGACATGGAGTCCGTCCAGGGCTCCATCCAACGCGCCTCTGCTCGTTTGGAAGCTGCTGAAAAGCTGGCCAGCAACTACGACCAAGTTGCACAGGAAGCTGTTGATGCTGTCTACGCCCAGTACCCCAACGGTGCCACCGGCCGTCAGCCCCGTAAGTGCGCCACCGAAGGCAAAGAGAAGTGCAAGCGTGACTTCGTTCACTACCTGCGTCTGATCAACTACTGCCTGGTCACCGGCGGCACCGGCCCTCTGGATGAGCTGGCCATCAACGGTCAGAAAGAGGTCTACAAGGCCCTCAGCATCGACGCTGGCACCTACGTGGCTGGTTTCTCCCACCTGCGTTCCCGCGGTTGCGCCCCTCGCGACATGAGCGCTCAGGCTCTGACCGCCTACAACCAGCTGCTCGACTATGTGATCAACTCCCTCGGCTGATCAACAGTCAACCTGAGTGATTTTTTGATCTAACCAAGGGGTGGGCCAAAAGCCCACCCCTTTTTGTTTTAAAAGTCAAAAAACAAACTTCTTGAAAATCGAGAGTAAACAATTCTGGAATAACCCAGGAAAATTGGGGCTATTCAACAAAAAATTTAGCCACAATGACAGACGCAATGTTTACTCAAGGTGACATTGAGTGAACCATGAGAGCAAAATTAATGCTCACAGTTCACAAAAAGCCTCTATTAAGCCTATGAGCAACAACAATTTGTTGCTTTAAGCATGTAGGGAATAGTCACCGCAATTCACCTCCCCTCACTAACCCCATGCTCAGTACACAAACGAGCCCGGCTGGAATGGCTGCTGCTAGCCGCACCAAACCAGCGTCTTACGCGATATCCAGCAAAGCTGGCAAAAACACCGTCCATCGGACTGTTGCTGGAGCCATCGCTGAATTTAAGCGCAACACCTGTTCCCAAATGGGACTTGGCATTGGCCCAAGGCTGCATAGTGAATGTCCCTTCGCAGTGACTTTCGACGAGTATCACCCAAGCAGCAGTGAAGCACTAGAGCGGACAATCATTTCCGCCTACAGGCAGGTCTACGGAAACCTACCTCCCACTGAAAACGAGCGTTGCACATCCCTTGAGGCTCGCTTGATGAACGGAGAAATTACAGTTCGCGACTTTGTGAACGGCCTAGCAAAATCTCCTTTCTACAAGGAAAATTATTTCCATAGTGTCGCCCCTCAACGGGGGATTGAACTGAACTTCAAACACCTGCTTGGACGGGCACCCCTCACTCAAGAAGAAGTTCAAAACAGCATCAAACTTCAAGCAGAAGAGGGATTTGATGCTCTGATTGACAGCCTCACAGATTGCGCAGAATATGCCGAGGTGTTTGGATCAGACATCGTTCCTTACATGCGAGCAGGCGATTCCTACGCAGGAATGATGACCAGCTCCTTCAACATGATGCGCGAGCTTGCCGGCACAAAGGTTGCCGTTAGTGACAACGCACAAGGACGTCGGAGTCGCACCACGATGCAACTGGCTGCAGCAGCGATCAGCATGATGAAGCCGATCTTTAAGGGCGCACCAACGCTGCCCCAACAAAAGTACGGAGGACATCAGCCTCCCAGGAGAACCGGCGCTGCTCCCTTCCGTCCCTTCGGCGTTAAGCCACTGCCATTTTGATGAAGATGGGTTAGGCACCGAAGTGCCATCACTTCTGCCCCCTTTCCAGGAAGGGGGCATTTTTGTGTCCTGCGGTGACACTGCAAAGCACCACAAGCCGGTAGGCGCCTGATGAGAGTCGCTTAGATTGCGACTCAACGAAGTTGGACATCCACCGTGCTCCAGGATTTCACCGATATCTCATCAATCAGCGAAAGCCAACTCACGGAAGAAGAAGCTCTCCAACTCGCTGATGAACTCAGTGCAAAATTAAGCGAAGGTGAGATCCCAAGATCTGACGCCGAGTCACTCAAACGTATGGTCGCCGGACTTGGGGATGCGAGAGGCGCTTTACGACTCACCTTTGCAAAAAGTCTTGGGGCGGTAGGTAACGAAGCTCTACCCATTCTTTGTAAAGCACTTCGCCAGCACCAGAATGTGATCGTAAGAAGAGCATCAGCCAAAACACTGAATTTGATTGGCAACAAGGACGCGTTGCCTTATCTGCTTGAAGCCTTTTTAGAAGATAGTGATCCAGTTGTACTCGGGTCGTCTGCTGGAGCGATGGCAACCATTGGCCCCGACGCAATGGATTCGTTGCTTGGAATCCTCAAAAATCCAGATTGCACACCATTCCAGGTTGGTTTGATCAACCTTGCTCTGAGTTTCATCGGCGCAAAAGCACCGGAAGCATTGCTCGAGGCTGCCAGTTCAGACGTGGCAGAAGTTCGAGTTGCTGCAATTTCAGCCTTGGGAGATCAAATACAGAAGAGTGATGATCTGCGGGCACAAAACAGAGTCTTTCAAGCGCTCAATGACATCTCAGCAGAGGTGAGAGCAGAAGCGGTAACTCTCATAGGAAAATCATGTGATGCCGAAGATGTTGAACAAATGCTTATCAAAAAATTAATCGACACAGACACTCAGGTACGCAAAAATACAGCAATGGCACTCATGAAGCTCGAGGCAATTAACAGCATCAAAAGCATAGAAAAAGCGAAATCGAAAGAATCAGATGAGTCAGTCCAAGCAGTATTCAATGCAGCAATTAATATACTAAGCCGAGATTTATAAGCGCAACTAAAAACATAGAATGCCAAGAAAAGAATTAAAAAGCAAGCTACCACTCTGGACACAATCAAGTGGATAACACAAGCAGAGACAATATCTACTAAATTGATAAGAAGTGGATACGAATAAGAGAAAAAAGCAATCTCTCAGCAAAACATTAAGCGTTCCACACGCAAGTCCAGGAAAACAATAGAGTACATAAATACGCGGAAGAAGTTTGCGAAAAAAACGATCGCGAAATTATGTGTTTTCGGATACGCTCGAGATGGAGGAATTTTGCAAAGCACATTTCGAGGAATATCACTCAACATCCAGCTTCGGATGCAATGTAACTCAACTAAGCACCGGCCTTCTCGAAACGAAGACCACTTGCTCACCTATTCAAGATGTACATCTTGAAATTTTTAAATCGAACCAAACTCTGCTCTACGAGGAAGAAGCCAACACAAAATCAGTATCATTCTGCTGGCTAGACACATTACCGACAAACGATACGGAGGCACAGACAATCATTAGCGGCCACCAAATGACAAAAGATAGCATTGCTGGCTTCAACCGGATAAACAAAACAGGAGGAAATATCTGGGACATTGTAGGAGCAAACGAAGAGCTTTGCTGCATGAGCCTGAAATGGAATAAATTACAAGAGAGAATCAACAAATTGAACGCATTTAATGCCTATGCGAGGCTTGAGGAATGCATTGGAATTGACTCGCATGATCATGCATGTGCTCAGCTCAAAAAATTATTTAGCGGACATTTTAATGGCCAGCCATCAACGAAACCAAATTCATTTTACGATCTAGCAATTATATTCCTAGACAACGAAAATAATGAATCAACCTATGACGCACATCGATGCGAGTCAACGGATCTAATAGAAGACATGGTTAGACTAATTCACGAAGATAGGGCTGGCATGCCACCAATAACACTTGACGAAATTACTGAATACTTGAATTCAAATACAGAGTCTCTCAATACTATATGCCGAAAAAACTTTAATATGGATGTGATTGAGCTTGTAAGAAGAGTACGCCTAGAACAGACTCGCAAGGCTTTTTTAACTCCACATTCCTCAACAGGTCTCAAAGATTTTACAAAAAAGAGAACAGCACTTTACTACGGTTTTACGAACTGGAAAAAATTCGAAGCCTCCTACTCCACATACTTTGGGGAATCACCCAGCCAAACAATAGATCGATCCAATAAAAATTTGTATTCATTTAGTGCATGGCAGGGAGAGTAATACATGAAAACATCTATTGAATATCGTGATCCACTGGAGCTCTCTGAAGAGCTTGCAAAACTCGGTCAGCTTACAAAAATAACGCAACTGGAAGGTGGCAGTGGTTTCTATACTATGCAAGCAGCAAATACTAATAAAGTCGCACTTGCAGAAATATCTGCCAACAAAACATTATTGTACGAGGGGTGGGGGAATGGTATAACTATTGATTTCAATTGGATTACGCCAAAAGCTAATACTCAAGGAGTCTTTGGCTGTTGTGATGGATTTAAAATGACAAAAAATAGCCTGGCTGGATTTGGCACGATTAATTCAGTACCAGGAAACGCATGGGGAAAATATAACAACGAATGTTCTAGTACTGGTTGCATGCTAGAAAAGCAGCTCCTATTTGAATTACTCGAAAATTGCAAAGCATATGATGGACTTGAACGACTCACGAGTGATCAGGGGATTTATTGCAATAATACAGCTCTAAACCAACTTAAGAGATTAGCTGCCAGAGAAGTATCTGCGGGAATTCAGAACCCAGAAAAATATTTTGATCTTGCAATCGCATGTCTAGAAGAGCCAATGACTGAGCAAAATAGTCAAGATCCAAAACATATCGATCAATTAAGAGAAATCATTGATCTTGCACATAGTGAGAAGACGATGGAATCCCCTCTATCATTGCTTGAAGTATGCAAATATATAAATACAAGCCAAGCATCATTATATCGCATATGTCAGGAGTACTTTGGAATGGGAATCATTGAATTGATGACACAAATTAGACTTGAAGAATCCAGAAGAATTATGCTTAACCAAGACGCTCGTCGAAAACTAAATCTATATTCAATTCGAGATATTGCAATTAAATATGGGTTTAAGCATCAAGGGAGATATGCACGGCGCTATTACACTGCATTCGGAGAACTCCCAAGTCAGACTATCGAAAAGTCGAGAAGATATAGATTGCCAATATAGGTGCATTGCATCCAGAAATAATTTTCTATAGTTCACGCAAGACTTCCGCGCATGTCCATCGTAGGGGCTCCCAAGTGGATTTTAAAAGTAGATTTTCAATATCACTACGACATTCCATTAAACCTAAAGTTAAACATCCCCAAGTCGCAGCTATTTTTGATTTTGCATACTGCGGAGCCGGCTCCAATAATGATTCCTTTATTATGTAAGACAACTCTTTTAAGCCGAGTTGAGACACCAAGCAATTTACTTGATAGTGAACACCATAATCAGATCCATGATGGTCCCAAATAGACTTAATTGCGTCAGTTACAGTTGAAGCTGGCCAACTCAATACGGTCTTAGCACCAAAGTACTGGTGCTCTTCATCTCTATGCTTAAGGAAATCGCAAACTTTTTCTAAATCATTTGGTGCATCAAATTTCTGCGTAAAATACAAATGTCGAGAATCATCCTTCAACATTTGATTGATTAATGTTCTTTGTGATTTAGTTTTAATTTTAGAAGTCATCTTGAACGCACTTTTAGCTCTCAACGGCATTGACACCGCTGCTTTCGAAATACTTGACAAAAGAGAAGGGTCTCCAGCGTCACCAATATCAATGACGGACGAACGTCTATGTATGACATTCAAATCGTTGAGATGATTTTCAAGAATATGCAATTTATGCTTGTCATCTTCAACCCTTATTGAATAAGCGATTGATGCGCCATTAACCAATATATTTGGATTACTCTCTTGCTCATGAATAATACCATTACACTCATGCATCTCCAAACGAGTGAAGCATTGAATGGCAACACGCTTGAGTATATCGGAGCCATTTTGAATAATCTTCAAAAGAGATGATTTAAACTGAGCATCAAGAGGTATGCCAAAATGAATTAGCGTATCTACTGAATTCACAATCGTCTGCTCATCACTACTATGCATAGCTTCATAAATGGTTGGCAGAGTACTAAGGTCGCGACGACGCCCTAGCGCTTCAATGGACTTACGACGCGTAATGGAATCGAAAATATTATCTCTATCCCCGGTAGCCGCTGCGACTAATGCATCCAAAGAATCTCGTGAAGAACAAGCTCCCAACCGTGTTGCAGCTATATATTTAATGCCAGGATTATCAAGAGTACTAACGTTTTGCGAAAGCAACTCAATTGCTTGCTGTTCACCCATCCATGAAAAAAGATTATCAAATCGCTGTGAACTTGGCACAATGCAACATGCGTATATTCAATTTTTACAGCAAAATTGATCGGCAAATCCGATTTGGTAAGAAGTGACCCGCACGGCAGAGGGATTGATAATTAGTGGACATATACTTTAAGAAGAATAAATTAGTATGTTCGGCGCATAAAGCAGAGACAATTTGCCTACAAAGGCAAAACACTAGAGAATTCCTAGTCGTCTAAATAGATCTGCATGAACTTTTTCGTCAAGGAAAAGACATTTCATAAGAAAGTTATATTGGCATCAAGATTGTTTAACAGGATGCTGAGCGGTCAATAAGCAAAACAACCCTGATAAGAACCGGACACTTGCTGATAAGATCTGGATATTCCGATGATGCATCATGTCTCGTGCTGAGTTTATCCGCTTTCTTCAGGTTCTAGAAGAAGACCTATCGTTCAGATCCCTTTTCAAAGAAGCTGAGCCCGAGGAGATCCTCAAGCTCGCTAATCAACATGGATTTATCTTTTCTGATGAAATAAAAGGACGTTTTCTTAATCGATGGGCAGGGGTGTACTTCTGCCCATTTGCCAATGATGTTGGGAGGCTGTGCCCCAAGATGGTGCCCGAAGGGTTTAATACTCTGCTGCACTATTCACAGACAACATGCGCAAAAGAAGACAAAGTAGAACGTTTTGATTTCCGCGCTGGAGGCTACTACAAAGGTGTAGAAACTGTAGCTCGATAAAAAGCAATCTAACGCTTTGAATTGAGCAGATTCTGAAGTCGTGCCAATGCAGACTGTGCAGCCTCCTGTATCAAGGGATCATCATTATTGTTCTGCAATGAACGTAAAGCATCTTCTGCCAAAGGATTGGGAATATCGGCAAGAGCCTGAGATGCACTGAAAATCAAAGCAACATTTTGGCTGCTGAGAGACTTGGCCAAAATTTGGATTGCCTCTTCAGACTTAAATTGTTGCTTACCGATCTGACCAAGACACATCAGTGCACCCTGCACGACAACCATATCGGAATCATCTATCCCTTGTTCCAGCATTTCCATGACTGAATCAGGAAACGGCTGATCTGGGAAGTTTTTGAACACCTGCACAAAGGCCTTAGGGCAGCAACGCCTTGCAGTTTGATTCTCTGTTGTTGCATAAAGTTCGATCAAGGGAGCAAACGCAGAGCTCCCAAAAAAGCCAACACCTTTAACAGCCGCTCTGTAGACTTTAGGATCATGATGACAGAAGAGATCCAATAATGTTGGCAATGCCTCTTCCCGATAGTTCTCAGAAAGAATTAAACAAGCTTCTTCTTGAATCCTAGGGTTGGGATGCATTAGATCTTCAAACAATGCATCAACTGAAGGAATGTTCGAATCGCCACTCATTTAAAAGCCTTAATCATTATCTTTCAATACTAGCATTTCAAGTCATGGGACATGAAGAATTGCCACTTAGTTCTCAACCACGATCCAGAATGCTCTGTGCTTTTAGTCGCAGCAAACTGTCGCCATCAGACTCGACAAGCTGTTGTAGTTGACGTTGAAATCGAAGTTGAAGATGCTCGGTTTGATCAGATTGAATCAAGAGGAGGCCTGCGTAACGCATATCCCAACTAAGATTATTTTCTAAATACAAACAATTATCCAGAAAACTATCGTATTGGCCAGGAAATAGTATGGCGAATGACAGCAAAGCAGCTGGGGGTGATTTTCTAAATTGAGGACGCTTATCTGCAATAGCATCTGAGAGAATTTTGCGAATATCAAGTAATGCTTCGTCTGTCCAACCTTCAGCAAGGCCAAACAAACGCATCAAAAAATAGTGTGCACCATAGTCATTGTGGGCTTTATCTTGCCAGCAATTCTCAATAGCACTCCAAATCTCTTGAGCATCACGTTTTATTAGTGCCTGCATAGCAAGATAACAACGACTAAAATCGGGATGGAACAAGCCATCAATCAGTAGCTCTGTAGGCAAAGGATCGCCGTAATGATGTAGGACAGTGATCAAACGAGGATCGTCAAACAAAACTTGATCTACCGCTGATAGTAAATCATGGTCTGAGAGTTTGTTTGACGGGTTATTCAAGAGAGATCTTACAGCTCGCATCCGAAATGCAGGCGATATTGGTGCTTGCATCAAATCAGACAAAAGCTCAACAGCATTCGCATCGATCACATCCTGAACGGCCGACTGGCGATCCATTTGATTGGAGGCGTACAAATGATCCGAAAGATCAGCCAGATGGGATTGATCTCCAGATAGATGAATCATGGCAGCGATGGCAGCACCACGGACCGAAGTCTTTTCATGGGCTGTGTGTACTGAAATAGTAGAAATTGCTGATTCAACAGAAAGCTTTGAGAGACTTTGAATTAAGACTCTTTGATTCTGGCTAGCATCATCTAACAAATCGATCATATGTTGGTGAACTTCAGGATCTTGACAGTTCAAACGAGACAATGCCCAAGCAGCATTCTCAACCATATACACATCAGAGCTACTTAAAAAACTTGCAATTTTGGACGTCGCCTCTGCAACCCCTAATCGCGCAAGAACTTCTACAGCTTTTCGTTGTGCAAGACCTACAGGTACATCCGCAGAACACTTATCTAGAAAAGCCAATAAGGCTTGACTGGTTTTCGAGCCTGGAAAATTAATTAAATGAGAAACAGCCATATAATAATCACTCTCACTTTCCAGAATACCAACTTCTTTAGACAAGATATCAATTGCTCCCTGTTGATCCAAGCCAGCATGAATATTATCGAAAAGACCAGTCATCAGTAATGGTCAATATTTACACGATTCTACTTGAGGTACGTAATTCAATGGGGCCTGTTGGAATAAGAAAGTAATAGCAAGCTTGCCATCAGACGATACCGGAGGCAAAATTCTTCTGAACCACTAAAAAAAATATGGGACCTTTCCCCGGACGATTGATCCATGTTTCCACTGGTGTGATGGACGGCTGCAGGCCCTCAACTTCCCACACAGTTTGCGTTGACACCCGGTTCATGGCGCAATGGATGAAATCCTTTAGAAGTTGCAATACACCGATAATATCTGTTGGCTGGTGCGCAGCAGATCAGCCTTCGATACCAGCACCTAAACAGCAACCGTCTACATCCAAGGTTCGGAAACTAGTAGAGAAATTAACACCCCAAAAAGAACCCACTCCTGACAAGAAAGAAAAAGCAGATTCTGACAAGCCAGAGGCCAACAAACGTAAAAGTACCTCTAGCCGCCGTAGGAATCGACGGAAACAAGCCTGATCAAGAACTATGAAGCTCTCGAAGAGACTTCAAAAATCGCATCTTCGGATCGGCCAGCTTTAAGTGCCTCCCAGTTGATTGCTTGAAGAAAAGTGGTTTCATCAGGCGTTTCAACCAAATCAACACCCCAATATCCCTCCTGGAGTGGAGCTCCAGGAGATGCTTGGGAGTCTTTCCTTCCACCAAGTGCCAGGACAACGTGGTTCATGTCGTGCCCGAGTTGACGACGGTGCTCAGACCAAGTTTGCACTAAATCAACAGCCATATCCTGCGGCGATAAATCAGTTGATATAGAGAGCTTCCAATGAGGATGATTAAGAACTGCTGTTGAAGAGATATTTTTCGAAAGAGATTTAAGTTCTTGAGCAAGCAGTTCAAAATTTAATGCAGGCACGAGATCTGATTGAACCTGCAAGTTATGGGATAGAACAAACGTCGTCATCAAAAAAATACACCTTGAGCCAATCTACTGGAATTTCAGCTTGTCTGTGATGGAATGATCAGTGGTCTTCCATCTTGCTGACACAAAAAAAAGGGGGGGAGCAACTGCTCCCCCCTTTCCCTAAAATCTTGAACAGATCAAGACAGTGCGTTAATTGCGTAGTCAAGATAGCTCTTGAACTCATTAAGAGCCTGAGGGCTCATATCGCGAGGGGCACAAGCACGATCGCGAGTGTAAGTCAAAGCTTCGATGTACGCGTTGGTGGGAAGACCCAAGGTGCGATACACCTCACGTGCTCCTGCAATACCCCACTCATCGAGAGGACCTGTACCACCCACGATGAGGCAGTAGTTGATCAAGCGCAGGTAGTGACCGAGGTCGCGGTAGCACTTGTCGACCTTCACTTGGCTATCACCGGCTTCACCGGGTTGCCGCAGATAGGCGTACTTATTGAAGCAAGCATCACCTGCTTCGCGGGTGACATTGTCCAGACCGGCGGCCAGCTTTTCGGCAGCTTCCAGACGAGCAGCTGCACGCTGGATGTTGCCCTGAACAGCTTCAAGATCGTTCTGGGAAGGGAAGCGACCGGCTGCATCAGCTGCGGTCACAACAGTGGTGACGACGGATTTCATTTGAGATCCTTAGGTGAAAGGTGCTGAGAAGGTAAGGAAAGAAGACTTGATCGTCCGTAGATCAGCTGATTGCGCCAATCACACGATCGAAGTAAGAACCTGCTTCAGCCACCAGTGCAGAGCAGTCGCCCTGAGTGGTTTCCATCTTGCGGTACTTAGCACCACCGCTGGCAGGAGAGTTGGTCTGACCAATCAGAGCCGTAGCAGCGGATTTCATGATCGCGACCGCACGGGCAGCAGACTGGGTAGGAACACCTAAAGCGATATAGGTTTCCTTGAGGCCATTCAAGCAACGGTCATCCAGCACGGAAGCGTCACCAGCCAGCAGTGCATAGCTGATATAGCGAAGCACAATCTCACCATCGCGAAGGCAAGCAGCCATGCGACGGGTGGGATAGCAGTTGCCGCCAGCCTGGATCAGACCTGTGTTTTCGCAGATCATGCCGGTGACTGCATCAGAGACGATGCAGTAGGCGTTGGAAGTAATGGCATTCACAGCGTCCAAACGCTTGTTGCCATCTTGCACGTAGGAGCGGAGGCTAGCGAGATCGCTACCACCAACAGGTGCAGTTTTGGCGTCAGCGCTGACGACTGTGCGGGAGAATGCGTCGAGCATTGGGGGCCAGACAGTTTTGGGGATGCAGTGCTTCGGAAACCGCCGGGTGAACAGGCCTTAAAAGCCCGAAGACCCAAGGGTGGTGGAAGCGCTGACCCAGGCTAAACTCAGTTGTCAGCAGGGTTCGTCAAACAGCCCCCTTTACGCAAAAGTTTGTCACCTTGGGGCAATTACCCCGGTTGGCACCCTAGGAATTAGGCAGATACGAGGGGAATCCCTCCTTTATTGACGCAAACCTGAGCAAAGGTTCACAAAAGCCTCTGGCAGGCATCGACCAGGCTTAAGATCTTTTGTCTCAATCAGAAGCTCATGGACAACGCAGCGTCCGATTTACCAAGCCTCGAAGAGTTGCAAGAGTCCATCGATGAATTAGCTGCCTATAGGGAAAGACTATTTCAAGATGTAGTTGGTTTGGGCAAAAAACTGCGCTTATCGCAGAAAAAGATTGACGCCACTGTTTCAGCACATCCAGAGCTTCAAAGACTCGACGAAGTGATGTCACAGCTGGTTGCACAGAGAAATGCACAGCAGGTCAAGTCTTGAATTGCCAAAAAAATCTACCGGTTCGCCTGTATTAATTAATTTTCTTCAACGCGCAAACCAATGGTGCAGACACTTTCCCCGCCGATGACGATGGCGGATTTCTTCGAAGCCAGCCGCGGGACTTGGTTAAACAGGCGCGCTGTTCATCACCACGACTATCAAGATGACGAAGCTGCGGATTCCAATCTAGTCATTGAACCATTCAATGCAGATGATCCAGTCGTCACCAAAATCTGCAATTCTTTGAATATTAAAATCCAAGACAGTTCGGGTGGGGCACGATTTTGGTGGGAAAGCAATATCAAGAAAGGCGTCCGCAATGATGATTACGCTGCAGTAGTCATCGACGTCCCTGACCATGAAGACCCCCGAAAGGGATTTCTACTTCGAGATGTTGGATATGTTGAAAAACAATCTGTTTTAAGCACTTACAGCTTCGCAGACGACGGCGTCGTGACGATCACGACGCGATACGACACCAATATTGGCATTGAACGCTGTTGGTTTGTGACCGATCAGATCAGAATGAGAGTGAGTTCTGTTCAGTGCTTGGATGGTGTTGCAATGACCACATATTGCACCGAGTTTCGGTGCCCTACTGATGCCGAAATTTCAGATATCACCCAGCGTGCACAACAACTAGCCATGGCATCTTCAACAGGTAACAACTGATCACCATGTTTGATCCATTTCTTGAGGAATTGCTTTCAGGAATCGAAGCACGGGGCGCAGTACCTGTTGAGGTTCCTCATGGACTTGAGCACAATCAATCATCCAAACGCTCTAGCACCATCAAGAGCTGGCTTTGGGACGTGCCTGGCTTTCGACGATGGCGCGTTACCCGGTTGGATGCTGGTGACAGCTTGCAAGTACTGAATTCCGTTGCCTATCCCGAATACACCTACGACCATCCGTTAATGGGAGTTGATCTGCTCTGGTTCGGTGCCAAGCAGAAGTTGGTTGCTGTTCTTGATTTCCAACCGCTTGTTCAAGACAAGGACTACTTGAAGCGCTACTTCGATGGGCTGAAGTCACTCAACGCTCAATTTCCGGATCTCAATGGTGAAGAGACCATGCGTTCCTTTGATCCAAATCAATACTTTTCCTCATGGCTGTTGTTCTGCCGGGGCGGAGCAGAACAAGCGACATCATCGCTACCCCCAGCTTTCAGCGCTTTTCTAAAAACCTACTGGGAATTACACGACGAGGCCGTTAAAACCCCCTCTTCCATTAACCCCATCGAAGTAGAAAAACTTCAGAAAAATTATGATATTTACAGTGCAGAGAGAGATCCTGCACACGGCCTATTTACCAGCCATTTCGGAAGTGAATGGTCTGATCGTTTCCTGCACGAATTTCTCTTCCCCGCCAGCCAACCCAAATGACCCTCCCTCTCCGCACGACGAGTCTTGATCCTGTCCAGATCCCCGGATGGCGCTGGCAGCCTTTTCTCGACACCGCCGTTGCGGCGCTGAGCTCTCTGCATCCGAATCCTTATCCAATTGCGGAACGATTTCTGCAGAAAGAGGGCAGCACAGGATCCAAGGCCAAACCAGTGCCAGTCAGCACTGCAACCTGGGCCTGTTCGACAGAAAAGCTGCGCCAAGTGCGCTGTGCCTGCGTTGAGGCTGGTGCGGCTGCATCGGTACTCAACTTCGTGATCAACCCCAGCAATCGTTTTGATCTTCCTTTCTTCGGAGCCGATCTGGTAACACTGCCCAATGGGCACCTGCTCGCACTGGATTTGCAGCCTGTCGACAAGGCAGATCCCGATCACACGGGCCCGGTTTGGCAGCGGCTAATGCCGCTATTCGAGCGCTGGCGCGCCGAACTCCCCGATGGGGGGCCCATTCCTGAGGAAGCACAGCCCTATTTCTCACCTGCTTTTCTCTGGACCAGGATCCCGCTTGGGGAGGAAGGCGATGCGCTGATTGACCGCGTGATCCGTCCGGCTTTTGCGGACTACCTCCAGCTCTACCTAGCGTTGGTGGAGGAAGCGCAGCCCGTTGACCATCAGCGTGCTGCACACCTGCTCTCAGGCCAGAAGCGCTACACGGCCTACCGCGCCGAGAAAGATCCAGCCCGCGGCATGTTGACGCGCTTTTACGGCAGTGAATGGACGGAGTCGTACATCCACGGCGTGCTGTTTGACCTCGAAGAATCCACCGCCACTTCCTTGTCGCCGCAAGGGAGTTAAGCATTATGAACAGCTTTCGGGACGCTCCCGAGCTGTTGGCCAGAATCGCAGGCGACGGGATGGAGGCAATAGCCTTCAACCATCCCTTTCAAGTCTGAGATTCCCGCTCCAGACGTAGTTCACAGGAACAACAACCATGTTCGACGCCTTCACCAAGGTTGTCGCCCAGGCCGATGCCCGGGGACAATTCATCAGCACCAGCGAGATCGACGCCCTCGCTGCCATGGTTTCCGACAGCAACAAGCGTCTGGATGCCGTTAACCGCATCTCCGGCAACGCCTCCAGCATCGTTGCTTCGGCCGCTCGTCAGCTGTTTGCACAACAGCCTTCTCTGATTTCCCCTGGCGGTAACGCTTATACCTCTCGTCGTATGGCTGCTTGCCTGCGCGACATGGAGATCATCCTGCGTTACGTCACCTACTCCGCTTTCACAGGTGATTCTTCCGTTATGGAAGACCGCTGCCTGAATGGCCTGCGCGAGACCTACCTGGCCCTTGGCACTCCCGGTGCTTCGGTTGCAGCTGGAGTCAACCTGATGAAGGAAGCCGCTCTAGCACTCGTCAACGACAAAGCTGGCATCTCAGCTGGTGACTGCGCCTCCCTGAGCAGCGAAATCGGCACCTACTTCGACAAAGCCGCAGCTTCCGTCGCCTGATCGACGCGTTGATTCGACGTCTTACTCCTCCTAACCAATGAAAACCCCTCTCACCGAAGCTGTTGCAGCAGCTGATTCTCAGGGACGTTTCCTGAGCAACACCGAGGTTCAAGCTGCCTCCGGTCGTTTCAATCGCGCCAAGGCCAGCCTCGAAGCTGCCAAGGCTCTCACCAGTAAGGCTGATTCCCTGGTGAACGGCGCTGCCCAGGCCGTGTACGCCAAGTTCCCCTACACCACCCAGATGGCTGGGCCGAACTATTCAGCCACCCCCGAAGGCAAAGCCAAGTGCTCCCGTGACGTGGGTTACTACCTGCGAATGATCACCTACTGCCTGGTCGCTGGTGGTACCGGGCCCATGGACGACTACCTGATCGCCGGTTTAGACGAGATCAACCGCACTTTCGAGCTCTCCCCCTCCTGGTATGTGGAAGCTCTGAAGCACATCAAGGCCAACCACGGCCTCAGCGGCGACGCTGCAACAGAAGCCAACAGCTACATCGACTACGCCATTAACGCCCTGATCTGATCAGTTGACGTTGTGTTCCAAGCCCCCCTCGGGGGGCTTTTTTTATTGTTCTTTTTCGGCCCCATCAGAGCGCTGTGATCACCCCCAACATTCGGCGTTTTCTCAACCTGCTCTGTGGCGAATTCAGCAACCAGCAGCAAGCCTTCGACAACCCTCCCCTGTATGCCCACATCTTTTTGAGGTATCGCCCGCTCATACAGCTACGTCCAGGATCAATCCTGCTCGAGCAGACCTATGCCGTTGATCCAAAGCATCCCTACCGGTTGCGCATGATCCGCGCTGAAGAGCAGGCCTCCGGCGCCATCAAGCTTTGGAATCACATCTTTCGTGACCCGGAACGCTTCGCCGGAGCCACGTTTGATCCGCAACTACGCCTCGCCATTCAGGAGAGAGACCTGATCAGCCTGAATCAGTGCCACTACCAAGTGCTCGAACAGCCAGACGGCTACCACGGCGCAATTGAACCCGGATGCAAGTGCATCGTGCAACGGAATGGCGAAGACACTGTGCTGGTGAGCAGCTTTCACTTAGAGGGTGACTCACTTTCGACCCTCGATCGCGGCCATGACCCCGACACAAATGAGCGCTGCTGGGGCTCGGTGGCAGGCCCATTCCGGTTCAAGCGAACCCAAAGCTGGACGGCCGACATGGCAGCGGCCTGGGTGTGATGGAACCACTGAGTGAAACGCAGGTAATCAAGAACCTCCGCCAAACGAAGGATCCTTCGACGCAGTACTACGCCGCCTGGTGGCTGGGGAAGATGCGCAGCCAGCACCCTGATGCCATCCCTCTTCTGCTTAGAGCTCTTGAGGCACTGAATGCCGCGCCGATTGATCCAGAACAACGCGGTATCGCACTCAACGCGATCCGTGCTCTAGGTCTGCTCAGGGATACGAGAGCAGAAAAACCTCTTCTGGCGCTGCTGCACTCCAACGACTACACCGTGCGGGAGGAGGTGGTCCGCACGCTTGGTGCCATGGGCAGCTGTGGGGCTATTGAGGGCATTCGCGCTTTGCTGGCCAGTGGATTGCAAGGGGCAGGAGCTGAGCAACCTTCATCCCCCTTGCTCAACGAACCCTGTGAAGCGTTGCTGGAAGCCCTCGGTGACATTGGTGATGGCAGCAGCAGCAATCTCGCCGTGATTCAGCCGTTCACGGAACACCCGCGGCCATTGATCCGTTCAGCGGCCTGCCGAGCATTGCTGCAGCTGACCGGTCTTGATCAGTGGGGTACGGAACTGAAAAAGCTGCTGAACCATCCAGAACCCCTGGTGCGCCGTGGCGCGCTGCTCGACCTCGGAGCCACCGGCTGGCTCGCCGCCGTGCCCTCGATCCGCTCGGCTGCGGTGGAACCCAGCCTCAAGCTGGTTGCACTCCGAGAGGTGGCGGAACGCAACGACGACCCCAATGACGTTCTCGACGCAATGGACGGACTGCTCTGATGACCAGCACAGCATTGGACCAGGCGCTTCAGACTCTCGAGCGGGCCACCAGCACCCCAGAGCTAGTCAAAGCCACGCAAGCCCTTTGTGCACTGAACGACCTTGAGGCCGCCAAACCGCTCGTGAAGGTGCTGGGGTTCAACAATCCAGCGGTGGCAGCCGCAGCAACACAGGGGCTGATTCAACTGGGACGGGACATCGTTCCCATCCTTCTGGTGAGCCTGGATGACCGCAATTACGGCGCAAGGGCCTGGGTGATAAAGGTGATTGCCGCCTTGCGGGATCCACGAGGTCTTGACCTCCTGGAGCATGCCCTTCAGGCCGACATCGCTCCGAGCGTGCGGCGCTCCGCAACCCGTGGCCTGGCGGACTTGGAGCTAAGTGAAGACTCAGCGCACGATCAGCTTGAGCGCTGTTTCGAGGGACTACTCAAAGCCGTGCGAGACGACGAGTGGGTGGTGCGTTACGCAGCGGCCTACGGACTCGAGCAACGCTTGAACAGCGCAGCTTTGTCAGCGCACCTGGCCGAACAGGGCCGGGCTGCACTGCACCAGCTCGCATCGGATGCGGAAGGTGTAAGGGTGGTGCAGCTGCGGGCCCTGAAAGCCCTCCAACGCCTTAACGCCGGATGACCCAGAAACTGTTGTTCGTCTGCCTCGGCAACATCTGCCGCTCACCAGCGGCCGAAGGCGTCTTCCTGCACCTGCTTGAAGAGCGTGGCCTCAGTGATCAGTTCGTGGTGGATTCCGCCGGAACGGGCGGATGGCATGTGGGCAATCCGGCGGACCGACGCATGCAGACTGCCGCGAACCGTCGCGGCATTGAGCTGCCCAGCCGCGCACGACAGATCAGCCTCGACGATTTCTCGAGTTTCGATCTGGTGCTGACCATGGACACCGACAATCTCACGGCCGTCCAAGGACTGGCTCGCGAAGCCGGGCCAAGAGCAACGGCAAGCATCAAGCCCATGCTCAGCTATGCACGGAGATTCTCCGAAACGGAGGTACCGGATCCCTATTACGGGGGCGAGGCGGGCTTCGAGCATGTGCTCGATCTGCTCGAGGATGCCTGCGCCAACCTGCTCAACGAACTCAGCCCGCCGGCGTAGGCCAGACCTCTTCAGCCACCCGAGACCGGAACTGCCCCACCAGGGCATCGATCACAGCCTCAATGCTCATGCCATCGGTCACGAGCTCCACGGCATCGTCCGCCTGCACCAGAGGAGCCTCCTCACGGGTGCTGTCGAGGTGATCCCGTTCGGCAATCTGTGCTTCGAGCTCAGATCGCTCAGGCACCGGGAAGCCCCGCTGCTCCATATCCAGAGCCCGGCGCCGGGCCCGTTCGCCCACCGTGGCCGTGAGGAATACCTTCAGGTCAGCATCCGGGAAAACAGCGGTGCCGATGTCGCGGCCTTCTGCCACCAAGCCACCCTTGGCACCCATCGCTTTCTGTTGAGCGGTCAGCGCTTGCCTGACGCAACGGTGGGCGGCCACTGCCGAAACTGACGCTGTGATTTCCGGCGAGCGAATCGCGTCACTCACGTCCTGCCCATTGACCAACACCTGCTGGCTGCCACCGGGCAAGGTCTTCAGCTGGAGGTCGAGGTCGTTCAACAGCGGTTCAATTGACGCCGCATCCTGGGGCTCCACACCGTTCTGTTGCACCAACCAGGTCACCGAGCGGTACATCGCGCCGGTGTCGAGGTAGACCAGCCCCATCCGCTCAGCAAAAGCGCGAGTAACGGTGCTTTTGCCAGCACCGGCAGGGCCATCGATGGCAACAAGGGGCTGGCGGGTCATCAGGAAGACGTGATCAATCAAACGGGTCGTCCCGCAACGCACTGCCGCGGCCAACAGTGAGGTGGCCGTTTCAGAGCCACAGGGCTGAAGGGTGAAGGGGTCGACCCTCTCTACATACTCCACTTCAAGCCCTGCTTCACCGAGGATCTGACGCACCGAAGTCTCGGGATCGCTGGGATCGGCACGACGCAGTGCCTCCGGCAGAGCAGCGGCTCGAGCCCGATCAGCGGAGGACAGGTATTGGTTGCGGGAACTCAAGGCCAGACCATCAGGTTCACGAATGGTGGGAACGCCCTGCACCGCCACGCCCAAATCAAGTTCGGCTACGAGCCGGCGCAGGATCACCAGCTGCTGCCAGTCCTTTTCACCCAACCAAAGGCAAGACGGCTCCACCAACTGCAGCAGCCGGGCCACGACCGTGACCACACCATCAAAGTGACCGGGACGGGAAGCTCCACAAAGATGGGTCTGCAGGTCTGCAGGTGCTGAGCGCGACACCGCTGACTGACACCCACTTGGATAGATGGCATCGACACTCGGAGCCCAAAGGGCATGGGCGCCAGAGCATTCGGCTAAAAGCCGATCCGCTTCTAGCGTTCGCGGGTAGCGATCAAAGTCTTCAGCTGGACCGAATTGGAGTGGGTTAACAAACACACTCACCAGCACAGGACCCCGTGCCGCAGCGAGGCGGATCAGCTCACCATGACCCTGGTGCAACCCACCCATGGTGGGCACGAATTGCAGAGGTCCACAAAGGTTGGCCAGGAAGCGTTCCAGCTCGGCCTGGGTGGAGAGAACGACGCAGCTCAGCGCAGCACCTCAAGCATGACCTGGGCAATTCCAGAGGCAGTCAGTCCCAGATCAGAGGCGGCGCCATGGCCCAGGTCAATCACCCGGTGATCTATGAAAGGTCCGCGATCGTTAATGCGGATCACGGCTGTACGCCCGTTCCAGAGGTTGGTGACGCGCACTTTGGTTCCAAAGGGAAGAGAGCGGTGGGCCGCCGTCATCGTGCCGGGCTTGTAGATCTCACCGTTGGCGGTGAGGTTGCCATAAAAACCGGGGCCATACCAACTGGCCTCACCAGTGATGACCTTCACAACTTCTGGAACGACCTTCAGCTTCGGCTTGGGGAGTTCAGGGGAAGGAGGTGCAAGAACCGATCTGACCTCCGCCGGAGAAAGTATTGCCTGCAGCTCAGGGGCTTGGGGCTCGACCACCAGATCCAGAGGGTCAAGGGGCTCTGCACCGTTGACAGAGCGGAAATCGCTGGCCACAACAGGCAGGATGGCCGCACTGCCTGAGATCGCTCCGGAGAGCGTGGCCAAAGTCAGGAGGACTCGCATGCAGAGCGGCGTGGCCAAGGTCTTGGAACTGAGCTCGCAGTTCTCGGCCGTTGGCAGGCCTCACAAAAAATTATTTATCTGAACTTAAAAAAGGTGCTCTTGGAAAGAAACTGGGCGCCATCACCGCGATCGGCACAGCCTCTCAAGCCCGCCTCTTCCGCTAAACCGCGTGCCGACTGGCATATCAACACCGGAAAGCAAGTCCGCGGGCATAAGCCGAGAGAAAACAATCGATAAGCACGGCCAATCGGATACTGTGCCGACGGGTCAATCAGCACAGGCTCCGCGGCATTGCAGGATCAATGCATCGGATTCGTTCCATGGATTACAAGAGCGCTGGAGTTGACGTTGAGGCCGGGCGCGCGTTCGTGCAGCGCATCAAGGCGTCTGTGGAAGCCACCCACCGACCGGAGGTCATCGGCGGCCTTGGCGGTTTTGGCGGGCTGATGCGTCTTCCAGCCGGATTGCGTAAGCCCCTGCTGGTCTCAGGCACCGATGGCGTCGGAACCAAACTGGAGCTAGCCCAGGAGCATGGCAGCCATCACGGCGTGGGCATCGACCTGGTGGCGATGTGCGTCAACGACGTGATCACCTCAGGAGCCGCGCCGCTCTTCTTCCTGGATTACATGGCCACTGGGGCCTTAGCGCCATCGGCAATGGCCGAGGTCGTTGAAGGAATCGCGGATGGCTGCAGGCAGAGCGGCTGCGCCCTACTCGGCGGCGAAACGGCCGAGATGCCGGGGTTTTACCCGAAGGGGCGCTACGACCTCGCCGGCTTTTGTGTGGCCGTCGTCGAAGAAGACGAGCTCATTGACGGCCAGCCCATCCAGCCTGGCGACAGCGTGATCGGTGTGGCCAGCAGCGGCGTGCACAGCAACGGCTTCAGCCTGGTACGCAAGGTGCTGGAGAAGGCCAACGCAAATGCGAACACTCTTTATGGCGACGACCAGCGCCCTCTAATCGGCGATCTGCTGGCGCCAACAACCCTGTATGCCGAACTGGTGCAGCACCTGCTGCAGAGCGGATGCGAGCTCCACGGTATGGCCCACATCACCGGCGGAGGACTCCCGGAAAACCTCCCGCGCTGCCTGCCGGACGGCTGCTCTGCGCGCATCGATGCCTCCAGCTGGACAAGGCCACCCCTGTTCCGATGGCTGCAGGAGGCCGGAGACATTCCCGAAAGGGACCTTTGGCACACGTTCAACCTTGGAATCGGTTTCTGCCTGGTGGTGCCGGCGGGAAGCGAGGCCGCTGTGATCGAGCATTGCCGCGGCAAGAACCATCGGGCTTGGGTGATTGGCAAAGTGACCTCCAACACCCCAGGCAGCGCCGCTGTTCTGGAAGGTGTTCCCACCTGATTGCGTCAGTTTCAGTAGTGTTTGATGCAGTCGAGCACTGGCCCAGAAGGGATCGAATAAGCTGCTTATAAGCACATTGGAAACCTTTCCGATAGCGGCGTCAATACATCTTTTTTTCAATGCCTTTTGATAAGCCCCAGCGCATTACGCGCCGTCGATCGTCTGCAGGTCCTGTTCCTCCAAGGCGTCCTTTGCCTTCAGGCCAGGACAGGCAACAGGGCTACAGGCAGGGTCCACGACCAACTTTTCTCACGCTCCGGGATCACGGCAAGGTGTTCGTGGCCGACATGCCCCACCTTTCGGATGGGCAACTGGCTCACATCGGCAAGGAAGCCCAGGAGGTTTTGGAAAGCCTCGAACGGCGGATTCAAGACATGGAGCAGGAGCTCAGTCACGGTCCTCAGGAGCGCGACACCCTGATCAAAGCGTCCACCAAGCGCGACGTAACGCGCAGGTTCATCCGCGCCATTCAGGACGAGCAGGAGCATCGCCAGAACAACCCCGCTCTGAGGAGCGCTGCTGGCGAATCGCTTCCGCGAACCTTTCTTGAGGTCGCCCGGCATCGACTACCTGGGGCAACCTTTGATTCCTTGCTGCAGGAAGCCCTCGCCGCCTGTGCCCAGCAACAGGACACTCCCCCAGCCCCCACTCGCCTGGACCCCTCGCAGGACAAAGTCGTTCCGATTCGCAATGACGGCGACAGCCTCCCGGTGGTGGTGAGTCCAGCCCCTGAATCCGCCTCGGAGGCCTGAGCACAACACTCAGCGGCTCTGGAAGGGATTGGCTGGCATCCGTTCGCTGCAATGGAGCCGGGCCTCATCCAACCGCTGAAACTCCTGCGGTGACAATGACCACTGCAGTGCAGCGGCGACATCCCTGGCCTGCTCTGGAGTTCGCAGCCCCGGAATCGGCGTTGTGCCAAGAGCTCTGCACCAGTTCAAAGCGACTTGAACCATCGATGCCCCGCGATCGATCGCGATGGCCTGCATCGCACTGCGCAACTCAAGACTTGCCGGAAGGAGGCGCTGGAACAGGCGTTGTCTCAACCAGGTGACAGGACGCCTCTCCTCAGACCCGGGGGCACAACCCAGCACGCCGAAAGCCAGAGGGCTGTAGGCCAACACCTCCACGCCAAGCTCCCTGCTGACGGCAATCAACTCGCGCATTTGATCATCCGCAGGTGCCAAGAGCGAACACTGCACCTGAACGCTGCGCAGGGAAACGCCCCTCTCCAACAGACGGCGATGGATCAACACCAGGCGTTGGGGGCCCAGGTTGGACAGGCCCAACTCCTCAACCCGGCCAGACAGAACGAGCTCAGCCAAGCCATCAAGAAGGCCTGTCTCCTGCCAGGGTGCGTAGCGCGCTGTGCTCCAGTGCAACTGCACCCGCCGAAGCTGCCCCTTGAGCCGCGTTTGACTGGCCTCAAAGGCGGCATCAAAGCCCCGACGCCCCCATCGCCAGGGGAATGGGGCCAACTTCGTGGCCACCATCAACTGAGATCGGCGCAGGGCTGGCAACTCGGCCATGAAGTCGCCAAGCAACGCTTCACTGCGTCCATTCAGGCTCCCCGTTCCATAGGAATCCGCCGTGTCGATCAAGTTGAGCCCAGAGCTGAGGGCCTGACGAAACGTGGCACGAAGTCGAGCGTCGTCGCGCAGGGCGTCGTATCCCCAAACCGCCTTGTTGCCCCATGCCCAGGTGCCGAAACCGATGCTGCTCAACAGGGCGATGCTGCTGCGAGCCATGATCGCCACCAGCTCGTCCCGTTGCGTCATGACCGCATCCCCCGCACAGGAACCTGCGAGATCGACCGATCAACCCGTGGAGAGATCGACTGCCGATGCGGAGCGCATCCTCTGCAACCACTGCCGCAGAACCGCCAGCAATGGCATTCGCTGCCTGGGCATGTGCGTTGCCGACAGCGATTACTGATGATTCATCTCTGGATGGCGCCACTGCTGCTTGTCGTGCCGGCAACGGTCAATCCAGCCCAGGCTTTTAACCGTCTGGAGCACAGGCCTGAGCATTGCCGCCTCGTCGTCGGTGGGCGTTCTTTGGCCTGCGAGCGCCTGAAGATCAGCGCGAACGGAAGCCGTGGACTGCGGCTTCGATTCATCGGAGACGATCAAAAAACGGGGGGCAGCTACCAGTTGAGCTTCGTCAGTCTTGATGGAGATCAAAGCAGTCCGCTCGGCTGCGACAACTCAGACTGCCGCGTGGATTCACGCCGCTTGAGTGCAACCCTGCTCAGCACATCATGGGTTCGCTTTGATGCCAGAGGCCTCCCCAAAGGCCTCCCTGCAACCCGCATAGCCCAGGGGCGTCGCTGGATTGATGCGGACACCATGAGCTGCGAGAGTCACTCACGCAACGTTGCCGGAATGAGCGCGGAGGCTCAACTGTGATGAGGATTCAAAGGCGGCACCCAGATTCGAACTGGGGATAAAGGATTTGCAATCCTCTGCCTTACCACTTGGCCATGCCGCCGCCCGGGAACAGCCGTCCCCATCGGGGGATCGTATCAGCCATGCCCCTGGCTCTCTGCTGTTTCTCTGCAACGGCCACGGCGAAGACCTGATCACCCTCCGGATCATCCAGGCCGTGCATCGGCGCGCACCTCGACGCCCCCTGACCGTGCTTCCTCTGGTGGGTGCCGGACGTGTGTTTGATGCTGCAGTTCAGCAGGGATGGCTGACACGCCTGGGGCCAAAAGCAGCCCTGCCCAGTGGTGGCTTCAGCAACCAAAGCCTGAGAGGACTTCTGGCAGACATCAGGGCTGGGCTCCCCAGTCTGAGCTGGAGTCAATGGCAGTTGGTACGCCGCCTGGGACATGAGCGCCAATCCATCGTTGCTGTGGGTGATTTGCTGCCACTGCTGATGGCCTGGAGCAGTGGCGCCCCCTTCGGCTTCATCGGCACTCCGAAAAGCGACTACACCTGGCTCAGCGGTCCCGGACGGGCCAAAAGCGACTGCTACCACCGGCTCAAAGGCAGTGAGTGGGATCCCTGGGAATGGCGCCTGATGCGCTCGCGCCGCTGTCAACTGGTGGCCATGCGTGATCGGCTCACGGCCCGAGGTTTGCAACGCAAGGGCGTGGGCGCCCTTGCGCCGGGCAATCCGATGATGGATGGCCTTCAAGTCCAACCGCTGCCATCGGCCCTGGAACGCTGCCGCCGAGTGCTCCTACTCTGCGGAAGTCGCATGCCAGAGGCCCAGCGCAACCTGCAGCGGTTAGTTCGTGGTGCCATGGCGCTGCCCGGCCGTGTGCCGACGGCACTGCTCGTGGCCGTGGGCGCCCAACCCGATGCAGAGGCCCTGAGCCACAGCCTTGAACAACTGGGGTTTCGACGCAGCCTTCCACCTTCGGACCAACTGGGTGCCGAAGCTTGCTGGGTGAAAGAAGCCTGCCTGGTGCTGATCGGGCGAGGTTGCTTTGACCAATGGGCCGGCTGGGCAGAAGCCGGCATCGCCACCGCCGGAACGGCGACGGAACAACTGGTGGGCCTGGGCATTCCGGCCCTGTCCCTACCGGGACCAGGACCGCAATTCAAGCCGGGCTTCGCCCGCCGTCAGAGCCGCCTGCTGGGGGGAGCGGTTCGTCCCTGCTCTGATGAATCCGAACTCACTAGACGGCTCGAAGTTCTCCTGGCTAACCCGGCACTCCGCTCCCACCTGGGACGGATCGGGTCGCAGCGGATGGGGCCAGCAGGGGGAAGTGATCAGCTGGCACAACTGATCCTGGATCGCTTCAACGGATACTAAAGATCCCCGGTTGGTTGCGATGGCCGCGATTCAAGACCCCACTCTCGTCAAACTTTGTGCCCAGTTGGCGAGTCGACTGAGCATCAGCCTTGCTAGTGCCCGACGCCAGGTGGAACAGGCCGCGGCCCGAGAAGGCCATCGCGATGTGGAGGGACGGCGAGCAATGGCTGAATCCATGCTGGCCGCCCTCGACAAGGACAACGGTGACCACGCCCGTCAGCTGGACGCGTTGCTCGAGAACAGCGAAGGCGACGGCAACTTCATGCTGGAAGACTGAGCTCCAGCCTCAGTGCTCAAAGATCTGGTGAAAGCGCAGCCGATCCAGCTCGGCAACCACCGGAACGCATTGAAAGCAGCGTTGTGCTAGATCCCAGCGTCCTTCCCGCCGCAACATCTTCTCCAGGCGCTCGCGGGCTGGAAGCAAGTAGCGCACATCGTTGGCGGCATAGGCCAGCTGAGCATCCGTGAGTTCGTCCACCCGGCCCCAGTCACTGCTCTGGGCGCCCTTGTCCAGCTCAACGCCGACCAATTCCATCACCAGATCCTTGAGGCCATGGCGGGGGGTGTATGTGCGGCCGAGCCGACTGCCGACCTTGGTGCAGAACACGGGGTTCACTTCGATCCCCAAACCGGCGGCAAGCGCAGCCACATCGAAACGGGCGAAGTGAAACACCTTCTCCACCGTGGGCGCCTCAAGCAGGCGCTTGAGATTCGGTGCCTCGGTCTGGCCCAGGCCAATGCGGACGCAGGCCACACGGTCCTCGGCGTCGGCGATCTGAACCAGGCAAAGCCGATCACGCCCATGGATCAGCCCCATCGCTTCGGTGTCAACAGCAAGCCGCGGGGACTGCAGGTAGCGCTCCGTCCAAGCTGCATCGAGATCGCGATCAAAGACGGCGAATTCCGCTGGGGATGACGACTTCTCAGCCATGACTTCAGGAAGGGATAGGGCCAGTGTGGCCAACCACCTCCACAGCAAGTCTCAAGACTCTCCTCTTGAATCTCGAAATTAGATCGCTTTTGATTGGTGAAGTCGTCCCGCGCCTGTGTTCTCTCGCAGAAAGCCTTCGCGCACCTGTCTGGCAGACATCGAGCAGTACTTCCATCAGCCGCCTCCGCAATTCCTCGACCTGGAGCTGGCTGTCTGCTGGATCCTCGAGTGCTTGCTCAAAAACGACAATTACCCCTCCGGACTCCTACAGAAACTGATCCGGGAGGAGCCTCAACTGCGGCTATCTGAAACCGTGCTGCAACAGGCCCTGGAGTTCCTTGAGCAACAGGGCTCGATCAGCAGCTACACCCAACGCTGCCCGAGTCGCGGACGGCCACGGCGCATGCTGCACCTTGAATCCGATGCACGCGGCGAAGCCGAGCGACTGATGCAGCCCTGGCGCAGCTGGCTGAACTCCCACCGGTTCGCCTTGAACTAAGCGATTCAGCCAGCGCAAGGCTTAAAAAGGTTGAACACCACCGGGATGCCATGCCTGCAGGATTCCAATCCACCCTCCTGCTGACTGTTCTGCTGGCGATTGGTCTGGTCTTCTTTCTGCGTGCAGCCAGCAAGGACCGAACCACGGTGGTGGACGTGATGTCCCCCCAACCCCCCATCACCGTGCTTAACGGGCTCAGCACTTGGCTGGAAGACCGCGGCTGGAGCCGGGATGGCGGCGATGCTGAGCGCCAGGTGCTCCGCTTCAAGGGAAAAGTGGCCTCCAGCCAACCCCTTGCGGTGTTGCTGTCAGTGCTGGCGGCCATTGGCTCCGCCTGCTTCGGTCTGGTCCTGCGTCAGCTGGCACCCCAACTGCACTGGTGGCCTCTGCTGCTGATCGGCCTCGGTCCTCTGGCGGGAGCTGTTTACACGCGGCGGGCCGCTCGCACAGAAGCACTTGAACTGCAACTCCTTCCTGCTCCCGAGGGAGACGGCAGCACAATTCGTCTGCGGGCTCATCGGGACGAATTGATCGCCATCGAACTGGAACTGGCCGAGACCCTGCAACTCGCCAGTGAGGGATCCCTGCTCTCCTCCCCCATCTGAACCATGCGTCTGCCGGTCTGGATGCGACGGCGTCGCTTTGCCTCAGGGCTTGCCATCACAGGCCTGTCACTGGCAACCCTGGCGATGACCAAGGCTGCGGAACAGCACAACTGGCTTGGCACAGCCGAGCCCAGCAAAAAAACAGCACCGAAACAGCCAGACCCCTGCCCCTCGCCAGACACCCCAGATCCCCTGCTAGGCCCACGCACAAAGAAACCCGGGAGCTGGGTCGGGAGAAGCCCTGTGCAAAGCAACCTGCCAATCGTCGTCATGGCAGGACATGCCGACTCTCAGGGCACCGCCAGTCCAGGAACCCCTGGATATGCCGTGGATCAGCAGAAGCGACCGCCGATGCAACCGAGCATTCGCGATGAGCTGTTCTGGAACCGCAAAGTTCAGACCGCTGTAGTGAGCCAAGGCCAGGCCCGTGGCTTGAACATCCGTGCCTACACCCCGCCGTCAATCAGCATCGCGAACGATGACGACCCCAGCACCAACTGGTCGAAGGCCAAGGTCTTTTCGGAGCGTGGTGAATACGTTCTGGAGATCCATTTCGATGCCTACCGGCCCCATGGCTTCGGCTCCGGCCTGATTCCGGTACTCCCAAATGTGCGTGAACTGAATGTCGTCGATGAAAGCCTGGCCCAGGCATTTGGGCGCTACCCACGCTTGTTCCGCGGAGGCCTTGGCGGTCCGCGGCGCGGCATCGGAATACTTGAAATCGCCATGCTTGAGCCCCCTCTCGAGACGAAACTGAGGGATCCACGCTCAAGGAAGCACACGTTGAATTGCCTGGCCGAGCGCGTGGTGAACGCGCTCTTTCAAAGCATCAGTTAATTGATCGCTCCATGGGGGCGGCAGCGCTCATCCAGCGAGGCATCACCGAGCCAGTCCTGCGGCTTGGTGAACAGTTCGGTCAGCAGGGCCTCCCGTGATCCAGCCTCGGCGGTGTAGCCGTACTCCCAACGCACCAGCGGGGGCAGAGACATCAGAATCGACTCCGTGCGTCCATTGGTCTGCAGGCCGAAGATCGTGCCGCGGTCCCAGACCAGGTTGAACTCCACATAACGGCCTCGGCGATAGAGCTGAAAGTCCCTTTCGCGATCGCCATAGGCCATCGGGTGGCGCTTCTCCACGATGGGGGCGTAGGCGGGCAAGAAGGCTCTGCCATTGGCCTGCCCCAAGGAGAACAGCTGCTCCCAGCTCAACGGCCGAGCTCCCAAACGAGCTGACACCTGAGCCGCAGGCCCGGAGGGATCCTGACCCTTGTAGAGGGTGCCGTTGGCGTCTTGGTAGTCGTAAAAGATGCCGCCAACGCCGCGGGTTTCACCACGGTGCTTCAAATAGAAATATTCATCGCACCAAGGCTTAAACACCTTGTGCAGATCCGGATGAACCGAATCACAGGCCGCCTGATGGGTGCGATGGAAAAGACGGGCATCGTCAAGGAACGGGTAGTAGGGCGTGAGGTCGGCACCGCCGCCGAACCACCACACCGGGCCAGCCTCGAAATAGCGGTAATTGAGGTGAACCGTCGGGATGTAGGGGTTGCGCGGATGCAGAACCATCGAGGTCCCCGTGGCGAACCAGGGATGCCCCTTCGCCTCAGGACGCTGCTTGAGGATCGACGGGGGCAGTTCTTCGCCTTGAACCTCGGAGAAATTCACGCCGCCCTGTTCAAAGACGCGGCCCTCACGCATCACCCGGGAGCGCCCCCCACCCCCTTCGGACCTGACCCAACTCTCTTCAGCGAAGAGACCTTCACCGTCGAGGGCTTCTAGGCCCGCACAGATTTCGTCCTGCAGCCCCATAACCATCGCCCGAGCCCGCTCTCTGGAATCGCTGGGGGGCAACTCAAGGGGAGCTTTGCTGACACCCACGTCCTGGCGTCCAAGGACGCGGCGAATCAGGGAGCGGACCATGTGTCAGAGACTGAAGACATCGAAACCTAACCAGGCCACCCCAGGCCTGGACAAGCATCCGTCAGGGACTGTCACGGGCGGCGCCCCTAGGATCCAGCTTGCCTTGATGAAACGGATGACCCCGGTCGAGCAGGCCAACCAAGCCCTCCAGCAAGTCAAAGATGCCGGCAGTGGCAAAACGGCCCTGGAGCTCGGCTGGATCGAACAGATCCGCATCACCCCGCCGCGGGCTGTGTTTCGCCTCAGCCTTCCTGGCTTCGCCCAAAGCCAGCGTGACCGAATCGTGGCCGAAGCACGGGGCGCTCTGATGGCGCTCGATGGCATTGACGACGTTCAGATCGAGATCGGCCAACCGCCAAGCCAAGGGGGCATTGGCCAGGCCGGCCATGGTCAGCCGGCGGAACGCCAGTCGATCCCCGGCGTCCGCCAGGTGATTGCAGTGAGCAGCGGCAAGGGCGGCGTCGGCAAGAGCACCGTCGCGGTCAATCTGGCCTGCGCCCTCGCCCAGACCGGGCTGCGGGTCGGACTTCTGGACGCCGATATCTACGGGCCGAACGCACCCACCATGCTGGGCGTCGCTGACCAAACACCTGAGGTGCAGGGCAGCGGCGATCAGCAGCGGATTGTCCCGATCGAGACCTGCGGCATCGCCATGGTGTCGATGGGTCTACTGATCGACGATCACCAACCTGTGATCTGGCGCGGTCCGATGCTCAACGGCATCATTCGGCAGTTCCTGTATCAGGCCGAATGGGGTAAGCGGGACATTCTCATCGTTGATCTGCCACCGGGCACCGGTGATGCACAGCTCTCCCTGGCCCAGGCGGTGCCGATGGCGGGCGTTGTGATCGTGACCACACCACAACAGGTGTCGCTGCAGGATGCGCGAAGGGGTCTCGCCATGTTCCGGCAGATGGGCATTCCCGTTCTGGGCGTGGTGGAGAACATGAGCGCCTTCATTCCTCCGGACCGTCCCGACTGCCGCTACGCCCTCTTCGGCAGTGGCGGCGGCGCCCAACTGGCCGCCGACTATGACGTTCCCCTGCTGGCTCAGATCCCCATGGAAATGCCCGTGCAGGAAGGCGGTGACACGGGACGACCGATCGTGATCAACCGCAGCGACTCCGCCAGCGCCGCCGAGTTCAAAGGCCTTGCTGAAGCGGTACTCAAGGCAGTCACCCAGCCCGTCTGACGATGTTCAGCCGACGTGACCGCCACAGATCGCACCGGGAGTGGGTGCTCTGGGGTGTTCCGCTCGGGATGATCGCCATCGCCGGGGTGCTGATCGCCAGCACCCAACGCCAGGCGGACTATGCCGACTGGTACCACCACTGGATCACCGCAGCCTTCGGAGTGCTGCTGGCGCTGGGACTGGAACGGCTGCCGCTGCAGCGTCTCCGGCCTCTTTTGGTTCCCGTTTACGTCCTCACGGTGATCAGCCTGGTGGCGGTGCGCGTTATTGGAACCACAGCGCTGGGCGCCCAACGCTGGATCAGCATTGGCGGGGTTCATGTTCAGCCATCGGAATTCGCCAAGATTGCGGCGATCCTGCTCGTGGCAGCAGTCTTGTCGCGACACCCGGTGGAACGACCGGTTGATCTGATGCGCCCTCTCGGGGTGATTGCAGTGCCTTGGCTGCTGGTGTTCATCCAGCCTGATCTCGGCACATCGCTTGTGTTCGGAGCCCTGATGCTCACGATGCTCTATTGGTCTGGGATGCCGGTCGAGTGGGTGATTCTGTGGTTGTCACCGCTGGTGACGGCCCTGCTCTCAGGCCTTCTCCCCTGGGCCATGGCCCTCTGGATCCCGCTGATGGGAGTTCTCGCGTACCGCTCCCTGCCCTGGAAACGTTTGGCAGCTACAGCAACCCTGGCCATCCACGGCGCCATGGCTGCTGTGACGCCATGGCTCTGGATACATGGTTTGAAGGACTATCAACGGGACCGTTTGGTGCTGTTCCTCGACCCCAGTCAGGATCCATTGGGCGGGGGCTATCACCTACTCCAGAGCACCGTTGGCATCGGTTCAGGCGGCGTCTTGGGCACAGGTCTTCTTCAAGGACAACTGACCAAGCTTCGTTTCATCCCTGAACAGCACACCGATTTCATCTTCAGCGCCCTGGGCGAGGAAACCGGTTTTATTGGCTGCCTTCTGGTGGTTCTTGGATTTGCCGCCTTGATGGCACGGTTGCTCCAGATCGCGCGCAATGCCCGCACCGACTTCGAATCACTAGTGGTGATCGGGATCGGCACGATGCTGATGTTCCAGGTGGTGGTAAACATCTTCATGACCATCGGCCTGGGCCCCGTCACAGGAATTCCCCTGCCCTTCCTCAGTTATGGGCGCTCAGCCATGGTGGTGAACTTCATCGCGCTCGGCCTCTGCCTGTCGGTGGTCCGGCAAAGCCGTCGCTCCTTGGCGCACCTCCGTTGACCGGCCCCTCCTTCACAGACCTGCGACAACGGCTGGCACAGGACGTGCCCCAGGGCCGCTGCGATGAGATTGGTGTCCGGCGGCTTTGGTGGGCTGCTCTGGAAACCCTGCAACAGGACCTGCTTGAGCGCGGCCTGGAACGCGGCATCTGGCTGGCTGCCCCCCTGCCAGCTCTCTACGAACCGGAGTTACTGAAACATCTGCAGGGATGGGTGTGGGCTCCAGATCAACTGGATCAACTGAGTCCGCATCCAACAGCACTGCCGGGACGGTCCAGCAGCAATGAGCCCGGTTACTTGCGGGGATTCCAACGCTTGTCCCTAGGCCCCGACGACGGGGATGACCCACTGCTGCTGGTGATCACACCCGAGGTCCAGGTGGCCCTTGCCCTACATGGACCGGCCCAGAAGCGTCAGTTGCTGATGCGATGCGACCCAGCAACGCTCAGTGATGTGCTGGTGCAGCTGGGGGGCCGGCTGGAGCACCAGTCACCAACGCAGGCCGAGCAGCTGCGCAAAGCGCTCGAATCGATCGGCTCCCTGCAGAGCAATGCAGCCTGGTCAGAACAGTTCTGGCCCCGTCTCACGGAGCGGCTCACCGGCACAGCCCCTGGGCTGATGCTGCAACCCATCCAGGCTGATCGCCCACCGGAAGTGCCCAGCCATGGAGATCTGAATTTGCTGGAAGCGATCACCCATGAGGTGCGAACCCCGCTGGCCACGATCCGAACATTGATTCGCTCTCTGCTACGGCGGAAGGATCTGGCTGATGTCGTTGTGAATCGCTTGCGGCAGATCGATGTGGAATGCAGCGAGCAGATCGATCGATTTGGCCTGATCTTCCATGCCGCTGAACTGCAACGGGAGCCCAACGAGGCCAATCTGGCCCGCACGGATTTGCAGGCCATGCTGAGCGCCCTTGCACCCAGCTGGACGGAACAGCTGGACCGTCGCGGAATCGCCCTGGAGCTGGATCTCAGCGCTGACCTGCCAGCGATCCTCAGTGACTCCCGGCGACTGGAACCGATGCTGGGGGGGCTGATCGACCGCAGCACCAGGGGGCTCCCCTCCGGCAGTCAGCTCACGCTTCACCTCCAGGCAGCGGGTCCGCGGGTGAAGCTTCAGCTGCATGTGGAGCATCCCTACAGAAGCCAGGCCGCGGAGGCCGGCAAGTCTCCCCAGCGCGAGGACGTAGGCACCGTCCTGAGCTGGGATCCCAGCACAGGAAGCCTGCAGTTAAGCCAGGATGCGACTCGCCAGATGATGGCCAGCCTGGGAGGCCGCTATCAGCCCAGGCGCGACCGCGACATCACCGTTTTTTTTCCGGTGCATACGCCCAGAGAGTGATGGGTTTGTTGACGGGTGTGAAGCTTGCTGTCGGAGCTCAAACCAGGCCGCAATGACGGTGCTACTTTCCAGCCATAACGGCTCTTGTGGATTCTTTCAGCCATGGCAGCAACGGCGTTGAACGGTCAACTTCCCCAGCACATCGCCAGCACTGGCGGCCTTCTGAATTCAGCGGAGACTGAAGAAAAATACGCAATCACCTGGACCAGCAAAACAGAGCAGGCTTTTGAGCTACCTACTGGTGGCGCCGCTCTGATGAATTCAGGCGAGAACCTGATGTATTTCGCTCGCAAGGAACAGTGCCTCGCCCTCGGCACTCAGCTGCGCACGAAATTCAAGCCCAGGATCGAGGACTACAAGATTTACCGGATCTACCCCGGTGGTGACACCGAGTTCCTGCATCCCAAGGATGGTGTGTTCTCCGAAAAGGTGAACGAAGGTCGTCCCATGGTGGGCCACAACCCCCGTCGCATTGGCCAGAACGTGAACCCGGCCAACATCAAGTTCAGCGGCCGGAACACCTTCGACGCCTGATCTCTCAAAACCGACGCCCGGAGGTCATGATCTCCGGGTCCCGGCTGCGATGATCAGGTCATGTTCAGTCCCGATCGCGACGCCTTTCATCAGGCTGTTTGCAGTGGTGCCAACCTGATTCCTCTGGCTCAGAGTTGGCCTGCAGATCTTGAAACACCCCTCACCACCTGGATCAAGGTGGGTGATGGAAGGCCTCCAGGCGTGCTGCTGGAGTCTGTAGAGGGTGGTGAAACCTTGGGGCGTTGGAGCGTGATCGCATGCGATCCGCTTTGGACGGCGTCAGCGCGCAATGATCGTCTGACGCGCACCTGGCGAGATGGTCGTGAAGAGAGCTTCAACGGCAATCCGTTCGCATCCCTGCGCGACATCCTCGAGCCTTACTCCTGCGTCAACCTGCCGGGCCTCCCTCCGCTTGGGCAGCTCTATGGCGTTTGGGGTTACGAATTGATCCAGTGGATCGAACCCACCGTCGCCGTTCATCCCCGCGCTGCTGCAGATCCCCCGGATGGGATCTGGATGTTGATGGACGCGATCCTGATCTTTGATCAGGTGAAACGACAGATCACCGCTGTCGCCTTCGGCGACCTCTCCAACGGAGCGGATGAGGAACAGGCCTGGCAAACCGCTATCGGACGTATTGAGGCCCTGCGCCAGCGAATGGACGCACCTCTGCCCGCCGTCAAACCACTGACCTGGGACGCGAGAAGCAAAGAGCTTCCCGCGGTGCGCTCCAACCGCAGCCGCGATGAATTCGAAGCCGCCGTCGACACCGCCAAAGAACACATCGCAGCCGGCGATGTGTTCCAACTGGTAATCAGTCAGCGCTTAGAAACCGAGGTGCCCCAATCGCCCCTGGAGCTGTACCGCAGTTTGCGGATGGTGAATCCTTCCCCGTATATGGCGTTCTTCGACTTTGGGGACTGGCAACTGATTGGCTCCAGTCCGGAGGTGATGGTTCAAGCCGAACCCGCTGCTGATGGCATCCACGCCAGCCTTCGCCCCATCGCCGGAACACGGCCCCGCGGCGCCACGCCCGTGGAAGACCGCGAACTGGAAGCTGACCTGCTGGCCGACCCGAAGGAAAGAGCTGAGCACGTGATGCTTGTTGATCTGGGCCGCAACGACCTCGGCAGGGTCTGTCAGCCCGGAAGCGTGGCAGTGCAAGACCTGATGGTGATCGAGCGCTATTCCCACGTGATGCACATCGTCAGCCAAGTCGAAGGACGCCTGGGGCCAACGCACGACGTGTGGGATCTGCTGATGGCGGCGTTCCCCGCCGGCACCGTCAGCGGCGCGCCGAAAATCCGGGCGATGCAACTCATCCACGAGCTTGAGCCCGATGCCCGTGGCCCCTATTCCGGGGTGTACGGATCCGTTGATCTGGCCGGGGCCCTCAACACGGCGATCACGATCCGAACTATGCTGGTACAACCCCGTGATAGCGGGGGATGCCGAGTGAAAGTACAGGCCGGAGCCGGCGTTGTGGCCGATTCACAACCGACGGCGGAGTTTGAGGAGACCCTCAACAAAGCCAGGGGAATGCTGACCGCACTGGCGTGCCTGAATCCACCGGGATGACAGCGCACCCCCTTCTGCTGAAAGGCTTCGAGGTTGAACTGTTCACCGGTCGAAGCAAAGGAACCAACGTGGGCGTCGCCCCCGACGTTGCCAGGGACCTCCCTGGCTTCGTGACGGAACCGGACCGTCGCAACCTCGAATACGTCACCGACCCGATCCGGGATTACGCCCAACTGCCCGAGGCGCTACTGGCTCCTCGGCGGACGCTGCGGCGGTGGCTGCAGAAGCGGGAGCTAACGCTTCTCCCCGGCAGCACCATGAGCCTGGGTGACAGCAGCCGCTTCGAACGCTCCGACCCGGAGAACGCGTATCACGCGCTGATTGAACAGCTGTATGGCACCAAGGTCGTGACAGCCAGCATCCATATCAACCTCGGGATCACCGATCTCAACTGGTTGTTTGCAGCGGTCCGGCTCGTGCGCTGCGAAGCGGCTCTGCTGCTTGCCCTGAGTGCAAGTTCCCCCTTCTTGGATGGGCGGAGCACCAGCCACCACTCCCAGCGATGGCATCAATTCCCGCTCACGCCGGCTGCGGTTCCTCTCTTTAGAGATCACAAGCACTACATCGAGTGGGTGGAGGAGCAGCTGGCCACGGGTGCCATGCGCAACGAACGCCACCTGTGGACATCGGTTCGGCCCAATGGTCCGCGGCGCCCCTACGACCTCAACCGGTTGGAATTAAGGATCTGTGATCTGGTCACCAATCCCGATCAGCTGCTGGCGATCACCTGTCTGCTGGAGCTGCGGCTGCTGGCCCTCAAAAACAACATCGAAATCCTCGATCCACTCAGCAGCAGTTCGCTGAGCGCCAGTGAACTGGTCCAGCTCGCCGAAAGCAACGATGCCGCCGTGGCCCGATCCAGCCTGAATGCTGAACTCCGGCATTGGCAGGATGGCCGTGCCATCAACTGCAAAGACTGGCTGCTGGAGCTGATTGGTCAGCTGACTCCCCTCGCCGAATCGCTCCAGCTCAGGTCCTGCTTGAAGCCCTTGGATTCCCTGCTTGTCCATGGCAATCAGGCCATGCTCTGGGAAGCGGCCCATAGACAGGGCCAATCCATCGAGAACCTACTTCAGGAAGGTATTCAGCGGATGGAGGAGGAGGAACGGATCTCCACCGGGGAAGCCTGTTTGGGATGATCATGTCGAGTTCGTCGCAGCGTGGAGACTTCATGCCCGAGTCCACCACCCCTGTCTCCGAGCAAGAGACTGCACGCTTGAGCGGTGGCGGATCCGGTGCAGGACAGCTTCTTCAGAACCGCCTGGACCTGATTGAAGACCTCTGGAAGTCGGTGCTGCGCAGCGAGTGCCCACCGGAGCAGAGCGAACGACTGCTGAGGCTCAAACAACTCAGCGACCCCGTCTCTTTAGAAGGGCGAGATGGCGACAGCACGAGCGAGGCGATCGTCGAGCTGATCAAGGCCATGGACCTTTCGGAGGCCATCTCCGCGGCCCGTGCCTTTTCGCTGTATTTCCAGCTCATCAACATCCTTGAGCAACGGATCGAGGAAGACAGCTATCTGGACAGCTTGAGACCCAATTCCAGTGCTGACGAAGCCCAACGGGACGCCTTTGATCCCTTCGCCCCGCCCCTCGCCAACCAGACCGATCCAGCCACCTTTGGAGAGGTGTTCGAGCGGCTGCGGCGGATGAATGTCCCCCCCGCTCAGGTGGAACAACTGCTGCGGGAACTAGACATCCGGCTGGTCTTCACCGCGCACCCCACGGAGATCGTGCGGCACACGGTGCGGCACAAGCAGAGGCGAGTGGCCAACTTGCTCCAGCAGCTTCAATCAGACGCCCCTCTGGCGCATCAGCTGCGTGAGGAATGCCGCGACCAACTGGAGGAGGAAATCCGCCTGTGGTGGCGAACCGATGAACTCCACCAGTTCAAGCCCACCGTGATCGATGAGGTGGATTCAACCTTGCACTATTTCCAGCAGGTGTTGTTTGACGCGATGCCGCAACTGCGCAGAAGGCTGATCTCCTCCCTGCATCGCCACTACCCCGATGTGCAGGTCCCCCAAGCGTCGTTCTGCACCTTCGGCTCCTGGGTGGGCTCCGATCGGGACGGCAATCCTTCAGTCACACCAGAGATCACCTGGCGCACGGCCTGTTATCAGCGTCAGTTGATGCTGGAGCTGTACATCAGTTCTGTGCAGTCGCTCCGGCAGCAGCTGAGCATCTCCATGCAATGGAGTCAGGTGGCTCCATCACTGCTGGAGTCGCTGGAGATGGATCGGCTCCGATTCCCGGAGATCTACGAGCGCAGAGCAGCGCGATACCGACTAGAGCCCTACCGGCTAAAGCTCTGCTACGTGCTCGAAAAACTGGAGCGCACCCTCGCCCGCAACAACCAACTGTCGGAAGCGGGCTGGCAGATGCCCTGTGAGGCTCTGACGGATCCCCAGGTCGGGCTTAGCGGAGCTGAGGTTCTCCACTACACCTCGGTGGACCAGTTCCGTAGTGACCTGGAGTTGGTGCGCAACAGCCTCGTCAGCACCGAACTGAGCTGCGAACAGCTCGACACCCTGCTGCACCAGGTGCACATCTTTGGGTTCTCACTGGCCAGCCTGGACATCCGTCAGGAGAGCACCCGCCACAGCGATGCCATCGATGAACTGACCCGCAGCCTTGAACTGCCCCAGGCCTATGGGGACATGAATGAGACGGAGCGGATGGCATGGCTCCTGCAGGAACTGCAGACCCGTCGGCCCCTGATCCCGCCTGCCGCCAGCTGGTCGGCAGCAACAGCCGAGACGCTGGCGGTGTTCCGAATGCTGCAGCGCCTCCAGGAGGAGTTCGGTCCGCGGATCTGCAACTCCTACGTGATCTCCATGAGCCACACGGCATCGGATCTCTTGGAGGTCCTGCTGCTGGCCAAGGAGGCGGGTCTTGTAGACCCGCCCAAGAAACGGGCCTCCCTGTTGGTGGTGCCGCTGTTCGAAACCGTGGAGGATCTCCAACGAGCCCCTGAGGTAATGGAGGGACTGTTCAAGACGCCGCTTTACCGCGAACTCCTCCCCGTTGTGGGGCAGCAAAAGCAGCCGCTACAGGAGCTGATGCTGGGCTACTCCGACAGCAACAAGGATTCCGGCTTCCTCTCCAGCAACTGGGAGATTCATCAGGCTCAGATCGCCCTTCAGGAACTCGCTAGCCGCCAGGATGTGGCGCTTCGCCTCTTCCACGGCCGCGGTGGATCCGTCAGTCGTGGTGGTGGGCCGGCCTACCAGGCAATCCTGGCTCAACCCAGCGGAACACTGCAGGGCCGGATCAAAATCACCGAACAGGGTGAAGTGCTGGCCTCGAAGTACAGCCTGCCCGAGTTGGCGCTCTACAACCTGGAGACCGTCACCACGGCCGTGGTGCAGAACAGCCTGGTGACCAACCAGCTTGATGCGACACCCAGCTGGAACCAGCTGATGAGTCGCCTTGCCACCCGCTCACGGGAGCATTACCGGGCTCTGGTTCACGACAATCCCGATCTGGTGGCGTTTTTCCAGCAGGTCACACCGATCGAGGAAATCAGCAAGCTGCAGATCTCCAGTCGTCCAGCCCGACGCAAAACCGGCGCCAAGGACCTCTCCAGCCTGCGGGCCATTCCCTGGGTCTTCGGCTGGACCCAGAGTCGGTTCCTTTTGCCGAGCTGGTTTGGCTTCGGCACGGCGCTGTCGGAAGAAGTGGGTGGCGACTCCGAACAACTCGACCTGCTGCGGCGCCTCCATCAACGTTGGCCGTTCTTCCGGATGCTCATTTCCAAGGTCGAAATGACCCTCTCCAAAGTGGATCTCGACCTGGCTCATCACTACATGAACAGCCTGGGGCACCCCGAACAGCGGGAAGCCTTTGAAGCGATCTTCCAGGTAATCGCCAAGGAATACGAACTCACCCGCCAATTGGTTCTTGAAATCACGGGGCAAAACCGACTGCTGGGCGCTGACCAAGGGCTTCAGCTGTCTGTTGATTTGCGCAACCGCACCATTGTTCCCCTTGGCTTCCTGCAGGTTGCGCTGCTGAGGCGGCTGCGGGATCAGAACCGGCAACCGCCCATGAGTGAGACGGCAGGCGCCCCCGAGGACACCCGCACCTACAGCCGCAGTGAACTGCTGCGGGGGGCCTTGCTCACCCTCAACGGCATTGCAGCTGGCATGCGCAACACCGGCTGATCCACAGTGCTGTCGTTCCTTCAACAACCCTCGATTCCACCCTTGCCCGAGGGAACGCGACTCGAAACATCAACCCCTCCCACCTCCCAGCAGCTCAACACGTTGCTGATGTCCTGCGGGGAATCAACCCACCCTGAGGAACGCTGGGAGCTCGCCCTTCAGCGCAGCCTTTGGCAGATCAGCATCCTGGAGGAATCAACAGGGGAACTGATCGGATTTGTGCGGGCCACCAGTGATCTGGCCCTCAACGCCAATCTTTGGAACCTGGCCGCCAAACCAGGGCCGAACCAAGGGGCCCTTTTCGCCGTTCTGGTGCACCGAGCCCTGCAGATTCTGCGCCGGGATCTGCCGGGCTGCAGCCTTTCAATCTCGGCCCCTGCGGATGCGCTGGAAGCTCTCAAACAGCAAGGTTTCCTGATTGATCCCAATGGAATTCGCGCCATGGGCCTCAGCCTGAGCTGAGACATTGAGTTCAAATACGAGCATGGAGGGACTCGAACCCCCGACCCTCAGAACCGGAATCTGATGCTCTATCCAACTGAGCTACATGCCCACTGATCGGCATTAAGCCGCAGTGATATCGAGCGTCAACCGTCCCGATACAGGTACCTTACTCACTGGTCGCCCCAGCACCCATCCGGCTCCACAGGCTCCAACTGCAGGGCTTCCGGAACCACACCGTTCTGCAGCTGGAACTGAGGCAGCCACGCCTTTTGGTGATCGGGCCCAATGGCATTGGCAAGTCCAACCTGCTCGAAGCGGTTGAGCTGCTGGGCAGCCTGCGCTCCCATCGCTGCAGTAACGATCGCGATCTGATCCAGTGGGACGCTCCAGAGGCCCTGATCCGGGCCGACGTGGGGGGTGGGGATCGTCTGGAACTGAAACTGCGCCGCCATGGAGGCCGTCAGGCCAAAAGGAACGGCAAGCTGCTCGATCGGCAGCTGGACCTGATTGGTCCACTGCGCTGCATTGGCTTCAGCGCCCTGGATCTTGATCTGGTGCGGGGCGAACCCGCCTTACGCCGCCAGTGGCTGGACCGCGTCGTGCTGCAGCTCGAACCGGTGTATGCCGATCTGATGGCGCGGCTGAACCGGTTGCTGCGGCAGCGCAGCCAGCTCTGGCGCCAGAGGCAGGTCTCCAGTGGCGAACGCCATGCGCTACTCGATGCCTTTGATGTTCAGATGGCGCTGGTGAGCACCCGAATTCACCGGCGACGGCAACGGGCCCTGCATCGGTTGGAACCGATCGCCCAACGCTGGCAGGCCCACCTCAGCGGGGGCACAGAAGCCTTGGAACTGCACTACAAACCCGGCAGCAAGCTCGACGGGGAGGATGCCGAAGAACCCTGGAGACTCGCCATCGAGGAGCAACTGCGCCAGCAGCGGGGAGAGGAGGAACGGCTCGGCAGCTGCCGCGTGGGCCCGCACCGCGATGAGATAGCCCTGCTGCTGGGGGGCAGCCCGGCACGACAGTTTGGCTCCGCAGGCCAGCAGCGGTCGCTGGTGCTGGGCCTGAAGCTCGCCGAACTGGAGCTGGTGACCCAGCTCTGCGGGGAGCCTCCTTTGCTGCTTCTTGATGATGTGCTCGCCGAACTGGATCCAACCCGTCAGCAGCTTCTGCTTGAGGCCGTGGGGGAATCGCATCAATGCCTGGTGAGTGCCACCCACCTCGAGGGCTTTGGCGGCGGATGGCAGCAGCAGGCCCAAATTCTCGGAGCAAGAGACCTGAGACCCGACCTGAAGATCAGATAAGGTGGCGGACCCTTTTTTCTCTCATCACCTGATGGAGCAGACCCTCTCTGAACTGCATCCCAACCCGGGATGGGGGGCACCTGAGATTCATGCCACCGACATGGTCGGCAAACACTGCATTCTCGAGCTCTACGACTGCGACCCGAGCCGGCTCGACGACGAAGCATTCATCCGCACAACGATCACCTCAGCAGCCAAAGGTGCTGGTGCGACGCTGCTGAACCTGATCACCCATCAATTTCAACCCCAGGGCGTCACAGGCCTGGCCCTGCTGGCGGAATCCCACATTTCCATCCACACCTGGCCGGAATCCGGCTACGCCGCTGTTGATGTTTTCACCTGTGGTGACCACACCATGCCGGAACAGGCCTGCGCCATTCTCTGCAGTGAGCTTCAAGCGAAACGGCACGCGCTGAAAAGCTTTCTTCGTGAAACACCTGCGGCCATTGCCACCGGGGTGAGAGAACCTGTGGAAACGCCAAGCCAGCGCCCTAACTGAACCGGCCCAGGCGAGATCAGCGGCGGTTCAATTTGCCGCTGACCAGACCTTCAAGATCCAGGTTGACGGAGGTGAAACCAAGGCAGCGAAAGGCCTCCACTAGAGGTTCACTCTCCGCAAGCAAGAGCACAGCGCGGATCTGCTCACGGGGAACCTCAATCCGTGCTGCCAACCCGTGTGACCGCACACGAACGGTGCTGAAGCCCCTAGCGATCAACCAGGCTTCCGCCTGACCCACCCGCTTCAACCGCTCGGCGCTGATACTTTCGCCATAGGGGAAGCGGGAGGCCAGGCAGGGCTGCGCCGGTTTATCCCACCAGGGAAAACCAAGGCCCCGCGACAAGGCACGGATGGCTGCTTTGTCGATTAACAGTTCGGCCAGGGGGGAGCGAACCCCCGCTTGTCGGGCCGCATTAATGCCGGGCCGGTGATCACCGAGGTCATCAAGATTGACCCCATCAATCACCAAGGCATCTCCCGCAGCCGCAGCAATGGGTTGAAGGTGCTGGTGCAGTTCACGCTTGCAGGCAAAGCAGCGATCCACGGGGTTGTTGCTGTAGTCCGGGTCGTTCAACTCGGCCGTTGCACACTCCCGATGCGGGATGCCGATCCAGGAAGCTTGATCACGCGCTTCCCGCAACAGATGCGGTGCCAGGGCCGGAGAGACCCCCGTTACCGCAAGGGCGGCATCGCCCTTGGCTTCGTAGGCCATCGCGGCAACAAGGGTGCTGTCGACTCCACCGGAATAGGCCACACACAGGGCAGATTGCCCCGCCATCCACTGCCGCAGGTCCGCCAGCAGCTGCTGCTCTCGATCCGCCAAAGGCTCCTGCAACCGAAACATCAGCGGGGAAAACCAGTTGAGCTAGGTAGGCTCCAACGGTAAGAGCTGTCCCCATGCCTCGAAGCATCGGCATTGTCACCGCAGCGGACAGCCGCGAGCGCAGCCACGGACAGCTGCACATCTATGACGGCGAGGGCAAGGGCAAAAGCCAGGCAGCCCTTGGTGTAGTGCTGCGCACCATCGGCCTCGGCATCTGCGAGCAACGACAGACCCGAGTGCTGCTGTTGCGCTTTCTCAAAGGCCCAGGCCGGGCCTACGACGAGGATGCGGCCATCGAGGCCTTGCAGCAGGGTTTCCCCCATCTGATCGACCACCTGCGCACCGGACGGGCCGATCACTTCACTGCCGACGAAGCCACGCGATTCGACCGGGATGAAGCCCAGCGGGGCTGGGTGATTGCCAAGGGCGCAATCGCCAGTGCCCTCTACTCGGTGGTGGTTCTGGACGAGCTGAATCCTGTGCTCGATCTCGGCCTGCTGGACCTAGAGGACGTGGTGCGCACCCTCAGCAACCGGCCGGAGGGGATGGAGATCATCGTCACCGGTCGCGCCGCACCGGCCCCCTTGGTGCGTGAGGCCGACCTCCACTCCGAGATGCGGGCCCATCGCCGTCCGGGCATGAACGACAACCGGGTGGTGCCTCTCAATGTGAGTAGCGGTATTGAGATCTACACCGGTGAAGGCAAAGGCAAATCAACCAGTGCGCTGGGCAAAGCGCTGCAGGCCATCGGGCGGGGCATCAGCCAGGACAAGAGCCATCGGGTCTTGATCCTGCAGTGGCTCAAAGGCGGCAGCGGTTACACCGAAGATGCAGCCATCGCCGCCCTACGCGAGAGCTATCCCCATTTGGTGGACCACCTCCGCTCCGGCCGCGATGCCATCGTCTGGCGGGGCCAGCAGGAGCCGATTGATTACGTGGAAGCCGAGCGGGCCTGGGAGATCGCACGGGCAGCCATCTCAAGCGGCCTCTACAAAACCGTGATCCTCGATGAGTTGAACCCCACAGTCGACTTGGAGCTGCTGCCCGTCGAACCGATCCTGCAAACCCTGCTGCGCAAACCGGCGGAAACCGAGGTGATCATCACGGGGCGCTGCAAAAACCAACCCGCTTACTTCGATTTGGCAAGCATCCATTCCGAAATGGTGTGCCACAAGCACTACGCCGAACAAGGAGTGGATCTCAAGCGTGGCGTGGACTATTGAGTTATAGACAAGGTTTGCACGAAGTTTGTATACCGATAAGTCTCAACACAATCCAAAGACAGATCGCACGTGACAGGCGCGTGATGGCATTGCATAAAGCCGCGACCTATGGAGAACCTGGGTCACCACCTATCCGCGATAGTCACCACACCACAGTCACACCAATCAATCTGAGGAGAAGTTTGCATGCACGAACTCGCTCGGATTGAACCAAGCCATGCAAAGCACTTTTGCTACGCCGTTAATTATCAGCATTGAACAAAGTGCATTTAATTTATGCTCAAATCAACACAGGCATATGCAGTAGAATGCTAACCAATCATTGAATTTTTCTGTTGAATCTTATTGGCAAGTAGAATTGATTAGAGTGAATTTTTCTTTTGACAGTCCTTACGCAATCTCTGGCTCAAGCGCTGATCGATGAGCAAGGGCTGGATATCGTGATTCCTAATACTTATGCTGTAATTGGTAAAAATGCATTCAGCGGAAAAGGCATCAAAAGTGTTGTTATCCCCGAAAGTATAACAGTCATAGGTCGTAATGCATTTTATGCAAATCAGCTTGTAAGCGTGTCAATACCGAGTAGCGTAAAGCATATTGATGGGTCTGCTTTTTATGCAAACGTTCTTACATCTGTAGAGTTTGCTGAGGGCTTGATTAGTATTGGCACAAACGCTTTTTATTCAAATTCTCTGCGAGAAATCAACATTCCAAATTCAGTTGTCTTCATTGATATGTATGCTTTCTATGAAAACAATGTAAAGAATATAAGTCTTCCGGATAGCTTGACTTCATTGCCTAATCATGTATTCCCCAGTGTTGCTTGGAGCTATGTAACCGAAGCACAAACTATTAATGTTCCTCAGAATCCATTATTTAATCTTCAAGCGCTTCCATATAATGCTCAAATTATTCATAGAACATCCACATCATCTTCAACTTTTGTTGACCGAATCCCTCCCACTGTCGTCACGTCTCTTGATATAGCGCCAAAGGTGCTAACCAAGGAGTTAGCCCAGTCGTTAATAGATGAGCTGGGATTAAATGTAGTAATACCTGAGATTTATACTTCAATAGCTGATAAAGCATTTTCTGGCAAGGGCTTAGTAAGCGTTAGTATTCCCGAAAGCATTACAATGATAGGCGAGTCCGCCTTTGAAAGTAATGATTTGTACACCGTAGACATTCCAAATAGCGTAACATCAATTGGAAGATTTGCGTTCAGCAATAATAATCTTTTCAGTGTAAAAATTCCTCATGGCATCACATCAATTCCCCAATATGCTTTTTCTGGCAATCCATTGATTAGCGTAAATATATCCAATACCGTTACCTCTATTGGATATGGTCCATTTTATGATACTAATCTAATCACAATAGATATTCCTGACAGCGTGACATCAATTGGAGACGATGCGTTTAGGTATAATGATAACTTGCATTCCATTAGTATTCCAGCTCAGTCAACATTTGATCTCTCTTGGCTTACCTCTGGTGCTCAAATAAACAAAAGAACTGTTAGTCCTGTTAGTAGGCTTCATAACACTTCTGAAGGCAAGCATTTGTTTTCGTCTAATCAGAATGAAATAGATATATTGACGAGCAGCGGATGGAAGAACGAAGGTACTGTCTACTACGAGCCTGGGGTAGCAACAGCTGATATCTTTCGTTTTTATGTATCTTCAGAAAATCGACACTTTTATACGGCTCTTTCGAGCGAAAGAGATCTTATTATCAACAACCAGGGACTAGTTGATGCAGGCTGGCAATATGAGGGAAAAGCTTTTACCGCTTATAATGCAATTGAATACATTGACAATGCGGTTGCTGTTGTTCGATATCTCAATCAAGGAACTGGTAGCCATCTTTACTCAACCAGTACTTACGAACAAAGCCTTTTGGATCAGGATACAAATTGGCTAAATGAAGGTATTGCTTGGTATGGCAATCCAATGACGTGACATTATTTTGATCAATGCTGAGATGATTGCCAAAGATCACGCAAGATCCTAACTGTCATCTAATTTAAATCAATAAAGATGTGGAAAGCTCATTCTGTTCCGCTCTAATCTATAGGCAACAACTGCATCACTCTCCTCCCTCAATAGTTGCGGAAATAGAACTTCTGCGGCTCGCACATTTAGGAGAAGACCACGCCTTTGCCGTTCAGGGCCTTGGCCTTCTCAGCGATTTTCGGCGCGACCAAGCTCCTGACGAACTGCCAGAAGACAAGTCAGAGTTTGTACTGAGTTTGTATTCAGTGTCACGATTAGCCTGAAAAGGCTGTCGTGGCTTAGCTCTACTGCTTACGCCGAACAGGGCATCGACCTGAAGCGAGGGGTGGATTACTAACCCTGGGTTTAGTAGCGAGGGATTGCAGGATCCACCTGCTGAGACCAGGCATCAATTCCACCGGTCATATTCGTTGCCGCGATGCCGTGCTGAGCCAACAGCTCAACGGCCCTGGCAGAGCGCCCCCCGAGCTTGCAGTGCACCAAAAGGCGCCGTCCCTCGGCCATTGCACGAACTCGATCGATCGCCTCTCCACTCTCCAGCGAGGCCAACGGAACCAAGTGGCTTCCTTCAATCGAAGCCACCTCTGCTTCAGCAGGATTGCGCACATCAACCAGCGCAATCTCGTCTGGAGCGGAGTCGAGCAGGGCCTTCAGCTCCATGACAGTGATGGATTCCATCTCCGATAACGCCGGACGGCAGTACTGGCGGTAGTCAATCAGTCTCTCGACCTTCGGTCGGTCGGGATCAACGCGGAGGGTGAGTTCGCGAAATCGCATCGCCAGGGCATCAACCACCAACAGCCGACCGTCCAGGCACTCACCAATGCCTGTAATCAGTTTGATCGCTTCGGTGGCCTGAAGCAGACCGATCAGTCCCGGCATCACACCCATTACCCCAGCCTCCGAGCAGGACGGAACAGCGTCCGGCGAAGGTGGTTCCGGCAGCAGATCTCGGTAATTGGGGCTCGTCGTCGTGCGGTTGAACACGCTCACCTGGCCGTCGAAGCGCTGCACGGAGCCATAGACGAGGGGCTTGCCAAGCAACACACAGGCGTCGTTGATCAGATACCGGCTGGGGAAGTTATCGGTGCCGTCACAGACCAGGTCGTAGTGAGCGATGAGGTCCAGGGCATTGCCCACATCAAGCATGTGTTCATGCACCTCCACCTGGCAGTGAGGGTTGAGGTCGTGGATCCGTGCTGCGGCTGAGCGGGCCTTGGAGCCGCCAACCCCGCTGGAGCTGTGGATCACCTGGCGCTGGAGATTGGAGAGCTCCACCACATCTCCATCCACGATTCCAATGCGGCCCACGCCTGCCGCGGCCAGGTACAGCAGCAGGGGAGATCCCAGCCCTCCACTGCCAACACACAGCACAGAAGCAGATCTCAACCGGAGCTGACCGGCCGGACCAACCTCAGGAAGAATCAGATGGCGGGCGTAACGCCCCCGCTCATCAGCACTCAGCATCGGTTGGTCATGCATCGTTGTGAGTGTCCCAGAGCTGAATCGGGATTTCATCCACGCTGCGGTCACCATGCAGCCACCAGGCCCGCAGGCCAAGCGACGCAGAAAGAATCAGCATCACACTCTCCGCCTCCCCCCACTGCCGATCATGGGGCGAGGGCGAGGGCTCGGATGCCGGATGGGAGTGAGCTACGCCAAGACAATGTTGATAGCGATCCCGGGCCCATCTCTGGGCGGCCAACTGCTCCCTCGGATCCACCAGAAACCGTCTGCAACGGTCGTGAACGGGCCGATGGCCTGATGCCCCCCGTCCCCAGACGTTGCAACAGGGCCAGGTCGTGGTCACCCTCAAACACCCTGAATTCGTCCGTTGTCCCAGCAGCAAGGCACAGCCTTCTTCAGGATGGGGCGCCAATAAAATGCGGCGCAGATCCGTGTGGCATCGGTGATCAATTTGCAGCACGGATGGCATAGACCGCGTCGCACCGATACGCTCAGCTGAAATTGTGAAAGATTTAGTCGTTCTCATGAGTGACGCCACCACTGAAGTAAAGGATGCCGCCACAACCGTGACGACACCCGTCGACGCTCCTGCTCAGGAGGACACCACCTCCTTTGCTGAGCGCTACAGCGACGTTCTCGGCAAGGTGAACGACACGCTCGATCAGGTCGACTGGAGTCAGATGGGACGGATCGGCAAGATCGTCGGCATCTTTGCGGCCGTGATCATTGCTCAGATCCTGATCAAGGGCATCCTCGACACGATCAATCTGCTGCCGATCGTTCCAGGGCTGCTTGAACTGCTCGGCGTGGTTGTGGTGGGTCAGTGGAGCTGGAAGAACCTCACCACCAGCGACAAGCGCAATGCCCTGGTGCAGCGTGTTCAAACCCTACGCAAGGAGTACCTGGGCTGATGCTCAAACCCGCCGAGCCAGTTCTCTGAGACTGGCTCGGCATTGGCTCAGATAACTCCCCCCAAACAAATTGGCGTGGTTGAGCAGGTGGTAGAGGTTGTAGATCTCCACCCGACCGTCAGCTCCAGGAGCATCGGGCAGCACGTCCCGATAGGCCGACCTGAAGTTTTCGCTGAAGCCGCCAAAAAGCCGGGTCATGGCCAGATCTACTTCCCGATCAGCCCACCAGCTTGCGGGATCAAAAATGCTCCCTCGTCCATCGCTCAGGCTGGCGGCATTCCCACCCCAGAGATCGCCGTGCACCAAGGCCGGGTGTGGTTGATGCTCGTTCAGATGCTCGGCGAGGCGCAGCAACAACGGATTGAGGTCCGTTGAATCCTGCTGCAAAACAATCAAGGGCTTCCAGTTGCGGGCGCAGCCTGAGCTCCACGAAGGCCGATCCCCAGTCATCGCGCCACCCCCCAGGTTGAGGTCCAGCGCCAATGAAGCCGTCACGGTGCCAGCCGAAACGAGCTGGGCTGGAGGCCATCGACGCCTGATGCAGCAGTGCCAAACCCCGACCGAGGGCTGTTTGGTCGTTGCCACCGCAATCCAACCAGGGCAACAACAGCACCGCACCATGGGGCAGTGCCGCCAGGGCGATGGGCTGCGGCACAACCAGGAACGAGGCATCGGCTTGGACATGCAGGGCCTCAAGGGCCTCCGCCTCCACCTCAAACAGCTGCAGCGCGCTGGCGCCACCGCTTTTGGCGAACAACACCTGGCCATCACCGAGGCGAAGTTTCCAGGCCTGATGGATGCAGCCCCCACCCACGGGGGAGACATCCGTGATCACAGCCCCCGCCAACGGCCCTTCTTCCGCGGTGAGATCCCGGCGCAGTTCGCTGTTCATCCTCAGCAGGCCCCCTGTCTTGCCAGCATGACCCGATTCTTCAGGGCGTCGTGAGCGATTCCAGCGTGATCGTGGTGGGCGGCGGGATCGCTGGCTTAACGGCAGCGGCACTGCTGGCCCGCGACGGCGTCGACGTCACGCTGCTGGAAGCGCATCAACAACCGGGGGGATGTGCCGGAACGTTCCGGCGTGGTCCATGGGTGTTCGATGTTGGGGCGACCCAGGTGGCTGGGTTGGAGCCCGGAGGCAGTCATGCGCGACTGCTGAAGCATCTGAACATGCCTCTGCCCAGCGCAGAGCTTCTGGACCCAGGTTGTGTGGTCGACCTAGGCGATGGGTCCCCTCCCATTTCGCTCTGGCATGACCCCGAAGCCTGGGCCGCTGAACGTGAGCGTCAATTTCCAGGCAGCCACCGCTTCTGGAGCCTTTGCCATCAGTTGCATTCCAGCAACTGGCAGTTCGCCAGCGAAGACCCCGTGGTGACACCGCGTTCCCTCTGGGATCTCGGCACATTGCTGCAGGCCCTGCGGCCCTCAACGCTGGCATCGGGACTGTTCACAGGTCTGACCATTGCCGATCTGCTGCAGCTGTGTGGGTGCGGTGACGATCAACGGCTGCGGCGCTTTCTCGACCTCCAGCTGAAGCTCTACTCCCAGGAACCGGCCGATCGCACTGCGGCGCTATACGGCGCAACCGTCCTGCACATGGCCCAAGCACCGCTCGGGCTCTGGCATCTGGAGGGATCGATGCAGGTGTTGAGCAATCAGCTGGTGGCCGCCATTGAGCGCGACGGCGGGACGGTGCTGATGAAGCATCGGGTCACCAACCTGCAGCCCTGCTCATCCGGTTGGCAAGTGACGATCAGCACCGGCAAGGGCGCGGAACACCAACGCAGCAGCCGGGATGTGGTCTGCAGCATCCCCCCCCAATGCCTGCTGGAGCTGATCGAACCGGATCAGCTGCCCAACGGGTACCGAAAGCGACTGGACAACCTGCATGAACCGAGTGGTGCTCTCGTGCTCTACGGAGCGGTGCGGCGTGATGCACTCCCACATCCCTGCCCAGGCCATCTCCAGCGCGGCTGCGTATCCCCGGGGCCTCTGTTCGTCTCCATCAGCCGCGAAGGCGATGGGCGTGCGCCCCAGGGGCAGGCCACCTTGATTGCCAGCGTGTTCACCCCAACAGGTGATTGGTGCCGCTTGCCGGAGCCGGAGTACCAACAGCGCAAAACAGAGATGCTGAACCTGATCCAAGCCGAGCTGAACCGCTGGCTGTCGCTCGAAGACGACGCCTGGTTGCATGCTGAACTGGCAACACCAAGGGGCTTCGCCCGCTGGACGGGCCGTCCCAATGGCATCGTCGGAGGCCTTGGACAGCATCCACGCCGGTTCGGCCCCTTCGGCCTCGCAGGACGAACGCCCATGCCGGGTCTTTGGCTCTGCGGCGACAGCCTCCATCCGGGTGAGGGCACAGCAGGGGTGAGCCTGTCAGCCCTCAATGCCTGCCGGCAGCTCAGGGCCGAGCGGGGACAACCCCTCAGCTTTCGGAGCTGACCTCCCCCGATGGCCTCAAAAAATCCGGGCGCAGGGTCTGCGTTCGACGCAGTTCCAACTCAAGCTGAGACCAGTTTTGCTGGAGCACGGCATCTTCGAGCTGCTCCAGGCTCCAGCGGTAGGCCGCCAAGCCGCGCAACACTGCATCCCTATTCGTGGATGCCATCGCCACCCCCAGCTCGGGATTCCCTCCACCAACACGACTGGTGTCGGCAAAGCCACTGGACGCCAGCACCATGGCCAGCTGCCGGATCTCCGGATCCCGTTCATCGCCCACTGCCCGCAGCAGTGCAGCACTCACCAGCACCGGCATGTGAGAAATCAGCGCCACAGCCTGGTCGTGCTGGGACGCGGTGGCCGTCAGCCAACTGCCACCGACGCTGACGGCCAGATCACGAACCTGGGCCAGGGCAGCGGGGTCTGTTTTTTGATCCGGAGTCGCGATCCAAGGGCGACCGCGGAACAGATCCACCACCCCGGCATCAACGCCCGCCTGAGCTGTTCCCGCCATGGGGTGACTGGCCACAAAGCGTGGATGCCGTTGGCGCCAAGCCTCCAACACAGGCTGCTTGACCGAACCGACATCGGTGATCACCGCTGCTTCAGGGAGCGCGGCAATGAGCTCATCCGGCGGGTTCAGCAGCAAGGGAATGGGCAACGCCAGGATCACCAGGTCGCAATCCGAGAGGCAGCTGGGATCAGTCGACACCGCTCCCACCAGCCCTCGGGCCATGGCGCGATCCGCCGTGGCCTGGCGATGCACGAGGCCCTGCACCGTCCAGCCCCGCGCCTGAAGATCCAGACCAAGGGATCCCCCGATCAAGCCAAGGCCAACAATCCCCACACGTCCCGGTTGCACCGCCATCCCTCCCGCAGGGTCGTGAAGCCATGTTGATGGATGGATTGCAATGAACCAATCGCTAGGGGAACCCTGCTTAGGGTTTGATGATGTTGGAAGCCCAGGCCCACCACCAGATCAAAACCCTGCTCCGTCAGGAGGAATCGGACTGGCCCCACCACCTGACCCTGAGCCGGCTGGTGGCACGAAGCCTGAGGCGTCGCGACACGACACTCGTTCAGCTCCCCCCCAGCAGCAGCGAACGCTGGTGGCTCGGTCTGCTGGTGCCGCTGTGTCTCGCTCCCGAAGCGGGGGCACTTGTTCTGACGGCCCCCCAGCGCCGTCGTCTGCTCCAGCTGGAATTGCCCCGTCTCCGCAACCAGGGCCTAAGGCTCCCCTGCTGGCAGGGAGCGACCCCTCCGGAGGGTCCACAGCTCTGGCTGATGGATGTTGGCGAGCTGATTCAGGCCCATCGCGACGGGCACTTGGGCCGAAGGCAACTGCTGATCCCGGAGATGGATCAGTTGAGTCGGCGGATGCGCAACGCTCTCACCTTGGAGATCGAGCATCAGCACTGGGATGAGCTACGCCAGGCCTGTCCCCAGGCGGAATCCGGATTGCTGGAGCTGCATGACCGCATGAGCCGGCAGCTGTTCGCTGATGCCACGAGGCCAGATGGCGCCGTGCGACTCGAAGGCTCAGCCGGGCAGGCCCTGCGTGACCTACTCCAGCTGATACCAGCCAGCCCTGAACCGTGGCACAGCCTCCGCATCATCAACCCGGCTGAGTGGAGTCAATGGGCTGAACTGGATCACCGGCTGCTCCAGTGGCGCTGGAAGCTGGCCCCCCTTGAACCACTCCAACTGCTGCGAGGGGTGCTGCTGGATCACCCCTGCCTGATGTTCAGCAGCAATGGAGACAACGCCAGCCTTGATCTGGAATTTGAACAGGCCGGCATTGTTCCCGACGTGCGGGCGACACTGCGGGAACGGGAGCTGAATGAACCGCTCCCCGTTTATGCCCCGCGTCGCCAGCCACTGCCGAACACCCGGATCTACGCCCAACATCTCCTGGAGGAGAGCAGAAGGCTCATCCTTGGCCAGGCGGGGCTCACCCTTGTACTGATCAATGACAACCAGCTGCGTCGGCAGCTGACCAGCTCCCTGGCTGCGGAATTTGGACGCCGTGTGGTGCATGAGTCGACAGCACCCGAAAGCAATGGCGTGGTGACCTGCAACTGGGACTGGTGGCTGGAGCATCAGGAGCAGCTGCCAGCCCCAGCACAGCTGATTGTTGGCATGCTCCCCATCGCCAGCCTGGACAATCCGCTCACCTCGGCTCGGGTGGAGCGGTTGAAACAGCAGGGAGAGGACTGGTTCCGCACCCTGCTGCTGCCGGAGGCCCTGAGCCTTATCCCTGCCGCCATTGCGCCGCTGCGCCGCAGTGGTGGTCGCCTCGCCATTCTCGATGGCCGCCTCCGAGGGCGTAGCTGGGGTGATCAGGTGCTGAATCGACTGGAACCTTGGATTCCATTGCAGCGACTGCTGCCGGAGTGAACAACACCTAACCTCTCTTCAACGCTCAGAAGTGCATGGGAGAAGCACGCCGCCGGGCTGCCCAGGGCTTACCCCCTCGTCAGCCCAAGGCCAGCACCAAAGCTGTGAACACCTCCCCACGGGTGGTGTCCTGGCTCCCTCTGACCCGCAATCAGACGCAGCAGTTCATGGCGGTGACCACCCGCGGCGCCTGGATCGGAATCGGAGGGATGGTGGTGCTCTGGATCACGGTGCGCTTCATCGGCCCAGCGGCCGGTTGGTGGACGCTTGCGGATACCCCCTGAGCAACCGGCTCAAACCAACAAACAAAACCCAAAGAAAACCTTTAGGCTGGGTCTCAATGGAGACTCAGTTATGTTTCCGCGCCTCGCCGAGCACTACCGATCCTTGGTTGAAGACTTGGTGATGAGCCTGCAGGCCCTCGCCAGCAGCCTTCAAAGCGCCGGCTTCACAGCCACTTGTTATTCCTGTGGCGACGGCCGTGATGGTCATGGAGCTTCGCTTGTGGCTGACATCGGCGATGGCCACATGGTGCGCTTTCTTGTCTCCGACTTCGGCATCAGCTGGGTGGAATCTCGCAACGGCCGAGAACTGGTGAATCTGGAGGGAGCAGAAGCCATCCAGGAATTGCAGCGGATGGCCGATTTGGCCCAGGAAGGCCAGGTCCGCGCCATGCAGTCCCTGGCCCAGGCCGCCTGAAATCAGGCCGCCGCCTCTGAGGCCTTGGCCGGAGCCGACTTATCGGCAGCAGCCGTCTTCGCAGCGGCGGCAAGGGGGCGCATCGAATTCGCCTTCACCTCAGAACCTTCTGTCAGCTTCTGACGCACCAACGTTTCGATCGTGGCTGTTGCGTCCGGGTTCTCCTCCATCCAGGAGATGGTGTTGTCGCGACCCTGACCGATGTTGTCTCCCTCGTAGCTGTACCAGGCGCCCTTGCGGACAACAACACCCGTTTCTTCAGCCAGATCCAGCAGACAGCCCAGGGTGCTGATACCGCGGCCGAAGAGAATGTCGAATTCAGCAATGCGGAAGGGTGGCGCCACCTTGTTCTTCGCCACTTTCACCTTGGCCCTGATGCCGAACTCTTCGGTTCCCTTCTTGAGGGTCTGAATCCGACGGATGTCGAGGCGAACCGAGGCATAGAACTTGAGCGCGTTGCCTCCAGTGGTGGTCTCTGGATTGCCGTAGGTCACACCAATCTTGAGACGCAGCTGGTTGAGGAAAATGACGGTGCAACCCGACTTGCCGATGTTGCCGGTGATCTTCCGCATCGCCTGGCTCATCAGACGCGCCTGACTGCCAACCGCCAGGTCTCCCATCTCACCTTCGATCTCAGCGCGAGGGGTGAGGGCCGCCACCGAGTCGACAACGACCAGGTCCACCGCCGCTGATCGCACGAGTTGATCAACGATCTCCAGCGCCATCTCACCGGTGTCGGGCTGAGAGACCAGCAGGTTCTCGACGTCAACGCCCAGAGAAGCGGCATAAACGGGATCCAGGGCATGCTCTGCATCCACGAAGGCCGCCACACCACCACGCTTCTGCACTTCAGCAATCGCATGCAGGGTGAGCGTGGTTTTACCGGAACTTTCCGGGCCGTAGATCTCAACCACACGACCCTTCGGATAACCACCACCCAAGGCGAGGTCAAGGGTCAGCGCACCGGTGGAAATCGTCTCCACCCGCATGCGGGAGGCATCGCCCAACCGCATGATCGATCCCTTACCGAAGTTGCGCTCGATCTGACCCAAAACCAGATTCAGCGCCTTGTCCCTCTCGCCGGAGGAGCGGGGATCGGAAGCGCCGGATTTCATATCTGCAGGCATGAGAAGGACCTGAAACTAAGGAACGAGAGATCCAATGCCACAGAAGCGCCGAATCGTCTCAGGTAGTACAAGCGTACCGTAACGAATCAGGGCCATTGCGCCAGGGGGGCCCGCAGGCGATCTGGATGGAGCAAGGCAATCCCGGAGGGAAGACCGCTCTGATCCTGCGGGCGAAGATAGCCCCAAGTCACCAGAAAACAGGGCAGTTGTTCCAACCCTGGTGTTGAGCGCACCGCCTCCAGCGTCGCCCGGCGGTCTTCCACGAAGCCACACAGCCTTCGCTGCTGCTGAAGCTGGAGCAGAACCTGAGGCTTGGCGCCAGCCTCACGACCGTCCAAGCGCCAAGGATGCAGGCCAAGGCCGTTCAGCAGTTCTGCTGTGAAGGCCTGGGTTTTGGTGGTCAGAACAGACCAGTCCACCCCCTCAGCCTCCAACTGCTGCAGCCTCTCCACCAGACCGGGGAAAGGTCGATGCAGCGCCAACCAGGCGGAACGGTTCTGCCGAACAGCTTGATCTCTGGCGTCATCAAGGGCCGCCTGGAGCTGCTCCGGCCGCCATCCACGCCGTTGCAGTGCAGAGGCCTGCGCTTCCCCATAGGACTGCAGCCAAACCTGAAGGTTCAGCATCGGCAACTCTGCGGCCAGCAGAACCATCTCCCAACCGTGATGCACCAACGGCCGCAGCTGTCGGAAGGCGTCAGGCACCTGATCAGGCGTCAAGCCTTCTGGAGCAGCCTCAAGACGACGACAGGCATGCCAGGCACTCCACCAGTACTCCGCCATGCCATCAACGATGACCCCGTCGAAGTCGAAGACCAGGAGGGGGCGATCATTCATGGACAAAAACTGGGCCGCTAGGATTCGAACCTAGGAATGGCGGGACCAAAACCCGCTGCCTTACCACTTGGCGACGGCCCATCGATCCGTTTGAACCGCGACCTGCGGATCACCGGAGTAAACATAGTTACCCACAGCAGCCAACCCTTCGTCAATCCACCGGGCGAACTAACCGACGGCCGATCAGCGGGGGAAAACCCTCAGGCGTGACATTTCAGCCTCACCGAAGACATCACTGCGCAGTCGGTAACGGCGCACAAGGTCAGCCTGCATCCGTAGAACACGCTCACTGCGAGGCAGCAACTCCACCGGCCTGCCTTGCGGCATCACCACCTGTTCCACCGCAAGACGGCATTCCTCGAGAGCAGCCAATTCATCGTCCTGAGACGCCCGATCCGGCGGGGTAACCTCTGCGGCTGTTTCGGTGGCCTGACGGCGCAGAAGACGGGCCATGGCACGGGTCACCTGGGGCAGGGTGTCGGACTTGATAACCAGGATCGGGATCCCCAGATCCCTGACCTGACGGCGCAGTGATGGTTGACGACTGAGGCCCAGCCGAACGCTCAACACCACATCGGCCTCACTCAAGTCCTCCACAACCCGCGCCTTCCAACCGTGGGAACGGATGGCCTCCTCCACAACACGAGGTTGAACCCCGCAACAGAGAACCTGCAGATGCTCGGCGCTGGTCTCCAGCGGAGGTGGTTCCTCTGCCGCACTGGCCCCTCGGGCACTGGCTGCAGGCATGGGCACGGGAGCGGAAACCGGCTGATCCGCGAACGACCGTTGGGACGGAGGCCGCAGCAAACCGGAAGCCTGCGGCGGATCCACCAGCTGAACACCCCCCTCAGGCGTCAACTCGCGCTCCTGAACCCTTGGCTTCAGGCCCCGGAGCAATTGATCCACGGTGGCGGCAACGTCAGTGTGCACGGCCCAGCGCTGCCGGCTGTGCATTTCAACCGCCACCGGAAACGTCGGTTCGGCGGCACGCTCCAACACTGTTTTCTGACTGCGCCGCCGCCGGGCCTCCTCATCCCCAAGGGTGACCGCCTGAATCCCTCCCACCAGATCGCTGAGGGTGGGGTTCTTGATCAGGTTGGCCAAAGCATTGCCGTGGGCTGTGGCGACGAGAACCACGCCACGTTCAGCGATGGTGCGCGCGGCCTGCGCCTCCAGCTCCGTGCCGATCTCATCGATCACGATGACTTCGGGCATGTGGTTTTCCACGGCCTCAATCATGGTTTGGTGCTGCAGCTCAGGCCTGGCCACCTGCATGCGGCGGGCCCGACCAATCGCGGGGTGCGGGATGTCGCCATCACCGGCGATCTCATTGCTCGTGTCGATCACAACAACGCGCCGTTCCAGCTCATCGGCAAGCACCCGGGCGATCTCGCGCAACGCCGTTGTCTTGCCCACACCCGGGCGGCCCATCAACAACAGGGACTGCCCTCCATCCAGGAGGTCCCGCACCATGGCAACAGTGCCGAAAACGGCTCGGCCCACCCGGCAGGTCAAACCGACGACCTCACCCTGACGGTTGCGGATCGCGCTGATCCGGTGAAGCGTTCGTTCGATTCCCGCCCGGTTGTCGCCACCGAACTGACCGAGCCTGGCCACCACGGCCGTCAGATCCTCGCGGGACAAAGGCGTTGAACCCAGCGCCAGGGCACGGCTTGGATAACGCGCTTCTGGAACCCGACCGAGATCGAGCACCACCTCAAGCAACTGCTCTCGCGCTTCTTCCGGCCGCAACTGCTCCTGCACGGGATCCGGCAGGAGCTCGAGAAGGCGATCCAGATCGTCGGTGACCCGTTGCGTGCCCATGGGATCTGCGCGTTTCAGCCTTCTAGCAAGAGCGCTGCAGCCATGGCGCAACCAATGGACGCGCGAGGGAAAGGGCACGCTTCCAACCCTCGGGCCATTGCCACAGGGCAAGGCCACGGGTTTGCGCCTCATCCAGCACAGGCATCAGCAAGCGACGGGCCACACCACCAAAGGCGATGCCAGCCGGCCGCTCCGTCGGACGCAAGAACTCCAGCGTTGCGGCATTGGTACCACCGGCCAGCTGCAGGGGGCCCGGCGGGGCCAGACTCCGCATGGCTCGCCAGAGCTGAACTGCAGCCCGCGCGGTGCCAGCCCCCACATCGCCGCTCATCGGACGCCCATCCAGCTGCCAGAGGGGTCTGTAACCAGCTTGCCGCAGGCGGGAGTAGCGACGCCAAAGCAAATCAGCCAACTGATCAGCCTTCACGCCGTGGCCCTCCAAGCCAGAGCTCACAGCCAAGCGCCGCAAGGGAACCTTGTGCTGCTGAAGGCTTTGGATCAGGGTTGCGAAGCCCTCGTCATGCCCAGATGCGGTGTGAATCTCCACAGCATCGGGCTGAATCGATTGGAGCAGGAAGATCACCTGCTCGGGCGCCAAGCGGTGGTCGCGCTCCTCGATCAAGCCATGGGGGCAAGCCGGCAGGCACCGGCCGCAGCCATAGCAACGCTGCTGGTCGATGCCAGCACCGGGCGGAATCGCTGCCGCCGGACAAATCCTTTCGCAAGGCCGCGGGCAGTTTGCAGGGCAGCGGGCAGGATCGAACCAGGCCTTGCGGAAGTGAGCATCGGTGCCATCGCTAAGGCTCACCATCAGCCAGGGGCGACGCCCTGTTTGCGCCTCAGCCCAGTCCAGGCCGCGACGCGCTGCCAGGGCAACCGCTGGATCGGCAGCCACATCAACGCAATGAACACCAACAGCCGCAAAGACTGCGGTCAGGTCGGCAATGGCCGGCAGATCCTGGTTGCTTGCCCCACAGATCAGCTTGACCCAGCGGCCCTGAACGAGGGCGTCGTCAGGCGTCAGGCCTTCAAATATGTGGTCATCGGTTCCCACTTCAGACTGCGAGCACCACCCATCTCCACGATGATGCGTAAACGCGGTTCGCGCTTGCACAGATCGCAGAGAGAAAGAAGTTCGGAGCGCGAGAGCACCTGGCCTTCCAGCAGCCAGAGAGCCACAGGAGCATCACCTTCAAACAAGTCGCCGAGCTGGGGAGCCACCTCCTGCACTTCTCCCACAGCAGCACCACGACCAACACTTTGATGGCCGAGATGGGGCGGACGAATGCCGTGCTTCTGGGTGAGAAACACCTCCGGATCACCGAGACCACGGGCTGATGTCATGCGGGTGCTGTAACCGGCGCCGCGCAAACGTCTTAAAAGACGGGTTTCTGCACCGCCTTCGAGCGGAGCCTGCACCGCCAGACAGCCATTGGCTTCGAGATCACGGCGAAATGCCTGACCGGTGAGAAGCAGAGGCATGGCAGCTACAGGGATTGGAGGTGATTCTGGCAGCAGGCAGAGGGATCAGGGGAGAGGGAAGGTCGGTGTTGTAAGTTCGTTGTTTGTTCTGTGTTTCTGTGCCCGTCCGCTAGCCGGGCCTCCAGTCGGCAGAACAGATTCGACGATTGCGTCGAATCCCCAGGCCAGTACGGAAGCTTTCTTCGGAAATCTCCGTCGGGAAACTGCAAAAGCACTCGTGCTGATGCAAGTCCCAGCCTCGCTGAATCGTTCGCTAGCCCATTCGAATCCACTCCTTCGGGAGTTCCGCTTCGAACCACGTCTGCGTCCAATCGATCAGCACCTGACCCCATGCGGTACTCCGCCTGGTGGTTGTCCACGCTGGCGCTTCCTCCCCACCCATGTCCATCGGCATCCTCGGGAAGAAGCTGGGTATGTCCCAGTTCTTCGACGAGCAGGGCAGAGCTGTTCCGGTCACCTTGATCGAAGCCGGCCCCTGCCGCATCACCCAACTCAAAAACGACGACACTGACGGTTATTCCGCAGTGCAGATCGGCTTTGGCGAAACCCGCGAGAAGCTGATCAACAAGCCCGCCCAGGGTCACCTCAACAAATCCGGTGAGGGACTTCTGCGTCATCTGCGCGAATACCGCGTCGACAGCGTTGAAGGTCTCGAAATCGGTGGCGCCATCACCGTCGGCGATTTCGAAGCCGGCCAGAAGGTGGACGTCAGCGGTGACACCGTCGGCCGCGGCTTCGCTGGCTACCAGAAGCGCCACGGCTTCAGCCGGGGTCCAATGACCCACGGTTCGAAGAACCACCGCGAGCCCGGTTCGACCGGTGCCGGTACGACCCCTGGCCGGATCTATCCCGGAAAGCGGATGGCCGGTCGCTACGGCGGCAAGAAAATCACCACCCGCGGCCTGACCATCCTCAAGGTGGACAGCGAGCACAACCTGCTTGTGGTGAAGGGATCCGTGCCCGGCAAGCCTGGTGCGCTGCTCAACATCCGCCCGGCCTTGCGCGTGGGCGCCAAGCCCGCCAAAGGAGGTAAGTGATGGCAAGTTGTGTCGTTCGTGATTGGCAGGGCAAGGAAGCCGGCAAGGCAACCCTGGACCTGAAGGTGGCCAAAGAGACCACCGCCGTTGACCTGATGCATCGGGCAGTTCTGCGTCAGCAGGCCCATGCACGCCAAGGAACCGCCAGCACCCTCACCCGCTCAGAAGTGCGCGGTGGTGGTCGCAAGCCCTACAAGCAGAAAGGAACTGGTCGGGCCCGTCAGGGATCGATCCGGACTCCTCTGAAACCAGGCGGCGGCATCATCTTTGGACCCAAGCCCCGCACGTACAACCTTGCGATGAACCGCAAGGAGCGTCGTCTGGCCCTGCGCACTGCGCTGATGGCTCGCATTGAAGATGTGACCGTCGTGAAGGACTTCGGTGCTTCGCTGGAGGCCCCCAAGACCCGTGAGATCACAGATGCTCTGGGTCGCCTCGGTGTTGCTGCCGGCTCCAAGGTGCTCATCGTTCTGACGAACCCCTCCGATGTTGTGCGCCGTTCCGTGCGCAACCTGGAGAAAGTCAAGTTGATCTCCGCAGATCAGCTGAACGTCTTCGACCTGCTCCACGCCAATGCTCTGGTGCTGGGCGAGGAAGCTCTCGCAACCATCCAGGAGGTCTACGGCGATGACTGAACGTTTTCAAGGACGCCTGGCGGATGTGATCCGCCGTCCCCTGATCACCGAGAAGGCCACCCGCGCCCTCGAAATCAACCAGTACACCTTCGAGGTGGACCACCGCGCCGCAAAGCCCGACATCAAGGCCGCCATTGAGCAGCTCTTCGATGTCAAGGTCACCGGCATCAGCACCATGAATCCCCCGCGACGCTCCCGTCGCATGGGTCGCTTCGCCGGCAAACGCGCCCAAGTGAAGAAAGCCGTGGTGCGCCTGGCGGAGGGCAACTCGATCCAACTCTTCCCTGAGTCCTGAGGGGTCTGAATCGTCATGGCAATCCGTAATTTCCGCCCCTACACCCCCGGTACCCGCACCCGGGTGGTCACTGATTTCAGTGAGATCACCAGCCGCAAACCGGAGCGGACCCTGGTGGTGGCCAAACACCGCCGCAAGGGCCGCAACAACCGCGGTGTGATCACCTGCCGCCACCGCGGTGGTGGCCACAAGCGCCTTTATCGCGTGGTGGATTTCCGTCGCAACAAGCACGGTGTCCCCGCCAAAGTGGCCGCCATTCACTACGACCCGCACCGCAATGCGCGTCTGGCACTGCTCTTCTACGCCGATGGCGAGAAGCGCTACATCCTCGCTCCCGCAGGAGTTCAGGTGGGTCAGACCGTGGTCTCCGGCCCTGATGCCCCGATCGAGAACGGCAATGCCATGCCGTTGTCCTCGGTGCCCCTTGGTTCGGCGGTTCACTGCGTTGAGCTCTACGCCGGTCGTGGTGGCCAGATGGTCCGTACCGCCGGTGCCAGTGCCCAGGTGATGGCGAAAGAAGGCGACTACGTCGCTCTGAAGCTGCCCTCTACCGAGGTTCGCCTGGTTCGCCGCGAGTGCTACGCCACCCTCGGCGAGGTCGGCAACTCCGAGATGCGCAACACCAGCCTGGGTAAGGCCGGTCGTCGCCGCTGGCTCGGACGCCGTCCTCAGGTTCGAGGCAGTGTGATGAACCCCTGCGATCACCCCCACGGTGGTGGTGAGGGTCGTGCACCGATCGGCCGTTCCGGCCCGGTGACCCCCTGGGGCAAACCCGCCCTCGGTCTCAAGACCCGCAAGCGGAACAAACCCAGCAACCAATACGTGCTCCGGAAGCGTCGCAAGACCTCCAAGCGGAGCCGTGGCGGACGCGATTCCTGATGCAAACCATCACTTATCCGCTTGCTTAAACCGTTATGGGACGTTCACTCAAAAAAGGTCCGTTTATTGCCGACAGCCTGCTTCGCAAGGTTGAAAAGCAGAACGACAACGACGACAAGTCTGTGATCAAGACCTGGTCACGGGCCTCCACGATCCTGCCGATGATGATCGGCCACACGATCGCGGTTCACAACGGCCGCACCCATGTGCCGGTGTTCATCACCGAGCAGATGGTGGGCCACAAGCTGGGAGAGTTCGCTCCCACCCGCACCTTCAAGGGCCACATCAGAGACAAGAAAGGAGGCCGCTAATCCATGACATCGTCAACCCAAACGGCACCCACTGCCCAGGCTCACGGTCGCTTCATTCGAGGCTCCGTGTCGAAGGTGCGCCGTGTGCTCGACCAAATCCGTGGCCGCAGCTATCGCGACGCGCTGATCATGCTCGAGTTCATGCCCTACCGCTCCACCGGCCCGATCACCAAGGTGCTCCGGTCTGCGGTGGCCAACGCTGAGCACAACCTCGGTCTCGACCCCTCATCTCTGGTGATCTCGAGCGCGACCGCTGACATGGGCCCCTCCATGAAGCGCTATCGCCCCCGCGCCCAGGGCCGGGCTTACCAGATCAAGAAACAGACCTGCCACATCAGCATTGCTGTGGCGGCTCAGACCGATTCCTGACCCCCGAGGACTCTGACCCAATGGGACACAAAATCAACCCAACCGGTCTGCGCCTGGGGATCACCCAGGAACACCGGTCACGCTGGTACGCCTCCAGCAAGAACTATCCGGCCCTCCTCCAAGAGGATGACCGGATTCGCAAGTTCATCCACAAGAAGTACGGCTCAGCCGGCATCAGCGATGTGCTGATCGCCCGTAAGGCCGATCAACTTGAAGTTGAACTCAAGACCGCACGCCCTGGCGTGCTGGTCGGCCGTCAAGGCAGCGGCATCGAAGACCTTCGTTCTGGCATTCAGAAGACCATCGGCGACTCCAGTCGTCAGGTGCGGATCAATGTTGTCGAGGTCGAACGCGTCGACGGTGATGCCTTCCTCCTCGCCGAATACATCGCCCAGCAGCTTGAGAAGCGTGTGGCCTTCCGCCGCACCATCCGCATGGCTGTGCAGCGCGCTCAGCGTGCCGGTGTTCTGGGTCTGAAGATCCAGGTGTCCGGTCGCCTGAACGGTGCTGAGATCGCTCGGACGGAATGGACCCGTGAGGGTCGGGTGCCACTGCACACCCTGCGTGCCGACATCGACTACGCCACCAAGGTGGCCAGCACGACCTACGGCGTGCTCGGCATCAAGGTGTGGGTGTTCAAGGGCGAGGTGCTGAGCGAACAGGCTCAGCCCATGCCGGTGGGGGCCGCCCCCCGGCGCCGGGCCAGCCGTCGGCCCCAACAGTTCGAAGACCGCTCCAACGAGGGTTGAACAGGAGGCCTGAACCATGCTGAGTCCAAAACGCGTCAAATTCCGTAAGCAGCAGCGAGGCCGCATGCGCGGCGTCGCCACCCGGGGCAACACCATTGCCTTCGGACAGTTCGCGCTGCAGGCACAGGAATGTGGCTGGATCACCTCGCGCCAGATCGAGGCCAGCCGTCGTGCCATGACCCGCTACGTCAAGCGTGGCGGAAAAATCTGGATCCGGATCTTCCCCGACAAGCCGGTCACCATGCGCGCTGCCGAAACCCGGATGGGTTCCGGTAAGGGCAACCCAGAATTCTGGGTGGCGGTGATCAAGCCCGGCCGGATCCTGTTCGAGATGGGCGGTGATGAAATCACCCCCGAAATCGCCAAGGAAGCCATGCGCCTCGCGCAATACAAGCTTCCCGTGAAGACCAAGTTCATCCAGCTGGATGAGCAGGAGAAGTCAGCTGGCGCCAAGGCTCCGGCAGCTTCTGAAGCCGTCACCGTGGAGTCCTGACCATGGCCCGTCCCAACGCCGCCGATGTGCGCAGCCTGTCCGATTCGGACATCAACGAACAGATCGATGGCCTGCGCCGCGAACTGTTCCAGCTCCGTTTCGAGCAGGCCACGCGCCAGCTCGCCAACACGCACCGTTTCAAAGAGGTCCGCATCAAGCTGGCCCAGCTGCTGACGGTGCAGTCGGAGCGCCAGCGCTCCACCGCCTCCTGATCCCCCACTCCGTAACCATGGCAGTCAAGGAAAGGATCGGCACCGTCGTCAGCGACAAGATGGAAAAAACGGTGGTGGTCGCGGTGGAAAGCCGCTTCCCACACCCCATCTATCAAAAGACGGTCAGCCGTACCACCCGTTACAAGGCTCACGACGAAGACAACACCTGTCGCGTCGGTGACCGCGTTCGCATCACTGAAACCCGTCCGATGAGCCGCCAGAAGCGGTGGGCCATCGCCGAGGTTCTCAGCCACAGCCCCAAGGCTGCAGCTGAAGAAGCCAACAAGGCTGAAGCTCAGGAGGTGAAGCAGTGATCCAGCAGGAGTCCTATCTCACCGTTGCCGACAACAGCGGCGCCAAGCGCATCCAGTGCATTCGCGTCCTCGGCACCAACCGTCGCTACGCCCACGTTGGCGACGTGATCGTTGCCGCCGTCAAGGATGCCGCCCCCAACATGGGCGTCAAAAAGTCCGACGTGGTGAAGGCCGTTGTGGTGCGCACTAAAGCCACCATGCGTCGTGAAACCGGAAACTCAATCCGGTTCGACGACAACGCCGCCGTCATCATCAACGACGACAAAAACCCTAAAGGCACCCGCGTCTTCGGACCGGTGGCCCGTGAGCTGCGTGAGCGCAGCTTCACCAAAATCGTGTCCCTCGCTCCGGAGGTGATCTGACCATGGCGACTGCAACCACCAAGGCCAAGGCCACCGAGCGCATCAAGATGCGCATCCGCAAAGGCGACACCGTTCAGGTGATCGCCGGCAAGGACAAGGGCAAGACCGGTGCCGTTCTGCGCACCCTGCCCAATGAGAACCGTGTCGTCGTGGAGGGCGTGAACATGCGCACCCGCCACGAAAAGCCCACCCAGGAGGGCGAGACCGGCCGCATCGTGACGGAGGAAGCGTCCCTGCATGCCTCCAACGTGATGTTGTATTCCACCGACAAAAAGGTGGCCAGCCGCGTTGAAATCGTCGTCGAGAAGGACGGCACCAAGAAGCGCCGGCTCAAGAAAACCGGTGAAGTCCTCGACTGATCCCGACTTCTGACCACGCCCAGAAGCACCCCAACCCCTTATGTCACTCAAGAAGCGCTACCGGGAGACCATCCAGCCCAAGCTGCAGAAGGATCTCTCCCTCACCAACATCCATGAAGTCCCCAAGGTGGTGAAAGTCACCGTCAACCGGGGTCTCGGCGAAGCCGCCGCCAATGCCAAGTCCCTCGAGGCTTCGGTGAATGAGCTGGCGCAGATCACCGGCCAGAAGGTCGTTGTGACCCGTGCCAAAAAAGCCATCGCCGGCTTCAAGATTCGGCAGGGCATGCCGATCGGCTGTGCCGTCACCCTCCGTGGTGATCGGATGTATGCCTTCCTCGAGCGCCTGATCAACCTGGCGCTGCCCCGCATCCGCGACTTCCGCGGGGTCAGCCCCAAGAGTTTCGATGGCCGCGGCAACTACACCCTTGGGGTGCGCGAACAGATCATTTTCCCTGAGATCTCCTTCGACAAGATCGATGCGATCCGGGGCATGGACATCACCATCGTGACCACTGCCCGTTCGGACGAAGAGGGCCGGGCCCTCCTCCGCGAGATGGGAATGCCGTTCCAGAGCAACTGAGCCCTCCCCGTCGACACCTATGGCCAACCACGACCCCATTTCCGACATGCTCACCCGCATTCGCAATGCGAGTGAGAAACGTCACGAAACCACCAAGATCCCCGCTTCGCGGATGACCCGCAGCATCGCCAAGGTGCTGCAGCAGGAGGGCTTCATCTCCGAGATCAGCGAGCAGGGTGAAGGCGTTCGCACCGAACTGGTGCTCGCCCTCAAGTACAGCGGCAAGCACAGGCTGCCCACCATCCGCTCCATGCAGCGGGTCAGCAAGCCCGGTCTCCGCATCTACAAGAACACTCGCGGCCTGCCCAAAGTCCTCGGCGGACTAGGCGTGGCCATCATCTCCACCTCCAAGGGTGTGATGAGCGACCGCGACGCCCGTCGTGAGGGCGTCGGTGGCGAAGTGCTCTGTTACGTCTACTGATCCGGAGCTGAACCATGTCACGAATCGGCAAAAACCCTGTTCCCGTCCCTGAAAAGGTCACGGTTTCCCTCGACGGTCTCACTGTCAAGGTGAAAGGACCCAAAGGCGAACTGGAGCGCACCCTTCCTGAAGGCGTCAGCGTCAGCCAGGACAACAACACCATCGTGGTTTCTCCCACGAGCACCAAGCGCATCTCCCGTGAGCGCCACGGCCTGAGCCGCACCCTCGTCGCCAACATGATCGAGGGTGTCAGCAACGGCTACAGCAAGGCCCTGGAGATCGTTGGTGTGGGCTCACGTGCCCAGGTCAAAGGCAAAACTCTCGTGGTGAGTGCTGGCTACAGCCACCCCGTCGAGATGGAAGCCCCCGAGGGCATCACCTTCAAGGTGGAGAACAACACCAGGGTGATCGTTTCCGGCATCGACAAGGAGCTGGTGGGCAACGAAGCCGCCAAGGTCCGCGCCATCCGTCCCCCCGAGCCCTACAAGGGCAAGGGCATCAAGTACGAGGGCGAGCGCATCCTGCGCAAGGCAGGCAAGTCCGGCAAGAAATAAGCCTTGTCCTGACGTTCCTTCCCTTCACCCACTATGTCCCAAATTTCCCGCAAACAGCAGACGCAGAAACGCCACCGGCGTCTGCGTCGTCACATCACCGGAACTTCAGACCGTCCGCGGCTGGCCGTGTTCCGCTCCAACAACCACATCTACGCCCAGGTCATCGACGACGCGGCCCAGAGCACACTCTGCTCAGCCTCCACCGTTGACAAGGAGCTGCGCACCGGCCTCAAGGCTCCGGCTGGCAGCTGCGACGCCTCTGTCGCCGTTGGCGAACTGGTCGCCAAGCGCGCCATCGCCAAAGGCATCCAACAGGTGGTGTTCGACCGCGGCGGAAATCTGTACCACGGCCGGATTAAAGCCCTCGCCGATGCCGCCCGGGAAGCGGGCCTTCAGTTCTGATTCCTGCTCAACCCATGACAGATTCCTCCCCCCAATCCAATCCCAACTCCGTGCCGGGTGCGGCCGACGTTCCAGCTGCAGCCGAAGGGCAGCAGCAACAGGAACAGCGCCGCGGCCGTGGCGACCGTGACGGTCGTCGTGGCGACCGGCGTGGTGGCCGTCGCGGCCAGGAGCGCGACTCCGAATGGCAGGAGCGCGTGGTTCAAATCCGCCGCGTCTCCAAGACCGTCAAAGGCGGTAAGAAGATGAGCTTCCGGGCCATCGTGGTTGTCGGCAACGAGAAAGGCCAGGTCGGCGTTGGCGTCGGCAAGGCCGGTGATGTGATCGGTGCCGTCCGCAAGGGTGTTGCCGATGGCAAGAAGCACCTCGTCAAAGTGCCGTTGACCCGCCACAACTCCATCCCGACCCTCTCCAATGGTCGTGATGGTGCTGCCAGCGTGCTCATCCGCCCTGCAGCCCCTGGTACCGGTGTGATCGCTGGCGGTTCCATCCGCACAGTGCTCGAACTCGCCGGCATCAAGAACGTCCTGGCCAAGCGCCTGGGCAGCAAGACCCCCCTGAACAATGCACGGGCTGCCATGGTGGCCCTGTCGCTTCTCCGCACCCACAAGGAGACGGCGAAGGAACGGGGAATCTCCCTCGAACAGATCTATTCCTGATTCGCGATGACTCTCCGACTCGATTCCCTCAAATCCAACAAGGGCGCTCGTCGCCGCAAATTGCGCAAGGGCCGCGGCATCGCTGCCGGTCAGGGTGCCAGCTGCGGCTTCGGTATGCGCGGCCAGAAATCCCGCTCGGGTCGCCCCACGCGCCCCGGCTTTGAGGGTGGCCAAATGCCTCTGTACCGCCGGGTGCCGAAGCTGAAGCACTTCCCCCTGGTGAATCCCAAGTTCTTCACCGTGCTCAACGTTTCGGCGTTGAACGACCTGAAGGACGGCAGCACCGTCAACTTGGATTCCCTGGTCAAGGACGGCATCGTGACCAGCCCCAAGCATCCTCTGAAGATGCTCGGTAACGGTGAACTGAAAGCCAAAAAGCTGACAGTGCAAGCCGCGGCGTTCACCGCCTCCGCCCGCGCCAAGATCGAAGCCGCAGGAGGCACCTGCGAAATCCTCGACTAATCAAGGGCTCGTCCCCAAGTCAGCCCTAGGGTCTGAGCCGTCCGCTGGATTTCGATCCACGGGCGGCTTCTTGGCTTTTCGCCCAACTTCACTTTCTTCCGGACATGCTCGTCAGTCGGGGTCGCAACCCCAACGCCTCCGAAGTGATCGGCCAGCTGATCACCAACCCTGGGCTCCGCAGTCGCGTGCTCACCACACTCGGCCTGCTGTTGTTGGTGCGTCTTGGGATCTACATCCCAATGCCCGGAATCGATCGGGAAGCGTTCAAGCAATTCATCGATCAAGGCGGACAGCTGATCGGTTTTCTCGACATCTTCACCGGCGGCGGGATCTCCACCCTGGGCATCTTTGCCCTGGGGATCCTGCCCTTCATCAATGCCTCGATCATCCTCCAGCTGTTGACCGCGGCGCTGCCGCAGCTGGAAGACCTCCAGAAAAATGAAGGCGAGGCCGGCCGACGCAAGATCGCCCAGATCACCCGTTATGTGGCGCTGGGATGGGGGCTGGTCCAGAGCGTGGTCTTCGCGATGATCCTGCGCCAATACGCCGTGGAGGGGCTGAGCGAAGTGGCCTTTGTGGTGCAGACGGCACTGGCCCTGGTCACCGGCTCGATGGTGGTGATGTGGCTGAGTGAAGTGATCACGGAGCGGGGCATCGGCCAGGGGGCTTCCCTGGTGATTTTTCTGAACATCGTCGCCACCCTGCCGCGCACCCTCGGCGCCACGATCGAAGCCGCTCAAACCGGTGACCGGGACACCGTCCTGGGCATCATTGTTCTGGTGCTGGTGTTCCTGGCCACGATCGTTGGAATCATCTTCGTGCAGGAGGGGGCTCGCCGTATCCCCATCGTCAGTGCCAAGCGCCAAGTGGGTGGAGCAGGTGTTCTTCCCACGCGTCAGAGCTATCTGCCGCTCAAGCTGAATGCCGGCGGTGTGATGCCGATCATCTTCGCCTCAGCTCTGATTTTTCTGCCGGTCACCATCGCCAACCTCACCAAAAGTGAGTGGTTGATCCGTGCGGCCAGTGCCCTGAATCCTGGGGCAGCGAACCCCTGGCCGTACGCACTCACGTTTTTTGCGTTGATCCTGGGCTTCTCCTATTTCTACGCCTCTCTCACGGTGAATCCCGCTGACATCGCCACGAACCTGAAACGGGGTGGTGTGGCGATTCCAGGCGTTCGCCCCGGCAGCGCCACGGCCACCTACCTCTCAGGAGTCCAGAACCGCCTCACCTTGCTGGGTGGCCTGTTCCTCGGCGCCGTCGCCATCATTCCCGCGGCCGTCGAACGCGCCACGAATGTGCAGACCTTCCAGGGACTTGGCGCCACGTCACTGCTGATCCTTGTCGGTGTGGCCATCGACACGGCCAAGCAGGTGCAGACCTATGTGATCTCACAACGCTACGAAGGCCTCGTTCGCCAGTGAGCGCTGCTGGGCAGCGCTCCTTCCGTTCACGTCACCTCACGCTTACGCAACCATGAAAAATCGCTTGCTCTTTCTGGGCCCTCCCGGAGCCGGCAAAGGCACCCAGGCCGCTCGGCTGTGCGATGCCAACAGCATGAAGCATCTGTCCACAGGCGATCTGCTGCGCTCTGAAGTGGCAGCCGGCAGCGATCTGGGCAAAGAAGCTGAAGCGGTGATGAACCGCGGCGAACTGGTGAGCGACGCCCTCGTGCTGGCGATTGTGGAAAGCCAGATGAAGGCACTCACCACAGATGGCTGGCTGCTGGATGGGTTCCCCCGCACGGTGCCCCAGGCTGAAGCCCTAGAACCTCTGCTGGCCGAATTGCAGCAACCCATCCAAGCCGTGGTTCTGCTGGAGCTGGATGACGCCGTTTTGATTGAACGCCTGCTGGCCCGCGGTCGCGCTGACGACAACGAAGCGGTGATCCGCAATCGCCTGGAGGTTTACCGCGAGAAAACCGCACCCCTGATTCGCTTCTACAGCGATAAGGGACTCCTTGTTTCCGTCCCCGCCCAGGGCTCAGTCGAGGAGATCACCAAGCGGATCGAGTCAGTTCTTTGTTGACCGGCATGGTAGTGTTGCCGTTTGGAAATTTGGAGAGCCACGCCTCATGAAGGTGCGCAGCTCAGTGAAAAAAATGTGTGACAAGTGCCGGGTGATCCGTCGCCACGGCAAGGTCATGGTCATTTGCGCCAACCCCAAGCACAAACAGCGCCAGGGCTGATTCCCCGCTGTTCCAGAACATTCCTCGCCTCCAGGACTTCGGAGGCATCTGTCCTTTTCAACTAAACGAACGTGGCACGGATCGCCGGCGTTGACATTCCCCGCGACAAGCGGATCGAAGTGTCCCTCACCTACATCTACGGAGTTGGTCTCACCCGCTCACAGGCCATCCTGGCCAAAACCGGCGTGAACCCCGACATCCGGGTGAAAGATCTGGAGGACGGAGATCTTCAGAAGCTCCGTAACGCCATGGAGGAATACACCCTCGAAGGCGATCTGCGCCGTCAGGAGGGCATGGCCCTCAAGCGCCTACAAGACATCGGCTGCGTTCGTGGCCGTCGCCACCGCATGAGCCTCCCAGTTCGCGGCCAACGCACCCGCACCAACGCCCGCACCCGCCGCGGCGCACGGAAAACTGTGGCCGGCAAGAAGAAGTAAGTCCTCAACATCCTTATCCCTGACTGCATACGGCCATGGCTAAAACCGTCAAAAAATCCGGCCCCAAGAAGGCCAAGCGCAACGTCCCGAACGGCGTCGCTCACATCCAGAGCACCTTCAACAACACCATCGTGTCTATCACCGATACGGCCGGTGAGGTGATTTCATGGTCGTCTGCAGGTGCCAGTGGCTTCAAAGGTGCTCGCAAAGGCACACCCTTCGCGGCTCAAACCGCTGCAGAAGCAGCAGCACGTCGCGCCCTTGACCAAGGCATGCGTCAGATCGAAGTGTTGGTGAGGGGTCCTGGCTCAGGCCGTGAGACCGCCATCCGTGCTCTCCAGGTCGCTGGCCTCGAAATCACTCTGATTCGCGACGTCACCCCCCTGCCCCATAACGGTTGCCGCCGGCCCAAGCGCCGCCGCGTCTGAACCGAGCTGATTTACGTCCGGTTTCTCCCCTTACCCCGATTCAGACTGTGTTGCAGTACCAGATTGATCGCATTGAGCATCAGGTGGCCGAGGATCGCGCCCAGTCCGGCGTTTTCCTGATTGGCCCCCTCGAGCGTGGCCAGGCCACGACCCTGGGCAACGCGCTGCGCCGCGTGCTGATGGGTGGGCTGGAAGGCAGTGCCGTCACCGCCATCCGAATTGCCGGTGTCAATCACGAATACGCCACGGTTCCTGGGGTCCGTGAAGACGTTCTGGACATCCTGCTGAACTGCAAGGAGATCTCCGTCAACAGCCGTTCGGCCGAACTCCAGATTGGTCGTCTCGTGGTTGCTGGTCCCGCTGAAGTAAAGGCTGGAGATCTGCAGTTCTCCTCTCAGGTGCAGGTGGTGGACGCCGATCGTTCGATCGCCACCGTGGCCGACGGCCACAGCCTCGAGCTGGAGGTTCACGTTGAGCGCGGCGTCGGCTACCGCCCGGTGGATCGTCACAACGAAGAAACCAGTGCAATCGATCTGCTCCAGATCGATGCGGTGTTTATGCCCGTGACCCGGGTCAACTTCACCATCGACGAAACCGCCGTTGCCGAAGGCGGTTCGGCCCGGGAGCGCCTGCGGATGGAGATCGTCACCGACGGATCCATTACCCCCGACGACGCCCTGGCTCAATCAGCTAATCAATTGATTGAGCTATTCCAGCCTCTGGCCACGGTCACTCTCGTGGAGGAAGTTCCTGCTGAACCCGAGCCCTCGGCTGAAGCACAGATTCCTCTTGAGGAACTGAACCTTTCGGTTCGCGCATACAACTGCCTCAAGCGGGCCCAGGTCAACTCCGTGTCTGACCTGATGGGCTTCAGCTACGAGGATCTTCTGGAGATCAAGAACTTCGGTTCCAAATCCGCTGATGAAGTGATCGAAGCCCTAGAGCGCATCGGCATCTCCATCCCCCAGAGCCGCACTTCTGCATAACTGCAGAACGGCCTGAACGTCCTTTTTCGTCTTCGTCACCGACAGAACCATGCGTCATCAATGCCGAGTTCCTCAGCTGGGACGTCCAGCTGACCAGCGCAAGGCAATGCTGCGCGCCCTGACCACCCAGCTGATTCGCGAAGGTCGGGTCACCACCACCAAGGCACGGGCCAAGGCGCTTCGCGACGAAGCCGAGCGCATGATCACCCTGGCCAAGGACGGCAGCCTCGCCTCCCGTCGCCGGGCAATGGGTTACATCTACGACAAGCAGCTGGTGCATGCCTTGTTCGACAAGGCCCCCAACCGCTACAGCGATCGTAAGGGTGGCTACACCCGCATCACCCGCACCGTTCCCCGTCGTGGCGACAACGCCGAGATGGCCATCATCGAACTGGTCTGATCAGACCTCACGTCAGTCCTGACGTTTGAACACCGAACCCTCGTCTGCAGGTCCTGAGACAGCGTCCCTTCAGCGGATCGCGCTCAGCCTTCAGTACGAGGGTTCTTCGTTTTGTGGGTGGCAGCGCCAACGCAACGGTCGCAGTGTTCAGGCAGTGCTGGAGGACGCCATCGCCCAGCTCGATCCGCACCGACCGGTGCAGACCTTTGCCGCCGGTCGCACCGATGCCGGCGTTCATGCCGCCGGTCAGGTGGTGCACTTCGACTGCAGTGGGCCGATCCCAGCTCGCAAATGGGCCCCGGCCTTGAACGGACGCCTGCCGAGCACCATTCGTGTGCGCGAATCCGTCGCCCGTCCCATGGATTGGCATGCCTGTTACTCCGCCACCTATAGGCGGTACCGGTACACGATTCACAACGGCCGGCGCCCCAATTTGTTTCTCAGCCCCTGGAGCTGGCACCGCTACCAACACAGGCTGGATGCGTCCCGCATGCGGGACGCTTTGAGCACCATGCTTGGTCTGCACGACTTCAGCGCCTTCATGAAGGCAGGCAGCCGTCGCGCCCATGCCCGAACCACCGTGCAGGAGGTGCTCGTGGAGCGCCAAGGCGATCTTCTGCGGGTTGAGATTCAGGCCAGTGGTTTTCTGTACGGCATGGTTCGACTGCTGATGGCCCAGTTGGTGGCCGTTGGCGAACACCGTCTAAGTGTTGCCGCCTTTGAACAGCGCTGGAGGGAACGACGACGCCACGAAGTAAAGGAGGCGGCGCCGGCCACGGGCCTCTGCCTACTTCGGGCTGGCTACACCGAGCCTATCTTCACCAAAGCCGGCTGGTACGATGGCCAACCGTGGTTTTTTCTGGCCGAGAGCGATCCACCTCCGGATCCACCCTCAACGCCGGGATAAACGGGCCTCTACTTCGAAAGCTGCCCAACTCACAGGAGCTGGAGGGCCGAAGAGTAAGCTCGATCTTTAGCCCCGTCAGGTCCAGCTCTGGACCGACCCCCTTTGCCCAGTTCCGCTGCCTCAGGCGGGACATACACGAACCGGCATGCCGGCGCGATGAACAAGACCTCTCTCCCCCCGATTGATTCGATCGACCGCCAGTGGTACGTGGTGGATGCTGAGAATCAAACCCTCGGCCGTCTGGCCACTGAAGTGGCCGCTGTGCTGCGTGGCAAGAACAACCCCAGCTTCACCCCCCATCTGGACACCGGTGACTTTGTCGTCATCGTGAACGCCGAGAAGATCAAAGTCTCCGGCCGTAAGCCCCAACAGAAGCTGTACCGCCGTCACTCCGGTCGTCCTGGAGGCATGAAGGTGGAAACCTTCGAGGCTCTGCAGGAAAGGATCCCCGAGCGGATCGTGGAGAAGGCCATCAAAGGCATGCTTCCCCACAACGCCCTCGGCCGCCAGATGTTCCGCAAGCTCAAGGTCTACAAAGGCACCGAGCATCCCCACGCCGCTCAGAAGCCCCAGCCTCTTCAGCTCAACCCATCCGCATCCGCCCAATGAGCAACAATTCCGTCGTCTACTGGGGCACCGGTCGTCGCAAGACCTCTGTCGCCCGTGTTCGCCTAGTCCCCGGCAATGGAACGATCACCATCAACGGTCGTCCAGGTGACAACTATCTGAACTACAACCCCTCGTACATCGCAGCGGTGAAGGCTCCCCTGGAGACCCTCGGCCTCAGCAGTGAGTACGACATCCTCGTCAACGTTCACGGTGGTGGACTCACCGGTCAGTCCGGCGCCATCAAGCAAGGTGCTGCCCGCGCCCTGTGTGAATTGTCTGCCGACAACCGCAAGCCCCTGAAGACGGAAGGTCACCTCAGCCGCGACCCCCGTGCCAAGGAACGCCGCAAGTACGGCCTCAAGAAAGCCCGTAAGGCTCCTCAGTTCTCCAAGCGCTGATTTTTTCCGATGCCAAAGCCCGACATTCATCCCACCTGGTATCCCGACGCCAAGGTGATCTGCAACGGCGAAGTGGTCATGACCACCGGCGCCACCCAGCCGGAGATCCACGTCGACGTCTGGAGTGGCAACCACCCCTTCTTCACCGGCACCCAGAAGATCCTCGACACCGAGGGTCGAGTGGACCGCTTCATGAAGAAGTACGGCATGGGCACCAAGAAAAAAGGTGCCGACTCCGCCAAGGCCGAGTCCAAGGCCTGAGGGTGAGAACGGGGCATGGACGCCTCGACCTTGTTCATACGGCTGGAAACAGCCACAGCCAGCTTCCGCAACCTCGAGCGGCAGCTGGCTGATCCGGATGTGGCCGCTGATCCGAAGCGGCTTGAATCGATCGCACGAGAGCGATCAAGACTTGAGCCGCTCGTGCTCGATTTCGAGGAACTTCAGAGGCTCGAATCCGAGCGTGATTCCGCACGTCAGCTGCTGAAAGACAGTCGCGGTGACGCTGCGATGGAGGAACTGGCGCAGGATGAGTTGGCCAGCCTCCAGGAACAGCACGCAACGCTGACGGAGCGGCTCACCCTGGCTCTGCTGCCGCGGGATCCCCGAGATGAGCGCAGTGTGATGCTGGAAATTCGTGCCGGTGCAGGCGGCGACGAGGCCTGTCTCTGGGCCGGTGATCTGGCACGGATGTATGAGCGTTACAGCCAGAAAGTGGGCTGGGCTGTGCAATCCATGAGCTGCACCGAGGCCGACCTGGGCGGATTTCGCGAACTGATCCTGTCGGTGCGTGGCGAAAGCGTCTACAGCCAACTGAAATTTGAAGCGGGAGTACATCGGGTGCAACGGGTCCCGGCCACGGAATCCCAGGGTCGGGTCCACACCTCAACAGCCACGGTGGCCGTGATGCCGGAAGCCGATGCCGTGGAAGTACAGCTCGACCCGAAGGATCTCGACATCAGCACGGCGCGTTCAGGCGGTGCTGGAGGTCAGAACGTCAACAAGGTGGAAACAGCCGTGGACCTTCTCCACAAACCCACAGGCATCCGCGTGTTCTGCACCCAGGAACGCTCCCAGCTGCAGAACCGGGAAAGGGCCCTGGAGATCCTGCGCGCCAAATTGTTGGAGCGGGAGCAGGCGGCTGCTGCAGAACGCGAAAGCAGCGACCGACGCGCCCAGGTGGGCAGTGGTGACCGCTCCGAAAAAATCCGCACCTACAACTACAAAGACAACCGAACCACCGATCACCGGCTGGGCCGAAACTTCACCCTGGAACCTGTTCTGGAGGGCCAATTGGAGGACCTGATCGGTGCCTGCATCGCCGAAGAGCAACGTCAGAAACTCGAAGCTCTGAGCGATGAGGCCGAGGCCTGACGGTCAAGCACCTATTACGTACTTCGCCCATTCCTGGTGATGACCGGAATGGATCTGGCGCCGGGCCTCAAAACTGAGGCTGCTGGCCGGTCGCCGCGGGACATGGCGCAGAGGCATGGCGGCTTCCTTCGGAGTTCGATTGCCCTTGCGCACATTGCAGCTGAGGCAAGCCGTGGTCACGTTCTCCCAGGTGTCGCTACCTCCCCGACTGCGGGGCATCACATGGTCGATGGACAATTGATTGTCACGACTGCCGCAGTACTGGCAGGTGTGGTTGTCCCGCTGGAAGAGGTTGCGACGCGTCAGGGGCAGCTGACGAAATGGAACGCGGACGTACTGCCGCAGGCGGATGACCGTTGGCAGGTGGGTTCCTTGACGCAATTGCCGATAGGGGTCGTGTTCCAGACTCTCGGCCTTACCCTTCAGCATCATCACCACAGCCCGTCTCCAGGTCGTGATATTGAGCGGCTCGTAGGACGCATTGAGAACGAGAACCTGGCCCATGCCAGCTCACTCAATAATGATCATGCTATCGGCGATGTGAAGCTGTCTCGGTAGCGCCGAGCACCGCCTGTGATTCCGGAGCTGAATCCACGTCAGCGCGCCTGGGTGGAAGTTTCACCTGCAGCGATTCGGGGCAACGCCAGGGCTCTCTGCCAGCACCTCGGCCCTCGCACCCAACTGATGGCGGTGGTGAAGGCAGATGGCTACGGCCACGGCGCCGAGACAGTGGCACGGGCTGCCCTTCAGGGTGGAGCCACCAGCCTTGGCGTGGCCACGCTGCAGGAAGGTCTTGAACTGCGGCGGGCCGGCCTGGAGGCACCAGTGCTGTTGCTCAGCAACCTCAATAAACCGGACGACCTGCGCACCTGCCTGCACTGGGGGTTGATGCCCACCCTGAGCAGCCTCAGGGAGGCCCAGCTCTGCAACGCTCTGGCTGCCGACAGCGGTCGATGTTTCGACGTGCAATTGAAGATCGACACCGGCATGGCACGGCTGGGCTGCTCCCTCAGCGAGGGACATCAGACCGCGGCGGAGCTGGAGAGCCTGGAACATCTCAATCTGGAGGGCATCTACAGCCATCTGGCCTGTGCCGATGAGCCGAACGATGCCTTGACCAGCCTCCAGCAGGAGCGCTTCGTGAGCATGCTCGCGGCCCTGCCCCAAGCGGGTGCCGGCATCACCCGCCATCTGGCCAACTCGGCAGGAACCCTGCTCAACCGGGAGCTGCACCACGACCTCGTGCGCGTTGGGTTGGCCCTGTACGGCCATGCCCCCGCCAGTCATCTGAGCAACGTCATTCCCCTACAACCCGCCCTGGCGGTTCGTGCCCGGGTCAGCCTGATCCGCGAGGTGCCCGCCGGCACTGGAGTCAGTTACGGCCACCGCTTCATCACAGAGCGCCCCACTCGACTTGCGGTGGTGGGGATCGGCTATGCCGATGGTGTTCTGCGGTCCCTCAGCGGACGCATTCACGCCCTGCATCGCAATCGCCAGCTGCCTCAGGTGGGAGCCATCACCATGGACCAGCTCCTGCTGGATGCCACCGATGCAGCTGAGCTGGAGCAAGGCGACATCGTCACGCTGCTGGGCCAGGACGGTGATCTGGAAGTAAGCCCTCAAAGCTGGAGCAACCACTGCGGCTCGATTCCCTGGGAGATCCTCTGTGGTTTCAAACGACGTCTGCCCCGCGTTGAAGTCTGAACAACTGCCGAGCACTTGGTACTCTGGGTGCGCCGCTGGAGAGGTGGCTGAGTGGTTGAAAGCGGCTCCCTGCTAAGGAGTTACAGGAGGCAACTTCTGTCGAGGGTTCGAATCCCTCCCTCTCCGTTCCAAGTTCATTGACTCAATCCGCCGGCTCCTCGGAGCTGGTGAACAGGTTGAGTTGTCGTGCCAGCTCCGGCAAAAGGTATGCGTCCCTGGCGCGATCAGGCCCCGTGGTGAACACCACCAGCAGGCTGGGCGACTGTTGTTCGGACCCCTGGAACCAGGCGGCGTCATGACGGGCCTGACTCATCCAGCCGGCCTTACTCCACAGCAGAGCATCCTCAGGCAGGCCCTCGCCGAGAAAGCCATCTACCTGGTTTTCAGGATCAGCGCGACGCTGCTTTTGATCGAGCGAGCGCCGCAACAGACCCTGCAGCCGACGACAGGCCGGTGGCGACACCACCGCACCGGTCATCACCGCCTCCAGCATCCGGGCTGTCGCAACCGTAGACAAGCCATTGCGGTTGCCGTTGTCGGCTCCATAGAACATTTTCTCCCGGCCATAGGGACCATCACCCCAGGTCTTCTGGCAGCAATTCACCGCCTCCAGTTCTGGCCAGGCCAGGCTCTGCAACCAGCCATTGATCAAGCGACGCTGCCGCGTCCAAAGCTCCCAGCGTTCGCCATGGAGGGCAGGGCCGCTGGTGGTGCCTGTGAGCAGATCAACCACAAGCCCCGTGGCATCGTTGCTGGAGTCGGCGATCATGTCGCACATCGCGCGCCGCAATTCGTCGCTCTCAGGGATCAGGTCCCGTTGCAGCCACTGCTCAACGGCGACGGCATAAAACAGCTTCACCACGCTGGCCGGATAGAGGATCCGGTCTTGGTTCCAAGAAGCACCGCGGCCCTGACCCGCCTCCGGTGCAGCGTCGTCGTACTGCACCCAGGTGATCGCAAGGCTGTTGCGCAGCCCCGGGCGACCGTCGGCATCGAGCCCATCGAGGGCCGCCTCAAGCCGAGCCGCCATTGCGGGATCGGGACGGTAGAACGCCATAGCGATTCGATTGGGCCATGGCGACGTTAGGCACCCTGCTGGCCCCGGACCTGATTCAGATGGGCTCCTGTTGGCAGCTGTGCGCTGACGTGAATGGTTATTCGCGATCTGCCGGCGCGAATCTGACCACCCAGGCCTGTCATGGACGCCGCTTTCGCATTCTGGAGAGGCGGCGCAAGAGGATCGCTGTTCAGCTGCTGGAGGATGGCTACCGCTGCTGGCTCGAACTCGAGGCGGTTCTGGGGCGAGCTGAGCGATGCGCAGCCTGGCGACCGTCGCCGCTGAGCTCCTCGGAGATTGAACGACGACTGCCCGGCGTTCTCGCCTGGAGCGAAACTGCCCACAAACGTCGCAATGTCTACCTCTGGGGAGGCACCACAGAACCGGACATGGATTGTTCCGGTCTGATGCAGATGGCCTTCGCTAGCCAGGGCATTTGGATTCCGCGAGATGCCTACCAGCAGGAGCGATTCTGCCAACCTGTGGCCGCTCTCCCCGACGATCCCAGCCTGCTGCGCCCGGGAGATCTGCTGTTCTTTGGCACACGCCGGCGTTGCACCCATGTGGGGCTCCATCTCGGCGATGGCCGCTACCGCCATAGCTCAGGCAAGGACCATGGGCGCAATGGGATCGGCATCGACAGCCTTCACAGCAGCGATCAGCACCCGGTGGCGTGCCACTACAGGGCTGAATTCCGCGGCGCAGGCCGTGTGGTGCGTTGCCATGACGGATCGCATCTCTCCTGACGCAGTCAGCCGGATTAACCGGCCCCCTGCTTAAGTTGAGCGACTCGCAGCGCGATCGGCATGAGTGCACCCCTGAATCTCTCGGTGGTGGTGCCGCTGTACAACGAAGAGGAAAGCCTGCCCCACCTGGTTGAGCAGCTCCTCTCAGCACTGCGTCCAACCGATGAGACGTTTGAGCTGGTCCTGGTCGACGACGGATCCAGCGACCGCACCGCGAAAGTGCTGGCCCAGCTCAGCGCAGAAGTTCCCGAGGTGGTGGCTGTGCTGCTGCGGAAGAACTATGGCCAAACCGCAGCCATGGCGGCTGGGTTTGATGTGGCTGGCGCAGAGGTGATCGTCAGCCTCGATGGAGATCTTCAGAACGATCCGGCCGACATCCCCATGCTGCTGGCCAAACTGCGAGAGGGGTATGACCTCGTCAGTGGCTGGCGCCATCAGCGCCAGGACGCCGCTCTCCAGCGCAAACTTCCTTCCCGGATCGCCAACCGCTTGATCGGCCGGGTGACTGGGGTGCGGCTGCATGACTACGGCTGCTCCCTGAAGGCCTATCGACGCGAGGTGCTCTCAGACATGCGGCTCTATGGAGAGCTGCATCGCTTTCTTCCCGCCCTGGCCTTCATAGAGGGTGCACGGATCACCGAAGTAAAGGTGAACCACCGGGCGCGTCAGTTCGGCAGCAGCAAGTACGGGATCGATCGTACCTTCCGTGTGCTGATGGATCTGCTCACCGTCTGGTTCATGAAGCGTTTTCTGACCCGGCCGATGTACGTGTTCGGCTTCGGTGGACTGCTGGCCATCGCCGCCAGCCTGATCACCAGCACCTATCTCTTATTGATCAAGGTGATGGGAGGCGACATTGCAAATCGCCCACTGCTCACCCTGGCGGTGGTGCTTGGCCTAGCAGGCATTCAACTTTTCTGCTTCGGGCTTCTAGGCGAACTGCTGATCCGCACGTACCACGAAAGCCAGGACCGACCGATTTATCGCATCCGCGAAACGTTGCGCGGCGGCCGGGCCGGCTGACGAGTCTGAGCAGCGGCCGGCGCGCCGCGGAACGGTGCGATCGCAGCAGCAGCTGCTTCCACCACACGCGTATCGCTGTCCCGCAGCGCTTGACGCAGCAGGGGCAGAGCCGAACGGTGCCCCCATCGGGCGGCCAAACATACGGCGCGCAAACGCTCCTCGGGGCCAGCCTCCATATCGGCCTTGAGGCGGCGCTCCAGGGCAAGACGCTCCAGGGGACTGGTCGGCGCCGTCCAGGACTCCAGGGAAGCATCGACGGATTCCCCATCAGCGGCAGGCTGAATCACCAGTTCCAGCTGGGCACGATTGATCTCTGCGACACGGCTGGCATCCGTGCTGGAAAGCATCGGCTTCACCGGCTTCCTACGCAACCAGAGCACCACCGTGAGCAGCACGACAGCACCGGGGAGGAGAACGTTCTGCATGCGGATTGAACTTTTATGTCGCCGTTGGGGCCTAAAGCAGGCCGTCAGAACGGACCTACTTACAGTAGCTGCGAAGCTTTTGGCCTCGACATGACTGGAGATTTCGCTGCTGCCTGGCTGCCTGCGATTTTCGTGCCCATCACCGGAATCGTTTTCCCCGCAGTGTTCATCGTCCTTGTTGGTCGAGTGATCACAGCTGCGGAGTGACCGCGACTTGCGGACCGTTTCAACCCCTCAGCACTCGTAACCCATGACCGTCACTCCTGCTGCTGATCCCTGCGTCGGCAACCTTGCGACACCCGTCAACAGCGGCTATTTCATCAAAGGCCTGATCAACAATCTGCCCCTGTACCGCCCCGGGATTTCCCCGAACTTCCGCGGCCTGGAAACCGGTGCAGCCTTCGGTTATCTGCTCTACGGCCCCTTCACCATCTGTGGTCCTCTACGTGCCACTGAGTATCAGCAAACCGCTGGCCTGTTGGCTGCCATTGGCGCTGTGCACATCCTCAGCTTGCTGTTCCTGCTTTACAACCAGCCCGGCAAGCAACCCAACATCCCCCCTTCGGATGTGACGGTTGAGAACCCCCCCGCCGACCTGTTCACCCGCACCGGTTGGGCTGACTTCACCAGTGGGTTCTGGCTCGGTGGTTGCGGCGGTGCCGTTTTCGCCTGGTTCCTCTGCAACACCGTCCACGTACAGGAACTGTTCAAGATCGCTGCTGGTGTCTGGAGCGTTGGCTGAAGCCAGCTACCGAGACAGCCAACCGAATTCATTCATCCCCCGGCTACCTGGAATCAGGCAGCCGGGGGATTTTTCCTGGCAGGATTCATTCACATTTGAGACGCCCCGGTGCGGTCGATCTCCCAGCCGTTTCTTCGGCGGCCGGTTCTCACGGTCGTCTGCAGCCTGCTGATCCTCTTAGCGGGCTGCACGGCATTGTTCGGCCTGGGGCTGGAGGATCTTCCGCCCCTTGCTCCCACCCGCGTGAGTGTTAGCGCCAGCTTCCCGGCGGCTTCACCGGAGGTGGTGGAGCAGAGCGTGACCCGGGTGTTGGAACAACAGCTGAATGGCCTTGAAGGGGTCGAAAGCATCAGCTCAACCAGCAGGCAAGGCGGCGCCAGCATCTCGTTGCGCTTCAACGCGGGTGATCCCGAGCTGAATGCGATCAAGGTTCAGAACGAGGTGAACCTGGCCAGCCGCCGGCTGCCCCAGGCCGTAACGCGCCAGGGGCTCCGGGTGCGGCGCTCCTCGGAAGACCTATTGATGATCCTGGGGTTCAGCCACCCACCAGATCAATACGTCCACACCTTTCTCGCCGGCTGGCTGGACCAGACCCTGCGGGACGCGCTGCTCAGCACACCAGGAATAGGTGATGTGCGGATTTTCGGCAGCAGTGAACTCTCCTTTCGCCTGTGGTTGGATCCGCAACGCCTCGTACAGACCAACCTCACCCCTGGCGATGTCAGTCAGGCACTGGCTGAACAGAACGTTTTGGCTGCCGTTGGCAGCATCGGGGCTGCCCCAGTTCCAGCGGGGCAAGTGCTGAGCCTTCCGGTGGAAGCGGAAGGTCGTCTTCGCAGCCAATCGGATTTCGAGAATCTCGTCTTGCGCCGGCTCGACAACGGCGGGCTGCTGCGCCTGAAGGATGTGGGACGGGTTGCCCTCGGACAGCGCAACTACGGACGCGAGGCCATGAATCTGGCTGGCGAGCGTTCGGTGGCCGTGGGGATCTACCAGCGCGATGGGGCCAATGCCCTGGAGGTGAGCAGGGCGATCAAGCGCAAGCTGAAGCATTTGGAAGCGAGCTTTCCCCCGGGCATCGAGCACTCAATGATCGTGGATGTGGCCGACACGGTTCAGGCCAACCTCGATCGCACCTTCATCACCTTGCGCGATGCCGTGCTGCTGGTGCTGGTGGTGCTGGTGCTGTTTTTGGGCCGCTGGCGTCTTGCCCTGATCCCTGGCCTTGCCGTGCCGGTGGCGCTGGTGGGAAGCCTCAGCCTGGTGAAACTAAGCGGTTCTAATCTCAACAGCCTGATCCTGTTTGGGCTGGTGCTGGCCACCGGGATCGTTGTGGATGACGCCATCGTCGTAAGCGAGGACATCGCCGGACGCATCGAACGGGGCACACCCCCCGAACAGGCGGCCGAAGACGCCATGGCTGAGCTGGCGACGGCCGTTGTGGCCACCTCATTGGTGCTGGCAGCCGTGTTCCTGCCCGTTCTGCTCATTCCCGGATCGATCGGACGCCTCTATCAACCGATCGCCCTGGCCATCAGCGGAGCAATTCTGTTCTCCACCTTGAATGCGCTCAGCTTCACCCCTATGGCCTGCGCCAGGGTGTTGGGCCCAGGGGGCGGCCGTCTTCCTGGGGCCATCGGCAAGCTCAGCCGCTGGCTTCGGCAGGGCATGCAAACCCTGCAATCCCAATACGCGAAACAACTCGAGCACTGGCTTCAGCGCAAGCAACGCATCGCCCTCTTGCTGCTGAGCGGCCTTGTCATCACGGCCTCAGGATTGGCAGTGATGCCAACGGCGTTCATCCCCGATGACGACCAAGGCCAGATCCGCGGCTACTTCACCCTGCCCGACGGCGCCAGCCTTGAGCGCAGCGTGGCCGTTATGGACAACATACGTCGCGTCGTCAGCGAAGAGCCCCTGGTGCGTACCGGCAACTTTTATGCCGGCAGCTCCTTCGGACAGAGCGGGGAAGACCGTGGATCGTTTTACCTGCGCCTTCAGCCACTCAAGGACCGACCTGGCAAAGAGCAGAGCAGCAACGCCATCAAACGCCGTCTCCACCGAAAGATTCAGCAACGGGTTGGTGATGCCAGGGTCGTGCTGATAACACCGCCAACCGTGCGGGGATTCAGCAGTGAATCAGGACTTTCGCTGGAACTGCTGGACCGCAGCGGAGGACAACTCAGCCTGGAGCAATTCGGCAAAGTCGCCCAGAATTTCATCCAGACGGCCAAGGCAACGGACCGATTTGAACGGGTGAGCACCCGCTTTGATGCCAACTTCCCCCGCTGGCGGCTGGAGCTCGACCGCGACCAACTGGCTGCTCTCGACCTCGACTACGGCACAACGCTGCGGGAGATCGGCACCGCCTTCGGCGGCCGCTACATCGATGACACCTACGACGCCGGTGGAATCCGCTCCATTTTTCTGCAGCTGGAAGGCAGCGAGCGACGTCGGCCGGAAGATCTCACAGGGCTGATGGTCCGCAACCGCAGCCGTGAGCTTGTGTCAGTGGCAAGCGTGGCCAACCTGACCCTCGAAGAGGGCGTCAACAACATTCGCCACTTCGGACTCAACCGGGCCATCCGGATCACGGCCATCCCCGCGCCAAAGGTCAGCAGCGGTGAAGCCATCGATGCCCTCACCCAGGCCGGTGATCGCATTGGAGGCAGCAATATCGGCCTGGCCTTCACGGGCCTGGCGTTAGAGGAACAACGGGCTGGGCAGGTGACCTGGGTGCTGTTCGCCCTCGGCGTGACGGTGGTCTATCTGCTGTTGGCCGCTCTCTACGAGAGTTTCATTGACCCGTTGATCATCCTGCTCACGGTGCCGATGGCCCTTCTCGGAGCTCTGATCGGCTTGAAATTGCGCGGCCTTCCACTCGATGTTTACGGCCAGATGGGACTCCTGGTGCTGGTGAGCCTGGCTGCTAAGAACGGAATTCTGATCGTGGAATTCGCCAACCAGCGGATGGCGGCAGGCCTGGCCCTGCACGACGCCGTTGTGGATGCGGCCGTGAACCGGATGCGCCCGATCCTGCTGACAGCGGTCACATCCCTGGCAGGTTTCCTGCCCCTTCTGTTCGCCCAGGGCATGGGAGCCGCCAGCAGGGTCAGCATTGGCACCGTGGTGTTCAGCGGACTGCTGGTGGCCTCGTTGCTGTCCCTGTTTGCCGTCCCTGCCGTTTATCTGGTGCTGAAACGTGCTCGAAGGCCCACCGCGTAGGGTGCGCTCTCGATCCAATGGATCTGCTGCTGGAGGGAACGATGACCACTACCTCACGAGCGACGACGGCAACCAGTCCCCAGGCGCAGTTCTTCGATTACGCCTCAGCAGCCAATCCCCTGAAGCAGGGGCTGATCAGTACGATCCCCTACCGCAGCTTTTCGGCCAGTTTTTTTGATCAAGCCGGAACGGCACTGCAACCACTTGATTTGAGTGCCGCCTTGCACTGCGAAGGCCCGGCCACGGGTCCATCGCTCTGCGGCAACTTCATTCGACTAGATCAGGGATCCCTGCGCACCCATGCGGATGCGACCAGTCAGCTGTTCTTCGTGGCCCGAGGCCATGGGCAAACTGAAGCCTGTGGTCAGGTTTTTCACTGGAGCGAGGGAGATACGTTCGTGCTTCCGGCTGGCGGTGAAGCCATTCACAGCAGCGAAACGCACGCCGGCCTGTATTGGGTGCACGATGCTCCCCTGCTTCGTTATCTGGGCGTGAGCACCGTGAAACCGGTGTTCGAACCCTGCTTCTACAGCCATGAGGATGCTCGCGCGCAATTGGATGCCATCGCCAGCAACCCCCGAGGAGCCAACGCCAATCGCGTGAGTGTGCTGTTGGGAAACAACGCCTTCCCTCAGACGCGCACCGTCACCCATACCCTATGGGCCATGTTGGGAATCCTCCCTGCAGGCCAGGTGCAGCGTCCCCATCGACACCAGTCGATCGCCCTTGATTTTGCGGTGGCCTGCCAACCGGGTTGCTACACGATGATCGGCACCGAGCTGGACGAGAACGGGATGATCCGTAATGGGCACCGGGAAGACTGGGCAACCGGCGCAGCCTTCGTGACACCGCCCGGCTACTGGCACTCCCACCACAACGAATCCGGCGCCGACGCCTACGTGCTGCCCATTCAGGATGCCGGCCTGCACACCTATCTGCGCACTCTGGACATTGCCTTCAGCAACAGAGGCCGGGCTGACTTAAGCAACACCCCATAGCCAACCCAGCCTCAACGGGTGAGCAATTGGTGGTTCACCGAGCTGAGGGCACCGTGTTCTGAATAGCGACGTGAAATGCGCTCGAGGCGCGTTGCACTCGACAACCAAAGCGCTTCGATGCTGAAGGGCTGGTGTGAATCAATCTGCGCTGGCGCCAGAAAGGCTCCTCCATCCGGCAAAAAGATCCAGCGATCAAGGTCGCTTGCGGAAAAACAGATGTTGTCCCCTGGCGAAGGAAGGTCGCAACGCCAGTCGCCGATCAGCTGATCTGGCTCCAGGGGTGGACGTTCAAGCGCTGAACTTCCGGCAAGGAACTCACGGATCAGCACAATCCGATCCAATTCCCCCGCACCATCCCAAAGCAGAACCAGGCGGTGACGGCGTTGGTCATGCAGGAACCCGAACTCGGCATAGAGCTTGGTCCAGGTGGACCTGTACAGCGTCCCCCTCGAAAAACTGCCGGTGCCGAAGACCCCCATGTCGGGATCCAGCCGCATGAAGCTTTGAACGATCCGCTTTTCAGGCTCGCCGGCAGGCAGTTTGTGGGGAGAACTCGATCCCGCTCCCTCAGGCCAGAGCAGCAGGGTCAGATTCAGTGGCACGCCGGGGGGAGCCGGTTTGAGCGTGAGAAGGGAGGGCTGACGCTTAGTGCATTGAAGTGTCCTGTCCAGGCTGTCGAACCAGCCACGCCACTCACCAACGTTGCGCTGCAGCAGCTCCCATTCACCCACGTTCAGCCCGATCCCCATCTAGGCCTGAGGCTAAGCAGTGCCCAGAGCAAGACGAGAACAACATCGCGGTCCAACAGAACCACTCCGAAGAACACACAACAAAAATCCCCACCCGGCGAACCGGGTGGGGACGTTTGAAACGAGGAACGACTCGTCGCGGGTTAATTCAGGAATGAATCAACCGAATTTCCCTGAAGTCGAGGCAATCAGGAAGGCGGCGTACGTCAAGACATAGCCAACCGTGAAGTGAGCCAAACCGACGACACGGGCCTGAACGATGGACAGTGCCACAGGCTTGTCGCGGTAACCCATCATGTTGGCGATGGGGCTGCGCTGGTGAGCCCAGACGATGGTCTCGATCAGTTCCTGCCAGTAACCCCGCCAGGAGATCAGGAACATGAAGCCGGTGGCCCAAACCAGGTGTCCGAAGAGGAACATCCAAGCCCAGACGGCGAGGTTGTTGCTTCCGAACGGGTTGTAGCCGTTGATCAACTGGGAGGAGTTGAGCCACAGGTAGTCGCGGAACCAGCCCATCAAGTAGGTGCTGGATTCGTTGAACTGGGCCACGTTGCCGGACCAGATGGCCAGGTGCTTCCAGTGCCAGTAGAAGGTCAGCCAACCCACGGTGTTCAGAGCCCAGAAGACAGCCAGGTAGAAGGCGTCCCAGGCAGAGATGTCGCAGGTGCCGCCACGGCCGGGGCCGTCGCACGGGAAGGAGTAGCCGAAGTCCTTCTTGTCGGGCATCAGCTTGGAGCCACGGGCATCCAGGGCACCCTTCACAAGGATCAGGGTGGTTGTGTGCAGACCCAGAGCAATGGCGTGGTGAACAAGGAAGTCACCAGGGCCGATGGGCAGGAACACATCGGTGTTGCCATTGATCGCGTCCAGCCAGTAGTGCTCACCAGGGATGTTCTGGGAAGCAAGGCTGGCGGAGCTAGAGGCGTTGGAGAGCAGCACGTCCATTCCGTACATGGCCTTACCAGAGGCGGCCTGAACGAACTGGGCGAACACGGGCTCAACCAGGATCTGCTTCTCGGGGGTACCGAAGGCAACGACCACATCGTTGTGGACGTAGAGGCCGAGGGTGTGGAAACCGAGGAATAGGGAGACCCAGCTCAGGTGGCTGATGATCGCTTCCTTGTGCTCGAGCATCCGAGCCAGGACGTTGTCCTTGTTGGCTTCGGGGTCGTAGTCACGGATGAAGAAGATCGCACCGTGGGCGAAGGCACCACACATCAACGCGATGGCGATGTACTGGTGGTGTGTGTACAGGGCTGCCTGAGTCGTGTAGTCCTTCGCGATGAAGGCGTACGACGGCATCGAGTACATGTGCTGCGCTACGAGGCTGGTGACCACGCCAAGGGAGGCGAGAGCCAGACCAAGCTGGAAGTGCAGGCTGTTGTTGATGGTGTCGTAGAGACCCTTGTGGCCAGCACCGAGGTCACCGGGGGTGCCCTTCGGGGGGTTATGGGTTTCGAGGATCTCCTTGATGGAGTGACCGATACCGAAGTTGGTCCGGTACATGTGGCCGGCGATCACGAAAAGGCAACCGATGGCCAGGTGGTGGTGGGCGATGTCCGTCAGCCAGAGAGCTTCTGTCTGAGGGTGGAAACCGCCGAGGAAGGTGAGGATGGCGGTGCCGGCACCTTCGGAACTACCGAAGACCTGATTCAGAGAATCGGGGTTTTCGGCGTATACACCCCAGTTGCCGGTGAAGAAGGGTCCAAGACCGGCGGGGTGAGGCAGAACGTTGAGGAAGTTGTCCCAACCAACGTGCTGACCGCGGGCTTCGGGGATCGCAACGTGAACCAGGTGACCGGTCCAGGCGATGGAGCTGAAGCCGAAGAGGACAGCAAGGTGGTGGTTCAGACGCGATTCAGCGTTTTTGAACCAGGCCAGGGAAGGACGGAACTTGGGCTGCAGGTGCAACCAGCCGGCGAAGAGAGCCCAAGCCGACAGGATCATCATGAAGATGGAACCCTGATACAGCTCGGCATTTGTCTTCATGCCGATTGTGTAGAACCAGTGGTACAGGCCTGAGTAGGCGATGTTCACCGGGGAGGAAGCGCCCGCTTGGGTGAAGGCGTCAATGGCGCCTTGACCGAAGTGGGGATCCCAGATTGCGTGAGCGATGGGGCGCACGTGCAGGGGGTCGGCGACCCACTGCTCGAAGTTGCCCTGCCAGGCGATGTGGAACAGGTTTCCCGAAACCCACAGGCCGATGATCGCGAGGTGACCGAAATGGGTGGAGAAGAGCTTCTGATAGAGGCGCTCCTCCGTCATTCCGTCATGGCTCTCGAAGTCGTGAGCCGTGGCGATCCCGTACCAAATACGGCGGGTTGTCGGGTCCTGGGCCAGACCCTGGCTGAACGAAGGGAATTTCGTTGCCATTAGAGGGAGAGGTCAGGTGAGGTCAGCCGACCACAAGAATGTGGGCGTGGAAGAAGGCCCACGTGGTCGCAATTCCGCCCAAGAGGTAATGGGCAACACCCACGGCACGGCCTTGGATGATGGAAAGGGCACGGGGCTGGATGGCGGGAGCCACCTTCAGCTTGTTGTGAGCCCAGACGATGGACTCGATCAGTTCCTGCCAGTAGCCGCGGCCACTGAAGAGGAACATCAGGCTGAAGGCGAACACGAAGTGAGCGCCGAGGAACATGATTCCGTAGGCAGCCGTGTTCGAGCCATAGCTGTTGATCACCTGAACGGCCTGAGCCCACAGGAAGTCACGCAGCCAGCCATTGATGGTGATGGCGCTTTGGGCAAAGTTGCCATTGGTGATATGCGCAACGGAACCGTCGGCATTCACCGTTCCCCAGATGTCGCTCTGCATCTTCCAGGAGAAGTGGAAGATCACGATCGACAGGGAGTTGTACATCCAGAACAGGCCCAGGAACACGTGGTCCCAAGCGGAGACCTGGCAGGTGCCACCACGACCAGGACCATCGCAGGAGAAGCGGAAGCCCAGGTTGGCCTTGTCAGGGATGAGGCGGGAGCTACGGGCGTACAGGACACCCTTCAGCAGGATCAGCACCGTCACGTGAATCGTGAAGGCGTGGATGTGGTGAACCATGAAGTCGGCGGTGCCGAGCGGCATGGGAGCAGCGGCAACCTTGCCGCCGACGGCGACAACGGAACCGTTGAACACTTCACTCACACCCGCGAGGGCGTTGGGAGCTGTGCTGCCGGCAGCTGCGGCGTGCACGTTCTGAATCCACTGAGCAAAGATCGGCTGAATGGAGATCGCCGAATCGCTGAACATGTCCTGGGGGCGACCCAGGGCACGCATGGTGTCGTTATGGACGTACAGGCCGAAGCTGTGGGCTCCGAGCCAGATGCAGACCCAGTTGAGGTGACTGATGATGGCGTCGCGAGCCTTGAGCACCCGATCCAGCACGTTGTCGATGTGCTTTGCGGGGTCGTAATCGCGAACCATGGCGATGGCTGCGTGAGCGCCGGCACCAACGATCAGGAAGCCGCCGATCCAGATGTGATGGGTGAAGAGCCCGATCTGAGTGGGGTAATCGATCGCTTGGTACGGATACGGAGGCATCGCGTACATGTGCTGAGCAACGATGATGCTCACTGAACCGCCGATGGCGAGGTTGACCGCCAGCTGGGCATGCCAGGAATTGGTCATGAAGTCGTAAAGACCGTCGTGACCGTTGGTGGCAGGGAACAGCAGGGGATCGCCCTTCTGGCCTTCATGGATCTCCTTGATGGAGTGACCGATGCCCCAGTTGGTCCGGTACATGTGACCGGCAACAATGAACATCACTGCAATCGCCACATGGTGGTGGGCGATGTCGGTCATCCAGAGGCTTCCAGTCACAGGATTCAATCCACCTTTAAAGGTGAGGAAATCGCTGTAGGCAGCCCAGTTGCCGGAGAAGAAGGCACCGACACCAGCACTGAAGCCTGGATACAGCTGCGCCAGCAGGTCCTGATTGAAGAACTCGTGGGGCAGCGGAATGTCTGCAGCCGAAGCGATGGTCTTGCCATTGAGCACCAGCGGTTGGCCGGCATCGATGGCATCCATCAACTTGGTGACAGGAGCAGACACGTGGATGACGTGACCAGCCCAGGACAGTGAACCGAGACCCAGCAGACCTGCCAGGTGGTGGTTCAGCATCGACTCAACGTTCTGGAACCACTCCAGCTTCGGCGCAGCCTTGTGGTAGTGGAAAACACCGGCGTTGAGCATGAGGCCGGCCATCACCAGGGCACCGATGGCCAGAGCCATGAGTTGGGTTTCGCTGGTGATGCCCCAGGCCCGCCACATCTGGAAGAGGCCTGAGGTGATTTGGATGCCTTGGAAACCGGCACCCATGTCGCCGTTGAGGACTTCTTGGCCGAAGACGGCCCAGACCTGCTGGGCGCTTGGCTTCACATGGGTGGGGTCAGCAAGCCAACCGGAATAGTTGGAGAAGCGGGCGCCATGGAAGAAGGCACCGCTGAGCCAGATGAAGATGACGGCCAGGTGGCCGAAATGGGCGGAGAAGATCCGCCGAGAGACCTCTTGAAGGTCGCTCGTGTGAGCGTCGAAGTCGTGAGCGTTGGCGTGAAGGTTCCAAACCCAGGTGGTGGTTTTGGGACCTTTCGCGAGAGCTCGGTCGAAGTGTCCGGGCTTACCGAACAGCTCGAAGGTTGCTGGATTGTCAACCTTCTCGACCTGGCTTTTCGCGTCACTCCCACGCTCAGGTGGGCTGATGGTCATCGAGTCGTTCCTCGAGGGACGGGTTTCGAGGTGGTGGGCCACCCCTCCGACGGGCCGAAGCCAATCGGGGCCCCGAACACGGATTCGCAAGGAATCAGCGTTAGGGCGCCAGTACGGCAAAGGGGTCGAAACCCCTTGCCTGCACTGAAGCTGGGGCCCCAAAGAGGGGACCGCTGGCGGAAGCATAGGGGCGGAGATGGGGGTTAAAGGGCCCTGAGTTACAAAGGTTCAATCCCTTGGCGAGCCAGTCAGCGACAGGCGTCTGCAGAAGGCTGAGAATCAGCGAAACAACAAAGATCTCAAGCAGTAAGCAATACAATTTCACGCATATTTCCTTCCTAAATAACTAAAACTCTGACAGTGAAGGGCGGATTGTTCAGAATGATCGGATCTGTTCATGCCCGATGCGTCGCCCTGGCCTGAAGTCGATATGTGCTGTTCTGCTGGTTGCAGTGCTGCTTCTTGGTGCCGGCTTACCTGTTCATGCGCGCCCTGGATTCTTTAATCGCGATTCAGGATCCGCTGCCAAACCGCTGCCGAGTTCAGCCCCCAGCGGGAAGCTCCAGGAAGTGGCTCCTCCAGGGGCAGTGCAACAGCTGCGTCAGAACCTGCAACAGCACCGTCCCTCCCTGCGGCTGATCGATCCAAGCAACGACAGCATCGTTACCTCTGACGCCCTTGAGCTGCGTTTCGAAATCGACGACTGGCCCCTCAGCAGCGACCCCGAATTGGGCCTGGGCCCCCATGTGGTGCTCCAAATCGACAACCGCGCTCCCCTACGGCTGAGCGAAAGCGATGGAAGCCGCTTGAAGGTTCGCATCGATGACCTGGAAGCGGGCAGTCACCGCTTCAGCGCCTGGGCCGCTTACCCCTGGGGAGAAGCTGTTCAAATACCGGGAGCCTCAATCCAGGGACGCCTGCACCTCTGGCAAAAACTGCAGGGCACACAACCCGAACTCGATGCTCCCTGGCTGGTCCCTGTCTCACCAGCTGGAGAGCAGGGCCTGCAACCCCTTTTGGTGGATTGGCTGATCTGGAATGCTCCGCTGCAAAACCTGCGGGAGGGCGATGGACGTTGGCGGCTCCGCATCAGCATTGACGGAGACAGCTTTTTGGTTGATCACCAGGAAGCCCTTTGGCTCAAAGGATCGAACGGCGCAAGCAGCCACGACATTCAGATGGAACTGCTGAATGGGCTGGGTGAGCCGATCACACCGGTCTTCAACAATCAGCTGATCCATCTGAATGCTGCATCCGGTGCCAAGCCGGGCTGGATGCGCCCACGTCTCACCGAAAGCCAGCTCGCGCGCCTGAGCGGCTCCCCTGAGCCTGACGTTCTGGAGGTGGTCGAATCCTCGCCAGAGCCTCCTCAAAAGGCTGAGGAGAAACAACAAGAGAAGACAGAACAGCCCCGAGACCTTCCTCAGGCTGAGATCAAAGCCGAGGCCGTCGTCGAGGACGAGGTTCAAACCAAGCCCGAGGCCGCACCCCAACCCAAGGCACCCGAGGAAAGCGATGGGCAGGAGCCTGAGCCGCACCTTGCTGAACAGCTACCTGCTGAACAGCCATCCAAAACAGAAACGGCTCGGCCCACTCCTCCCACTCCCGCCCCGGAGAAGCCGGCGGAGCCTCAGCAGCCAGCCGAAGAGGAAACCAAGCTGATGCCGAGCAGCAGCCTGGGAGGATCTGCCCGTGAGTTGCTCAACAGTGATGGGCGCTTGCGCAAGCCCTGACCCGGATTCCCTGCCCTGAACCCCACATCTGCCGCTCCCGCTCTAGGCCTAGGACTGAGCCCCAGCGCCATGCCGCTGTTGGAGCGTTTGCTGCTGCGCGGCCACATCGAGCGGATCAAGCCAGACGATCAAAACATCAGCACCGCCCTTGATGAGCACTGGACGGCAGAGAACGTCGTGTTGTTCGTGGGCGCCGTGGGAGCGGTGACGCGCCTGATTGCAGCTCGGATTCAAGGCAAGGAGAAGGATCCAGCCGTTCTGGTGCTGGACCCCAAAGGGGAGTTCATCATCCCTCTGCTAGGAGGCCATTCCGCAGGCGCCGAACAACGTGCCCGAGAGATCGCGATGGATCTCGGCGGGCAGGCGGTGATCACGGGTGCCTGCGCCCATGAAGGACGTCTCCCCCTGGATGCCTTTGGTGAGAGCTGGGGCTGGAAACGCAGGGGATCGGTGGCCCATTGGCGCGATCTGATGGTGCGGCAATCCCAGGGATCCAGCATCAGCGTCCACCAGAGCAGTGGATCCAACGCCTGGCGAGGTCCTGAAGGCCATCGATTGCTGCACAACATCGATCCCAAGGGGGTGCCAGACGCCGCTGATCTTGTGATCGGAGCGCGCCGTCAGGGTTATTGCCAGTGGCATCCAGCAACGCTCTGGATCGGCATCGGCTGTGAACGCAACACCAGTGTTTCCCTGGTGGAGAAGGCCATTGCCGATGCCTTGGCAACAGCAGGACTGGCGGAAGAGGCTGTCGCCGGGATGGCCAGCGCAGCCCGGAAATCCGATGAACCGGCCCTGCAGCATCTGAGCCAGACCCGGGCATGGCCGTTCCGAACCTTTACGGAGCACGCTCTTGCATCCATCGACGTGCCAAATCCCTCCGAAGTGGTGCGCAAGGAAATGGGGACCGCGTCGGTGGCTGAGGCAGCAGCCTTGCTGGCTGCGGGCGAACAAGGTCTTCTGATCCAGCCCAAGCGAATCAACCGTCCGGAAACAGGGGAGCAGGGCGCCGTGACGGTGGCCATTGCCGAGGCGGCCCTCCCCTATGCGCCAGAGAGGGGGGAGCTGCACCTGGTGGGCAGTGGTCCAGGAGATCTGTCCTTGCTCAGCGGAGACGCCAAAGCGGCCCTCTCCCGTTGCTGCGCCTGGGTTGGCTACAGCCTCTACCTCGATCTTCTGGAGCCCCTGCGCCGGCCGGATCAGGTCCGATTCGATGGCCAGCTCACCCGGGAATGGGACCGCTGTGACGAAGCACTGCGCTTGGCCCAACAAGGGGCCAAAGTTGCTCTGATCTCCTCCGGCGACAGCGGGATCTACGGCATGGCGGGATTGGCCCTGGAGCTGCTGCTCCAGCAACCCGAGCGGGACCGGCCCAGGTTCGCGGTGCATCCCGGCATTTCAGCCTTCCAGTTGGCCGCCGCCCGGGCCGGAGCGCCACTGATGCATGACTTCTGCTGCGTGAGCCTCAGCGATCGCCTCACGCCGTGGGCCGTGATCGAAAAGCGGCTGGAGGCCGCTGCCGCTGGAGATTTTGTGCTCGCTCTCTACAACCCGCGGTCCAAGGGCCGGGACTGGCAGCTGGGACACGCCAAGGAGATCCTGTTGAAACACCGCCCCCCCACAACCCCAGTGACGCTGGCGCGGCAGCTGGGCCGCGCAGAGGAATCCCGTGAGCTCACGAGTCTTGAGCGCTTGGAGCCGGAATCCGTGGACATGCTCACGCTTGTTCTGATCGGGAACAGCAGCAGCCGTGTCGATGGTGACTGGATGGTGACGCCGCGGGGGTACCCCGGGGCAAGTCTTCAATGAAGACTGAGTTTTTTCGGGCTTAGCTCAGGTCTCCATCAAGACCTGGCAGTGCCATGCAAACCAAGAATCGGGATGACAGGATTCGAACCTGCGGCCCCTTCGTCCCGAACGAAGTGCGCTACCAAACTGCGCCACATCCCGGCGAGACAATCCTAAAAGATCACAGTGGAGCGAAATCCAGGCGGATCTCAGCAGCGACTAGGGTCATGGATTGAAGATGCTTCGCCGTGCTCAAGCCGGAGTGGTTGCGCGTTAAGGCTCCGCAGCGCGAGCGAATCGGCGCCGTGTCCGACCTGCTGCTGGACTTAAACCTGAACACGGTCTGCCAGGAGGCGAGCTGCCCCAACATCGGCGAATGCTTTGCAGGCGGTACCGCCACGTTTTTGATCATGGGGCCCGGCTGCACCCGCGCCTGCCCCTACTGCGACATCGACTTCGACAAGAGCGTGCGTGAGCTCGATCCCACCGAGCCGCAACGGCTTGGGGAAGCGGTGGCCCGTCTTGGCCTGAAGCACGTGGTGATCACCTCGGTGAACCGCGACGATCTCGGCGATGGAGGTGCGTCCCAGTTCGTTGCCTGCATCGAACAGGTGAAGCAACGCTCACCGCTCACCACGATCGAGCTGCTGATCCCTGACTTCTGCGGCAACTGGGATGCCCTGGCAACGGTGATGGCCGCCGCCCCCCACGTGCTGAACCACAACATTGAAACGGTGCCGCGGATGTACCGCCTGGCGCGGCCCCAGGGCATCTATGAACGCTCCCTCGAGCTGCTGCAACGGGTGAGGGAGCAATGGCCCAAGGCTTACAGCAAGTCGGGACTGATGGTGGGGCTCGGGGAAACCGATGAGGAGGTGATCGAGACGCTCCGGGATCTGCGCAAACACAAGGTCGACATCGTCACCATCGGTCAATACCTCTCACCTGGCCCAAAGCACCTGGCCGTCGACCGCTTTGTCACTCCGGCTCAATTCGAGACTTATAAAACAGTGGGCGAAGAGGAGCTGGGCTTCCTCCAGGTGGTCAGCACACCACTCACCCGCAGCAGCTACCACGCCGGCGAGGTGCAACGGCTCATGGCCAGCCATCCCCGCTGACGGGAATCCATTCCTGCACCTGCCAGTCCACCAGGCCGGCGATGATCATCGGGTCGTTCTGGACCCACGCCAGGGCATCGGCGTAGGACGACGCCTCAAACATCAGCAGCCCACCGCCTCCGGGCTGCCGATCACCGTCCACCAAATACCCGCTGCGTAGACGACGGCCTGCTGCAGCTTCATCTGAAACCCAACAACGGTGAGCCTCCAAGGTGGGTCGCCGCTGCTCAACAGAGAGGGCGGCGGCTACAGCCGTGAAGGTTTCAGTCTTGACGAACCAAGCCACGGGCGGGTGACGGCGCTAGGCCGCCACAGCTTGCTTGTCGGCCAATCCCATCGCCTCCCGCTCACTGGGGGGGACCAACACCTTGAAGCGACCCTTCGCCACAGACCAATCGGCCAGGAGAGCAGAAGCCTTCTCGCTTCCCGTGAGCGCCACATGCCGTTCAAGCAGAGCCTTCAGCATCGACTCCTGCTCATGGGTGGTGATGGTGCAGACCTCAACAATCTCCGGGTTCACCCGAGGAGCGACACGCCCCTCCTCATCCAGCAGGAAGGTCACACCACCAGTCATACCAGCGCCGACATTGCGGCCGGTGCTGCCGAGAACGACGACTACACCACCGGTCATGTACTCACAGCAGTGGTCACCAGCTCCCTCCACAACCGTGCGGGCACCGCTGTTGCGAACACCGAAGCGCTCGCCAGCCCGACCGTGGGCAAACAACTCACCGCCGGTAGCCCCATAGAGGCAGGTGTTGCCGAGGATCACCTGGTCACCTGGAGAGGCACAACCATCTGATGGCACCAGGGTGATGCAACCACTGTTCATTCCCTTGCCCACGTAGTCGTTGGCCTCGCCTTCCAGACGAACCTGCATGCCCTGCACCAGGAAGGCCCCGAAGCTCTGGCCTGCCGCACCCCGGAAGGTGAGATCGAGCTGTCCCTTGAAACCGCGGTTGCCATGGCGCTGGGCGATTTCACCGGCCAGACGGGCACAGACACTGCGATCGGTGTTGATGATCTCGATGCTGCGGCTGATTAAAGCGTGGTTGTCCAGGGCAGCCATTAACTCAGCGTCAGCCAGGAGCTGATCCTCAAGGATCGGTCCGTTGCCGTGGGCCTGGTCGCTGTGGAGCAGCCAGGAGCGATCTTCGGCGCCGCTGATCGGAGCCAGCAGGCTGGAGAGATCCACACCCTTGGTCTTGGCCAGATCAACCGTGCGGGCCTGGAGCAGATCGGTGCGACCGATCAGCTCCTCAAGTCGGGTAACGCCGAGCAGGCTCATCAGCTGACGCACTTCCTCAGCGACGTACCAGAAGAAATTGACGACGTGCTCAGGAATGCCGGTGAAACGCTTGCGCAGGTTCTCCTTCTGCGTAGCCACGCCCACAGGGCAGTTGTTGGTGTGACAGACGCGAGCCATGACGCAGCCCTCGGCGATCATCGCGATCGAGCCGAAGCCGTATTCCTCCGCCCCCAACAGGGCAGCGATCACCACATCCCAGCCTGTTTTCAGGCCTCCATCGGCGCGCAGCAGAACCCGATCGCGCAGACCGTTCTCCACCAGGGAACGATGCACCTCGGTGAGGCCCAATTCCCAGGGGCTGCCGGCGTGCTTGATCGAACTTAGGGGAGATGCACCCGTGCCACCGTCGTGACCGGAGATCTGGATCACATCGGCGTTGGCCTTGGCCACACCCGCAGCGATGGTGCCAATCCCGATCTCGGCCACCAGCTTCACGCTCACGGGAGCAGCGGGATGCACCTGATGCAGGTCATGGATCAACTGCGCCAAGTCTTCAATTGAATAAATGTCGTGGTGTGGCGGCGGTGAAATCAAGGCCACACCTGGCTTGCTGTTGCGCAACCAGGCGATGTACTTGTCGACCTTGGGCCCTGGCAGCTGACCGCCTTCTCCGGGCTTGGCGCCCTGGGCCACCTTGATCTCGAGCTGCTTACCACTGCGCAGGTATTCCGCTGTCACACCGAAACGTCCTGAAGCCACCTGCTTGATTGCCGAGCAGGCGGTATCCCCATTGCACAAACCACCAATGCTGGGGAATGAGGCGGAACGGCCCTCGCCATCCACATCCTCGAGGATCTGGAAGCGGGCAGGGTCTTCACCGCCTTCACCGCTGTTGCTCTTGCCGCCGATGCGATTCATCGCCACGGCCAACACTTCATGGGCTTCGCGAGACAATGCGCCCAGACTCATCCCGCCCGTGCAGAAGCGGGTACAGATGCTTTCGACGCTCTCCACCTGATCCAGGGGGACTGGGGTGGGAGCTAACTTGAACTCAAGCAAGTCCCGCAGGGCCATCACCGGTCGGTTCTCCAACAAGGCCTGGTAGGTGGAGAAATGGTCGTAACCAGGGCCCTGAGCCACCGCCTTGTGCAGCGCCTTCGAGAGCTCGGGATTGTTGCGGTGGTACTCAGCACCACTGCGGTACTGAACAAAGCCCATGAATTCGAGCTTGCTGCGGTTGAGCTCAGGGAAAGCTTTGGCATGCATCGAGAGCGTTTCGTTCGCCAGCTCGGCCAGCGTCATGCCGGCAACACGGCTGGTCGTTCCAGTGAAGGCGGTCTCCACCACATCCGCTCCCAGGCCGATCGCTTCAAAGATCTGAGCGCCGTGATAGCTGGCCAGCAATGAAATTCCGATCTTGGAGAGGATCTTGCGCAGGCCGTTCTCCAGCGACTCACGAACGTTGGCCTGGGCTTGATTGGCATCCAGGGCTGGCAACTTGCCCTGTTCGATCCGCTTCTTGGTCTTGGGGTGATCCAGCCAGTGGCGGGTGGTCTCCCAGGTGAGCCAGGGGCAGACGGCACTGGCGCCGTAGCCAATCAGGCAGGCCAAGTGATGGGTACTCCAGCACTGAGCCGTGTCCACCACCAGAGAGCACTGCAGCCGAAGCTTCTGGCGCAGCAGATGGTGATGAACAGCACCCACGGCCAGCAAGGCCGGCATCGCCACCGTTGTGGGGGTCAGCGGGGCAGCCGCCCCTGTGCCATCGACCCGGTCGGACAGCACCAGAACTTGGGCTCCGTCACGCACCGCCTGTTCCGCAACGCTGCACAGCGACGCGATGGCCAGTTGCAGGCCTCCCGCACACGACTCCACAGCCACCTGGGTGGACACCGTCTTGACGGGCAAGCCCTGCTCACTGATGGCCGCCAGTTCCGCCTCGTTCAAAACGGGCGTCTCCAGATGAATGACGGAGGCAGCTTCTGGATGGGGCTTCAGGGCGGGCCGGCGCTCACCCAGGTGCATCTCCAGACTCATCACCAATTTTTCCCGCAGGGGGTCGATCGGAGGGTTGGTGACCTGGGCGAAGCGCTGCTTGAAATAGTCGTAAAGCAGGTGGGGCTTGTCGGAAAGCACCGCCAGGGGGATGTCATCGCCCATGCAGTAGGTCGGCTCCTTGCCGAGGGCAGCCATGTCCTCGATGATCAGATCGAAGTCTTCGGCGGTGAACCCCATCGCGGTCTGCAACCGCAGAAGATCGAGTTCACCCACCTGCCGGTCCTGGGTCCAGGGCTGGGGGGCCACGCCGCGGCGATGCTTCTGCAGCCAATCGGCATAGGGGAAGCGCTGCGCCGCGTCTTCCTTCACCGACCAGTTGTCGAGCAACTCGCCGCGTTCAAGATCGACGGCCACCATCTGACCAGGGCCAAGACGACCTTTTTGAACAATCGTCTTGCCGCTGAGATCCACCACGCCGGTCTCCGATCCCATGATCACGAAGCCGTCAGCGGTGGTGCACCAACGCGCCGGACGCAGCCCGTTGCGATCGAGCGTTGCACCCACTCGCTTGCCGTCGGCGAACACCAACAGGGCCGGGCCGTCCCAGGGTTCCTGGATGCCCGCGTTGAATTCGTACATCGCCGTCACATCAGGACGGCTGTCGAGATCGGGCTGATTGCGAAACGCTTCGGGCACCAGTGTGATCAGGCTGTCGGTGATCGACCGCCCACTCCGCACCATCAATTCCAAAGTGGCATCCAGGTTGGCGGAATCACTGAAGGCAGGGTTTACCACCGGAATCAGGTCATCAGCCGCCTCACCCCAGACGTTCTCGAGGCTGGCTTCTGAAGCCTTGGCCCAGTTGAGGTTGCCCAGCAGCGTGTTGATTTCGCCGTTGTGACCGAGAAGCCTCATCGGCTGCGCCAGGGGCCAGCGCGGCAGGGTGTTGGTGCTGAAACGGCGGTGATACACCGCAAAGCTCACCTCAAATCGAGGGTCCTGCAGGTCGGCGTAGAACTGCGCCAGCACCTCGGATCGCACCATTCCCTTGTAGACAACCGTCCGGCTGCTCAGGGAGGCGACATAAACGTCCTGGGCGACCTCAACACCCAGAGCAGCCCGTACACGGGCACCGATGCGGCGCCGCAACCGCAGCAGCTGTCCATCAAACGTTGCGTCGTCGGCATCACCATTCAGCACCCACTGCTCGATCACGGGGGCTGTGGCACGAGCCAAAGGCCCGAGAACCGCAGGGTCGACGGGCACCGTTCGCCACCCCAGAGGCTGCATGCCAAGGGCTTTGGCCTCTTCATCACACAGGCTCCGCACCTCCGCACGACGGCTGGCATCGGTCGGCATGAACATCATGCCGAGGCCCCGTGCTGCAGCCGCCTCGGGCCAGACGGCTTTCAGATACGACCAGGGGATCTCACACAACACCCCCGCGCCGTCTCCGGAGTCGCCATCTCCCCCGCAACCGCCACGGTGCTCCATGCATCCCAAGCCACGCAGGGCCTGCTCCAGCACCCAGTGGCTGGCCTCCCCCTGGAGGTGGGCCAGGAAACCAACGCCACACGCATCCTTCTCGCCCGCAACAACCTCGGGTGCAGGGCTGTCGCAGTAAGGCCAGACAGCGGAACGGATGGCGTCAGACATAGGGAACTCAACCGGACGATCGCATGGGCCTGCAGCTTCGAGCTCTGCAGAATCCATCTCGAGGGACGATCCTAGGCAGGCGCCTCTCCGCCAAGGCATTTCATGCTGGCCTTTGCCCCACTTCCCGCGCCACCGCCTGAGCTTCGCCCTGTGCCGAACCAGAGCGGTGAGGAGGTGCTAATCGGGAGAGAGCGCAGCAAAGCGGTTTGGCTCTGGAGGGGCAGCGACGCAGAACCGGAAGAACTTTGGCTGCCCTTGGAGGTTCTGGAATCCCGTCTGGGTTTCCGGCGGGTATCCCGTCTTGATGGCGAAGCACTGGAATGGTTTGGCCGAACGGTCTTATTGACCGCATTAGCGACCCGTTCACTCGGTGATGAAGTCGGCCTCGAAGTGAGCGACTGGCTAGCCGCAACTGGCGTCAGCGCCCTAGCGAGGGGAAACACCTTGGAGCTTCGGCTGCCCTTACCAACGGTGAAAAACCTGCGCCGCGGCAAGGGTTCAACAGCCGATCGGTTGGTGTTGGACCTGAACGGCCCCGCTCTGGTGCAGCGCTTGAACGGCGACATGTTGCTGGAGCTCAAGTTGTCGCGGACCCAGCAAGGTCAACTCAAGGCATGGGGGCTCTCGCCTCAGCAGCATCGCCACGGCGGTCTTGTGCTGAAGGGACAAGCCACCAAGCTGAGGAGCCTGAGCCTGGTGTCCCCTTGGCGAGTGGTGCTGGATGGTGTGCAGAGCGGTGGTCGCCGCCCAGTCCAGAGCGCACGTCTTCCCCTCCGCAATCCTGCTGTGGCCGAATGGCTGAGGCGGGGCTTCGTCTTGGAGCAACGCACCATCAAGGTGGGTGTGAAACCCATTCATGTGTTCCGTGCCGGAGGGCAGTTGAGCCGTCTCGGCATCACCCTTCAGCCCCTGGTCAAAGCCGAGCAGCAACAGGGTCTGCGTTTTCTGCCTCAGCTCTCCCAACCCGCAGGGGCACTGGTCGCAGTGAACGGAGGCTTTTTCAACCGGATCAACCAACTCCCCTTGGGGGCTGTGCGGCATCAGGGGGTCTGGCTGTCCGGTCCGATCCTGAACCGCGGCGTGATCGCTTGGGGATCTTCAGGGGATCTGCAGTTCGGCCGGCTGCGTCTGAATCAGACGCTGCAAGTGAACAACGGTCGCCGTTGGAGCCTCATGGCACTCAACAGCGGCTACGTCCAGAAGGGGCTGAGCCTCTACACACCTGCATGGGGGCCCCGCTACCGGGCCCTCAGCGGCGAGGAGGAAGCACTGTTGATTCGCGGCGGCCGCGTCGAAGCAACGGTCGACAAAAGCAGCCTGCAACGCGGCATCGCCATCCCCAAAGACGCTGAATTGGTGGTGGCCCGGGGACGCACGCCGCTGCCAGCACGGCCTGGTGATCGGATCCAGGTGACATCCAGATCACTCTCCTCCCTCGCGCAACAACCCAATGTTCTGGGCGGCGGTCCACTGCTGATGCAGAACGGCCACGTGGTGCTGAACGGACGCCAGGAGGGATTCAGCCCTGGCTTCATGAGCTTGGCGGCACCAAGAACGGTGGTAGCTCAGGGGCCGAGCGGTCAGTGGCTGATGACCTTGCGTGGCGCCGCCGGCAGTGATCCCACCCTTGTGGAAACAGCCCTGGCAGCCCAGCAACTGGGGCTGCGCGATGCCTTGAACATGGATGGCGGCAGCTCCACCACCCTCGTGGTGGCCGGACGCACCGTGATGAATGGCCGAAGCAGTACCCCGAGAGTCCACAACGGCCTGGGGCTCATCCCCCTCTGAGACCTGCAACAGTGGGGGCCCCGAGGAACTGAGCATGGCTGCCAATCTGCGGCTGACCGCTGCCGCTGCTGCCGAGCTAGGGCGACAGGCGGCCGTCGCGGGAACTCCGGGGCAGATGCATCTCGATCTCACGCCCGGGGAGTGCGCACAACATGTGCTGCGCATCCGGGCAGGACATCTGGCCGGCGTTGCGATCGCAAGGGCCGATGGGGTGACCGTGCACGCCCCTGCAGAACAGCTCAAATTGCTTGAAGGCCTTTGCCTGGACTACCGCGGCGACCTCAGTGGTGGTGGTTTTCTGATCCGCAACAGCGATGGGGTTGAACCCTGTGCCTGCGGCAGTGCCTTCAGCCGCCTTTGAGGGGGGACCGTCACCCGGTATCGTGGTCGATTGTCGAATCAGGTCGGGAGTCCGACCGCTCACCGACCATCGATGCCAACCATCCAACAGCTGATCCGCACTGAGCGCTCACGCCTCAAGGCCAAGACCAAGTCCCCGGCTTTGAAGTCCTGCCCTGAGCGTCGCGGTGTTTGCACCCGCGTTTACACCTCAACTCCCAAAAAGCCCAATTCGGCGCTGCGCAAGGTGGCTCGTGTGCGCCTGACCTCGGGCTTTGAGGTCACGGCCTACATCGGCGGCGTCGGTCACAACCTGCAGGAGCACTCGGTGGTGTTGATCCGTGGCGGTCGTGTCAAAGATCTCCCTGGCGTCCGCTACCACATCATCCGCGGAACCCTGGATACCGCTGGCGTGAAAGACCGGCGTCAGTCCCGCTCCAAGTACGGCGCCAAGGCTCCGAAGGAGTGATCACCGGTTTCTCCCCTATCCCCATCAAGTTCTGATCCCTAATGTCACGCCGCAACGCCGCTGAGAAGCGCCCGATTCTTCCCGACCCGCAGTTCAACAGCCGCCTCGCCACGATGATGGTGGTGCGCCTGATGCAGCACGGCAAGAAATCGACAGCGCAACGGATCCTGTCCGACGCGTTCGGCCTGATCAACGAGCGCACCGGTGGAGATCCGCTCGAACTGTTCGAAACAGCTGTCAAGAACGCCACCCCCCTGGTCGAAGTGCGTGCCCGCCGAGTTGGCGGTGCCACTTACCAGGTGCCCATGGAAGTGCGCCAGGAGCGCGGCACCGCCATGGCCCTGCGCTGGCTCGTGAGCTTCTCCCGCGCCCGCAACGGCCGGAGCATGGCACAGAAGTTGGCTGGCGAACTGATGGATGCCGCCAACGAGGCTGGCAACGCTGTTCGCAAGCGCGAAGAAACCCACAAGATGGCCGAAGCCAACAAGGCTTTCGCCCACTACCGCTACTGAGCCTCGCAGGCCAGCCATCAACACAGATGTTCATGGCTGGCCTGTAGAGTCTCTCCGCCTTTTCACGCCCCACCCCCGGAGAATTTCCTGTGGCCCGCGACTTCCCCCTGGAACGCGTCAGAAATATTGGTATCGCTGCTCACATCGATGCCGGCAAAACCACCACGACAGAACGGATCCTGTTCTATTCCGGTGTGGTTCACAAAATCGGCGAGGTGCATGACGGCGCCGCCGTGACCGACTGGATGGCCCAGGAACGGGAACGTGGCATCACCATCACCGCAGCTGCCATTTCGACGGCCTGGCAGGACCATCGGATCAACATCATCGATACGCCTGGCCACGTGGACTTCACCATTGAGGTGGAGCGCTCCATGCGTGTGCTGGATGGTGTGATCGCCGTCTTCTGCGCCGTTGGAGGCGTTCAGCCCCAATCGGAAACCGTCTGGCGTCAGGCCGATCGCTATTCCGTTCCTCGGATGGTGTTCGTGAACAAGATGGACCGCACCGGTGCGGACTTCCTCAAGGTTCACGGCCAAATCAAGGATCGCCTAAAAGCCAATGCTGTACCGATCCAGCTTCCAATCGGGGCTGAAGGCGAGCTGAGCGGCATCATCGACCTCGTTGCCAACAAGGCATACATCTATAAGAACGATCTCGGCACCGACATTGAAGAAGCCGAGGTGCCGGCGGACATGGCCGACGAGGTCGCGGAATGGCGGAACACCTTGATGGAAACCATCGCCGAAACCGATGAGGCGCTGATCGAGCAGTTCCTCGAAACCGGCGAACTCAGCGTCGACGAGCTCAAGAAAGGCATCCGTGAGGGCGTGCTCAAGCACGGCCTGGTGCCAATGCTTTGTGGCTCCGCCTTTAAGAACAAAGGTGTGCAGCTGGTGCTCGACGCCGTGATCGACTACTTGCCTGCTCCCGTCGACGTTCCCCCCATCCAGGGTGTGCTTCCCGACGGCAGCGAAGCGGTGCGTCCGTCCGACGACAGCGCCCCCTTCAGTGCCCTCGCCTTCAAGGTGATGGCCGATCCCTACGGCAAGCTCACCTTCGTGCGGATGTACTCCGGCATCCTCGAGAAGGGCAGCTACGTGCTCAACTCCACCAAAGGTGAGAAGGAGCGCATCTCCCGCCTGGTGGTGCTCAAGGCTGACGACCGAGAGGAAGTTGATGCGCTGCGTGCCGGCGACCTCGGCGCAGTGCTCGGACTAAAGAACACCACCACGGGTGACACCCTCTGCACCCAGGACGATCCGATCGTTCTCGAGACTCTGTTCATCCCCGAACCGGTGATCTCCGTGGCTGTTGAGCCGAAGACCAAGGGCGACATGGAGAAACTCTCCAAGGCCCTGGTTGCTCTGGCTGAAGAGGATCCCACCTTCCGCGTCAACACCGACTCTGAAACCGGCCAGACCGTGATCGCCGGCATGGGCGAACTCCACCTGGAAATCCTGGTGGACCGCATGCTGCGTGAGTTCAAGGTGGAAGCCAACATTGGCGCACCTCAGGTGTCCTACCGCGAAACCATCCGTGGTTCTGCAGGTGGCGAAGGCAAGTTCTCCCGTCAGACCGGTGGTAAGGGCCAATACGGCCACGTTGTGATCGAGATGGAACCGGGTGAGCCCGGCTCCGGCTTCGAATTCGTCAACAAGATCGTGGGCGGTGTCGTTCCGAAGGAATACATCAAGCCCGCCGAGCAGGGCATGAAGGAGACCTGCGAATCTGGTGTGATCGCCGGATACCCCCTCATCGATGTGAAATGCACCTTGGTGCATGGCTCATATCACGACGTCGACTCTTCGGAGATGGCGTTCAAGATCGCCGGATCCATGGCCTTCAAGGACGGCGTCAAGAAGTGCAATCCTGTGCTGCTTGAGCCGATGATGAAGGTCGAGGTCGAAGCTCCCGAGGATTTCCTTGGTTCGATCATCGGCGACCTGTCCTCCCGTCGAGGTCAGGTTGAGGGCCAGTCCGTCGAAGACGGCACGTCCAAAATCTCGGCCAAGGTGCCCCTTGCCGAGATGTTCGGTTACGCCACCGAGCTCCGCTCCATGACCCAGGGCCGGGGCATTTTCTCAATGGAATTCGACAATTACGCCGAAGTTCCTCGCAATGTGGCCGAGGCCATCATTTCCAAGAATCAGGGCAATTCCTGATCTCTAAACTCCTCCAAATCCAACCCTCGATTCTTTAAACACCCATGGCACGCGAGAAGTTCGAAAGGAACAAGCCCCACGTCAACATCGGCACCATCGGCCACGTTGACCACGGCAAGACCACCCTCACCGCAGCGATCACCAACGTGCTCGCCAAGAAGGGGCAGGCTGAAGTTCAGAACTACGCCGACATCGACGGCGCCCCTGAAGAGCGTGAGCGCGGCATCACCATCAACACCGCTCACGTTGAATACGAGACTGAGACTCGTCACTACGCCCACGTGGACTGCCCTGGCCACGCGGACTATGTGAAGAACATGATTACCGGTGCCGCCCAGATGGACGGCGCCATCCTGGTGTGTGCCGCCACCGACGGCCCGATGGCCCAGACCAAGGAGCACATCCTGCTGGCCAAGCAGGTGGGCGTTCCCGCTCTGGTGGTTGCACTGAACAAGTGCGACATGGTCGATGACGAAGAGATCATCGAACTGGTGGAGATGGAGATCCGCGAACTGCTCTCCAGCTACGACTTCCCCGGCGACGACATCCCCGTGGTTCAGGTCTCCGGCCTGAAGGCCATCGAAGGCGAGGCTGAGTGGGAAGCCAAGATCGAAGAACTGATGGCCGCTGTGGACTCCAGCATTCCTGAGCCTGAGCGGGAAGTGGACAAGCCCTTCCTGATGGCTGTGGAAGACGTCTTCTCCATCACCGGTCGCGGCACCGTGGCCACCGGCCGTATCGAGCGCGGCATCGTCAAGGTCGGCGAAGAGATCGAAATCGTCGGCATCAAGGACACCCGCAAGACCACTGTCACCGGTGTGGAAATGTTCCGCAAGCTGCTCGATGAGGGCATGGCTGGCGACAACGTTGGTCTGCTGCTGCGCGGCATCCAGAAGGAAGACATCGAGCGCGGCATGGTGCTCGTGAAGCCCGGTTCCATCACCCCTCACACCAAGTTCGAGGGTCAGGTGTACGTGCTCAAGAAGGAAGAAGGCGGCCGCCACACTCCCTTCTTCGCTGGCTACCGCCCGCAGTTCTACATCCGTACAACGGACGTGACCGGCCAAATCACTGCCTTCACCGCGGAAGACGGTTCCAACGTGGAAATGGTGATGCCTGGTGACAACATCCAGATGACCGGTGAGCTGATCTGCCCCGTCGCCATCGAGCAAGGCATGCGCTTCGCTATCCGCGAAGGCGGCCGCACCATCGGTGCTGGCGTGGTCTCCAAGATCATCGAGTGATTAGCGCAAGCTGAACCACATGGCAGGAGATGGAGGGACTCAGCCCCCCATCTCCTACATTTCTGAGAACCTCGACAACTGAAGTCCTGCTTCGACCTCGAAGCTTTTTCGTCCCATTCCTATGTCCACTGCCATCGCTCAGCAGAAGATCCGCATCCGCCTGAAGGCGTTCGATCGCCGCATGCTCGATCTCTCTTGCGAGAAAATCATTGAAACGGCCGATAACACTGCTGCAACTGCGATCGGTCCGATCCCCCTGCCCACCAAACGCAAGATCTACTGCGTTCTGCGCTCTCCCCACGTGGACAAAGACTCCCGCGAGCACTTCGAGACCCGCACCCACCGTCGGATCATCGACATCTACAGCCCGTCAGCCAAAACCATCGACGCGCTGGTGAAGCTTGATCTCCCCAGTGGTGTGGACATCGAAGTGAAGCTCTGATCCGTTCGATCAGAACTTCATTTTCCTAGGATTCAGTTGCGTACAACACGGCGTTCGTGTCCGATTTTTCTGTGAGGGAGCTTCCTCTGTTCCCCCTGCCGGACGTCGTGTTGTTCCCGCAGCAGCTCCTGCCCCTGCACATTTTTGAATCGCGTTATCGGATGCTTCTCCAGACGGTTCTGGAGACCGACAAACGATTCGGCATAGTTCGCATCAACCCCGAGAACGGCGAAATGGCCGAAATCGGTTGCTGCGCTGAGGTGCTTCAGCATCAAACAACGGAAGATGGTCGCAGCTACATCGTTTCGTTGGGCCAACAGCGGTTCCGGCTGCTCAACATCACGCGAGAAACGCCCTACCGAACAGGGATGGTGAGCTGGCTGGAGGATGAGCCCGTGGCCGACACCGACCAGCTCAACAGCCTGCGGGACAAGGTCAGCGAAGCCTTGAATGACGTCGTTCAGCTGACCAGCAAACTGCAGAACCGAGAGGTGGAACTGCCTGACGATCTGCCTGATCTACCGCGGGAACTGTCCTTCTGGATCAGCGCCCATCTGGATCAGGCCGCTTCGGAGCAACAGTGTCTTCTGGAACTAACCGACACCCACGAACGGTTGAGTCAGCAATTTGAAATGTTGGACCACACCCGACGCCAACTGGCGGCCCGCACTGTGTTAATGGATCTGAAGTGATGTTGGGATCTCTGTTAATTGTGGCCGGCGCCGTTGGAGCCACCGGAGTTGCGCTGTGGCTTCGCCGCGACCGGCGCTACGAATCGTCGGAGAGTGTCGCCTCCGCCTACGACGCCTGGACGGAAGACCGTTTGTTGGAGCAGCTCTGGGGAGAGCATGTCCATCTCGGTCATTACGGGACCCCGCCGGGCTCCTGCGACTTCCGCGAAGCCAAGGAAGCCTTCGTCCACGAGCTGGTGCGATGGAGCGGTCTGGACCAACTCCCCGCCGGCAGCCGGGTGCTGGATGTGGGTTGCGGCATCGGTGGCAGTGCCCGAATCCTGGCGCGGGATTACGGATTGGATGTTCTCGGCATCAGCATCAGTCCTGCCCAGGTGGAACGAGCCACACAACTCACCCCATCAGGCCTGAGCTGCCGCTTCCAGGTGATGGACGCCTTGGATCTTCACCTGCCCGATCAGAGGTTTGATGCGGTCTGGAGTGTGGAGGCTGGCCCCCACATGCCGGACAAGCAGCGTTACGCCGATGAACTGCTGCGGGTGATGCGCCCTGGTGGTCTGCTTGCTGTGGCCGACTGGAACCGCCGAGACCCATCTGACGGCGGCATGACGCGAACCGAACGCTGGGTGATGCGTCAGCTGCTCAACCAATGGGCCCACCCTGAATTCGCCAGCATCAAGGGGTTCCGCCAGAACCTCGACAACAGCGTTCACCAGCGTGGCGAGATCTTCACCGGTGACTGGACCCAGGCCACGCTTCCCTCATGGATTGACTCCATCGTCGAGGGCGTCCGCCGTCCTTTGGCGGTGCTCAGCCTGGGACCGAAAGCGGTCCTGCAAGGCCTGAGAGAAACGCCGACGTTGCTGCTGATGCACTGGGCCTTCGCCACCGGTCTGATGCAATTCGGCGTCTTCCGGATCAGAAAAGACTGATCCTCAACAGCCGCTCAAATCCCTACTGGGGTAGGCACCGAAATGGGCGAGATGTTCACATAGAGGCTGCAAATGGGCGATCAGATCCGCCAGAGCCGTTGACGGAGCCGGCGGAAGATCCACATCCACAAAAAAGACGTATTCCCCCAGCTCCCGTTTGGACGGTCGCGATTCAATCCGACTCATGTTCAGGCCCCTCTCAGCCAAACAAACCAGAGCTTCCAGCAAGGCCCCCGGCGCATTGCGATGCAGCGAGAACGCCAGACTGGCCACATCGCCATGCTCACTGCGCTGACCACGACGCAACAGCAGAAAACGGGTGCGATTGCCCGCAACATCGTTCACCGGGAACGCCAGCTGATCCAACCCGTGTTCCCGGGCAGCGGTCTGGGAGGCGATCGCAGCACGAAAGGGACTGCCCGCCACCATGCGAGCTGCTTCAGCCGTGGATGAGGTAGGCAGTTGCAAGGCATCGGGTAGATGCTGGGCCAACCAGCCACTGCACTGGGCAAGGGCCTGCGGGTGGGAGAGCACTTCGGTGACTCTGCTGAGCGGCCCACTCCCCAGCAGAGCGTGCTGAATCGGCAGCACCAAAGCCCTGCGTATACAAAGCTCGGGATGGGACCAGAGCGCATCGAGGGTTGCTGTCACCCCCCCCTCAACCGAGTTCTCAATCGGGACAACGGCTGCATCACACTGTCCTCCGGCCAGCTGTTCCACAACCGATCGGAGCCCAACGCAGGGAACGAGCTGGACATCCTCGAGAGCAGCCTGTTCGATCAGCACCCGGGCGGCCTGCTCGCCATAGGTCCCCACTGGGCCAAGGAATGCGAGACGTGTAGGCATCGAAGCCGCACTGGATGGACTCGATAAGATCATGCCGCGTCAGGTGAAGTCCATGCCCCTGGCCTTCGAAGCCAGTCAAAAGCTTGATCTGCCTGTCAGAACCGGAGCAGAGCGGCTGCCCTCCTACCTGCTGGAGGAGGAGCGCGTCCTCGGAGCCCTGCTGGACGCCAAACAGCTCACCCACTTGCAGCCAGGGCGTTACAGGTATGTGGTGACCAGCCTGCAGGTCTTCCAGCTCCACGTGAAACCCGTGGTGTCCCTCCAGATCCACATGGAAGGCGACACACTGGTGATGCAGGCCCTCGACTGCGAACTGGAGGGTCTAGGGATCGTTGATGACTTCGCCCTGAACCTGGAAGCACGGCTGACGTCCACACCCGACGGACTTCAGGGACATGCCCATCTGTCGGTGAGCGTTAGCCAGCCATCGCTGCTCAAGCTGATCCCCAAACGGGTGTTGGAATCAACGGGCGAATCAATCTTGAGTGGCATCCTCATTGGCATCAAAGCCCGGGTTGGCCAGCAGCTGATCGACGACTACCGCAGCTGGTGCCTGGAAACCGACGGGCAAGGCTCAACCGAGCAGACGCCTCAAGAACGTGTGCCGATGCAGGGGCGTGGGGCCTGAGGCCATCAAGCTCTGACGATGTTGCGCCGTGCCGTAGCCCGCATGGCGCTCGAGGCCGTAACCAGGAAAGCGAGCCGACAAGCGCCGGATGAGAGCATCCCTGGCCTCCTTGGCCAGAACACTGGCCGCAGCAATGGCCGCTGATCGGCTGTCCCCTGCGATCACCGTGCGCTGCGGGCCGTGCCACAGCCGAAGGGGAAGATTGCCATCCACCAGCACGAGCCCAGGGCGCTGCGGCAATCGCTGCAGCGCCCGCAACATGGCGCATTCCGTGGCAACGCGGATGCCGCAGGCATCAATTTCGCGCGCTGACGCCTGGCCCAAACCGGATGCCACACACAGCGACCGAATCACCGGAACCAGAGCAGCCCGACGCTTGGCTGACAGTTTTTTGCTATCGGTCAGCCCTGCCTTCAACAGGTCTTCGGCTGCTGAGCCTTCGAGCACCACAGCGGCCGCAAACACAGGACCGAACAAACAACCGCGACCGACTTCATCCACACCAGCCACATCCCTCCCGAGGGGGAGGGAATCCTGCGCGGTCATCCGGCTCAGACCGTGGCGACAGCCGAGGAGCGGCGACGGCGACGGCGAGGCTCATCAGGCTCAGCTGTTTCCACCACGGCCACAGGCTCGGGCTCAGCCGGTTCGCTGATGGGGGCCGGTTCTGGTTCGGTGATCGTCAGGTTGGTCACCGCCTCCAATGGGGTGATCTCCACCATCAGGGGAGCCGACTCATCCGGGGCGGAGGAGGTGACGACAACAGACGTCTCAGCGGCAGGAGTCGCAGTGGGCTGACTCGCCCCATTGCGTGATCCTGAACGACCACCCCGTCCGCCACGGCGACGGCGTCGTCCGGAACTGGCCACCAATTGCTGACGCGCCGCCTCCAGCACCTCCTGCTCGTCCTCGCCAGGACGCACGACCCGGACCACAACGTTGTCGGATGCAGGGGGCTCCTCCAGCAACAGGGCAGGGTTCAATCCCAGCCAACCAAACAGCTGCTGTTGCTCGTCGGTCATCGGGACGGCAACCAATTCAGGGTCCTGACGACGGGCGGTCGCGGGCTCCTGAGCCTCTTGGGTCGAGACCTCAGGGGCAGTGGTATCGGACGTCTCGACAGGAAGGACGACATCCTGACTGCCGCGCCCTCGACCACCGCGCCGCCGCCGGCCATTGCCACCGTTCTCTCCAGGTGCAACAACTTCGGCGCGGGCAGAGGCCGCCGAGCGAACCAATCCCGTGGCCATGGCCAGAGGTTGAAGCAGGTCTTTGCCGGGGAGAACGGCCACATGGCCCAGACCACCACAGCTGGGACAAGCCCGACCGAACAATTCATAGATGTTCTGCCCTTGACGCTTGCGGGTGAGTTCCACCAGGCCCAGTTCGCTGAGCTGTGCGATCTGCGGGCGGGCTGAGTCGTCACGGACGGCTGTCGTGAAATGCTCCAGCAGCTGGAGCTGGTCACGACGGGAATCCATATCGATGAAGTCGATGATGATCACCCCACCGATGTTGCGAAGCTTGAGCTGTCGAGCGATTTCGATCGCCGCCTCACAGTTGGTCCACAGAACGGTTTCGCGCGCATTGGCCGATCGTGTGAACGAGCCCGAGTTCACATCGATCACCGTGAGCGCTTCAGTGGGCTCGATGATCACGTAACCACCGGACGGCAGATCAACCCTCGGCTTCAGCGCATCGCGGATGGCAGCATTGACCTTGTAGTGCTCCAGCAACTCGCTGGATTCACTGTGCGCTTCCACCAGCACATTGCCGGCTTCGGCACCAAGGAAACTGCTCACACGGCCCACAGCGGCGGCATCGTCCACCACAACCCGTGCCAGATCCGGGCCCATGTGGTCCCGCAGAATCCGATGGATGAAGTCTTCGTCGCGGTTGAGCAGCACCGGCGGTGCAGCCGTTTCAGCAGCTTGCTGAATCGCCTCCCACTGGCGCAGCAAGGATTCCAGATCCTCAATCAACAGCTCTTCACTGATGCCGTCGGCTTCCGTACGGATCAGCAGGCCAGCTCCAGGCGGCTTGATCAGAACACCAAGCGCACGCAGTCGGTTCCGTTCTGCATCAGAACTGATGCGCCGGGAGATGTTGACCCCCTGGCCATGGGGCTGAAGCACCAGGTAGCGACCTGGCAGAGCCAAATTTCCCGTCAACCGTGGGCCTTTGGTGCCGGTCGGTTCTTTCATCACCTGAACCAAAACCTTTTGACGAGGCTCCAGAAGTTCAGTGATCCCAGCCGAACCTTTCTTCAGACGCAGCGGCCCAAGATCGGTGACATGAATGAACCCGTTTTTCTCACTCTCACCAATATTGACGAAGGCGGCATCAATGCCTGGCAGAACATTTTCTACCGTTCCTAAATAGACATCTCCGATCTGATAGCGACCCTGCGCGACGATGAGTTCATCAACACGTTCATCGGTCAGCACTGCTGCGATGCGCAGCTGCTCCGCGATGACAATTTGCTGGGGCATAAGAGGACTGGTTGTGCCCGATTGAGGGCCAAATCCGTTGAGGAACCTGCCGGTTCTCCCTCACGGGTTGATAGAAAGATCTGAGCTGGTCAGCAAGACCAAAAGGTTGCGGAGCAAAAACTCCTATGAATCAGGCTTGGGGGTTCCAAAAAAGACCGCCGTGCAAGCCGTGATGTGGACCTCGATATCCGTGTTGGATCAGACAAGACCGAAACAAGGTTGGTCCCGACGGACGAAACACCTGTTCTGTAACCAAATTAGCACTGCGCACTTAGGAGCAGGGCCTCTCGCGCCAAGCGTTGCACCTGCAAGGGCTGACCAACGGACTCGGCAAGCCAGTGCTGAATCTGAGCAGGCCGCAAGCTTCGGCCCATCTCATCCACCGCCGCTTCCAAACGAAGCCGAATGGATCCGTTGGCGTTCTGATCCGTCACCTGCAGCGCCTTCAACGCGGGGCGGCAATCCCGCTCCCGGGGGCGGCCCTTCTTATCGGTGTCGTGCCACACCAAGGTTGTGGCCTGCAGGAGCTGATCCACCGCTGCATTCCAATCCAATGGCATCGGGGCCTGCTCCTGCGGCACGAGATCAAAACACCAAATGGCCCCCGTCAGTTCTTGCGAGAGGCTTTTGCCACTGACGGGAACCTCGGCTGCCGCCAGCAGCTGAATGCCCTCCGGCAGCAACGACTGCAGCGTCTTGCAGAAGTGGTTGGGATCCAGGGCCTCGGTGAATTCAAGATCCATCCACTCGCTCTGGGCCTCAGCGCCGAGGGGGAGTGCCAAAGCGATCTGAATCCGCGGCAGTGGATGAAACCCACCGGTGAAGCTGATCGGAAGCGCACTGCGACGCAGGGCCCGCTCGAGCATGCGCATCAGATCAAGATGGCTGAGCAGCGCCATCGATCCCGTTTTGGCGAATTGCACCCGGATCCGGCACACCCGTTCACTGGGCGGCGCCTGGGTTGGCATCTGGGTTGGTACCTCGGGAGCGGGAACAACCACGTTGTGTCCTAGATCCGGACCACAGACCCCACAACTGCTGCAGCCATCAAAGGAGCAGTCGGGCACAACCGCCGCTGCCAGAGCCCGTTGCAGATCGTCAGCCAGCCAGGCTTTGTCGATGCCGGTGTCGATGTGATCCCAGGGGAGCGGCTGAGCACAGAACGCTTCCAGATCCTCCCGATCCAGCGCAGCCACAGCACTCCAGCCCCCCACCTCCATCTCCCGGTAACGCCCCTCCAGGCCGGCATCCGCGATGGCTCCGGTCCAGGCGGCGTAGGTGCGATCCAGCGACTCGAACCAGGCATCCATGCCGGCACCGGCCCGCCAGGCGGCCTCGATCACCGGGGCAAGGCGCCGATCGCTGCGGCCCACAAAATCCTCCATAGCCGACAGCCGCACATCGGTGAAATTCACCTTCACGCCGCGCAAATGCCTGAAGGCCTCCTTGAGCAGAGCCTGGCGGCGCTCAAACTCGGCCGTTGAGACGCTGTGCCACTGAAAAGGGGTGTGGGGCTTGGGGGTGAAATTGCTGATCGTGATGTTCAGGTTGAGCCGACCAAGGTCACGGCAGCGCTGCTGGAGCATCACGCAGGTCTCGGCAATGCCGAGAACATCGGCGTCCGTCTCACCAGGGAGGCCGATCATGAAGTACAGCTTCACCTTGCGGTAGCCGTTCTGCATGGCCGTGCGGATGCCATGCAGCAAGTCGTCATCGTTGAGGCCCTTGTTGACGATGTCGCGGAGGCGCTGCGTTCCAGCCTCCGGGGCGAAGGTGAGACCCGCTTTCCGCGTGCCGCCAAGGATGTGGGCAATGTCTTCATCGAAGCGATCCACCCGCTGACTGGGCAGCTGAAGCGTGACGTTCTGATCGGCAAGGCGGTTGCGCAACTCAACTCCCACCGCCGGCAGCGCCAGATAGTCGCTGCAGCTCAAGGAGAGCAGCGAGAAATCGCTGTAGCCGGTTTGTTTCATGCCGGTCTCCACCGCCTCGATCACGGCCTCGGGTTCCACATCCCGAGCCGGACGGGTCAACATTCCCGGCTGGCAGAAGCGACAACCCCGGGTGCAACCGCGGCGAATCTCGACCGTGAGACGGTCATGCACCGTTTCCACATGGGGCACAAGACCCATGGCGTAGTGGGGCATTGGCGTCGCCACACGGCGAAGAACCCGCGCTGGAAGATCAGGGTGAAGCGGCTCCAGGGTGACCCCATCGGCACCGGTTCCATAGAGCGCAGGCACGTAAACGCCGGGAACCTGGGCTAGATCCTGCAGCAATTGCGATCGCGTCAATCCATCCGCTTTGGCTTGCGCCACCACCAGACCGATTTCGGGCAACAACTCCTCACCGTCACCCAGAGCGATGAAGTCGAAGAACGGGGCATAGGGCTCTGGATTGCTTGTGGCGGTGGGCCCACCAGCGAAAATCAGAGGAGGTGCTGCAGGATCACTAAGGGGCAAGTCGCCCCGATCAGTAGCGCGGATGGGCACCTGCGCGAGGTCCAGCATCTCAAGGATGTTGGTGGCACCCAGTTCGTAACTGAGGCTAAAACCCAGGATGTCGAAGGCCGGCAAGGGCCGACGGCTTTCCACGGCAAACAACGCCTGGGAGCGTTCCCGCAAGCGGCCTGCCAGATCAGCCGCCGGAAGATAGGCGCGATCACACAACTGCCCGGGGACGGCATTGAGGATCGAATAAAGAATGATGTGGCCCAGGTTGCTGGAGCCAACCTCATAGATCTCGGGGTAAGTGAGCGCCCAGCGAACCGACGCTGTCTGCCAGTCCCGTGCTTCAACCCCTAACTCGTGCCCCATGTAGCGGGCCGGTTTGTTGATGCCGCTGTCCACCAGGGCATGAAAATCAACCGGGTTATCCAGGGATGAGACGACCACGTCGGATGTCCTGACTCCTGAGGTCATCGTATGGAGCTGCCGACACGGCAGGATGCCCCGCAGAAATAGCTCCCGATTCCGTGGTTCAGGTCAACGGCAATTACCTCAAGCTCAAGGCGGGCTACCTGTTCCCTGAGATCGGTCGACGCGTCAAAGCGTTCAGCAGCGCCAATCCCGACGCAGCGCTAATCCGTCTGGGCATCGGTGATGTCACGGAGCCCTTGCCGCTGGCCTGCCGTGAAGCCATGAAAACCGCCATCGATGCGATGGGCACCGCCGAAGGCTTCCACGGCTATGGCCCGGAACAGGGCTACGGCTGGCTGCGGGAGGCCATCGCCAAAAATGACTTCCAAACCCGAGGCTGCGATATCAGTGCCGAGGAAATTTTTGTTTCCGACGGCTCCAAGTGCGACAGCAGCAACATCCTCGACATCCTCGGCGAGGGCAACAAGGTGGCCGTCACAGACCCCGTCTATCCGGTGTACGTGGACAGCAACGTGATGGCTGGCCGCACCGGGGAAGCTGGAGAGATCGGTCGCTATGCAGGCCTGACCTACCTACCAATCAGCGCGGACAACGGCTTTGCAGCGCAGATTCCCAGTGAACCGGTCGACCTGATCTACCTCTGCTTCCCCAACAACCCCACCGGTGCCGTCGCCACCCGGGAACAACTCCAGGCCTGGGTGGACTACGCCCGCGCCAATGACGCCCTGATCCTCTTCGATGCTGCCTATGAGGCCTTCATCCAGGATCCGGAACTCCCCCACTCCATCTTCGAGATCGAAGGAGCCCGGGACTGCGCTATCGAATTCCGTTCCTTCTCCAAAAACGCCGGCTTCACCGGCACCCGCTGTGCCTTCACCGTGGTGCCCAAGGGGCTGAAAGGCAAAGCGGCCAACGGCGAAGCGGTGGAACTCTGGGGGCTGTGGAACCGACGTCAGAGCACCAAGTTCAACGGTGTGAGTTACATCATTCAGCGCGGCGCTGAGGCTGTTTACTCCGAAGCCGGCCAGGCCGAAGTGAAGGCTCTAGTGAGCTTCTACATGGAGAACGCCGCGATCATTCGCCGCGAACTCAGTGCGGCAGGCCTCACCGTCTATGGCGGCGAACACGCCCCCTACGTTTGGATCAAAACCCCTGAGGGCATGGACTCCTGGGGATTCTTCGACCATCTGCTGAACAAGGCCAATGTGGTGGGCACGCCGGGCAGCGGTTTCGGCGCCGCTGGTGAGGGGTATTTCCGCTTGTCGGCCTTCAACAGCCGCGCCAATGTGGATGAAGCCATGGCTCGCATCAAGGCGCTGTGAGCCGCTCCATCTCCCTATTCCCTTTAAATTTAAAAGTATTCGGATCAATGGTCATGGCGGTGGATTCTCCTAGCCAAAAACCAGGTGGTGCAGCTGTTCTGGACAAAGCGCCAGAGCGCGTTCGCAAGCGCTCGCCTCGCTACAAGGTGCTGCTGCACAACGATCCGGTGAACTCCATGGAATACGTGGTGGCCACCCTGCAGCAGGTTGTGCCTCAACTCAGCGAGCAGGACTGCATGGCTGTGATGCTGGAAGCCCATAACACCGGCGTGGGCTTGGTGATCGTGTGCGACATCGAGCCGGCTGAGTTTTACTGTGAAATGTTGAAATCCAAAGGATTGACCAGCTCTATCGAGCCTGAGGAGTGAGGCCCTACTGGCGAGGCACTCTTCTGTATCCGGCGTCCTTAGTGGCGTTATTTCTGAGCTTGCAAGGACTTCTTGGCCTCGTAGGTATTCCCTCAGCTCAGCAGGCTTCCTTAGCGGCGGGCCCCAGCGTTGCAGCAATGCTGATTTCACTGCATTGGCGGTTGGGACGGACCTGGGGCGTTGATCGCCCTTGGCAGCAACTTGGAGTGATTCGACCAGTCGTCAAAGCCCTGCACGCATTCCTGCGTGGTCTCACAACATCCGCAGCCCTTCTTTTCGGAGTGGTTGCTGTCCTTCTGCTCAGCGGAAACGGCCTATGGCAGGGCCAAATCACCACAGGTGATCTTGCCAATGCCATTGCCCTGATGCTTCTGGTGGGTTTTGCTGAGGAGCTGCTCTTTCGTGGTTGGCTCTGGGGTGAATTAGAGCTTTTGACAAGCCGACAGCGGGCGATCGGGATTCAGGCGGCTGTATTCGCCCTGGTGCATCCCTGGTACCACCTGCCTCCCGTCGAAGCCATTGCACTGCTCATGGGCCTGGTGTTGCTGGGTCTTGCCCTAGCCCTGCAACGCAGAGCCGATAACGGAGTGCTTTGGGGATCAATTGGCCTGCACGGCGGGCTTGTTGGTGGGTGGTTCGCCCTTCAAGCCGGGCTGATCACCCTGCCTGGAACGAGCCCAACTTGGCTTCTTGGGGCAGGTGGCGCAAATCCCAACCCGATTAGTGGTCTATTGGGTTGGGCCGGACTGGGGGGATTCATCCTGATGAGACGCCGGTGGTGGCGATGAGTCAACGGGTCGCCGTTGCCAAGGCCTTGCGGCCCTCCACCGGAGCACGAAGAGCCTCCTGAAGCGAAGCCACTCCGTAGTCCCTTGCGAGGAGTGACATCACCGTGCGACCGAAATCCGCAGGATTGCGATCAAAGGCCTCAAGACACACTCGGCCAAAGGTGCTCCCCATCGGCTCGGGGTTCCAGAGAAGTTTTCGCGCCGTCCAAGGCATCATGCTCATCGGGTTGTAACCCGGCTTGATCAGACCCTGATCGAATCCGTACTGCTCAAGGTGGGTGTGGGGCTGCAAACCGATAAAAAAGATCGCTGGCTCGACCAAATCAGCGCCAAAAATGGCCTCCAGCTCTCGGTGATAAGCCACGGTCTGGCGGATCGTTTCCGGTCGCTCATCGATCACGTTGAAGGAGTAGTTAACCGACACGTGATCCCGGAAGCCCGCATCCGCCAGCATCCTGCAACTCTCCAGAACAGTGCGAAGGTTGTAGCCCATGCGCATCTTGCGGACTAGCTCCTGCGAGCCGGATGTAATTCCGATCTCGAAATAGCTCATACCCGTCTCCACCATGAGCTGAGCCAATTCGGGATCAAGATTGTCGGCGCGGATGTAGGCGGCCCAACGAATGCCGGTCAGCCCTTCAGCCTTGATCGCCCGCAGCAGTTCCTTGGCGTCTTCGATGTAGCGCCGGGCGGGAATGAACTGGGCATCGGTGAACCAGAAACCACGCACCCCGCGGTCGTACAGCTGGCGCATCTCTTTGACCACCTCATCCACGGGGTTGAGGCGCACCTGCTTGCCTTCCACCACCGTGTATACGCAATAGCAACAGTTGTGGGGACAGCCGCGTTTGGTCTGAACACCCACGTAGAAATCGCCGCCTTCGAGGTACCAATCGAGCTGGGGCCAGATCGAAGCGATGTAGTCGTAATTGCAGGCGGTTTTGGGCCGACTTTCCGGCTGCTCATGTATGAGGCCTGAGCGGGGCGCTTCACCAACAACAAAACAGCGCTCACCCTCGAGGGACTGGCCCTGGATCAACTTCTCGAGCAGCGGCTCACCCTCACCGATGGAGACAACCGTTCCTTTGGGGAGCGACTTGCCGAGTTGCTCGTAAAACACACTTACAGCTCCACCGCCAAGAACCGCTCTAGCTGCCGGCTGGTGGTGGCGCGCACGTTTCAAGCCTTGACGCACCAAACGCTGGTTCCTGCGCAGCTCGCCGTAATGACTGCTCATTAACTGAAGCCCACCCAGGGCTCCATGCAGACGCTTCAGAGGGTTACGGGCGTAGAAAACCTCGAACGAATTCTGAAGAGGGTTGCCCCCCCGCCCATCGACCGGCGCATAAATCTGGATGTCTCTCCACGAGAACACCAGCAGCGTCGGCTGGAACTGGTCAACAGTGGCGTCCAGCACGCGATGGACATCCAGCACGGGCAGAGCCGCGAGATCCAGGATGCGCTGAGGCATCTCCGGGAAACATTTGTGCAGATGGTCGGCGAGGTAGATCGGCCCGATCGGAAAGATCGGATTGCAGGGCAGCCGCACCAGCAACACCCGTTCTTGTTGTGGTGCCACTTCAGCTGCCATAGGGCTTTCCGGACGCTAACAAGCGCTGCAGCCAAAGGGGCCGATGGCCTCTTCGCAACAACTTCATCAAGCCGGCGACACACAGCGCAAACTTCCTTTACAATCCCGATCAGGCAGGGCTCTCCTGCCCTTCCTTAAACCGTTCCTTCGGGAACATTTCTTTCCGTTCTCATGACCACCACCCTCCAGCAGCGCTCCGGCGCTTCCAGCTGGCAGGCCTTCTGTGAGTGGGTCACCTCCACCAACAACCGTCTCTATGTCGGTTGGTTCGGTGTGCTGATGATCCCCACACTGCTGGCTGCCACCATCTGCTTCGTCATCGCTTTCGTCGCCGCTCCCCCGGTCGACATCGATGGCATCCGCGAGCCCGTCGCTGGCTCCCTGATCTACGGCAACAACATCATCTCTGGTGCTGTTGTTCCTTCCAGCAACGCCATCGGCCTGCACTTCTACCCCATCTGGGAAGCTGCTTCCCTCGATGAGTGGCTGTACAACGGCGGCCCCTTCCAGCTGGTTGTTTTCCACTTCCTCATCGGCATCTACGCCTACATGGGTCGTGAGTGGGAACTTTCCTACCGCCTGGGCATGCGCCCCTGGATCTGCGTTGCCTACAGCGCACCTGTCGCTGCAGCTTCTGCTGTCTTCCTGGTTTACCCCTTCGGTCAGGGTTCCTTCTCTGACGCAATGCCCCTGGGCATCTCTGGCACCTTCAACTACATGTTGGTGTTCCAGGCCGAGCACAACATCCTGATGCACCCCTTCCACATGCTGGGCGTCGCAGGTGTTTTCGGCGGCAGCCTGTTCTCCGCCATGCACGGCTCCCTGGTGACCTCCTCCCTGGTGCGTGAAACCACCGAGAGCGAGTCCCAGAACTACGGCTACAAGTTCGGCCAAGAGGAAGAGACCTACAACATCGTGGCTGCCCACGGTTACTTCGGTCGCCTGATCTTCCAATACGCCTCCTTCAACAACAGCCGTAGCCTTCACTTCTTCCTGGCTGCTTGGCCTGTTGTCGGCATCTGGTTCACCGCCCTCGGCGTGTCAACCATGGCCTTCAACCTGAACGGCTTCAACTTCAACCAGTCCATCCTTGATGGTCAGGGCCGCGTCCTGAACACCTGGGCTGATGTGCTGAACCGTGCCGGCCTCGGCATGGAAGTGATGCACGAGCGCAACGCTCACAACTTCCCCCTCGACCTGGCTGCTGCTGAGTCCACTCCTGTGGCTCTGCAGGCTCCTGCCATCGGTTGATCTGGAATCAACAAACGATTCAGATCAACTGAATCGGAAAGCCCCCTCCTCGGAGGGGGCTTTTTGTTGTGCTTTCAGAATTGAGCTCCAATCAACCATCAATAGCGAGGAGCCATCTGAGGTTCTCTCTGCACAACTCAGTGCGATGTGGAGGCTGCCAACCCCTCAGCAACGCTTTACGTCGATTCAGCAGTGTGGAAGCGAGGCAACCTCGACATGGCAAGAACCAACCGCTTTTGCTGGTCGGCCTTGACTGAGCAGTCCTATGGATAGGCCGGGCCTCTTAGCAAATGAAACGGATGAGACGATGCGCTGTACGGCCATGAGAAAAACGCAAACCCTGATCCAGCACCTCGGCTTAATGCCCCATCCAGAGGGGGGCTGGTACCGCGAGTTGCATCGGAGTCCAGACCAAGTTCAACGACAGGACGGTGCCGAGCGATCTGCCATGACGGCCATTCTGTTTTTGCTGCCCGCCGGTGCCGTCAGTTGCTGGCATCGGGTGATCGGTGGAGACGAAGTCTGGACGCACATTGATGGGGCAACGCTGGAGCTCTTTCAATGCCAGGGCAATGGCACAGGGCTGAAACATGATGCTTTGCATGCGTCCAACCCCATCCAGGTGGTTCCCGCCCACACTTGGCAGGCGGCGCGGAGTCTTGGTGAGTACTCGTTGATGAGCTGTTGTGTCGGGCCGGGATTTGAGTTCTCTGATTTCGAGATGGCCCGGCAGCATCCCGCGACAGAACGTCCGAAGTTGCCCCATCCGGAGTTGATCTGAACCGATGGCTTCGTAGCCTCACCACATCGATCAATGGCCATGGGCAGCAGCTTCGGCGACCTCTTCCGGATCAGCACCTTCGGTGAATCCCACGGGGGAGGGGTGGGTGTAATTGTTGAGGGCTGTCCACCACGGCTCAACCTCAGCGTCGAGTCGATTCAGGCCGAACTGGATCGACGCAAGCCAGGCCAAAGCCACATCACCACACCGCGCAAGGAAGCGGACCAGGTGGAAATTCTCAGTGGCCTGCTCGACGGCAAAACCACGCTTGGCACCCCGATTGCCATGGTCGTGCGGAACAAGGACCAACGGCCCGGGGATTACAAGGACATGGCCGTCGCCTTTCGGCCCTCCCATGCCGATGCCACCTACCAGGCGAAGTATGGAATCCAGGCCCGCAGCGGTGGTGGACGTGCATCAGCACGGGAAACCATCGGCCGTGTCGCTGCAGGTGCGATCGCCAAACAATTGCTGAAACAAGCAGCAGGAACTGAAATCCTCGCCTGGGTGAAGCGGATCCACACCATCGAAGCCTCAGGCATCGACCCCTTGCAGGTTCAGCTCGGTGATGTGGAGGCCAACATCGTTCGGTGTCCCGAGCTAGCGATCGCCGAGCGGATGATTGAGCGCATCGAAGCAATTGGCCGCGAGGGGGATTCCTGCGGCGGGGTGATCGAATGCGTGGTGCGCCATCCCGTCATTGGGTTGGGCATGCCGGTGTTCGACAAACTCGAAGCCGACCTCGCCAAAGCTGTGATGTCATTGCCGGCCACCAAGGGATTTGAAATTGGGTCTGGTTTCGATGGAACGCTGTTGAAAGGCAGCGAGCACAACGACGCCTTTGTGCCGAGCGACGATGGACGGCTGAAGACCGCCACCAACAACTCCGGGGGCATCCAGGGAGGGATCAGCAATGGTGAGCCGATTGTGATCCGAGTGGCCTTCAAGCCAACGGCCACAATCCGCAAAGAGCAGCAGACCATCGATTCCGATGGCAAGGCCACCACACTCGCTGGAAAAGGACGGCACGACCCTTGCGTTCTGCCGCGGGCAGTACCGATGGTGGAAGCGATGGTGGCACTCGTTCTGGCTGATCACCTGCTGAGGCAGCAGGGGCAATGCAGCCTTTGGTGAGCACCACCCTTCAATCAGTTCAAACGGAACCCACCGCTGAGCTGGAGCTCACCGCCGCTGTGGCCGATTTCGTCTTTGCCGCGCTGCGGGTCCGGGTGCGGCGGGCGGGCTTTTTGCTGGCCTGAGCCTTGGCTGAGGCTGGTTTCTTGGCAGCCAACGTTTTCTTCACCGTCCGGCGTGCACGACCGGTGGTCCCACGGCTGCGATGACTCAACACCAGGGCCCACTCCTCATCACTAAGGGTGGATGGCTTGCTGCCATGGGCGTAGGAGAGCTTGGCCGCCTTTTCAATGTCCTTGATCAGATTCGTCCAAGACGTGGCAAAACGCTTGTCAGACTGCGATTTCGCTCCGCTCTCCACCAGGGTCTCCACGACTCCAGCAGCCGAAACCTTCTTGCGCCGACGATTGAAAATCTCCTTCTGAAGCTGAGCGATCAGGGCATCGGCCTTGTCGCTGAGCTTGATCGTGAGCTGCGACATGACGCAGTTGGATAGCTATCTCATCTGTAGCATTTTGGACGCATGTCGACCAGTCGTTGGCATCAACGCTGGCTTGTCGATTGGTGCAACCAATCGACAAGCGCCTGGAAGGCAGGCGGCGATCCCACCACCCTGCGGCCCAGGGCCACGGCACCATGCCCAGCCTCCAGCCATACGGGGAGATCGCTCACATCAAGACCACCAGCGGCAATCACGAAGGGCAGGGGGCCAAGGGGCGCCTGCAAGCAGCTCCAGTAGCCAGGCCCCAGATTGGCGGCGGGAAACAACTTGACGACACGACAGCCGAACCGTATGGCCTGGTGAACCTCCGTGGGGCTGAAAACCCCAGGCACCAGCAAGACGCCAAGCCCTCTGGCCTGCTCCACAAGCTCCGGGCACCAGCAAGGTGCCATCGCATAGCTGAGATCCAGCAGCGATAGATCGTTGAGCGCCTTGGAGACCGTCACCGAAGCCGCCCCCAGATTCAGACCAGGGCAATGGTCTTGCACCCGTTGCATGAACCCCATCCAGCCTGGCTGGTCAACCCAGGCCACTTCGAGATTTCGAAGCCCTGCGGCATGAAGCTGCTGCACCTGCGCCAACAAACCAGAGCCAGAGCCTGAAGCCGCGAGGTCCTCGAGCTCAGGCCGTATCACCAACAAAAGAGGCTGATGCTGCAGGGATGCCACCAAGAGCTCCTGCCGCACCAGCCAAAGGTTGGAAGACAAATGGAAATCAGACGTATTCGGCGACCCGGACGTCACGTTTGATCAGCAGCTCCTGAAGCTCTTCAGCATCAACAGTCTCCTGCTCAACGAGCATCTCGGCCAATTCATCCAGAACGGCTCGGTTGTCGACCAGAACCTTGGTGGCGCGCTTGTAGGCCACATCCACCAGCTCAGAGACCTCTTTATCGATCATGGCGGCGGTTTCCTCAGAGAAGTCACGCTCCGCCGCGATGTCGCGGCCAAGGAACATGCCACCCTGCGCGCGCCCCAGGGCAACGGGACCCAGCTCATCACTCATGCCGAAGCGGGTGATCATCTGACGCGCCGTTGAAGCAACCTGCTGGAGGTCGTTGGAGGCTCCAGTGGTGACCTCATCTTCGCCGTAGACAATCTCTTCAGCCACCCGACCGCCAAGGGCAACGGCCATCTGGTTCTGAAGGTAGGCCCGGGAGTAAAGGCCTGATTCCATCCGCTCCTCACTGGGGGTGAAGAAGGTCAGACCACCGGCATTACCGCGGGGGATGATAGAGATCTTCTGAACCGGGTCATAGTCCGGCATCAGAGCGCCTACAAGGGCATGACCAGCCTCGTGATAAGCAACTAGGCGAGCGCGACGCTCGCTCATCACACGGTCCTTCTTCTCCGGACCCGCCATCACGCGTTCAATGGCATCACTGATCTCGTCGTTGCTCACTTCTGTGAGCTCGCGACGGGCCGCAAGGATGGCGGCTTCGTTGAGAAGGTTGGCTAGATCGGCACCGGTGTAACCAGGTGTCCGGCGGGCAACCTTGTCGAGATCGACATCCTTGGCGAGGGTCTTGCCGCGAGCGTGAACGCCGAGGATTTGTAGGCGTCCGGAATAGTCAGGCCTATCAACTGTGACCTGACGATCAAAACGTCCGGGGCGCATCAGAGCGGCATCGAGCACGTCCGGGCGGTTGGTGGCCGCCACGATGATGATCCCTGTGTTGCCCTCGAAACCATCCATCTCCGTCAGGAGCTGGTTCAGCGTTTGCTCACGCTCGTCGTTACCACCGCCGAGACCTGCACCCCGCTGACGACCCACGGCATCGATCTCGTCGATGAAGACGATGCAAGGGGCGTTTTTCTTGGCTTGCTCAAAGAGGTCTCGAACGCGGCTGGCACCAACGCCAACAAACATCTCAACGAACTCAGAACCGGAGATCGAGAAGAAGGGAACACCTGCTTCACCAGCCACAGCCTTGGCGAGCAGAGTCTTACCGGTGCCAGGAGGCCCCACAAGCAGAACACCCTTGGGGATCTTGGCGCCGACGGCCGTGAATCGATCGGGGTTCTTGAGGAAGTCGACCACCTCGGTCAGCTCAAGCTTCGCCCCTTCGATGCCGGCTACATCGGTGAAGGTCACCTGGGTGGAGGGCTCCATCTGAACCCGCGCTTTGCTCTTGCCGAACTGCATGGCTGGGTTACCACCACCACCACCCTGGGCGCGCCGGAAGAGGAAGAAAAGACCACCAAGCAGAAGCAGAGGGAAGATCAGACTTCCAGCAGCCTGCTGCCAGCCAGGGGTCTGACGGGAAGGCTGCACGGCGATATCAACACTGTGTTCGGTCAGCAAACCGAGCAGCTCACGATCGGGAGCCAGGTTGACCTGGGCACGACGGCCGTCGTTTTCAACAACCTGAGCGGTGCCTTGATCCGGAGAAATCAGCACACGGCTGATTTGGTCATCCTTCACCGCCTCAACGAACTCGCTGTAGCGGATGGTGTTCACTTGGGGCTGGCTGCCACCGCCGCCACCAAAGAACGCAGGTGCAATCACAACGATCGCCAGAACCAAAAGGGCCCCGAGACCGATATTTCGCCAACGCTTGTTCACAGGTCGCCTCGTAGGTGAAGGAATGTTAAACGGGTTCTCAGTCTTCAGGCGGCGCGGAGCACCTCAACCACGCTCTTGAAGGCGAACCACTCGGGAATCTCCTCACCACCGCGCAGCATCTTGCGGAACTGGGTGCCGCTCAGCTTCTTCACGTGAAGACCACGGGCTTCAGCATGCTCGGCCGTCACATAGCCCTCTTCCTGGGTGTAGACGAGGTTCAGGGAAGGAACGGTTTCCATCGTGAGCTCGGGGGCGCACTCCTTCGCGAAGTTCTGAGCGTCGTAAGGACCGTAGAAATCGTCACCGGTGAGAGACGATTTGCATCCGGCCATATCCCGGCCAATGATGAAGTGGGTGCATCCGTAGTTGCGGCGGATGATCATGTGCTGCAGTGCTTCACGGGGACCTGCCATGTGCATGGCATAAGGCAGGTAGGCCCAACGAATGCTGTCGTTGTTCACTTCGGCCGCCAGACGTTCATAGGTCTGGAAGCGAACGGCACCAGGGATGTCGTCCTGCTGAGTGGGACCACAGGTGGGATGAACGAGCACCACAGCGTTGTCACTGACGTTCTGTGCATGGAGGGCACGGGTGAACAGTTCGTAGTGAGCGCGGTGAATGGGGTTACGGCACTGGAACGCCACCACGTCCTCTCCTTCGGGCAGGCCTGCACGCACCTCAGCAGGGGTCTTGCAGGGGAACACCCGCTCGGGCAGAGCAAGGCCCTGGAGGCTTCCACCCAGATAAAAGCGCTTGCGCTCCATCGTGATCATCCGAACCGCAGGGTGCTCGATGGAAGTGGTGCCGTAGCAGCCCTTAGCTTCAGCCACTTTGTTGGGTTCCCACTTGTCCTCCACCTCGAGGACGGCCAGCTCCTGGCCCTTGTAGGTGAGAAGCAGCTTGTCGCCCAACACCACGTCATCGCGGTCGGTGTCCATGACGATCGGCAAACCGAACAGCTGGCCCGCAGCCAGACGATGCCCACTGACCACGGCGTCGTAATCCTCCTGGTGCATGAAGCCACGCAGGGGAGAGAAGCCACCAACACACAGCAGCTCCACATCACAGGCGTTGCGATCGGAACACTCGATCGTTTTGGTCGCCGTGGCTTTCACAGCGGCACGATGCGCCTCAGCCACCATCAGATCGACCAGCGTTCCGCCGTAGGGAGCAATCACGCCGGATCGCTGGGGAGGAGCTGAAGCACTGGCGGTCATGGCTGCATAGAAAGATCGGGCGATTCTCCCAGATCGCCGGAGGATTGCAATGGGCCACAAAAAAGGGGGCCTAAGCCCCCTTGCAACCTGTTGCGATGACCTAGATCAGGCCTCTTCAAGACGGCCGTAGAGATCACCAGTGATCTTGATGTCAACCACTTCACGACCACCCATGTCGGAGTCGGAGGGCTGAATTGCACTGAACACACCAGCGAATTCTCCGGTTTCAGGATCAACCTTGGTGATGGAGAGGCTCATGGTTCCCACACCATCGATGTAGCGCTTGTTGTTGTCCTTCTCGAGCTGCTCGTCATCTCCACCAAGTGCGACAAGACCCTGGGCGTACTGCACACCGGTAGTCAGAGCCCGACCTTTGGGATCGATGAAGTTGCTCGTGCGGTAGCTGGGGGTGCGATAGGTGCCCTCAAAATCGGTGCTGGTGGTCAGAGCCGAGCCCTCAGCAGTGGCATTGAGAGACTTGCTGGAGAATGTGAAGGGGAACTCTTCACCACCGGGCACCAGAACGGTGATCGGCTGGAAGTCGATGCCACCTTTCTCCTGGAATTGCAGGCCGGATTCCGTCACCTTCAGATCGCCGAAGACTGAATCGAGGCTGGAGGTGTATCGGGTGAGGATCTTTCCCTCAACAAACTCGGCCTGCTGACGAATGTTCTTGGGCTCCTCCTTGGCATAGACCTGCACGGGGTGCATGCAGATCTCACGCAGCTCGTAGCTGCCACCAGCCGTCAGAGGAATCGAGCCCCGGGCCGAATCCCCAATCGTGGGGCAATCGTTGGCTTTGCCGGTGTTGTGAATGTCGTCGTAGGTGACGTTGGATCCACCACGCTGAACTGCATCACTGTCGCCACTGCAGGCCGTGGTGAAGAACGCGAGGCAGAGCGCCAGCACGGCGGCCAGCAGAGGACGAATGCGCATGGAAAGAGCCGATCGGCTGAACGCTAATGGGGACGGAATGCCGTCAGATCTGGATCTTACAGGGCGAAAAATTACGTCAGGGCTAGCCTTTTGCAGCTCTCAACAACTTGTCGAAAGCGCGTGACATCCAACGATCCCGATTCGACCCAGGCACGGATGGCTCCGGCACTGGCCGCCCTGGGCGAGCTGGCAGAGGAGTTGAGGGGAAATCCCGAAGCACTGCTCACCCTGCTGCGTGAGCTTGAGGCCCTGCATCGCGACGTTCAGGACGGTCCGTTTCGTCAAAGCCTTCCTGAAAACCGCCAGAAATTGTTCACACTTCTGCAGGGGATGGAGAAGAACGGAGGCTGGCCCTACATCCCTCGTCTTCAACTACGCACCTTCATCGACCTGCTCGGTCAGGACTCCATCGACGCCGCGGCCTGATCCCGAGCCTCAACCAAAGCATCAAGCAATTGATGGGCCAGAGAAAGCTTTGCTGTAACAGGCAGCTCTCGTCTCCAGCCATCTCCAAGCAACCAGCCTCCATTGGGTTGATCCCCGAAACCCTGACCGTCACGGTCCACGGGATTCACCATCATCAAATCGCAGCCCTTCGCCAGCCGCTTGCTTTCAGCACGCTCCAGCAAATAGGCATCGCTACCTGTGAGCGCTGAGAAGCCGAGAATCAACTGTCCGGGACTGCGTTGGCAGGTCAGGTTCGACAGCAGATCAGGCACTTCGACCCAGCCGGAGACAAGAGCCTGCTGAAGGTCCTGCTTGGCCAGTTTGCTTGGAGGAGCGGCATCGCGCCGCAGGTCAGCGACGGCAGCAGCCATGACGAGCACATCGGATCCGGGCTGAGCCAACTGCAGAGCTGAACCGAGTTCGGCGGCACTCTCCACCGCAGTGCACTGCAGGCCTTCAAGCCAGGCGTCGGGGAGATCCAATGGACCATGCACCAGATGAACGGTGGCACCCCGGAAGCGTGCCGCCTGCGCCAGCAACACACCCATGCGGCCGCTGCTGCGGTTGCTCAGGAAACGGACCGGATCAATCGACTCTTGGGTCGGTCCAGCCGAAACAAGAACAGACATCCCGGAGCAATCAAGGGTCATGTCAGGAGTGCCCGAACCGCGGCTGAACACAGACGCAGCCGCCAACTCAATCAACAGCGGATCAGCCATGCGCCCATCGCCGACGCGATCACAGGCCAACAGACCGGACGCCGGCACGAGGGGAATCACCCCAGGGAAGGATTGAATCTGCTGCCAGTTGCGTTGCACCGCAGGGTGGCGCCACATGGCTGTGTTCATCGCCGGAGCCGCGATGACCGGAGCTTCTATGGCCAGCAGAACGCTGGCGAGCAGACCGTCGGCTGAGCCCTGGCTCCAGCGGGCGAGGCTGCTGGCACTCAGGGGCGCAACGATGGCCAACTCCGCCCACTCCGCCAACTCGATGTGTAACGGCCTGGATGAGGCGGAGTCCCACTGGTCGGCCTCGAGGTAGCAGCGATGGCGACTGAGGCAGGCGAGCGCCACGGGACTCACCAAGGCAGCACCACTGGTGGTCAAAAGACAGCGCACCTCAGCGCCGGCTTTGATCAGCGCGCTGACGAGCAAGGGCGTCTTAACAGCAGCAATGCTGCCGCTGACGGCCACCAGCACACGCCGCCCGCACAGTGGCGACGCCTGCTCAGTCTTCATCAAAAGGTTCTTGGTCCACCAAATGGTGGTACGGAAGGATCAGTTCGGGCCGGTGGATGGCCAGCGCCCGAAGCAGGTGCCAATCCGAAAGGCTGTCGAAAGGTGATGGGTAATCGTCCTCTTCAAGCCGGCGGGCGAGTTCGGCCGTCGAGGCCTCGTCAAAAGCTTCGAGCCGTTCCTGCGTAAGCATCGAGCCGTCCTTAGACGCCATTCATGGCAGTTTGACGCAGGCCGTGCCGGCTAGCGTTGGCAGACCGGGGAATTAGCTCAGTTGGTAGAGCGCTGCGATCGCACCGCAGAGGTCAGGGGTTCGAATCCCCTATTCTCCACTGCGCTTTTGCAGCGTCGCCTGCCACAGATCGGCCTGTTTGCCCTTGTGGTGTTCAGCACCGTGGCACGACCTTCAGCCCTGCTCACCTTCACACTCCTGGCTGCAGCCGGTGCTATTAGTCGCGCCCCATCACGCCACACCCGACCCCCCATGAGGTAAAAGGGTTGTTGAACTCCCCCGTAGCCGATGTCGCAATCGAAGCGCGAGCAGGTCGTGAGCCACCTGCGCTACATCCGCCAAGAGCTGCGCGAGATGCACCAAGGAGTAATGGAAGACGGCCTTCTTCCCGAAGCTGGCGAAGTTCGGGGTGTGATGGCACAAATGGAAGCTCTGCTGGAGCTTCTCGAAGGCAAATCGTCCAGAAAGGCGAAGGCTGAGTCCAAATAACTTTCAGCGCAAGCCGTTGTCAAAGCCCTCAGCTCTGGCTTTGCTGCGCCAATCCCCATCACCTGGCCCGGGCTTGCCCCGGGTTTTTTTATTGGAATCTCCTATCCGTAGTGTCTGATGCCTGCAGATTGCCTAGGGGTGGTGTAAACAGGTGCTGGCAGGGCATGGCCGGGTGATGGGGATCACTGGTTTCGACCCTGCCTCTTCCCCTGAAACCAGCGCCGTGCGACGGCTTCAATCCACCCGGCTGCAAAACAACGTTGGAGCAGCACTTCAAAGGCTGGATCGATGGGCGCGCAATCCTTGGCGGCGCTTCTCCTTGCTGGCCCTTGCCGGACTCATTGGCTTTTTAATCGGTAGCGCCATCACATCAGTCGCAGGAGTTCTCGGGCAGATGGACCCCATCGCTGCGCTTGTGGTGGTTCTTGGCACTGAACTCACGATTCGGCGCCGACGCAGCTCCGAACCATCACTGAAGCTGCCCCAACAGCTCCTGGATCTTGGTCGTATTGGCTTTCTCTACGGCCTCTTTCTCGAAGGGTTCAAGCTGATCTGAAGCAGAACCGTTCAAAACAGCCAACCAAAATTGCGATTCATACCCTTCGGAAAGAATCCGATGGGATGCAAATGGCAAGCAACCATTACTTCCTGGAGCTTGAACCGCCAGCGGAGCGGTGACGTCATGCGCCGCATGTGGTCATCGTCGGGGGCGGCTTTGCAGGGGTGCACGCCTGCAAGGCCCTGGCCATGGCCGATGTGCACATCACCCTGATTGACAAGCGCAACTTCAACCTGTTCCAGCGCCTGCTTTATCAGGTGGCCACTGGATTGGTCTCAAGAAGTGATGTGGCCACGACTCTGCGCGAACTGGTGGGCAAGCAAGACAACGTGCAGTTGCTGCTGGGGGAGGTCACCAACGTGAACCGCGAAGGCAAAGAGATCGTTTTCTACGGCAAGGCCTACAGCTATGACCATCTGATCCTGACCACAGGATCAGGCAGCACTTATTTCGGCCACGAAGACTGGCGGGCCTTTGCGCCCCCGATGAAAATCCTCGAGCACGCCGAGGAAATAGGCCGTCGTCTGCTGATGGCGATGGAGCAGGCAGAGCAGAAACCGAACCCCCTAGGCACGCCAGTGCCGTCGCCGACCTGCATGGCTTCAAATTTCCGGACGCCTGGGCCTGCTGCTAAGGGCCATCGTTCACCTGGCTTGATCCCCAACCGAGAGAACCGGATCACCTTGAGCATCAAATGGCTGTACGCCCTGGCGACCCGGCAACGGGCCTCGATTCTGCTTAGCGGCATGCCGAGCAAGCATCTGGCCCTGGATGCTGAGGATGCCCACGTCCCTATGGCCAGCGGCAAAGGTCCCTCCATCGCAGAACCCGATGCCGCCCTCAAAGCAGCGATGGATTACTACGCCCATCAACTCAGTGGTCCCCCCAAACTCAGGAGCTGCTCGACACCAAGGGGGCCTCAGTTGCGGACTCGGAAGCTGCCATCAAATAGAGCAAGGCCATCCGGGTCGGCACGCCATTCCTGACCTGCTCTTCCACAAGGCTGAGGCGCGGGTCATCCAGAAGCGACCCACTCAATTCGACGCCGCGATTGACCGGGCCGGGATGCAGTACTGGAACGTTCTCTCCGCAGAGCTGCATCCGCTCATGGGTCAGCCCGAAGTCCCGGTGATAGCGCTCCAAGCTGGTGAGCAACTGCTGGCCCATCCGTTCCTTCTGAAGCCGCAAGGTCATCACAGCATCGGCGCCCGGCAGCGCATGCTCCAGGCGCCGCACCACGCTGACCTTGCCCCGTTGCGGCACCGGATCCTTCAGCAGACCCGGGGGCGGCGCATCCACAAAGGAAGCAAACTCCTCTGGAACGAGGCTGGGAGGACCGCACAACACCACATCCGCGCCACAGGCCGTCAAAGCCCAGAGATTGGAACGGGCCACCCGCGAGTGAAGGATGTCTCCAACAATCACAATCCGGCGTCCTTGCAGCGCTTCCGGCATGGGGTACTGGGGCGAGAAATGCCGGGCAAGAGTGAGCAGATCCAGCAGTCCCTGACTGGGATGACTGTGAAGTCCATCGCCCCCATTGAGCACCACGGTGCGCTCACCCATCTGCTGCAGATCCAGCGCCAGCTGCTGCGGCACACCGGTGGAACGGTGGCGCACCACCAGAACGTCGGCGCCCATGGCCACATAGGTGCGCGCCGTGTCGAGAACGCTTTCCCCTTTGCTGAGTGAGCTGCTGGAGGGTGAAAAGCTCATCACGTCTGCCGACAGACGCTTGGCCGCCAACTCAAAACTGCTGCGGGTTCGGGTGCTGGGCTCGAAGAACAGCGTTGCCACAAGACGGCCCTGCAAGGCGGGCAGTTTGCGGGCACCAGTGATCGGCAGCAAACGAAACCGCTGGGCGAGCTCAAGCACGGCAGCAAAATCTTCCCGCGCAAACGATGCGAGATCAAGCACGTGTCGATGCGGCCAGCCACTCATGACGGCGACTCCAGCGATGGCGACCAGCACTGTGACTGAGGCGGTATGCGATCACCCCGATCACGCCTGCTGACACTGCGACTGCTCCGCAGGTACCAGCGCCATGGTGTTGCAGCGCCCTGGGAGATGCCGATCCGGGTGGTTGTCACAAGATCCTGGCTGGCAAATGTGTTTGACCTTGGGGCCATCCACACGTCATGTTCGCCCGTCACCGGACGGCTGTCATCACGGCGATCAAGCCCGAAACGACGTGCTAGCAGACCGGGCCCTGCCGCAATCCGCTCCGGTTCATCGGGAAGTGCCACGGCACGGAGCAACACGCCGTTGGCCCAATCGGCCCGATCGGTGACCACATTCACGCAGTGGTGGATGCCGTAGCTGACATACACATAAAAACGCCCTGGCTCACCGAACAGGGTTTCGTTTTGCGGTGAACGGCGGCGGTAACCGTGACAAGCGGGATCGTCCTGGGAATAGGCCTCAGTTTCAACGATCACGCCCCAGAGCAGGCTGCCTTTGTCTTGGCGTTTCACCAACCTGCAGCCCACCAGATCGGGCCCCACGATCTGAGCCGGACGGGCAAAAAAATTGAGCGGAAGCGAAACGAAATCGATGACAGGCTGCCGGCTGGCGGCCACGCTTGTTTCAGCTTGAACGTTGCAGGCTGTGGACAGCAACCTCCAGGCACGGCGTGATGGTGTGTTTCTGGTGCTGGCGGGTTTGTTCCTTGGAACCCTCGGCATGCTCAACATTTTGGGCCTGACGCGCTTCCTGCAACTGGGCAGCATCGGCGGCTGGCCGATCGTGGTGGCCATTGGCGCACTGCCTTACCCGATCACGTTCCTCTGCACTGATCTGATCAGCGAACTCTGGGGAGAACAGAAAGCCAATCAAGTGGTGTGGGTCGGGCTGCTGCTCAACGGCTGGGTGCTGCTGATCCTCTGGCTGGGGGGCGTTCTGCCGGGCATGAGCGGCAGCGATGACAGCACCTTTCGCACCATTCAGCAGCTCAGTTTCGGTTCGGTTGGCGCCTCAATGGTGGCCTACCTCACGGCGCAGTTCGTGGACGTGCGGCTGTTCCATTTCTGGAAACAGCTCACCAAAGGCAAAGCGCTCTGGCTGCGCAACAACGGCTCCACCCTGGTGAGCCAGTTGGTGGACACCAGTGCAGTGGTGCTGATCAGCCATTACGGCGCCCATGTGCTTCCCATGCAGCCGGAACGGTCCGTGCTGCCCCAGCTGATCAGCTTCATTGGCAGCGGGTACCTGTTCAAAGTGCTGGCAGCGTTGACCGACACGCTTCCCTTCATATGGCTCACGGGATGGCTGAGGGAGTGGCTGGACATTCCTGAAGAAGAAGGCGAACTCACAACAGAAGCAACGTCATCGATGCATGAAGGGCGCATCCACTCCAAACTGAGATGAGTTCAGGCCAGGTGATGAACGCAGCCACCTCCAGCTTCAACCTCGGCACTGTGCTTCTCGCCAGCATCGTGCTGTTCCCCTTGGCCTGTCTGTTCTTCGGAACCCGCGGCGGCTACTACAACACCGATCAGTACGACGGCAACGGCACCGCCCACTGACCGGCCGGAGTTGAGCGATCATCAAGTCACTGGTCCAGCCTGAATGACCGCTGCAACTCCCGGTCCTGTCGACAGCACGGACGCCATTCGCCTCGCCCTGCGCAGTTGGCCTGAAGTGGAGAGCTACCTCCAAGGCTGCAAGGGGGTGATCATTCCCCTGGGATCCACCGAGCAGCACGGCCCCACAGGCGCCATCGGCACCGACGCCCTTACCGCAGAGGCGGTGGCCCTTGAGGTGGGTCGTCGCACAGGCGTTTTGGTCACCCCAGCTCAAGCCTTCGGCATGGCGGAACACCACCTTGGTTTCGCGGGAACGATGAGCCTGCAGCCGGCAACGCTTCTGGCCGTTCTGCACGACCTGGTGTTGTCCCTGGGCCGGCATGGCTTCGAACGGGTATTCGTGATCAATGGCCACGGCGGCAACATTGCAACGGCCAAAGCCGCCTTTGCCCAGGCCCACGGCACCGCCACCACCCGCAATCTCCCCGTTGCCCCGCAGCTGCGTTGTCGGCTGGCCAACTGGTTCATGGCCGGCCCCGTGATGCGCCAGGCGCGCGATCTGTACGGCAACAAAGAAGGCCATCACGCCACGCCCAGCGAAATCGCTGTCACCCTCGCGGTGGAGCCGAGCCTGCAGAGCAAGCAGCGACCGCTGCCCGACCCTGCGCCGGCAGGCCCCATTCATGGACCGGACGACTTCCGGCGCCGTCACCCCGATGGACGCATGGGGTCCCATCCCTCCTTGGCCACCGCCCAGCATGGTGACGCCTTGCTGGAGACAGCCGCCACCGCGTTGAGCGAGGATCTGCGCACGTTCCTCGGCGAGTCATGAGCCAGATTTCCAGCGACGACGTCCGCAAGGTGGCCCAGCTCGCCCGCCTTGATCTTCCCGAGGACAAGATTGCGACCTACACCGATCAGCTTGAGTCAATCCTCGAGTACGTGAGTCAGCTCCAGCAGGTGGACACCGAAGACGTTCCGGAAACCACCCGAGCCGTGGAGGTGACCAACGTCACCCGGGCCGATGGCGTGCAGCCGACCCCCGTTCGGGAAGACATCCTCAACCAGGCACCCCAGAGAGAGGGTGACTTCTTCCGGGTTCCGAAAATCTTGGCCGACTGAACCCAGATCAGCGGGACATCGAGCGTTTAGGCTCGGTTTTGATCGCGATGCGATCAACAAAACTGAGCCAGTGGCGACGCAGCCCCCGTCCTGGCATGAAACGGGCTGCACGCCTCATCTTTCCGCTGCGGCGCTTGTGGCTGCGCACTCCCACAAGGATGTCGTAGAGGAAGTTATAGCCATCCCGGCGGGTCTCAAAAATGCCCAGCCTTTGGGGAGATCCCTTGGAGTCGAGCAGAGGCTTGGTGGCCTCATAGGCCGGTTTGTATTCAAACCAGGGAATGGATGGCCAGAGGTGATGAACCAGGTGATAGTTCTGCCCCATGATCAGCCAGTTCATCAGCCTGCCTGGATAGATCCGGGCATTCGTCCAGCGGTTGCGGGAGGTGAAGGGCCGATGCGGGAGGTAGTCGAAGAACAACCCCAGAGTCACGCCCACCATCAGGGCAGGGGCAAACCAGCAGTTGAAGATGAAAGGCAGGAAGTCAAAGCGTGCCGCCGCCAGCACAATCACCACAAAAATGCTGCGCTCCAGCCCCCACTGCATCAACTCCCAGCGGCGCCAGAGGCGACGCTGAAAGAAAAACCACTCGTGATAGAAAAATCTCGGGGCGATCAGCCAGAGCGGTCCGAACGTGCTGACGATGTGGTCCGGGTCGTTCTTCGGGTCATTCACGTGGACGTGATGCTCAAGATGCACCCGCGTGAACACGGGAAAGCTGAACCCGAGCAACATCGCCGAGCCATGGCCCATGGCCTGATTGATCCATCGATTGGGATGGGCTGCGTTGTGGCAGGCGTCATGAATAACCGTCCCTTCCAGATGCAGCGCCAGAAAGCCCGTGCACAGCAGCACCGGCAGGGGTAAGGCCGCCACAAACCAGCCCCAGATGGTCAGAGCCGCCAGGGCATAACCGCCAAGGAAGAGCCCGACGGTGGGGTTCCAGAAGGCCGGCGGGTCAACGAATTCGCGCGGAACCGAGCGATAGCCCACTCCAACCGGACGAGGCTGCTGTTGTTGAGCAGTGCTCTGATGCATCCGGAGGTCAGGCAACAAGTCTGTATCGATCCCAAACCACGGTAGGGAAAGGAATGCCCACCGGGGGACTTGAACCCCCACGACCAAAGCCACTGGTACCTAAAACCAGCGCGTCTACCAATTCCGCCAGGTGGGCAACGCCCTGACTCTAGAGATCGCCCCAGAATGGGAGCAGACCGCCACACCACGGATGCTTGCGACCCTCAGCGGCGATCTCTGCCTCCTGCTCGGCCTGGCACTCCTGCTGCTTCCCCTTCTGGCCGTTGAACTCAGTCGTCCCCGCGATGGTGTTTGGGGCGCGGTGGTCTTGCTGCTGGGTCTCGTTCTGGTCACCAGCACAGACCGTCTGCGGGGAGCGCCGATGCTGGCAGTTCTCTGCGCCGGCCTGTTGATCGCACGCTTGGGATCCGAGGTCGGACAGGCCCGCTGGAACAGCCTCAGCGAAACCGAGCAGCAGCGGTTCACCTCGCTCGATCATTGGCGTACCAGCCTTCAACAACTTTTGATCACCACTGGCCGAGTGGGCGAAGGCATCAGCGGCATCGCCAAACAACTCAAACCGGCCGGGAAATCAGGGGTTACGGGCAAAAAATGGGTGCGTCCCGAGCCCCCTGAAACCTCTGACGCAAGCGACACAGAACCAGCCGAAGCAGCCGAGGTCACATCTCCAGAGGGCGAAGACTGATAATCCCGAGGACAGAGCAGGGACCCCGTGAGCAAGGAGACGCGCGACGCCGCCGCTGAGGAACGTCCCTCCTACAAACACACGCTCAATCTGCTGCAGACGGGATTCGGCATGCGCGCCAATGCCGTCCAACGCGAACCTGAACTGCAGGGCTTCTGGAAAGACCACGGCATCGACGGCGAGCTGGGCCTGAACAACAGCGGCCCAACCTTCACCCTCCATGACGGCCCGCCCTACGCCAACGGTGCTCTGCACATGGGGCATGCCCTCAACAAGGTGCTGAAGGACATCATCAACAAATATCAGGTGTTAAGAGGGCGGCGGGTGCACTACGTACCTGGCTGGGACTGCCACGGCCTGCCGATTGAGCTCAAGGTGCTGCAGTCGATGGATCAGGAGCAGCGCAAGGCGCTGACACCGATCAAGCTGCGCAAAAAAGCTGCCGCCTACGCCCGCAAACAGGTGGATGGCCAGATGAAGGGCTTCCAGCGCTGGGGCATCTGGGCGGACTGGGAGCAGCCGTATCTGACTTTGCAAAAGGGGTACGAATCGGCTCAGATTCGGGTGTTTGGCGAGATGGTGCTCAAGGGGCACATCTACCGGGGTCTGAAACCGGTGCACTGGAGCCCGAGTTCACGCACCGCTTTGGCCGAAGCCGAACTGGAGTACCCCGACGGCCACACCAGTCCCAGCGTCTACGCCGCCTTCCCAGCCGTGGAGCTTCCAGCGGCGCTGCGGGATGCATTCAAGGCAGAGGGTCTGGACCTGCCCACGGAGATGGACGCCCTTGGGAAGGCCCTGCAGGTGGCGATCTGGACCACCACCCCCTGGACGCTGCCAGCCAACCTGGCGGTGTCGGTGAATGAAAGGCTCGATTACGCCCTGGCCGACGACGGCGCAGGCAGACTTCTGCTGGTGGCTGCCGATCTGATCGAGACGCTGAGCGGCACCCTGGCGCGCCCACTGAGCCGGCGCGTCACCGTAAAAGGCGCTCTGCTCGCTGGGCTGACCTACCGCCACCCACTGCTGGATCGCTCCAGTCCGGTGGTGATCGGGGGCGATTACATCACCACCGAATCGGGCACAGGCCTCGTGCACACCGCGCCTGGTCACGGCGTCGACGACTTCCACACCGGCCAGAAGAACGGCCTGCCGGTGCTCTGCCCTGTGGACGAAGCCGGCAACCTCACGGAAGAGGCCGGGCCGTTCGCGGGCCTGAATGTGCTCAAGGATGCCAACCCCAAGATTATTGAGGCGCTGGAGTCCGCCGGGGCTCTGCTCAAGCAGGAGGCCTATGGCCACCGCTACCCCTACGATTGGCGCACCAAGAAACCCACCATCTTCCGGGCCACGGAACAGTGGTTTGCCTCCGTGGAAGGGTTCCGTCAACAGGCCCTTGATGCGATCGCCGCAGTGGAGTGGACCCCTGCTACCGGTCGCAACCGGATCGAATCGATGGTCAAGGAGCGGGGCGACTGGTGCATCTCCCGTCAGCGCACCTGGGGGGTGCCAATCCCCGTGTTTTATCACCGCAGCAACGGCGAGGTGCTGCTGAACGCCGACACCCTGGAGCACATCCAGGCGTTGATCGCCGAGCACGGTGCCGACATCTGGTGGGAGAAAGACGAAGCGGATCTGCTTCCGCCCGCGTACGCCGAGCAGGCCGACCAGTGGCGCAAGGGCACAGACACCATGGACGTGTGGTTCGACTCCGGCTCAAGCTGGGCTGCCGTCGCTAGCCAGCGGGACAACCTGAGCTATCCCGCCGACCTGTACCTGGAAGGGTCCGACCAGCACCGCGGCTGGTTCCAGAGCTCACTGCTCACCTCTGTTGCCGTGAATGGACACGCTCCTTACAAGCGGGTGCTCACCCATGGCTTCGCCTTGGATGAGAAGGGCCGCAAGATGAGCAAATCCCTCGGCAATGTGGTCGACCCGATGGTGATCATCGAGGGGGGGAAGAACCAGAAACAGGAACCGCCCTACGGCGCCGATGTGCTGCGGCTCTGGGTGAGCTCGGTGGATTACTCCGCCGATGTGCCGATCGGAGCCGGGATTCTGCGCCAGCTGGCCGATGTGTATCGCAAGGTGCGCAACACCAGCCGCTATCTGCTTGGCAACCTGCACGACTTCAATCCGGCAACCGACGCGATCCCGATTGCGGAACTGCCGTTGCTGGACCGCTGGATGCTGCAGCGCACGGCCGAGGTGATGGACGACATCACAGAAGCCTTCGAAAGCTTCGAGTTCTTCCGCTTCTTCCAGCTGCTGCAGAACTTCTGCGTCACCGATCTGTCGAACTTCTACCTCGACATCGCCAAGGACAGGCTCTACGTGAGCGCCCCCGCCGACCAGCGCCGGCGCAGCTGCCAGACCGTGATGGCTCTGATCATCGAACGCCTCGCCGGACTGATCGCGCCTGTCTTGTGCCACATGGCCGAAGACATCTGGCAGAACCTGCCTTACACCGTGAAGGAGACCTCGGTCTTCCACCGCAGCTGGCCGAAGGTCCCAACCGAATGGCGTGATGCTGCTCTCAGCGCTCCGGTTCAGGAGCTGCGGGAGCTCCGTGCCGCAGTCAACAAAGTGCTTGAAGATTGCCGCGGCCGTCAAGAACTTGGCGCATCGCTTGAGGCAGCCGTGCGGATTGATGCCCGCCGTCCGGAACTCCAGGCCGCTCTCTCCTGGCTGAGTGAGACGGGGGATCCCGATGTGGACGGTCTGCGGGACTGGCTGCTGGTCTCACAACTGCAGATTGGCGGCGAGCCCTGGGCCGAAGTGCTGGCCAGCCAGGACGACGAGCTCGCATCGATCGAGGTGAGCCGAGCGCGGGGAACCAAATGCGAGCGCTGCTGGCACTACGAGGGGGATGTGGGTCAGCACCCAGAGCATCCCCACATCTGCGGACGCTGTGTTGGCGTTCTGGAACGCCGGACTCACCAGTTGGCCTGAGCCAGGAGATCGTTCGGCGGCATCGGTCCAGCCAGGACAACCTCCTGGTCGGGCGACAAGGGCCCCTGCAGCAGCTCAGCCTGATCCAGGCTTGTTCCCTCAGGGAGAACAGAAGCATCAGGGTCAAAGGCGGTTGGATGGGTGGTGCTGCTGCTGAACCCACGGAAGATCAGCAACTCAAACGGCTCATCCCCAACCTGACCCCGCAGGCGGACAACCCGCTGGTGCTGAACACGCGTTCGCTCCTCCAGGGCCTGAACCAGCGCCTGGTCAGTCATCAGAAATCCCCCGCCACGCGGCCGTAACGGGGCAAACGCACCAGCAGCCACTGCAACAGACCAGCCAGGTAAGCCACCAGGGCGACATACCCCACAAAGGCAGCAACGGCCTCGGTCCACAAACCACCGAACAGAAAATTGAACACCGTGGCCGCAAGACCATGGATGCCCTGAGGAGCTTCCAGCCAGGTGAGGCATACCGGGGACTCCAGCTGATGCATGCAGCCCAAACCCGTCACGCTCATACCCAAGCTGAGGAAAGCAAACCCACTGAATGCCCAACGCCACACCTTCACGGCAAGGGGCAGCGGACGCCAGGACGGCTGGTCGGCCAGCTCGTCATTGATGTCGACCCAGAACCACAGGCTGATCACCATCAACACCGGTGCGATTACCGCCATGGCGTAGCCCAAGGGCCGCTGATCCGTCAGCAGCAACAGGCTGATCGCCATCAGGCTGGCCACCTTCCAGTAGATCCCCAGCAGCCGCAGCATCAACAGCTCGCGACGCCAGGCTGACCAGATCAACATGACCAAAGGCACACCAACGGCGAAGGTGGCGGCCAAGCGATAGGTCAGCCACACCAGAGCGCGGTACGTGAGCTCGTTCACTGGGGACTGTCACAGTGTCGCCATTATCAACGTCCTGAGCTGTGCTCCAGGGTTGATAGGGTCCGCTTCATGGCACCATTCGCACCGTTCAGCTGGTTTCGCTCCGTGGGCGCTGAAGCCAGTTGCCGGACGGGATTGTCTGGCAAAGCGTCCCTGGACGAAGCCGTAAGGGATGTGGTCGAGCAACTGGGCCGATCCAAGGGCGAAGCCGATCTCGCCCTCGTCTTCACCTCCACGGGTTACGCCACCGACCTGCCGCGGCTGCTACCGATGCTGCGCGCCCAGATCAGCGCGAAGCATTGGATCGGATGCACCGGTGGCGGCGTGGTGGGCACCCGCGGCGACGGCACCGCCTCGGAACTGGAGCAGACACCTGCTTTGAGTGTGACGCTGCTCTCCCTGCCGGGGGCATCGATCGCCACCCAACACCTGAGCACAGAGGAGCTGCCTGATCTGGATGGAGCCGCCCAGAAATGGCAAGACTGGGTTGGCATTACCCCCGAGGCTGCCCGCAGCCAGATCCTGCTGATCGACCCCACCAGCAGTGGAATCAATGACCTGATCAGCGGGCTGGACTACGCCTATCCGAGTGCCGAAAAGATTGGCGGCATCGCAGCCCCCCATAACAGCCCGCACGGATCGCTGTTGCTGGATGACCACGTCGTCACCGGCGCAGTGGTGTGTTCCATCGGTGGGAGCTGGCGACTCGAAACCGTTGTGGCTCAGGGCTGCCGCCCCATCGGCCCGGTCTTCTCAGTCGAGCAGGTGCAGCGCAACGTGTTGCTGGAACTGAGTGATGGCAGCACCAAGGCCAGCCCCATCAATTGCCTGCAACGGGTTTTGGCCGACCTCAGCGAACGGGAGCGCGAACTGGTGCGTCACTCGTTGTTCCTCGGTGTGGAACGCAGCAGCCTGCGGCTGAACGCCAACCGAGGAGCCTCAGAAGCGAGTGCCTTCCTGATCCGCAACCTGATCGGAGTCGATCCCAACAATGGCGCCGTGGCCGTTGCTGAGCGGGTGCGCGCCGGCCAAAACGTGCAATTTCACCTGCGCGAAGCCACTGCCTCCCAGGACGAAGCCGTTGCCCTGCTCAAAGCAGCGACAGCTGATTCAGGCGACGCGGTCCATTTCGGACTGCTCATGGCCTGCCTGGGACGGGGCCAGGGGCTGTTTGGTCGTGCCGATGGCGACATCAGCCTGGCGCGTCAACTGATGCCAGACCTGCCTGTGGCGGGAGCGTTCTGCAACGGTGAGATCGGACCCGTCGGAGGGACAACACATCTTCATGGCTATACCGCCTGCTGGGGCTTGCTGCGCCAGGACCCCGACAGCTCCGCTGGCAGTGGCTCTGACAATCTCGATTGAACCGGATCGCACCGCTTCAGAACCTTGCGTCAGCACGTCAATCCACTCAGCAGCTTCTTCCAGTTGCCGCTGGAACTACCACCACCCGAGCTGCTGTTTCGCGTTCCTGATCAGCCGATCCACCTTGATATCGGCTGCGCCCGTGGACGGTGCCTGCTCGGCCTGGCCGAGCGTGATCCCCACTGGAATCATCTCGGCGTTGAAATCCGCCGACCGCTAGTGACGTCTGCCGATCAAGACGCGCTCGCCTCGGAGCACGGCAATGTTCGGATCCTTTTCTGCAACGCCAACATCAGCCTGGAAGGCTGGATGAAGGCCCTAAAGCAGGACCGATTGCAACGGGTATCGATCCAATTCCCCGATCCCTGGTTCAAACGAAGGCACCACAAGCGCCGGGTCTTGCAACCTGCTCTGCTCCTGGCAATCGCAACGGCCCTCCAACCAGGCCGTGAGCTGTTTCTGCAGAGCGATGTTCTTGACGTGATTGAGCCGATGGTTGCTCTCACCGAACTCAGCGCCTGTTTTGACCGCCCCGCCGAGGACCAACGTCCATGGCGAGCCAGCAACCCGCTTTCGGTTCCCACGGAACGGGAGCGCTACGTGCTTGAGCAAAACCTCCCCATCTACCGGGTGCTCTATCGCCGGAACCAGAATCCACTTCCTTCCGTGTCAGATCTGGAACAGCGCTGGCAGGAGATCGATAATCCGGCGGAAGCACTCACCACCTGAAGCCCCACGATGGCCTCTGCGGATGCAACCCAGACGGCGAACGGCGGGGCCCTGTTGGTGCGCTGGCAAGGGTTGATCACTCCGGATCAGGCGGTGTTTAAACGCCTTGAAAGGCTGGCGGGACTTCTGCTGCTGGCGTTGTTCACGGGTCTTCCTTTCTTCACACGCACAGGCCTTGCCCTGGTGATTGCAGCCTGCGACGTTCTGTGGCTGCTCTGGTGCCTCTGCAGTCCTCCACCACAGCGCATAGGAACCATCTCGCGCTGGCTGATGCTTTTTCTGGCCATCGCGATTGTGGCCACGGGGTGTTCTCCAGTTCCAATCGCCGCCAGCAAAGGCCTGTTCAAACTGCTCAGCTACCTGGGCGTTTATGCCTTGCTCTGCAAGCTGCTGCTGAGCAACAGCCGATCGTGGGACCGACTGATCGCCGGACTGCTGAGTGGCGGCTTGTTCAGCAGTGTTCTGGCTTTGCGACAGCTATATGCCTCCACCGAGGAACTGGCGGGCTGGGCCGATCCGAATTCCATCAGCGCCGGCACCATTCGGATCTATGGCCCCCTGGGAAACCCCAACCTCCTGGCGGGTTACCTATTGCCGCTGATTCCCTTCGCAGCGATCGCACTGGTGCGCTGGCGTGGTGTGGGAGCCCAGCTGTTTGCCGGGACCACACTGGTGTTGACAGCAATAGCCACGCTGTTCACTTACAGCCGCGGCGGCTGGCTGGGGATGGTTGCTGCCGGTGCCGTGCTGCTGTTGTTGCTCCTGCTGCGCTGGACACGCCACTGGCCTCCGCTCTGGAGACGTCTGGTACCTCTGACGGTGCTGCTGGTTGGAGCCACTTGCATTGTGGTGGCGGCCACCCAGATCGATCCGATCCGCACGCGCATCACCAGCCTGCTGGCGGGACGGGGGGATAGTTCCAACAATTTCCGTATCAACGTCTGGATGGCGGCCATCCAGATGGTGCAAGACCGTCCCTGGTTGGGCATCGGCCCCGGCAATACGGCGTTCAACAGCATCTATCCCCTGTATCAGCAACCGAAGTTCAACGCCCTCAGTGCCTACTCCGTTCCCTTGGAAATCCTGGTGGAAACCGGCATTCCCGGGCTGCTGGCCTGCCTGGGATTGCTGGCCAGCAGCCTGAGGCAGGGCCTCAACCAGCTCAATGCCGATGCTCCAAGCGCCTTGGCATCCATCGCCAGCCTCGCTGCCATCGCTGGCCTGCTGATGCAGGGCAGCACCGACACGATCTTCTTTCGCCCCGAAGTGCAGCTGATCGGCTGGTTTGCTCTGGCCAACCTGGTGAGTAGACCCAGAGAATCATGAGACTGCTCGCTGGATTCGATGCCGGACAGACGCACACCCGCTGCCGTCTCAGCATGGTTCAAAACGGCTTGCACCAGCCTGTTGGGGAAGGCGAGGGCCCCGGAGTCAGCCACCTGGATGCCCCCCAGGGTGAACGTCGTTTCCTCGAGGCGATCAGCACCAGTGCGCAGCAGGCCCTCAACAATCACCCCGATGGCGTGATCCAGGCGGCTGTTGTGGGAGCCAGCGGCATCGAACACGGAACAGCGTTGCAACAGCGTGCTGAACGTTTGGTGGGGCAAGCGCTGGCCATCGGTGATGACACAGGGTTGAGCAAGGTTCTGGTCACTGGAGACGAACGCACCGCCTTGCGAGGTGCGATCCCTGAAGGCGCAGGAATCCTGGCGATCAGCGGCACCGGGATGATCGTGCTGGGCCGAGACGAGAACGGCCATGAACACCGCTGTGGCGGCTGGGGATGGCTGCTCGATGGAGCCGGCTCGGCCTTTGATCTCGGCCACCAGGGATTGCAACTGACCCTGCGCATGGCCGATGGACGCCTGCCGGACCATCCTCTGCGCCTGCAGATCTGGAATCAGATGGGCTGCGACAGCCACGCCGCGGTGAAAGCCCGGGTGGTGCAGCAGGACTTCGGCACGGCGGACGTCGCGGCCTTGGCTCCACTGGTGGTGGAAGCAGCAGCCAAGGACTGCCCGGGTGCGGAGGAGATCGTTAAGGGATCGGCAACAGCCCTCTCTAGCTGTATCAGCACCGTGGCCCAGCAGCTTTCCCTGCGCTCCCCCCTGGTGGTCTGCCATGGGGGAGCCGTCACCCATCTCCAGGCGTTCCGCACGGCCGTGCAACAGGCCATCCATCAGTCGATTCCCGAAGCCCGATGGGGCAAGGCCAAGGGCGATGCCTGTGATGGCGCACTCCTGATGGCCGAGGCCTTAAGCCTCAGGCCGCGTTGAGATGGTCCTCGGCAACGGCGGCCAGATGCCCCGTCCAATGCTCCACAGCGTCCGACTGCTCGGCTTCCACCATCACCCGCAACACGGGCTCCGTGCCACTGGCCCGCACCAAAATGCGACCGGTCTCGCCCATCGACTGCTCCGCTGAAGCAATGGCGTCGGTCAGAGCGTTGCAGGCGCTCCAGTTCTTACGGCGCAAACGGTCCATCACCCGCACATTGACCAATTTCTGCGGATAGGCCTGGAAACTGCTGTCCAACCAATCGCTGAGGCTGATGCCCTGGGCATGGCACAAGGTGGCCAACTGAACGGCGGTCAGAACACCATCGCCACACAGCCCATGGGAGGCGGAAAGGATGTGGCCGGATTGTTCTCCACCGAGGCCCGCGCCACTGGCAACCATGGCGGCATGAACGTGCTGATCTCCCACCGGCGTGCGATCGAGGGTGCCGCCCCGCTGCTGCCAGGCACGCTCGAAGCCAAGGTTCGACATCACAGTGGCCACCAACCGCTGATCGGGGAGCGCCTGATGCTCCTGCAGTACGGATCCCCAGAGGAACAGCACGTGGTCGCCGTCGATGATGCGGCCCCGGCCGTCCACCGCCAGCATCCGATCGGCATCACCGTCAAAGGCAAAACCCATCGCCGCGCCGCGCTCGATCACAGCCCGTTGCAGCGGTTCCAGATGAGTTGACCCGCAAGCCACGTTGATGCGGGAGCCATCGGGTTCCCCATGGAGAACCGTGAGATCAGCCCCCAGGGCACGGAAGGCATCGGCACCACACGCCGTCGCGGATCCCCAGCAGAGGTCCAAAACGACGGGAACGCCATCCAGTCGCCGTTCAGCCACCGATTGCTGCAACAACTCTCTGTAGCCATCCAGGAGATCGGTGCTGGATCGCGCCACACCGCAGCGGAATGTTGCTTGCTCAGCCATGGGCGTCTGCCCCTGCAGACCGGCTTCCACCTGGGCTTGACGGGAAGCGCTGAGTTTGGCGCCATCGGCACCAAACACTTTGATGCCGTTGTCTGGAGGGGGGTTATGGCTGGCGGAGACCATCAACCCGCCGGCGGCCCCCAGCTGGCGAATCAATAACGGAACCGCCGGCGTCGGACAGAGCCCAAGGGTCCACACATCTCGACCAGCGGCCGTCAAGCCGGCCGTAAGGGCAGCAACTACCATGCTGCCGCTGGTCCGGGAGTCCATCCCGATCAGAACAGGACCTTCAACCTGCAGAACCCGACCGACCCAGTAGCCCACCTGAAGACACAGGGCGGGGGTGAGAACCGTGCCGGCGAGCCCACGGATCCCATCGGTTCCAAACCCTGGCGCAGCGTCACCGAGAGCGGGGCCAATCGGGGAGCACGCCTTTTGAACCATGGGTCTCAATCGTGGACAGCACCATAGGAAGCACCTCTGAGACTGATTCCCAAGGACGTGACAGGTGCAGCTCTGCCCTCCACGACCCGCAGGCGATCAAAGGCTCACCAACTGTCTTCGAAGCATCAGAATGAATCGAGCTCCAGGTTGGGTGTGCAGGCAGGCCCGCGAATCGGAACGCTGCTGCTGCTTTCGGTTGCTGGTTTCAGTGGGTTGACTGCATGGGGCGGGCAGCTGCTACTGAACAAGCAGCATCAGCGCCTCACGCCTGAGGTCTCGCAGGCAAGGCTCTGGCAGCACTACCGCTGGGCCATCGATCCGCAGACCCGTCGAGAGGCCGCCCTGTTGATGGTGGCCAGGGATGGGTCACCGCAACTGCTCCATGGCCAAGGCTGGGGGCGCGATCCAATGGCGGCCGTGGTGCTCGAACGTGCAGCCCTCACCGCCGCCGCCCAGGGCAAGCCATCAGACGCGGCTGAGACCTGGCAGCTCCTGTTGGATCGCTTTCCCGAAGCACCCGGCTCCGCTTGGGCTCGATTGGCGCTTGGCAACAAAAAGCCCGTTCTTCACCAGCAGCTGCTCCAACAGCAACCGGCGCACCCCGCAGCACTGACCTTGGCGGCTCGGGATGGCTCCAAAGCGCTGGCAAGCCATCAAGGCGCCCTGCACCTGGCCCGTTGGAATTCGCGCCGAGCCGGCGCCCTTGGGCTGATGCGTGACGCCTGCCAGGCCACGGGAGCGCAGGCACCTCAACCCGACCAACGCGAAATCTTGGCGCAAGCACTGGCAAAACAAGGTCATGCCGACACCGCACTGACCTGTCTTAAGGAGCTTGAGGCCTCCCCAGAGACCCAGCTAGCCATCGGTCATTCCCTGCTGCTGCATGGCAACCCTGGTGCAGGTACAGCCCGGCTGCTAACCCTGGCGCAGAGCCACCCAAACCACCCCGCCAGCCTTGAAGCAGCAAGGATCTTGAGCGAACCGCTCGATGCCCAGCCTGGAGTGCTGGATGCCCTTCCGGCTGCCCTTGAGGAGCGCTCAGCCGCTGTCGCCGCAGCTCGCGTGCGACTCGCCGGCGGCGATGGGGCGGATGCCGCCCTGAGCCGCTGGCCCAACAACCCCGACATCTGGCAACTCCAATGGGACCTCGCCCGCGAGGCATTTCTGGCTGGAGATTGGGATCGTGCCCGCACCCTGCTGGAACGCCCCGATGAGGATGGCCCCCTCCCACCACCATTGGAGACGCGGCGGCTGTTCTGGTTGGGGCTTAGCCACAAGCAACTCGGCGAGACGACGAAGGCAGAACGCACCTGGCGCCGCCTGATCGGGGTCTTCCCCGGGGGCTACTACCGATGGCGCGCCATGGAGCAGCTGGATATGGCCGAACCCCTGGCGTTGCGATCCCCAGACCCGCAGCAGGAGCCACCAGCCTGGCAACCGCTCAACAGCCATCACCGCCTGGTAAATGAGCTTTGGCGCCTAGGCCAGGTGCACGCCGCCTGGGAGGCCTGGCAGGCCCAGGCCGATCCTGCCGTCCCGACGCCACCCGAGGAACGTCTCGCCGAAGGCAGGCTGCGCCTTGCCGTCGGGGACACCTGGATGGGACTGGACCAGCTCTGGTGGCTCAGCCTCCGCTGGCGTGAGCCGAGCTGCCATCAACGGACTCTTCTGCATCGCAGCCAATTCCCTCGCCTCTTCGAAGCTGAGATACAGACAGCGGCAGAGCAAGCAGGCATTCAAGCCAATCTGCTGCGAGCGATAGCCAAACAGGAATCACGCTTTGCTCCTGGTGTCGTCTCCCCTGCTGGGGCCGTAGGGGTGATGCAATTGCTGCCCTCTACGGCCACAGAGATGGCTGACGCACCAACCAGTACGGCAATGCTGAAGGATCCCGCCGACAACTTCGAACTGGGCGCGCGCTACCTCAACCACCTGCTGGAGCAATGGGAGAACGACCCCTTTCGCAGCATTGCCAGTTACAACGCCGGGCCTGGTGCTGTGGCCTCTTGGGCGCAACCCACGGATCAAGTCGACGATGAGCTCTGGGTGGAACGCATTCCCTACCCGGAAACACGCTTCTACACCAAGAAAGTGCTGGACAATCTGCTCGGCTACCTAGGCGGCAAACAATCGTTCTGCAAAGAGAGTGGCGGTGGGGTGGGGCAGAAGCGTGCCGGCGACGATGCCAGCGATCACGACCAAACTCATCAAAAGCAGGCAAATCCCGGCGGCGGGCAGAACACCGATGCGGATGAGATCGAGCCTGGCCAACAGCACGGCTGAGGCCAAGATCAAAACGTCGGTGAGCACATTGAGCTTCAGCAGGTAGATGCCACCGGTGATCACCACCAGCAGCGTGACCACCAACGTCATCACCCGGCTCGATGCCATCAGCAACGACACCTGGCGCAACAGCAGATCGGGCATGGTGCAGAAGACGACAACCACCTGGGTCTGAAGCAGCACGAAACCCCAGAACCAGGCCGCACTCACGCCATAGGGAGACGTGAAGGAGGGCTGAACAATCTGCCAATGGTTGCCGAGCACAACCGCAACGAGAAACAGCACCGTCAGCAACGGCGCACGAACCGGAAGGCTCAGCAGTCGCAGAATTGGCATGGAATCAAGGTAGCGGCGGCCTCTCGAAGGAGCTGCCAGAGTGATCGCTGCGGTTGACGTGCGATGACAGGCACCCCGGAGTCTTCGCCCCTGGGCATAGCGCAGCGATGGGTGCTGGTGCTGATTGCGGTGGCTCTGGCCACCGGCCTGGTTGTCCTCCGCGGTGGCATTCAGAGCGAAAGCCCGATGGAGCAGCTGGCGAGACGATCCCTCGACCCACAAACAGCGTTAACCAACGGCCGCCCAACGCTGATCGAGTTCTACGCCGATTGGTGCCAGGTCTGCAGAGAGATGGCCCCTTCGATGCTGGATTTGGAGAAGCAATCGCGAGATCGACTCGATGTTGTTCTGGTCAACGTCGACAACCCCCGTTGGCAAGATCTTGTTGATCGCTACGACGTCAACGGCATTCCCCAGTTGAACCTGTTCAACGCTGAGGGGGAAGCCAAGGGGCGATCCCTCGGTTTTCGCAGCGCTGAGGAGCTCCAGCTGCTCACCACAGCACTGCTTGAAAATCAGCCGTTGCCGGCCTTACCTGGCGTCGGCAACATCAGCCAGCTGCTGACGCCCCCCTCTGCGAACAAGGCGATGGCAGGGGCCTCGAGCCCAGCCAACGCGGGGCCCCGCAGCCATGGTTGACACGCCTCGCCATGATCACCACAACTCGTCACTCTGACGCTCCCATGGACCGCTTTCGGGTCGATCTGATCGCAGCTACGCCGAACCCGCAGCAATGCGTGTACGCCGCCATGCATCAGGACTACAGCGAAGGATTCGTGGCCGAAGATCGTGCCAACTGGCCAGATGAGCAGCGGGCTGGAGAGATCTGTGTAAAACGCCTGCTGTCTGGAGAACGCGGCCACTACGGCCCGATGGAGCATGCGCAGATCGTGCTGAACGTGGGCTGGTTCCCGCACTCGGTGATGCAGCAGGCCCGCACCCACCGGGTTGGAGTGAGCTTCGATGTGCAATCGATGCGTTACACCGGTGAACGCATCTGCCGTGCAGCGGATGGAGCCCTGGACCTGGAAGAGGTGTTCTATCTGCGGCCCATCGGTATGTACAGCGATCGACAGGGCAAGAAATACGCCTACACCGAAGCATTACGCCAACAGGATCTTGATCTCTGCCGGAGCGCCGCAGAGCGCTACAGGGATCTGCTCAGGGCCGGCTTCGCCGAGGAGCACGCCCGCGGCATCCTTCCCTTCGACTACCGCCAGCATTTTGTGGTGAGCTTCAGCCTGCGAGCGTTCCTGCACTTCATGGATCTGCGGGCCAAGCTCGATGCCCAGCTCGAGATCCGCCAGCTCTGTGATCTGATGTGGCCCCACATGGTGGAGTGGGCCCCTGAATTTGCAGCCTGGTACTCAAAGAGCAGGCTGCACCGGGCGCGTTTGGCCCCCTAATCAGGAGAGAACTAGACCTTGGCCAGCGTCACCCGTTCCGGTTGGTGCTGGTACTTGCCTTGTCGATCGCTGTAGGTCGTCGAGCAGGGATCACCCTCAAAAAACAGCAGCTGACAGATGCCCTCATCGGCATAGATGCGGCAGTCAGCACCGGAACTGTTACTGAATTCAAGGGTGAGGTGACCCTCCCAGCTCGCTTCTGCCGGGGTGGTGTTCACGATGATTCCAAGACGGGCATAGGTGCTCTTGCCCAAGCAGATCACGGTGATGTTGGGGGGAACGCGCAACTTCTCCAAGGCCACACCGAGGCCATAGGAATGGGCCGGGAGAATGAAATAACGCCCGTCTTCATCCTCATGAAGGGGAGTGGGTTCGAGGTTGGCAGGGTTGAACCGCTTGGGGTTCATCACCGTGCCTGGAACATGCCGGAAGATCAGAAATTCCTGGGGAGAGAGGCGTAAGTCGTAGCCGTAGGAGGAGCAACCAAAACTCAGCACTGGCCGCAGCTTCTGCTCCGGCTCCAGGTGACGGACCAGACCGCTCTGGAATGGCTCGATCATTCCCTGCCCGGCCTGTTCGGTGATCCAGCGATCGCACTTGAGCATCAGAAACCTCGGCGCAACTCCGTGACTTGATCTGCCATCTCCACCACACCGGCGGGGATGGCAGGTCCAGTGATGATCACATCCATCGAAGCGGGCCGCTGCTCAAGGGCTGCAATCACGTCCGCTTCATCCAGGTATCCGAAGGCCACTGCCAGGCCGATTTCATCCAACACCAACTGGTCAAGATCTCCCTGGATCAGATGCTGGCGGCAAATGGACCAAACCTCAGCCACCGCCTCCGCGCCACCTGGATGCCCCGGCGAGGAGAGGCAGAGGGGAACTTGCGGCCGCAGCCAGACAAGGCCTCCGCAAAGCTGCACCCGGCCGGCCGGTCCTTGCTGCACACCCCCTTTGAGGAACTGACTGATCAGAACACGACTGCCCAAGCCGGCAGCTCGCATGGACTGGCTGAGCACACTGGCGAAACTACCTCGATAAGGCGCCGTATGCACTTGCAGCTGCCCTTCGGGAGCCACCAGATGTATGGGTGGCGAGTTAGAGACGTCAGGCAAGGGCCTCAGGCCCGCCCGCTGTAAGGCCTGCTGATCCCGATCCAGGGAATTCTGGAAGGATTGGGGGTCGGCGAGGCTTGTGGTCATCACGGAAGCATCTGTCCGGGCGACCCCGGCAAGACCTTGAATGTAGCGGCGAGATCACATTCCACAAGGGGATTGACACCACCCATGGTGTTTGGACAGGGCGAGAACCAACCGCCTGCGAGGCTTGACGAACTGCACACCACCGATGAGTCAATCCCCTGAACAACGCACTGATGGCCGTCGCCCGCAGCAGTTGCGACCGTTCTCGGTGAACTGGAATCCCATGGGGTTTGCCTTGAGCTCTCTTGTGGTTCACACCGGCCGAACCGCTGTTCTCTGCAGCGTTTGCTTGGAGGACAAGGTTCCCCGCTGGCGCAAGGGAGAAGGGTTCGGATGGCTCAGCGCCGAATACCGGTTGCTGCCAGGATCCACCCCACAGCGGCAATCACGGGAGCTGATGAAACTCTCGGGTCGCACCCAGGAAATTCAGCGGCTGATTGGCCGAAGCCTGCGCGCCGTGATCGACATGGAGCGCCTAGGGGAGCGCACCTTGCTGATCGACTGCGACGTGATCCAAGCGGACGCCGGCACCCGGACGGCCTCGATCACCGGGGCTTGGCTCGCCCTGGACCAGGCCTGCCGATCACTGGTGGACCAAGGAGTCCTGGAGCAATCGCCCCTGATCGATCAGGTGGCGGCGGTATCCGTGGGCTTGGTTGATGGCCAGGCCTTGCTGGATCTGGACTACAGCGAAGACAGCCGTGCCGAGGTGGACCTGAACGTTGTGCAGTCCGGCGATGGCCGTCTGCTAGAAATCCAGGGGACTGCGGAGGGTGCGCCCTTCAGTCGCAGCCAACTCAATGAGCTGCTGGATCTAGCAGAGCCGGGATTGACATCCCTGATGCAGGCGCAACGCCAGGCCTTCAACGAGCACAGCAGCGTTACGTAATAACCGCTACATGGCCGCCACCGCCGGCTCCGTAACTTCGCTTCAACAGGGGGTTGTCATGACCAGTAGCCGAGGTTTCAGCCGATACGCCCCGCAGATGGTGGCTCCAGCTCCCAGCGCAGAGCCCGCCAACCGTTCTCTGTTGGAGATCATCCGGGATCTCGATGGCGCCAGCAGTGAACTGGTGGATCGCAACAAGACCATCTTCTTCCCCGGAGATCCCGCAGAACGGGTGTATCTGATCCGCCGGGGAGCCGTTCGTCTATCCCGCGTCTACGAATCAGGAGAAGAGATCACCGTTGCCCTGCTCCGCGAGAACAGCCTCTTCGGGGTGCTGTCGCTGCTGACAGGTCAACGGTCCGACCGCTTCTATCACGCTGTGGCCTTCACCCGGGTCGAAATGGTGACGGCACCGGCGACCTCCGTAAAGGCCGCCATCGAAGCAGACACCAGCGTTGGCCTGCGATTGCTTCAGGGTCTCTCCAGCCGGATTCTGCAGACCGAGACGATGATTGAAACCCTCACCCATCGGGACATGTCATCCCGGCTGGTGAGCTTCCTGCTGGTGCTTTGCAGGGATTTCGGAGTAGCGGATGAGCTGGGCATCACCATCGACCTGCGCCTGTCCCATCAGGCCATCGCTGAAGCAATTGGCTCAACACGCGTCACAATTACGCGTCTGCTGGGAGACTTGCGTCAGTCCGGTCTGGTTCAGATTGACCGCAAGAAAATCACGGTTCTGGATCCGATCGCGCTGGCCAAGCGCTTCAGCTAGGCCTGCCATCGCACGACTTGTGCAGCCATGAGCGGCTGGGCACTGATCCTGGTTCTGTTGGTGCTCGGGGGTGTGCTGTCGACCCTGGGCGACCGCTTGGGCAGCCGTGTCGGCAAAGCGCGACTGAGTTTGTTCAGCATGCGCCCACGGCGCACCGCCGTTTTGATCACGGTGTTGACCGGCAGCCTGATCAGCGCACTCTCACTTGGCCTGATGCTTCTGGTGAGCCGGCAGTTGCGGGTGGGCCTGTTTGAACTGGATGCCCTGCAGGAGAAACTCCAGGACAGCCGTCAACAGCTGGAGGCAGCCGAGCGGGAACGGGACAAGACCCAAACGGAAACCAAACGGATCGTCATTGAGCTCGAGCAATCGCAGCAACGGGCCAACACCCTGCGCCTCGAACTGGCTCCTCTTCAGAAGGAGCTGGCCCAACTCGAAGCCGAACGTGAACGCCTCAGCCAGGACATCGCCTCACGCGATGCAGACATCCAGCGCACGGAAGCAGAACTCAACAGCGTTCGCAGCCGCATCCGTGCCGGTGAGCAGGAACTCAAAGAACTGGAACGCAATCTGGTCGCCTTGAGGCGTGGATCGGTGGTGATCAGCAGCGGACAGACCTTGGCAAGAGCAACTGTTCGACTCGATGCCCTGGACCAGGCCAAACAGGCTGTCGACAGGCTGTTGCAGGAGGCCAATCTCAACGCCTACCGGAAAGTGCGACCTGGCGAAGCACCCGAACGCCAGTTGATCCGCGTTCCGCGCAGCGATGTGGAACGCCTGCAAAGCATCATCCGCAAACCGGAGACCTGGGTGATCTCGCTGCGCTCAGCCACCAATGTGCTGCGGGGTGAAACAGCGGTTTATGCCTTCCCCGAGGTGCGTCCGAACCGTCCGGTGACCCAACGCGGAGATGTGCTGGCCACCACCGCACTGCAACCGGGTGAACGCACCCCAGAGGGCATTCGCACACGGTTGAACCTTCTCCTGGCCTCGGCCTATGCCGAAGTGCAGCGGCGGGGATCCCTGACCGAGGGCCTTCAGTTCGATGGATCAGCCCTCTCCCAACTGGCCCAGACCCTGATGGAAGGACCCAGCCAAAGCGTGGTCTTGGAAGTGATTTCCGCGGGGGTCAGCGACAGTGCCGATCCTGTCGTCGTCACCATTCAGGCCTCCCCATGAAACGGGTGGCCGTTCTCGATCCAGGCCGCTGCAAATGTGGTCTTGTGCTGGCCGATCTTCAGCTCGGTCTGGTGCGCGAAGGGCATGTACTAGCCCCGGAGGCCGTCGAACCCTGGCTGGAGCAGTGGAATCAAGACCAAGCTCTCGACCGCATCCTGATCGGCGATGGCACGGGAAGCCGAGCCTGGATCCAGCGACTGGAACGGCTGGGCCATCTCACCGTGGTTCCGGAGCAGGGAACAACCCTGAGGGCAAGACAGCGTTATTGGGCGCTGTGGCCGGCTCGAGGTTGGCGACGGATGCTGCCGGCAGGACTGCGCATTCCACCGGTGGATCTGGATGCTGTTGCAGCTTTGGTGATGCTTGAGGAGCACCTGCAATGTCGCCTGAAATGGCCGGAGCCTGCTCCCACGTTCTCGCTCAGAACCTGGCCCGGACCATGAAGGTGTAATCACCCCCCGGTTCCAGCCTGTAATCAGAACGCACCAGAAACCGTCGCAGGGCATCCTCAATCAGGGCACGTCCCAGGGACGGCTCCACCACAAGTTCGCCGCGATCAAAGGCCCAGGAAAACTGCCACTCAAACCCTCCAGCAGAAACTTCACCCTCCACGCACTTGGCTTGAAAACACTGTCGGAGCACCCGTAAATGGGCCGTTGTCGCCGGAAGTGCCGGCATCAGTCGACCGGCTCCAGGTCATAGCGGAAGCCGTTGATCCAGGTTCCAGCGCGCTCAAAGCTCTGGCGCTGAAGACGTTGAATCCCATCCAAAACAGCATCAAGAACAGCGCCGACACATGGTTGCTCCGCCTTGCTGAACGAACCAAGAACATGGGACACCGTTCGGGCGCGGCGTTCGGCAGGGTTCTCAGCCGGCGCACCAATGCCGATTCGCAGCCTCGGGAACGCCTGGGTCCCGAGATGCTGAATGGTGCTGCGCAAACCGTTGTGCCCGCCGGCACTGCCCTGGGCCCGCAACCGCAAACGACCCAGCGGAAGATCCATGTCGTCCACCAGCACCAGCAATTGGTGAGGCTCCAGGCCGAACCAATCGAGGGCCGCACGAATGGCACGACCGCTGTCATTCATGTAGGTCTGAGGCATCAGCAAGCGCAACCGCTGCTCACCAACCCCTGTATCGGCTGCGAGACCGTGCAACTTGGCTTGATGACGAAAACTAAACCCAGAGCGCTCACCCAAAAGCTCTAAGGCCATGAAGCCGATGTTGTGACGGGTGCCGGCATATTTCGCTCCCGGATTTCCCAGACCCACCACCAGCTTGAGATCAGTGGTCATACCGCTGGATCAACTCAGTCGCTGGGGGGAAGTTCTTCGACCGGCTTTGAAGCCTCACCGGAAACTTCAGGTTCAGCCATGGCTTTATTGATCTCGCGTTCGAATTCCTTGGACGCGGATTGGAAGCCCTTCAGGGTTTTACCAAGTGTCCGACCAAGCTCGGGTAGGCGTTTCGGGCCGAAGACCAACAAAGCAACTGCGCCGATAACCGCCACTTCGGGGAGACCGACGCCGAAGATGTTCATGGGTGCAGATCAGCCGAGGCCGTTCCAGTTCACGTTGATGCCCTCGAGGATGAGGGACTTGTTGTACAGCTGAAGAATCACCAGCAGAAATACCAGGAACAGCACCATGAAGATGCCCATCACGGGAGTGGTGCCCCAACCGGGAACCACCTTGCCGTACTCGGAGTTCAGTGGGCGGAGAAGGTCTCCCAGACGGGTGCGTTGTGCCATGGCGACGCTGGGTCTCGGGTGGTTTGAAGTCTCGATACTGTAGGGGCCGACTCCGGTTCGGGGTTGATCCTGTCGAGAGATGTGATGGAAACGTCGTCCCCAGCCCTGTCCGTCGCCATTGGCGTGCTCGCCGTTTTGTTCGGACTCACCGGATTTGGCGTGTATCAAGCCTTTGGCCCTCCATCAAAAGCACTCGACGACCCGTTCGACGATCACGAGGACTGATCCACCACCAGGGAGACGAGTTCTCCCGGTGCGATCACCAAGGCAGTAGCAGCAATTGAGTCAGCTTCCCTGCGGACAGTCCAACCCGCTCCGGGGGTCCAGCGACAGCGCGCAGATCCTGCATTGAGCAGCTTCAGCAGGCAACCATCGGCATGGCGCTCCAACACCACCGGCGTCAGTTGCAACGGCAGCGATGGGAACCACTGACGCAGCTCCGCAGGAAACGCCGCACACCACCCTGGCTCGCGGAAGGCGATGGCCGCCTGAGACACACCGGCATCACTCCACGAGCCCGAAAACGGCATGAGGGCCAAACGCTGGCGATGCCATCCCTGATCAGCGCTCGGATCAGGCCAGGTCGGACCACGCAGCAGCGAAGTGCCGAGTCGGTCTGAAGACCAATCCACACCCTGGGGGCCATCCAGCAACACAGCCATCCCGCCTCCGGGAGCTGCCGACTGCGAGGCGAACCAGGAGATCACAGGAACTTCCCAACGGGCTTGTTCCCGAGCCGTCATCGGTTCAGCGGGCCGTTCGATCACCCCTCCACTGGTGTCAGCAGCGATGCGGACGGCGGGGGTCGCCAGCGGTAGCTCCAGACGCAGCAGCTCATGGGTCTGGCGCCAGTCGATACTGCAAATCAGCTCCAGCCAGGGCGTGTCGGCCTTTAGCCGCAGGTCCAGACGCATGCAACTGGCACCGAGCTGGCGCCGCAGCACCAGATGCGCCACCAGGGGGCCCTGGTCGAGCCACTCCAGGGAATCCGTACAGAGCACGCCCAGGGGCTGAGATCGGTAGTCCGCCGCAAGATCCCAGGCATCCCAGAATTCGCCCCGGTCCCGATAACGCTCCAACTGCAGGGGAGACGACAACTGGTCCTGTCCATCGCGATCCCGCAAAGTCAGCAGTCCGGCCGCGGAGACATCGAGCTCGATCAGACCATTGCCCACACGCCAAGCTTCCGCCCCCAGCGACGTGATGACCACAGCCTGACGGGGCTCAGCCGCGCAGGACGTCAAGCCTGGTTCACGCCGGAGCGGCACCGAACAAATCCCGTGCTGACGCGGTAGCTGCACCCAGGTACCACCAGCGGCAGCGCCTTGCTGCGGCAGTGAAACGGCGTCCGCTGACCACGATCCCGCAGGAAGGCGAACCAGAGGCGACCAGGAGGCCAAGGGCTGCAGACCCCACCAACTCCATGCTGCCGCTGTGTCCTTCGGAAGCGGCAGCCTTGCCAGCCGCCGGTCGCGTTCCTCGCGGGCCTGGCGCCGGGCCGAGCGCCAGACCGGTTCGGCCTGGTCAAATACCTCCGGGATCGAGGTTCCCGGAAGGATGTCATGAAACTGCTGAAACAAAAGCGGGCGCCAGTCGCTGCTGCCGCTGTCGCGACCTGCGATCGCCAACAGGGCTGAGACTGCATCAGCCTCCCGCAAAAGCCGCTCCAGCGTTCGGTTGTGGCGCTTCTGATCCGGACGGCTTGTGGCGCAGCCACGGTGCAACTCCAGGAAGAGCTCATCACGCCACACCGGCCAGGCCTGATCATCTTGCTCCAGCTCGGTCAAGAACTCCCGCACCGTGCCGGCTCGGGTGGGCAAAGCGGCCGCTTGCCCTTCCCAGAGCTCGATCTGCTCCAGCAATTCCTCAGTGGGACCACCACCGTGATCACCAACACCTGGAATCCAGAGCGCCGCCTCCAGCCCCGTGGCCTGATGCCAGGCCCGCTGCTCGTCCAGCATCTCGACAGGATCGGCGCGACGCCCGATCGGCGGCAGCATCAGGCTGCGCAGCTCGGAGCATCCCCGTCCCCGCCAGCGGAACAAACGGTGGGGGAAAGCGTTTTCAGCGTTCCAGGCCAGCTTGTGGGTGCAAAACCAGCGCACACCGGTGGCTGACGCCACGGCAGGCAGGCCAGCAGCGAAGCCAAAGCTGTCCGGCAACCAGGCCAACTCATGGGTCCACTCCGGGAAACGGCGGCGGCTGTCGTCCTGACCGAGAGCGAACTGATTCCACAACGACGCCGTGCTGACCAGCACACAGTCGGTCTCCACCCAGGGGCCATTGATCGGTTCCCAGCGGCCGGACCGGCTGGCCACCTGGATCTCCGCAAAAAGAGCTGGCCGATGTTGCTCCATCCAGGCGTAAAGCGCCGGCGTGGAATGGGCAAAGCGCAGCTCGGGCCAGCGACGCATCAGAGCCAACGCTGATCGGAAGGTGCGTTCAGCGGCCTGCCAGGTGTCAGCGACCGGCCAAAGCCAAGCCAGATCGAGATGGGCATGACCCAGCCAATGCAACGCCCCTCGTGGAGTGTCTGCCTGGTGCAGGTGCTTTGCAACAGCAGCCTGCGCCGCAACACCGCTGGGATCCAGATCCGCCCAATGCGGCGGCAGATCGCCATCTGCCGCCAGATGCAGCTCGAGGGCCGCAGGCAACAGCGTGCCCTCGGGGTCGGAGCCTGCGGTCTGCGGCTCCAGGTCGAGATGGCTGCTGATCAGAGCTCCATCGTCATGCAAGGGGCTGCAGAGTTCCAGCACAAGACCCAGTGCAGCTCCCTGGCGACATCGCTGGGGCAAAGGCCAGCGACAGGCGGTATCGAAGAGATCTCCTTCATGCACCAACACACCATCCACCCAGAGACGCATCTGCTCGGCCCACCAGCTCAGCACCAGCCGGGCACGGCAGGAATCACTGTCACTCCAGCCATCAGGCCAGCTCAACCGCTGCTCAAGACGCAGCCATTGGCGTCCCCTGGGCCAGATCAGCAGACCACGCTTGGCCCAGTCCGGCCGGTGCGTTGATCCCCAGCTTTCATCGAGAAAAAACCCAGCCTGGGCGGCGCCTGAGCGGCTCCAACCAGCACGCAGATCACACCGCGAGCGACTGCGAAACGTTTCAATCCACTCCGATCGACCGACTTGATCAGGGTTCATTCCCCTGCTGACGCTGTCATGCCCCATAGGATGATGCCCTTGTCACAGACGCCGGTCGGTCTCCATGCTCGCCCTCAAGATCTCCGTTTACTCGGTCGTCTTCTTCTTCCTCGGGATCTTTGTGTTCGGGTTCCTTGCGAGCGATCCAAGCCGCACCCCTAGCCGCAAAGACCTGGAAGATTGATGCCATCTCCTGATCAAACCGCGCCACACACTGGTCTGACCAGAGCGTGATTTCAGAAATGAGCTGGCAAGCTCATTGTCCGCAGCAGCATTGCCTTGGCGGCGCACCGCCTCCTTTTTGCATTGACCGGAACCCTGATCACAGGGTCGTTATCCGTGTTGCCCGCAGCGGCAGGTTCGGCTGCATCAACGCCTGATTCAGCGGCTCCAGCACCGGCGAGCCTGAACGTTCGAGCGGACCGCCAATACTCCGACACCAAGTCGAAAGCCAACGTCGCCGAAGGCAACGTTTCAGTTCAGCTCGGAAACGCCGAACTGCACGCCGATCGGATCGAATTTGATGCGGCCTACCGCACGCTCTACGCGCGCGGCGCTGTCCGCTTCAGGCGCGGCAGTCAATATTTTCAAGCGTCAAGCTTCCGCTACAACCTCGTTCAACAGGAAGGACTGCTCAATGATGTTTACGGGGTCATCGACCTCGAGGAGCCCCTCACCAATCCATTAAATAGTTCTCGAGCAACATCAGCCCGACGCGAGTCATCCGCGCCAGCCAGCCTTGAAGACATGCCGACCGTGGCCTGTCCGCCACTGCTTCCTCCGGTTCCCGACTGGCATCCACAACCTTGGGCAGTAACGGCCTGGGGCGGGCAGATGATGGATGCCCCCTTCGGAGACACCTTCCTGTTCAACGGACGCATGCGTCCGGAAGCCGTACTGGGCGTCGGCGTGCAGAAACGGATCATGCGCGCTGGTCCAATCGCCGTTGAACTTGAGGCTGACCTGTTCAGCCACATCGCCAAGCAGCAACAGGGCGGCGCATTCAACCAGAGCACGCCCTACGCCGACCTGCCCCCCCAGAACTTCAGCGAGGCGGTAATCGGGATTGGAGCGCGCGTCTGGGTGCAGCCTTGGCTGAGCTTCAGCGTTGTTGAAGGCGTCAGTTACAACACCGATGTCAGCCTCTACGAGAAAACATTTCGCGAGAATTACACCCAGCTGCTGAACTACCTCGCCTTCGAGGTTGAAGCAGCGGTGTCCTCCGACCTGTCACTCGTTGGTCGAATTCACCACCGCTCTGGAGCTTTCGGCACCTATTCAGGAGTCTCCGAAGGAAGCAATGGTTACTTGCTCGGCCTGCGATACCGCTGGGGACAGGACATACCGAAGCCAGAGAGCGATGTGATGCCTCCCCTGCCTGAATGTAAAGATCCTGATCGCGGCCAGCGCGTCAAGCCCTCCTCCCTCTCCGAGCGTCTCGACTCGATTGCCCTCGGCGATGGAGGTGATCCTCAGCTACACGTCTCCAGTAATGAGACCACCCAGCAGCAACCGATCCCCCCAGCCCAGCAGCAGGCCATGCGGAACGAGGCGATCGTCCAGATCGATCAGCGGATTTCCAACGTCACCTACCAGGGCAGCTTCAGCATCGAACGACGCACCGGCCTGCCCGGCCAACGTCCGAATTCCGTTGAAACCCGCTTCGGCGCAGTCAAACCTCCTCAACTGAAACGCCAGGAGAAAAAACAATTGCTCAATGGAACGATCAGTCGCTGGAGAGTTCAGGCCTCGAAGATTCTGATTACGCCGAATGGCTGGGAAGCCGAACGTATGGGCTTCAGCAATGACCCCTTCACACCGGCGCAAACCAGGATTGATGCAGAGGGTGTGGTCGCCAAAGAACAAACCAATGGCGACGTGCTGATTTCGGCGCGGCGCAACCGCCTGATCATCGAAGAACAATTGCCCATCCCGGTGACCAGGCGGCAACTCATCCAGAAGGAGGAGGAAGTGGAGAACCGCTGGGTCTTTGGCATTGACAACAAGGATCGCGACGGCTTCTTCGTTGGTCGCAATCTCAAACCAATTGAACTGAGCCGTGATTACACCCTGAGCCTGGAACCCCAGTTCCTGGTCCAACGCGCCATCGACGGCCAAACCTCCTCTGTCAGTGAGCTGGTCGGCCTTGAAGCTGAACTCAAAGGCCAGATCTGGGGCTGGGATACCACTTTGGAGGCCGACATCAGCACCTTTAACCCTCAGGATTTCGCCGACGGCAGCCGCTACTGGGGCAGCATCGAAAACAACTTTGAGCTGCCCTGGATTGGAGACGTCACCGCCCGCTTGTTTGGCGCCTATCGATATCGCACCTGGAACGGCTCATTAGGCGAAACCGACGTCTACAGCGCATTGGGCGGTTTCATCGAGCAGAGGCAGGCGCTCAGATGGGGCAAGTTGAGCAATTCCTACATTTGGCGTGTCGGTGTGGGCAACTACCAGGCAGAGAGCTTCAGTGACAACAACCGCGCCGAGAGCCTACGCGCGAACTTCTACGGCTCCATCAACAGCGTCTATCCAATCTGGCGCGGGCAAGCAGCACCTTTGACCTCTGAGGACGCTTACCGCTACTCACCGACAGCCATCGTTCCGGGCCTCCGCTTCAACACCAATGTGAACACCCTTCTGACAGCGTACGGCGATGGCACCCGTCAAACCCTGATCAACTTTTCGGCAGGTCCGACGCTGACTCTGGGAACCTTCAGCAAACCATTCCTGGATTACACAAAGCTCTCTATCGGTGCTGGGATCACCTTCACCCAGGGGGCCAGCCCCTTTGCGTTCGACCAAGCCATCGACTTGGGCACGCTTGGCATCGGCATCACCCAACAGATCGCCGGCCCCTTGGTCCTGAATGCCGGTATCGGCCTCAATGTGGATCCAGCTTCCGAGTACTACGGCGACGTGATCGACTCGAACATCGAACTTCGCTGGCAAAAGCGCAGTTATGACCTCGGCTTCTACTTCAATCCCTACGAAGGCATCGGCGGTTTCCGGTTCAGGCTCCACGACTTTGACTTCAAAGGCACAGGCGTGCCGTTTGTGCCCTACACCCCAACGAACTGGATGGAAACGACCAACGCGGATCGCCCCTTCTGATCAATCACCACCCCCAATAATCAGATCGCTGCCGAACAGGGAAGCTCCCGCATAGCGCATGCCGGAGGTCCGTACGTTCGGTGCATAGGCATTGATCACCTGAGCCTCCCGCAGATCGGCATTGCGCAGATCCACACCAGACAACTCAGCATTGGTGAGGTTGGCTCCCCGCAGGTCAGCACCCTCCAGCAACGCTCCCGTCAGGTCAGCACCTTCCAGATTCGCCTCCCGCAGATCGGCACCACGCAGATCAGTGCCTCGAAAATCAGCGCCGATCAGATGGGCCTGACGGAAATCCGCCTGGCGGAGGTCACAGCCAGGACAGCTGCGGTCCAACGGATCATGGGGCTCGACCTGAAGCGGAACGGCACCAACCGGAGCCACACCGGCAACAACCAACAGGGGCACCAACGGAAACAACAACCGCAAAAGCAAATGAGCCATTGAGATTCAAGCTCCAAGCGCGACTCCTATCTCTTTCATAGACACAGGAGTCGCGCTTGGCTGTTACCTGGCGGCGAACTGGTTGATATAGGGCAGTGTTTGCATCAATTCCGCAACCTGGGGGCCATGGTCCAGGAGCTGGGACGTTGCATCCCAACGACCGCTGCGCAGCATGTCCATGGGGCCGGGATCGATCGACACAGGCCAACTGGAGTCGACTGAGGTCAGTTCCAAGCCGGCAAGATCGAGGCTCCAGGAGCGTCCCGGATCGCCATCCACCTGGGCCTGAATCGCCTTGATCTGCTCCGGAGTCGCCGTTGCACAGGGAATGCCAAGGGCGAGGCAGTTGCCGTAGAAGATCTCGGCAAAACTCACCCCAACCACCGCGCGAATTCCCCAGCGCATCAACGCCTGAGGGGCATGCTCACGGCTGGAACCGCAGCCGAAATTACCGTTCACCACCAGGATCGATGCCCCCTGATAACGGGCCTGATCAAAGGGATGCTCACCGGAGAGTTCAAGACGATCGTCGGCAAACACCTGGTCACCCAGCGCCTCGAAACTGACGCATTTAAGGAACCGTGCCGGAATGATTCGATCGGTGTCGATGTCTTCACCCGGGACGGCGATGGCCGTTCCACTCACCTTTTGAATCGGACCAGTCGGGAAGAGAGCAATCACGATGCGGACGTAGAAATCAAAGTACGGACATCGGTCACACGACCGTTAACGGCAGCTGCCGCCACCATGGCAGGACTCATCAACAACGTCCGGCCACTGGCCGATCCCTGCCGACCCTTGAAATTGCGGTTGCTGGAGCTAGCACTGATCTGACGCCCCTCCAGCCGATCCGAATTCATCGCCAGACACATCGAGCAGCCGGGCTCCCGCCACTCAAAACCTGCGGCACGGAACACCGCATCCAGCCCTTCTGCTTCAGCAGCTTTCGCAACCTGCTCCGAACCGGGAACCACAAACGCCTTGATACCTTCAGCCACCTGGCGCCCACGGGCCACATCGGCAGCAGCACGCAGATCGCTGAGACGACCATTGGTGCAACTGCCGATGAAACAGACATCCACAGGGACCCCGGCGATAGCTGTTCCCGGCTGGAGATCCATGTAGCGGTAGGCCTCCTCAGCAATCGGACGCTCGCCTGGATCCAGCTGATCAAGGCTGGGCACCGTTTCATTGATCCCCAGTCCCTGGCCCGGGGTAATGCCCCAGGTCACCGTGGGTGGAATCGCAGCGGCATCAAACACCACCTCATCGTCGACCGTTGCGTTGGCATCAGTGGCCAGGGAGCTCCACCAGGCGACAGCACGATTCCAGGCCTCACCCTCGGGGGCATGGGCGCGACCTTGCAGATAGTCAAAGGTGACCTGATCGGGATTGACGTAACCGCAACGGGCTCCCCCCTCGATCGCCATGTTGCAGAGGGTCATCCGCTCTTCCATCGACAACGCCTCGATGGCAGAGCCGGCGAACTCATAGGCATAGCCAACGCCGCCCTTCACACCCAGGTGGCGAATCACATGCAGGATCAGATCCTTCGCTGACACGCCCTCGGAGAGACGGCCATTCACCTGAATCCGGCGCACCTTGAGCTTGTTCATGGCCAGGCTCTGGCTGGCCAACACATCGCGCACCTGACTGGTGCCGATCCCGAAGGCAATCGCCCCGAAGGCGCCGTGCGTGGAGGTGTGGGAATCACCGCAGGCCACCGTCATGCCCGGCTGGGTCAGGCCCAGCTCCGGGGCAATCACATGAACGATGCCCTGACGTCCGCTGCCGATGTTGTTGAGAGGGATGCCGTGCTCCTGGCAGTTCCGCTCCAACGTGCTGAGCATCTCCTCTGCCAACGGATCAGCGAACGGCCGTTGCTGAGAAGTGGTCGGAACGATGTGGTCCACCGTGGCCACCGTGCGCTCAGGACAGCGAACCGTCAGCCCCTTGTCGTTCAACGCTGAGAAGGCCTGAGGACTGGTGACCTCATGGATCAGATGCAGACCGACAAACAGTTGGGTGGATCCGCCGGGGAGCTCCGCCACCCGATGCAGGTCCCACACCTTGTCGTAGAGGGTGCCGGAACTCAACAGTTCAGCCGCAAGAACCGTCGACCCTAAACCTGAGCGAGCAAGCGAAGACGCAGACGGTCCAAGCCGCGGATCACGCTCATCCTCTGAATGGCCTCCCGTCCCCGCCGCTCACCGAAATGCTGCACCCAGGCCTCACAGCCATCGGGACCAGCCAAGGCCAGGTGCACCAGGCCCACCGGCTTCTCAGCACTGCCACCGCCAGGGCCGGCGATGCCGCTTACAGCAATCGCCCAATCGGAATTGAGTTTCTCCCGGGCTGCCCGAGCCATCGCCTCCACCACAGGCTGTGAAACAGCACCATTGGCAGTGAGCAGATCCGTAGACACCCCAAGCGCAGCCTGTTTCACCGCATTGCTATAGGCGACGACGCCACCCTGAAAGACCGACGAAGAGCCTGGAACAGCCGTCAGGGCTGCCGCCAATCCACCACCGGTGCAGGACTCCGCCACCGCCAGCGTCTGGTGCCGTTGCTTGAGCAGGTCGATCACCACCGACGCCAGACTGTCCGCATCGACGCCGTAGCAGTGATTGCCCGTGCGACGACGCAGCTCAACCTCCAGCGGCACCAACAGCTGAGCAGCGTTATCGGCACTGGACGCACAGGCTGTGAGCCGCAATTTCACATCGCCGAGGGAGGCATAGGGAGCCACCGTTGGGTTGGTCGACTCCAACAAATCGGCAACGCGCTCAGCCAGATCGGATTCGCCAATACCACTGAAGCGGAGCTGACGGCTCACGAATACACCGGAAGCCCCACCATTGGCTTGAAGCCACGGGGCGGCCGTTTCCATCCACATCGCCCGCATTTCCGCAGGCACCCCCGGGAAGGTGAGAATCGTGAAATCAGGCCGGGGAGACCAGATCATTCCCGGTGCCGACCCCTTTGGATTGGGGAGAACCTCCGAGCCACGGGGCAAATAAGCCTGGCTGCGGTTGCTGGAAGCAACCGGCCGGCCACCTGCCGATAACTTCTGCTGGATCTCCAGCCAGAGTTCGGGCCGCTCCTCCAAGGGAGTGTCGAAAGCAGCGGCCAGGGCCTCGGTGGTGATGTCATCGGGGGTTGGGCCCAAACCTCCTGTCGTCACCAGAACCCTGCAACGCTGCGATGCCTCGAGTACAGCGGAGATCAAACGCTCTTTGTTGTCGCCAACAACGGTTTGGCGGTAATGCGGCAGCCCCAGCCCCGCCAACTGTTCGGCAATCCATCGGGCATTGCCGTTGAGGATGTCCCCTAACAACAGCTCTGTGCCCACGCACAAGATTTCGACACACGATTCAGCCACGCGGTTCGCCAAGGGCCGCAGGATCAACCGGGGTGGAGCAAGGGTTGGTGTTCAACAGAGCCCGCTCATGCTGCAGTTGGCGACGGCTGATCACCACCGTGGCCACAAGGATGGCCGTTGCCAAGGCCAGCCAGAGGAAACGCATCTCAGCATTGGCCACCACTAGGGCCAGGGCAGCAAGCCACTGGGTGAAAACGTAGATCAACAGCACCGTGCGCCGATGACTGAACCCTGCGCGCAACAGGCGGTGATGGAGGTGACGCCGGTCGGGATAGAAGGGAGAACGGCCTTCCCTCAGACGGCCCATGATCACGGCCGACATATCGGCCAGAGGCAGCGAGAGAATCAGCAACGGCAGCAGCAGACTCACCGTCGTGAGCCCCTTGGCGGGTCCCACGATGCTCACGGCAGCGAGAGTGAAGCCAAGAAAGTAGGAGCCCCCATCCCCCATGAAGATGCGGGCGGGGTTGAAGTTGTGCCTAAGGAAACCGAGGCAGCAGCCCGCCAACGCTGCGGCAAGGAATCCAGCGGCAACCTGATGCAACGAAAAGCTGACAGAAATCAGCCCAACAGCGGCAATGCCAGCCACTCCCGCAGCGAGACCGTCGAGGCCATCTAGCCAGTTGATGGCGTTAGTGATCCCAACCAGCCAAACAACAGTGGCCAGCAAGCTGAGGCTGTCCGGCAGAGCAATCGGACCGGCTGAAGCGGTGAACCAGGGAAGATCGATCGCCCCAATCCGAACGCCCTGGCTCCACACCGCACAAGCCACGGCGACTTGCCCAGCCAGCCGCGGCCAGGGAGAGAGAGCGAAGAGGTCATCGGCCAGGCCAATCAGAAAAAAGCAGAGCGAACCGGCCAGGGTGCTCCAGATCAGCTGATCCCTGGCCGGGGCCAGAAGGCCAAAGCCCCCCACGGACCACACCGCCGACAAAGCCAGGGCAAAACCAAACACCATGGCGATGCCCCCCAACCTCACCATGGGGGTGATGTGCTGCTTGCGCTCATCCGGTTGATCGGTCCACCCGAAGCGCAAACCCAGCCGGCGCACTTGAGGCACCAGCACCGTAGTGGTCACCGCGGCCAGAAAAAAGCTGACCGAGGCGACCGCAATAGGGCTGGCCAAGAGGTTCACGCAGGCTCCAAAAAAGAGACGATCCCCGGTCAGAAGGAGTCACCCCAATTCTAGAGAGCCTGCAACCGTTCAACCAGCCACCGCCACGGCCCATTCGAGAGCTAATGCCAAGCCTCAAGCCAGAACAGGCTGCTTGCTGTCGGCGTAGAGGGGGAAGCGCTCACAGAGGGCAGCCACCCGATCGAGGCAACGCTGGCGAATCGCATCATCCTCAGGATTGAGAAGACGATCGGCAATCACATCAGCGACCTCCCGGAAGGCCTGTGCGTCAAAACCACGAGTGGTGAGCGCAGCGGTTCCCAGCCGCAGGCCACTGGTGACGAAAGGCGATTCAGGGTCGAAGGGAACTGTGTTTTTGTTGGCCGTGATGTGCACATCACTCACCAACAGATCAGCCACTTTTCCAGTCATCCCGATGCCACGCAGATCTAGCAGCACCACGTGGTTGTCGGTGCCGCCGCTGACGACATCGATGCCGCGGGCGATCAGCTGTTCAGCGAGGGCTGCTGCGTTGGCAACCACCTGCTGGCTGTAGGCCTTGAACGAAGGCTGCAGCGCTTCCCCGAAGGCCACAGCCTTGGCAGCGATCACGTGCTCCAGAGGGCCGCCCTGGCTGCCAGGAAACACGGCTTTGTCGAACTTTTTGGCGAACTCAGCATCGCGGCAGAGGATCAGGCCGCCGCGGGGGCCGCGCAGGGTCTTGTGGGTGGTGGTAGTTACCACATCGCAATGGGGCACAGGGCTGGGATGCACTCCAGCGGCAACGAGGCCGGCGATGTGGGCCATATCGGCGAGCAGATAGGCACCCACTTCATCAGCGATGGCGCGGAAGGCGGCGAAGTCGATGGTGCGTGGATACGCGGAATAGCCGCAAACAATCAGCTTCGGCTTGTGCTCCAAAGCCAGCTGGCGGATCGCCTCCACATCGAGGCGTTGGGTCTCCTTGTCAACGCCGTACTGAACAACGTTGAACCACTTGCCGCTGACGTTGACCGGGGAACCATGGGTGAGGTGACCGCCATGGGACAGGTCCAGTCCCATGATCGTGTCGCCGGGCTGCAGCAGGGCCAGGAAGACGGCGAAGTTCGCCTGGGCCCCACTGTGGGGTTGGACATTGGCCCAGGCGGCACCAAACAACTGCTTGGCCCGCTCGATGGCCAGCTCTTCAATGGCATCAACATGCTCACAACCGCCGTAATACCGCTTGCTGGGCAGCCCCTCGGCGTACTTGTTAGTGAGCACGGAACCCTGGGCCTGCATCACCGCACGGGAGGCAAAGTTCTCCGATGCGATCAATTCCAGGTGGGTTTCCTGACGCTGCCGTTCTTGATTGATGAACGCGGCGATATCCGGATCCGACTGAGCCAGATCAGCGTCGATGGCGCGTCCAGAAACCTGGCCCATGAAATGTCAGTAAAGCTTTGGTCAATCGTAAGAAACCGCAGCGATCAGCCCGACCGATCAACCAAAAAAAACTGCCCACGTAGGGCAGTTGAAACGCGCCTGGAGAGATTCGAACTCCCGACCCTCTGATCCGTAGTCAGATGCTCTAATCCGCTGAGCTACAAGCGCTTGCGCCAAACCATCAGAGCCCATCGAGGGTCCGCTCGTCAACTGGGTGCGGGCCGCGTCAGGATTCAGGTGTTTCTGAGCCCAAGCAATGCCGATCCGCTGGTATGGCCCCGCTAACACTGAGGATCCGACTTACCGGCATTTCGAGCGCATCGTGAACCTGTGTCTGCACGGCGGAGTGTTCGCCGCGGTGAACAGCGGAGGCTGGTTTCTGCAGGAGATGCGCCACCCCTTCCCCGAAGGCAGCCTGACCTGGGTCACCAGCCTCTGGGCAACCCTGTGGCTGGGCCAATTGACCTGGGTGATTCTTCAGCGCCCCAAGCCGGAGGAATAAAGCCAGCATGGACGCAATCTCCACCTCGATCCTTCCGGACTGATGTCCCTCTCCGCCAGTGACCTGCAGGAACTTCAGAGTGCTTTGGCTGAACGCCTCTACGTTCAGATCAGCGGCTGGCATCTCTACCTCGGTGATGCCAACGTGGCTTCAGCGCTGGCGATCGAGTGCAGTGCCCGCGTCAATCAAGGTGCTGAGGTAGCGGCCCGGCAGGCCCTCGACGCCGTCAAGGTGCCCCTGGCAGGAGGCGCCAGTCAGCTCCCGCTCTCCAAGCTGATTCCCCCTGCCCAGCTGAGGGATCTTGAAGAGATCCTCGAGCCGTACTGCGGATAAGGTTGCATTCCATCCGCAGCGGTGGTGTGCTGATTATTGAAGTCACCAACTCCAGAGATTTGGTGCGCCAACGCATCGGCCGCCTAGGTGAACGGCTGATCGGTCGTGTCGTGGATGCGGAGGCCCAGGTTGAAAAGGCCCTGATCCAGGAACTGGAAACCGCCTTTAAAGAGTTTGGGATCGAGGCACGGATCGTGTCTGTTCAGGGCCCGCAACTCGTGGGTCGCGAGCATCTGGAACTTCCCATTCAGGTGCGTGAAGAGCTCGATGTTCGTCTCAGCGAGCCCTGAATCGGCCCACCACCAACTGCGTGACCTCACGCACCTCCTGCACCTGAAGTCGTGCACCTACGAAAGCGAATAGCGCCAAACCCAGCAGGCCAGGAGCAGAAACCTGCAGCAGTAGGCCCAGAAACCCTGCGGGCCAAAGCACGACGGTCACCAGGATCGCCGCGCCCCCCGCTGCCAGAACTCCGGCGATGGCGAGCCGCAGCAGGTCCATGCCCCAGCGCCGCAGCGGCAGTCCTGGAATGCATTTCCGCAGACCTACCAAAAGGGCAAGGCAGGTAAGCAGGTTGATGGTAACCGTGGCGAGCACCAACCCTGGCGCACCGAAATTGAACGGCGACTGATTCCCCCAAGGGGTCGGACCACCCACCAGCATCCAGTCAAAAAATACGTTCAGACCGATCCCCGCCAGCGAGAGCCGAAAAGGCGTTGTTCCATCTCCAAGGGCATAAAAGACGCGCACCAGCACATCCCGGCCGAGGTAGGCCGGCATGCCCAGGCCATAGGCCATTAGCAAGCCCGTCACCAGCTGTGCGGCTGATGCATCGAAGGCACCGCGCTCGTACACCAAGGCGACGATGGGGCCACCCAAAGCAATGAAGAGTCCCCCCAGAGGGATCATCGATGCCGCAGACAGCATCAACCCCTGGCGGATCCGATCGATCAGCTGCGGACGATCCTCCGGAGCCGTGAGCCTGGCAAAAGTGGGCAACAAAGGCACCAACAGCGCATTCGAGATCAGGCCCAGGGGGGTTTGCACCAGCAAATTGGCGTACCCCAGACCCGCCGCTGCACCGACGATGCCCGAGGCGAAAAACAGATCAGTGAAAACATTGATCTGAAGCATTCCGGACGACAACGTCGCCGGCCCCATCACACGCCACACCTCCCGCACTCCCGGGTGCCGCCAGTCCCAGACCAGTTGGAAACGGGCCAACCCCTGCCGGATCAACGCCGGCAGCTGGATCAGCCACTGCAGCAAGGCCCCCACCAACGTGGCCAAGGCCAGCACCACACCACCTGTCATGGCGGCGGACGGCAAGGCGATCTCAGCGCCGAGCTGCCACCAGAGCAGTCCCACCCCCACGATCAAGGCCCCGCTGGACATCAGCGGAGAAATCGCAGGAATCCAGAATTCGTCGGCGGCGTTGAGGGACCCGAAGCCGAGCCCGATCAGCCCAACCAGCAGCGCCATCGGCGCCATCACCTGCAGCTGGACCCGTGCGATGGCGTGAAGCTCGGGGGCAAGGCCAGGGCCCACAAGGGTGATCAGGGGATCCGCCGCTAGCACCAAAACGATGGTGACCAGGAGCAACAGAGCACTGACGCTGGTGCTGAGCGCCGCAAGGATGTGCGCTCCTTCACCCCGGGGGCGCCGGCTCAGCACGCTCACCATCGCGCTGTGGAAGGGGCCATTGATCCCTCCCAGCAGGATCAGCAGAAATCCAGGCAGCACGTAGGCGTAGTTGTAGGCGTCATAGGCCGCGCCCACCCCGAAGGCCGCTGCAATCACCAGCTGCCGAATCAGGCCACCCACCTTGCTCAGCAGGGTACCGAGGGTTACCACCAGTGCGATCCCCTTCAGTGAACGCGCCATTCGGCCCCCAGCATTGGGCGCATTGTGGAGGCACCACACGAGACCATGGGCCAATCTCGGCTGCTGCCATGACTGGCCTTCCCTCTCTGGGCGATGCCCTGCTGCGCTTTGAACCCCTAACGGAGGGCGTGCTGCTGAAGCGCTACAAACGCTTCCTGGCCGATGTGGAGCTGAGCAGCGGCGAGACCGTCACCGCCCACTGCGCCAACACCGGCCCGATGACCGGAGTCTTGATCCCTGGCCAACGGGTGCGTCTGCGCTACACACCCTCCCCCAAACGCAAGCTGGCCTGGACCTGGGAGCAAGCCGAAGTACCTGGCTCCGATGGCCAACCTTGCTGGGTGGGTATCAACACGGCCCTGCCCAACCGACTGATTCGCGCCACGGTCGAAGCGGGGTGCCTGGAGGCCCAGCTCGGCGCCATTGAGGGGATCCGCGCTGAGGTGGCCTATGGCACCAACAAGCGCAGCCGGATCGACCTCCTGCTGACTCCAGCCGCTCAGAACCCAGATCAACGACCGATCTACCTGGAAGTGAAGAACACCACCTGGACCGACGGCAGCACAGCCCTGTTCCCCGACACGGTGACTGAACGAGGGCAAAAGCATCTGATTGAGCTGATGGGGGTCCTTCCAGACGCGCGTGCGGTGCTGGTGCCCTGCCTCAGCCGGCCGGATGTGAAAGCCTTTTCTCCCGGTGACAGCGCTGATCCGCGGTATGGAGAGCTGTTTCGCCAGGCCACCCACAGCGGTGTGGAAGTTCTGCCGTGCTGCTTCAGCTTCAGCGCCGACGCGGTCCACTGGCAGGGGACACGTCTAGTCAACCTAGATTGATTTTGGTAGCAGATCGAACATGGAAAGACTTTCTTGAGGTGCAGCGTGGGGTGGTTCGCCTAGTTACAACTGGGCGTGTCACGCAGCTCTGCACCCTCGTTCATGACAACTGCATTCCACGCGCCACCGCAAAGGCGGCGCAAAACCCTTCAGGAGGCCAGCCTCCTGGAAGGCCCGATGCTACTTCTGAAGAGCATCCGGGGCTTCAGCTCCAACCGTGCCATGACCTGGCTCGCCTGTGCGCCCCTGGCGCTCATGGGCCTGGGAATTTTCACGCTGTCCGCCAAAGCCGAAGAGCTGCCTGAGCTCTCCGCAGCTTTTCTGGCCAACAACCTCTGGCTTCTGGTCGCCACTATCCTGGTGATCTTCATGAACGCCGGCTTCGCAATGGTCGAAGCAGGCATGTGCCGGCAAAAGAATGCCGTCAATATCCTCGCCAAGAACCTGTTCGTGTTCGCCCTCGCGGTGACCGCCTACTGGTTCGTGGGCTACTCCCTGATGTACGGCGACTCCGTCATTGACGGCTGGCTGTATTTCGGGGGCCTCTTCTTCGACCCAACCGTCACCGCCGAGACCATCAGCGAGGCTGGTCTGGTTCCCACCGTTGATTTCCTGTTCCAGGCGGCATTCGCCGGAACCGCAGCCACGATCGTTTCCGGTCTTGTGGCTGAGCGGATCAAGTTCGGCGAATTCGTGATTTTCGCCCTGGTCCTCACCGCCTTTATTTATCCAGTTGCTGGCAGCTGGGAATGGAACGGTGGGTGGCTCAACAGTGTTGGCAGCGTCGAATTCATCGACTTTGCTGGTTCCTCAATCGTGCACTCAGTCGGAGCTTGGGCCGGCCTGGTCGGCGCCATGCTTCTCGGACCCCGCATCGGCAAGTACGTCGATGGCAAGGTTCAGGCCATCCCTGGCCACAACATGTCTATCGCCACCCTTGGCGCTCTGATCCTCTGGATCGGCTGGTACGGCTTCAACCCCGGTTCCCAGCTGGCCATGGACCAATGGGTTCCCTACGTGGCGGTCACGACAACCCTTGGTGCAGCTGGTGGTGCCATCGGCGCCACGGTGATCTCCACGATCACCTCCAAGAAGCCTGACCTCACCATGATCATCAACGGCATCTTGGCCGGCCTGGTGAGCGTGACTGCTGGTTGCGGCAACCTAACCCTGACGGGTTCCTGGGTAGCTGGCCTGGTGGGAGGCATTATCGTCGTCTTCTCCGTTGCCGCTCTCGATGCCGCAGGTATTGACGACCCCGTCGGCGCCTTCTCCGTGCACGGTGTGTGCGGAGTGTGGGGCACGATCGTGATCGGTCTCTGGGGCTACGACGTCCAGGGCGATGGCTCCGGCCTCGGCCTTCTGGTAGGCGGCGGCGTTGAGCAGCTCGGCATCCAGGCTCTGGGTGCTGCTGCCTACGCCATCTGGACCGTGGTCACCTGCTTTATCGCCTGGCAGATCATCGGCACCCTCTTCGGCGGCATCCGCGTCACCGAACAGGAAGAGTCCGAAGGTCTGGACATCGGCGAACATGGCATGGAGGCCTACGCCGGATTTTCCACCACCAACAACTGATTCAGCTTCGGATTAGTTGTTGATCTCAAGCCCGGCCGACTGGCCGGGCTTTTTTAATGCCTGAAGCAGCGCTTCAGGCCACATAGAGTTGCCCCACTCCAGCGCCCTCCATGGACACCCACGCCTTCAAGCGCTCCCTCCACCATTCCGAGCGTTACAACCGGCGAGGCTTCGGGCGCGCCGAGGAAGTGGCGGAAAGCCTTGAGCAGGCCTACCAGAGCGGCCTGATCGGCACGATCCGGGACAACGGCTACCGACTGGACCACGGCCGGCTCAACGTCCGGTTGGCGGAAGCCTTCGGGTTCTGCTGGGGTGTTGAACGGGCTGTGGCGATGGCCTACGAGACCCGCAAGCACTACCCCAGCGAGCGTCTCTGGATCACGAACGAGATCATCCACAACCCTTCCGTGAATGATCACCTCAGGGAAATGGATGTGCAATTCATCCCCGTCGAACAGGGAGTGAAGGACTTCTCAGGTGTCACCTCCGGCGATGTGGTGATCCTGCCGGCCTTTGGTGCCACCGTTCAGGAAATGCAGCTGCTGAATGAACGGGGCTGCCACATCGTTGACACGACCTGTCCCTGGGTCTCCAAGGTTTGGAACACCGTGGAGAAACATAAGAAGCACACCTTCACCTCGATCATTCACGGCAAGGTGAAGCACGAGGAAACACTGGCCACCAGCTCATTTGCCGGCACCTATCTGGTGGTGCTCGATCTGGAGGAAGCCCAGTACGTCGCGGACTACATCCTCGGCAATGGGGACCGAGATGACTTCATTCAAAGGTTTGCAAAAGCCTGCTCTCCAGGGTTCGATCCAGATCGGGACCTCGAACGTCTGGGCGTGGCCAACCAGACCACGATGCTGAAGAGCGAAACGGAAGAGATCGGACGCCTGTTCGAACGCACGATGTTGAGCAAATACGGTCCAACCCAGCTCAACGACCACTTCCTGGCCTTCAACACCATCTGCGACGCCACCCAGGAGCGTCAGGACGCCATGTTCTCCCTGGTGGATGAACCCCTGGACCTGATGGTGGTGATCGGTGGTTTCAACTCCTCCAACACCACCCACCTGCAGGAGATTGCCGTCAGCCGTGGTATTCGCTCGTTCCACATCGACACGCCCGAGCGCATCGACGTCGGCACCAATTCGATCGAGCACAAACCACTGGCAGCCGAGCTCTGTTGTGAGGGCGATTTCCTGCCTGAGGGCCCCGTGCGGGTGGGAATCACCTCCGGTGCCTCAACCCCAGATCGGGCGGTGGAAGAGGTGATCGAAAAACTGATGCAATTGAGCGAAAACTGAAGCGCAGAGAGCTTTACATTGGTTCATCTTTAATCGCCCTCCGCCGGCAGCTCCTCATCCGTGACGGTCTTGTCGCCCACTGAAACCGACAATCAGCTGCACGGTGCCGACCCGCAGGTGCGCTGCTACAGAAGCCACTTCGAGGATTCGATGCAGATGCTGGCGCCCCAAGCGATGGTGGCTGGTTACCTGGATGACCATCAGAGCTGGTTTGAACGTTGCGCCAGCCCGATGCAGGTCGAGGCCATCGATCGGCAGTCCTACAGCCTGACCCTGGGCCGGTTCGGCAACTTCGGCTTCGAGGTAGAGCCCACGATCGCTCTGCGGCTACTGCCACAGCAGGAAGGGATCTACCGAATCGAAACCGTTCGAACCGTGCCGCAGTCGCTCGCCCTGCGCCATCACTACGACGTCGACTTCCGCGCGGGGATGCGCCTAATCCCCGAACAGGAGCACACCTCCGTCAAATGGGACCTGGATCTCAAGGTCTGGATCCGTCTGCCCAAGGTGATCACCATGCTCCCGGATCAGTTGGTCCAGAGCAGTGGGGATCATTTACTCAAGCAGATTGTCCGTCAGATTTCACGACGGCTCACCTGGAAGGTCCAGGAAGATTTCCACGCCGCCCATGGCCTGAGCTGCCCACCCCGTCAGCGGGCAGCCTTCTGAAGGATCTTCAGCGGTTGGTCCAGATCTTGTTGACGATCTCCATGCCGCTGACGGCCTGCCAGAGGAACAACGTGAGCATTCCCATGTTCAGGCCCACATGAGCCTTGCGCGCAATCACATTGCCCCGCTGCATCAGGGGTGAGAGCGAGGCGGCAACGGCGATCATCCCGGTCATGGCCAGACCCACCAGCAAGTGCGGACCGACAAACAACTTGCCATTGTTCAGATAGGTGACCGCCATGCCACCCAGTGTCCCGAGGGTCATCACGGCCAGCAGGATGCTGCCCCAGAGGTAATGGCGCTGGGCGAACTTTTTCGGCACCAGTTCTTTGCGCTGTTCTGGGGTACCGGTGCGCGTTTTCTTAACCTTGATCCCAAGGTAAAGAGCCCAACCACCGACGGCGAGCAGGCCCCACTCCGCTAGGGGGTGAGCGAAATTGAAGCTGAAGGGGAGGGTGGCGAGCATTGAAGGGGACTCTTCAGTGACGCGAGGCTAGGGGGCCGGCGGCCCCCACCAGCGTCAATGCAGGAAATGGCGGCGCCCCGTGAGCTGCATCGCCAGGCCGAGCTCATCGCAGGCTTTGATCGAATCGGCATCGCGCATGCTCCCTCCGGGATGAATCACGGCGGTGATGCCGTGGCTGGCAGCCAGACGCACCGTGTCGTCAAACGGGAAGAAACCATCACTGGCCAGAACAGCCCCCTGGGCTTTCTCACCCGCAGCCTCCAGGGCAATCCGCGCTGAGCCCACTCGATTCATCTGACCAGCACCCACGCCGAGGCTCTGGCCATCTTTGGCCACAACGATGGCGTTAGAGCGAACGTGACGCACCAATCGCCAGGCAAATTTCAGGTCCTGCTTTTCTCGCGGTGTGGGCGGCCGCTGGCTGGCCACGGTCCAGTCGGCCGGCTTGATCGCCTGGTCATCGAGGTCCTGAACCAGGAGACCACCCAGGATGCTGCGCGCGTGATCGGGGCCGGCCAGGTCAATGGCCTGCGGAGCCAGTTCCAACAGGCGCAGATTGGCCTTGGCCGCCAGCACCTCCCGCGCCTCGGGCGTGAAGCCCGGTGCCACGACGCATTCCAGAAACAGGCTGGTGAGCTCACGGGCCGCCGTGGCTTCCACCACACCATTGATAGCGATGATGCCGCCGAAGGCACTCACCCGATCGGCATCCAGGGCCCGCGTCAGTGCAGCAGGAATCGAAGCTCCGATGGCCACACCGCAGGGGTTGGTGTGCTTGACGACCACGGCGGCAGGCTGCAACGCCGGTGCGGAACCGTCGGCTCCGAAGCCGAACTCCCGCACCGTGGCGAGGGCCGCCTCGAGATCCAACAGGTTGTTGGTGCTCAGCTCCTTGCCCTGCAGCTGAATGGCCCCACCCCAGCCCTGTTTGGGATGGCTGAACCAACGCGCTTTCTGGTGGGGATTTTCGCCGTACCGGAGGGTCTGTCGCAGCGGCACCGCCTCCAGCCAGGGGCTATCTTCTGCGGCGATTTGGTCGGTCATCCAGTGGCTGATCGCCGTGTCGTACGACGCAGTGTGCTGAAACGCTTCCAGGGCCAGTTGTCGCCGCAGCTCAGAAGGCACGCTCCCGCCCGACTCCACCATGGCGGTCAACAGACGGTCGTATTGGTCAGGACTGGTGAGAACAGCCACATCAGCATGGTTTTTGGCGGCCGCCCGAACCATGGCAGGGCCACCGATGTCGATGTTCTCGATCGCCTGATCCCAGGTGACGTCAGGTCGAGCAATCGTCTCGCGGAAGGGATAGAGGTTGACCACCACCACATCGATGGGGGCGATGTTCTGCTGCTCAAGATCAGCCTGGTGGGACGCGTCACCCCGCTTGGCCAAAATCCCGCCATGAACCCTTGGATGGAGCGTTTTCACACGACCGCCAAGAATTTCTGGAGCCCCGGTGTGCTCCGACACACGGGTTACCGGAAGGCCGGCCTGCTCGAGCACCTTGGCCGTGCCCCCACTGGAGAGGAGCTGATAACCATGGGTCCGATGTAGGGCCTCCGCCAGGGGCACCAGCCCGGACTTATCGGAAACACTCAGCAGAGCGACAGGAGCCATCGAAGGGTCGTGACTGGGTCGTGAGCCAACCTACGCAGCAGTGATGTTCATGCCCCATGGATGGCCGGCTGGTGCTGCTCCACGGCTGGGGAGCCAACGGAGAGGATCTCAAGCCCCTGGGCGATCGCCTAGCGCGAGAGTTCTCCAAGACCCTTGATGTGGTTTGCCTGGAGGCTCCTGAGCTTCATCCCGACCAACCGGGAGGGCGTCAGTGGTATGGCCTGTTCCCAGCCCAGTGGGATGCCGTGCCCGCGGCCGTTGAGAGCCTCAAGGCTCAACTTCAGAGCCTGCACAGCTCAGGCCTCGGACTCGAACGAACGGTGGTGTTCGGCTTTTCCCAGGGGGGAGCCATGGCTCTGGAGGGCGGCTGCGCCCTGCCCATCGCAGGGCTGATCAGCTGCAGCGGCTATCCACACCCCAACTGGGCTCCGCCCCAGCAACACCCCCCTGTGTTGCTGATGCATGGTTCAGACGATCCCGTGGTGCCGTTCCAGGCCATGCAATCGATCGCTGCACAGTTGCAGCCCGATCGATGTCAGACACTTCTGTTCAAAAACGGCCACACCATCCCTGATGAGACGGTGCAGCCGATCCTGACGTTTATCGAGAGTGTTCTGGAGAACGCCTAATCAAACGAAGGCGTATTCGTACTCCTCCATTTCCTCCCAATCATCAGCGCCAAGCTCGAGCCCCTCGAACAGCTTGTCTTCACCGATCGAATCAACAATCGTGCGCAATGAGGGGAAGAGGAAATGGTTCTCTTCGGCGTATTGAGCGCTGAACAGTCCTTTCTCACCCCAGAAGAAGCGGTCGGTGGTGTGCTCATTGCGGCGCACATTCAGCAACGCCGGAGGCACCAGTCCGCCCTCAGCGATGTAACGACGAGCGGCCGTTACCGGCTTGTACTCACCGGTTTCGAGGCGATGGGTTGGCACATGGGCCAGGACCCGCTGACCTGCCAGGCGACGACGGCTAATGCGCTTGCGCTTCTTGGACATGGAAGGGCTCCGGTACGAAAGGAAGAACGGGGTGGATCGTCAGAACAAACAGGTGCCGTCGGCGCGAAAACGCCAGACGCAAGGGAAGCGTCAGGGCAATTGCAGACACACCACAATCACCGGCAGGACACCAACACCCAAGCGGAAATCAGCGGAGGACACTGCAACCTCTGCTGTAGCTTTGGTTGCGGAGCAATTGCAACCTTTGTGAGTGCTGGCGGGCGTCTGTTCATGATGAACAGCGCCTCGGTCGATAAGAGGATCTTAAGACTTTTCCCAGATTTTTCAAGTCCCCTTGGCGCAGGCTTGCCCAAACACCTGAATTGATCGTCCGGAACTGATGCAGCTCACCGATCGATTCTTCGATTTCACCGATCAACAGCTGGCTGATCTAACCGCCAAAGAAGGCATCCAGCATCTGGGGCTGTACGTCAGTGCGCCACCAAATCAGCAAGGCCCGCCCTTGCTGCTGATCCGGCAATGGTCGGCCAATGAACGGTCGCTCCCCCCTGCCGAAGCAGACCCGAACCTGCGCCTGCCGCACGAGAGTCGGCGCTGGTACCCACTCCAGGATGCCGGTCTGATCCTGGGAGCCCTGCGCGTGGACTTGGATCCGCAGCGGAGCTGGACGCAGACCCTGGACCAACGGATGCGGCGCAGTGCCGCCGCCATCAGCCACGCCCTGGGGCGTGACATGGAATGCCTGCAACTTCGCCAGGAACTCAGCCAACAAAACGACCAGCTGCGCACGCTCGTGCATCAGCTGCGCAATCCACTGGCTGCCCTGCGCACCTACGCCCAGCTGCTGCTGCGGCGGCTCGAAGCCGACAGCTCCCACCGTCCACTCGTGGAGGGAATGCTCTCGGAACAACGCCAACTCGGCCAGTACATCGATGTGCTCGATGGCCTCGGGCAACAACGTCTCCCCCAACAGGAACCCGTTGGCCCCACCCTGTTGCCCCCCGGGCCTGCCGAAGGTGAGGCCACCATGCAAACCCTGCTGATGCCTCTGCTGGAGCGGGCGGAAGCGACGGCAAGCCTGCAGGGCCGCCCCTGGCGGGGTCCGCACGTGTGGCCCCAGTGGATTGATCAACCGTCCCAAGACGGAACGATCGCGGAGATCGTCGCCAACCTCCTTGAGAATGCCTTCCGCTACAGCCCAGCGGGCTGCAGCGTGGGGCTGTGCCTGTTACCCGATGGGCTCTGCGTCTGGGACAACGGGCCACCGATTCCCATGGGGGAGCGCGACCTGATTTTCGAGCGGGGAGCACGGGGGTCCACCGGACAGGACCGGGCGGGAACCGGCCTTGGGCTCGCCCTTGCACGCTCCCTGGCGGAGCAGCAGGGCCGCAAGCTCATGCTCTGCGTGGAGCCTTCCACGATCGCCCCGGATCTGCCCGCTCAGGGCAATGCATTCGTCCTCAGCTGGCCGGCAGGAGCATGGCCTGACCCAACAACGTGATCATCTCGGTGAGCACAAGAACTGCTCCATAGCTGTCACCGGTGTGCCCCCCCAGGCGTCGCCCGAGGCTCTGGGCTACAACCAGAGCCACCACGCCCCCCAGGAGAAGGGGCATGGCCCCCACCCAACCGGCCAAGAGAACCACCACCAGAAGTGCGGGCACTGCATCCCTGAGCGGCCTGCCGTGCTCGCGATGAAACGCTGCGGTTCCATCAGCTCGGAGATAGTCGAAACGTGCCATGGCCCAGAGCGGTGCCACCCGGGCCCAGAACGCAGCCAGGCAAAGCCCGAGCGGGGCCTGCCCCCCCAGGTGGATCAATGCAGCAACCTGCAGCAGCAGCACCATCACGAGAGCCAGTACGCCACTGGCGCCCACCCGGCTGTCCTCCATCGCCTCGAGCCGCCGCTCCGCTGGCGCCCCAAGGCCATCCGCCGTATCGATCAGGCCGTCGTGGTGCAACCCACCACTGAGCTGTATGCCGAGAGCCACCACGCAAAGGGCACAGGCCGCCGGAGGCCAGGAGAGCCTGGACAGAACGATCCAGAGCAGGGCTTGCAGCGCACCGATCAGCAGCCCCATCCAGGGGGCGAAGCGGGCAATGCGATGAAACGAGGGCTGCGGCCAGGGCCATGCGGGCAGCACCGTGTAGAAGATCCAGGCTCCCGCCAGATCGGAAAGCCAGGGCGGAACAATCCTGGGAATAACGCGACGGATGCAATCGGCTCTCACCGTAGGGTCAATGCAGAGGCGGATCAGTCGTGTTCGGCTTCGAAATCAACGCGCATTGCGCCAACACATCAGCACGGTGCGGCACCTTTAAGACCCCGCATGGGCCGGTGCACACACCACGCTTCATGCCGGTGGGAACCCTGGCCACCGTCAAGGGCATCAGCACGGAGCAACTGGGACGCACGGGAGCACAGATGGTGCTCTCGAACACCTACCACCTGCACTTGCAACCGGGCGAGGAGATCGTGGCAGCGGCCGGTGGCCTGCACCGGTTCATGGGCTGGAACGGCCCGATGCTCACCGACTCCGGCGGCTTTCAGGTGTTCAGCTTGGGAGACCTGAACAAAATCGATGACCGTGGGGTGGTGTTCCGAAACCCCCGCGATGGACGCACCATCGACATGACCCCGGAACATGCCACCCAAATTCAGATGGCCCTCGGGGCGGATGTGGCCATGGCCTTCGACCAGTGCCCGCCCTATCCGGCGACCGAGAACGATGTCATAGATGCCTGTCGCCGCACCCATGCCTGGCTCGAGCGCTGCGTCACAGCCCAGACCCGCGAGGATCAGGCGCTGTTCGGCATCGTTCAGGGCGGCTGTTTCCCCCATCTGCGACGGGAGAGTGCCATGGCCGTCGCTTCCTTTGATCTGCCGGGCATTGCCGTCGGTGGCGTCAGCGTTGGTGAGCCCGCTGAGGAGATGCATCGCATCGTGCGGGATGTCACGCCCCTGCTTCCCTCACACAAACCGCGCTACTTGATGGGTATCGGCACTCTGCGCGAGATGGCCATAGCCGTGGCCAACGGGATCGACCTATTCGACTGCGTCTTGCCCACCCGACTCGGCCGTCATGGCACCGCCCTGGTGGGCGGTGAACGTTGGAACCTGCGCAACGCCCGGTTCCGCCACGACCACACCCCCCTGGATCCGAGCTGCTCCTGTGTGGCCTGCACCGGTCACACCCGGGCCTACCTGCATCACCTGATTCGCAGCGAGGAGCTTCTGGGCCTCACCTTGTTGAGCATTCACAACATCACCCATCTGGTTCGTTTCACCTCGGCCATGGCACAAGCCATTCGCGACGGCTGTTTTTCAGAGGATTTCGCTCCCTGGGAGCCAGACTCGCCAGCCCATCACACGTGGTAGCGTCCAGCCCAACGCCTTTTTGATGCAAGGGATGGCCGCCTTCACCCTCGACCTGCTGGCACAGCTGCCCGAGGCCTATCAGGCCTTCTCTCCGCTGATCGACATTCTTCCGTTGATCCCGGTCTTCTTCCTGCTGCTGGCCTTCGTTTGGCAAGCCTCTGTGGGCTTCCGCTGAAGCCTCAGCCCAACCGGACCACCTTCAGAACAAACGCTGGCAGCGACAGCATGCGTCGCCAGCGTGAAGGTTCCTGTATGAGCCGATATAGCCACTCAAGTTGCATCCGGCACATCCAGCCGGGAGCGCGTTTTTTGGAGCCGGCCCAGACGTCAAAACTTCCGCCAACACCCATCCACAGTCCAGGCTGGCCAGCCGCCACGCGCTCCGCCCAGGTTTCTTGGCGTGGCACCCCCAGAGCCACCAGAATGAGATCCGGCTTCAACGCCTTGAGCTGAGCCTCAACACCCGGCCAGGCCTCGGGAGCTTGATAACCGTCCACCGCGAGCGCCATGTTGAGGCCGCTGAGCCGTTGCGGCAACTCCGCACGCAGCGTTGCCATCACCTCAGGTGATGCGCCCACCAACGCCACACGCCAGTGATGGGCTGCGGCGTACTCCAGCAAGGTCCAGGCCAGTTCGATGCCCGCTGCTTTGACAACCCGGATCTGCTGACGGCCCAGGGCCCAGACCACTCCCGCACCATCGGGGATCACCAGATCAGCCGTTGCGATCGCCTGCCCCAAGGCTGCATCGGCCCGAGCCAACATCGTCATCTCAGCGTTGAGGGTGACGATGCGTCCGCCGCCCCGGGCATGCAGACCGAGAGCAGCAGCACAGACATCACGGCAGGCATGCACAGGGACGCCGAGCACCTGGCAGCGGCGACGGTCATCGGGGGCGGTGCTGACAGAGTCCATTGCCGTGGGGCTGCGTTGGAGAATTTAGGAGTGGTAATGGATGAGGGCATGGTTGTGACGACGACGGAAACCCTTCCGCAGAACCACGCCACAACCCTTCAGCGTCTGGATCAATCCATCCAACGGGTGGTTCTCGATCGGCAGGACCCGATCAGCGGCCTGCTCCCTGCCAGCACCGCTCACACCATCCATGGCAACTATGGCGATGCCTGGGTGCGGGACTGCGTCTATTCGGTGCAGTGCGTTTGGGGACTGGCCCTGGCCCACCGCCGTCAGCTGGGGCAAAACAGCCTGCGCGCCTGGGAGCTGGAGCAGCGGGTGATGGCCCTCATGCGCGGCCTGATGCGCTCGATGATGCGGCAGGCCGAGAAGGTGGAGCGCTTCAAGCAGAGCCTCAACCCCCTCGACGCCCTTCACGCCAAATACGACAGCTGCACCGGCGAGCCGGTGGTGGATGACGACGCCTGGGGACATCTCCAACTCGATGCCACCTCCCTATTTCTGCTGCAGCTGGCGCAGTTGACCAAGGGCGGCTGCGCGGTGGTGCAAAGCCGTGATGAAGTGGATTTCCTCCAAAACCTGGTGCATTACATCGCCAGGGCCTACCGCACCCCCGACTACGGGATCTGGGAACGGGGCGACAAGGGCAACCATGGTTTGCCGGAGCGCAATGCCAGCTCCATCGGCATGGCCAAAGCCGCCCTGGAGGCCCTGGATGGGGTTGACCTCTACGGCCCCCATGGCGACGGCAGCTGCATCCTGCTGATTCCCCAGGGGGCCATCGCACGGCTCCGGCGCGCCTTGCAAGGGCTCCTGCCGCGGGAATCCGCCAGCAAGGAAGCCGACAGTGCCTGCCTCTCAGTGATTGGTTATCCCGCCTGGGCCGTGGAGGATGCCGCCCTGGTGGAGCGCACCGGCCGGCGGATTCGACGGGAACTCGGCGGGGCCTACGGCTACAAACGCTTCCTCCGGGATGGTCACCAGACGGCGGTGGAAGACGTCAACCGCCTGCACTACGAACCGGAGGAGCTCGCCGCCTTTGAAGGGATCGAGTCGGAGTGGCCGTTGTTTCTGGCCTTCGAACTGGTTACCGCATGCTGCGAAACACGCTGGGAGGAGGCCCGGCGCCTGCACAGCCAGCTCAAGACCCTGGCCGTTGAACAGGACGGCGAACGTCTCTACCCCGAGCTCTATCAGGTCCCGGCCAGTGCCGTCGACCAGGAACGGCTCAATCCAGGCAGCCAAGAGCGTGTGGCCAATACCAACCTGCCTCTGATCTGGACTCAGAGCCTGGTGTGGCTCGGGGAAATGCTGCTGGACGATCTGATCCGCCCCGAGGACATTGACCCCTGTGGACGCAGGGAGCCGAAGCTGCTGGGCGCAGAGACTGTTCTGGTGGCGATGGCTGCGGAGACGGATTACGTGCGCCAGGCACTGCTGGCTGCAGAGGTGCCGATCGACCCAACCTCAGTGATTTCCGTGAAGTCGTCCGACGAGCTGAAGCAACGGTTGAAAGCCGCCGGCACCAATCCGAGACTTGAGCTCACTGGGCGCCCCGGGCACCGGGTGGAAACCGAAGACACGGCTCGGGTCTACCGCCAGGACGGCGCCATCAGTGTGTTCACCCCGTCCGTGCTGGAAGACGTCAGCAGCTATTTGGCCGATGACCCGGAGGAGCTGGTGGAGACCGTTGTGGACGAGCTGCATCTGCTGCAACGGCACTGGCGCGGCATGGGACGTCCCCTTCTGGTGATCCCCATTCGCGACGCAGCCCTCCAGCGGCACCGCGACGTCATGCTCAAACTGGCCCGGCAACTCAGCAGCGGCGTCATTGAAACCATCCCCGTCCGCTTGGGCTGCCTCAGTGAACTGGTGGATCAGGCGCAGGAGGTGCAGCTGCCGCCGCTCCAACAGAAACCGGTTCCATGCTCAGAGCCGGCCAAACCGCTTCTGCGCGACGCCACCGATCTACGGGATCTGACCGCCGCAGAAGAGCAGGAGCTGGATGACACACCGATCGAACAACTGAGCCAGCGCCTCTGGAACAGTTCGCTGCTGCATGAACAGGCGGAAGTGCTCGAGTTGCTGCAACGGCGTCTTGGCCCCCAGGGGATTCAACGCAGCCCTGAGGGCCATCCGGTGGCCCTGCGCACCCTGCTTGAGGAGGTCTATCAACGGGGCTTGCGTTGTGAAGACTGGAATTTGGTGCGGCGCTGTGCTGGCGCCATGGGGATGGTGCATCCCCAACTCGAAGATGCCCTCACCGATCTTCTCGTTCGCCAGAAACAGGTGGTAGTGGGGCGCAACTACACCGGCGACTCCCGGCTGCGTCAGCCGATGGACAGTGCCGCCATCGCCGAGCGGATTGAAACCACCAGCGGAATCGACGGCCGTGAACGCATGCTCGAACAGGAACTCCTGCTTGCCCTCGACAGCGTGGCGCGGCGGGAGCCAGTGCTGCTGAAGGGGAGCCTCACCCTGCAGCTGGGGCAGCTGATGCTGCTGCTGACATCAGAGCTGGCCGTGGAGAAAACGCTCAGTCAAGACGAAGCCTTTGAAGCCCTCTGCTGCGAAGCACCCCACGCGATACGCAAGCGCTTGCGCGTCGTGCTCGCCGATGTGGACCATGCCAGAGCAGCCCTGCAACGCGGCGAACAGCTGCACGTGAGCGGCCGAGTGCAGTGGTCAGTGCCTGACCCGTTGGAGGAAACACCGGGGGGTGGGGACTGGCTTCAACACCGCATCCGCCTGGGATCCTTCCAGAAAGTTCCCCGCGATTTCTATGCCGGGATCTGGTCGCTGCTGCAGCACTGCCGCGGCCTGGTGATTGGCGACAAGCTGGAACGACGCAATCGCCTCAACAGCAGCCTCATTCTCGAAAAAACACCAGGGGAGCGCAATTTCGCCGCCCAGGTCGACCATTTGCTCAGTCGGATCAAGGCACCTGAATACCGACAACTCTGCAGCGAATGCCTGCTTTCGCTGATGGCTTTTGTCGAAGCCAATCCAGAGGTGCGCTTCGAGGATGACCTGGCCCTCGACGTGGTGATCGGTCATGCCGTCAGGGTCGGCTGGCAACAGAGCCATCCCTCTCTTCGTCCAGAGAACTACCCGCAATACAAGGCCCAGGCCTGGGGGCAGTTTTATCGGTCCTCACCCGGTGACTGCCGACGCTGGCAGGTCACGGCGTTGCGGGAACTGGCCGAACAGCAGGGGCTGGTGTAATCCCAATGAAAGCCCTCAGATCGGTGCGCACAGGGGCGCTCCCGTATCCGGGTGTTCAACGGCCTGCTCGATCAGATCTGCCAGCTTGAGAGCTCGCGAAGCCTGAAGACCATCCACCGCAGGGGTCTCCCGACCGCGAACGCACTGCAGAAAGTGCTCGAGCTCGGCATAGAGCGGTTCGATCGAGGTCGTGCTCACCTCCTCGATGAAGCCGTCATTCCGATACAGCAGCTCGCCGTGATCGGCTGAATACCACTCGTGGGCCCGGCGATGAATATGCAGGGTGTGGTTGAGGAAGTCTGTCTCCACCAGGCTCGAACGGCAATGGGCACTGAGGCTGCGGATTTTGCGGTGGCTCATCTTGCTGGCCGTGAGGCTGGCCACAACACCGTTCTCAAAACCCAGTGTGGCGTTGACGTAATCGATCGGGCCTTCGGCACTGCGACCACCGGCTGCGGCAAGCCGAACCACCGGTGCCTTCGCCAGCTCCAGCACGAGGTCGATGTCATGGATCATCAGGTCCAGCACAACGGAGACGTCATTAGCCCGATCGGAGTGGGGGCTATGGCGACGCGCTTCAAGAACCACCACCTCCTCGTTGGCCACCACCTTGGTGAGCTCGCGGAAGGCAGGGTTGAAACGCTCGATGTGGCCCACCTGCAGCAGACACCCCCCCGCTGAAGCGGCCTCGATTAGTGCGGTGGCCTCGTCCTGACTGGCCGCAATCGGCTTTTCGATCAGAACATGCACCCCCGCACGCAGGCAGGCCAGCCCGACGGGATGGTGTAGCAGCGTAGGAACCGCGATGCAGACGGCCTCCACCTCCGAGAGCATGGCGTTGTAGTCGGCAAACCAACGGCAGCCGAATTGCTCGGTGGCGAGCTTGCCGCGCTCAGCATCCGGATCCGCGACTCCCACCAGATCAGCATCCCGCAAAAGACTGAGCACCCGCGCGTGGTGCCAGCCCATGTTGCCGATGCCGATCACCCCGACCTTGACTGGGACCATGGGGTCGGGAGACATCAGCGCAGGCGGTCGATTGGGGGAAGACTATCGGCCTTCAGTCGGAATCTTCCTCTGAGTTGGGGAGAACAAGCCGGACCCGCTCAATCCGCGGCCCTGCCATGGCTGTGATCTCGAACTGCAGGCCATTGAAATGAAGCCCTTCCCCCGCGGACGGAATGTGCTGGAGCCGCTCCAGCAGGAAGCCGGCCAGGGTGTGATGGTCATCGGCCTCGGGCAGATCGAGATCGAGCTGTCGATTGAGCTCGAAAATCTCCAGATCTCCGGCCACCAGCCAGGCACCGGGGCAGTCCTTCTCTTCGAGCAGATCCGGTTCATCGGTCTCGGCGGGATCCTCATCACCAACGATTTCTCCGGTGAGGTCAGCTGCGGTCACCAGACCCTCGGTGCCGCCGTGCTCATCCACCACCAGCAGGAGCGGCTGACCGCTGCGGATCATCGGCAGCAGTTCCGCCAGCGTGCAGGTCTCCAGCACGGGCACCGCAGGCTGGAGATACGGCTCGAGCAACGAATCGGCCTGGAGCTCACCCCGTGCGATCGGTTCAGCCATCTGACGCAGATCCAGCACGCCGCGCACGTCATCCAACGACTGGCCGATCACCGGAAAGCGGGCATGACGGGTGTGGTGCACGGCCTCCATCATTTCCGCAAAACGGACCGTGGACGGCAGAGTGACCATCCCAGAGCGCGGCACCATCACCTCCCGCACCTGGGTGTCCCGCAGGGCGAAGACACCTTCCAGGATGTTCTTCTCATCTGGGAACAAACCCGTGACCCGTCCAGATTCCACAAGGGTTTCCAGCTCACCAGCTGAAAGGGCTGGCACCAGTACATCCCATTGGGGAGCCAGGCCAAGCAGGCGCATCAACAGGCCCGCCAGCGCCTCAAGCAGGTTGAGCAGTGGAGCCAGGCAGCGCATCACCACCTCCAACAGCGGCACCAGGCGAAGCGCCGAGGATTCCGGACGGTTCAACACCCAGGCCTTGGGCAGCAAACCAGCCACCAGCGTGGCCAGAAGCACGATGCTGAGGAACAAGGCTGTGTCGCGCCAAGCGACACCCACAGACCCATCCGACCAGAGTCGCCCCCCCAGACCACGGCCAGCCCAGCCAAGAGCCACCAGAGCAAGGGTTGCACCCAATTGAGACACCAGCAAAGCGCGCCGCAGGCGTCGCTGAAGGCGCTGGATGGAACGGGCCCCGGCCTGCTCTTCCTCGACGAGCACTTCAACGCGACTGGGGCGTAGCCGCAGCAGGGCCACCTCTGCAGCCGCGAAGAAGGCCGGCAGAACCAGCAGAACAGCCAGCAGAAGAAGCCGCATCAACAGGGGGGTATGGGGGTCGCGAGGATCGAACTCGCCTTAGGCGAATTATGAGTTCGCTGCATTCACCAGATTGCTAGACCCCCATGTGGGGAGTGTTACCACATGGGGGTCACGCTGGGGAAGTGATCTTCCTTGAGTTCGTCCGGCATGGATTCGGTGGCCGCCAGGCTGCCGTTGAACCCACTCGAGATATCCAGGGTTCGCATCAGCAGCGGCGGACTCTGCTCCTCCAGCAGGGCTCCCGTTGTGTTCTGAAGTGCAGACCCATCCCAGATCAGCGTCTGGTCGGGGAAGCCGAATCCCATGAACCGCTTGCCCTCGATGCCGCCAATAGCGATCCCCTGAAAATCGGTCAACTGATGCAGGGGGTCTGCGCCCCGGGCCATGGGCGAGGTTCAGTTGTAGAAGCGACGGTTGACCAGCTCACTGGTGGTGCAGACCAACGGACCCTCCAACACCGATGGGCCGGCGAGCAGGAGCAGCACCGGGTGAAACAGCTCTAAGCGCAAACTAAGGACATCTGCGAAGCGTGGCCAGCCCCATGTCTGAATCGTCGAGTGTCCCGACTGAGCGGGAGCAACTGCTGAACCGTCTGGCCACCCTGGCCTACCGACGCGGAGCCTTCACCCTGGCCTCAGGCCGAAAGAGCGAGCACTACGTGAACTGCAAACCCGTGAGCCTGAGCGGTTCCGGCCTGGCGCTGATCAGCCGGGCGATGCTCACCCACGTGGAGGCCGATGCGCTGGCCGTAGCTGGTCTCACCCTCGGAGCAGACCCACTGGTGAGCGGTGTTGCCATGGCCGCCGCCGATCAGGGTCGGGAGCTTGATGCGCTGATCGTGCGCAAGGAAGCCAAAGGCCACGGCACCGGTGCCTGGCTGGAGGGTCCGTTCCCCGCCCCCGGGGCAAGAATCACCGTGCTGGAAGACGTTGTCACTACAGGAGGCTCCTCCCTCAAGGCGGTCCGGCAGCTGCGCGACGCCGGCTACAAGGTGGATCGGGTCGTCACCATCGTCGACAGGGAAGAAGGGGGTGACGCTGCGATGACGGCTGAAAATCTTGAACTGATCAGCCTGTACAAGCTGTCCGAAATCGCCGCCTTCACGCCGGCATGAGCAAGTTGTTTTGGGACGCCCAGGTCCCCTGGCTGCGCTTGAACGGCAGCGGAGCACGCCAGTTTCTTCAGGGGCAGACCAGTGCTGACCTCAACGCACTCCAATCCGGCGATTTTCTTCAGACCTGCTGGCTGACCGCAACGGGACGATTGCGGGCCGTGCTGGAACTTCGTTTCGATGCAGAGGGGGCCGATGTGATCGTTTTGGCAGGAGAGGCCTCTGCCATTCATGCTGGATTTGATCAGGTGATCTTTCCAGCCGATCGGGTTCGCCTCCAACCCCTGGGCCAGTTGCGCCGACTGCAGTGGCTCGAGCCCATGGCTGCAACCGTGTGGTGCGATCCGGATGCGGCCCTGCCGGAGCCCTGGGCATCAGGAGAAGCAGCCACCGCGACGGCTCTGGAGCAATGGCGGCTTCAAAGCGGATTCCCCCCTGGACCCGGTGAACTCAATGGCGAGACCAACCCCCTGGAGCTTGGGCTTGTCGCTCAGGTCAGCACAAAGAAAGGCTGCTACCTCGGCCAGGAGACCATGGCCAAACTCATCGGCCAGGCAGGGGTGAAGCAACAGCTGCGCTGTTGGAGCTGCCCCAGTCCGCTGGCGGCCGCCACCAAGCTCACGCTGGATGGCGAGCGAGCCGGGGTGATCACCAGTGCTCTCGAACGCGATGGTACGTGGCTTGGGCTGGCCCTGGTGCGCCGCCAATGCCTGGCCAGTCCAACGCTGGAAGGTCCCAACGGAGAACAGCTCCAGATCCGTCAACCTGAGGCGTTTCAGGATCCCGACGCCTGATCCTGTTCAAGCAACCAGTCGGCTACGGCCCAGGTGGCCAGGCAGTCATCGCGGTTGTAATCGAAGATCCAGCGCAGCCCGTGCCTGGTGCCGCGTCGATCGGGCCCCTCCCCCTGCCACTGCCGCCACCACAGCAGGGCCCTGGCCCCGTCCACACCGGACTGACTCCATTGGAACCCCTGCCAAACAGCCACGGCCTTGAGGCCATAACTGGCCAGGGGCAAGCGCCAGTGATGTCTGACCCGGGCATGCACATCCACCAACCGCTGACGAAGCTGCAGCACCTCGGCCTCTGCAGCATCCTGCCGCTCAGCCATACGCCTTAAGGCCAGGCTTTCTGTCTCCCCGTAGTGCAGGATCGGCCAACCCCGATAGCGATTCAGCAACCGTTGCAAACGGAGCCAGCAACGGGCTTCACCATGCTCCGCCAGGGCCAGGATCGGGTGATACGCCACGGATGCCAGATCCCATTTTCCGCTTTTGGTTCTGGGCAACACCAGAAAACCGTGAAGGAAGTCGTGACGGACGTCGGGATCGGATTCGATGTCGTAAAGCAGCACACCAGGACAGTCCTGCAGTTCCGGCAGTGCCGCTGAGGCATCCAAACGCTCCACCCGTCCATCCTGCTGCGCCCGCGCCTGAGCAACCAGGGATGCGGCCACCTCACCATGCTGATCCCCAAAACGCTGCAGCTGCTCGGCGAGCTGCAACGGATCAGCCGCGGCCAGATCGGACAAGCCGCGAATCCCAAGCTCCTGCAACATCTCGCGCCGCTTGGCCCCGATGCCGCTGACCTCGCTCAGATGCCCTTCCTCCGCCGCCACGGCATTGCAGGCGACACGCCAACTGCAAAGTGAGCACTTGCGCCGGTCAGCGGCCAGCGGAGGAGGAACCGGGCGCTCGAGGTCAGAGCGCAGTTTGCGCAGCCCCTCCGACAGCTGTCGGCGCAGACCACTGGAGAGTTGCAGCCGCTCCTGTTCCAGGCGCCGGCCACCACCGCCAAGCACCAGCATCGACGGAACGTCCCCCTGCTGATGCTGCTCAAGCAAGAGGGCCATCAGCGCCAGCGGCAGCTGATGTTCCCGGGTGGTGCGGCGGCCCTGACGGGCGAGGACCGGTTGATAGGCGAAGTCACCCCAGCAGCTCTGGCCCTTGACCCGCCGCAACAGTGGAGGGTGTGCCTCCAACGGCTCACCGGATGGGCCAAACCCCTTCAGGCGCAAACCCACCACGGCCTCGGCACCAACAGCACAGGCGGCGATGCCATGGCCAGGCTTACGGGGAAGCAAGGCCACAAAACAGCGCTGCTGGTCGTCTAGCAAGAGATTGCGATGGGCCGTCCAACGCCGCTCGGCAGGATTCCCGTGGCGATCGAGCCAGGCCTTGCGACGGCAACGCAGCCAACTGCGCAGCAACCGGTCGGTGAGAGCGTTGTCGGCAGGCGGGGTGTCACCCATCCGCCGACCTTACGGCTGCCAGCTGCTAGATCCACTGAAGTGCAGGCTGTGCCATGGCATCGGCTCCCCTCCCTTTTAGTCCAGCTCCGATCAAGTTCGGCACCGATGGCTGGCGCGGGATCACCGGCGTCGACATCACAGTTGAGCGGTTGTTGCCCGTTGCCGCTGCCGCGGCTCAGGAGCTCGCCCATCGCGCCCCCGAAGGTCTCAACAGCCGAACGGTGGTGATCGGTTACGACCGGCGCTTTTTGGCTCCAGAACTGGCGGAAGCCATCGCGGCCGCTGTGCGGGGTTGTGAACTGGAACCCCTGCTTACCGACACCGCTGTGCCCACGCCGGCCTGCAGCTGGGCCGTAGTGGAGCGCAAAGCCCTGGGAGCGTTGGTGATCACCGCCAGTCACAACCCACCGGAATGGCTGGGGCTGAAGATCAAAGGGCCCTTCGGTGGATCGGTCGAGGGAGACTTCACAGCCGCAGTCGAACGACGTCTGGCCGCCGGCGGCATCACGGCACCGATCAAGGCGGAAGTCCCCCGGTTTGATGGGCGCGACGAGCATCTGGAAGGGCTGCGCCGCAAGTTGGACCTCAGTGCCCTGGTTGATGGCCTCAAGGCCATCAACCTCAAGGTGATCGTCGATCCGATGCATGGATCAGCCGCCGGCTGTGTGACGGAGCTGCTCGGCCCTGAAGCCGCTGGCGTCGTGGAGGAAATCCGCAGCGAACGTGATCCATTGTTTGGCGGTCATCCGCCGGAACCCCTGGCGCGCTACCTCGGGGCGTTAATCGCGGCCGTGAAAGCCTCAACGGCCGCCGGAACTCCTGCGGTGGGATTGGTGTTCGACGGCGATGGTGACCGCATCGCGGCCGTGGATGAAAACGGCCGGTTCTGCAGCACCCAGCTGCTGATGCCCCTGTTGATCGATCACCTGGCCCGAGCCCGCCAGCTGCCGGGTGCCGTGGTTAAGACCGTGAGCGGCTCGGATCTGATGCGACTGGTGGCGGAGGCCCAAGGACGCAAGGTTCTGGAGCTCGCGGTGGGCTTCAAGTACATCGCCGCAGAGATGCTGGCCGGGGATGTGCTGATTGGCGGCGAAGAATCCGGCGGTGTGGGCTTCGGCATGCACCTGCCCGAGCGGGACGCCCTGTTCGCGGCGATGCTGGTGCTGGAAGCCCTGGTGGAAGGAAAGCAACCCCTGGGCGCGCGTCTTGATGCACTCCAGCAACAACACGGAGGCAGCAGTCACTACGACCGACTCGACCTGCGCCTGGCCGACATGGAGGCACGCCGACGGCTCGAGACGCTGCTGGACCAGAGCACGCCCTCAACCGTTGCCGGCGCAGAAGTACTGGAGGTGATCAGCACCGACGGGATCAAAATGAGGATGGGACCGAACCACTGGCTGATGCTGCGCTTCTCCGGCACGGAACCGCTGCTGCGGCTCTACTGCGAAGGGCCGGATGCCGAGCGGGTGAACGAGGTGCTCACCTGGGCCCGACAGTTTGCGGAGGCCACATGAAGACCCTTGTGATCGCGAGCGGCAACGCTGGCAAGATTCGTGAATTCCAGGGTCTGCTACGGGCCCTGCCCGTCAGCGTGCAACCCCAGCCAGAAGGCTTAGAGGTGGAGGAGACGGGCACCACCTTTGCCGCCAATGCCCGGCTCAAGGCTCAAGCGGTTGCCGCCGCCATAGGGGAATGGGCCTTGGCCGACGATTCAGGCCTGAGTGTGGATGCCCTCAATGGTGCGCCGGGGGTTCACTCCGCCCGCTACGCGCCCACCGACCCGGAACGCATTGCCCGGCTGCTGAAGGCCCTGAACGGCTCAGATCAACGCCAGGCCTATTTCTGTGCCGCACTGTGCATTGCCGCTGCGGACGGCACGATCCTGCTGGAGGTGGAAGGCCGCTGCGACGGCTTGATCACGGCCTCACCCCGGGGAGATCAGGGTTTCGGCTACGACCCGATCTTTGAAGTCGCTGGAACCGGCCGCACCTTCGCCGAAATGCCTTTGGCGGAGAAAAAGCAGCACGGCCACCGCGGCAAGGCCTTCAGCCTTCTGGAACCCAAGTTGCGCCAGTTGCTCGAAGCAAGCTGAAGAAGAACCACGGATACAAAGGTCCTCGGGGCATGGTCTGTACGGTGAAGCCTGCCGCTGACGAGGTCCATGGCCATCGCCATGACCACGGGTTACAGCGCGCAGACCGAGGGCGCTCTTCTGTGCATCGAAGCCGCCTCGGACTGGGCCCTGACTTGTGTGAATCAACTGGCTGTCGCTGACAGCCATGTTCTGATCGATTACGGAGCTGCCGACGGTGGAACCGCCGTTGGGCTCTGGAACCAGGTGCTGGATCGCCTGCATGCCAACCAACCCAAGGCCCACCTGACGTTGATCGGCAACGACCTACCGAGCAACGACAACATTGCTTTGGCCGACAACCTGGCCCTGCAGATCCCCCGGGATCCGAAGCCAACGGTGCTGGTGAGTGCCCGCAGCTTCTACGAGCCCTCCGTGGCTCCGAACTCGGTGAGCTTCGGTTTTTCCGCCACGGCCATGCACTGGCTGAGCGCCTCCCCCGGCCCCCTGAACAACCACACCCATGTGCTGGCCTCCGGTGATGCCGACGCACTTCAGCGCTTCACCGCCCAGGCGATGAAGGACTGGCACCACATCCTCGAGCTGCGCAGCCGCGAACTGAAGGTGGGCGGCCGCCTGCTGACGGTGAACCTCTCCCGTGATGAAGCAGGGCTTTATCTCGGCCACAACGGCAACGAAACCCGCAACGTGCACGACCAGCTACACCAGATCTGGCGGAGCATGGCCGAGGAAGGCCTGATCAGCCAGGAGCAGTATCAACAAGGCACGGTTCTGAACTTCTACAAGTCCCCCGAGGAGTTCATGGCTCCGCTGAAGGACGAGAGCAGCGCCGCGTACCGCAATGGCCTGCGGCTGGTGGACGAGCGCACCGTTTACGTGAAGTGCCCTTACCGTCGCCGCTGGAAGGAGAGCGGTGACACGGCTACTTTCGCCGCCGGATTGATGGCGACGATCCGCAGCTGGAGCCGCCACAGCTTTGCCAGTGCTGCCGGCAACACCGCAGCAGACACGGTGTTCAAGCGGCTGCAGCAACGCATCGCCGAAGCTCCCAGCGAATGGAGCCTCGACTACGTCGAACACCACCAGATGATGGAGAAGGTGGCCTGATGAGCAGCGGCAAGAAAACCGCGCCGACCGTGTCGGTGCTGGCGGAACACGTCTCCGACCACCTCTCGGTGTTCGTGGTGGCGGAAGACACCGATGCCAAGCGTCCCGCCAACGGAGGCCTGCGTGTGCTCAATTACCCGAGCGATGAGGCCTGCATCGCAGACGGCCAACGGCTGGCGGGGTTGATGACCCACAAGCACGATCTTTACGGCACCGGTTTCGCCGGCGGCAAGATCGTTGCCCGGGCCGCTGAACCCGATGCCGTCAAGGATGAGCTGATCAGCGTCACCGCCGAGCTGCTGGAGTCACTTGACGGCGCCATGATCACCGGCTGCGATCTCAACACCAGTCTGGAGGACATGGAGCGTCTGACGGCGCTCACCCCCCATGTGCTGGCGGCGGTCGGCAGCCCTGTGGACGCCAGTGCCGCCACCGCCCACGGCACCCTCGGTGCTGTGGAGGCCGTTCTGGACAAGGACCTCAACGACGCCCGCCCTGGCCGGGCCCTCGTGCACGGCTGCGGTGCCGTTGGTGGCACCGTTGCCCGCCATCTCGTCGAGCACGGTTGGACCGTGTTCACCGTGGATCTGGACCGCGAGAAAGCCAGTTTTCCCGGCGCGACGCCGCTGCCTAAGAGCTGCGCCTGGTGGGAACTGAACCTCGACCTGCTGCTGCCCTGCTCGATCTCAGGGTTGATCAACGCCGAAATGGCGACGGCGCTGAAAACCCCAGCCGTGGTGCCTGCCGCCAATGCCCCCTTCCAGCAACCCCAATTGGCGGATGAGCTGCGTCGCCGCGGTGTGCAAGTGCTACCGGACCCCCTGGTGAATGCAGGAGCTGTGATCGCCGATTCAATCGAGCGGTTCTCCCCCGACGCCTGGAAAGACGCTGGTGCCAAGGACGTCTATGCGTTCGTTCGCGATGAGGTGCGCCGACGGGCCAGCGAGTATCTGAATCAGCGCGAACAAGGCTTGTCAGTCGGTGCAGCCCTTGAGGAGGTGGCCGCAACACCCTCCACCGACCCCATCGGCCTCAGCTTTGGAGAAAGCGAATGAGCACACCCGCGTCCCTGCCCAGCCGGGCAGCCGTCGTGATCGTTGGCGGCGGCATGGCCGGCCTCAGCTGCGCTGCATCCCTGGCCCGCCGCGGCGTGCGCGATGTGGTGCTGCTGGAAGCCCAGACCCTGGCCCACGCCAAGGCCAGTAGCTATGGCGAAACCCGGATGTTCCGGGAGATGTATTCCGACCCGGTGCTCTGCCGTCTTGCCCAGGAGGCCAACCGCCTCTGGCGCGAGGAAGAAAACCACGCCAGTCAGCAATTGCGGGAGACCCACGGCCTGCTCTTCTACGGCGAAAGCTGGGATGAAGAGACGATCGAGGGGTCGATCCCTGGGGCCCGACGGGTCATGGACGATCAGGGCATCCCCTATGAGGCCCTCAACGCCGAACAGATCGCGGCCCGTTTCCCGCTGAAGCCGAAGCCGGGCTTCACCGGACTGTTCGAGCCCACCGCCGGTGCCGTGCGTAGCGACAGGGTCGTGGCCCACTGGATCAACACCGCCCGCAATGCCGGCCATCAGCTGATCGAGCACTGCCCAGTGGCGGGCCTCGATGCCGATGGCGGTGGCGTCACCCTGGAGAGCGGCGAACACATCGCCGCCGGACAGCTGGTAGTGGCCTGCGGGATCTGGAGCCAGCTGTTGCTGGCCCCTCTTGGCCTTTCACCCAAACTGGAGGTGTGGCCGATGCTATGGGCCCACTACACGGTCGACCCGGCGCTGGCCGATCGCTACCCCCAGTGGTTCTGCTTCCAGCAGGAACGCGGCGATGACGGTGGTCTCTACTACGGATTCCCCGTCCTCAGCCAAACGGCGGATGGCCGCCCACGGATCAAGGCGGGCATCGACTGGGCTCCGCAGGAGCTGCGCGTCGCCGAACCCAACGCCATGGTTACCGAGCCACCCGCTCGCCTGGTGGAGCTGCTTGACACCTTCCTGTTCAACGAACTGGAGGGTGTGCAGGAGCGTGTGGAGACCGTGATCAGCCCCTACTCCATGGCCAGCGACGTGAACTTCGTGCTGGACCGGCTCACCCCGAAGCTGAGCCTGTTCGCAGGAGGCTCCGGCCAGGCCTTCAAGTTCGCCCCCCTGATCGGTGATTCCCTGGCACGCCTCGCCAGTAGCGAACAACCAGCGGTGGATCTCTCCTGCTGGAGCCACCAACGCGCCGCCGTCCGCGCCTGACCCCTCACCCCTCATCCGATGTCTGACACCCCCGCGAACCAGCATTCCTGGTGGCGACAGCCCCCCCCTCTGGGTGGGGGCTGCTCCCCTGCTGATCTTTCTGCTGGTGTCTGCCATCGACCTGGCGCTGGCCAAGCAATTCACCGACAACGGCAAAGCCGTGATAAGTGATGCCCTCGGCGGGGTCTGGCAGTGGATGGTGGTGCTGCTGTTTCTGATCGCGCTGATCCTGGCCATCAGCCCAGTCGGCAAACTCAGGCTTGGAGGCGCGGATAGCAAGCCCAGTCTCAAATTCTTCGATTGGTGCGCAGTGCTGATCTGCACCCTGCTGGCGGGGGGTGGTGTGTTCTGGTCGGCAGCCGAACCGCTGTTTCACTACCTCACCCCTTCCCCTTTATTCCAAGCAGCAGGGGTTGAGGGGAAAACGGCTGCGGCCGTGGATCCAGCCCTGGCCGTGAGTTTTCTGCACTGGGGATTCCTCGCCTGGGCCCTGGTCGCCACCACTACCACCATCACCTTCTCGATTCTTGAGCGGCGTGGTGAACCTCTTCGCCCCCGCGCCCTTTTGGTCACTGTGCTGCCAAGGGGGTGGGTGGACGGACCCATCGGCGATCTCGCAGATGGGCTTTCAGTGGTCGCAGCCATCGCCGGCACCGTTGGGCCGCTTGGGTTTCTCTCCCTTCAGCTCAGCGATGCTGCCGGCAAACTGCCATGGCTCACCAACAGTGCTGGTCTGCAATCGCTCGTAGTGGTCCTACTCACTGCCGTGTTCGCCACATCAACCGTCAGCGGCATTCAGAAAGGCATCAAATGGCTGTCGGAGCTCAACGTGTGGCTCACCATCGCCCTGGCGGCTGGGCTGCTGCTTCTGGGCCCTGGACTTTGGTTGATCCAACACTTCTTCAGCGCACTGCTGAGCAATGTGGTTCATCTCCCCCAGATGGCCCTCCTTCCTCGCAATGCCCAAACCGGCGAATGGCTCAACTGGTGGACGATCTTCTACTGGGGCTGGTTCCTGGGCTACGCACCCCTGATGGGCCTATTCACCGCCGGGGTGAGCCGTGGACGCAGTATCCGGGAATTAGTGCTTGCGGTCGCCATTCTCTGCCCACTGGTCACCAATCTCTGGTTCACGCTTGTGGGTGGAACGGGGATGTATCTAGACCTGAACGGTAAGGACATCACCAGTGCACTTGAGAGCGACGGCATCAATGCCGCCGCATCCACCTTGCTGACAATCCTCAGCCAGCTTCCGCTGTCGGGACTTCTGATTCCAATTGGTCTTTTGCTGGTGGTGCTGTTCATGTGCACCAGCGCCGACTCGATGAGCTACGCCGCAGCCATGGTGGTGAGCGGCCGGGATGAACCCCCAGCACCACTCCGCCTCTTCTGGGCTCTCATGATCGGCAGCCTCACGCTGGTGCTGCTCCGGGTCGGCTCCAGCCTGACCGACCCCACATCCATCAACGCCCTTCAGGCCTTCATTGTGATTGCTGCGGTTCCTGTCACGCCCTTGGTGCTGGCAACCCTTTGGTCAGCGCCAAGGCTGGCCTGGAAGGAATGGCGGCGCACCACGGTCACTCCACAGTGATCCCGATGCCAGTCAACGCAGGCAGTAGTTCAGTTTGAGAGTGAGGTTCTGACTGGGCTTGGGAGCCTCCCCAGGCCTGAAGCTTGCCTCCCCCATGCGCGCAACCATCGGCATGGGTCGATGGGTCGAACCCCGCTGGTCAATCAGCAACAACTCCACCTTGCGCAGGCCGAGAGCCCTTGCAGTGGCCTTAGCGCGACGTCGCCACATCTCAAGAGCTTGTTTCGACAACTGATCAGCCAATGATGCACGGCTGTCGCTGGACGCCAAGGACGTCATTCCCTGCAGCCGCACTCCCGACAAGCGACCGGCGGCCTGGACCAGCGGGTCGTAATCGTCACGGCTCACCTCCCCTGTGATGGTGGTGCTTGCCCGCTCCAGTCGTGATCCCGCCGCGCCTCCCCAACGGCGTAGCTGCGGGGTGCAGGAATGCTGAGCTGACCCAGGGCGAGCGGCTGAATGCCCTGACGCCCCTCTGCCAACCGGGCGTTAAGGGCGCCCAGCGCAGTGTCCTTACTGAGATCTTCAGCGTCGAGCCCGAGCGAGAAGCGAAAGCGATCGCTACGGCTTGTTCCACGCTCATTCACCTGGATCTGAAGCAGGGTGCCATCGCGAACGCGCTCCTCAGCCCACAGGGGGATGGCGCCACAACACTGAGCCCGAAGAGGCCGGCCACGGCGACCTTGGCAGCGCCCAAGAGTCGAGAAGTCATGCCGAGCCTTCTGTTGGGATCTCCATGCTGGCGGGCTTGGAGCGGCAAACCCTGCTCAACCGTGACCGGACCTCTGTGTCAAGCCGTGACTGAACCCGCCGCCCAGCTCCCGTGCAGGCCATGGGGTACGGCCAACGGCAGCTCAAGCACCGCCACCTCCGACAGATCACGGGCGTTGAGGATCACCAGATCGGATGCGGCCCGGGCCCCGTTCCACACCAGATCGAGCACCCAGCCGTCGTCCTCTGCCTCAGCACCGGGACGACGCACCATCAACGGCTCACTCACAAAGCCCCTGGGCGCCGCACTCCAAGTGTGGGTCGCCCCGGAATCCAGATCAAGTTTCTGGATGGCCTGCAAAGGATCGTTGCCCCTCTCCCTCTCCGCCACCGCCATCCAGGCAAAGCGGGCGCTGAGGCCCTGACGAGCGGGGTTGACCATGGCGAACTCACAGGTGCGCTCGCTGATCCGCTGGGTCTGCACCGATTCCCGACTGAGGTCGAGGCGGCAACGATGCAGGATTCCCTCCGGCACCATGTCGAAATTCACCTCAGCGAAATCCTCATCAGGTCCGATGGACGGGAAATCGTCGTAGACGATGCTCTCAACCACAACGTGATCGCCATCCTCAAAGGCATTGAGGTGATGGAAGACGAAACCGTCGGGAGCTTCGAGGATGCGGGGCTTCTGACCAGCGAAGCGGCCGGAATCGCGGGGAATCAGCCAGAAACGCCCCTTGCCGCCGGGTTGAGATGCCAGGCACTGGGCCGCACCCTTTTCACCGGTCACAAACGGCAAGGGATTGAAGGCAATGGCGTTCTGGAGGAACACCGCCCAGTTGGGGGTGATGGCGAAGTCGTGGAGGAAGGCGAAGCCGGAGAAGCTGTCGGAACGGTCGTGCAGCAAGGCGCCGGCATTCGGGCCATCGGTGGCGAACTCCATCAGACGGATGGTGCTGCGTGGCCCGGTCTTAATGCCGAAAGTGACCATGCAAGGCCGTCCGTTGTGGCCGGGGTCGAAGCGGGGGTGAGCACTGAAGGCCTCGCCCTTTTTCAACACACCATCGAGCCGTGACAGGCCGCGGGTCTCCAGGCTGCGGGGATCGAGCGAATGGGGTTCCGCCGCCTCCCAGAGGGCCAACAGCTGATCACCCAGACGCACCACGTTGGTGTTGGCGATGTTCTTCAAGCGCAGGTCAAAGGCGTTGGCTAGCCGACCACCCGGCTTCTGACTGCCGAACACGCCTCGGTAGAGCACCTGGCCGGCCTTCTCCTCCGCCAGCCAACCCTCAGTACGCACAAAACGGTTGCTGAAGCAGACGCTGCCGTTCTCAAACCGCATCGCCGCAATCATGCCGTCGCCATCGAAGGGGTGATGCACGCGATGCCCGTCCCGCTCAAGACGCCCGGGGCCATTGCGATAGAACGTGCCCTGAAGTTCGGCAGGAACCGCGCCACGTACTGGCGTCAGCGCCACGTCGGTGAGTTCCTGCTCAACGTTCACAAAGGCGCTGGCCCAGTCGCTGCGGTCGTAGCTGCGGGCGGGGGCGACGGTCACGGGCGAACGATCAACGTTCGCCCATCTTCTCGTAACTGACTGTGAAGCGCGGAGCCGAGCTCAGCTGGCTCCGGCCTGCTCCAGCACCCCTTTACTGCTGGGGATGGCGCCGGCCCGGCGTGGATCCACCTCCGTGGCCATGCGCAAGGCTCGGGCAAAGGCCTTGAAGCAGGCTTCAACGATGTGGTGGGAGTTGGCCCCATCCAGCTGACGGATATGGAGGGTTAGCCCGCTGTTGTTAACCACCGCCACGAAGAACTCCTTCACCAGCTCGGTGTCGTACGTGCCGATCTTCTGGCTGGTGATCGCCAGGCTGTAGCTCAGGTGGGGGCGACCGGAGCAGTCCAAGGCCACCTGCACCAGGGCCTCATCCAACGGGGCCACGAAGTGACCGAAGCGATGGATGCCGCGCCGGTCCCCCAGGGCCTGGGCCAGGGCCTGCCCCACGGCAATCCCCACGTCCTCGTTGGTGTGGTGATCATCGATGTGGGTGTCTCCCACCGCATTGATCTCCAAGTCGATCAAGCCGTGGCTGCTGATCTGATGAAGCATGTGGTCGAGAAACGGAACACCGGTACTGGCCTGACACTGGCCGGAGCCGTCTAGATCCAGACGCACCTTCACATCGGTTTCACCTGTGACCCGATGGATCGTTCCCTGACGTGCCATCACCCGAGCTTCAGTGACCTCATCGTGCCTCACATTCCGGTGACGCAATAGCCCGCATCCACGTAGATGGTCTGACCGGAGATGCCGCTGGCCAGATCGCTGAGCAGGAAGGCAGCGGTACCGCCCACTTCCATCTGGGTGACGGTGCGGCGCAGGGGAGCCTTCTCCTCCACGTTGTGGATCATGTCGAGAATGCCCCCGATGGCGGAGCTGGCCAGGGTGCGGATCGGGCCGGCGCTAATGGCGTTGACGCGCACCTGCTTTTCGGGGCCCAGCTCTGCCGCCAAATAGCGAACGGACGCCTCCAAAGCAGCCTTGGCGACGCCCATCACGTTGTAGTTGGGGATCGCCCGCTCAGCACCGAGGTACGAGAGCGTGATCACACCGGCCTTCTCGCTGAACAGCGGCTTGGCATGGGCGCAGAGGGGGGCCAGGGAATAAGCGCTGATGTCGAGGGAACGGGCAAAACCTTCAGCGGTGGTGGCGCTGTAGTCACCGATCAGCTCTTCCTTGCCGGCAAAGGCCAGGCAGTGCACCAGACCGTCGAGAACGCCCCACTTCTCCTTGATCTCGCCGAAGACCTCAGCCATCTGGTCGGCATCCTGCACATTTAAAGGCAGGAACAGGCTGGGCTCCAGGGGAGCGGTGAGTTCGCGCACCTTGGCCTCAAAGCGGCCCTTGTCGTCAGGCAGGTAAGTGATGCCGAGTTCAGCACCGGCCGCCTTCAGCTGCTGAGCGATGCCCCAGGCGATCGAACGGTTGTTGGCGATGCCGGTGACGAGAATCTTCTTGCCGGTGAGATCAAGCAGCATCGGGACAGACCGGAACAGGTTGAATTCGCGCGATTCTCCCCCATCCCCCGCCAAGATCACCGCTCCTTCGTTGACAAAGGCCGGTGCCCAGCGCTGCATCACCCCCGATCAACGGCGACCTGCCGCGGCAATTCGCGTCCCGCGATGCCCTCAACACCCTGTTGGCGCAAGAGTTCCCAGGGGCGGAAGGGGAGCTCAGCCCGATCCGCGGTGGGCGTGAAGCAGCCAAAGACAAACTGCGGCGCATTGACGTAAGGCACTACGCCAAAAGTCGCAATCACCTCAAGGGCGCGGTCACTGGGCTATCGCCCTACATCCGCCACGGCGTGCTGACCCTCGCGGAGGTGCGCGATTCGGTCTTTGCACGAATCCGCAACCGCGATGAGGGAGGAAAGCTGATCAACGAACTCGGGTGGCGGGACTTCTGGCAACGGATGTGGCTTGACCTAGGTGACGCCATCAACAACGACCAAGAACCTTTCAAAACGGGGCATGACGCCGGGGCTTATGCCCGGGAGCTGCCGGCCGATGTGCGCGCAGGGAGCACGGGGCTGGCCTGCATGGATGGCTTCCGCGATCAACTGGTAACGACCGGCTGGCTTCACAACCACGCCCGCATGTGGATGGCCGCCTGGCTCGTGCACTGGCGACGGGTGCACTGGAAGGCCGGAGCCGACTGGTTTCTTGAGCATCTGCTGGATGGCGATCCGGCCAGCAACCATCTGAGCTGGCAGTGGGTGGCCAGCACCTTCAGCCACAAGCCCTACTTCTTCAACCGCGGCAACCTGGAGCGCTACAGCGACGGGCTTTACTGCGACAGCTGCCCCAGCGTGAACAGCTGCCCATTCGAAGGCAGCTACGACCAACTGGAGAACCAGCTGTTCGCCCCAATGCCAGCGATTCGGGACAGGGGCAACAACCGCAACCAGCAGCGCAACCGCAAACGCCGGAGCAGCGGAGGCGCCAGTGCCACCCTGGCCCGTCCCAAGCGATAAGCAGGAGATTCCTCGATGAAATTTCAACGTCCCATCCTCTGGATTCACGACGAGGCCCTTGGCGCCAACAACCCAGCGCTGCAGGCCTGGCCAGAGGCACCAGCGGTGTTCGTGTTCGACACCCGCTGGATCCAAGAGGCTCGAATCAGCCGCAAACGGCTTGGCTTCCTCTACGAAAACGTCCTCGACCTTCCCCTCACCCTGCGCAAGGGGGATGTGGCCGCTGAAGTTCTGGCCTTTGCCCGTCGCCATCAGGCCGATGGTGTGGTGAGCAGCAGCGCGGTGGATCCACGCCTGGAACGAATCGGCGAGGCCATCGACGCAGAACTGCCGCTTGAGCTGATGGATCCCGAACCCTTCGTGGCGCTGCCGCGGCCACCTCGGCTGGGGCGGTTCAGCCGCTATTGGCGCGACGCCGAAACGGTGGTGTGGGAGGGCTACTCACCAGCCCGTTGATCCCTCAGCAGCTGCCGGGCCCGCTTCAATTCCTCCACGGGATTGGTGAGCAGGTCTTCCTCCTCGAGCGAGGGCAGCTGCACGGGAACCACCTGATTGTCGTTCCGGGGCGGCTCGATCCACTGCCAGCGGTCTTCCGGAGCGCGCGCCTGGCACAGAGCTTTCAGCTCGCTCTTCAACAGGCCACGCACATCGCGCCGGGCCACGGCGTCAAAAAACTCCTCACGGGTCGCCAGCCCAGAACTGAACGGTGTGGATCCATTGCCGTTGAACAGGCGGGCTGGATCCGGCAGCCATCGGGGACGACACACCCCCGGGAAGCTGGTGTCTGTCTCCAGGTAAATGTGGAGCCCGTAGCCATCGGGCTGATTGACCACAGCCACCCCGTCATGGGGGGAATGGCGCTCTAAAGAGAACAAGCGCCAGCTGGGCGGTTCCTTTGGAGTAGAGCAGGCCGCCAGCAGCAGGACTACTCCCCAAAGCAGTCGCAGGCTCGGCATCCATCACCACCGGAGGTGGCCATCCTGAAGCAGATTCGCCGCATCTGCCTGCGCCTTATGGCCCTGACACCATCCACGATGCTGGCGCTGGGCACAGGCCTGCCTGATTTTGATCTTCCCCTGGTCACCGGCGATCGGCTGATCAGCAGTTCTCTCGACCAACGGCCTGTACTGCTGATGGTGCTTTGTGCCCATTGCCCATTTGTGAAACATGTGGAGCCCGAGATCACTCGGCTGGACCACGACTTCAGCAATGCGGTGCAACGGGTGGGCGTCAGCAGCAACAGCCTGATCACCCACCCCCAGGATGGGCCAGAACAACTGGCGGAACAGGCCAGGCACCACAGCTGGAGCTTCCCTTACCTGCTGGATGAGCAGCAAACCCTGGCCCGAGCTCTCAGGGCCGCCTGCACGCCGGAGTTCTACCTGTTTTCACCGGATAGCGAAGGCCTGCAGGGCCTGCGCTATCGCGGCCAATTGGACGGCAGCCGACCCGGCAACGACCAACCCCTCGATGGTCGTGACCTTCGGGCCGCCCTCGAGGCCGTGCTGACGGGATCTTTGGTGAATCCAGACCAGACCGCCGCGGTGGGCTGCAATGTGAAGTGGAACCCCGGACACGAGCCTGAGTGGTTCGACTGAGCCACTTAAGCTTTGCTTCATGAACGTACCTCCCTTCAGCCTCAGCCAGCAGATCGACGATCTCGGTGTGGATCTCGAAGAGGCGGTGCTCGAGGTGTTGCGCAGCGGTCAGTACATCGGTGGACCGCAAACCAAACGCTTCGAGGAAGCCTTTGCCGCCAGCGTTGGCTGCGAGCACGCCGTGGGCTGCAACAGCGGCACCGACGCTCTGATCCTGGCCCTGCGCGGCCTGGGCATTGGCGCCGGCGATGAGGTGATCACCTGCTCGTTCAGTTTTTTCGCCACGGCTGAGGCCATCAGCGCCGTCGGCGCCACGCCTGTGTTCGTGGATGTCGACCCCGGCACCTACCTGATCGATTTCGATCAGATCGAAGCCGCGATCACTCCCGCCACCAGGGCCCTGATGCCGGTGCACCTGTTCGGGCGTGCGGTGAACATGACGCGGCTGATGGCCATTGCCGAACGCCATCAGCTCAAGGTGATCGAAGACTGCGCCCAGGCAACGGGAGCCCGTTGGAATAGCCAGGCCGTGGGCAGCTTCGGCGATGTGGGCTGCTTCAGCTTCTTCCCCACCAAGAACCTCGGCGCGGCGGGAGATGGCGGTGCCGTCACCACCAGCGATGCCCAACTGGCCCAGGCCATGCGTGAGCTGGCCGTGCACGGCATGCCCGAGCGCTACCTGCACACCAGCCTTGGCTACAACAGCCGACTGGATGCGATCCAGGCGGCGGTACTGAACGTGAAGCTGCCAAGGCTGGAGGCGTGGATCGGCAAACGAACAGCCATCGCCAAGCGTTACCTAGATGCCCTTTGCGATCTCAACGGCCTCACCCTGCCGACAGCCGACGACGGCCACAGCTGGAACCAATTCGTAGTGCGCATCGGCAGTTGCCCCACCGGCCAGCAGCTCTGCAACGTCAGCTGCAACCCCTCCAACACCAGTGCACGCCACGGCATCCCCGAGAGCTGCTGCCGCGACTGGGTCAAGCAGAACCTGCAGGAGCGTGGGGTGAGCACGATCATCTATTACCCCATTCCAATCCACCGGCAGCCGGCCTACGCCCATCTGGGCTTGCAACAGGGCTCCTTACCGGTGACGGAACAGCTCTGCAGCCAGGTGCTGAGCCTGCCGATCTTCCCTGAGTTAAGTGGCCAGCAGCAAGAGGCTGTGATCGACACGGTGCGCCAGCTGCTGGCGCCCAATGTGCCGACCCAGTTCCGACCTGCCGACGAAGGCGATCAGGACCGGAGGGTGGCGTAGAGCGCTTTAAACCGAGCCTGCTGCTTCTTGTGATCCACCAGAGGTTCGGGATAGTCGCGCCGTTCCAGGGCTCCGATCTCACCGCTTAGCAGATCCTTTGTGTTCACATGGCGGAGCTCCGGAACCCACTGGCGGATGTAGTCGCCGGCTGAATCGAATTTGGAGGCCTGAGTAGCAGGGTTAAAGATGCGCAGGGGCTTGGGATCCATGCCACTGCTGGCGCTCCACTGCCAACCACCGTTGTTGGCGGCCAGGTCACCGTCCACCTCAAGTTCCATGAAGGCGCGCTCGCCCCAGCGCCAGTCGCAGATCAGGTCTTTGACCAGATAGGAGGCCACAATCATGCGGCAGCGGTTGTGCATCCAGCCGGTCTGGTTGAGCTGGCGCATGGCGGCATCGATGATCGGCATGCCGGTCTGCCCCTCCTTCCAGAAGTCGAACCAATCCTCGTTGTTCTCCCAGGGGAAGCGGTGCCACTTCTCGCGGTAGGGGCCATCGGCCAGTTCCGGGAAATGAAACAGAGCCTGCTGGTAAAACTCTCGCCAGCCCAGCTCCTGCTCCCACACTGCAATGGCCTGCAAGTGCTCCTCGCTGCGGGCTTGCTCACGGGAGTCCTGGGCGGCACACCAGGCCTGGCGCGGGCTGAGCGTGCCGACGCTCAGGGCAGCGCTGAGGTAAGAGGTGCCTGCGGTACCGGGGAAATTGCGGTCAGGCTCATAGGCGAGCAGCGGCCCATCACAGAAGCTGTTGAGTTGGGCCAGCGCCGCCGCTTCTCCAGGGCGACAGGGACAGATCTCGGCGCCCTTGAAACCATGGCTCTCCCGCAGAGCCTCCAAGGACTCAAGGGCCGGCAGCTGAGCAGGATCAAGATCCACCAGCCCGGTGGGGGCCGCAACGGTGCTGGGTTGCTTAGCTAGCACCTGGCCGCGCCAGTTGCGCAGGAACGGGCCATAGACGCGGTATGGGTCACCACCTCCGGTCTTGAGCAGCTCCGGAGCGATCAGCAGCTGATCCCAATCCACCACCACCTTGCGGCCATCGGCCTGCAGTTTTTTGGCCACCTGGCGGTCCCGCTCACGGGCATAGGGCTCCACATCGCGGCTCCACACCACAGCTTCGGCACCGATCTGCTGCGCCAGCTGCGGCAATACCGCCACCGGGTCACCTTTGACGACCAGCAATCGGCTACCGGCCTCCCGCCAGCGCTGCTGCAGTTCCACCAGGCTCTCGATCAGAAACCAAAGCCGGGCCGGCGCCATCGGCGGCAGATGCTCCGTCGGGTTGATCAGCTGCGGGTCGAGCACGTACACCCCCGTCACCGCCGGACTGATGTCCGTAGCAGCCACCAAACCAAGGTTGTCCGCCAGGCGCAGGTCGCGGCGGTGCCAAAACAGAACGCGAGAGCTAGTCATCAGAGGCCGAGAAGCTGCTTGGCACGGAACCAAGCGGTCACGCTTTTTCCATCGAGCCATTCATCGCCCGATGCCAACGCTGCATCCAGCTGAGCTGGGCTCATCAGCACCACCTCCAGATCTTCGTCGTCATCGCCGGCTGGCGGGTTCTCCAAGGGCGTGAGCTTCCGGGCCAGGAAGCAGTGGATCACCTCATCGGAATAGCCTGGGCAGGGGAGCATCGGCCCGAGCACATCCCACTGCGCAGCGCTGTAGCCGGCTTCTTCCCCCAGCTCCCGCTGCATCGATTCCAATGGATTTTCGCCATCTTCAAGAGTGCCGGCAGGAAATTCGAGCAGGCGGGCCTGCACCGCAAAGCGGTACTGCCGCAGCAGCACAACCTGACCGTCGTCGGTGATCGGCACCGCCAGAGAGGCGCCTGGGTGACGGATCATCCCGAAGGTGGCCTCGACACCCATCGGCAACTTGATCCGGTTGCGCTCGAAACGAAGCTTGCTAGCGTCGACCACCTCGACGGTGTCCAGCAGTTCGAACGGTTCCGGTGACGGCAGGGGCGCCATGGGTCACGAGCATTGCTGTGGCCCAGCATGGCGGGTGAGCCCAGCCCCCCGTGCCGCCTGCCTTGAACCGATCAGGTCCACCACCGCTGGCCCGCCTGCAGCAGATCCAGCTGCTCAAAGCCCTGGCCCGGGAAGCGGGATGGCGACACCTGGCCTGGCTGAGCGGGCTGAGCAGCCTCAGCAGCCTGCTCGACATCGCCGGCCTGGGTCTCGCGGTGACGCTGCTGCTGGGCAGCGGCTCACCGGGGCTGATTCAGGGCCTGCCCGTGGCCGGGAGTCTGGGGATCCTTGTGGGCCTGATCCTGCTGCGCGGTCTGATCCAGGCCCAGGTGGCCATTCAGCGGGAGCGGTTGCGCTCGGGCTTCACCGATCGGCTGCGGCAGCAGCTGCTACACCAGGTGTTCGAGGCCTCCTCGGCTCAGCTGGAGCGGCTGGGGCGCGGCGAACTGCTCGCCCTGCTGATGGCCGACATCAACCGCACGGCACTGAGCTTGGACCAGGCGGTGCGGATGGGGCAGTCGCTGCTGGCCATGGGCATCTACCTCGCCAGCGTGGTGCTGGTCGGCCGGGCCACGGCCTGGCCGCTGTTGCTCGCCTTGCTGGCCACCACGGCAGCGGCCCTGCTGCAGCGCTCCGGCAGCTGGGGCCTGGGCCGTATCCAAAGTCGACTCAATGCAGCCCTGCAGCGCACCGTCGGGGACGGGCTGCATGGCCTTAAGGCCCTGCGCGCCGCAACGGCGGAGGGCTGGCTGCTGCAGCGCTTCGCCAAGGAAACGGCGGAGGGGCGTTGGTTGCTGCGGGAACGGGTGCGCCGCCGGGCCAGCTACAACGCCTGGCGCGACACCCTGGTGGTGGCCGTCGCCGGTCTGTGGATGCTGCGTCAAGGGGAGGCCCTCACCGCCGAAACGCTCACCACCACCCTGGTGTTGGCTTACCGCGCCAGTGCTTCTCTGAGCACGGTGGTACAGGCCCGCCGCCTCTGCCTGGGCAACCTGCCGGGCTATGAGGCGCTGCGCCAGCGGCGCGGCCAGCTGGTCCCCCGCCAAGGAGAAACCAGCGACCGCACGATTGCTGATGCCAGCCTGATCAGGCTTTCCTCGGCGCGCTGGATGCAGCTGCACTGGAGCAGCAGCGCTAACACCTCCACCGGCCTGAGGTCGCTTGACCTGAACGCCAACGGATTGGTGGCGATCACCGGCCCCTCCGGCAGCGGCAAAACCACCCTGATCGATCGCGTCTGTGGACTGCTCAACGAGGAAGACAGTCACTGGCAGCTGAACTGCGCCGACGACACCTGGCGACTGAGCGGGCTGGCCGGGTCGCGACAGATGCATCAGCTGATCGCCTATGCCCCCCAGAACGCGGTGCTGTTTGAAGCGAGCCTGCGCGACAACCTGCTGCTGGGGTCGAATCTCCATCAAGACGACATCGAGACCTGGCTGCAACGGCTGGGGCTGGCCCACCTGGTTCAGCGCCAGGGCGGGCTGGATGCACCGCTCGCACTAGCGCAGGATCCCTTCTCCGGCGGAGAGATTCATCGGCTGGGGCTGCTGCGGGCCTGGCTGCGCGACAAGCCACTCGAAGTGCTCGATGAACCGACGGCTTTCCTGGATGCCAAGGCCGCTGAGCAGGTTCGTTCGGTGATTCTCGAACGCGCCCAGCAACGGCTGATGCTGATCAGCAGTCACGACCCGGAGCTCCTGGCCCAGGCCGATCAGGTGATCACGGTGGAGCCGAGCCCTGCATCGCTTCAAGCAACGGCGCAAGCACAAACGTCCTGAGATGCAAGCGGGGGTGGGGCAGCACCAGCCGCGGGTGATCCAGCCGTAGCTCCCCCCAAAACAGCAGATCCAAATCGAGGCTGCGCGGCCCCCAGCGCTGTTCTCGCGATCGGTCGCGGCCGAACTGCTGTTCCAACCCCTGCAGCGCATCCAGCAGCTGCAAGGCGGCGGCCTCGCTCGGCAGGACCTTCAGCCCCTCCACCAGCACCACAGCATTGAGGTAATCAGGCTGATCCACCGGACCGACGGGCGTGGTCTCCACGAGCTGCGACCAGCAAAAGCGGAGCTGTTGAACGGACCAACGATTGAACAGCTCCTCCAACAAAGGCCTCACCGCTAACAACGTCTCGCGCGGCGATCCCGCCGCACTGGGCTGGTTCGCCCCCAGCGCCACCGCAACAAAAGGGTCATCGATGGGGGGCATCAGCGAGACTGGCGCGCACGAACGGGCTGAACGCGTCCATGGTGGCAACCGGAGTAGCGGTGAAGGACGATCAGGCCACCCGTGCCTTTCCGCTGGCAGCGATCACGGGGCATGGGACGTTGAAGTTGGCCCTTCTGCTGGCAGCCGTGGACCCTGGGTTGGGCGGGGTGGTGATCGCGGGGGGACGCGGCACCGGCAAATCAGTTTTGGCTCGGGGCCTGCATGCCCTGCTGCCCCCCATCGACATCCTCGATGCCGATGGGGGTGTGGGGCGCAACCTCGATCCCCAAAACCCGGATGAATGGGACGACGCCACCCGTGAGCGGATCACAGGCGAAGCACCCTCCACGGTCATTCCTGCCCCCTTCGTACAGATCCCCCTTGGCATCACCGAAGACCGGTTGGTGGGCGCTGTGGATGTCGCAGCCTCCCTGTCCAGTGGCAGTGCGGTGTTCCAGCCCGGGCTGCTGGCCGATGCCCACCGCGGCGTGCTCTACGTCGACGAGCTCAATCTTCTTGACGACGGCATCGTCAACTTGATGCTGGCGGCCGTCGGCAGCGGCGAAAACCGTGTGGAGCGGGAAGGTCTCAGCCTCAGCCACCCCTGCCGGCCCCTGCTGATCGCCACCTACAACCCAGAGGAGGGGAACGTCCGCGATCACCTGCTGGATCGCTTCGCGATTGCGCTCTCCGCCAACCAGCTGGTGAGCACCGAGCAGCGGGTGGAGATCACCAACGCAGTGATCAGCCATGGCCAGTGCAGCCGCAGCTTTGCCGAAAAGTGGAGCGAAGAAACCGATGCCCTGGCCACCCAGCTGCTGCTAGCCCGCCAGTGGCTGCCGGATGTGCAGATCAGCGGCGAACAAATCGAGTACCTCGTCACCGAAGCCATCCGAGGTGGCGTCGAAGGCCATCGTTCCGAGCTCTACGCCGTGCGAGTGGCCAAGGCCCATGCCGCCCTCAGCGGCCGCGATCAGGTGGAAGCTGATGACCTTCAAGTGGCCGTGGCCTTGGTGATCGCACCGCGGGCATCGCAGATGCCACCACCGGACCAACAGATGGAGCCGCCGCCGCCGCAGGACCAGGAGCCGCCGCCGCCGCCCCAGGACCAAGGCGACCAGCAACAGGAGAATCCGCCGCCGCCACCGGAAGGATCCGACGAGGAGGAGAACGAGCCTCCAGAAGACAACAGCGACGACGACAACACCGACGACGATGAGGGCGACGGTGAGGAAGATCAGGCGCCACCAGCGGTGCCCGAGGAGTTCATGCTCGATCCCGAAGCGATCGAGGTGGACACTGATCTGCTGCTGTTCAATGCTGCCAAAGCGAAAAGCGGCAACAGCGGCAGCCGTTCTGTGGTGCTGAGTGACAGCCGCGGGCGCTATGTGAAACCGATGCTGCCCCGCGGACCGGTGCGCCGCATCGCCGTCGACGCCACCCTGAGAGCAGCGGCGCCATACCAAAAAATTCGCCGCGAAAGGGAGCCGGGCCGCTCGGTGATTGTGGAGGAGGGCGATCTGCGGGCCAAGCTGCTGCAACGTAAGGCCGGTGCCCTGGTGGTGTTCCTTGTGGATGCCAGCGGCTCGATGGCCCTGAACCGGATGCAAAGCGCCAAGGGCGCCGTGATCCGTCTGCTCACCGAGGCCTACGAAAACCGCGACGAAGTGGCCCTGATCCCCTTCCGTGGGGATCAAGCCGAAGTGCTGCTCCCTCCCACCCGCTCGATTACGGCGGCCCGCCGCCGCCTGGAATCGATGCCCTGCGGCGGCGGTTCACCCCTGGCCCATGGCCTCACGCAAGCGGCCCGCGTTGGTGCCAATGCGCTGGCCACAGGAGATCTCGGCCAGGTTGTGGTGGTGGCCATCACCGACGGACGTGGCAACGTGCCCTTGAGCACCTCTCTCGGCCAACCCGAACTGGAAGGGGAAGAGAAGCCCGACCTCAAGCAAGAGGTGCTGGACGTCGCCGCCCGCTACCGCATGCTCGGGATCAAGCTGCTGGTGATCGACACCGAGCGCAAGTTCATCGGCAGCGGCATGGGCAAGGACCTCGCGGAAGCCGCCGGTGGCAAATATGTGCAGCTGCCCAAGGCCAGCGATCAAGCGATTGCAGCGGTTGCGATGGACGCCATCAGCACCATCTAATCAGCAGGATATCGGGTCGAAATCACACCAATATCGAAGCAATATCATGCCTATTGAGCGGTTTGCACTGGATAGATTTCGCCGAACAATTCACCCAAGCCGATGGTGAGATTGCGCACGCCCTTCATGAACTCAGGATCACCTGTGAGCTGGGCCACATCACTTCCTACAGCATCGATCTTGGCGGTGAGCTCCGCGGCATTGGCGACCGTCTGCTGAAGCTCACGCAGCGTTTGGGGATTGTCGAGTGAAGCCACGATGTTGTTCAGGTGAGCCGTGGCCAACTCCAGATTGCGGATCACGGGAGCAGCCTTGACCAGCTCATCCTGGAGCCGCACCGTCAGCAGCTCAAACGACTTCGTGGTGGCCTCAATCTGTTCAAGGGAGGCCGCCACATTGGGGATCACCCGCTCGTCCTGAACCAGTGCCAGCAGTTCCTGCATGGTTGCAGTCACAGTGAAAAGGCTGGGGACCTCTTGCCCCACAACAGTTCCACCGCTACAAAGTTGTCGCGTTGGCTGACAGCCAGGCGATTGAGGGAGGGGTGCATCCGGTGGAAGCGGGGTTCCGCTGCTGACCAATGCCACCCGGGCGCTCCCCCCCAACAAGGAAGCCGAGCCCACCGTCGCGGTGACGGGCAGCGGCAGACGCAGATCAGCTTTGTTGATTTCGAGCTCGGCCACCACCGACTCAGATGTGACCAAAATCGAGCGCACTGAACCCACCAGGATGCCCCGATAGGTGACAGGAGAACGCTCCGCCAGACCCGCTGCATCGTTGAAACGGGCAGTCAGAGTCCAATGGCTTAATCCCAAATGAACACCTCGAAGCCATAGGGCGGCAGAGGAGCATCCGATGATGCCGCCGATCACCGTGAATCCGACGATGGCATCACGAACGCTGCGTCGCATGGTGATCAGTGCTCCGCAGGCTGCATCGGTCCGCGCAGGCTACCCGTCCTGAACTGGACGACATAGGGGTTGTCTGTTCTGCGAAACGCATCAACCGACCCTTCCCACTGAAACTGTCCGTCGTAAAGCATCACCACCCGTTCCGCTGAGCGTTCGATCGTGCTGCGCACGTGGCTCACCACCACCGAACAGCCCTGGGCCACGGTGGTGGTTTTGACAATCAAATCTTCGATCCGCGTGCAAGCCACGGGATCAAGCCCTGCAGTGGGCTCGTCGTACAACAAAAGAGGCATGGACTGATCCCCCCTCTGAGGATCATCAATCAGGGCACGGGCAAAGCTCACCCGCTTCTGCATGCCGCCACTCAACTCCCCCGCGTAGAGGTGGGCCACGTCATAGAGGCCGACCTCCTCCAGGCAGGCATGCACACGGTCACGAATCTCTTGCCGCGACAGGTGCGTACGTTCGCGCAAGAGAAACCCGACGTTCTCTTCCACGGTGAGCGATGCCAGGAGCGCGGGGTTCTGGAACACCAGCCGCACGTCCGGCGGATCGGTCTGGTCCAACCGCAGGTAGGTCTGGGGTTTGTTGAACAAGCGAAGCTCACCACTGGTGGGCAACTGCAAACCTGCCAGAAGCCGCAGCACCGTGGACTTCCCAGCCCCCGATGGGCCGACCACGGCCAACCGTTCACCGGGATGCACCGTCAAGCAGACCCGATCAAGTACAGGCTGGGGACCCCACTGCATCGTGAGGTCCCGCATCTCCACAACAGGTTGAGACTGCGGCACGATCTGGGCCGAAAGGCAAAGTCATCCTGCCGCCTTTCCACAAGCTCCGTACAGTTCGGTGGACTTACGGACCAAGCCGTTCCTTGGCGCTGAAGCCCCCAACAAGCAGACGCCAAGTCCGGATGATGCGGGATCGTCGGCGACGGGATCTCATGACCCGCTCCCAACGAGCCATGCGCTGGCTGCAGCCTGGCCTAGTGGTCAAGCGCTGGCTGCTCACCTCCGGCCTGGGCCTTTTGACAGCGCTGCTGGGGGCCGCCGTCTGGGCCGATCTGAAGCCGATCTACTGGATCCTTGAAACCCTCAGCTGGCTGCTGAGCACCATCACCACCGTGTTGCCGCGAGAGATCACCGGCCCGCTGGTGCTGCTGATCGGTAGCGGCCTTTTGCTTTGGGGGCAGAGCCGCAGCTTCGGCTCGATTCAACAGGCTCTCGCCCCCGACAAGGACACCGTACTGGTGGATGCACTGCGAGCAAAAAGCCGCTTGAACCGTGGGCCCAACATCGTGGCCATCGGCGGCGGAACAGGCCTATCGACCCTGCTGAGCGGCCTCAAGCGATACAGCAGTCACATCACCGCCATCGTCACCGTCGCTGATGACGGCGGCAGCAGCGGAGTGCTCCGGCGTGAACTGGGAGTGCTGCCCCCGGGTGACATCCGCAACTGCCTGGCCGCCCTGTCAACCGAAGAGCCATTGCTCACCCGCCTGTTCCAATACCGCTTTGCGGCCGGGAGCGGCCTGGAGGGGCACAGCTTCGGCAATTTGTTTCTATCTGCTCTCTCAGCGATTACCGGCAATTTGGAAACCGCGATTACCGCATCCAGCCGTGTGTTGGCGGTGCAAGGTCAGGTGGTACCGGCCACCAACGTGGATGTGCAGCTCTGGGCCGAACTTGAAAACGGCCAACGGATTGAAGGTGAAAGCAACATAGGCCACGCCCCTAGCCCCATCGTGCGTCTGGGCTGCAGTCCTGAACGTCCACCTGCATTGCCGCGGGCGCTTGAAGCGATCGCCAATGCCGACCTGATCGTGCTCGGGCCGGGCAGCCTTTACACGTCGCTGCTCCCCAATCTTCTGGTGCCAGAGCTAGTAAGCGCCATCAAACGCAGCAAGGCTCCCAGGCTCTACATCTGCAACCTGATGACGCAACCCGGCGAGACCGACTGCCTGGATGTCCGTGGCCACATCCGCGCAATCGAAGCCCAGCTTGCCAGCCTGGGCATTGAGCCCAGACTGTTCAATGCCGTCCTGGCCCAGGACGACCTACCCGATTCTGACCTGGTGCGGTACTACCAAAGCCGCGGGGCTGATCCCGTGCGTTGCGATGCGGAAGGGCTCCGCGCGGACGGCTACGACGTCACTCAAGCACCACTGCAGGGGGTGCGGCCAACAGCAACGCTGCGCCACGATTCCCGCAGCCTTGCCCTTGCAGTGATGCGCTTCTACCGAACCCATCGCCGCGAACGCGATCAATAGGCGTCCTGCATCTCATAGAAATCGGGCTGAATGTAGTCCTTGCGCAACGGCCATCCCTTCCAGTCCTCAGGCATCAACAACCGTTTGGGATGCGGGTGCCCCTCGAATTGGATGCCGTACATGTCGAAGGTTTCACGCTCCTGCCAATCGGCGCCACGGAACAGGCCATATATCGACGGCAGCGAGGGGGTGCCTTCACGATCGAGGAAGACCTTGATTCTCACTTCCCGCAGCTTGGCTGAGGAATTGGCCGCCATGGCCTCAACCTGTTCCGCCATCGCCAACAGGTGATAAAAGCAAACCAGCTGCTCACCGGGGCCTTCGTCGTAGCCCCCTTGGCACTGGAGATAATCGAAACCGTTGCTCTTGAGAGCCGCAGCGATCATCGGAAGAACTGCAGCGTCAACGCCGATCTGCTCAACGCCGAGATGATCAGGCTCGAGGCTGTTGTGATCAAAGCCTTGGTTGTTCAGCCATTGGCTCACCGGACCAGGCTCGGAAGCAACAACAGCACCCGCTTCATCCGAGGCGGCTGTCTTCTTGGGAGGGGTTTCGCTCATGGCTCGACAGGTTCAGCAGCAGGGGTGAGCACGGCGGCATCGGTGGCCAAAGTCTGACCGGCCGGCGCTGCAGCCAGGGCAGCTTTCTGAGATTCAGCCCGAAGATAAGAACCTGTCACCACAGGCTCCACACGCTTCATCTGATGGGACACCGTCATGTACCGATGGGTCTGCTGATGCTTGCGCCGCTCCGCCAGCGACTCATCCCCAACTTTCTTACGCAGCTTGATCACTGCATCAAAGATCGCTTCGGGGCGGGGCGGACAGCCCGGCAGGTAGAGATCCACCGGAATCAGCTTGTCGACGCCGCGCACTGCGGTAGTGGAATCAGCGCTGAACATGCCGCCAGTAATAGTGCAGGCACCCATGGCAATCACGTACTTGGGCTCTGGCATCTGCTCATAGAGCCGCACCAGGGCAGGGGCCATTTTCATGGTCACCGTGCCGGCCACGATCAACAGATCGGCCTGACGCGGGGAACTGCGCGGCACCAAACCGAAGCGGTCGAAATCGAAGCGAGAGCCCAAAAGCGCGGCAAATTCAATGAAACAGCAGGCCGTTCCATAGAGCAGAGGCCAGAGACTGCTCAAACGGGCCCAGTTGTGCAGGTCATCCAGGCTGGTGAGGATGACGTTCTCGCTGAGGTCGTTGGTGACCGTTGGGGCCCCAATCGGACCGCAGCTGGCTTCGCGCAGATCGCGAACAGCGGAAATGGAGGGGGAAGTGTTTTCCGGCATGACTAGCTCCACTCAAGGGCGCCTTTGCGCCAGGCGTAGGCCAAGGCCACCAAAAGGATGGCTATAAAAATCAGGGCTTCAATGAAAGCCAACAGGCCAAGGCGGTTGAACGCCACAGCCCAGGGGTAAAGAAACACGGTCTCGACGTCAAAGATGACGAAGACCAGCGCGAACATGTAGTAACGGATGTTGAACTGAATCCAGGCCCCGCCGATGGGCTCCATGCCGGATTCATATGTGAGCTGTCGCTCACCAGCACGGCTTTTAGGCGCCACCAACTTATTGGTGATCAACGCCAAAGTCGGTACGGCGGCCGCGATCAGCAGAAACCCCAGGAAGGCGTCATAGCCGGGCAGGGCAAACATGGAGGTCCCCGTAGTCCGGTGCAGTCTGGCATTCACCGCCAGAAGTTGTCGTCGATAGAGTCTTCAGGCCCAGCAACACAACGGTGAGCGACGAACAACAGTCCGTCCAGCCGGTCGAAGCCACCGAAGCGGTGGACCCAGCGGTTGAAACCGCTCCGGAGAGCGACCCACGAACCCACCGTTTCGAATGTCGCAGCTGCGGCTACGTCTATGACCCCGAAGAAGGGGTCAAGAAGGTTGGAATCGACCCAGGCACAGCTTTCGAAGACCTCGATGCGCTGTCATTCCGCTGCCCCGTATGCCGGAGCAAAGTGGCCGCCTTCCGCGATATCGGCCCGCGCGCCAAAGCCAGCGGTTTTGACGAGAACCTCGACTTCGGCCTTGGGGTGAACCGGATGACGCCGGGGCAGAAGAATGTTCTGATCTTCGGCAGCCTTGCCCTCGGCTTCGCCTTTTTCCTGTCCCTTTATTCCCTGCGCTGAGGCCCACCGATGAAACGTCTGTTGAACTCTGCAACCCAGCTTCTGCTGGTGCTGGTGCTGGGGATCAGCCTCAGCGGCTGCGTTACCACCCACGTCCCTACGGCCAGCACCAGCCCCTGGCAGGCCATAGATCTCGACACCCAGGCCAATCCACTGGATGTGGCTTTCACCGACAGCCGCCATGGCTATCTGGTGGGCAGCAACCGGATGATCAGGGAAACCAACGATGGGGGAGCCCATTGGAATGAGCGCAGTCTCGACCTGCCTGACGAGGAAAACTTCCGCCTGATCAGCATCGACTTCAACGGTGATGAAGGCTGGATCGCCGGACAACCCGGGCTGCTCATGCACAGCGACGACGGGGGCCAGAACTGGACACGCCTGTTCCTCGACACCAAATTGCCCGGCGAGCCCTACTTGATCACGGCTCTGGGAAGCCATTCCGCAGAACTCGCCACCAATGTTGGTGCGGTCTACGAGACCCACAACGACGGCAGCAGCTGGGAAGCGAAGGTGACGGATGCCGCGGGTGCCGTCCGCGATCTACGGCGCAGCAAAGATGGCAGCTACGTGAGCGTGAGTGGCCTCGGCAACTTCTATGCCACCTGGGAGCCGGGTGATTCGATCTGGCAGGTGCACCAGCGCGTCAGCAGCCAGCGGTTGCAGAGCATCGGCTTCCAACCCGACGGCAACCTCTGGATGGTTGCTCGCGGTGCACAGATCCGACTCAACGATGAGCCTGGAAATTTTGACAGCTGGAGCAAAGCCATCATCCCCATCACCAACGGCTACGGCTACATGGATCTGGCCTGGGACGACGATGGCGCCATCTGGGCCGGCGGCGGCAACGGCACCCTGCTGGTGAGCCGGGACGGTGGCGACAGCTGGGAGAACGATCCCGTCGGAGACCGTCAACCCAGCAATTTCACCCGCATGGTTTTCGACGGCGAGCACGCCTTTGTGCTCGGAGAGCGGGGCAACTTGCTGCGCTGGGTCGGCAACGCTGTGTAACTGAGCCACTGCCTCAGCCTCGGCTCACCGGAGCCACCTCCTAAGATCATCATCCTGAACCGCCTAACGCCATGGCCGCCGGCTCAACAGGAGAACGTCCGTTCTTCGAAATCATCACGAGCATCCGTTACTGGGTGATCCACGCCGTGACATTGCCTTCCATCTTCTTGGCAGGCTTCCTGTTTGTGTCCACCGGCCTGGCTTACGACGCCTTCGGAACACCTCGTCCCGATGCCTATTTTCAGGCTTCAGAAAGCAAGGCTCCCGTGGTGAGCCAGCGTTACGAAGGCAAATCTGAACTCGACATCCGACTGAAATAAGCGATGACACAAGCTCCTCCCGTTGCCACCACGCCACGCAATTACCCGATCTTCACGGTGCGCTGGCTTGCATTGCACACCCTTGGCATCCCGACGGTGTTTTTCCTTGGCGCCCTCGCCGCGATGCAGTTCATCCGACGCTGATCTGATCCATGGAACGCAACCCCAACCCCAACAACCTCCCGGTTGAGCTGAACCGCACCAGTCTCTACCTGGGTCTTCTGTTTGTCTTCGTGACAGGCGTGCTCATGTCCAGCTACTTCTTCAACTGAGGATTACCCGATGAGCGGCAAAAAATCCCCATTTCCCGACGGTCGTATCCCGGATCGCCTTCCTGACGGACGCCCTGCTGTTCCCTGGAAGTCGCGCTGGACTGAGGGAGTTCTTCCCCTCTGGCTGGTGGCTACGGCTGGCGGAATGGCTGTTCTGTTTGTTGTGGGTCTTTTCTTCTACGGCTCCTACACCGGTGTTGGTTCCGCCTGATCGATCGGTCACCAAACGATCACCAACCGGCCCGAAAGGTCGGTTTTTTTGTGCCTTCTTAAATCCATCCGCATCTCACACACACCAAACGATGTGGTTCAAACCGCGAAATAGTCGCGGTACCAGCGGGCGAACGCATCCACTCCTGTTTCGATGGACGTGGAGGGCTTGAACCCCACCCAATGCTCCAAGGCATTGGTGTCGGCTGCAGTCGCCACCACATCACCGGGCTGCATCGGCTGAAAATCCTTGATCGCCTCCCGGCCAAAGGCCTGTTCCATCACCGCAATGAAGCGCAAAAGCTCCGTCGGCTGACTGTTGCCGATATTGAACACCCGATGCGGCGCTGCCGCCGTCGCAGGGTCCGGATGCAATGGATCAAAAGCAGCATTGGCAGTGGCCGGCTTGTCGCAGCAACGCAGCACCCCTTCAACGATGTCGTCGATATAGGTGAAATCCCGCTGCATCTTGCCGTGGTTGAACACCTTGATCGGTTCACCCGCCAGGATGGCTCGAGCGAAAAGCATCGGGGCCATGTCGGGGCGACCCCAGGGGCCATACACCGTGAAAAACCGCAGACCCGTCGCCGGCAAGCCATAGAGATGGCTGTAGGTGTGTGCCATCAGCTCATTGGCTTTCTTGCTGGCGGCATAAAGGCTCACCGGGTGGTTGACCGGCTGCTGCTCATGGAAGGGCAAATTTCGATTCCCGCCGTACACCGAACTGCTCGAGGCGTAGACGAGGTTCTTGGTGCCGTGGTGACGGCAGCCTTCCAGCAAATAGCCAAAGCCCACCAGGTTGCTTTGGATGTAGGCCGCCGGATTCTCCAGGGAGTAACGAACACCGGCCTGAGCGGCGAGGTTCACAACCACCTCCGGCTTCTCAGCAGCAAACAACGCCATCAGGGCATCACCGTCCTCCAGAGCCATTTCCGCGAAGCGCCAGGCATCTTCTGAGGCGATCGCCTCGATCTGCCGCAACCTTGCCTGCTTCAGGCTGGGGTCGTAGTAATCATTCAGGCTGTCGAGGCCAACAACACGGTCTCCGCGCTGCAACAGTCGTGTTGAGAGGGCTGCACCGATGAATCCCGCCGCACCGGTGACCAGAACAGTTCGCGCCATCAACCCTCTCCGTCTCCGACACGCCACAGGGTCAGACCTGCCGCTCTGACCTGTTCGGGATTTATCACAGCCCTCGCATCAAAGAGCCATGCAGGCTTGCGCATCAGTGCGGCCAGAGCCATCCAATTGAGCACCTTGTAGTGATGCCATTCGGTGAGCACCAGCACGGCATCGGCCCCGGTTACAGCGTCCTCAACGCTGCCGGCCTCAGCCCAACTACCGGTTCCACTGAGCGCATCCGGCTGGGGTGCTGCCTCCTGTTGCAGGTCGCGGGCGATCTGTTGAGCCGTCACCTTGGGATCGTGAATGGCCAGCTGAGCACCTTCCTCGAGTAGATCACGACAGATGCGAATGGCCGGAGATTCGCGGGTGTCGTTGGTGTCGGCTTTAAAGGCAAAGCCAAGGATGGCGAGCCGCTTTCCTGTGACGGTGCCAAACAGCTTCTGCACCACCAACCGGGCAATTCGGTGCTGTTGCCAGGTATTCAGAGCCACCACACTCTCCCAGTAATCCGCCACCTCCGGCAGTCCGAAATGCCGGCAGAGATACACCAGGTTGAGGATGTCCTTCTGGAAACAGCTGCCACCGAAGCCGGGCCCTGCGTTGAGGAACTTCAGACCAATCCGACTGTCGGTGCCAATGGCCCGAGCCACCTCGCGCACATCCGCCCCACTGGCTTCACAAAACGCCGCAATGGAGTTGATCGAGCTGATCCGTTGCGCCAAAAAGGCATTGGCCGTGAGCTTGGAGAGCTCACTGCTCCAGAGATTGGTGCGCAGGATCTGTTGCTGGGGCACCCAATTGGCATAGATCTCAGCCAGGGCTTCAACAGCTGCCGGATCATCACCACCAATCAACACCCGATCGGGAGTCTCCAGATCACGGATGGCCGTTCCTTCTGCTAAGAACTCAGGATTGGAGAGCACCGAGAACGTGGGCTGATCCTCTCCCTCACTAGCGGCTTCCAGGATGGTTTGGATCGCAGCAGCCGTACGCACGGGCAAGGTGCTCTTCTCCACAACAATCGTGTGGCCCTTGGCGGCCTTCGCCACGGTGCGGGCACAAGCTTCCACCCAACGGAGATCGCTGGCCTGACCAGCCCCCAAGCCTTTGGTCTTGGTAGGGGTGTTCACTGAGATGAACACCATGTCGGCAGCGGCGATCGAGGCCTCCACATCGGTGGAGAAATGAAGGTTGCGTCCCCGCGCGCGCTCCACAACAGAGTCGAGACCTGGTTCATAAACCGGCAACTTGCCGAGGTCGGCATCATTCCAAGCATCAATACGGGCCTGGTTGATATCCACCACCTGCACTCGAACCTGCGGACAGCGATCGGCAATCACCGCCATTGTCGGGCCGCCCACATACCCAGCACCTATGCAGCAGATCCGTTGGATGGTCAAGTTCCGCGGCCTTCGCCAAGTTCCAGGAGATTACGGAACGAGTCGATGGTGGGAGACAGACCCTGCTCCAGTGACACAGTCGGCTGCCAATTCAACTGCTGGCGGGCGAGATCGATCGCCGGCTGCCGCTGCTGAGGGTCATCCTCTGGGAGAGGTTTTTCCACAAATGGCAAAGCTGGGTTGACCTTCTTACGCACCAAATCGGCCAACTGTCGAATCGTGAATTCATCGGGGTTGCCGAGATTGATCGGGCCCATGTGAGAGCCGTTCATCAAGCGGATCAAGCCGTCAACAAGATCACTGACGTAGCAGAACGAACGGGTCTGGCTGCCATTGCCGTAGAGCGTCAGTGGCTTACCGCGCAGCGCTTGGACAATGAAGTTGCTCACAACCCGGCCGTCATCAGGCAGCATGCGTGGGCCATAGGTGTTGAAGATGCGCGCCACCCGCACCTCAACGCCATTCATGCGCTGGTAGTCGAAACAGAGCGTCTCTGCGATGCGCTTACCCTCGTCGTAGCAACTGCGCACACCAATCGGATTGACGGAGCCCCAGTAACTCTCAGGCTGGGGGTGCACCTCAGGATCCCCGTAAACCTCGCTGGTGCTGGCGAGCAGCAACCGTGCCCGCACCCTCCGCGCCAGTCCCAGCATGTTGTAGGTGCCTAGAAAGCTGGTTTTGGCCGTCTTGACCGGATTGAACTGGTAGTGAATCGGTGAGGCAGGACAAGCAAGATGCCAGATCCTGTCCACCTCAAGCTTGATCGGTTCCGTGACGTCGTGGCGGATGAGTTCGAAACGGGGATGGCCAATCCAACGTGCAATGTTGGCCTTGCGTCCTGTGAAGTAGTTGTCCAGGCAGATCACTTCATCGCCCGCCTCCATGAGGCGATCAATCAGGTGGGAGCCAAGGAAGCCGGCACCGCCAGTGACGAGGTGGATCTGCATCCTCAGGGGGTCAGCAGTCTCTCCACGATCGCGGACACAGGCGCGAGTGCAACGGTGGATTCCTCAGCCTGCTGGTTCAACGCCTTCAGGCGAACCTCCCCGCGCTCAGCCTCGTCCTCACCGATCACCAAGGCCCAAGGCGCACCACTGCGATCGGCCCGCTTGAACTGCTTGCCGAAAGCGGAGCCCGACGCATCCAACTCCACCCGCAGCCCTGAAGCCCGTAGGTCCCGGGCCAATGCAAGAGCAGACCGCTCAGCGGCATCACCACGGTTCACGAGGTACACATCAGGGGCTGCGGCCGCCGTCAACCTCGCAGCTACACCCTGAGCATCCGCCTGGGCTGCTGCTTCCAGCACCAGCAACAACCGTTCCATGCCAAGAGCCCAACCAATGGCGGGGGTTGGGGAGCCTCCCAGCTGGCCGATCAAGCCGTCATAACGACCACCACCGCAGACGGTCGCCTGAGCACCGAGTTGGTCACTTGTAATCTCAAAGGCCGTGTGGCTGTAGTAGTCCAAACCCCGCACCAGCCGCGGATTGAGCCGGAAAGGAATGCCCAGTGCGGTCAGCCCGCGCTGCACGTCTGCAAAACGCTCACGACTGGCCTCACAAAGGGCATCCGCCAGCGTTGGCGCCTCCTCCAACAGCGCCTGGGTGGCTTTGTTTTTGGAATCGAGGATGCGCAGGGGATTGGTGCTCAACCGCGTCTGAGAATCGGGATCGAGGGCCTCAGACCGCTGCTCCAGCCAAGCCACCAGGGCGTTGCGGTAGGCCTGACGATCTTCAGCGGTGCCGAGGCTGTTCAGCTCCAACTGCAAGCCACCGACACCCAGGCTGGCGAGCAGATCCCAGGCCAGAGCAATCACCTCAACATCGCTCCGAGCCCGCTCTGCCCCGAGCCACTCCACCCCGATCTGATGGAACTGCCGCTGCCGGCCCGCCTGAGGGCGCTCGTAGCGAAACATCGGACCCGCGTACCAAAGCTTCTGGGCGCCCTGACTGAGCAAACCGTGCTGAAGGGCAGCACGCACTACTGATGCGGTGCCCTCCGGCCGCAAGGTGCAGGAGCGATCGCCGCGATCCTGAAAGCTGTACATCTCCTTGCCCACTACATCAGTGGCTTCACCGATGCCACGGCAGAACAGGTCCGTCGTCTCCAGAAGCGGCGTCCGAATCTCACCAAACCCAGAAAGATGGAAATGCTCCCGCGCCATGGCCTCCACCGCTTGCCAGCGCTGAAGCGCCTCCGGCAGCAGATCCACCATGCCCCTGAGGCTCTGGAGCTGACTCACGTACGGGATTCAGGTACAGCGACTCAGTCTGCCGGGTGGCCTCAGTTGCTTCAAAATCAGATCGTGTTGTGAACTCTGCGAACGATGGGCAGCCGCGTTTTGGTCACAGGCGGCGCCGGTTTCATCGGCAGCCACACCTGCCTCGTTCTGCTCGAGGCCGGTTACGACCTGCTGATCCTGGACAACTTTTCCAACAGCTCTCCAGAAGCCCTAACAAGGGTGGCCGCTGTCGCCAATGTTGCTCTGAAGAGCCAACGACTGCAGATCGAGCGAGGGGACATCCGCGATCCCATCACCCTCGATGAGCTCTTTTCAGCGGCTGCCGCCAGCGGTCGTCCCTTTGATGCCGTCATCCATTTCGCCGGGCTCAAAGCGGTTGGCGAATCCGTTGAAAAGCCGCTTCTTTACTGGGATGTCAACGTCTCGGGCTCACGAACTCTGCTCGCGGCCATGGATGCCCATGCCTGCCGCACCCTTGTCTTCAGCAGCAGCGCCACCGTCTACGGCTACCCCGAAACCGTTCCGATCCCTGAATCGGCACCCATCCACCCCATCAACCCCTACGGCTTTTCCAAAGCCGCTGTTGAGCAGATGCTCGCGGATCTCAACAGCAGCGCTCCCAACACTTGGCGCATCGCATCCCTCCGCTACTTCAACCCCGTGGGCGCCCATCCCAGCGGTCGCATCGGAGAAGATCCCCTGGGCATCCCCAACAACCTCTTTCCTTTCGTGACCCAAGTCGCTGTCCGCCGCCGTGATCAGCTCCGGGTGTTCGGCAGCGACTGGCCAACCCATGACGGCACGGGCGTACGCGATTACATCCACGTGATGGATCTGGCAGAAGGCCACAAGGCCGCCCTCACCACCCTGCTCAATCAGGGGCCACAGCACCTCACCTGCAACCTCGGCAGCGGGGACGGAGCCAGTGTTCTTGACGTGGTCAACGCCTTTTCCGCCGCCAGCGGACAAGACATTCCCTACGCCCTCGTCGACCGACGGCCTGGCGATGCCGCCGTCACCGTCGCAGATCCCTCACGCGCCGCTGACATTCTCCAATGGCGAACGAAGCGCACGCTCACCGACATCTGTCGCGATGGTTGGGCCTGGCAGCAGGCCAATCCAATGGGCTACCGACAATCCGCATGACGACCGGCGGGACACTGCTTCTAGCCGGCGGCGGCCACAGCCATGCGCTTCTGCTCAAACGATGGGCCATGCAGCCGGAACGACGCCCACCGCAGAGCATCACCCTGGTCAACCGCTGCAGCACAGCCCTGTATTCAGGCATGGTGCCGGGATTGATCGCCGGGCTGTATCAACGCGACGAGCTCGCCCTCGACCTGCGACAGCTCTGTGACCGAGCCGGGGTGGCTTTCGTGGAAGCAGAAATCACCGGATTGAATCCTGAGCAAAACCTTCTGCACCTTCGCGACCGCCCTGCACTCCACTTCAATTGGCTCAGCCTGGATGTGGGAGCGGTGAGCCGACCGAGCGCCGCAGGGGTCCCAATCAAACCGTTGGAAGCCTCGCTTTCCTTTCTCGAAAGCGAAGACCCAAGCGATCCCAATCCACTGCGGGTGATCGGAGCGGGAGCTGCCGGCCTGGAGGTGGTCCTGGCCCTGCGCCGTCGCTGGCCAAAACGCGAGCTCAAGCTGCAACAGCGCAGGGGACAACTGGATCTAGCCGTCCAACGCGTGCTGCAAAAGGCCAATATCGAAGTCACCGACGACGATAACCACCACAACGGACCCAGCCTGCTCTGCACGGGAAGCCAGGGGCCCGCCTGGCTGGCGACGACTGGTCTGCCCTTAGCTCCCGATGGCCGGGTCCGCACCGATCGCCACCTGAGGGTCGAAGGCCATCCATGCCTGTTCGCCAGCGGCGACTGTGCCGTGATCAGCGCATCACCCCGGCCGGCGTCTGGGGTGTGGGCGGTGCGCGCCGGACGCCCCTTGGCCATCAATCTGGAAGCGGCCTGCAAGGGGCAACCCCTGCGGCCCTGGCATCCCCAGCGCAAGGCTCTGCAGCTCATCGGCAGTCATGAAGATGCCGCCTGGGCGCGTTGGGGCGGCTGGCGACTGGGGCCATCCCGACTGCTTTGGCACCTGAAGCAACGCATTGATCGGGCCTTCATGAATGGATTTCTACAGCCAGCAGCGATGGCCGATTCAGCACCGATGGCCTGCCGGGGCTGCGCTGCCAAGTTGCCGGCCCAATCCCTGGCAGCATCACTGGAGCGGGTGGGGCTTGGCGGACAGCCCGAAGACGCCGCCCATCTCGCTGGGCAGCCAGGACTCCTGCAGAGCGTAGATGGCTTTCCAGCCCTGGTGAGTGACCCCTGGCTCAATGGCCGTCTGACGGCCCTGCACGCCTGCTCTGATCTCTGGGCCTGCGGTGCCCCGGTCTCCAGCGCCATGGCAACGATTACGCTGCCGATGGTTTCAGCCGACGAACAGCAGGAGCTGCTGGTGCAGACCCTGGCAGGCATCCGCTCGGTTCTGGATGAACAGTGCGCCGAGCTGATAGGTGGACACACGATGGAATCCCGCAGCACCTCACCGCTGCCGGCCAGCCTCGGGGTGCAGATCACCCTCACGGTGAATGGCAACAGCCCCCAATCACCCTGGCTGAAAACGGGACTGCGCCCAGGAGACGCCCTGCTGATCAGTCGCCCCCTGGGCACTGGAGTGCTGTTTGCAGGGGCCATGAGTGGCGCCACCAAGGCAGCTGATCTGGATACTGCGCTGCAGACCATGGCCTGCAGCCAGCACACGCTGCTTGAACAGATCGAGCCGATCCGCGGGGGCATTCACGCCTGCACCGACATCACCGGTTTCGGCCTGCTTGGGCATCTGGGCGAAATGCTCCAGAACAGTCCAGGACTGACCGTCGAACTGGAGGGTTCTGCCATCCCTGCGTACCCCGGTGCACTTGAGCTCTTCGAACGCGGCATCTCCAGCACGCTGGCCCCCTCCAACCGTGCTGCCTGGCGATGGCTCGAAGGCCCGGTTCAGCTCAGAGACCACGAGTCCCCGGCCTTGCTCGAACTGCTGGTGGACCCACAGACCTGTGGCCCCTTGCTGCTGGCCTGCACCAGCAAAGCCGCCACTCAACTCACTCGGAACGGCCCATGGCTTCAGATCGGCAACACAACAGCCGCGCATGACTGAGGTCGTTCGCCCGTTGTTCGCATTGGTAACTAGCCTGCGCAACCTAATGATTGCAAGGGTTTGAGCTTGCGCTCCATGGCCGATGGAGTTCCACTATTGGCCAGCCAGAGCTCCGAAGGCAATGGCGGCGCGGCCAAACGTTTCTCCAGATCGTCGGTATCACCCCAGGGCACGGGATCCGATGGGATCCGACCCATGACAACTTCCATTCGATCGCTGAGATTGAGCAAACGGGCCCACGGGCCATAAGACTCCACGAAGCCACCAGTGCGCTGGCTGATCAGACGGAACTGATCCTGTTCACGCACTCCCCCCAGAGCAGGATCCAGTTCAAAAAAACCCGGCCCCCACCAACTGGCCAACATCACGCCAAGAACCCCAACGGCACAGCGGCGGCCAAGGCGATTGAGGTTCAGAGCACCGAACTGAACCGCAAGAACAGGAAGCACAGCCGGCACCAGCACCACGAAATAACGGCTGAAGGCCATCGGCTTCACGAACGACACCACCACCACTCCAACCACCATCAACAGGGAAGGGATCAAGCTGCTTCGATCAAGGACACCAGTCTCAGGCCAAGAACGCCGGTGCAGCCCTCCCCAACGACTTAACACCACCACAAGCAGCAGCAGAATCAATCCCAACTTGGGCAGCGGCCAAAGCCCAAACCCCCAGGCCAGGGTCTCCTCCAACAGGGCGTAATCCAGGGGACCAATCCAGCTGGCTGCCCTGACGCTGAACAAATAGTCAGCGGCATAAACAATCCAGGCCAGGCAATGCCGCCATAAGAGCCGCCGCAGCAAACCGGGTCGGGCCCGTCAGGCCATCCCAGACAGCGGCGGCAAGCACCACAAACAGACCATAAAAATAGGTAATTCCTGCCTAGGCAGAAACCAGCGCGTACAGCGAGGGACGTTCTGACCGCCGCCACCACCACGCCAGAGCCACCAAAAGCAGTAGCAAGGCATAACTCTTGCCTTCAATGGCGAAACGGACCGGACAAGGACTACAAAACGCAAGCAGACCAGCCACCGTCAAAACCTGCATGTTGTGACCACCAATGGCGCGTGTCTGGCGCACCATCACAACTCCGCCCAAACAATAGGCACACCTCGACAACAGCCTCCTTGTGACCGGAGTTTGACCAATCAGCTTCCCGAAAATTCACAGAAGAAAGCAATAAAAAGGTGGATGAGTTTCCTCACGCGGCATCTCAACAAGAGCTTCCAGACTGGGCTGAAAAATCTTACCAACGCTGTAGAGCTCATCACTCCACAAGGACGTGGCATCAATCAGAAAAGGGTTTGAAGTGCAAAGGCACTGCCAATCAAAGGGAGGAGAAATAGCCAACTGTTGTTAATCACGACTTGTCCTGAGCCTCATGGCGGAGCCTGTTCAACTCCTGTCCCAAAGCAGGACCAGAACTCCAGCCAGAGTCCAGGAGCTGACGAGCGGTCTTCGGCGATTTGATCTTCCGCCAGCGCCCCCACCAGCGCAAAAGGGGTTTCCATTGAACCGGCATCAGGCAGATCAGCAGAGCCACGCTTTCAGCCTTCGCACCACGTGCCTCCAAGGCCTCTGACCAAACCGACGGGAGCGACGACACACGCGGGGCATCCGCCAGAAGCCATTGCTTCAAATCCAGCATCTGGCGCAACCACTGCTGCTCCTGACCCGGAAGCTGAAGTCGCTGCGCAACGCGCAACGGATGCCTGGTACCGGACACCAAAGCCAGCACAAGGGGAAGCTCCAGCCGCTGAGCCCAGTGCAGACGCCGCATCAGTAGCGGATCGCCCTGCAGGCTCGGATCAATCAGCGACAACGCCTGCCATTCCTGCAGACAAGCGATGGCCTGTGCCCAAGGTTCATGCTGGAACAAACGGTGGAGTTCCATCCTCAGACGGGTCGAGAGCGCCGGTGGGGCCGCCGTGGCTGAAGCGCTGGTGGACCAAGCCCAGGGCCAGGCCTGAATGGTTCGGGTGATTTGGTCCTGAGTTTTTTCATCCAACGTGAACCCCAGCCGAGCCGCATAGCGCGCTGCCCTGATCACGCGCGTGGGGTCATCCCGAATGCTGTGGTCATGCAGCAGTGTCAATTGCTTGTCGGTCAACCCGCGTTGACCCGAATGGAAATCAACCAACTGCTCAGCCATGAGATCAATAGCCATGGCATTGATGGTGAAATCCCGCCGGAGAAGATCCTGCTCCAACGTGCCGGGTTCCACCTTGGGATTCTGAGCAGGAGCCGGGTAGATCTCCCGCCGGGCTGACGCCAAATCAACAGGGATTCCATCGAAGCGCAGTGCAACTGTCCCGTAAGCCCCGTAATGCTGCACATCCGTGACCCGCTGCGAACCACAGCGCTGCATCAGCACGTCCGTTAGGGCCAGAGCATCCCCCTCGACAACCCAATCCAGATCGGGAACACCGGCCCATGGAACACCATGCAGGTGATGCAGCAGCAGATCTCGGACCACTCCACCCACGAGGGCTAGCCGCGTCACTCCTGCGTCTTGAGCAGCACCACGCAAGTCAGACGCTAATGATGGCGGCACACCCGGCAGATCCAATGCGTGGTGCTTCGGTCGGCAGCTCAATCATCACGCATCCGCATGGGATTGCCCCCTTGAGATTACTCGCCTCAACCAACAGGCTCGATTGGGGCGAGGCGCGGATCCAGGATCTTGGGGCCCATCCCTGCAAACTTGACCGCAATTGAGACCTTCTCACCACTACCGAAGGTATGGGTGATCTCCCCAACACCGAAGCTGGCATGCATCAACTGGTCACCCACCTGCCAGCTCCGACCGGGAGCTGGCCCTGCCTGACGTCGCCGCACCGCATTCGCTGGAGCCGATAACGGTTTGTCGCGATCCACGCGGGTGAGCCGTTCCAGGCGCCGCTCACGCCGAAGCGCTACTCCACAACTCTGGGGAATGTCCCCCTGCACCAGGGCCTCCGGCAGCTCCGAAAGAAACACCGACGGAACCGCCGCCTCGCGCATCCCACCCCAAAGACGCCGCTCACTGACATGGGAGAGGAACAAACGCTCCTTCGCCCGGGTGATGCCCACGTAGCAAAGACGTCGTTCCTCCTCCAGTGATGCCGGATCGTCGAGGGAGCGATAGCTGGGGAACAGTCCCTGCTCCAAACCCACCAGGCAGACCACAGGAAACTCCAACCCCTTGCTGCTATGCAGCGTCATCAAGGTGACACGATCCGCGGCGGTGTCTTTGCTGTCGGCATCACTGGCCAGTGCTGCACTGGCCAGGAATCCCTCCAGATCACCCTCCTCGTTCTCCTCCTGGTACTGAAGAGCGGCGTTCACCAATTCCTGCAGGTTGCGACGCCGTTCCTCGGCCTCATCGGTGCCATCAGCGATCAACTCGCTGACATAACCGCTTTTCTCCATCACCTGCTGAATCAGTTCCGAGGGAGTCACCTCATGACTGCGCAACTGGAGATCGTTCACCAGATCGCAGAACTGCAGCAGCCCCTTGGCGGAACGACCACCCAAGGAACGCACCGCTTCAGGGTCACTCACCACATCCCAGAGCGGAATGCCCAATTGATTGGCCGCATCGGTGAGCCGCTGGATCGTGGTCTTGCCTATGCCGCGCTTGGGCACATTGATCACCCGCAGCAGACTGACGGTGTCCGCAGGGTTGATCAGCAGCCGCAGATAGGCCAGAAGATCTTTGATCTCACGCCGGTCGTAGAAGCGCAGTCCCCCCACAACGATGTAAGGGATGCCCCAGCGCACCAGCGATTCCTCGATCGCACGGGACTGGGCATTGGTGCGATAAAGCACAGCCATGTCACCCCAGCTGAGCTCGGGATTGGCCGCCTCCATCGTGCGCAACCGGTGCACCACAGCCTCCGCCTCAGCGATTTCGTCATCACAGCGGGTGAGAGAGATCAATTCCCCCTCACCACGCGTGGGGAGCAACACTTTGTCGATCCGTTCGCTGTTGTGGGAAATCAGCGCATTGGCGGCCTCAAGGATGGTGGCGGTGGAGCGGTAATTCTTTTCCAGCTTCACCATCGTGCGCGTGGCCTCATCCGGAGCCTGATCACCGAAATCGTCCTGAAAGCCCATCAGGATTGTGAAATCTGCAGCCCGGAAGCTGTAAATGCTCTGGTCGGCGTCACCCACCACAAACACCGAACGCCCTGCCCAGTCGTCGTAATCCTGCGGTTCCTGGCCATCGGTCACCAACAGCTTGATCAGGTCGTACTGGGTGCGGTTGGTGTCCTGATACTCATCCACCAGAACGTGACGGAAACGACGGTGCCAGTAGCTGCGCACCTGCTCGTTTTGCTGCAAGAGCTGCACCGGGAGAAGCAGCAAATCGTCAAAGTCGAGGGCATTGTTTGCCGCCAATGCCTTGCGGTAACGCCGGTAGACATCGGCGGTGAGCTTGCCCCGCTGCCCTTCGGCGTTGGCCTCAAACTGGTCGGGCAGCCATCCCTGGTTTTTGGCGTTGCTGATCGCCCAACGGGTCTTCTTGGGGTCAAAGCGTTTGGGATCCAGCTGCAGTTCCTGAGTGACGATCTCCTTGACCAAGCTCTGGGCATCAGCTTCGTCGTAGATCGAAAACTGCTTGGTCCAGGTGAGTCCTTCGGAGTCCTGGAATTTGTCGATGTCGTAGCGGAGCATCCGCGCAAATAAGGCGTGGAAGGTGCCGATCCAGAGTTCTTTGGTGACTTCGCGGTAGATGCGCGAACGCGACTGACGCTGCTCCACCGCCGGCAGAGTGCTCCAGGGCTGGCCGTACTGACTCTGCGCCAGCTTCTGGGCCAAGAGCAGCTCAAGCCGCTCCTTCATTTCGCGAGCGGCCTTGTTGGTGAATGTGACGGCCAGAATCTGCGCTGGATCTACACCGTGCTCCCCAATCAGGTGAGCAATGCGATGGGTGAGGGCCCGGGTCTTGCCGCTACCGGCGCCGGCAACCACCAACAGAGGACCTTGGTAGTGATCCACCGCCCTGCGCTGGGCATCGTTGAGGCCATCCAAGAAGCTCATAGTAAATTATTTTAGGCATGCTGTGCAGTAACTATCGACAACTGCGCAGGAAATTGTGTCGCGATTGCGGAATTAATATGCAAGTGCAACTTTCTACACCAGATACACGCGGCCCACCTAGAAGTCATTAGGCAATTCCAGCATTCAAAAAGAATCCTAAGAAATCTCCAAAGACATTCAAAAAAGAAGCAACCAAACAAACTGGATCCCAAAAGGCAAGCAAACCAATTAAGCAACGAATTCTCATTAAAAATACGTTCCCTCATGACCATGGCGTCAATGAATTAGGCTCTATAAACCCATAGCCCGAAACGATGTCTCCCAAGAAGCATGCAAGTACGGTCGATTTATCACTAGTAATATGCACATATGGCAGGACAAAACAATTAGCAGAGCTTATTCACTCAGTAAGACGCCAGTCGATGCTGCCAAAAGAAATTATAATTATAGACCAAAATCCACCCGGCTTCCTAGACAGCTTAATAAATGATTGCCCTGAAAAACTAAATATTGTTCACACAAAAGTCACATTCACCGGAGCCTCAAAGGCAAGAAATCTTGGAGCAAGCATCGCCACAGGCGAACTAATTGCATTCCCCGACGACGATTGCACTTATAGAGAAGATACAATAGAAAATGTCATGCACAGATTTGAAAGAAATAGCGAACTTGGCGTATTAATAGCTGGAAAAGATGAAATCGCAAATACCATTCGTAAAGACAATCAAAGAAGAAAAGGCATCATCAAAATACATACAGTCTTAGATCTATTCAGAGCCAAAGCAGAAACATCTAACATTTTTGCACGGAAGAAGGCATTAAGCGATTTAAAATATGTTTTTGATGCCAATATTGGCCCAGGGAAAGCCACAGAATGGGCCTCAAACGAAGAAACAGACTTACTAGTAAGACTCCTGCAAAAGAACATACCTATAGCGAAAGACGAAACAATCAGAATCATGCATCATTCTTGCCAGGGCTCGCTAAGAAAAACACTGCAGTATGGAATGGGGAGATATGAACTAATCAAAAGAAATAATCTTGGCTTTTTTATCTACTTTATAAATCTTGTTCAGCCAATTGTGCGGCTCATTCTTAAGCCGCGACTCAAGCATGTTCCAACATGCATTATGACAATCATAGGAAGATCCGGCCTAATTAACAATTTTATTTTTATTCAAAGAAAATATACTCAAGCCAAAATCAGATAAATTATATACTAATTAAATTCCTTTGCCCTCCCCGCAACAAGACCAAGAATAAGCCAAAAAGCAGGATATTCACCCAAGTGGCCATTATGCATAGAATATATTACTACTTGCATGGCCAAGAGAGTGAGCGAAAGATGCAAAAAATTCGCACGAGAAAGACTGAATACTTTAGTTATTGGAATTAAAAAGCAAGCTAGCAACGGTAGAGTCAATAAGAGTCCTCCAATAGCCAAGGATTCAAAAAAGTAATTATGAGGGAAGTAAATACCCTGCTCAATCTCAAGGCTTCCTAGCAATGACTGTAAGTTGAAGCCAATGCCATAAAATGGACTTGTTAAAAATTCTTTGAAGCACAATTTCCAGAATTCAATTCTTGTAAGAACCGTATCCCACAGCCTGCTGGTAAAAACTTTGTCAAGCAAAAGACCAGAATTAGACAGGACAACAACAACGAATATCCCTATAGAAAAAGTTATCAAAAGACCAGAAGTTGAGAAAGAAAATCGGGTAAATAAAGAGCCTTTTGCAGACCATATTCCAAACAACGAAATAATTAGCATTGCCAGAATCGCGCCCCGTGTAGCACTGAAAACTACGATAAAAGAACCAATTATTATTCCAAGGAATGAAATGCATTTGGAGTAGCAATAAGGGTTCAAACAATAGTCTCTTACAATAAGACTGGATAAACCCAGCAAGACAAGAGAACAGCCAGCATTAGCAGCAGTAATAGCATTTAAATGGTCTAAGTAAAAACCACCTTGATCAAATCCTGGCTTAAGCGCAAAGCAAATCACCGAGATGCCAAGCAAAAGAACACCAAACTCAATTGTTTTGTATAAAACTCTTCCCAGGTCTTTAAATGGCGCGAAGAGACAAGCTGCCACACCACTAACTAATGAACTACCCAAACCCCATGCAAGAAGTTCCCATAAGGGAACCGATAGGCTCACTTTCGCCAAGAAAACATCATACAAAAGTCTAGTCGTATACAAAGCCCAAAAAACTATAATTACATTAATCCAAGATTTACCAGTAATCGAAAAAACTTCTTTCTGAAAAAAGAAAGATATAATATAACAGGCATTAATGAGCATTAGGCACAGACGAAATACAAGCATTACCGAGCGATTGTCTATAGACAACACGTTAACGATAGAAGAAAAGAATACTTGACCAAAAAGAGCAAATGAAAGGACCAACGCTGCGATCTCTACAGAGTTCTGTCGCGTAAACTGTAAAAATCTTTCCATAAGATGCATCTCGTTGCGGTAAACTTTTAACAAAGAGTCTATGTCAAGGATTGGTACAAGATTGTAGTTTGATCATTTGCCTAAAGCTCGATGAGAGGTCTTTAAGCTCATCGAAATTACCACTGGCAACAATTTTACCGGCATCAAACTCATATATACGATCGCATTTCTGAATAGTAGAAAGACGATGAGCAATAACTAAGGTAGTACATCTTCTTCCAATAATTTCTATAGACTGGATAACTTCGGATTCCGTTTTATTGTCTAAAGCACTCGTAGCTTCGTCAAGAATTAAGAATTTGGCGGACCTATAAAAAGCTCTTGCTAGCGCTAGCCTTTGACGTTGTCCTCCAGACAAACTTATACCATTGTCACCAATTGGTGTGTACAAACCGTAAGGAAGATCAGATACAACTACATCAAGTTGTGCAGCTTCAAGCGCATCCCATACCTTATCCTCATCGACATCATTTAAATTAACACCAAAGGCGACATTGGAGATAATAGAGTCTGACAACAAGTTTATAGACTGAGGTACTTGAGCACAACATAAATTCCAAGAAGTTATTTCATCATCAAGCACAGGTATGCCATCAAGGATCAAATCTCCACGTTGAGGAGTAAGTAATGAAAGCAAAACATTTGCAGCTGTAGTTTTTCCACTACCTGTAGGACCTACAAATGCTACGCGAGATCCCACTGGAATACTTAGGGATACATTATCAAGTGCATTCTTAGTTGCTTCTGGATATCTATAAGTAACGTTCCGAAGGCCTATAGATCTTAGAGGGAAAATACCTTCCGGAGTCTTATTAAAAAGCAGTGAAGAGGATTGAAAATTCACAGTATTCTCGAGTAATAATGTTATATTCATAATTTCAGGCAATCCCCCTCTGAGAATTGATATTGCAGAGAAAAAGTCTTGAAGTGGTTTTGCAAGACGTAAAGCTCCTACAGATAATATAGATAAAAATGGAAGAACCTCAATAATTTTTTGTTGTTGCCCAGATAGAACTGGTGGTACAACTCCAATAAGAAAGATCATTGAGATGCCAAGGGGTTCAATTAGTAGCCTCGGTATCTCGGGAAAAACTGTCGCGTTAACAACCGATTGTTTGAATATTGATGTAGAGCGATTAAATCGCCTTGAAAAGTAAGGCTCGCTTAGGCCAAGCTTCAAGTCAACTATTGCCTGGAAAGATTCGAAGAATCGTTTGGTATATCTCTCTCTCGTAACTAATTTTTGCCTGGAGGCTTTACGCAAGACTGGATTTATCAAATACCCAATTATTACATAAAGGACAAGCATTGATAGTATCAATACAAATGCAGAACCACCACCAACATACAAAATTCCAGCAACCAGAAATACAATGCTGATTAAACAGCTTATAGCTCTCAAAGCCGGAGTTAAAATATCCCTCAAGAGACAATCCAGATTTGACAGTAGATCCGACGCAAGTGCTGATATATTCCCAGTTAAATGATATTCATAAGGCTGACCCAGTGTCTGCTTGAAGATTCGACTCGATAAGTCAAGCCACAATTCTCCTGCAAGATTTTCTTGCATAAAGCGAAGCAATAAACGGACCCCAGACTGCATCCAGTTGACTAGGACAAAAATTGCTATTAGCCACAAAGATTGTATATATGGAGTAGCTCCAAATACCTTTACACCAGGCAATAAGTTGATGAGATTAGTGCCAACAAGCGTTCCTGTGAGCCTACCTATAACTGCAACAGTAGCAATATCAAGAAATCCAGAAAGAATAGATACTGGTATGATTACCCAAAGCCTGATTAAACTTTGTTTTTCAACGTACCTAAAAAGAACTTTTAGCTCATAGAGCGTCTCGCTTGCAAATACTTTTAACACAGCGACGACACTAGTGAAATCATATTACGCTCAGCTGCCTTTGCCTTGACATTTGATAGACAGTTAACCAACCGATTGGCCAATGTGCCTAGAAAAATAAAAACCATAAGCATGGCAAAGGATTTTGCAATTGGAAGTCGAGGATAGGAGAAATTCGTCTCTCAAGAACAAGATTTTTGTGAAGTATTAGCAACTTCAAAAGCCGAAAAAATCTAAAATTCTTCTAAGAGCTTGCTTAAAGTATTTCAAAAGTAAGGCCAATCCATAGGATGGCTTCAATAAAAGGCGAGGGTTATTAATTAAAGTAGGCATTACAGAATCTAACTCTTTCAAAACGGCACGCCATCTCTCAATGAATAGGGGCTCTGAAAAATCTCTCAATGCAAAATCTAAAGCAGGTTCTAATGGCTTCCACTCATCAGGATTTGCAACTGCTGCAGCTATTCTATCCACGTCATTTGATAGACAGCCGTAACCAATTTGATGTCCCACGACGCCAGGCGTAAAGGTGTCTGCAAGGGCATGATTCAAACTACTAAATACAATACAACCGCAAGACATTGCTTCCAAAGGAGGTAAACCAAATCCTTCGCTCACACCAGCTCTAGTCCAATGTTCAGTAGAGTCGTATAAAAAGACCTTAGTGCTATTAAATAAATGCACCAAATCATCCACCCAATCATTCTGTATCTCTACATAAAAGCCCTTGGCACGTAAAGCTGGGACTAATTCGTACAAGAGATAATTACTACTCTTTCTTTTTTGAACAAGAATATCGATTGGTCGACTCGATACACTTCCGTTACGATCTCCTCTTGCTAGCCATTGAGATTCAAGTGCATTAGGAATTAAGAATATGGGATTCCTGGGTGCACGATGCCCCCAATAGCCCATTGTATTTCTACTAACAGCGACAATAGGAACGCTCGGAGGAAGATTAAATCCGTATCCAGTACTATGAGCTTGGTAAACAACTTTTCTTCCGCGAAGACGATTTACCAACCTAGGAATGTCAAAACCCCAACAAACTATCCATAATGAATCATCATGGATAGTTTGTTCGTTTAACAACAATGAATCAAAAAAAGGGTATTTATCGCTTCGCTCTCTATATGTAACAAGCGTTGTGGTTCGAATTTGCGAAAGCAGACTTGCGGTCTGCTTCGCGACATTCAGACCTCCACAACGAAAACGTGGCCCAGTACCTGGGACTAGGACCCGAATTTCTCGCAAGGAAATCAAAGAACCACCAAGCTGACTTTAAGCAGCGGCAGATTCAGTACTTCCAGCCCGCTGCCGGCGAGTGAGGAAGCCAAACAGCAGCTTGCCGATGGCGGCGACCAAGTTACCCTCCAGCTCCTTGAACATATTCATATTCAGATGGAAGGCGTGGTTGGCCTCCTCCACGATGCGATCGGCCATGGCCTGATCGATCGGCAGCATGTCCATGGCGGAGCGATATGTCGTCTTGAACGCTTTTTCGTCAGCGATGTCTTCGAAGACGTAGAAGCGCAGGCCGGCATCCCCCTCCATGTTCATCGCCTTCTGGGCGATGTTCTTGAGGATCTGACCACCGGAGAGATCACCGAGGTAGCGGGTGTAGTGATGACCTACCAACAGCTCGGGAGACTCCTGGGCAACAGCGTGAATACGTTCTACGTAGGCCGCTGCAGAGGGAGAGGGTTTGATTTCTGCCTTCCAGTTGTCACCGAAGTAATAGGTGAGGTCTTGCTCCAACGCCTCACGACGGTTCAGCTGAGCCATGGCAACCGGACCCACCACCGGATGATCGGTCAGCTTGCCGATCTCCTCCTCCATGGCGGAGTAGACGAAATACAGATCAGCCACAAGCTTGCGATAGCTGGCCTTATCAACGACTCCCTTCAGAAAGCAGCTCACGAAACCGGTGTTCTCGGCCATGGTGTGCGATTTTTTCGTGCCTTCCCGGATCTGGGCAGCAAGGGCGACAGACATGATTTCGAGCAATTGCCTTACGAAGAACTTAAAAGAGGTTCAAGGCAACACGGCGTTGGGCGTTGCGAAGGGTTACGCCGCTGGTTCAGACGCAAGGGTGCCATCAAAGAGCTCGAACAGCTCGCGACAAATCTGCTGAAGCTGATTCACCTGCTGCTGCTGAGGCAGGTAGGGGCCTTCTGGCAACCATTCACCGACCGTGGCGAGGCGCCAGCGTTCACCGTCGTAAGTCATGCCCCGCATTAACACCCCCAGCAAGCGCTGCTGATCGTCACCACGCTCCGCGCTGACGCGCAATTGCATCAGCAGACTGCGGCATTCCAGCCGTGGACTCCAGCCCGGGAAGTGAAAGGAGAGGTCAAGTGATTCCGTTTCAGTCCACTGTCGGGTCTGCGGATCGTCCCGCCAAGGACTGAGGTTGGCCTGCGCAGCGGGAAACTGACGGCGCACAAGCGCAATCGTGGACGCCAGTACTCGCATCCGGGCCACGCTCTGTACCGACTCGCCCGCGTTCAATTCAACCTCCTGGTTTCGCCCAGTGTGCAGGGAGAAGCAAAAGGTCGCCGTTACGGTTGCGCGAGGTTCACGAAACCATGACGCAACCGCTGCATATCGGCCTGCTGGGTGCCATGCCGGAAGAGATCGGCTCTGATCTCAGCCACCTCACGGATCTGAGCTGCAGCGACCACGGCGACCTGAGAATCCACAAGGGATCGTGGGACGACACGGTGCGTCTCAGCCTGGTCTGGAGCGGCTGGGGCAAGGTGAGCGCTGCACGGGCCGCCACACGCCTGCTCGCGAGTGATGCCAGCATCGATCTGCTGGTGTTCACCGGCGTTGCCGGGGCTGCAGATCCGGCCCTCCGTCAATGGGATGTTGTGTTGGCCGATGCCGTGGTGCAACACGACATGGATGCCCGGCCCTTGTTCCCACGCTTCACGCTGCCAGTGCTGAAGCAGGACCGGCTCCAACCTCAGCCAGCTTGGTTCAACTGGGCCAAAACCGCTCTACTGGAGGCCCACAGCGCAGGTGATCTGGACGGGTTCGCTCGGCCTTGCAGCGGTCTGATCGCCACAGGAGATCGTTTCATCTGCGATCCGGCAGTGCTGCAAGCACTCCGGGATGCTCTGCCCGAACTGCGGGCAGTTGAGATGGAAGGTGCTGCCGTCGCGCAGGTGGCAGAGCAGGAGGGAATCCCCTGGCTGGTGCTGCGGGTGATTTCCGATGGTGCTGATGAGGCGGCGGCTCAGAGCTTTGAAGACTTCGTCAAACGCTACGAACAACAGGCCTGGCGGCTGATTGAGGCCCTACTGCAACGCTGGAACGACGCGCCCCAAGAGTGCACATGATTCCTGCACTGAACCGGGGGCTGCGCCACGGCCTGCTGGGGGGCACCGATTACCGCGACCTTGGTATCGGACGGTCAGTCATCAATGAGCAGCAGATGGTCCTCATCCGGCAAGGCAACAACAAAATCAATGGAGGTGCTGATCACCTCGACTTCTTTGAATCAAGTCGCCTCCACCCACATCTGCTCGCAGGCCGTCAATGCGCAGTACGCACTTTTTGGAACCGTAAGGCTCCCTCCTCAGTCATAGGCTCAGCTAGCTGACGCCCGACCAACCGCCATGGCCCAGTTCGAGAAGCTCACCGCCCCGAGCCAGGGCACACCGATCCGCTTCGAGAACGGCCAACCCGTGGTGGCCGATAACCCGATAATCCCCTTCATCCGCGGCGATGGCACCGGCGTGGACATCTGGCCCGCCACCCAGAAGGTGCTGGATGCCGCCGTAGCCAAGGCCTACGGCGGCAGCAAGAGCATCGAATGGTTCAAGGTGTATGCCGGCGATGAGGCCTGCGACCTTTACGGCACCTATCAGTACCTGCCGGAGGACACTCTCGATGCGATCCGCACCTACGGCGTGGCGATCAAAGGCCCCCTCACCACACCAGTCGGTGGCGGCATCCGTTCGCTGAACGTGGCCCTGCGTCAGATCTTTGATCTGTATTCCTGCGTGCGTCCCTGCCGCTACTACGAGGGCACCCCAAGCCCCCACAAACGTCCCCAGGATCTGGACGTAATCGTCTACCGGGAGAACACTGAAGACATTTACATGGGGGTGGAATGGGAAGCCGATGACGCCGTCGGCCAAGAGCTGCGCAAGCACCTCAACGAGGTGGTTATCCCCGCCAACGGCAAACTGGGCAAGCGCCAGATCCCCGAGGGATCCGGCATCGGCATCAAACCGGTAAGCAAAGCCGGCAGCCAGCGCCACATCCGCAAAGCGATCCAGCACGCCCTGCGCCTGCAGGGGGACAAGCGCCATGTGACCCTGGTGCACAAGGGCAACATCATGAAGTTCACAGAAGGGGCCTTCCGCGACTGGGGCTATGAGCTGGCCACCACCGAATTCCGCGACGTGTGCATCACCGAGCGAGAAAGCTGGATTCTGGGGAACCTCGAAAACGATTCCAACCTCAGCGTGCAAGCCAACGCCCGCATGATCGAGCCGGGGTACGACAGCCTGACCCCAGAGAAAAAAGCCGACATTGATGCCGAAGTGCAAGCGGTAATTGATGCGATCGGCAGCAGCCACGGCGGCGGCAAGTGGAGGTCGATGGTGCTGGTGGACGACCGCATCGCCGACAGCATCTTCCAGCAGATCCAGACCCGTCCCCAGGAGTATTCGATCCTGGCCACGCTCAACCTCAACGGCGATTACATCTCCGATGCAGCAGCTGCAATGGTGGGCGGCTTGGGCATGGCCCCCGGCGCCAATATCGGCGAGAACGCCGCCATCTTCGAAGCCACCCACGGCACCGCCCCGAAACACGCCGGCCTCGATCGGATCAACCCGGGCTCAGTGATCCTCAGCGGCGTGATGATGCTGGAGTTTCTCGGCTGGCAGGAGGCTGCCGATCTGGTGACCAAGGGCCTCAGTGCCGCCATCGCCGACAAGCAGGTCACCTATGACCTGGCCCGACTGATGGAACCCCAGGTGGATCCCGTGAGCTGCAGCGGTTTCGCCGAAGCGATCATTCAGCGCTTCTGATCACCAGAGCTGCCATTCACGCCAGACTCAGGCGATGGCCTATCCCACCCAGCTCCCCGGACTTCCCGCTGGCGCCGCAGATCCCTGCGTGCACTGCGGCTTCTGCCTGCCCACCTGTGCCAGCTATCGCGTGCTGGCCAGTGAGATGGACTCGCCCCGCGGCCGCATCCATGCGCTGCGGGCGATCGAAGCCGGTGAACTGGAGCTGGATTCCACGGTGGCAAGCCATTTCGACACCTGCCTGGGCTGTTACGCCTGTGTTTCGGCGTGTCCTTCAGGAGTCCGCTACGACCAGCTAATCGAGGCCACCCGGCCCAGGCTGAATCAGGCCAACCAGCGCAGCAGTTGGCAAACCAGCTTCCGCAAGCTGCTGCTGCAGGTGCTGCCCTACCCCCAGCGCCTGCGGGCCCTGCTGCAACCCCTGCGGGCCTACGCCGGCACACCAGTGCAACAGCTGGCCCGCCGATCCGGACTCACCCGTCTGTTCGGGCCGGAGATCGAAGCGATGGAGCAACTGCTTCCGCCCCTGGTGTCAGAGAGCTTCAGCGACCGTCTACCCCAGATCAATCCCGTCTCCGGCAAACGCCGCGGCCGCGTGGCGCTGTTACTGGGCTGCGTGCAGCGCTGCTTCGATCCCGGCGTCAGCACCGCAACGGTAAAGGTGCTACAGGCCAACGGTTTTGAGGTGGTGATTCCCCCAGAGCAGGGCTGTTGTGGGGCGGTGAGCCATCACCAGGGGGAGCTGGAGCTCACCCGCCAACTGGCGACGGATCTAATCCGGAGCATGAATGCCGTTGAAGGAGATCTGGATGCGGTACTGGTGGCCGCTTCAGGCTGCGGCCACACGATGAAGGCCTACGGCGAGCTGCTGAAGGGCAACACTGCCTTCCGCGCTCCGGTGCTTGATGTGCAGGAATTCCTGGCGGACCGCGGCCTTCTGGAATCGTTCCGCACCCAATTGCAACCGCTCCCCGGCGTCGTGGCCATGCATGACGCTTGCCACATGATTCACGGCCAGGGAATCCAGGCCCAGCCCCGTCAGCTGCTGCGGGCCATCCCCAAGATTCAGCTGCGGGAAGCAACCGAGGCGGGGGTGTGCTGCGGCAGCGCCGGCATCTACAACCTCGTGCAGCCGGAGGAAGCCGCCGAACTGGGCCGAATCAAGGCCGACGACCTCAGCGGCACCGGTGCTGAACTGGTGGCCAGCGCCAACATCGGTTGCACCCTGCAACTGCGGCGGCACCTGGGCGATCGGGCCCGGGTGCAGCACCCGATGGAACTGCTGGCCGCCTCAGCCGGCCTCCATCCGCTGCCAGGCGTCCCGCAGGGTTCCGGCAACGCCGAGATTGCCGGGGAACGTGAGAATCGGCAGTCCGCTGCAGGGTCCCGCTGACGGACGCACCAGCGACAGACCCGGCAGCAGCTGCCCTTCCAGCTGCACCGACTCGAGGGCCAGACCCCGAGCCAGCAGCGTCTGGCTCGTGATGCCGCCTTTGCTGATCAGGTAGCCCAGATCAGGCGCGAGAGCTGCCGCCAATCGACCCATCAACTCGGCCAGAGCGCAGGAAAAGCGCCGGCCCTCCTGCTCTGAGGCGCAACGCAGCTCACCGCGGCTGGTGAACAGCACCGGTGTCAGACCTTGATCAAGCAGCTCTCGCAGCTGCTGCAACCAGGCCCGCTCCAGATCCGCCAGCAACAGGTCGGGTGTCGGCCCCTCCAGCACCCGAGCGATGCGCGGCACCGGCAGTTCAACCCCTTGGCAACCCGATTCCTGCAGCAACAGCTCCAGCTGCTGATCCGCCAAGGGCACATGGGAGCCCACCATCACCAGGCCAGGCAGAGACGTTCCATCGGCAGCCAATAGTCGCAACCCCGCTAATCCCTTGGGATCAAGCGGCGGCAGGCCTGGATCCGCCAAAGCCTTCACCATGCTGGCGGCGGAACGGAACAAAAAGCGTTTCTGTCCCTGCAAGGCGCGCACCGCTGCGGCCAAAGCGGTGAGCTGCTCCTGCCGCTCGGCATCCACCACCACAGATGCATTGCCCTGGAGCCCACGCAGGCGCTCGATCATCAGCGGCAGGCCTGCTGCGCAGGCGGCATCAAGCTCCCGGCCACTGATGCGCTGCACGAACGCCGCAGCAATGGACCCATAACTTTTCTCCTCCAACCAGCGGGCCAGATCACTGCTGCTGAAACCAAACAGCCGGTCCTGAGCAAACGGCGTGGTGTGCACCGGTTCCCCGTGGAGGAGATGCACCCCGTTCACGGTGGTGCGGCCCCCTTCCAAGAACGCCGGAACATGGAACGTGGCATCAAAGGGTCCGAAAGCCGATTGCAAAACCTCAGGTTCCAGTACTCCATGGCCGCGCAAGGTCGAATCACCACGACTCACCAGCAGCACCTGATCACGCGCCAATCCCTCCTGCTGCAGCGCCTGATCCAAGGCCACCGCAATACCGCGGTTGCGTTCCGCGGCATCCGTGGGCATCAGCGCCCGGGTGTCGGCCAGCAGAAACAACAGGGGCGATGCGTGGCGCAGCCCCTGGCGCAGGGTGTCGACATCCCAGCGCAGCAGCAGCGGGCAGCTGTGCACCGTCTGCGAGCCGGTGGGATCGTCGTCAATGACCACAACCTTCATGGCACCATCGTGCCGTGAGCCATTCCCCCACCAGCCGCAGTGCCCTTATTGATCTGGTGCGCCAATGGCACCAGAGCGGCACCCCCTGGAGTCCTAGTGGCCTGGGCACACGCCTGGACTGGGGTCCGCCGCTGGATCCCCGCCATGAGATCCTCTCCTGCCGGCAGCTCAACCGGGTGATCGACCATGCCGTGGACGATCTGACCATCACGGTGGAAACCGGCCTGCCATTGCAGGACCTCCAGGATCTGCTGGCGGAACAGGGGCAATGGCTGCCGATTGACTGGCCCCGGGCCGGCGCTCCCGGAAGCATCGGCGGCCTGGTGGCCCGTGGACTGGCGGGGGGACTGCGGCAACGCCATCTGGGGGTGCGCGATCAGATCATTGGCATCGGCCTGTTGCGAGCAGATGGCGTCGAAGCCCATGCCGGTGGACGAGTGGTGAAGAACGTGGCGGGCTACGACCTGATGCGGCTGCTCTGCGGCAGCTGGGGCAGCCTGGCGCTGATCACCGAACTCACCCTGCGGCTGCAACCGCTGCGCCCCGCCCGGAGCGGCCTGCTACTGGAGGGCGACGTGAAGGCCCAGGAGGCCTTTCGCAGCGAACTGCTGCGCTCCAGCCTGACGCCGGAACGCTGTGACTGGATCAACGGCGGCGATGGTGCCTGGCGGCTGCGGCTGGTGGTGAGCAGCGTCTCGGAGCGGGCGGTGGAAGATCAACTGAAGCAGCTCGAGGCGTTGGCGCTAAACCAACAGCTCAGCGCCGAACGCCAGCGTTGTTCCGATGCTCTCACCACACCCTTCGATGCCAGCCCCTCTGCGCAGCTGGTGCGGCTGGTGCTACCACCGGCCCAGTTGCACCGGTTGTTGCGGGATGAGGCGATGAGGGTCCTCAAGCCTTGGACCTGGGAACTTGCCGCGGGAGCCGGCTGCGGTGATGGCTGGTGCGACATGGCGACAGCGGATCACCAGCTGGAGGCGCTGCGCCGCAGCGTGATCCGCCTCGGCGGCGAAATGACTCTGTTGAAACGCGCGGCTGGGTCAACCATGCCGGTCTGGCTTGACCGTCCGTCGCGACCGCTGATCGAAGCGGTGAAACGCCAATTCGACCCCAAGCTGCAACTCAGCCGCGGCCGTCTGCCGGGGGTAGATCAGGAGACGCTGTAGCGACAGGCCAGGGTCTGCTTTGCACCGGGCTCGAGCACCAGTTTTCGATCACCACTCACCAGGGCCTGCCGCGGACCGGTCCAGGGTTCCAAACAAACCATCCGCCTCGGGGGCTCGGTCCAAACCACACTGAAGTCCAGCGGTGCCTGGTGCTGCAGTTCCAGCGTCACGCTGGTGGCATCGTCGATCAAACTGACAGGACCCGCAGGCCGGCAGAGGAAATCCACCCCTTCGGGCAACCGCTTGAGCTGATCGGCGGTAGCGGCCTCCGCCATCTCCAGATGGTTTAGGCAGCGCTCCGCCAGACCCGTGAGCCGGGTCTGGGCCAGATCGCTCACGCTGAAGTAGGGGTGCAAGCCAAAACTGAAAGGCATGGAGGCATCACCGCAGTTGTGCACCGTGGTGGAGATCTCTAAGGCAGAGACCACCGGGCGCAGCTCCATCTCCAAACGGAAGGGGAAGGGATAGGCCTTCAGCGTTTCGCCAGTGCTGGAGAGGCTGAGGCACACACCGCTCTGATCCTCGAGCAACTGAAGCTGCCAGGGAAGATCCCGTGCGAAGCCGTGCTGCTTTAGGGGATAGTCGACGCCATCCACAGGCAGCACATCTCGGGGCAGGTTTCCGCAGATCGGAAACAACACCGGAATGCCGCCGCGAATGCTTTTGCTGGGATCGGCATAACGGTCCTGATCGAAATACAGAATCTCCCGCCCCCCGCAAGACCAACCACTCACCAAACCACCCCGCTCGGGAATGATCCGCAAACGATCACCGCTGCTGGGATGGACGAAATCCCAGTGGGCGTATGGGGCCGACTGCTGGGTGAGGGTCATGGGCATCCGCCGATGCGGGGTAGCTCATTCATTCAGTTAGCCAGCAGATCAACATTTGTCGGTGCCGCAGCCGACCTGAGGCCCTCCAACCATTGCAGTAACGCCGCATTCACCTGATCCGGCACCTCATCGTGGGGGCAGTGCCCGGCCTCCAGAACCACCTCAGTGGTGGCCTCCGGAGCATGGCGCTGGAAGGTGGAGCGGCGACCGGGGGCGTTGATCCAGGGGTCACGAATGCCCCAGAGCAGCAACAGCGGCGCCGTCAGTTCCACAAAAAGCTCGTCGAGGGGCTGACCGCGGGGGATATCGAAGACCGTGCGAAACACCCCGAAGGCGCCGGGATCGAGGGAGGGGCGCCGGATCGACTCCACCAGCCAATCATCAACGTTGGTCTTGTCGACGTATACCTGGTTCAGCGTGCGGCGGATCGTGGCGGGTCGGCGCAGGTTCTCGAACAGCAACCGCTGCAGCACCGGACTCTTCAGCAGGGCCGTGCCGATGCTCTGGCGAGCGATGGCGCCCCAGCCTTGCGGCGGTTTCTGCTCATCACTGAAGGGACCGGCAGCATTGAGCAGCACGACTCCCGCACAGTCAGATCCCAAGGCAGCCCCGGCAGCAAGGGCCGCAAAACCACCGAGGGAATTGCCGGCGATCACCGTCGGACGGCCGATCCGCTCGCGCACATAGGCCACCAGTTGATCGCGCCATAGAGCACCCCCGTAACTCAGACCCGCCGGCTTGGCACTTCTGCCGAAGCCCAGCAGATCAATCGCATGCACGGCATGGGTCTGGGCCAAGACGGGAATGTTGTGGCGCCAGTGATCGGTGGATGCCCCGAACCCATGCACCAACAGAAGTGCCGGATGATCAGTGCTGTCATTCTCGGGATGCTGCTGCACCGTGTGCACGGCATGGCCGAAATGGCTCCAGGTGACGCGATCCACAGCCGGCTGCGAGGGACGCGATGCTAAGCAGCACTGAAGCGGCCTGGATGGTGAGCTACGAGTTGATGGGCGGACCGCTGGCGGACGCATCCGTCTGGCGCGGAGCTTTGCTGTGGGCCATCGCCCTTTACGTGCCGCTGAGCGCACCGCTCAGCACTTTGGAATCAAGCCTTGAAGAGAGTGACCTACCCGAATCGGTGCGTCAACCTGTGCTTGTGATAAGCAGCCTGCTGCTGGCCATCGTCACGGGCGTTGTCACCCAGCTCGGATTCAGTTGGGTCCTAGGTCCTGGCTGGGCCTCCAGCCTTGGCGTTGTGGCCGTGGGCTGGAGTGTTCTGATCGTCCTCGCCAATGCCGGGAAAGACGACTGATTCAGGAGGCACCCGCCAGGGGATCGGCAGCGAATTCGTCGGGAACCTGATTGCCGTCTTCAGGGGGCTTGTCTTTGAGGACGATGCGCAACAGCACCGGCGCCAGGAACGTGGTGCCGATCACCATCAACAGAATCGCCGCCTCAAGGCCAGGGCTGAGAAGGCCTGAGGCGGTACCCAGGCCCAGGAAGATCAGGCCAACTTCGCCGCGGGGCATCATTCCCAGCCCCACCACCAGGTTGTTGGTCTTTTCCTTGCTGAAGATGGCCCAGCCGGCAGCCACCTTGCCGATGATCGCCACCACGAACAGGAAGGCTGCCACCACCAGAGCGGAACGAGCCCCCGGATCAGAGGGGTTGATCACAGAGAGGTCCATTCCTGCACCCACCAGCACGAAGAAAACGGTGGCAAACAACCCAACGATGGGGGTGACTGCTGCCTGAATCTCGTGGCGATGCTTTGAGGTGCTGGCGATCAAACCAGCGGCGAAGGCCCCGAGTGCAGCCTCCAGCCCAATGGCAGAGGCCACGAAGCAGCTCACAGCGAGCAGCAAGTAAGAACCAATGAGTTTGTCGCCAGGGGCCTTGAGCTGATCAATCACCCAGTCGAAAGCAGGGGCAGCCTTCTGGCTCAACAACAAGGCCACCACCACAAACAGAACAGCCGCCACCACCAGCTGAACGATGGGCCCGATCTCCAGAGTTCCGCCGGCCGCCAAGGACACCACGATGGCCAGGATGACGATCCCGAGGATGTCGTCGAGCACGGCGGCGCCGATCACGATCTGGCCTTCTCGGGTGCGCAGATAGCCCAGTTCGCCGAAAACGCTGGCAGTGATGCCGATGCTGGTGGCTGTCATCGAGGCCCCGGCGAAAATGGCCGGAATCGCATCCACGTGGAAGATCGCCATCAAGCCAAGGGTGCCTAGGGCAAAGGGCAGCACCACGCCGACCACGGCAACGCTGAAGGCCTGGGCTCCCACCGCCATCAGTTCCTCTAGCTCACTTTCAAGACCCGTGAGGAAGAGCAGGGAATAAAGACCCAGCGTGGCCACCGCCTGCAAGGCGCCGAAGCTCTCGTTGTAGAGAGCTGAAATTTCCTCCACCGGCACATGCGAAAGGCCGGACACCACCTCGGAGAAGGCCCCGGAAAGCTGCACCTGGGTCTCCGGCGGCACCAAAAGATGCAGGCCCGAGGCACCAATAAGGACGCCAGCGAGGAGTTCCCCAAGAATCGTGGGGAGCTCAAAGCGAACGAGCACCTCAGCAAGGGTGCGGGCCGCCACGAAGATCAGCATGAAGCGAAGGACGCCGATCAGCGTTTCAGCCAATTCGAGGTCGTGACTGCTGATTTCGCTCAGCAGGGTGGGCAGCAGCATCAAGCCGGGCATGTCTCACGCCGAACCTTAATGGTGATTCCGCCGCTGAACTGTTCGCTGGATGATCCCAATTGACCGGGAATGCTGTATTAAGCGCTTTTTTGCAGGCAGCCCCAGTTGTGATGGCTACGGTCCGGGTAATTCATTGAGTTGGGCTCCGAGCACCCTGGCCTGACGGTGATTCCACGCTCCATGGCTCGCTGAACCCCCATGACCACGTCACAACCGTTCGATCTGCGTCTGCCGACCCCCGGCTGTCACAACGACCCAGAACGCGCCGGCCTCGATGCCAAGAGCGTGTTCGACGGCATGACGGAACACCTGTTCTTCACGCTCGGCAAGCTCGCCCCCACCGCCAGCCGCCATGACCTCTATATGGCCCTGAGTTACGCGGTGCGTGATCGGCTGATGATGCGCTACCTGGCCACCACCGAAGCGATGCGGGCACGCCCACAGAAGTCGGTGGCCTACTTGTCGGCGGAATTCCTGATCGGCCCGCAGCTCCACAGCAACCTGCTGAATCTGGGAATTCAGAAGGAGGCTGAAGAGGCCCTGAAGAATTTCGGCATCGAGTCATTGCAGCAGATCCTGGATGTGGAGGAGGAACCGGGCCTGGGCAACGGCGGTCTTGGCCGTCTGGCGGCTTGCTACATGGAGTCACTAGCCAGCTTGAAGATCCCGGCTACCGGCTATGGCATCCGCTACGAGTTCGGCATCTTCGATCAGCTGATCCGCGATGGCTGGCAGGTGGAGATCACCGACAAATGGCTCAAGGGAGGCTGGCCCTGGGAACTGCCCCAGCCCGACGAGGCCTGCTTCGTGGGCTTCGGCGGCCGCACCGAGAGCTACATCGACGACAAAGGCAACTACCGCTCCCGCTGGATCCCGGCAGAACACGCCATCGGCATTCCCCATGACGTGCCAGTGCTGGGCTATCGCGTCAACATCTGCGACCGGCTGCGGCTCTGGCGTGCCGATGCCACCGAAAGCTTCGACTTCTATGCCTTCAACATCGGCGACTACTACGGCGCCGTTGAGGAAAAGGTGGGCAGCGAAACCCTCTCCAAGGTGCTGTACCCCAACGACGGCACCGACGAAGGCAGGCGACTGCGCCTGAAACAGCAGCACTTCTTCGTCAGCTGCTCATTGCAGGACATGCTGCGCAGCCTCGACAACCGTGGGCTAGCCGTTGAGGAGTTCCCCGATTACTGGGCGGTACAGCTGAACGACACCCACCCGGCCATCGCGGTAGCGGAGCTGATGCGGCTGCTGATCGACGATCGGCATCTGGAGTGGGACCGGGCCTGGGACATCACCTCCCGCTCCGTGGCCTACACCAACCACACCCTGTTGCCGGAAGCGCTGGAAAAGTGGGACCTCAACCTGTTCGGCAGCCTGCTGCCCCGCCATCTGGAGCTGATCTACGAGATCAACCGGCGCTTTCTGCAGCAGGTGCGGCTGCGCTATCCCGGCAACGACGCGATCCAGCGCAAGCTCTCGATCATCGATGAAGAGGGCAGCAAGGCCGTGCGCATGGCCCATCTGGCCACCATCGGCGCCCACCATGTGAATGGTGTGGCAGCGCTGCACTCTGATCTGGTGAAAACCGACCTGCTGCCGGAGTTCGCGGCGCTCTGGCCGGAGAAGTTCACCAACGTCACCAATGGCGTCACCCCGCGCCGCTGGGTCGCCCTGGCCAATCCCGAGATGTCGGCCCTTCTGGATCAGCGCGTTGGCCCCGACTGGATCTCCAACATGGAGAGCCTGCGCAAACTGGAGGAGCGGCAGAACGACCAGAGCTTCCTGGAGCTCTGGGGCAACACCAAGCTGTCGGTGAAGCGCAAACTAGCCACCTACATCCACCGCAACACCGGCGTGCTGGTTGACCCCGCCAGCCTGTTCGACGTGCAGGTGAAGCGCATCCACGAGTACAAGCGCCAGCACCTCAACGCCCTGCAGGTGATCACCCAGTACCTGCGGATCAAGAACGGCCAGACCGACGGCATGGCGCCCCGCACCGTGATCTTCGGCGGCAAGGCCGCTCCCGGCTACTACATGGCGAAGCTGATCATCCGCTTCCTAAACGGCATCGCCGACACCATCAATGCCGATCCCGACATGGATGGCCTGCTGCGGGTGGTGTTCCTGCCGGATTACAACGTAAAGCTGGGAGAGCAGGTGTATCCCGCCTCCGACCTCTCCGAACAGATCTCCACCGCCGGCAAGGAAGCCTCCGGCACCGGCAACATGAAATTCGCCATGAATGGTGCCCTCACTATCGGCACCCTTGACGGCGCCAATGTGGAAATCCGCGAGCTGGTGGGCAGCGAGAACTTCTTCCTTTTCGGCAAGACCGTGGAAGAGATCACAGCCCTGCAACACGACGGCTACCGCCCCGGCGATGTGATCTCAGCACTGCCGGAACTGCAGGAGGCCCTGAGGCTGATAGAGATGGGGCACTTCAGCAACGGCGACGGCGAACTGTTTCGCCCTCTGCTCGACAACCTCACCGGGAACGACCCCTTCTATGTGATGGCCGACTACGCCGACTACCTGCGAACCCAGGAGGCGGTGAGCCGTGCCTGGAGCGATCGGATGCACTGGAATCGAATGTCGCTACTGAACACGGCCCGCACCGGGTTCTTCTCCTCCGACCGTTCCATCGGCGAGTACTGCAGGAACATCTGGGCCGTGGATCCACTCAACGTGGAAATCACCTGCGACGTGCGCTGAATACAACCACAAAAAAAAGCCCTGGATTCCTTCCAGGGCTAAGACACCAAAAAGCAGTGCTTCAGCTGCGATCGGGTAAGTCAGGCGTCTGGTGCAAAAGGCGGTTGAGCCGCAGACGGTCCACATTCAATGGGTCGGGAGCCAACTCACCGGCAAGTTCGCGGAACTTCTGCTCGATTTCCTCCGGGACGCGCACGTCAAACACCCGTTCCATCAAGGCCTCAATTGAGAACAGATGGGCGTTGATGTTCTCCAGATCGGCAATAGCCTGCTGGATGGCATCACCTGACTCCTCTGGCCCAGGCGCAACAGCTGCTGCGGGCTTCGCAGCGGCTGTATCGGCGGTCTGGTGGGAACCGTGCTGTTTCTGCAGATCCTCGAGCACTCGACCCGACAGGGTGCGGAATGACTGGAGTGCTGCCCAGTTGAGCTCTTGTTGCTGACGAAGCGTGGGGGACTCCCGGATCAGCCGATCATGCTCCCGGTAAAACCGTTGGCAATCCGGACACTGGCAGGGCTCTTCCGGCAATGCAGTCCCTCGCGGTCATTCCCCACTATGCCACCGATCAAGCCGCCTGAGGCCCCAGATCCTCCTCGGCCTGAGGGCCATCCTCACCAGCGGTGTCGGGCAGAGGGATCTCAATGGACGACACCACACCGATCACATCCCTCAGCCGCATCGAATCGGCGAACCAACCCATGGCCTGTTCCGTGTCTCCGCGACGTTCCGCGTCACTGGCCTGGTCTTCGTGGGCTTCCGCCAGGAGAGCAAGCCAACACAGGCAACGGGCCTGAACCACGGACAAGTCCAGATCCGTGGGCTGGGATTCAGCAATACGCTCACTTTCCTGCTGCACCAACAGCCGCAGACGAAGATCGTGAAGCTGGGTCATGGCACCCAAACCCGGTTGCTCCAACCCTAGCGGTGGTGAACGATCTGCACACCCCACCAGATGTAGCGCTCACTACCTGTTGGCAATTCTAACGGGGCTGGCGGGACTCGAACCCACGACCTACGGTTTAGGAAACCGTTGCTCTATCCAGCTGAGCTACAGCCCCAGACCTCTGAATTATGCCCACGAGGCATGATGAGATCTGAAAGCAGGCGAGGTGGTTGCGGCCGATCTCTTTGAGTGTCGGCTGAGGAAAGTCCGGGCTCCCTGATGGCCAGGCTTGCTGGGTAACGCCCAGTGCGGGTGACCGTGAGGAGAGTGCCACAGAAACACACCGCCGATGGCCGGTTCGCCGGCACAGGCAAGGGTGCAAAGGTGCGGTAAGAGCGCACCAGCAGCATCGAGAGGTGCTGGCTCGGTAAACCCCGGCTGGGAGCAAGGCCAAGGAACGACGGCTGGCCATTGGCCCCGTTCCGCCATAACGCGCCGCTTGAGGCCGTCGGCAACGGCGGTCCCAGATAGATAGCCACCCACCCTCTGCAGAACAACCTCTGTGGGGCGTGAACAGAACCCGGCTTACGTCCTGCTTTCAACCCTTATTCAGCGTTGCTCAGGAGTCCGTATGGATCCATCCCGTGCCGCAGAGCTCACCGACTTCATCCAGCAGCTCGACGCTGAGATTCCAATCAACCCTGAGCTACTCGCCCTGGTGGATCAGGCTCTCACCCACGTGTCGAGCGGCCGGACCCGCAACCTGGAACGGCTGGAGTTCCTTGGTGATGCGGTGCTGCGGCTCGCCGCCACCGAATTTATTGATCGTGACCATACCGATCTGGCAGTGGGTGCCTGCTCCAACCTGCGGGCCCAGCTGGTGAGCGATCGCTGGCTGGCAGATGTGGGTTCAGCGCTTGACATCGAACAACATCTATTGGTGGGACGGCACGCCCAGGGGGATCGTTCCGCCCAATCCAGGCTGCGAGCCGATGCCACCGAAGCTCTCATCGGTGCGTTGTACAGCGCCCTGGGCAACGTTGAAGCGATCCACCGCTGGCTTACCCCCCACTGGTGTGCCACCGCCCAAGCGGTACTTACAAATCCCCACCAGTTCAACGGGAAAACAACGCTGCAGGAGTGGAGCCAGGGCCAAGGACTGGGACTGCCGAACTACGCCACCGAGGAATGCAGCCGCCAGCACGGCGATCCCGAACGCTTCCGCTGCCGAGTGAGCATCCAAGACCGGGAGCTGGCGGAAGCCAAGGGCCGCTCCCGCAAGGAAGCCGAGCAGAACGCGGCAACAGCCGCTCTTCAGGCCCTGGAAGGCAGCGACGCGCCGCAGGCATCGCAGTGACGGGCATCCCTGCGGTGCCCCTGACGCCCGCAGCTGCTGCAGACCTCCTCAGCCGACCGCTGCTGGTGATGGCGCACCCCCGACACCGTCAGGATCCCTGTGGGAATGGCGATGATGCCGAAACCCAAGAGCATCACAACTGAGGCCAACAGTCGCCCCAGCTCCGTCTGGGGAACCACGTCGCCGTAGCCGACGGTGGTCATCGTGACTATTGCCCAGTAGACGCCGCTCGCCACCGTCTGGAACTGGGAATCAGGCCGGGCGCTCTCGATCACAAAGATGCTGTAGCCGAGCACCACCTGCAGCAGGAATACGAAGAACAAAAAGACGCCGATGGTGCGGGCACTTCCCCGCAGGGCCTGCCCCAGCACGCGGGCTTCATCGATGAACTTGAGCAGCTTGAACACCCGCAGGATGCGGCCGAACTTGAACACCCACAGCAACAGCTCACTACGCACCTGCGGCACGAAGAAAAACAGGACTGCGGACGCGTCTATCAATCCGGTGAAGCTGAACAGGTAACGGCGAGGCTTCTCCACCAAGGCCAGATGAAGAACGAAATCCGCCACAAACACCGCCAAGCAAACGTTCTGAACGAGATCGATCCAGGGCACATTTGTTTGGCGCAGGGCTGAATTGCCCAGGGGGTCAGGTTCCAGCAGCAGAGCCAGAACACTCAGAAGAATCGCCCCAAAAATCACAGCGTTGTAGGCCTTGCCCGCCGGGGTGCTGGCTTCCAGCACCGTGGACTGCAGCCTTTGTCGCAGGCTTCGGTCCTTGTCCATCGCCTCAGGCCGGCTGGAGGTCCTTCAACCGCAGGGTCACCAACTTGTCCCAGTTTCCGCCTTCAAACAAAACCGCCGCACGTTCGCCGCTGATTCGCTGCACGAAGCCGGTGTAACCGTTGTAAATCGAGGTGGCATCCGACACGGTGACGGTGGAGCCGGGGAGGATCGGAGAGGTTGCAGGCGCCATGGCTCGTTCGCGGACGGATCTGGCGCCATTATCGGCAGAGCGCTCGGCGGATGACATGGCAGAGACCAATGAATGGCTCAGCGTCGGCAAGATCGTGGGAGTCCAGGGGCTGCAAGGGGAACTGCGGGTGAACCCCGCCAGTGATTTCCCCGAGCGATTCACGGCGCCGGGGCCCCGCTGGCTGCGCAGTCGCAAGGGGGGTGAGCCGACAGAAATCCAGCTCAAAAAAGGCCGGCAACTACCCGGCAAGTCGCTCTTCGTGGTGCGGCTTGAAGGAATTGACAGCCGCAGCGCCGCCGAAACCCTTGTGGGCCATGAACTGCTGGTATCAGCGGATGACCGGCCCGAATTGGAAGAGGGGGAATTTCACCTGCTCGATCTGCTGGGCCTGGAGGCACGTCTCACGGCCGATGGGCCTGCCGTTGGCACAGTGAGCGACCTAATCAGCGGCGGCAACGACCTGCTGGAAATCACCACATCAGAAGGGCGAAAGCTGTTGATTCCCTTTGTGGAGGCGATCGTGCCGAAGGTGCAGTTGGAGGACGGCTGGCTGCTGCTCACCCCACCGCCGGGCCTACTGGAGCTCTGACAGATCTCTCTCAGGGCATCGACAGAACCCCATAGGGCGAGTGATTCTGGGTCACCGCTTTCAGGACGTGATGGCCTCCACACCGCTGATTCCTGTAATCCTTTGCGGAGGCACCGGCACACGGCTCTGGCCACTATCGCGGGCGAGTTACCCCAAGCAGTACTGGCCGTTGAGCGGAGACGGCGAGGCCACGTTGCTGCAGCAGACCCAACAGCGGCTTTATGGCCTGGACGATCTGGCGGCTCCCCTGCTGATCTGCAATGAAGACCACCGCTTCATCGTGGCCGAACAGATGCGGCAGATCGGGGTCGAGCCGAACGCGATCCTGCTGGAACCGAGGGGCCGCAACACCGCTCCAGCGGTGACGGTGGCCGCGTTGCAGGCCACGGCCAACGGCGAGGACCCCCTGCTGCTGGTGCTGGCGGCAGATCACCTGATCCGCGATGCCGCCCAGTTCCGCCAGGCCATCGACGCAGGCCGCAAGCCCGCCGAAGAGGGTCGCCTGGTGACCTTTGGCATCGTGCCGACGGCACCGGAAACTGGCTATGGCTACATCGAGGCCAGCGAACCATTCTCACTCGGTGGACCAGCCCATGTGCCGATCAAGCGGTTTGTGGAGAAGCCCGATCAGGCCACAGCAGAGCAGTTTCTTGCCACAGGACGCTTCACCTGGAACAGCGGAATGTTCCTGTTCCGCGCCAGCGCCATACTGGCGGAACTGGAACGGCTGGCCCCGGAAGTGGTGAGCTGCTGCCGGGCAGCTCTGGAGCAGGACACGGCTGACCTGGAATTCCAGCGACTCGAGCGGGAGGCCTTTGCCAAATGCCCCAACGTGGCCATTGATGTGGCCGTGATGGAACAAACAGAATTGGGCAGTGTGCTGCCGCTGGATGCGGGCTGGAGCGACGTCGGCAGCTGGAGCGCGCTCTGGGAAACCTCAGAGCAAAAGGATTCCCAAGGCAATGTGCTGCAGGGCCACGTGATCGCCGAAGACAGCCGCGACTGCTACCTGCGCAGCGAACACCGTCTTGTGGTGGGGCTGGGGGTCGACAACCTGGTGGTCGTTGAAACCGACGACGCCGTGTTGATTGCGGATCGCTCCAGGGCCCAGGACATCAAGACCGTGGTGAAGCAGCTGGAGGTCGCGGGCAGTCCGGAAGGCAAAGCCCACCGCAAGATCTACCGCCCGTGGGGCCATTACACAGGCGTCACCGAAGGAACCCGTTGGCAGGTGAAACGGATCTCGGTCAAACCCGGCGCCAGCCTTTCCTTGCAGATGCATCACCACCGCGCCGAGCACTGGGTTGTGGTGAAGGGAACGGCTCTGGTGGAGCGCGATGGCTCCGAACAGCTGGTGGGGGAAAACCAGAGCACCTACATCCCGATGGGTTGCAAACACCGCCTCTCGAACCCTGGACGGATCCCTGTGGAACTGATCGAGGTGCAGAGCGGCGAGTATCTCGGTGAAGACGACATCGTGCGCTTTCAGGATCGTTACGGCCGCAACGGTCTCAGCTTCAGCGCCAGCTGAGGCTCACTCCACCGTGACGCTCTTGGCCAGATTGCGGGGTTGATCCACATCCAAGCCACGGTGAGCAGCGATGTGATAACTCAACAACTGCATAGGCACCACGGTGAGCAGGGGGCTGATCCACTCGCTCACCTGGGGCACTGGAAGCAGTTCATCAAACAAATCCGTGTCGGGCCCCTGGGGCGCCACACCGATCAACTGGGCATCGCGGGCCTTGGCCTCCTGCGCATTGCTAAGCACCTTCTCGAAGACCATGCCGGGAACTGCGATCGATACCACCGGCACGCGTGAATCCAGCAGGGCAATCGGACCGTGCTTCATCTCTCCGGCCGGGTAGCCCTCGGCGTGGATGTAGCTGATCTCCTTGAGTTTCAACGCCCCCTCCAGGGCGATCGGGTAATTGATGCCCCGCCCCAGGAAAATCACGTCCTGGGTATCGGCAAAGCGAGGTGCCAAGGCTTCGGAACGCTGGTCGTGCAGATCCACCAACTGGCGCAACTGCTGGGGCAGACCGCGCAGTTCGTCCGCCAGAACCTTGATCTCAGCCGCGGGGCGAGCACCACGGCGGGCCGCAAAGGCCATGGCCAGGCCATAAAAGGCCAACAGCTGGCCAAGGAAGGTCTTGGTGGCTGCCACACCGACTTCGATGCCGGCCCCGATGTCGAGGATGTGGGGCACCTGGCGTGACAGGGAGCTCTCCGGACGGTTGGTCACCCCTAGCTGGCGGGGGGCAAAGACTGGATCCCCATGGGTCAGACGCCGCTCTGCCTCCATCGCCAGGGCAGCCAGGGTGTCGGCCGTTTCACCGGACTGGGTCACCCCAATCGTGAGGGTGTGGGGAGCCAGCGGCGGCGGCGCGTAGCGGAACTCACTGGCGTAGTGCACCGATGTGGGAATCCCGGCGAACTGTTCCAGCAGATAGGCTCCAACCATGGCGGCATGGCGGCTGGTGCCACAAGCCAGGATCTGCACCTGCTCAATCCCGGCGTAAAAGGCATCGTCCATCGGCAGCGCCACTGGCTGTTCCGGCGGTAGTCCCTGGGGCAGGTGGCGCGTCACCCAGAGCTCTGCGGTCTCCGGCTGCTCATGGATTTCCTTGAGCATGAAGTGACGGAACTCGCGCTTATCGGCCACATGGTCCACTCCGCTGAGCTGGGTGGGCATGCGTTGCTGGCGCACCCCCGCTGCGTCGTAAAGCTCAACGCCGAGGGGTGAGAGCAAGGCCACCTCGCCGTCTTCCATTGGCAGGATCGTGCGGGTGAATCCCGCCAGGGCCGGCGTGTCGCTGGCACAGAGGAATTCCCCTTCCCCCAGGCCGATCAGCAGGGGTGCCGCTCTGCGCGCCACCACCAGAGCTCCTGGCGCTTGATCCCAGATCACCGCCAGGGCATAGGCCCCTTGCAATTTGGGCAACACCTGCTGCAGGGCCTCCAGCAAAAAGCCACCGCCTGGAGTTCCACCCGCAGCTTGCAGCTGCTGCAGTTCCGCAGCCAGCAGGTGGGGAATCACCTCGGTGTCAGTCTCCGACTGGAACACCACCCCTGAGGCCTCCAGCTGCTCCCGCAGGGCACGGTGGTTCTCAATGATTCCGTTCTGCACCACCGCGACTGCACCATTGCTGCTGCGGTGCGGATGGGCATTGCGCTCCTCCGGTTTGCCATGGGTGGCCCAGCGGGTGTGGCCAATGCCGCATTTACCAGGGGCACCCTCGGCTTCAAAACAGGCAGTGAGGTTGCGCAGCTTGCCCTTCGCCCGTAAGCAGGTCAGCTGCCCCTGGGCGGCCACCGTGGCGATCCCAGCGGAGTCGTAACCGCGGTACTCCAGCTGCCGCAAGCCCTCCAGGAGCTGAGGCGCCGCTTCTCGGGAACCCACCAGGGCAACGATTCCACACATACAAAAAAAGCCCGGCTGAAGCCGGGCCGAGCTTATGAGGTGAAACGGAGAAAATCAGTAGGCCAGACCCATAGAGCGTGTGGTCTCGTCTCCCAGGTAAACGCGGATGCTAAGGAAGTCCGTGGGGCAGGCGGTTTCGCAGCGCTTGCAACCGACGCAGTCTTCGGTGCGAGGCGAGGAGGCAATTTGGCCGGCCTTGCAGCCATCCCAGGGCACCATCTCAAGCACGTCGAGAGGGCAGGCACGCACACACTGAGTGCAGCCGATGCAGGTGTCGTAGATCTTGACGGCGTGGGACATGTGCCCGATGCAACGAAGGCTTGCGGCAAACGTACCCGTACTTCGCCGGTCCATGGCCATGCCGTCATCGTTGTTAACGGCGCAGGCGTTGGCGAGAAGACCAACGAAGGCGTGCCCGTAAGATGCAGCGTCCCGTTGCCACGGCTATGTCCCAGGAAGCGATTCTCGAAAAGGTGCGCTCAATCGTTGCGGAGCAACTGAGTGTTGACTCCGGCGAAGTCAAGCCCGAATCCAACTTCCAGAACGATCTGGGTGCTGATTCTCTGGACACCGTGGAACTCGTGATGGCCCTTGAAGAGGCCTTTGACATCGAGATCCCCGACGAAGCCGCTGAAGGCATCACCACCGTTGGTGACGCCGTCAAATACATCGAAGACAAACAGGCCTGAGCAACGCAATGGTGGATGGTCTCCATCGCGTCGTCATCACCGGCCTCGGCGCGGTCACACCGATCGGCAACACGGTTCAGGACTACTGGAACGGCCTCACCTCCGGCAGTAACGGAGTGGACGCCATCACCCTGTTCGATGCATCCGCACACGCCTGCCGCTTTGCGGCGGAGGTGAAGGATTTCGATCCGTCCGGCTTCATCGAACCGAAGGAAGCCAAGCGCTGGGATCGATTCTGCAAGTTCGGCGTGGTGGCAGCTAAACAGGCTGTGGCCAATGCCGGCCTTGAGATCAACGTCGCAAATGCGGATCGGATCGGCACGATCATCGGTTCCGGCGTCGGTGGCCTGCTGACGATGGAGACGCAGGCCCATGTATTGGAGGGCAAAGGTCCTGGACGGGTGAGCCCGTTCACGGTGCCGATGATGATTCCCAACATGGCCACAGGCCTGGCAGCCATTGCTCTGGGCACCAAAGGCCCCAGCTCCGCGGTCGCCACCGCCTGTGCTGCCGGCTCCAATGCTGTTGGCGATGCCTTCCGGCTGCTGCAGTTAGGCAAGGCCGACGCCATGGTGTGCGGTGGCGCCGAATCAGCGATCACTCCCCTGGGAGTGGCCGGCTTCGCCAGCGCCAAGGCCCTGTCCTTCCGCAACGATGACCCGGCTACAGCCAGCCGTCCGTTCGACAAAGAGCGCGATGGCTTCGTGATCGGGGAGGGTGCCGGGGTCCTAGTGCTCGAAACACTCGAGCATGCCCAGGCCCGTGGCGCCACGATCCTTGGCGAAGTGGTGGGTTACGGGATGACCTGCGACGCACACCACATCACCTCCCCAACCCCCGGCGGCGTTGGCGGTGCCGAAGCCATGCGCCTGGCCCTGGCCGATGGCGCAATTGATCCATCAGAGATCGACTACGTCAACGCCCACGGCACCAGCACTCCGGCGAACGACAAAAACGAAACCTCGGCAATCAAGAGCGCCCTAGGCGAACGTGCATTGCAGATCCCGGTGAGCTCCACCAAATCGATGACCGGTCACCTGCTGGGTGGCTCCGGCGGCATCGAAGCCGTGGCCTGTGTGCTGGCGCTGCAACACGGTGTCGTGCCCCCCACGATTAACCACACCACCCCGGACCCCGACTGTGATCTAGATGTCGTGCCCAATCAAGCGCGGGATCAGACACTGGGAACCGTCTTGTCCAACTCCTTCGGCTTCGGCGGCCACAACGTCTGCCTGGCATTCAAACGCGCCAGCTGAGCCTTACCGCTCACGCCGTGCGTCAAAATCGCTCCAACTTTTCCTCTTAACACCATGGTCGCTGCGCCCGCGTCTCTCGACACGCTCTGCATCAACAGCATTCGGATGCTGGCTGTCGACGCCATCAACAAGTCCAACAGCGGCCACCCCGGCCTGCCGATGGGCTGCGCACCCATGGGTTATGCGCTCTGGGACAAGTTCCTCAAGCACAACCCCAAGAACCCAAAGTGGTTCAACCGTGACCGCTTCGTGCTCTCCGCCGGGCACGGCTGCATGTTGCTTTACGCGCTACTGCACCTCACCGGCTATGACTCTGTGTCCATTGAGGACATCAAGCAGTTCCGGCAGTGGGGTTCCAAGACCCCAGGTCACCCTGAGACCTTCGAGACCCCTGGCGTTGAAGTGACCACCGGCCCCCTGGGTGCCGGCATCTCCAACGCTGTGGGCCTGGCCATCGCTGAATCCCACCTGGCAGCCAAGTTCAACAAGGCCGACGCCACCGTGGTCGATCACTACACCTACGTGATCATGGGCGACGGCTGCAATCAGGAGGGCGTGTCCTCTGAGGCTGCATCCCTGGCTGGTCACCTGAAGCTGGGCAAGCTCATCGCGCTGTACGACGACAACAGCATCACCATCGATGGCCGCACCGATGTGTCATTCACCGAGGACGTGCTGAAGCGCTATGAGGCCTACGGCTGGCACGTACAGCACGTGGCCGAAGGCAACACCGATGTGGATGCCATCGCCAAAGCGATCGAGGCCGCCAAGGCAGTGACCGACAAGCCGTCAATCATCAAGGTGACCACTACCATCGGCTACGGCTCCCCCAACAAGGCCGACACAGCCGGTGTGCACGGTGCTGCTCTGGGCGAAGAGGAAGCAGCCCTGACTCGCCAGCAATTGGGTTGGGACTATGCACCCTTCGAAATCCCCCAGGACGCCTACGACCAGTTCCGCCAGGCCATCGACCGCGGCGCCAGCCTCGAGGCCGAGTGGAACCAGACCCTGGCCACTTACCGAACCAAGTACCCCAGCGAAGCCGCCGAATTCGAGCGGATGTTGCGCGGTGAGCTGCCTGAGGGCTGGGACAAGGATCTGCCCACCTACACCCCCGAAGACGGTGGCCTGGCCACCCGCAAGCACTCCCAGATCTGCCTGGGCGCACTGGGCCCCAACCTGCCCGAGCTAATCGGAGGCTCCGCCGACCTCACCCACTCCAACTACACTGACATCAAGGGTGAAACCGGCTCGTATCAAGCCAGCAGCCCTGAGAAGCGCTACCTGCACTTCGGTGTGCGTGAGCACGCCATGGCAGCCATCCTCAACGGCATCGCGTATCACAACAGCGGATTGATCCCTTACGGCGGCACATTCCTGGTGTTCGCCGACTACATGCGTGGTTCGATGCGACTGTCGGCCCTGAGCGAGCTGGGCGTGATCTACGTGCTCACTCACGACTCCATCGGTGTAGGCGAAGACGGCCCCACCCACCAGCCGATCGAAACCATCCCCTCCCTGCGGGCAATGCCGAACATGCTGGTGTTCCGTCCGGGCGACGGCAACGAGACCAGCGGTGCCTACAAGTTGGCCATCCAGAACCGCAAGCGCCCCAGCTCCCTCTGTCTCAGCCGCCAGGGCATGGCCAACCAGGCCAACTCCTCGATCGACAAGGTGGCCCTGGGTGGTTATGTACTCGAAGACTGCGCCGGCACTCCCGATCTGATCCTGATCGGTACCGGCACCGAACTGGACCTCTGCGTCCAGGCCGCCAAGCAGCTCACTGCTGAAGGCAAGAAGGTGCGCGTGGTCTCCATGCCCTGCGTCGAACTGTTCGACGAGCAGAGCGATGCCTACAAGGAGGAAGTCCTCCCCAACGCTGTGCGCAAGCGCATGGTGGTGGAAGCCGCTGAGTCCTTCGGCTGGCACCGCTTCATCGGCCTGGATGGCGACAGCGTCACCATGAACCGCTTCGGTGCTTCCGCCCCCGGCGGCACCTGCCTCAAGGAATTCGGCTTCACGGTGGAGAACGTGGTTGCTAAAGCCAAGGCTCTGCTCGGCTGATCGCCAGATCAGTGCAATACCCAGACCTCCTGATTCATCAGGAGGTCTTTTTTTATGCCAACAATCGTTGGTTTTACACAAAAAAAACCCGACGTCCAAAAGGACGCCGGGCAACATCTGACTTCAGTCAACGCAATCAATCAGCTTTGTCGAGCTTGACCGCTGTGAGCTCGGCGGCTCCTGCTTTGGTTTCGAGCACCTTCTCAAGACCCTCAAGATCTTCATCAGTGATCTTGGTCTGCATCGGGCAGTGCTTCGGTCCGCACATGGAGCAGAACTCCGCCTGCTTGTAGATGTCAGCCGGCAGGGTTTCATCGTGATACTCCTTGGCCCGCTCGGGGTCTAAGGACAGCTCAAACTGCTTGTTCCAGTCGAAGTTGTAGCGGGCGCGGCTGAGCTCGTCGTCCCGGTCACGGGCGCCGGGGCGATGACGGGCGATGTCTGCCGCATGGGCAGCGATCTTGTATGCAATCAAACCTTCGCGGACATCCTCAGCGTTGGGCAGACCGAGGTGCTCCTTCGGCGTCACGTAGCAGAGCATCGCCGTGCCATGCCAACCGGCCATGGCCGCGCCGATGGCGGAGGTGATGTGGTCGTAGCCGGGAGCAATGTCGGTGACCAGCGGGCCGAGCACATAGAAGGGTGCTTCGCTGCACTCCTCCATTTGCTTCTTCACGTTGAACTCGATCTGATCGAGGGGAACGTGGCCAGGACCCTCCACCATCACCTGCACGTCGTGCTTCCAGGCGCGACGAGTCAGTTCGCCGAGGGTATGCAATTCGGCCAGTTGAGCGGCATCCGATGCATCGTGCTGGCAACCGGGGCGCAGCGAGTCACCGAGGGAAAAGGTGCAGTCGTAGCGCTTGAAAATCTCGCAGATGTCGTCGAACCGCGTGTAAAGCGGGTTCTGGCGGTGGTGATAAAGCATCCACTGGGCCAGGATGCCGCCACCGCGGCTAACGATGCCGGTAATGCGGCCCTTCACCTTGGGCAGGTGCTCAATCAGCAGGCCGGCATGGATGGTCTGGTAGTCAACGCCCTGTTGGCAGTGCTTCTCGATGATGTGGAGGAAGTCGTCCTCATCAAGCTTCTCGATCGAACCGTGCACGCTTTCCAGTGCCTGATACACAGGCACTGTGCCAATCGGTACGGGAGATGCACCGATGATGGCGGTGCGCACCTCATCGAGGTTGACGCCGCCGGTGGATAGATCCATCACGGTATCGGCGCCGTACTTCACCGCCAGCTTCAGCTTCTTCACCTCCTCTGCGGCATCAGACGCATTCGGGGAGGCGCCGATGTTGGCGTTCACCTTGCACTTGCTGGCGATTCCGATCGCCATCGGCTCCAGATTGGTGTGGTTGATGTTGGCCGGGATGATCATTCGCCCCCGAGCCACTTCTTCCATCACCAGCGATTCGGGCAGGTTCTCCCGCTGGGCCACATGGGCCATTTCTTCGGTGACCACGCCCTGACGGGCGTAGTGCATCTGAGAGACGTTGGCCTGACCCTTACGGGACTCAACCCAGGAAGCGCGCATGATCTGAGGTGCGACGGACAGCCCAGGGGTCGACGTTTGGCCGTAGATCACGCTCAAGCACTTCCCTGCGCCGGCATAACCCGGAATCAGGTTCGGAGGGTGTGATCTCAGTCTGAGTTCATGGTGAAACCCAGACACCCCTAGTGATGTTTGAACGCTAGCAAGCGTTGCTCAAAGGCCCGTCAGCTGGCCTGCAAACCATTGAGCACCGCAGCCACCACCCGGTGATCGCTGTCCTGTTGCAGAGATTGCAACAAGCCTCTGGCCTTTGCTCCGATGGAGTCGCTGGCCCCTTCACGAACGATGCGACTGAGGATTTCCGCTCCACTGACCCTCACGATGGCGTCAGCATCAGCGATTGCCATGGTGGCCAGCTCTAGCAACCAGGTGAGATCGATCTCCGGCTGTTCTGCCAAGGCAGACAAGATGCTGCAGCGGACCAGCCAAGCAGCATCAGATTCAAAGGCCGAACGCAGCAAGGGCCAGGCCCGCTCCACCCCGTAGCTGGCGAGGGCATTGGCTGCCTCAGCCCGAACATTGGGGTCTTCATCGGCAGTGATCAGCGCACTCAGAACAGTCCAACCCTGTTCGGTGCGCTTGTAGCCCAGTCCGCTGCAACTCAAGGAACGCACCAAAAAAGGCTTCTGCTCCGTGCCTAACACCAGCAACGGCACCGCCTCAGCGTCCGAGCAATGGCGGAGCTGGGTGATCGCCGGCATTGCCTGGACTGGATCCCCACTGGCAATGGCCTGACGCACCGCCTCGAGATCAGGACGTTGTGGGTCTGTCTCGCTCATGGGTTGCTGCCGGGGGTGCGCGCCCGTTGAAGATCGGCCAACAGCCTGGCGCGGCGGCGCTGCCTACCGAGAGCGCTGCTGATGATGAGACCCGAACCCACCAACACTGCAGGGAGCACCTGCACCCGGTCCTTGCCCTGACGCTGGTTGGTGGCCAGCAACGCGAGCAGGACCAGCAACGGAGCCCCGAGAGAAACCCAAATCAGCGCACGACGTTGGTTCATGCCGAGGTGTTCTCCTTGATCCACGCCAGCACGGTGGCTGTGAGCACCGCAATGCCTACACCGAGGGCGTCTTCCTCCAGCACAAAAGCTCCGTTATGCAGCGGCGCACAGCCTTCGGGGCCAGCAACCCCCAGCCGCACCATCATTCCTGGCACATCCCGAAGCAGCTCAGCAAAGTCTTCGGCACCCAGGGAGGGTTGCTCTACGGGGAGCACCTTGTCGCGGCCCAGACAATCCACTGCACAACGTTCGAGCAAGGTCGTGAGCTGCGGGTCGTTGTGCACCGGTGGTGCAATGCAGCGGTAATTCACCACCGCCGTACCCCCTCCACTGGCACAGATACCCTGCACCGTCTCATCGATCCAATCCGGCAGCTGGGCGTGCTGCTGCAGATCCAGACAGCGCACCGTGCCCAGCAAGCGCACCTGATCGGCAATCACGTTGAAGGCACGACCCCCTTCCACCTTGCCGAAACTGATCACCACCGGCTGCAACGCGTCCAAGCGGCGGGCGATGGTCTGCTGGAGCTCTGTGATCACTCGAGCCGCCAACCAAACAGCATCCACCGACTGATGGGGACGGGCCCCGTGGCCACCCTCCCCCTGCACGAGGATCTCCAGCTCACCGGCCGCCGCCGTCAGACAGCCGCGCCGGATTCCCACCGTGCCCACCGGCAGATTCGGCACCACGTGCACGCCATACAACGCATCTAGACCCTCCACCGCCCCCGCATCGCGCATCCAAACCGCCCCCTTGGCCAATTCTTCGGCGGGTTGAAACAGCAGCCGCACCCGAGCCGCCAAAGCCGGCTCCTGGGCCAGCAACCGCGCTACTCCAAGGCCTGTGCAAGTGTGCAAATCATGGCCGCAGGCGTGCATCAGGCCCTGGCGGGTGGAGGCATAGGACAGACCGGTGCGCTCCTCCACCGGCAGGGCATCCATGTCCACCCGCAAGCCGACCGTGGGGCCGTGATCAGGGCCCAGTTCAGCCACCACGCCCGTGCGACCGACCCCCTCGCGGACACGCCACCCCAACTGGCGTAACTCACCCGCCACGAGGGCAGCCGTCTGATGCTCTTCCCCACTGAGTTCAGGGTGGGCATGCAAGTGCCGGCGCAGCTCGAGCAGCTCAGGCAGCTCCTGGCTGAGTCGATCAGAAAGTGACGCCACTTGGCTCATCTCAGGACGCCTCCAAGGCCAGGAACGCCATCAGATCCGCTGTCGGCTGTGGTGGCCAGCGGCGCACCTGCTGCAACCAGTCGGCCTGGCGGTAACGCTGATCAAGCCCAGCAGCCGCGGCCCAGTGGCTTTCCGCTTCACCACTGGATCCTTCTCGCCAGAGCAGGCCACTGAGGGCCGCCCGAGCGTCAGCAAACAAAGGGTATCGACGAATCAATTTTCGCAATTCCGCCTCCGCAAACTCCAGATCCCCCGCTTGCCAGGCCGCCAAGGCCTCGCTGGAGCGGGCCATGGCGAAGCCGGGGCGGGCGAGGGCAGCCTGGCCGTAAAGCTCTCGCGCCTCAGGCCAGTCCCCCTGCGAACCGCGCACATTGGCCAGGTTGTAGAGGGCTGAAGCATCCTGCGGATCCCGCTCCAGGATCCAGAGATAGTCGTCCGCTGCCGCGGACCAGTCCTGAAGCGTTTCCTCGGCCGTGCCCCGGTTCAAGTGAGGGTCACTTTCCTCCGGCGCCAGAACAATCGAAGCGGTCTGGTCTTCGATCGCCCCAGACAGATCACCAAGGGCCAGACGCACATTGCCGCGGTTGCTCAGCGCTGCTGCATCCTCAGGGACCTGCTCAAGGAAGCGATCCCACAGGAGCAGCGCCTGCACAAAATCACCCTGACGGCTCGCCGTCAGTGCCTGCTCGTAGAGCCCTTGAAGATCCAGGGCCTGCACGGGCAGCGCCAGCACCAGACTCAACAACAGGATGAGAAGCCGGTTCATGCCGCCTCCGCCAGATGACTGCGGGCCGCATCCGTGACCATGCGGCCACGGGGGGTACGCATCAGCAACCCCTGCTGCAACAAAAACGGCTCAACCACTGTCTCCAGGGTGACGGGGTCATCCCCGAGGGCCGCTGCCAGGGTCTCGAGCCCCACCGGGCCGCCACCGTGGTGGTCGATCAGCAGCTGCAGCAAGCGCCGATCGCTGGCATCGAGGCCGCGATGGTCAACGCGGTGCAGGCTCAGGGCATCGCCGACCAGGGCCTGATCAATAACTCCACCGCCGCCGCCACGGACACTGGCCACATCCCGCACCCGGCGAAGCAGGCGATTGGCAATCCGGGGCGTGCCGCGACAGGAGGCGGCAATGCTGCTGCGGGCCTCCGGCGTGAGGGCGACCCCGATCAGCCCGGCGGTGCGATCCACGATCGCTTCCAGATCTCCTTGGCCGTAAAACTCCAACCGCTGGATCAGGCCAAACCGGTCCCGCAGCGGGGAACTCAGCGATCCGGCGCGGGTGGTGGCCCCCACCAAAGTGAAGGGGGGCAAATCGAGGGAGCGGGAGCGCGCCGTGCTGCCCTTGCCGACGGTGAGATCGAGGCGACGGTCTTCCATCGCTGGATAAAGCAGCTCTTCCGCCACCCGGCTGAGGCGATGAATCTCGTCAATGAACAGCAGATCGCGGGGCTGCAGGTTCACCAACAAACCGACGATGTCGCGCGGGCGTTCCAAGGCCGGTGCACTGGTGACCTTGCACTGCACCCCCATTTCTTCTGCAAGCACCATGGCCATGGTGGTTTTGCCCAAACCTGGCGGGCCATAGAGCAGCACATGATCCAGGGCATCCCCACGACCCAGGGCCGCTTCCACCGCAATACCCAGCACCTGCTTAAGCTCGCTCTGACCGATGTAGTCGTCCAGGAACTGGGGCCGAAGCTTGTCCTCCGGCCGACTCACCACCTCTTCAGGGGCCGGCTGGGGGTCCACCAGCGCTTCGGGGCGGCGGGGTGGCTTGCGACCGGAACTGGAGGAGACAATCGCCATGCAGGCAGGGTACCCAGACCTGGATAGGGTCGGAAGACACAGCCGCAACCATGGCCAAGGGAGGAGCGAAAAAAGCAGCCGCAGCCGCAGCACGGGCCGCTGCCAATCGGATGCTGGCGGACAACCGTCAGGCCCGTCACCAGTACGAAATCCTCGAAACCCTGGAAACCGGCATCGAGCTAGTGGGCACCGAGGTGAAATCGATCCGCAACGGCAAAGCCAACCTGCGCGATGGCTTCTGCCTGATCCGCAATGGGGAACTGCAGTTGCACAACGTGCACATCTCACCCCACACCCACGCCGGCAGCTACTTCAACCACGACCCGCTGCGCACCCGGAAACTGCTGGCCCATCGCCATGAGATCAACAAGCTGCGCGGTCTGGTGGATCAAAAAGGGCTGACGCTGATCCCCCTCAACATTCACCTCAAGGGGTCCTGGATCAAGCTCACCATCGGGCTAGGCAAAGGTCGCAAATTGCACGACAAGCGCGCTGCTGAAAAAGAGAAGCAATCAAAAAAGGATGTGAAAGCGGCAATGGAGCGCTACTGATCGCGCGGGTCTGCCAAGCAAACCAAAGTGAATGCATCCGAGGAAACGCCCTCGTTGAAGACCAGCACCTGTAAGGGGGAACCGGCTTCAGGCGCAATCCGAGTCACCCGCAGTGGGCCACGCTCACCCTCCACCTGGCCACTGGCACCAAACACCATCATCTGCATCAGGGGGGTGCCGCTGATGTCCAAGGCCAACGTATCCCTGGCAGGCACCTCAACGAGCAGCAAACGGGCACCACCGGCAGGGATGCGCAACGACGTGTTGGTGGGCTCCAGCGGGCACGCTTTGAGCCGCACGATTTCGACGTCATTGAGGCTCTGCATCGCCGCTGCAATCCAGAGCTGAAGAAAGGGTTCGGCAGGTTTCCAGCCCTGCATGGACCTCGGCAGCAGCACATGAGAACCAGCACTGACCAAGTGCTCCACCACGTGCAGATGTACACCCTGCTGCACCAACGCCTGACGCGTCTGCTCCCAGTCCCCATCGCTCAGACGGCCCAAGCGGACTCTGATCGTCGGCGGCAGCTGCTCAATCCGAGCCAGCCATTCCTCGGCCAGCTCGGTCCAGGCCCTTGGCAACGGCGCAGCCTCCAGCGACTCCGCGCTGGGCTGGCTGGCATCCACAAGCTGGAGAAACCAGCCGCGATTCACCTGAAGTGCCCGCAAACGGCTGAACAGCTGCTGGCGGTGATCCAGCGCCGCCGGCGCCAAGCTGACGGCAGGTTTGTGGCCCGCAAGGTCAGATGCAATGTCTACAGGTGAGCTGCGCGAGAGCAGCAGCCAGCCGATGGCAGAACCCACCAACGCCGATAGACCCAGCACAACCACCACGGGCCAGAGACGACCCTCCGCTCCCTGCTCGCGAGCCAAGACCCGACTGCTTCGTGCTGAGACGACGATCTCCGGTTCGGATGCGGGCAAACCCACCGACTCCAGGACCTGCAGCACCTCAGCAACCTCAGCAAAACGGCGCTCCGGTGCCTCAGAGAGCAGGCGCTCCAGCACCTGACGAAATCCCGCCTCGAGCTCCAGGCCCTCTGGCCAGCATCCGTCCTCGCTCGCCGGCCCACCAAGCAACACCAGGGCGGTGAGCCCAAGATCGTGCAGATCGCGCCAGGGAGCATCCAAAGGGGTAGTGCCCTGCCGCTGCACCCCGCCACCCTCCAGCAACACCGGTAAGCCATCGCTGTTTCGGCGCAGCAGATGGCGGGCATTCAGATCACCGTGCACCAGCCCGCGGCCATGCCACACCGCAAGCACCGGCAGCAACTGGCGCAGCAACAGAAGAACCTCATCCGCACTGAACCGCCTTTGATGCAGCAGCAGGTCGTAGGAGATGCCGTCCTGCCAATCACGCACAAGCCACAACGCCCCATCCAGTTCCACCAGCTCACCGCAGCGGGGCGACTGGGGATGCGACAGCATCTGCATGTGTGGCCAAACCCCTTGCAACCGCTCCTGGGATTCCGATGTCTCCAGTTGGCGAATGGCCACCGGCAGATCACCCGCCATCACATCCACCGCACGCCACAAAGAACCACGCAGCGGATCGGGTCCACTCAGGCGTTCCTCCAGGCGATATCGCTCCACCAGCACCGTGCCGGAACCGCTCAAGGGATTCAGCCGCATCGATGGGCTGATGGTACCGATGGTTTGCCGCACCCCCTAGGGTCCGCGAAGGATGGATCGAGCCCGTGCTGCTGGACACTCTGCTGGCGGTGCGGCGCCGCAGCGAAGCAATGATCGCGCCTCTGGAACCGGAAGACCTGATGCTCCAGGGGATGGCCGATGCCAGCCCTCCCAAATGGCATCTGGGCCACACCAACTGGTTCTTTGAAACCTTCGTGCTGCAGCCCTATGCAGCGGAACATCAGGCCTGCGACCCGCTCTGGAGCTATCAGTTCAACTCCTATTACGACTCCGTCGGAGCGCGTCACCCCCGACCGCAGCGGGGCCTGCTCAGCCGTCCGGCCATCGGCGCGGTGCTGGCCTGGCGTCAACGGGTGGATGCCGGTCTAGAAGCACTGCTGCAGGACCCGCCTGAAGGGGTTGAGGCCTTGGTGCAGCTCGGCCTGCAGCACGAGCAACAGCACCAGGAACTGCTGCTGATGGACCTCTTGGATGGCTTCAACCGTCAGCCGTTGGAACCCGTCTACAACCTTGAAGATGAGCTGACCCTGACCCTGGAGGAGGAGCAGTGGCTGGCCTGCCCCGGCGGGTTGACGGAGATCGGCCATCAGAGCGAGGGATTCCACTTCGACAACGAGACGCCGCGGCACCGGGTGTGGCTGGAGCCGTTTGAGCTGAGCAACACCCTGGTGAGCAACGCCGGCTACGCCGGCTTCATCGCCGATGGGGGCTATCAACGTCCCGAGCTATGGATGAGTGAAGGCTGGGCCTTGGTGCAACAGCACCAGTGGCAGGCGCCGCGCTACTGGCGGGAGAACAACCATGAATTCACCCTGGCGGGCCGCCGCTGCCGAGACCCCCAGGCACCTGTGCGGCATCTGAGCTGGTTCGAAGCGGATGCCTATGCGCGCTGGAGCGGTGCCCGGCTCCCCACCGAAGCGGAATGGGAACACGCCCTTGGCCTGCATGGCGCCGCCATGCAGCACGCCCACCGGGCGCTGTGGCAGTGGACCGCCAGTTCCTACAGACCCTATCCCGGCTTTCGCCCGGTGGAGGGTGCCATCGGCGAATACAACGGCAAATTCATGAGCTCCCAAATGGTGCTACGGGGCAGCAGCTGGCTCACGCCCCCGGGCCACGAACGCGACAATTACCGCAATTTTTTCCCGCCAGCGAACCGCTGGATGGCGGCCGGCATCCGTCTGGCTCGATGAGCATCAGCCTGCTCAACCTCCACCCACCCCAAGCGGATCTGCAGCGCCTGGTTCGAGACGGATTGCAGCGCAACCCTTGCCAACTGCCGGCCTGGTTGCTCTACGACGCCGAAGGATCACGTCTGTTCGCCGAGATCTGCCGGCAGCCGGAATACACCCTCACCCAACGGGAAATCGCCCTGTTGGAAGACAACGCACCCGCCATCGCCGCCGCCACGGGCCCTGGGCTGGTGGTGGAATTCGGCATCGGCAACGCCCGCAAGGTGGATCCGCTGCTCACAGCTCTGGGCAGCAGCGTCTTCGCCGCCTTGGACATCAGCCTCAGCGCCCTGAAGGAAGCCCTCTCCGGCCTCGCAGCCCGACACCCCAACACCGCCATGGTCGGCATCTGCTGTGACCACACCCGCTTGGAGCAGCTGCCGCAGCATCCAGCCATAGACGGCCAACGACGCATCGGCTTCTTTCCTGGCAGCTCCTTGGGTAACTTCACCCCGGAAGAGGCTGTGGACTTCCTGCGCAACGCCCGGCAGCTGCTGGCTGGAGGGCCGCTGCTGCTGGGGCTGGATCAACCCCGCGAGCCGGCCCTGATGGAAGCCGCCTACAACGATGCCGCCGGCGTGTCCGCAGCCTTCGCCCGCAACCTGCTGCTGCGGCTCAACCGGGACCTCCAGGGCGATGCCAATCCCAAGCGGTTCCGCTACCGGGCCCGCTGGGAGGCACAGCAGCAGCGCATCGAAATGGCGCTGGTGAGCCGACAGGATCAGACCGTGCACCTGGGCGGTGAGACCTGGTTCTTTCGCCAGGGCGACGCCTGGATCACCGAACACAGCGTCAAATACTCGGCGGCCGCGGCGACCGCTCTCGCGGCCCAGGCCGGCTGGCGGATCCAACACAGCTGGACCGATCCACACCAGCAGATCGCTCTGCATCTGCTTTTGCCGGCAAACTGAGCCCACAGACTTATCCCACAGACGGAGCCCAGGAGCTCAGGCGGCATGAAATCAGACGAACGACGTCAGGCGATCAAACAGCAGCGTGAACAGCTCATCCAAGACCTTGAGGCGGTGTACATGGCAGCCTTCGATCGCCTGGGAGAACTGGAAGGTGAAGTGGGAGAAGTGAAAGCAGCGCAACTCACCCAGATGATCCTCAACTCCAAAACAGCCGCGATCGAGCCCCTGGAGAAAGAGATCGAAAAACCGTTGATCACCACCCCGGGCGAGGCATGAGCAGCTGGCTGGAGCAGTTGGAGCGGGAGCTGGACGCCCGACTCTCTGCCTTTCTGCGCAACAACCCCGTTCAAGACCACCTGTTCAGCGAACAGCACCTGAAGGATCGGGCGACAGCTCTGCAACGACAACGCCAACAACTGCAAGGCGAAGCGAAACAGCAACGCCAGCAGCTGCTGAGGCTGGCCGAGGACGTACGGGCCTGGCGCAGCCGGGTGGAGCGTGCCAAGGCAGCCGGCGCAGCGGATCTAGCCGGGCGAGCCGAACTACATCTCACCAGCCTGATGAAACAGGGCCGCGCCCTCTGGGCCGACCTGGAGGATCTGGGACGCCGCTTCAACGAGGTGGAGCGACAGTTGCAGGAGCTTCACCAGCAAAAGCAAACGCCCAGCCCCTCAACACTGGAAAAGGACTGGGCGTTGTTTGAAGCGGAACAGGAGCTTGAACAGATGCGCCGCGACGCTGGGCTGAGTTAGATCAGGCCTTGGGTGCAGGAGGCTCCAGGCTGACACCCTCGGGCGGAGGGGTGGGATCCGGATCGGCAATCAGCATGTGCTGAAGCACAATTTCCGGGCGCTCACTGTCGCGCCAGCGGATGCGGTAAGCGGGCATTTTGGTGCCACGGCTGGTGGTCTGTTCCACCGGCTCCATCACCCATCCCCGGCGGGAACGGCCCTGGGGATTCCGCTTGACCACGGCATCAGCGTGCTTGAAGCGAAACCCGACGCGTTCTCCACTCATGGGGATAGGACCATGCCACTCCTCCCATTATTCCACTGAGGGTGGTTCTCCCTTGCGGGACTCCGGCCGCAACAGCGGGAAGGCAATCACGTCCCGAATCGAAGGGCTGTCGGTGAGCAGCATCACCAGCCGGTCGATGCCGATCCCCAAACCTCCGGTGGGGGGCATGCCCACCTCGAGGGCCGTGACGAAATCCTCGTCCAACCCCTGGGCCTCCAAATCACCCGCCGCCTTGCGCGCCTGCTGGGCCTCCAGGCGCTGGCGTTGATCCACGGGATCGGTGAGCTCACTGAAGGCATTGGCGTGCTCGCGGCCGACGATGAACAACTCAAACCGTTCCACCAAGCCGGGCTTGCTGCGATGGGGCCGAGCCAGGGGCGAAATCTCCACCGGGTAATCGGTGACGAAGGTGGGCTGAATCAAGGTCGTTTCCACCGCTTGCTCAAAGGCCTCATTGAGCAGACGGCCCACCGAGTCGGCCAGCTCAGGCACATGAAGGCCCTTGGCGGTCATCGCCGCAGCCGCCGCCTCCCGGCTGCTGAAGCTGTTGAAATCAAGCCCCGTCGCGTCCTGCACGAGCTCATGCATCGTGGCGCGCCGCCACGGCGGTGCCAGATCGATCTCGGTGCCCTGATAGGTGATGGTGGTCGTGCCGCAGACCTCCTGGCACACCGCGCTGACCATCTGTTCAGTGAGCTCCATCATCCCGATGTAATCGCTGTAGGCCTGATAGATCTCCACCGAGGTGAACTCGGGGTTATGGCGCGTGCTGACCCCTTCATTGCGGAAGATCCGGCCCAGCTCATAGACCCGCTCAAAGCCACCCACCACCAGGCGCTTCAGGTGCAACTCGGTGGCAATCCGGAGGGTGAGGGGCAGGTCGAGAGCGTTGTGGTGGGTCTCGAACGGCCGCGCGTCAGCGCCACCGGGTTCGCTCTGCAGCACGGGGGTCTCGATCTCGAGAAAATCACGCTGATCGAGCCAGCGGCGAATGCCGCTCACTAGGCGGGCCCGGCGACGGAAGGTCTCACGGCTGTCGGGGGAGACCACCAGATCCAGATACCGCTGGCGGTAGCGCTTCTCAACGTCGGCCAGACCATGCCACTTGTCGGGAAGGGGCTGCAGCGCCTTGGTGAGCATGCGCCAGTCGCTCACTTTCACCGACAGCTCGCCACGGTCGGTACGACGCAGGGTGCCGCTCACCCCGAGCCAGTCGCCGCTGTCCACCAGTGAGGTGATCTGTTTGAACCAGCCCGCCTGCTGGGCTTCCAGACCCGCCTTCTCCAGGAACAGCTGGATGGAGCCCGTCTCATCAGCCAGGGTGAAAAAGGCCAGCTTTCCCATCACCCGGCGGGTCATCACCCGTCCCGCCACGGAAACGCTGACATCCCGCTCTTCCCCCTTGGGCAGATCGGCATGGGTCTCCTGCAGACCGGCCATGCGATGGCTTGGGCAGAAGGTGAGGGCATAGGGGCCCTGCCCCAGCTCTTCCAACGTCTTGGCCTTTTCCAGACGGGTGTCGCGCAGCTCAGACACAGCAGCAGGTCAGTCGGGCGCCATCCTGCCCGGCCGCGGGTTGATCAACCGGCAGCAGATGCCTCGCCCATGCGCTGGGAGGCGTAGCCAATGCCCCGCACAGTAAGGATCAGCTCAGGGTTACGGGGATCCGGCTCGAGCTTTCCGCGCAAGCGCGCCACGTAGACATCCACCACGCGTAGGTCAGCGGCTCGACGGGGGGGATACCCCCAGAGCTGCTCCAAAATTTCGGCCCGGGGCACGACATGGCCGGGATCACGAAACAGCAACTCCAACAGGCTGAATTCCGTGTAAGTGAGATTGATGCGCTCCGATCCACGGGTCACCTGGCGTCGGTTGGTGTCCACCACCAAATCGCCGAGCCGCAAAACGCCTTGCCCCGTGGGCAATTCACGGCTTTCAACCACTGCATTGCCCCGGCCCACCCGGCGCAGAATCGTGGCGATGCGGGCTTCGAGTTCCTTGGGGCTGAAGGGTTTAGGAAGATAGTCATCAGCGCCAAGATCCAGACCGGCCACCCGCTCGGAAATGGCTTCAACGGCAGAGAGGAAGATGATTGGCACGCAAGATTCGGCCCGCAGGCGGCGGCACACTGCAAAGCCGTCCAACTTGGGCAGCATCACATCGAGCACCACCAGATCGGGGGACTCGTTGTGGAACATTTCAAGGGCCTGTTCACCGTCCTCAGCACATATGACGCGGTAGCCCGACAGCTGCAGGCGCATCACCAGGACACGACGGACTGCAGCCTCGTCATCAACGACAAGAATGGCCGCTTTGGGTTGTGAGGGCAGGTCGCCCGTCATCCGAATCAAACCCTTAACGAGCTGCAACCTTACTGGTCAGGGCCTAAACACCGACGCAAACACCCTGGCGCGCAGCCGGTTTACCGATTGTTTTAAGAATTGCCGACAACCTCAGGCCACCGCGAACGGGCGTAACGGTTCCATTCCGACGCCGCAGCTGTTAAGGCCTGCTCAGGGCTGATCTGGGCCAACATCGCCCGCTGCATCTGGGTATAAAGGATCTTCTGGAGGCGTTTGATCCCCGGCAACGCCGGCACCAACACCCGGGCTCGATCCAACGTGCTGGCCGACAACAAACGGGCCTGGCGAATCTGACGTTCAGCGGCTGTGGCAGGAACCCGCTGCGCCAATTCAACACGCACTCGGGCCAGGGCCTCCAACGACGACGGCAGAACCCGTGCCTCAGCCGCGAAGCGCGCCTGATGCTCGGCATTGGTCAGGAACAGCGCAAGATCCACGGCCTCCCGGGCGCGCTGGCTCTGACGCGGCACCGCCAACGTCATCAAAGCCACATTGGCTGCGCCATCTGCACCGGTCACCGGGGGATGGGGCTCCGTCACCGCGGCCACCCCCGGCGCATTGGTCTGAATGCTGCGCAGGAATTCCGCCCCCGTGGCCGCCAGGGCCAGATCACCGCTCTGGAACAACTCGATCGCCCGGCGTTGCCCCTGACTCACCACCTCCCGAGGCAACAGCCCCTCCCGGTAGAGATCACTCCAGAAACGGAAGGCCCGGAGCCCCGCAGGGCTGTTGAAGGCGGCCCTGCGTTGGGAATCCAGCAGGGTCACCCCCATCTGCACCAGGGTTTCCAGGAGTTCAGCCGAGTCGTCCGGAACAGTGGTAAGAAACAGGCCGTAACGGCCCGTGCGCTCGCGGATGCGACGAGCGAAGGCCGGCACCTGATCCCAGCGGCTAGGCGGAGCTGCAATACCGGCTTGATCCAACAGTGCGCGGTTCACCAGACTCAATCGGACCGTGAGATACCAAGGCAGAGCGATCTGCCCGGCATCGGGATCGCTGCAGGCCTGCCACACCGAGGGCAGATAGCGGCCAGCGGCATCAGCAGGCAGCAGCGGGGTTAAGTCCGCTAGCCCTCCCTTGCTGGCCAGATTGGCCGCGAAGGGCGGATTGAGATTCACCACATCCGGGGCCGTGCGCGCAAACACCGCCGCCAGCAACTTGCGTTCCACGGACCCCCAGGGCAGATCCGTCCAGCGCACAGGTTCATCGGGATGGAGGCGGCTCCAGGCCCCCAGAACATCCGCAAAATACGGGTTGAACTTGGGAGCCAATTGCAGGGTCCACAACTCCAGAGCCCTGATCTGTGGAGTCCTCAGGCCGCAGGCCGCCAACCCCATCGCCGCTGCCCCCAGCAGCAGATCCCGACGCGTCAGCCTCATGAGGGAACCCTCCTTCGCCAGAGCAGCAACTGCAACGACACCAACACCGGCGCCAGCAAACCCGTCACCAGGGCCTGGCACCAAAGGGTCTGCAGGCCCCAGCTCTGGGTGAGGGGATCCAACACTCCGCCTTGACGCCACCAGAGCTGAAGGATCAACGACAAACCAAGACCCACGGACCCGAGCCAGGCCAACAAGCCCAGATTCAGGCTGCGTTGGATAGGTGCTGCACGCCGCCCCAGCCGTCCCCACCACCAGCCCAGCAGCAGCAGCGCGGGCACCTGACTGACACCGCCGAGATTGAGACCATCCAGCACCAGCCCCAAAGCCACACCCGACAACGCCCCCGACACCGGACCATCCACGAGAGCCCAGGGCAACAGCCAGAGCACAGCCCAGGCGGGACCAACCCCATCGATGGCCAACCAAGGCGGCGACGCCAAGGCCAGAAACGGCACCATCAATGCCGAGGCCACACATATCGGTTGTCGGTGCAGACGCGTCATTTCAGTAGTTCATCTCAACGGGTTTGCACCTGCACCCAGTCGATCGCCTCCGGTGCTGCGATCAACTGCACCACCGCTACAGGTGCAGGAACAGCCTGTTCATCTACCGACTGGATCACCCCCACCGGCACGTTGGGGGGCAACAAGGTGCTGGCCGGGGACGTAGCCACCAGATCCCCCGGACGCACGTCGGGGTCCTTGTCGATGAAACGAAGCGAAAGCCGGCTGCTGCCGCGGCCGACCAGCAATCCGTGGCGGCGGCTGCGGGGCAGCCAGACGCCGATCTCATGGCCCGGAGCGGTAAGCAACTTCACCCGCGCCGTGGCGGGAGTAACACTGTCGATGCGGCCCACCAAACCGCCAGGGCCAAGAACCGCATCGCTCCTACCGATGCCCTGCAGCGAGCCCTTGCCCAGTTGCAATTGCTGCCACCACCCCCGCGAAGAGCGGGAGATCACGGCAGCCGATACCTTGCCTTGAGCTGATCCTCGTTGCTGCAACTCCAACAAAGCGCGCAAGCGACGGTTGTCGTCTTCCAGCAGCTGCAGGCGAGACCGCTCCTCCAAATCCGTTGCAGCCATGACCCATTCCCGCTGGGCAGAACCAGGCCAGAAAGGACGGCTGAGCAGCGCATAGGCATCGGTGAAACCAGCGCCCTTGCTCAGACGCACCATCAGAAGCCCGCCCACAAGCAGCAGCCAGGGGGTGAGTTGCCCCAATCCGCGCCAGCGGCTCTTGCCGGGACGGAGCGTCGGGGCCATCGCTTCAGACGCCTGCCGCGGTTCGGACGAATTCCGGGGTATCCACCACCCGCTGCAGGCGTTTCCAGTCCTCCAGAACCTGGCCGCAACCGTTCACCACGCAGAGCAGGGGGTCTTCGGCGATGTGCACAAAGATGCCGGTCTCGTGGCTGATCAGGTCACTGATGCCTCGGACTAACGCACCACCTCCCGCAAGCATGATGCCGCGATCCACGATGTCTGCCGCCAGCTCAGGGGGTGTGCGCTCCAGGGTGCGTTTCACCGCTTCAACAATCACGTTAAGAGGCTCCGCAATTGCTTCCCGCAGATCACCGGCCTTGAGATTGATGGTGCGCGGCAAACCGGAGAGCAGGTGCAGACCCCGCACATCCATGGACTGCTGATCGAACTCGTCGTCCGGGAAGGCGGAGCCGATGCGGATCTTGATCTCCTCGGCCGTGCGCTCGCCCACCACCATGTTGTGAACCTTTTTCAGGTAAACACTGATGGAATCGCTGATCTCATCGCCGGCTACGCGGACGGATTCACTCAGCACCGTTCCACCGAGGCTCAGTACCGCCACCTCGGTGGTGCCGCCACCGATGTCGACAATCATCGTCCCAACGGGCTCAGTGACCGGAAGGCCCGCACCGATGGCGGCTGCCACCGGCTCATCAATCAGATGCACTTCACGCGCCCCAGCCATGCCGGCTTCGCGGACGGCGCGACGCTCCACACCGGTCACACCACTAGGGATGCCGACCACGAGTCGAGGGGCCATGATGCCGCGGCCCTCATTGCCTTTGGTGATGAAGGTTTTGAGCATTTGCTCAGCAGCATCAAAATCGGCGATCACCCCATCGCGCAAAGGGCGGACTGCCCGGATGTTTCCAGGGGTGCGGCCGAGCATCAACTTGGCTTCATCACCCACTGCCATGGTGGTGCCACGCTCGAGATCAAGAGCCACCACGGAGGGCTCCTGCAGCACGATGCCCCGGCCGGAAACGTAGATCAGGGTGTTAGCGGTGCCCAGGTCGATGCCGATGTCGCGCGACAGCTGGAAACGACGAAAGAACACAGACACCGCAGTCAAGACGGCCGGATCATAGGGGCGTTCACAGCGGTTGCCTGTTACACCCAGCGGCTTGGGTGGAACTCCTTAAAAGCAGTCACCCAACCGGTGCCCCATCATGAATCCAAATTCAGGAGAAGATTGTCTATGGGCGTTAATTCCGTCACCCTCGTCGGCCGTGCCGGCCGCGATCCCGAAGTGCGTTACTTCGAGTCCGGCAGCATGGTGGCCAACCTCACCATGGCGGTGAACCGTCGCAGCCGCGACGATGAACCCGACTGGTTCAACCTCGAGATCTGGGGCAAGCAGGCCCAGGTTGCTGCGGATTACGTAAAGAAGGGCTCCTTGCTGGGCATCATCGGCAGCTTCAAGCTGGATCGCTGGACCGACCGTGCCAGCGGCGAAGAGCGCAGCAAGCCCGTGGTTCGTGTGGATCGACTCGAACTGCTGGGATCCAAACGGGACAACCAGGAGGCCGCCGGCACCTTTGGCGGCCAGGCCTCCGATGAGGACATCCCCTTCTGAGCCTCCTCCCCAGGGAACCCCTCGGGCCGGTGCTCAGTCGGACGACTGACGCCGGCGCCAGATGCGCAGACCCAGCCAGATCGCGCCCGCCAGCAGAGACACCACCAGCAACACCTTGACGGCCTTGGAGACAGGGTCAATCCAGAGCTCAACGTTGCTATATCCCTCTCCGAGAACCATGCCGGCCATGGTGAGCAGGGCCGTCCAGATCAGGCTGCCGGCGGTGGTCCAGACCAGAAACGGCGCCATCGGCATCATTTCAATGCCCGCAGGCACTGAGATCAGCGTGCGAATTCCAGGAACCAGACGCCCCCAGAACACCAGGGCGGTGCCATAGCGGCTGAACCAGCGGCGGCTGCGGGCCAACTCATCGGCACTGATGCCAATCCAGCGACCGTGGCGTTGCAACCAGGCTTCGATCCGTTCCTCGTTGATCAACCGTCCGATCCCGTACCAGGGCAGGGCACCGAGCACCGTGCCCAGCAAACCGGCCAACACCACGGGCACCAGATCCAGCTGACCCTGCTGCACATAAAAGCCCCCGAGGGGCATGATCAGCTCTGACGGAATCGGCGGGAACAGATTCTCAAGAAACATCGCCGCGAAGATCGCGGTGTACCCCAGCCACTGATTCGCCTCCACTGCCTGGCCGATCAGCTCCGGCAGTTGTGTGATCAGATCAGAGAGCCCCATGGAGACTGCGCTCGATCGCGCAAGTCTTCCATGGGGCCGTGAAGATCGGATTCCGATCCGCTGGATCGTGATCAGTAGCGGTAGTGATCGGGCTTGTAGGGGCCTTCCACAGGCACATTGATGTATTCGGCCTGATCCTTGCTGAGCTCGGTGAGCTTGGCGCCAATGCGACCGAGGTGAAGGCGAGCCACCATCTCATCGAGATGCTTGGGCAGCACGTACACCTCCTTGGCGTACTCATCACCCTTGGTGAACAGCTCGATCTGTGCCAACACCTGGTTGGTGAAGGAGTTGCTCATCACAAAGCTGGGGTGGCCGGTGGCGCAGCCCAGGTTCACCAGGCGGCCTTCCGCCAACAGGATGATTTTGTTGCCGCTTGGCAGGGTGATGTGGTCCACCTGCGGCTTGATGTTCTCCCACTCGTACTCCTTGAGGGAGGCGACATCGATCTCATTATCGAAGTGACCGATGTTGCAGACGATGGCTTCGTCCTTCATCTTCACCAGGTGCTCGTTGCGGATCACCTGGTAGTTGCCGGTGGCGGTGACGAAGATGTCCATGTCTTCGACCACGTCCTCGAGACGGACGACGCGGTAGCCCTCCATGGCGGCCTGCAGGGCGCAGATCGGATCTACTTCTGCAATGCAGACGGTGGCACCGAGACCACGCAGGGACTGGGCCGATCCCTTGCCCACATCGCCGTAGCCGATCACCAGGGCCTGCTTGCCCGCCACCATCACGTCGGTGGCGCGCTTGATGCTGTCCACCAGCGACTCGCGACAACCGTAGAGGTTGTCGAACTTGCTCTTGGTGACGGAGTCGTTGACGTTGATGGCTGGGAAGGGCAGCTCACCGCTCTTCTGCATCTTGTAGAGACGCGCCACACCCGTGGTGGTCTCCTCGGTCACGCCCTGGATCTGGGCCTTGGTACGGGAGTAGAAGCTGGGGTCCTGGGCCAGCTTCTTCTTGATCGAGGCGAAGAGGAAGGTCTCCTCTTCGTTGCCGGGATTATCCAGAACCGTTATGTCCTGCTCGGCCTTACTGCCAAGCATCACCAGACCAGTGGCATCGCCACCGTCATCCAGGATCATGTTGGGGGACCCGCCATCACCCCACTCGAGAATGCGGTGGGTGTAATCCCAGTACTCCTCCAGGGTCTCACCTTTGACGGCGAAGACCGGAATGCTCTGTGCGGCGATGGCCGCAGCGGCATGGTCCTGGGTGGAGAAGATGTTGCAGGAGGCCCAGCGCACTTCGGCCCCGAGCTCCACCAGGGTCTCGATCAGAACCGCGGTCTGAATTGTCATGTGCAGGGAGCCGGCGATGCGAGCACCCTTGAGGGGCTTCTCGCTGCCGTACTTCTCGCGCAGCGCCATCAGACCGGGCATCTCGGTCTCGGCAATGTCGAGTTCCTTGCGGCCGAAATCGGCCTGGTTGATATCGGCGATGACGCAATCAACGCCGAGCTTCAGCTCAGCAGGGGACGTGGGCGCTGCCACCATGGATCTAATGCTCCCTAAAGCAATCGTGGAGTTGAATCTCTGCAGAGACGCCGAGGCTTCGGGCTCGCTAGATCTGAACTCTACAAGGCATGTCTGGTCCCTTGAGACCCTTGAGACGACTCGAGCCCTGGGCCGATTGCTGGCGCGCGAGCTTCCGAAGGGCGCAATCCTGCTGTTGAGCGGCCCCCTGGGGGCCGGCAAGACATCGTTGGTGCAGGGCCTGGCAGAAGGTCTCGGGATCAGCGAAGCGATCACCAGCCCCACCTTTGCCCTGGCGCAGCACTACCCCCAGGGGGAACCGCAGCTGGTGCATCTTGATCTCTATCGCTTGGAGCAACCGGCCTCCGCCGATGAACTGTTTCTTCAGGAGGAGGAGGAAGCCCGCGCCACCGGGGCGTTGATGGCCGTGGAGTGGCCGGAACGGCTGGGGATCGATCTGGCCGAGGCCTGGCGACTCGAGCTGCGTCACCAGGACGAGGGCCGACTGGCTCAGCTCACCCCCCCCAGGAACGCCTCCACCTGAGCCTGCGTGGGCTGGGGATCGATACCACCGGCCCCGCCGCAGACCATGGCCCCGCAGGCAGCCGCAAAGCGAATGCGCTCCTGAGACGCGGCAGCCCAGCGGTGCAGCAACCCGGCCGTGAAGGCATCGCCAGCACCTGTGGTGTCGACGACGCTGGGGAGCTGAAAGGCGGCCTGCTGACCAGAGTCGGCTCCCAATTGCCAGCGCACCGGGGCCGCCCCATTAGTCACCACCACATCCGGCCGCTGGGGCAAGGCCCGCTGGATCGCGGCGGGATCGTCGCTGTTGAAAAACCAGAGGGCTTCCTCTGTCGCCAACTTGATCAGAGCCGCCTGGCGCAGCAGCGGTTGAATCGCAGCCTTCGCCGCTGCAGACGGTCCGGCCTCGGGATCAGCGGTGGCATCCCAGAACGTGGGGCGCCAATTGACATCGAGAGCAATCGCCATTCCCTGGTTCCGGGCCTGACGCACGGCTGACAACAAAGCCGATGCCGACGTTGGTGCCGCCAGCAGGAGGGTGCCGATCAACAACCATTGGGCCTCGGGCAGTACAAACGACTCCAGGGCCTGATCTGCGAAACCAGCCCCTTGATCCCCGGCAAAACCCTGAAACTGCCGTTCACCCTCCATCGAACGACGAACCAGCACGATGCGACTGGGACGCTCGGCATCCCGCTGAAGCAGCGTGGTACCGACACCACGCTCAGCGAACAACCTGGTAAAAGCCTCGCCAATGGCGTCCTGCCCCAAGCGACCGACAAAGACCACAGGGGTCCCCAAGCGAGCCAATCCACAGGCCACATTCGCTGGCGCGCCTCCCAGACGGTCGTCCACCGGCCGATCCACCGCCGGATCACCTCCAGGCGGCCCAAGACGGTCGATCAGAGCTTCGCCGAGACAGGCGACAACGGAACCAAGCGCCATCCCACAGCATCAGAACCTTCCCTAAGGGTGGGCAGAGCTTTTCAAGCTGCCAAGCAACGCCTCAATGATCCGAGCATTGGCGGCCGGAAAGGCGTAATTCCCCAGGTCATCTGGGCGCACCCAACGCACCTGCTGACTGGCAAGGGGCTGCGGCTGTCCCGACACCCAGTCGCAGAGATGCACCACGAAGCGCAGCTTCTTGTGGCTATACGCGTGATCAATGGTGATCAGCTCAGGGCCGACCGTCACCGCAATGCCGAGCTCCTCCTTCAACTCACGGGCTATGCAGGTTTCGATGGTTTCACCCGGCTCCTGCTTGCCACCGGGGAACTCCCACATCCCCCCCAGCAGGCCTTCCTCCAGGCGCTGGTCGATCAACACATCTCCTTCCGCATTGAGCACGACGCCCACACCAATCACCTGGAAGGGCAAGGGCTTGGGAGCGTCGGTCACGGGCCAGCAGCAGGGGTCGCCGGCAGCGTAAGAAGCGCAGTGCAGCTGCCAGGGGCAGCGGTGGCAGTCAGGCTGGCGGGGGGTGCAAAGCGTGGCCCCCAGATCCATCAAGGCCTGGTTGGTGTCACGAGGCCGCAGCGGATCGAGTAGGGCCTCGCTCCAGCTCCAGAACAAGGCGTAGTCGCGAGCCGGAGGGCGCGGATGGGCCGTCAATCGCGCCAGCACCCGCTTGACGTTGCCATCCAGGATCGGCAACGGTGCATTGAAGGCACTGGAAAGGATGCTGCCGGCGGTGGTGCGACCGATGCCCGGCAACCCCATCCACGCCTCCAAGCTGCGGGGCCACGGTTGGCCCACCAACCGCTGGGCCGCCTCATGCAACCGGCGGGCGCGGGAGTAATAGCCGAGGCCCTGCCACTGCAGCCGCACCTCATCCAGAGACGCCGCGGCCAGGGCCTCGATGGTGGGGAACGCCGCCATCCAACGCGTCCAGTAAGGCAGTGCCACGGCCAACTGGGTCTGCTGCAGCATCACCTCGGCAATCCAGATGCCGTAGGGATCGAGCTGCTGCTGCGGCGCTGGGCGCCCACCACCGGGCAACAGCTTCCAGGGGATGCCGCCGCGGCCATGGCACTCCCACCAAGCCAGCAAGGCTGCCGACAGAACGGCTGCATCGGTTCCGTTCAACGCGGCCATGGGTTCGCGTTTGGCGTTGGCACAGGGCCCGGGCAACAAACGTCATCCAAGCGGTTCACTCGCCAGGATGCACCGGCGCAGCAAGCCAAGGCGTGAGCCCAAGCAACCCCCTCTGGAGCTGGAACGAACGATCCATTGGCTGGAGCCTGATGGGCAACAGCGAAGCCGAAGAAGCGGTGCTACTGATCCATGGCTTCGGGGCTAACAGGAACCACTGGCGTTTCAACCAGCCGGTGCTGGCCGAACAGCTGCCCACCTACGCCATCGATCTGCTCGGCTTCGGGAGCAGCGATCAACCCCGCGCCCGCTTGAAGGATGAACCCGTTACAGCGGATGCCGTTGATTACGGCTTTGACCTTTGGGGCCAGCAGGTGGCTGACTTCTGCGATGCAGTCGTGCGACGGCCCGTGCTGTTGGTGGGCAACTCGATCGGCGGGGTTGTCGCCCTGCGAGCAGCACAACTGCTAGGCGAGCGCTGCCGTGGTGTGGTGCTGATCGACTGCGCCCAGCGTTTGATGGATGACAAACAACTGGCCGCACAACCGGCTTGGATGGCCTGGGTCAGGCCGCTGCTGAAAACGATGGTGCGCCAGCGCTGGCTCAGTACCGCGCTCTTCCGCAATGCAGCACGACCCGGCGTGATCCGCAGCGTGTTGAAGCAGGCCTATCCCAGTGGCGCCAACATCGACGACGACCTCGTGAATCTGTTGTTCCAACCAACCCAGCGTGCGGGAGCTGCCGAAGCCTTCCGCGGTTTCATCAACCTGTTCGACGACTATCTCGCCCCTCAATTGATGGCGGAAATGTCGACCCCCGTGGATCTGATCTGGGGAGAACACGATCCTTGGGAGCCGATCGCGGAGGCCAAGCGTTGGGCTCAGACACTGAACTGCGTTCGCTCCATTTCTGTAATTCCCAACTCAGGGCACTGCCCCCATGACGAAGCACCGGATCAGGTGAACCCTGTGCTGAAACGGCTGATCAAGACAAGATCAGTTCAACAGGCGACGTAGGCCTCTACCTGATCACTCACACGGCGCAGACCGGCCAGACCATCCCGCTCCAGGTTGCGAACACGGTCACGGCTCATGCCCAGAATCCGACCGATACCAGTGAGGCTCATCGGATCTTCTCCATCCATGCCGTAACGCATCCGCAGCACCTGCTCCTGCAGGTGGGGCAGCTGGCCCAGGAGGCTGCGCAGGTCGCCCTTCAAGCAATCCTCCTCCACCTGATCGCTGGGCAGATCGCCGTCACCGGAGAGCAGTTCCAGCAGCTCGGTGTCGTCTCCGTCGCCAACCTTCATCTCAAGGCTCACCGGCTGACGGGCTCGGCACATCAAATCCTTGACGTCATCTTCTGGCAGCTCGACGAACTCAGCCAGCTCCGTAACGGTGGGAGTACGGCCCAACTCCTGGCTCAGCTCCCGCTGACCCTTCTTGAGCTTGTTCAGCATCTCGGTGATGTGGATCGGCAGCCGAATCGTGCGGCTCTTCTCCGCAATGGCCCGTGTGATCCCTTGGCGAATCCACCAATAGGCGTAAGTGGAGAACTTGTAACCGCGGGTGGGGTCAAACTTCTCGACACCACGGACAAGGCCGATGGTGCCTTCCTGGATCAGATCCAGGAGTTCCATGTTCCGCTTGGTGTACTTCTTGGCCACGCTCACCACCAACCGGAGGTTGGCGGCCACCATCCGCTCCTTGGCGCGACGACCGTGCTGCAACTTGCGCTTGAGCTGCATCGAGGAAAGCCCTGAAGCCTTGGCCAGCACATCGCGGCTGGGCTTTTCACCAGCCTTGCTCTCCAGCTCAGCCTCGAGCGATTCCAGATCCATCAACTCCTGCACCTGGCGGCCAAGGGTGATCTCCTGCTCGTGGGTCAGCAGCGGCACGCGGCCGATGTCGCGCAAATAGGAGCGAACCAGATCAACGTCAGCTGTGACTGTCTTAGCAGCCTTCGCAGCGGATTTCGGCTTGGAAGCAGCGGTCGCAGCCGGAGCCATGGGGCGCTTCTTTGAGTTATGTGAAGAGTACTCCTAAGAAACGTGAACAGACTCTCAGAAAATGCCCAGAACGAAGAATTGGGTAGAAATACCTGTGGCTTGCACCAGCTGCGGCAGGTGGATCAGCAGCCACCCCGCCGTCTTCAGGTAGATCAGCGTGCCCGCCACATCCGTGCAGGTGGTGATGAAGGGGGTGGACATCAGGGCCGGATCCAGACCCATGCGGTCAAACAGCAGTGGGAACGCTGCACCAGCCGTGGCCGCCAAGGTGGTGATGGCCAGCAGGCTCATTCCCACCGAGAGGCCCACCAAAGCGCTCTCCCCGCGCCACCAGGCGAAGGGAACCACGAGAAGCATCATCAACACCCCCAGCAACGCCCCCGCCATGGCTTCGCGGCCAATCGCCCGCAGAGGTCCGAGGCTGGAGATGCTCTGGGTGCTCAAACCACGGATCACCACCGTGGAGCTCTGGGCCCCTACGTTGCCGCCGGTACCACCAAGCAAGGGAATGAACGCCGCCAGCAACACCACCTGCTGCAGAACGTCTTCATTGGCGGCGATCACTTCCGAAGTGAAAAAGCTGGCGAGCACCAGCACCGCAAGCCACACCACGCGGCGCCGTGCAACGGTGAACAGGTTGCTGCTGAAGTAGTCGTCGTCATCGCCGGCCTGCACCGCGCCGGCGGCGTAAAGATCACGGGTGGCCTCCTGCTCGATCACATCGATCACGTCATCCACAGTGACGATGCCCACGAGACGCTGTTCCAGATCCACCACGGGCACGGCAAGGAAGTCGTAGCGCTGAATCGTGCGCGCCACCTTCTCCTGATCGGTGTCAGTGCTGACGCTGAGCACCTCCTCTGTCATCACATCACCGATGCGGGCCTGAGGGTCTGATGTGACTAGATCTCGCAGCGACAGGATGCCCGTCAGGCGTCGCTCGGCATCCGTCACATAGAGGGAATAAATCGTCTCGGTGTCGCGGGCACGCCGACGCACGATCTCCAACGCCACCGCCGCCGTCTGGTTTTCCTTGAAGGCGATGTATTCGGTAGTCATCAGACGCCCGGCCGTCTCGGAGCGGTAGCCCAGCAACTCAGCAGTCACTTTGCGCTCATCAGGGCTGAGCTCACTGAGGAGCTGCCTCACCACCTTGGCGGGCAGCTCCTCAAACAATCGGGCGCGATCATCCGGCGACATCTCCTCCATCACCTCCCGCATTTCGCCGGAGCGCAACAGGCTCAACAGGCTCTGTTGGGTGGCGGTGTCGAGGTACTCATAAACGCTGATGGCCTCGTCCTTGCTGAGCAGACGAAAGGCAATCGCCTGCAGGTTGGCCGGAAGACTGCCGATCGCCTCGGCAATGTCCACCGGCTGCACCGGTTCCAGCAGCAGTTTCACGGCGTCGTAGTTGCTCGCCTGGAGCATCGCGGCGAGCTCCTGGGAGACCGCTTCCGCCAGCAAGTCGGGCTCCACGCTCACGCCAGCACTGCTCAGCCCCGATGCCTCCGTCATGCCCCTCCGGCCGGGAGCCCAGTGTATGGCCGTTACAGCCGGTTATCCTCTGCGCTCCATCCGCGTTTCACCATGGCGATCAGCGTCAGTGCCGTCTCCATCACCACCCCTGAAGGCAGCAGCAAATCCCTGGGCGACTACGCCGGAAAGGTGCTGCTGATCGTGAACGTGGCCAGCCGCTGTGGCTTCACCAAGCAATACGCGGGTCTGCAAGCTCTGAACGAGGCCTACGCCGACAAGGGCCTGGCGGTTCTGGGCTTTCCATGCAACGACTTCGGCGCCCAGGAGCCCGGCAGCCTGGACGAGATCAAGAGCTTCTGCTCCACCACCTACGGCGCCGACTTCGAACTGTTCGAGAAGGTGCATGCCAAGGGCAGCACCACCGAGCCCTACACGACGCTCAACCAGATGGATCCCGCCGGTGATGTGGAGTGGAACTTCGAGAAATTCCTGGTGGGCAAGGACGGCACCGTGATCGCTCGCTTCAAGAGCGGCGTCACCCCTGAAGACCTCAAGTCGGCGATTGAGGCGGCGCTGGCGGCTTGAGCCATCGCCCCAGGCTGAACCCCAGGGCTGCGGCACCTACTCCCAGCCCGAGGGTCAGCCCGATCAAGCCCAAGGCCCCGGACCAATCTCCAGCGCTGAGATACTTCATAGCCGCCAGCATCCAACTGCTGAAGGTGGTGAGCGAGCCGCAGAAGCCAATCCCCAGCAGCAGTTGTCGCCGTGGGGCAGTGGGGAGCCCGGCCAGCAAGCCCAAGAGGGCAGCCCCCAGAACATTCACCAGCAGATTCTGATCCCTCAGATGCAGGGCTAGCAGCCAGCGCAGCAGTGCTCCGGGCACAGCGCCCACGCCAACAAGCAGCAGCTCCTGCAGTTCCAGTTGGAGGCTCGGCTTGGTCTCAGGCATGGGTCCCGAGTCCGTAACCCAGTGCAGAAGCCAGCAAACCCGCCCCGATCGAGGCCAGCGCCAGCACCACAGCAGTGAGCGTCTGGCCAGCCCGCAACTCGTTCAACAGCTCCACAGCGAAGGTGGAAAAGGTGCTGAGGCTGCCAAAAAAGCCCACCCCCATCAGCAACACGATGCCGGCGCTGGCGGTGCAGGTTTCATTGAGCGCCAGCACCAGGCCCAGGGCGAAACAGGCCACCACATTCAAGATGAAGGTGCCCCAATGCTTCTTGGGCACCATCGGCTGCACGTGGTTCACCACCTTCAAGCGCAACCAGGCTCCGGGGATGGCCCCGAGCCCAACCAACAGAGCCTCAGACGCGGAGCCAGCCACGGTGTTGCTCTCCGGAGAGGGTTTGCACGTGCAGCCAGTCCTGACCATCGGCGGAAGACCAACGCCGGAGTAACCGCAGAGAGGATCCCGCCTTGAGGGTGCTCAGCCGCGGGGCCACGGCCAGCGGACTGAGGCGCAGAGGCTGATCGGAACTGGTGTGCAAGGGCCCGGAGGCCACGCGACGACGGGGCTGCGGTTGACGCCGGTCGGCACCACCGGCGGGTAAAGCGGCCGGGGCCATCAGAGCCACCCCCAGCAGCCAACTCCACCGCAGCACGGCGTTCATGGAAACACCCCCCATCAAATGTCGAGGGCTGCCATGTCCAGCTCGGCGCTGTGGGTTTCGATGAATTCCCGGCGGGGCGCCACCTTGTCGCCCATCAGGATCGTGAAGATGCGATCGGCCTCGATGGCATCCTCGATCTCCACCCGCTTCATCGTGCGCGTGGTGGGATCCATGGTGGTTTCCCAGAGCTGCTTGGGCATCATTTCGCCAAGACCCTTGAAGCGCTGGATCGTGTAGTTGGCCTTCTCTCCGAAGCCCTCAAGGGTCTTCTGAAGATCGCCCTCGTTGTAGCAATAGGTGTGGTTCTTGCCGCGCTCCACTTTGTAGAGCGGCGGGCAGGCGATGTAGATATAACCGCCCTCCACCAGCTCCTTCTGGTAGCGGTAGAAGAAGGTGAGCAGCAGGGTGCGGATGTGGGCGCCGTCCACGTCGGCGTCGGTCATAATCACGACCCGATGGTAACGGAGGTTCTTCACGTCGAAGTCCTCACCCTTGATGCCCAGGCCCAGGGCCGTGATCAGCGCCTGGATCTCCGTGTTCTTGTAGATCTTGGCGTCGTCGGTCTTCTCGATGTTGAGGATCTTGCCCCGCAGCGGCAGGATCGCCTGGAAGCGACGGTCGCGACCCTGCTTGGCGGAGCCACCAGCGGAGTCGCCCTCCACGATGTAAATCTCGGATTCGCCGGGGTCGCGGGAGCTGCAGTCGGCCAGTTTTCCGGGCAGGGTTGAGCTCTCCAGCACGCTCTTGCGCCGCACCAGTTCGCGGGCCCGGCGGGCGGCTTCAGCGGCATTGAACGCCTGGATCGCCTTCTCCAGGATCAGGCTGATCACGGAGGGATTGAACTCGAGGAACTGGCTGAGGGCTTCACCCACCAGGTTGTCGACAATGCCGCGCACCTCGGTGTTGCCGAGCTTGGTCTTGGTCTGACCCTCAAATTCCGGTTCCGGCACCTTCACCGAGAGCACCGCCGTCAAGCCTTCCCGGATGTTCTCCCCCGCCAGGTTGGAATCGGATTCCTTGCGTTTGCCCAGCTTCTTGGCGAAGGCGTTGAGGGTGCGGGTGAGCACCGTCTTCAGGCCCTCGATGTGGGTGCCGCCATCCACGGTGCGGATGTTGTTGGCAAAGCCAAGAATGCTGTCGGAATAGGCGTCGGAGCACCACTGCAGAGCAGCCTCAACCTGAACGCCATCCTTCTCCGAATTCACGTAGATGATCTCGGGGTGAAGGGCATCCTTCTCCTTGTTCATGTAGGCGACGTATTCCTTGATGCCGCCTTCGTAGAAGTAGGTCTCCTCATGGGGTTTGCCTTCCTCATCCCGGGCCGACTCCCGCTCATCGCGGAACACGATCCGAACGCCACCGTTGAGGTAAGCCAGTTCCCGAAGTCGGGCCGAAAGGGTGGCGTAATCGAAAACGATGCCGCCGGTGAAGATTTCAAGGTCAGGCTTGAAGCAGACGGTGGTGCCGGTCTCGCCGGACTCGGCTGCAGGCTGCGACTCCGACGCCAATTCCCCGATCGCAGCACCGCGCTCAAAACGCTGGCGATGCACCTGGCCCTGTCGGCGCACCGTCACCTGCACCCATTCACTCAGGGCGTTCACCACGGACACGCCGACGCCGTGCAGGCCGCCGGACACCTTGTAACCACCGGCGCCAAACTTGCCGCCGGCGTGGAGCACGGTGAGCACCGTCTCCAAGGCGCTCTTGCCCGTCCGGGGGTGCACGTCGGTGGGGATGCCGCGGCCGTTGTCGCTCACCGCGGCGGAGCCATCTTCACCGAGCACCACAAGAATGCGGTCGCAATGGCCAGCTAGGGCTTCGTCAACCGAGTTATCAACAACTTCGTACACCAGATGGTGCAAACCCCGCGGCCCAGTGGAGCCGATGTACATGCCAGGGCGTTTGCGAACGGGCTCAAGCCCCTCCAGCACCTGAATCTGCTCAGCGCCGTAGGCGTTCTGGACCTTGGAAGCGTCGCTCATTCAGAAAGTCTCAAGCCAGGAAACCGGGTCATGGGCGGGCGCAACGGCTCTAAACCTCGACCTGACAATGTCAATCTACCACCGGCTGTCTATAGAGGCTTGCAGAGGCCTCTCAGAGACCATTCCAAGCCGGGCTGCACCCCCTCACCCTTTGAACAGCTCCCATCCCCTGGTGATCACCCTGCTCGGGCCCACCGCCAGCGGCAAAACCGCCCTGGCGCTGGACATCGCCGAACGGCTGGATCTACCGGTGATCAACGTGGATTCCCGCCAGCTTTACCAGGAGATGGACCTGGGCACCGCCAAGCCGACGGCGGAGCAGCAGGCACGGGTGCCGCACCACCTTTTGGATCTGCGGCCACCGGACCAACCGATCACCCTGCAGGAGTTCCAGGCGGAAGCCAATCCCTGCATCGCCCGTGAACTGGAGCAGCGGGGTGTCGCCCTGCTGGTGGGCGGCAGCGGCCTCTACCTCAAAGCTCTCACCGGTGGCCTTCAACCTCCGGCAGTAGCCCCTCAGCCACAACTGCGCCAGCAGCTGACGGCCCTGGGCCAAGGCATCTGCCACGCCCTGCTGCAGGCTGCCGACCCCGAGGCTGCCGTCAAAATCGCCCCGGCTGATGCCGTGCGCACCCAGCGGGCCCTGGAGGTGTTCTACGCCTCCGGGCAACCAATGAGTCGTCAAGCCACAGCCACGCCTCCGCCCTGGCGGGTGCTGGAACTAGGCCTCAACCCCGCCAACCTGCGCCAGCGCATCCAGCAACGCACCGAACAGCTCTACCGCGATGGGCTGGTGGACGAGACCCGGCGCCTGAGCGAGCGCTACGGCGCTGATCTGCCGCTGCTGCAGACCATCGGCTACGGCGAAGCGCTGCAGGTAATGAGCGGCAGCCTGAACACTGCAGATGCAGTGCAAATCACCAGCCAACGCACCCGACAGTTCGCCAAACGCCAACGCACCTGGTTCCGGCGTCAGCACAACCCCCATTGGCTATCCGACCAGCCAACCCTGACGGATGCCATGACGTTGATCGAACAACATCTAAGGTGAAGGATGCAGACGTTGTAATCATCGAAGTTGTCTGCACCTGTCCCCGTCACCGCCTGAATGCCCCCACGTCCCCGTTTTGACCGTCGTGCCCCGGTTCGGGAGCTGCCCAACATCAACGACCGGATCAACTACCCCCAGTTGCGGGTGGTCGACTCAGACGGCGCTCAGCTGGGCGTGATCAGCCGCGAAGAAGCCCTGGATGTGGCCAGCGACCGGGAACTGGATCTGGTGCTGGTGAGCGAAAAGGCTGACCCACCGGTCTGCCGGATCATGGACTACGGCAAGTTCAAGTTCGAGCAGGAAAAGAAAGCCAAAGAGGCCAAGAAGAAGTCGCACCAGACCGAAGTTAAGGAGGTCAAGATGCGCTACAAGATCGATCAGCACGACTACGACGTGCGGATCGGTCAGGCCCAGCGCTTCCTCAAGGCGGGCGACAAGGTGAAGTGCACCGTGATCTTCCGGGGCCTTGAGATCCAGCACACAGCGCTTGCCGAAACCCTGCTGCGGCGGATGGCCAAGGATCTCGAGGAAAAGGCGGAAATCCAGCAAGCGCCCAAGCGCGAGGGACGCAACATGATCATGTTCCTCACCCCTCGCAAAACGCCGCTGGTGAAGAAGGAGGAAAAGGAGCAGGCCGCCAACAAGGCCGTACGCACCATCCCGGCACCGCCAAAACCCACTGCTGCCAAAGTGACCAGCCCCCGGGGCTGAAACAAACGCTCGTCACCCAGCAGCAGGTGCCAGCCCTGGACTAAGGCCTCGGGATGGAGTCTGCTGGGGGCATCGCACATGAAACCGTGGTCGGCAACGGAAAACTCCACAAAGCGCTAGCGCGGCCCAGTGGAATCGACCTTCCTCAGGTCATCCACTACCGCTTCGCGATCCTTGGCGAGGATCAGACGGTCTGCTGCGCAGAACACACAGGTGGGCCGCGCCTTGATCTCAGGCAACAAATTCAAGGAAGGCTCGCCCTCGCCTGGCCGAGTCCAAATGACACCTGCGCGGATAAATCGAAGACCTACTTAATACAGGGCAACGTGAAGACCAAAAAAGCGGCCTGCCTACCGGAGCAGAACACCACGGGATGAATGGCCACTCACGGGTAACGGGCTTGCAACCAGCTGAGCGCTGGGGCGACACCACCAAGAGCATTTTCGGCAGTAGTTGAGCTTTTGTGGCGTTGCCCTTAAGCCAGATCGGACGCTTTGTTAGCCAACTACAAATCAGTCTCCGTGCGGTCAAACAAGGGGCCTGCCTGAGCCGGATGGCCGCGAACAGTCAGGCAATCGACAACGCTGTGGACCCAGACATTAAGCCCCAAAAACTAGAAAAGAACGATATAAACACGCAACTAACACGTTATCGTATTATTTTCGTTCGCATTGTCTGAGGGCTTTGCACGCCAACAGCGCAGTGACACAGCGATATCAGCCAGGCAAAGCCGGCAAAGGTGCTGCGAGTTGGGAATTGTCACAGGCTCACAGGACACACACCCAATTGTCACCAGACGAATCGGTCCGTATGGTGGCCGCATTCCGACCTGTCCCATCGGCGTGCGATTTCATATCCAGCAGGAAAGCGACATACCGGCCTCGACGCAGCTTTACAACCAGATTTGTTTCGCCATTGCAGCGCGGCACTACCCGCCAGGACATCGACTACCGAGCACCCGCCAGCTGGCGATGCAGACCGGGTTACACCGGAACACGATCAGCAAGGTGTACCGCCAACTGGAAACCGATGGCGTGGTGGAAGCAATGGCCGGCTCTGGAATTTACGTACGGGATCAACAAAAATTGCGGGAGATAAAAACCCCGCCACACATCCGCAATCGAGGAGTGACCGACCTCGACCGTGAAGTACGAAAATGCGTAGACGGCCTACTCAATGCTGGATGCACTCTGCAGCAGACTCGCGAGCTGCTTACACGGGAGATCGACTGGCGCCTCCGCTGCGGCGCTCGGGTGCTGGTCAGCACACCCAGGGAAGACATCGGCGCCTCGATGCTGATTGCCGAAGAACTCCAACCGTGTGTAAACGTACCGGTGGAAGTGGTGCCCATGGAAGAACTGGAAACCGTACTTGAAAATTCCAGCAATGGGACTGTGGTGACGAGCCGATACTTCCTCCAACCAATGGAGGAACTTGCAAAAAAACACGGTGTGAGGGCCGTGGCCGTAGATCTAAATGATTTTCGGGACGAGTTGGCCATGCTGAAAGAGCTGCGACCAGGCAGCTGTGTCGGCCTAGTAAGCATTAGCCCCGGTATCCTGAGAGCTGCGGAAGTAATTCTCCATTCGATGCGCGGCAACGAATTGCTGCTGATGACCGCCACCCCAGATATTGGGAGCCGCCTACTAGCCCTACTGAGGGCCTCAAGCCATGTGCTGTGTGATCGGCCAAGCCAGCCCCTTGTAGAACAATGCCTGCGACAAAACAGGTCCCAATTAATGCGAATGCCACAGGTGCACTGCGCAGAAAACTACCTAAGCGCCGATACGATTAATCAACTTCGAAAGGAGATAGGACTACAGACACAAAACGACGACAGCTGAAACCCTCTGCAATGTTTGATCACATACGTGCCGACCTCGCAATCATTCGCGAGCGTGATCCTGCTGCCCGTGGCTGGATGGAAATAGTATGTTGCTATCCAGGCTTTCAGGCAATCTTCCTACATCGGTTGAGCCACCGTTTATGGAATAGCCGTCTACCACTACAACTCATGGCACGGTGCCTGAGTCAAATTGGACGATCACTGACGGGAATTGAAATTCACCCGGGGGCTCGCATTGGGCATAGCGTATTTATAGACCACGGCATGGGAGTGGTAATAGGGGAAACTGCAGAAGTAGGCGAAAGATGCCTTTTATATCAAGGAGTAACGCTAGGAGGAACGGGTAAGGATCACGGCAAACGGCACCCAACACTGGCAGAGAATGTTGTGGTCGGAGCAGGAGCCAAAATATTAGGGGCGATCACTATCGGCTCGAACACAAGAATCGGAGCAGGGTCTGTAGTAGTAAAGAATGTAGACGCTGACTGTACAGTTGTAGGGATTCCAGGCAGAGTAGTGCATCAAAGCGGCGCACGAGTCAACCCGTTAGCGCACTCAGCCCTGCCAGACGCTGAAGCTTCAATAATAAGAAATCTAATGCAGCGGATAGATGAGCTTGAAAACGGCATGGCAAATTTAAATAGGCAGTTAGAACCAACAAACAAAGGGCAGGAAGCCACACGAAATTTGAATGGAGAAAGCCAAAATCTAAGAGACAGAGAAATATTGGAATTACTTGGCGATGTGGAAGAAAAGGAAAGAGGGCAAGGATGAATTACAACTTTGCAGGATATCTGATAAAAAACAGAAGAATATTGAAACAATTAATTTTGCGGGATATATATGGAAGGTACAAAGGATCAATACTAGGAATTTTGTGGACAGTCGTAAATCCTATAATGATGCTGAGTGTTTACACACTAGTATTCTCGCAAGTATTTAGAGCGAAATGGGGAGGAGGCTCGGGGGAAGACAGTCCGATAACATTTGCCTTGAACTTATTTGCAGGACTAATTGTATTCAATATTTTCGCAGAATGCGCCACTAAAGCACCAACGCTAATTACTAGTAATCCAAACTTTGTAAAGAAGGTAATATTCCCAATACATACGCTTGGAGGAATGGTAACAGGAAGCGCTTTGATACATGGGGCAATGAGCACCATAATATTAATAGTTGGCAAGTTAATCCTAGATGGAAGAATATCAAATACAATGTTTGCACTGCCTGTCGTGTGGTTACCGTTGATTTTTGGGTGTTTAGGACTGAGCTGGATGCTATGTTGGATTGGAGTAATTATTAAGGATACACCACAAGTAATAAATGCAGCCGTGAGCATGCTGATGTTTTTAAGCCCAATATTCTATCCAAGTTCATTGTTACCAGATAAATTACAATGGCTAGCAAAAATAAATCCGCTAGCTACAGTAATAGAAAGCACAAGGAGCGTAGTCATTGCAGGTGAATTACCAAATATAGACAAATTGATAATAGAGATTATAGTATCGGCTATATGGTGCCAGCTGTGCTTTAATATCTTAAAAAAATCGCAGAAATCACTGGCTGATATACTATGATAAATAATAATAATGCACAAAAGAATACAGTCGTAAGATTGAGCAATGTGGGAAAAAGCTTTAAATTGTACAAAAGCAAAGCAGCGAGACTTAAACAGATAATCAATGGTCAGAATAAACGGTACTATAAGGAATTTATTGCGCTTGAAGATATTTCATTTGAAGTCAGCAAAGGTACTGCTTTAGCAATAATCGGAAAAAACGGGAGCGGTAAAAGCACTTTGCTTCAGATAATTTGCGGAATTGTCAGTCCTACTCAAGGAAGTGTGCAAGTAAAAGGCAAGGTTGCAGCACTACTCGAGCTTGGAAGTGGATTTAACCCCGAATTTACAGGAAGAGAAAATATATATCTGAACGCAACTTTATTTGGCCTTAGTAAAAAACAAATAGATGAGAGATTTGACGCGATAGTAAAATTCTCGGAAATCGGAGACTTTATAGACGAGCCAACAAAGACTTACTCCAGCGGGATGGTCGTACGATTAGCTTTTTCAATAATAACAAATGTAGATGCCGATATTTTAATCGTGGACGAAGCGTTATCAGTAGGTGATGCATTTTTCACGCAAAAATGCATGAGATTTATTGAGAGGTTTAGGAAAGACGGAACCCTTATTTTTGTTAGTCATGACGCAAATGCTGTGTTAAGTCTATGCGATCAAGCGTTACTATTGAAGGATGGGAAGAATACGGCTATAGGAACACCAAAGGAAGTGATGGAAGTGTACACAAAGCAACTCCAAAGTGATAACGAAGAGGAGAGAGATTTAAACGATAACATCAATGGATATCCACAAGACTCTAATAGATTAGACTCACTTGGAATAGGTTATGAAAATCAACAAGAGAATATTGAAAGATTAAAATGGAGTGATTACAGAAAGGAAGTCATAAATGCAAGCAAATATGCCAACCGAATAGAGATTTCAAATATAGGCGATGACATAACAAGTAAAGAAAGCTATGGAGGGAAAAAAGCAAAAATAATAGAAATTCTCATAAAAAACCATGAAAAAAACGGTCAAATAGAAACAATATTAGGCGGAGAGATTGTTGAATTGGTAATAATCTGCAGGGCGGAAGAAGAAGTAGAAAACTTAATTACTGGATTTATATTAAAGAATAATAAAGGCTTAACATTACTCGGTGATAACACATTGAATGCAATAAGCTCAGGAGTTATTAAAAATGCGGCAAAAGGAGATATTATAAAAACTAAGTTTATATTTACGCTACCGTTGTTAAGTCAAGGTGACTATTCAATAACCACGGCATTGGCATCGGGCTCTCAAAGCAATCATGAAATACTTCATTGGTTGAATGATGCAATAGTGTTGCACTCACGATGTACTAGCATTGCTGCAGGACTAGCAGGTGTACCAATGCACGCAATTGAAATTGAAAAAGTATGAAGGAAGAATATACAGATAGTTTAGAATTAATTCCTCGATACGATGCTCCATCTTCCTGGTGGGAGCATGTGCCAGTCGCACATTGGATAATAAAGAGACTAAAACCAAAACTAGTAGTGGAATTAGGTACACACTATGGCGTATCATTCTTTAGTTTTTGCGAATCAGCCGAGATATTTTCAAAAGATACCTTTTGCTATGCAGTTGATACATGGGAGGGCGACAGTCAAGCAGGCTTTTACGGCAATGAGGTGTATGAAAAAGTAAGTCAGCATTTTAATACCAAACACAAATCAAGAGGAAGATTAATCAGATCAAGTTTTGACGATGCGGCCGCACATTTCGATGATAATACAATCGACTTGATTCATATTGATGGGTTACATACATACGAAGCAGTTAAACACGATTATGAAACATGGCGAAGTAAGTTAAGAAAGGGTGGTTCAATTATGTTTCATGATTGGAATGTAAGGGAAGCAGACTTTGGTGTATGGAAACTTTGGGAAGAAATAAAAACTGAAGGAAGTTTTGAATGCATAGAAATGATGAATGGGCATGGGCTAGCAATTGCAACAAAAACAAATTCAAAGCCAGAGTGGCATGATGAACTGGCAAAATCATTACCCGTTCTAAAAACTAAGGGATGGCTATTGGATGAACTAAGAAGGACAAAGGACCTTCTACAAGCGTCAGACAAAGAGCTGGCAACGAAAAAAGAAATGGAACAAGCACTTATGGCCCAGAACGATGAATTAAGACAGCGGTTGATAGAATTACAGAAAGTGGCGGAAATATACAAAAAGGGTCTACTGTACAGAGGAATTAGAAAGGTGATCCGTGCAATTGGAAATATCAGAAACTAAGTTTAATGATTTCAAGAAATTCAAAAGCAAAGGACAGATATTATATTACACATCTTGAAGACAGGGTAAACATGGAAGACGACAGGTAAAGCAAAGGATACAATAATAGAAGTTTGAATTCGAAAAAAATGGCAGTTATCAACATCGACGGAAAAGAATATATGACAGAGAATATGAGTGAAGAATCTAAGGCTACTCTGATTAGCCTACAATTTGTACAGGGAGAACAGAAAAGATTAGAAGCGCAGATTGCCGTCTACAAGACTGCAGAAAGGGCGTACGTGGTGGCGTTGAAGGAGACTTTAGAAAAGGGGTGAGCAAACAACACAAAGAATAAATAGTTTGCACTCAACTGAGCAGTGAATTTACCCAAGATACTTGCTTAGGCAAACAAACTTTAATAATATCGTAGTTATCAATAGCATAACTGCGCGCGTTAGATGAAATTTGCTGACGTTTGGAATGGTTGTCGAGGAGACTACAGATCTCGCTAGACAAAGCATCTTGATCAAAAAAATCAACAAGAAGACCAGTTCTATCGTGTTCGATGACTTCCCTAACTGGCTCTGTATCACTAGCGATAATAGAACAGCCGGCACTCATAGCCTCTAAAAGACTCCATGAAAGAACGAAGGGGTAAGTAAGATATATATGAACAGTAGATAACTGTAAAAGACCAATGAAGGTTGTATAGGGGAGGTTACCGAGAAAATGAACTCGATCCCAATCAGAGTCGGAAATATGAGGACGAACTTCATTAATAAATATCTGCTTCCATGAAAGATCTGAATTAGGCTTAGCACCATAACTAACACCGTCTCCGCCAACAATAAGAACATGTGCTGTAGGACGATCTTTTAGTATCTTTGGAAGCGTGCGCATAAAAATATGAAATCCACGATATGGCTCAAGATTCCTATTTACAAACGTGATAACTTCGTCTCTATTAGTTAGAAGCAAACTTTCATTGAGTGTTAGCTTTATAGAAGGATTAGGCTTGATACGGGCAGTATCAATACCGTCATGTATAACGGAAATTTTAGAACGAAATTGCTGAGGGAAAGAATTAGCTTGAAATTGTGTGGGGGATAGACCTGCATCGGCTATATCGAAGTGAAGAGTGTTATTAAGGTTCTTCAGGCGTAATTTGCAAATAGATTCGATCGATTTACTTGAAAACTCGCTGTCGAAGCCATAATCAAATCCAGAAGTGTTATAAAAGAATTCACAATAGAGGGCAAGGATTGATGATGGCCAAACCTCTTTAAGAAACATGGGCTCACCCCACCCATGATGAGCAATGATTAAGTCAGGTATTAGACCGGAATCCTTAAGTTCAAGACAACGCCGGAGACACGCCTCACCCCGAATCACCTTGGTTTCTAAGTCAGCTATCCACGGATGAATAGTGTCAGAACTTGACCTCGATGGGTGATATGAAATAATCCGGACACCCGATAAAGTCTTCCCGAGACCAGGACGAAGAGTAAGTGCAAAAACCTTGTGTCCTTGACGAACAAGTTCAGGAGCAAGAAATTTAAACTGTGCAGGGAAGTTTTGATGAACAAAAAGAATGTTCATAGGGATAGACAGGACAAAAAAAAACCCCTCCTTACGGAGGGGAAAATATGGAAGGGAGATCAGGTGAAGTCAGCGAAGTTAGCAGCAGACAGAGAGGTCGCATCATCAACACCAACCAGGCGCATCATGGCGTAACCAATGTCGTCTGCAGCGTCAAACTGCTTGTTGGTACCATCAGCACCCTCTTCGATGTAGAAGATGAAGGTGTCGGTGCCGTTGTCAGCCGCAACGTACTGGGCATCACCGGTTGCACCATTCTGGAAGACCGCCGTAGCGCCCAGGTAGGTTTCAATCTCGGCTTCAGTTGGACCAGTAAGTGAGTTTGCAACGGTGATGTTGTCACTGAAGGCTGTGAAAGCGTGTGTAGCACCCATAGCGCCCAGTGCACCTTCGTTGTAAGCAGTTACAGCAGTGCCGTTAACCTTTGCTCCATTAGTAGTGAAGTCGATGATGTCATCGGCAACAACGAAGGTGACAATGTCATAGCCATCAGTAGTACCGTCACCGTTGCGGATAATGGTGTCAGCACCATCACCAGCAGTGATGCTGTCAGTTCCAGCACCACCAGTGATCGTATCTGCACCACCGCCTGCAGTGATTGTGTCATTACCAGCACCACCAGAGATGGTGAAGTTAATGTCACCGTCAGCGGCTGCTGTGGTGGTAGCAATCTGATAATCAAGTGTAGTAATCAGATTGTCATCATTGACATTGACGTAGAGCTTGTTGTTGGTTGTGTCATGAATGTACTGACCTCTCTCAGCAGAGAGAGCAGCTTGTACTGCGGTAATGCCAGCTGCTGCAGTAACAACAGTTGCATTAACTGTTGCATGAGAGCCTGCACCGAGACCGCTGTAATCCAAGGTGATATTCAACTTGTCAGCACCACTGGTGAAGTCAGTGATGGTGTCAGTGGCTGAAGAGTTCGACTGAGCAACAGCTGTGTAGACGAAGATGTCAGCCTCAGTTCCACCGGTAAGAGTGTCAGCTCCAGCACCACCTGTGATGCTGTCTGCGCCTGCACCTCCAACGATGGAGTCGGCACCTGCTGCAGCAGTAATGGTGTCAGCACCCGCTCCGCCTGAAATGGTGTCAGCGGCACCAGCATCTGTAATGACGTCTGCACCTGAAGAACCAGTGATATTCAGGAGACCGTCAGTTTCCGCTGCATTACCTGTGAAGGTAAGAATCTCATCGGTTTCCGTCATTGCAGAAGCATCGACGGTCAGGGTCGAACCTGATGCGATTTGGGTGTTGTTGGCACCCATGGTGATACTGACATCCTTGTTAGCTGCATAGGCGACAGTGATGTTCTCAACACCAGTCATAAGAGTGGTGGTTGCAGTACCGTCGTCAGCAGTAATTGTCAGTTTGTCGCTTGTACCTGTACCACCTTTGATGGTATCGCCTGCTGCAATGTTGGCAGCTGCGGAAACAACTTGAATAGCTGCAGCTGCTGCAGAGCCATCAATGTTGTCACTTTGACCCGCTGTAGTTGTGGAATTAACAGTAAGGGTGTTGGTAAAACCGTTGGAGACGGTTAGAGAACTTGCCGTATTACCAGCGAATGTCACCGTTGAAACATTGGTTGTCTGGGCATTTGAGCCAAGAGTCAATGAAGTGAATTCGATGTTGTTGGCACCAGTCAAAGTCTCAATACTTGAGACATTTGCAAAGTGAGCATCAGTAACTGTTGAGTTTGCAGAGAAACTCATTGTGTCAGCACCGTCACCACCAGCAATGGTGTCGATATTGGTTAAAACACCATCAGCTGAGATGTGAATGGTATCTGTACCAGCTCCAGCGGTGATATTAGAACCAACGTTGGCTGATGCATCAGCGGTGATGACATCGTTGTCAGCACCACCAATAATCACAACTTTGCCGTCAACCTCAGCGGAAGCGTCAAGAGTAAGAACACCAGTGGTCAAGCTAGAACCATCAATAGTGATGGTTTCGAACAATGCTTCGTGGGTGTAGGTCGCGTTGTTGTTATTGAGAGTGATGTCGGCATTGGCTGTCGTGCCAACAATCTGGATCGTCTCAACCTTAGTGACTGATGCAAGGTCAGCAGCAGCAATAGCGTTGCCGCCAACAGTGATTGCGATTGTGTCAGAACCAGAGCCACCGGTAATAGTCGCAACACCAGCGGCATTTTCATCATCCAAGTCGCTATCAGCGGCTGTGATGGTCAAGGCCCCGGTGTAATTAGTGGCATCGACTTTGTTAGCGACAGCATCATCAGCGTCGAAATCAACGGTAAGAGCACTAGTAAAGCCAGCACCAACCGTCACAACATCAGCATCACCACCAGCAGTACCTCTCAGGTTGACAGTGGTGACACCTGCGGCCATGGCAGCTGCCCCCAAGGTGAGAGCAGTAAACATCTTGTCGTCAGTTGTTTGCAGAGTCTGCACATTCGTGACGAGCGTGAATGCTGCATCAGCAACTGTTGAATCTTCCGTGAACTGAATAGTGTTGGCTCCAGCACCACCACCGACACTGTCTGCTGCAGTTAGATCGCCGTTTCCGAAGTAAATGATGTCATCGCCAGCACCAGCTGTGATGGTGTCACCATTGTTGGCGGATGTAGAAGCAGTAATAAAGTCGTTTGCTCCACCAGTGTTGATAACAACTTTTGCATCGTCTTCAGCGGATGCGTCGATAGTTGCGACACCTGTTGTGAGGGCGGAAGCATTAACGGTGATGGTTTCATCACCAGCTGCACCAGTTCCAACAGCATTGTTGTCAGAAAGTGTTAGTCCGAAGGCACTAGTAAGTCCAGAGTCAACAACAATGTTTTCAACCTTGGTGATCTGTGCCATATCGGCAGCAGCAATAGCTGATCCAGAGGCAGTGACATTCATGGTGTCAGTGCCTGTGCCACCGGTAATTGTGGTGAGACCGGCTGCTCCGTCGTTGTCAATGAAGGAATCAGTCAGATCAACTGTCAGCGAACCAGTGTAGTTAGTGGCGATGATCGATTGACCAGCACCAGTATCAGCACGGAGATCAACCTCAAGGTCTCGGGTGAAAGCGGCTCCAACGGTTACTTTGTCGACAGCATCAGTATCAGCAAAAGTAACAGTATTGATTCCAGCAGCCAGAGCTTTTTCACCCAGGACAAGGTTGGTCAACCGAATACCAGCGGTTGTGGTAATAGTCTCAACACCTGTGACCAGTGTGAAATCAGCATCAACGACATCTGCCGCATCAGTGTATTCAATGGTGTCAGTACCGATACCACCAGCAACTGAGTCTGCTGCGGTGAGACCAGCATTCGTGAATTTGAGAACGTCATTACCATCACCAGCGGTGATGGTGTCACCGTGATTAGCAGAAGCAGAACCAGTAATGGTGTCTGCACCACCGCCTGTGGTAATTACAACTTTGGAATCGTCCTCAGCTGCAGCACTAATAGTGGCGTTAGCCGTTGTCAATGCAGAGGCATCAACAGTGATTGTTTCATCGCCTGCTGCACCAGTTCCAACAGCATTGTTGTCGTGAATTGTCAGATTAATTGCATTATTGGTGAGAATTTCAAACTTCTCGACCTTAGTAACTGAAGCAAGTTGAGCTGCGGCAATGGTATCGCCGGAGGCGGTAATTTTCAGAACATCCGCAGTTCCAGTACCGCCTGTAATAGTAGTGACATTGTCATCGATATCAGTATCAAGAGCGTTGACGGTCAACACCTTGGTGTAATTGGTGGCGACAATCGAGTTGTCTTGAGTGTTATCGGTGTCAAGATTAACTGTCAAATTGTTGGTGAAACCAGCTTCAACAACAAGTGAATCAGTTTTCGCGGTATCGGTGAACGTAACAGTATCGATACCAGCTTCAGCAGCTTCAGTACCGATGGTCACAGATGTCAACTGGTCATCAGCAGCAGCAGTGATTGTTTTGACACTAGTGACATTGGTGAATGCAGCATCAACAACAGTGGTGTTGTCGCCAAAACGGATGGTGTCATCCCCGTCACCGCCTGAAACTGTGTCATCAGCAGTCAGGATAGTTGTGGCAAAGACAAACGTGTCAGCACCAATGCCGCCAGCGATGGTGTCGTTACCACCAGAAGAAGTAATAACGTCATCACCTGAACCGGCATCTACGGTGTCATTACCGGTACCGGTAGTGATTTAGTCAATACCAGCACCACTGACGATACTGTCAGCGCCACCACCAGAAGAGATAGTGTCGGCTCCATCGCCAGTAGTGATGGTGTCTCCACCAGTTCCACCAGTGACATCATCAGCTCCGGTACCAGTTGTAATAGCAACACCAGGTGTACCAGCGGTAAGTGTGAGATTGCCTGTGAATGTTCCACCAGAAACACTTGTAATCTCATTATCAAGCGCAGCTGTGATAGTAAGATTTTGAGAACCTGTTAACTCAAGTGCAGTAGTACCAACACCTGTAGTCTGCAGGTCGGCAATCACATTGGCCTCAGAAGCACTGTTAATAGAAACGGTTTCTATTTTTTCGGTAGTGCCAGCATCGCGAGTGAGAGTAATAGTTTGATTGTTACTTTCACTAAGATTGATCTGGAGATCATCTGTAGTGCCAGTCAGTGCAGCACCATCAAAATCGAGGGTGGTTGTCTGATTAGCAGCTGGTGATGTGATACCAACCGTTGTTGGAAGTGACTGAAGATTATTTAGGGTGACGGCAGCAAGAGAGTTAGTGGAATTAATACCTGTAACTCCGGTAGCACTCTCCATATTGAGAGTTGCACCATTTGCGCCACCTGTCAGATTGAATTGCTCAATGCTGGTTGTGTCAACAACAACCGTTGCTGCGCTGTTAACAGCAGCAGTAATAGTGTCGTTGCCATCTCCACCTGTGAGGCTATCAAAGGCAGAAAGGCTGTTAGAAAGTGAAGCGTCAAAGGTGTCAGCGCCACCAGCACCAGTAAGAGTCTCAGCCCCAGTAGTCAGGGTGAGGGTTTGTGCAGCAGTTGCCGGGTCGGCATCATCATTAGTGATGGTGCCGGTAGCAGAAACCGAAGCGTTAAGCGTAGAACCAGAGAATGTGACCGTAAAGGTTTCGTCTGTCTCGAAAGTTGTGTCTTCAGTGGTTGTGATGTTGACAAACTTGGTTTGCTGACCAGCAGCGAAAGTGACGGAGCTAGTTACCTCTGTGAAGTCAGTAGTAGCTGCGGTGCCAGTAGCAGTGGTGTAGTTAACAACAACCGCTTCCGTTGGTGCAGAGTCGAGAGTCAACTGGAAGGTTGCTACATCACCCTCAGCAGCCGAAACATCAGCAACAGTAAGGCTGTAAGTGGGAACCGCAGTATCATCATTAGTGATAGTGCCAGTTGCACTAACAGCCGCAGCAAGACTCGAACCAGTGAAGTTGACCGTGAAGGTCTCACTGCTCTCAACAGCCGTATCTTCAGTTGTCTGAATGGTTACGAACTGAGTTGTCTGACCAGCAGCAAAAGTGACGGTGCTAGATGCAGATGTGAAATCAGTTGCTCCTGCAGTACCTGCAGCAGTCGCATAATTAACGACAATTGCTTCAGTAGGTGCAGAGTCGAGAGTCAACTGGAAGGTTGCCGCATCACCCTCAGCAGCCGAGACGTCAGCAACGGTCAGTGTGTAAGTAGGTGCAGCAGAATCATCGTTGGTGATTGTGCCAGTGGCAGTTACATCCGCAGCGAGAGATGAACCTGAGAAAGTAATTGAGAAGGTTTCATCAAGCTCTACAGCCGTATCTTCAGTAGACTGAATAGTTACAAATTTGGTTTTCTGACCAGCAGAGAAGGTTACTGAGCTGGAGGTTGAGGTGTAGTCAGACGCACCTGCAGTTCCATTGGAAGTTACGTAGTTGACTACGACGTCTGCAGTAGGAGCTGAGTCAAGCGTGAGAGTGAAAGTAACTCCATCACCCTCGGACGCTGAGGCAGCAGATGTAGAAAGAGTGTAAGTAGGAGCTACAACAGCGACATCATCATTTGTGATGGTGCCAGTAGCAGCAACTGAACCAGTAAGACGCGTACCCGAGAAAGTAACGGTGAAGGTTTCATCCGACTCAACAGAAGTGTCCTCTGTTGTAGCGACGGTGACGAACTGCGTTTGTTGGCCTGCAGCAAAGGTGACCGAACCAGAAGAGGAGGCGTAATCACCTGTACCAGCGGTACCAGTACCAGTTACGTAGTTAACGATTACGGCTTCTGTAGGAGCCTCGTTAAGAGTAAGTGTGAAGGTAACAGTGTCACCTTCAGCAGCAGAAGCAGCTGCTGTAGTGAGGGTGTAGGTAGAAGGAGTATCTAAAAGTTCTGCAACGGCCTTAACCTCTTCGCCGGTCTTAGGAGTTGAGGTTGAAACCGAGTCATTGAAAGCCCGACCTGAAGCAAGACCAGCTGTCGTTGAATACGCTGACAAGTCACCCGCATCTGTAGCGAGATAGTCGCTATAGAGGTCAGCAGACTCAACTTTCGCCATCATTACCTGGCGAATATCAGTGCTTTCCGGGAGATTGAGGATCGCATTGACAAGAGTTATTCCGAGGTAGTCGTGATTAACAGCCCCAGAAGAAATTGCATTGGTCCAACCCGTAACTTCGGAATCGGCGGCTGCACGTCCAACAAGACGCTGATACAGCGCATTAATTAGATTTTTGGTGACAATTTCACCAGACGTTGTGTTGGGAGTAACAGTGACAGTCTGATACTCAGAGGTCTGGACAAAAGCTGCGACAATTTGACTCTGAGTTGCCCCTGCAGCAACCCAAGAAGTAGTACCGCTCAGGGACGCGGGATCAGCGGGGCGACCAAAATAAGCAAGGTTGAGGAGCTGAACGGCTTGCGGAGTTGCAAGTGCCATGTTGAGAGACCGGAAGAGCTAAACGTTTGCTGATGGGGCAGGCCCCGAGTTGGGTTTAGATGCCTCGGGGCATCTAGCCTCTGTCAAGCGCAGACACGTCTGGCTGCAGATTGACTACATAATATCGTTCGATGAGACGAAATGCAAGTGAGGGCCCTGCAAGTGTCAGTACCCCTAGTGGACACCAAGCAAAGCGTCTCGCGGAAAATTCCGATGAAAGGCGAGGAGGTAACCGTCCCAGGACCTGGCAGAAAAAACAAGTGGAAATAACTCAGATGCCTTGGCACAACACGGGTTTCGGCACCTTTAACTTTATTTAGCCCTGATAATTGGTACGAAAAAATGTATTCAATGGCTCCTCAAAAAAGCGATAGCTAACAAACGAGAGGATGAGGGTCCATACAAGAACGGCAGTAAAGTCAGAGGGAAGTATCTGTATTCCAGCAAATTTGATACCGCCAGCTTGAGCCGCTCGGATCATCAAGGGTTGATGGTACAGATACATCCCATAACTGGCCTGACCGAGAGCCGCCATGAAGGGACGCTCGAGAAACTGTACTAATAAGCCTTGACTTGCCACGAGACCTGTTATAAGTAAAATACAACACATTGATGAGAGCATACGATTAAGTACTAGCTGAACGGGAACGGTTGCACCCCAGTCATATCCATGAAAGATTAAATAGATAAATAATATGGTAGAAACAGTCGACGAGGCCTTTGAGAGCATTTTTAAATGATATGATGATTTTCGATTATATATTCCGTACAGTTTAGAAAATGAATTCGAATAGACGATGCGACAACCGATAATACCCAAAACAAATTCAGGAAGTCGTGATATAGGATTAATGTATATCAAACCCTGCCAAACAAAATTATTATGGACATTGACGCCGTATGATAGAGATTCAAAATATGCAAGGAAGGACGCTATTGAAAGAATGGATATAAAAAGAAGAGCAAAAATAGCTAACAGACGCACAACAGAAAACTTACGAAGAAAAGGGAAGCATATATAAAAAAATAATTCAACTGAGATACTCCAAAGAACAGCATTGAAGGAAAAGTAAAAGGCAGGTATTGGTATCCAGGCTTGAAGCCCAAGCAAGCTAATGAGTAGGATACTGAATGTTGACCAACCACTATCAGGAGCTGGAAGATATAGAGTACGGGGTAAAAGAAAAATTACAAGTAGGATCGATAATACAGCTGCAGGCCAAATGCGAGCAAGCCGTGCCCGAATGAAGCCCACAAAAGAAGGACTTCGATGACTATATGCGTAACTAATTACAAAACCGGATAAAACGAAAAACAATGATACGGATTTTGATAAGTCAAATGTTGAAAGAATAAAATCCGGGATAAGATCATGATTACGCGCATGTAATACAAAAATGGCCATTGCTGCGATAAATCGCAGACCTGTAAGACCATTGAGGTGTAAACGACTGCGATTCATCTGACAGGTACGTGTTAGTTTTTCAATGCTGTAAAATAAGTATCGAAATTGGCTCGTGAAAAATCAAGGGAACACAATTAAGTGAAAGTCTAAGAGGCCTTCCCAGAGGCTGTATGACAAGTCATAGTCTGGTAAAGACAGCGGATAAATGAGATAATAGCAGGATAAGCGACAGGAAAAACCCAATGGGCCTGAAATCAGAACTTCGCCTACGGGCAGAAAAAAATTTGCCAAAATGGGTAGTACATATTGCTAAAAAGGCGATAAAGAAAATATTAGTGATACATGGAATGAAAAGATACGTAGGCAAAGTTTCATACAATTCGAAACTCCCAACAGTTGTAGTAGTAAGCCATGAAGCGTCAAAGACTGGTGCACCAATATTGGCTCTAAACATATGCCATGAAATGAGTAAGGAGGCCAATGTTATTGCGATGATAATAAGTGGTGGATCACTGATAGAAAAATTTAGAGAAAACTCAATTGCAGTACTACAGCCTAAACAGGGTCCGGTCTTTGATAAACTTCTAAGGAATGAGATAAAAAGACTGGTACACAACGAATGGCCTGAATACGCTATTATCAACTCAATTGTATCGGCTAGTTATATACAACCATTAAGAAGAAACGGGATACCGGTGATGACGCTAATACATGAATTTAGTGCCTATATTCGACCGGTGGACTTGCTTAGCAACGTAGGACTATGGTCGAACCGTCTTATCTTTTCAAGCAAACTTACCAGTGATGACTTGATAAATCAGAATCCACAACTAAAAAGAACTAAGAATGAAATATTACCGCAGGGTTACTGCAAAGAAGTACTTTTGGCGGCAACACAAAACAAGCAAGATAGGACAGAAGATGAGGCAACCAAATATTTGGAAGAAATAAAAAGTGACGAAATCCTGATTCTTGGAGCGGGGCAGATTCAACCCAGGAAAGGGTTAGACCTATTTGTCTCAGTGGCATACTATATAAAAGAAAGCCTTCCGAATCATAAAATTAAATTTGCATGGATAGGAGATGGTTACGATCCTACAAATGACTTTAATGTATCTCTATGGATAAAAGATCAAATTGAACGCAGTGGTTTAAAACATCAGCTAAAAATACTAAAGGGATCTCACGAATACAAAAGGCTAATGAGGCGTTGCAATATATTCCTAATGACATCAAGATTAGACCCGCTACCTAACGTAGCAATAGATGCAATGCTCGAGGCAAAACCAGTATTTTGCTTTGAAAATGCAACTGGATTAGAAAGTCTACTCAAAAGAGATCTACTTCTCAAAAACAGTTTGATTATTGAATACCTTAATACACAGGAAATGTCATCGAAGGTAATAAGTTTACTTCAAAATAGAGATCTACTATGTGAAGTATCGAAATTATCAAAAAGAAGGGCAATTGAATGGTTCGACATGGGAAAGTACGTAGAGAGACTGAAAGAAATCGGTGCAGAAATCAAATCAGAGGAAAAGTCTCTGATAAAAAATTCGCAAGAAATACTCAAAAGGGGAATAGTAGAAATGGAATATTCCTTAGGAATTGGATCAAAGAACAATAAACATAATGCTGAGCATTACCTAAGAAGTTGGCAAACGGGAGTCGGTCCACGCAAGCCCTTTCCAAGTTTTCATCCAGGAATATATAGGGAAAGGGCGATGAGTGAAACAAACAAACAAGATCCACTAATCCACTATATAAATAATGGTGAGCCAGAGGGACCTTGGAATACAAAACTAATAATTCCAACCGAAGACGTATTAATGAATATAGATGAAAAAGTTGGACTTCATATTCATGTACATTATCCAGAACTATTAGATGAGATACTTAAAGCAATCTCAATGAATAAGATAAGACCAGAAATATATATATCATGCACTAATCAAGCTATAAGAGACTTAGCGATAAAAAATATTAATGAGCACGGTCTGATCTTAAAAAAAATAATACTAACGCCGAACAGAGGTCGTGACATTGGACCCCTTTTAACCTGTCTTGGACAAGAATTAGACGAAAAGTATCGTATATATGGGCATATTCATACTAAAAAAAGTATACACATAGCAAGGCATCAATCATATTCATGGAGAACCTTCTTGATCGAAAATTTAATTGGAAACGAAGAAAATCATATGATGGACTGCATAATAAGTGCAATGATTAAAGACAAGACAATCGGTCTGGCGTTTCCTAGTGATCCACATTGTCCCGGTTGGGATGCAAACTACAGACAAGCAAAACTATTGGCAGAAAAGCTAAATATTAAATCTCTAACAAATGAATTTAATTTCCCAATAGGTACAATGTTTTGGGCAAGAAAGAATGCACTAAGCCCACTTTATAGTTTAAATCTTGGTTGGGATGATTATCCTTCAGAGCCAATTGGGTATGACGGTACACTATTACACAGTATTGAAAGGTTGATACCATTTGTCGCGGAGTCTCAGGGGTTTAGCTACACAATGACAAATATACGGAAGATCACTCGCTAGGAATTAATCAAACTCTGGTAAAAAAGTTTGAGCCCATCATCAATGAGAACATCAGGCCGCCAACTTAATTTAGATATAGCTCTATCGATAGACAAAACATTTACTGGGACATCAAATCCTCTACCTGCTTTATAGATTACATTGATAGGTCTATTAAATAATAGTTCTAGTTTATGCAAAAGGTCTTGCAAACTTAGCCCCTGTCCTGAGCCTATATTAAATAAATGCTCTGAACCTGTATATGAACAAGCAAGGGTTATAGCAGATATAAGATCAGAAATATATATAAAGTCACGCACAACCTCGCCACTTCCCCATATTTCAACATTTTCATTTCTCATTACACGACCTAAAAATACTGGGATTACGCCTTGACTAGAATCTAATCGTTGACGTGGTCCATACGGGTTGGCAACACGTAATACAAGACCGTCAAGACCATATAGTGCTCTATAGAGATAAACATATTTCTCAATTGCTAACTTAGTAATGCCATAAGAACAAATGGGGTCAGTTGGATGATCTTCTTTAATTGGAAGACTTTTTGGAAGACCATAAACAGTGCCACCAGAAGAAACAACAACAACACGCTTGACATTGGAAAAACGCGATGCCTCAAGAAGATTTATAGTACCCAGTAAATTTACTGCTATATCATCAGAAGGATTGTGGTTAGAGGATAGAGGCAGACTCCCACTTGCTAAATGAACAACAAGTTCACATCCACTAATAACAGATTCTAAATCAAGGCGATTTTTAATATCAATACTACAGAGAGAAAGTCTAGGATTTGAGAGTGCGCTAGTACTTATGAGGCCAGGTAATCGACGTGCTACAGCACGAACGTTATAGCCCGCATCTAAAAGCGAATCTACTAGATGGCTGCCTATGAAGCCACTGGCACCCGTAACAACAACCTGCATAAAAGGGATGAAGAATGTAAGGGACCTCAGATAAAACCATAATAAAGCTCAAAACCTGAAGAACCAGAAATAAAAAGCTAGTGTTCTCAGAATGCCATGTTTGCAAGGCCACAGAGAAAATGGAGTGTTTAATAACGATGTTAATCTATGAAATCGACTTAATCGTATTAAATCAGGCAAGCACGAGACCTTGATATCATAGCGGCTATAAAAATATTCCATCTGGTGAATAACATCAAGTGTGTGCCCCCCGGAACTTGGATCACGCAACCATGAGTAAAGACGTGATAACCAATAATTCAATCCCAATCCTCGAGCGCCAATGGAGTTTTTTTCATGCTGCCGATAAAGAATTGGTGTATCAGATATGTAAGATATTCTTCCAAATACGCTAGAAACTAGAGCAAGCCACCAATCGTGAACAACCGCATGGACTGGAAGTGGTAGTGCTACATCCAAGAGTGCACGATTACACAAAATAGTGCAGCCAGTAACAACATTGGTAAGACTTATCATCGATGGAGAATCAAGGTATGGTTTTAAACACTGTCTTTGAGAGTATGTCTCTCCAAGATCATTTAAATCTTCGCCAACAAGCTTTAGGTCTGAATGTATAAGTAAGGGAATAGAAGCACCAAATCGAGCCTCTAAATCAACGATATGCTTTAAAGAGAGCTCAAGCTTATTTGGCAGCCAAATATCATCTTGATCCGCTAATGCAACATAAGGTGCACAAGAGGAACTTAACAATAAATCAACTGACGATGTACATCCAATATTCTCATTGCTTGGCAAAATATTAATCCAATTATGATATTTTACAGCTAATTTAGCCAGAAGCTGGGTGGTACCATCGGTCGAGAAATCATCACGAATAATTAATTTAGAGGGCCTCAAAGTTTGATTATATATTGATGCTATTTGCTGCTCTAGAAAATCAATGCCGTTATAAGTTGGCATTACGACCTCAATCGAATAAGACCTTACCATAATTGCCAACCCCATTTACAAAAATAATGCCAGGCGCTGGCTAGGTTTACGAACATAAGTCGGATGCTTTTATAATTTCCTCGACCCCAATTGTGGGTTACGGAGGCAATTGGCAAGTGCACACATTTACCAATTTGTGAAAGAGATCTTGTGAGGCCAGCATCTTCTAAATACAAGAAATAGCGTTCATCAAAGCCTCCGATTTTTAGGAAACTATTAGTTAATGCTATCATGCAACAACCACTCAAATATGTAGACTCGAAAACTTCATTATAATTAAATGCTGACATATTATACCATTTATCGTAACGCTTTAACCAATGAGGCTTTAAGTTGTCTGGGATGAATCTTCGGCTGATTAATGCTAATAAAGTTGGATCTCTTTTACACAACAACTGAGGTGAACCATCTTGATCACAAATTTGAGGCACAGCCAAACTTACATCAGGATGGTGATGCATCCACGCCAAGAGTTTATTGAATGATCCCGGCAGCCAGGTTAAGTCTGTATTCATTATAGCAATATATTTCGGAAGTCTATTTAGTCTGGATACGAGTAAATTTATAGCTCGACCATAACCCAAGTTTAATCGTGAGGTAACAAATAAGTCAGCTTTAGCTGCAAGACGATCAACTGGCTCATTTGGAGTATAACTATTAACTACAACTGCATAACCAATTCGAAAGGGCAATTTCGACAGGCAATTTTGCAAATTTAGTACTTCGTCCTCTGAAGGGTGATAAGCAACAAAAACAAGAAGCAGTTCACGCTCAATATCCATGTTAACTAGAAAGGCAATTTTGGCTTGATAAATTTAAAATAGTCTTCAAACATTACTCGCAAGACATATGGAGGTGGTCGGACAAAGGAGAAGGAACTACAAGGAAGAATGAATGGTCGAATTGATTGATTAAACAATATTAAAACAGCTAAGGAGTGTCAAGGCTTAATCCTATTGGTCGGAAGAGCGCGAAGCAGGCTGGAACATGAACATCGAATAAATCACATTACGACGCATGTTGGTCATCATTTCAAGGAACATGTCATATCCCTCATTTTTGTATTCGATTAAAGGATCTTTTTGGCCATAGCCACGCAAGCCCACTGATTCTCGGAGAGCATCCATGGCCTGGAGATGCTCACGCCAAAGAGTATCAATCTGTTGCAGGATAAAAAAGCGCTCAGCTTCTCTCATCAGCCCCGGGCGTTGCTGCTCAATCTGGCCTTCCTTGAGGTCATAAGCATTACGCAATTGCTCCTGGAAGAAGGCCTTGAGTTCATCCATACCAAGACCCTGCACGTGGTCAGGGTTGAGATCCTCCAACAGGTAAATAAACTCTTTTACCTTACCCACCAATTGGTTGAGATCCCATTCCTCCGGTGGCAAGTCAGGATTTACATAAGCCTCCACAATCTCATCCATCGTGCGTTCGCCATAGTCGATCACCTGCTTCTTGAGAGCACGACCATCCAGAACGCGACGCCGCTCGGAATAGACAGCCCGGCGCTGGTTGTTCATCACCTCGTCGTACTCAAACACCTGCTTACGAATGTCGTAGTAATAGGTCTCTACCTTCTTCTGTGCTCCTTCTAAAGATCGGGTGAGCATGCCGGATTCAATCGGCATATCTTCCTCGACACGGAAGGCATTCATAAGCCCAGCCACACGGTCACCACCAAAGATTCGCAGCAGGTTGTCGCCAAGTGATAGGAAAAACCGAGTGGAGCCAGGATCACCCTGGCGGCCAGCACGGCCTCTCAGCTGGTTATCCACCCTCCGGGATTCGTGCCGTTCGGTGCCGATCACATGCAAGCCACCGGCATCGCGCACGCGAGCTTCCTCCTGTTTCACCACCGCGTCATATTCGCCCTTCACTCTGGCGATTGCTAAACGCAAAGCCTGAATCTGAGGATCGTCGGTAGGAGCTTTCTCAGCCGCAGTCGCAATCCTCTCCTCAAGCTCAATCACAGTCAATGCACGATCACCCCAGGCCTTAACAAGGTCACGTGCAAGCTGGCCGAGAGCTTGATCGGTGTCGTCAGTGAGTGCACAGGGATAAAGGCTGTCACGGCTGGCGGTTGAAACAAGGACTGGAGCATCTGTGAAGCCGGCGGGAATACTGCGCTGCAGAGGCACCGGCGGCTTGTGATCCTCTTCCGGCTTCACCAGACGGCCCAGCAGCACCTCCCGCAACTTCAGGCGGGCCATGTAATCACTGTTGCCACCAAGAATGATGTCGGTGCCACGACCCGCCATATTGGTGGCGATGGTCACGGCTCCAGCACGACCGGCCTGAGCCACAATCTCCGATTCACGCTCCACATTTTCAGGCTTGGCGTTGAGCAGATTGTGGGGAATCTCCTGCTCCGCCAGCAGAGAACTCAGCAGCTCGCTCTTCTCAACCGAGGTGGTGCCCACCAGTACCGGCCGGCCGCAATTGTGGATTTCAACGGTTTCATTGGCCACGGCCCGCCACTTGGCGGCTTCGGTTTTGTACACCTGATCAGCCCAATCCTGGCGAGCCCGCACACGGTTGGTAGGAACGATGGTGGTTTCTAGTTTGTAGGTCTTTTCAAATTCCACCTCTTCTGTTTTAGCCGTACCAGTCATTCCGGCAAGACGGGGATAAAGCAGAAAGAAATTCTGGTAAGTGATCGCAGCAAGGGTCTGCGTTTCCGGTTGGATCGACAGGGCCTCCTTGGCCTCAATCGCCTGATGCTGGCCATCACTCCAACGGCGCCCAGGCATCACCCGACCGGTGAACTCATCCACGATTACCGCCTCGCCATCGCGAACGATGTAGTTCACGTCCTTCACGAACAGCTCCTTAGCCTTGAGGGCGTTGGTGATGTAGTGGGCCCAGGGATCCTGGGGATTGAACAAATCCGCTACACCGAGCATCTGTTCAGAATTCGCGAATCCCTCATCGGTGAGGGTGCAGCTGCGCTGCTTCTCATCCACCTCGTAATCCCCTTCCGGATCGACGCCGTCTTTGCCCAGCTCTGCAGCGCGGACAAGGGCATTGGCCACCTGGGCCGCCTGCTGGTATTTCTCCTGGGGCCGTTCCACCTGGCCAGAGATGATGAGGGGGGTGCGGGCTTCGTCGATCAGAATCGAATCCACCTCATCAATTACGCAGTACTGAAACTCACGCTGCACCACCTCTGACATGTCAGCAGCCATGTTGTCTCGCAGGTAATCGAAACCCAGCTCTGAGTTGGTGGCGTAGGTGATGTCACAGCGATAGTTACGCCGTCGCTCCTCAGGACGCATGTCCTGCTGAATCAAACCCACAGACAGGCCAAGAAAGCGATGCACCTGGCCCATCCATTCCGCATCTCGGCGCGCCAGATAGTCGTTGACCGTCACCACATGAACACCCCGGCCGGTGAGGGCGTTGAGGTAGCTCGGCAGGGTGGCCACAAGGGTTTTGCCTTCGCCGGTTTTCATCTCAGCGATCTGGCCCTCGTGGAGCACCATGCCACCGATGAGCTGCACATCAAAATGGCGCATACCCAACACGCGCTTTCCAGCTTCCCTAACCACGGCAAAGGCCTCAGGGAGAATCTCGTCGAGAATCGGCCGCTGATTCGTAAGACTACCGGCGGTGGCCAAGCGCTTCTGAAACGCCGCAGTTCTGCCGCGCAGCTCATCGTCGGAGAGAGGCGCTATCTCCTCTTCGAGCAAATTGATGTCGGACACTATCGGCTGGTATCGCTTCAGCTTGCGGGCATTAGGATCACCCAGCAGCAGCTTGAGCATGGAACCGGTCGTTTAAGTGAGAGAAGCCTACTGAGCCGCGCTCTAGAAGTAGATTGGATTTCGTAAGTGTTGTCTGGTCCCGTTCACCTCTGTGCAGAACCTGAGCCCTGAAACGCTGGCCCTACTAAGGCGGCACAACATGTTGCAGTCCTTAGTCAGAGCTGAGATCCTCGGCAAGACAGTTGAGACCATCGATCTGACCACAGAACAACGCGATCAAGTTTGGAACAATTTCAAAGCAGCAAACAAGCTAGATAATACAGAGTTATTCGAAACGTATCTCAAAAACAATGGTCTTAAAGAAAACGATTTACGCTGGCAAGTAGAACTACCAGCTCGCGTTCAAATTTACAGTCAAAAGCATTTTCAACACAAAGCAGAAGCCCGGTTTCTCGCACGAAAAGAACAGCTAGATCAAGTCGTCTACAGCCTGTTGCGGGTTCAAGACGGATATCTGGCCAGAGAGCTCTATTTACGTATTTCCGGAGGTGAAGCGAATTTCGCTGATCTTGCAGCCAACTACAGCCAAGGCCCTGAAGCCAAAACAAAAGGCATCGTTGGGCCTGTTCCCATGACACAGGCACATCCGGCTCTGAGCGAGCGACTACGCACCAGTCAACCCGGACAGCTGCTGCAACCGTTTCAAATCGACAAATGGTGGCTGGTCGTGCGTCTTGAGCGTTATGAGGCCGCCCAATTTGACGACAACACAAGGCAACGCATGGCCCAAGAACTTTTTCAAGAGTGGCTCAGCGAGGAACTTCTCGGTAAAATACGAAACCTAGATTGATCTTCCGACTGGCAACATTTCCGCCAACGCGCCTCCCTGAATGACCGTTTACGACCCGACTACCTCGCTTAAACAACTCGAAGCTTTTAAAAACTGCAGTGAGGAAGCTCTGCAGACCATTAAGGCGAAAGGCTCGCGAATCAGTTTCGCCACCGGTCATTCACTTAGTACGAATAGACTTATCTCAGATCGTGTTCTGGTGATTCTTAGCGGACGCGCCCGATTGTTAGGAGAGAAGAATGGCATGCCTGTCACCCTCGGACTGATGGGTCCAGGTAGTTTCATTGGTCTTCCTTCCCTGCTGAGAGCAGAGGCATGCGAAGAGGTGAGCGCAATGGAGCCGGTCGAGGCCTGGAGTATCTCAGACACTCTAATTGCAGAGCTCTATCGAAACGAAGCAAGCTTTCAAAAATGGTGCCACTCAACGCTTTTCCCTGCAGAACTCGCCGCCTTCTTGGAAACACTTCTGGATCAAAGTGAGCGCACTGCCTTCTTTGTCTCTGACGTGCTCGGCAAGGTCATTCCCCTCGCCAAGACGTTGATCGCCAGCAATGAAGCTGTAAATCAACTTGATGAACAAAACCTGGTGTTCATCGGAAGCGGAAATGGTAGCTGGAAGCTCAATGAAGAACTTCAGCGAGAACAGTTGTCAGCAATACACGCCAACAAGGAAGCGTCTTTTGCGCTGCGGTTGATCACACTTCCAAAATCGGTGGTCGATGAACTCAAGGCAGGACCCGCACCACAAGAGAGAAACGACCTTCCAGCTGATGAAACAAAGCAGACAACGGAACAACAACCTGCGAGCTCAAGATCCAGTCTCAATTTGATTGGTGAGGATCCGCGCAGCAGTATTGAACTGATTCGCGCAAGTGGTGTCCTGGACGAAACCCTGGCGTGCTTCCGCATGTTGGCCCAAATCATGGGATTGCCGTTCAGACGGGATGCTCTGGAGAAAACAATCCGCGATGCCCTACGTCGGGGTAAGCATCCAAGCTTGCCAATTCTTGGGCAACTAGTCGCAGGCATGGGACTTCATGTTGTGGGCGCCAAGGTACCTCCAGCACTATGCACCCGAATGAACGTGCCTTGTCTAATGGCATGGGGCGACGGATTCGGTGTGGTGGTTCAAAGCAATGCCAATGGAATGCTCATGGCACACCCGACGCTTGGATGGGTGGAGCTGACACCTGATCAAATGCAGGAGTCAGCTCCAGATGGGTTTGAAGTGATCCTGGTTGATCGCACTAGCACAACACCTGACGAAAAATTCAATTTTGGTTGGTTTATACCAGCCATCCGCCGCCACCGATCCAGCCTCCTGTTAGTGCTGGGCTCATCATTTGTGGTACAACTCTTCACTCTGGCGAACCCACTGCTAATTCAAGTGATCATCGACAAGGTGATTTCACAGCGGAGTCTTGATACGCTTCAAGTGCTGGGAATTGCACTGGTAGGGGTAACAATTTTCGAAGGTGTTCTGGGAAGCCTACGAACTTTTTTGTTTACAGATACCACCAATCGTATCGACATGCGACTGGGCTCTGAAGTGATTGATCACTTGCTGCGGTTGCCAGTGGGGTATTTCGATCGACGACCAGTGGGCGAACTCGGAACCCGAGTAGCAGAACTCGAGAAAATACGAAACTTCCTCACAGGAGAAGCGCTTACAACAATTATTGATGCCGCCTTTTCAGTGATTTATATCCTGGTAATGGCACTATATAGCTGGATCCTTACTATCGTTGCACTGCTGGTAGTTCCCCTACAAGTGGCAATTACACTTATCGGAGCTCCTTTATTTAGACGTCAATTCCGACAAGCTGCCGAGGCCAATGCAAAAACACAATCACATTTGGTTGAGGTACTAACTGGCATCCAGACTGTCAAAGCTCAAAATGTGGAGATTGTGAGCCGGTGGAAATGGCAGGAACGCTACGGACGATACATAAGTCGAACCTTCGAAAAAACAATTACAGGAACAGCACTTGGACAAGTCGGCCAGGTTTTGCAAAAGCTCTCACAGCTGATGGTTCTTTGGGTTGGAGCAAGGCTAGTGCTTGAAGGACAACTGACTCTTGGCCAGTTAATTGCCTTCCGAATCATTAGTGGATATGTCACACAACCACTCCTGCGACTTTCAACGATTTGGCAACGTATACAAGAACTAAGGGTAAGTTTTGAAAGACTTGCCGACATAGTGGACACTCCAGAAGAATCAACTGATGTTGACAAGGGGAAAATCCCTCTACCACCAGTCGACGGGAAGGTGGAATTTAAAAATCTTCAATTCCGTTTCAATTCAAGCGCTCCACAAGTCCTTAAAAATATCAATCTGTCTATCTCCCCGGGAACATTTGTAGGCATAGTTGGACAAAGTGGCAGCGGCAAGAGCACTTTAATGAAATTATTACCAAGATTATATTCGCCCACAGAGGGAAACATTCTGATTGACAATTACGACATCGACAAAGTTGAGCTTTATTCGCTACGCCGGCAAATTGGAATTGTTCCTCAAGAACCTCTTCTCTTTACAGGTAGCGTGAGTGATAACATTGCTCTTACTGATCCCAACGCCAGTAGCGAGGAAATTGCAAAAGCTGCACAGATTGCTTGTGCCCACGAGTTCATAATGGGATTGCCCTCCGGATACAGCACAGAATTGGGAGAACGCGGTGCGAATCTATCTGGTGGGCAACGTCAACGACTCGCAATCGCGAGAACACTACTTGCAAACCCAAAACTGTTAGTGATGGATGAAGCAACCAGCGCTCTTGATTACGACACGGAACGCCGGGTATGTCAAAACCTTCGTGAAACACTCGTTGGTTGCAGTGTTTTCTTCGTTACACACAGGTTATCAACAGTACGAAATGCAGACCTGATCGTAATGATGCATCAAGGTGCAATCGTTGAAACAGGAACCCACGAAGAACTGATTGCCTTGCAGGGACGTTATTACGCTCTTTACCGTCAACAGGAGGCTGGCTAAATGTCACGCACTAGAGAAATGATTAAATCTCCATTTGAGCTTATCAAGAAAGCTCAAGACTTAATCGAACAAGTCTTTCAGGAGCAAGAAGGTGAAGGTGAGGTTATCCAACAATCACCCATTTGGATGCGCACCACCACTTGGGGACTCATGGGAACGGCAACATTTGCCGTGGCATGGCTAGCGATTGCCAAGACAGACGAAATAGTCTCAGTTACAGGCAAACTCGAGCCTCTTGGTTCCGTGCAAGAAGTTCAAATGCCAACGGGCGGAATTGCTTCAAAGATCCTGGTAAAAGATGGCGATGAAGTAAATGCAGGCGACATTGTCATGCGCCTCGACGGAGAGGCAACAGAACAGCGATTAAACTCACTACAAGAAAGCAAAAAACTAAAAACTCAACAACTTGAACTTAAGCAACTAGAATTGAGCCAATATCTGCTTCTGAATGACGAAGAAACGAAAACTCTGAACAATAACTTAAAGTTACAGCAAAAAATATTATCTCGCTATGAAATCCTGAGTGAACAAGGTGCGGCCTCTGAATTACAGTATTTGCAACAACTCTACCGAGTAGAAGAGACAATTGGAAGTCTTAATCAAGTACGTGTTGATCGAATGCGTCAACAAGCAGCTCAAAATCAACAAATCCAACAGCTCAAAGCGGAACTTCAAGAACTGCAGGCTCAAATCACCGAAGCCGCGGTAAACATTCGCTATCAAGCCTTACGCTCACCCGTCGACGGAATTGTCTTTGACCTCAAACCACGAGGAGAGGGCTATGTGGCGCAAAGTACTGAAACGGTTATGAAAATTGTTCCTTACGACACGCTTGAAGCACGTGTTGAGATTCCAAGCCGTGAAATCGGCTTCGTAAAAGTGGGCATGCCTGCAGATCTCAGCATTGATTCTTTCCCAGCGACTGATTTCGGAGTTCTGGAAGGAAAAGTAAAGAGCATTGGCTCAGATGCACTGCCGCCTAGCCAAATCGATAATCGCCCAGAGTATCGCTACCCTGCCATGATTCAACTCGACAGCCAGCAACTCAAACTGAAAGATGGCCAAGAACTTCCACTGCAAGTGGGCATGAGCTTGACTTCTAACATCAAGCTAAGAAAAGTAAGCTACCTACAGCTTTTGCTTGGAAGTTTTCAGGAGAAAGTTGATTCTTTGCGCAAATTATAAGAATTATCTTTATCACAAGCAATAAGAGCCTGTCTCACACTACGCAACACTAGCGGCACAATCGCATATAAATTTATCCTAGATCCGAAGATCTATGGCATCAGAGTAGAGCCTGATTGTGAAGACTCAAAACATGAGCAAATCAAGAGTCGATTAGTGGTGATAGCAACAGGCTAAAAGACAAAACGATCATTACGACACAAGGATTCGCGAGATAGTTCATAAATGACTGAAAGCACAAAAAATAAAGAGGACTCCAATATCTTCCTTTCTCGCCTATCAAAAGTGGACTCTTTTATTCGATTCGGATTAGTTAAATATGGAATTGCTGATTATTTAATCCACTCAAGAAAATCATCAGGCGAACATCTTTAATAGATTCGAAAATCATTTTTATGACTTTTTTCGGCGGGCACAAATTCCTAAGCCTCCTCCAAAAATACAAATAATCACTCAAATTATTTAGAACTTTTATTCAGCTAGCGTGACCAAAGGAAATAGCCCTTGCTGGCCAGACTAGAAGCAAAGAGGATACGGAAATCAAAGCCAAATCAATTTGCATCGAAGAGCTTCATCAATGCACGAAAATTATTCGAACGTCTATCGACCAGAAGCCTTTAAAATTGTTTTCACTGTGCGGAACAAAATTATCAAATCAAGCCAGACATTAAATCTCTTGAGATAAAACAAGTCGTAAGATAATTTGAGATCGGAATCTTCAATACTGCTTGCATATGGAGCGCAAACCTGTGCCCATCCACTTAGGCCAGGTCGCATCCAATGACGCATGCGGTAATGAGGAATATTATTTTCCAACTCGTCTTCCAACTCCGGACGTTCTGGCCGTGGCCCGATTAGGCTCATATCTCCTTTCAACACATTGAGCAGCTGCGGCAGTTCATCAATCCTGAACCGGCGCAAAACCTTGCCTGCACGAGTAATGCGCTGATCACCCTTTTGCGTCCAGCTCGCAACCGAATGAGCCGGCTGAACACGCATCGTGCGCAGTTTCAACACCGTGAACGGTTCACCCATCCAGCCTGATCGTTTTTGGCGGTAGAACACCGGGCCTGAATCGTCCAGCCAAATCCAACCCATTGCCAACAGCAGCAGCGGTGAGGTGATCATGAGCAAAGCCGAAGCGAGAATCAGGTCAGAAGCTCGCTTGAGCTGCGTCTGGAAACTGAGCGGTGCTGCCCAGGGCATTTCGTCATAGGTCATCCAGCCCTTACCTAGGAGAGCTGGAGGCAAACGCTCCTGCTGGCGCTCAAATAATCCCGGTGGCGAGATCACCTGAACCTGGCGTGGATCCAACGCATCCAACTGCTCACTCAGACATAAGTGCTGAGTCTTCCGCCATTTAGACCCCAACGTGATCAGACAACGCTCATTCGTCGCCTGGACATGCTCTTGAAGTTGATCAGACTCAAGTAACTGCAAATTTTGCAGTTGCGGAACACGACTCCAAGCCTGCTGAATAACCTGCGCTTCTTGACTATCGGCAACCAACAACAACTGAGGGGAATCCGAAAGCACCAAACCTCTTCGCAAACTGATCCGCACCAATAACGACCAAAGGCACACACCGCTCAACCAGAGCAGCTGCACCCGGCGATGGAGTAGCCAAATACTTTCGGCCGGATTGGTCAACCAACGGGCGATTGCCACAACAACAAGTGTGGCAACGCACGTTAGGAAGACCCGTTGCAACAGCAGTAACTGCGGGAGATGACGCCAACGCAGGACCGTGTAGCTGCCAAACAGCCAGCCCAGGGAGGGATAAAGCAACAAACAAAAGACAGTCCAACCCCAAGGCCATGCCAATGTTTGGATCGCAATGGGTACAGGAAGCCAGTTCGTAGCGGCAGCGAGAAGGGCAAGAAAGACAACCTGACCCGCTAAATCAAGACCCGCAGCCACAAACATCAGGCTTCTGGGATCCCTGGACCACATCAATTCAGTTGATCATCACAGCAATATTTCATCACGAATCACACTCAGAAATGAATTGGTCGTAAAAGACCCTGGTCAAATCTTCCTTGCATTGATGGCTCTAGTGACCCTAGGCGCACTGATTTGACAATGGTGTCGAAGCTCAGACCAACCTTGGGATTGAGGCCACACCAGACGGCTGGCATTCCAATATTTTTACAAGCGGATGAAGAGATTCGAACTCTCGACCCTCTCCTTGGCAAGGAGATGCTCTACCACTGAGCTACATCCGCAATTCATCGCTTGGGTAACAACCGTTGCGACCTGGACAGCATGCACTACGGAGGGTCCGACGGTCAATCCACCACAACCCTGGAAGATCTGGTGAGGTACTGGCTCAAGGGATGAAACGACCCAACCAACTCAATGCGAACCCGCCATCTTTTGGCGCAGCTGCTTCACCCGGTCTCGCAGGTTGGCGGCTTCTTCGAAATCGAGCTTCTTAGCCGCCTGCTTCATCTTTGCCTCGAGCTGATCGATCAACTCCGGCAACGCCTCCAGCGCCAGGCCTGCATCGGGATCGTCCTCCAGGGCCTTGGCCGCCTTGCCCACAACCTCCACCAGATCGGCATCGGGGCCGTCCTGCTTGAGCTTGCGGCTCAGCTCCAGGAAACTGAGGATCGAGTTGCTGGCCTTCTTGCCCGCGGCAGTTGGCACGACGCCGTTCTTCTCGTTGTAGGCCTGCTGGATCGCCCGGCGTCGCTCGGTTTCGGAAATAGCTTTGGCCATCGAGTCAGTCATGTTGTCGGCATAGAGCAGCGCCATCCCCTCCACATGGCGAGCGGCCCGGCCGATGGTCTGGATCAGGGAGCGCTCGGCCCGCAGGAAACCTTCCTTATCCGCATCGAGAATCGCCACCAGGCTCACCTCAGGCAGGTCCAGGCCCTCCCGCAGCAGATTCACCCCCACCAAGACGTCGTATTCCCCCAGGCGCAAATCCTGGATGATCTCGATCCGCTCGATCGAGTGGATCTCCGAGTGCAAATAGCGCACCCGCACCTCGTTCTCCGCCAGGTAATCCGTAAGGTCTTCCGCCATCCGCTTGGTGAGGGTGGTGACCAGAACCCGCTGGTTCTTGGCCGACCGATTGCGAATCTCTCCGAGAAGGTCGTCCACCTGGCCGGTGGTAGGCCGCACCTCCACCACCGGATCAAGCACCCCAGTGGGGCGGATCACCTGCTCCGCCACCTCACCGCCGCTCACCTCCATCTCCCAGTTCCCCGGGGTGGCTGAGACGAAGACCGTCTGACGCGCCTTATCCCAGAATTCAGCCCCCTTCAACGGCCGGTTGTCAGCAGCACTGGGCAGGCGGAAGCCGTGCTCGATCAGCACCTTCTTGCGGGCCTGGTCGCCGTTGTACATCGCCTGCAGCTGGGAACAGGTGACGTGGCTCTCGTCCACGATCAGCAGCCAGTCGTCCGGGAAGTAATCGATCAGGCACTCCGGCGGGGTGCCCTCTTCGCGGCCGGCCAGATGGCGGGCGTAGTTCTCCACCCCGTTGCAGTAGCCCACCTGACCCAACATCTCCAGGTCGTACTTGGTGCGCTGCTCCAGCCGCTGGGCTTCCAGCAACTTGCCTTCGCCGTTGAGCACATCCAGCCGCTCCCGCAGTTCTGAGCGGATGGCGCTTATGGCGGAATCCAGCCGGTCTTTCGGCGTCACAAAGTGCTTGGCCGGGTAGATGTTCACAGCGTCCATGCTTTGCAGGATCTCGCCGGTGGTGGGGTCGACGTAGCGGATCGCCTCGACCTCGTCGCCGAAGAGCTCAACCCTCACCAGCCGGTCTTCATAGGCGGGGCCGATCTCCAGCACATCCCCCTTCATGCGGAAACGGCCGCGGGCGATTTCGGTGTCGTTGCGGCTGTACTGGTTATTCACCAGCTCCCGCAGCTGGCTGCGGATGTTGAGGGTCTCGCCCACCTCGAACTTCACCGCCGCCTTGAGGTATTCACTTGGAATGCCCAGGCCGTAGATGCAGCTGATCGAGGCCACCACGATCACATCGCGCCGTTCAAACAGTGAGCGCGTCGCCGAGTGGCGCAGCATGTCGATTTCCTCGTTGATCGACGCCGTCTTGGCGATGTAGGTGTCGCTGACCGGTACGTAGGCCTCCGGTTGGTAATAGTCGTAATAGGAAATGAAGTACTCAACGGCGTTCTCCGGGAAGAACTCGCGCAGCTCGTTGCAGAGCTGGGCCGCCAGGGTTTTGTTGTGGGCCAGCACCAGCGCCGGCCGGCCGGTCTGGGCGATGACGTTGGCCATCGTGAACGTCTTGCCCGTGCCCGTCGCCCCCAACAGCGTCTGATAGCGCTCACCACTGTTCACCCCCGCCACCAGTTGCTTGATCGCAGTCGGCTGGTCGCCCTTCGGCGAATACGGAGCCGTGAGGTCGTAGGCGGGCATGGGTGCTGCGGGGCCAAACGGCGGCCGTCAATTATCGCCGGGGAGCAAGATGAAGTGATGCGGCTCCCCGACCCGTGACCCCGATCCGGCTGGTTCACCATGCCCCCGGTGCACCAGGCCTGCGTTGGCTTGGCCTCGGGCCGGATCTGCGCCCCAGCCGAGCGCTGCTCAAACTGCAACGACTGTTCGATCGCCACGCCTTCTGGGCCCGCGGCCGCAGCTTTGCTCAGCTGAAGCGTTTGCTGGCCGGAAGCGATGCCGTGGTGAGCCTCTGGCGCGGCAAGCGGCTGGTGGGCTTTGGCCGGGCCACCTCCGATGGCTTCAGTCGGGCCGTGCTCTGGGACATCGTGGTGGCCGGCGATCTGCAGGGCCACGGCCTCGGCCGCCGGGTGATCGAAGAACTGCTCCACACCCCACCGGTGGTGGGGGTGGAGCGGGTGTATCTGATGACCACCAAGAGCGCAGGCTTCTACCGGCAACTGGGCTTCCAGGATGCGAATCCCCAGCAGCTGATGGTGCTGCGCCGCTGAGGCATCTCAATCCGGTTAGGCCCGGTACGATCCGAATCCGTCAGATCAGCCGATGCCCCGGTCCGCGTCCCAGCCCCCTGACGACGCCCTGCAGGGCAATCTGTTCGGGGCGCCTGAGCCGGCCGCATCGACGGCACCCACCAGCGAACCTGAGGCCGCCAGCCCCGACCTCAGCGACGACGAACTTGGGGCCGATGCCGCCGCCCGGCCCCGAACGCGCCAGGCCACGGCAAGCGAGGGCAGAAGCGAACCCCCGGCTGCAAACGATTCCGAACCCGGGAGCGACGAACTGGCCTGGGGCCACCACAGCCAGCTGGACCCGCTGCAGCTAACACCAATGCTGCGCCACTACGTGGAGCTCAAAGCGGCCCATCCCGATCGGGTGCTGCTCTACCGCCTGGGCGACTTCTTCGAGTGCTTCTTCGAAGACGCGATCGAACTCTCCCGGGTGCTGGAACTCACCCTCACCGGCAAGGAGGGCGGCAAGGCGATCGGCCGGGTGCCGATGGCGGGCATCCCCCACCACGCCGCTGAGCGCTACTGCGCCGAACTGATCAAGCAGGGCTACAGCGTGGCCCTTTGCGATCAACTAGAAACCACCCCCACCAAGGGTGCCCTGCTCAAGCGGGACATCACCCGGGTGCTGACCCCCGGCACCGTGTTGGAGGAGGGCATGCTCAGCGCCCGCCGCAACAACTGGCTGGCGGCGGTGGTGGTGGAGCCGGCCCAGGGGAAACAACCGCTGCGCTGGGGCCTGGCCAGCGCCGACGTGAGCACCGGCGAAGTGCAAGTGATGCAACGGGAAGACAGCTTCGCCCTGCACCAGCAGCTGGCCCAGCAGGAGGCCTCCGAACTGCTCTGGGCCGCCGCCCTCGATGCTGAGCGGCCGGCCTGGTGCCCGGAACGGTTGCGGCTGACGCCAACGGCCAGCACCCCCTTCAGCCCAGTCGAAGCAGAGCGCACCCTGCAGCAGCACTACGGCCTCAGCAGCCTCGATGGCCTCGGCCTGCCGGAGCACCCCCTGGCCCTGCAGGCCCTCGGCGGCCTGCTGCGCTATCTGCAGGACACACAGCCCCTGGAGCAGGACAGCCGCATCCCCCTGGAGGTGCCGGCGATCGTGCACCGCGGCGATGCCCTGGTGCTGGATGCCCAGACCCGCCGCAACCTCGAGCTCACCGCCACCCAGCGCGACAACCAGCTGCAGGGATCGTTGCTGTGGGCGATCGATCGCACCCTCACCGCGATGGGCGGCCGTTGCCTGCGCCGCTGGCTGGAAGCACCCTTGATGGAGCGCCAGGCCATTCAGCAGCGGCAGGATCTGGTGAGCAGCCTGGTGGGTGAACGCAACCTGCGGATGGCGATCCGCCAGCTGCTGCGCCCGATGGGCGACCTGGAGCGGCTGGCCGGCCGGGCCGGAGCGGGCCATGCCGGTGCCCGCGATCTGGTGGCCATCGCCGATGGCCTGGAACGGTTGCCCCAACTCACCGCTCGTCTGGACTCTGCGATCAGCGCAGGGCCGGAGTGGTTGCAGCAGCTGCTCAGCCCCGATCCAGCCCTGGCCGAGCTGGCCCGGACGATTCGCCACAAGCTGGTGCAGGCCCCACCGCTCTCCCTCTCCGAGGGCGATCTGATCCATGACGGCGTCGACCCGCTACTGGATGGGCTGCGCAACCAGCTGGACGATCAAGAAGCCTGGCTGAGCCACCAGGAGCAGCAGGAGCGCCAACGCAGTGGCATCAGCACGCTGAAGCTGCAACACCACCGCACCTTCGGCTATTTCCTGGCGGTGAGCAAAGCCAAGGCCAACGCCGTGCCTGACCACTGGATCCGGCGCCAGACCCTGGCCAACGAGGAACGCTTCATCACCCCGGATCTCAAGGAGCGGGAGGGCCGCATCTTCCAGCTACGGGCCCGGGCTTGCCAGAGGGAATACGAACTGTTCTGCCAGCTGCGCGATCAGGTGGGGGCCATGGCCGCCCCGATCCGCCAGGCGGCCCGCGCCGTTGCTGCCCTCGATGCCCTCACCGGCCTGGCCGATGTGGCCGCCAGCGGTGGCTACTGCGCACCAACTATCACCGACGGCCGGGGGCTGCAGCTGAAGGCCAGCCGCCATCCGGTGGTGGAGCAACGGCTGGTGGAAAAGGCTTTCACCCCCAATGATGTGCAGCTCGGTGAAGGCACCGATCTGGTGGTGCTCACGGGCCCTAACGCCAGTGGCAAGAGCTGCTACCTACGCCAGATCGGCCTGATTCAGTTGATGGCTCAGATCGGCAGCTGGGTTCCGGCACGCTCCGCCACGGTCGGCATTGCCGATCGAATCTTCACCCGGGTGGGTGCTGTGGATGATCTGGCCGCCGGCCAGTCCACCTTCATGGTGGAGATGGCCGAAACCGCCAACATCCTTCACCACGCCAGCGAGCGTTCCCTGGTGCTGCTCGATGAAATCGGGCGGGGCACCGCCACCTTCGATGGCCTCTCGATCGCCTGGGCCGTGAGCGAGCACCTGGCCGGCGACCTGGGCAGCCGCACGGTGTTCGCCACCCATTATCACGAGCTCAACAACCTGGCATCCGAGCGCGACAACGTGGCCAACTTCCAGGTGCTGGTGGAGGAAACCGGTGAGGATCTGGTGTTCCTTCATCAAGTGCAGGCCGGCGGCGCCAGCCGCAGCTACGGCATCGAGGCGGCACGCCTGGCCGGCGTTCCCAAGACCGTGGTGCAAGGGGCCCGTCAGGTGCTTGATCAGTTGGCGGCCTGAAGACTCAAGCCGACGGCAAGGACCGCATCAGGCTGCCCATCTCCAGGGCTTCCAGCCCGTAGCTCCAACCGAGATTGCTCTTGATGCCCGCCCGCTCCAGCGCCTGCTGCATCGTGTCGGTGGTCAACACGCCGAAGATCACGGGCACTGACGTGTCGCGCGCCACCGCAGCAACGCCCTTGCTGGCCTCCGCCACCACCACATCGAAATGGGGCGTGTCGCCGCGGATCACCGCCCCAAGGGTGATCAGCACCTGGTACTGACCGGAGCGGGCCATCTGCTGGGCCACGATCGGCAGTTCGAAAGAACCCGGCACCCAGGCCACATCAAGCTGGGAGCTGGTCTCCGACACATCCACCCCATGGCGCTTGAGGCAGTCAAGACAGCCGCTCAGCAACTTGGCAGTGACCAGATCATTGAAACGGGCCACAACGATGCCGACGCGCAGCCGGGCTGCGTCAGAGAAACGTCCTTCAAACGTGGCCATTGGGAAGGTGCCGACTGAATCTCAGCCATCGTGGCACCCGCCAGGTTCTGCCTGAGGCTGAGCTCAGACGACGAAGAAGCTCACACCCCAGTTCAGCAGCACCAGCGCCACCCAAACAGCACTGCCCAGCAGGATCAGACGGTTAGAGCGGCCGCTGTCCTCGCTGGAGGCATACAGCACCGGCACCGCAACGATCAAAGCGAAGGACGCCACCACCAGGGCCAGAACGGTCAGCGTGTTGATGAACTGCATGGAGCTGGAAGTCAGAATTAGATTTTCACACGAGAGCTGTTGCTCCCGCGAGCGAGCGGAGCACTCTTCACACCATGAAGGAGAAAAGGCCTCCGCTCAGCTGAGATTTAGTTTCAGACGCGGGTCGCGACAGTGCTGCCGAGGGCATCACGCAGACCACGAACAACCGCCACCATCGCCAGCTCATCCTGCAGGCGGTTCACGGCAGAACCGACGCCTACGCCGGCCGCACCAGCAGCGATGGCCATCGGCAGTGTCACCGCAGACAAACCGGAAGCACACAGAACGGGCACATCGACGGCACGGCTGATGCTATGGGCCGCCGCCAGGGTGGGGGCAGCCTTCTCGATCAGGCCCAGGTGACCAGCACTGAAGGGCTTGGCACTGGTGCCGCCCTCGGTCTGGATCAGATCGGCACCGGCGGCCACCAGATCGACGGCCAGCTGCTCCTGCTCATCCATCGGCAACACGTGGGGCACGGTGACGCTCAACACCACATTGGGCAGCAGTTGGCGGGTGCAGCGGGTGAGCTCCAGCACCTCTGCCGCATCAAAGATCCGGCCCTGGGGATAGAAGGCGTCGTAGTTACCGATCTCCACCATCAGTGCACCGGCTTCCACCGCCGCGGAGAACTGCTCAGGCTCCACCGACGACACGCACACGGGCACACCACCGGAAGCCTCAATCGCCAGACGCACCAGGGCGGGGTCGCAAGCCACGTCGATCAGATCCGCACCTGCTCGCCCAGCTGCACGGGCGACCCGCTCCACACTGGCGGCATCGAAATTCATCAGGCCGGCGATCACCTTGAGCGCAGAGCGCTGCTCAAGGCTGCGCTGCAGAGAAACGGGCAGCTGCTGAAGACGGGTCATGGGGGACTGGACAGCGATGCCCTGATTCTCACACCGTGGGGGAAACGCACCTCTCCTCCTTGGGCTGGACGTCCTGGCATGACCGCCTGCACCGGCGCCTGCTGATGCAGCCGCAGCTGCTGCCCCAGGGCAGCTCCCTACTGCTGGCTGTGTCCGGCGGACAGGACTCAATGGCCCTGCTGGCGTTGCTGCAGGATCTGGCGCCCTTGCATGGCTGGGGCCTGAGCCTGTGGCACGGCGATCACGGCTGGCACGACAACTCCAGCCGAATTACCGCGGAACTGAGCAGCTGGTGCCAGCAGCGGCAGCTCCCCCTGCAGGTGGACCAGGCAGCGCCAGGGCAGGTGCCCAGCGAAGCCAAGGCCCGACAGTGGCGTTACGAACGGCTGGCTCAACAGGGCCGCCAGGCAGGCGCCGACGTGGTGACGGGCCACACCGCCAGCGACCGGGCCGAAACGATGTTGCTGCAGCTGGCCCGCGGCAGCGACCTGGCCTGCCTGGCGGCTCTGCCCAGCGTCCGTCCCCTCAGCCCGGAAGGCCCCTGGCTGCGCCGACCGCTGCTGCACCTGCAGCGCCACGACACCCTCCAGATCTGCCAGGAGCTAGCGCTGCCGATCTGGGAGGACCCCAGCAACCAATCCCCCGAGTTCGCCCGCAACCGGATCCGCCAGGAGGTGCTGCCGGTGCTGGAGGCGTTGCATCCAGGCAGCACGCAGCGGATGAGCGATCTGGCCGAACGGGTGTCCCAGGTGCGGGACAGTCAGAAGGAACTCAGCCAGATGGCCCTGAACCTTCTGCAAACCGCTGCCGGCCTGGACCGCCGCGGCCTGGGGGCGTTGAGCTCAGCCAGCCGCCGCCTGCTGCTGGCGCAATGGCTGCAGCAGCAGGGGGTGCCAACCCTGCCGGCCAGGCAGCTGGACGAGCTCAGCCGGCGACTTGAAAACGATGGTCCCGGCAGTGCAGCCGATCTTGCCGGGGGCTGGCGACTCAGCTGGAAGGGGGGGGAGCTGGTGCTGCAGCAGCGCGAAGCAGAGCATTAACCGCCGCGGCCACCAGACCCGCTCCACCCCTGCTGCTCTCCAAACGGATCTGGGCCAGGCCACTGGCCGCCAGATGCTTCTTGCTTTCCGCCACCCCCACAAAACCCACCGGCATACCGATCACCAGGCTGGGGGCCGGAGCACCGGCGGCCACCTGCTGCAACAGCGCCTCAAGGGCGGTCGGCGCACTGCCAATCAGCACCACCGGAGACGGTGACGCCAGGGCGAGCGAGCGCCAGGCCTCCTCCATGCCCGCCGCCGTGCGCGTTGAACCCGCCGGCGCCACCCCAGGTGCCCACTCCAGCACCGTGTGCACGGCACTGCCGAGGGTGCGTTGAGCCATCGGGGCCACCGCCGCCGCCGCCATCGCGGTGTCCGTCAGGATCGGCGCCCCCTGCTTCAGCGCTGCCAAACCCTGCTCACAGGCCCCCTCGCTGAACCGCAGCAATGCCCCCAGGGAGAGATCGCCGCTGCTGTGCACCAGCCGTTCCAGCACCTGCTGTTGAAGCGGCGGCAGGCCCGTGTTCCCCAGAGCCGCCCGGATCCGCCGGATGCTTTCGGTGAAGATCGGGTGGTCCTGGGCCATCCACGCCATCATCGACCCATGCCGATCCATCTGCTCTGGGGTGATGACGCCGCTGCGCGGGATCGGGCCATCGATGCCCTGATCGGCCAGATTGTCGACCCCAGCTGGAGGAGCCTCAACCTCAGCCGCCTGGATGGGGCGGATGCTGGTCAGGCGCTGCAGGCCCTCGAGGAGGCCCGTACCCCTCCCTTCGCCACAGGCGAACGTCTGGTGCTGCTGCAGCGCAGTCCGTTCTGCAATGGCTGCCCCAGTGAGCTGGCCGACCGGTTTGAAGGCGCCCTCGAGCTCATCCCCGACACCAGCCATCTGGTGCTGGTGAACCCAGCCAAACCCGATGGTCGCCTGCGCACCACCAAAACTCTGCAGAAGCGGATCAAAAGCGGGCTCGATCACGAACAGAGCTTCCCGCTGCCAGCGGCCTGGGATGGCAACGGACAGCGCCAGCTGGTGCAACGCACCGCCGAGGCCCTGGGCCTGAAGGTTGAGCCGGATGCCATCGATGCCCTGGTGGACGCCATCGGCACCGACAGCGCCCGGCTCGAATCGGAACTGCGCAAGCTGTCCCTACGGGACACCAGCATTTCCGCTGCACGGGTGCAGGAGCTGGTGGGGGGACGCTCCACCAACGCCCTGGCCGTGGGCGATGCATTGCTGGAGGGCAACCCCGGCGAAGCGATCGCCCGCTGGGATGCCCTGATCGAAGCAGGGGAACCAGCCCTGCGCATCGTGGCCACCCTCACCGGTCAGATCCGCGGCTGGCTCTGGGTGAGCCTGCTGGAACAGCAGGGGGAACGGGATGTGGCGGTGATCGCCAAGGCCGCTGGGATAGGCAACCCCAAACGCATCTACGTGATGCGCAAGCAGCTGCAAGGCCGCTCACCCAAGCGCTTCCTCTCGCTGCTGGGCCGTCTACTGGAGGTGGAGGCCCAGCTGAAACGCGGCGCCCAGCCGGGCGATGCCTTCCGCGACGGCCTGCTGGGCTGATCGCTGCCCATTAGGTGAGAAAATCCAGCGTTGCTGAAGCCCGGTCCATGGCCCTCCTGGTGCAGAAATTCGGGGGCACCTCCGTCGGCAGCGTGGAACGCATCAAGGCGGTGGCTGATCGGATCGGTCGTTGCCGGGAGGACGGGCACGACATGGTTGTGGTGGTCTCCGCCATGGGCCACACAACCGATGAATTGACGGGTCTGGCCAACGCCATCACCTCCACCCCCACCCAGCGGGAGATGGATATGCTGCTGGCCAGTGGCGAACAGGTTTCGATCGCCTTGCTGGCGATGGCCTTGAACGCCCAGGGGGTCAGTGCGACGTCGATGACCGGTCCGCAGGTGGGCATTGCCACGGAATCCACCCATGGCCGGGCCCGAATCCTCGGGATCCGCACCGACCGAATCCGCAACCGCCTCGCGGCTGGCCAGGTGGTGGTGGTGGCCGGTTTCCAGGGCACCAGCACCAGCAGCGATGGCCTCAACGAAATCACCACCCTCGGGCGCGGAGGATCCGACACCTCCGCTGTCGCCCTGGCGGCGGCCCTGGGTGCCGATGCCTGCGAGATCTACACCGACGTTCCGGGTGTGCTCAGCACCGATCCGCGCAAGGTGTCCGATGCCCAGCTGATGGAGACGATCAGCTGCGACGAAATGCTGGAACTCGCCAGCCTTGGCGCCTCCGTGCTGCATCCCAGGGCCGTTGAGATCGCCCGTAACTACGGCGTGAAACTTATGGTGCGCTCCAGTTGGAGCGATGCCCCCGGCACCCGGATCACCAGCCGTTCAGCCCGTCCGATCAGCAGCAGCGGCCTGGAGCTTGGTAGTCCTGTGGATGGGATGGAGGAAGTGGACGGACAAGCCGTGCTCGCCCTCTCCCGCATTCCCGATCAGCCTGGGATTGCCGCACGCCTGTTTGAAGCCCTCTCCGAGGCGAGAATCAATGTGGACCTGATCATTCAGGCCACCCACGAGGGCAGCAGCAATGACATCACCTTCACGGTGGCGGAAGCGGATCTCGAGCTGGCCCGCGCTGTAAGCCAGACGGTTCTGGATCAACTGGGCGGCGATCTGGCGTCCGAAGCAGGGCTGACGAAGCTGAGCATCAGCGGGGCCGGAATCATGGGGCGCCCTGGCATTGCCGCCGGCCTGTTCAACTGCCTGTGTCAGCAAGGCATCAACCTCCGCCTGATAGCCACAAGTGAGGTGAAGGTGAGCTGCGTGATCGACTCCGGCGCCGGCAGCAAAGCGGTTCAAGCCGTGCAGGAGGCCTTCCACCTGGAGGACTCGCAAATCCGCATCAATCCCACCGACAACGGCAGCGGCGAACCGGAAGTGCGAGGCGTCGCCCTCGACCGCGACCAGGTGCAACTGAGTGTTCGCCACGTGCCCGATCGACCCGGGACCGCAGCGGCGCTGTGTTCAGCCCTGGCGGACAACAGCATCAGCCTCGATGCGATCGTTCAATCGGAACGGCAACACAGCGACGGATCGCGGGACATCACCTTCATCCTGCGCAAGAACGACCGTGCCCGCGCCGATGTGGCCCTGGCCCCCCTACTGGCACAGTGGCCCGGCGCAGCTCTCGAGGATGGTGAGGCCATTGCCCGGGTGAGTGCTGTGGGCGCTGGAATGCCGGCAACGCCAGGAACGGCAGGGCGCATGTTCCGTGCGCTGGCGGACGCCGGCATCAACATCGGTCTAATCGCCACCAGCGAAATCAGAACCAGCTGCGTGGTGGCCGAAGATGCTGGCGTTCAGGCACTCCAGGTGGTGCACGCCGGATTCGGACTGGGAGGTGAAGAGCGTCACACCGCCCAAGGCACCGCTTCACCGCACGACCCCGACTAACGGTCTACAACTGGGGGACTGGCACCCCAGCGTGTAGACATCGATTTCGAGCTGCACCACCAAACCGCGGAACGGGCCTATGGCGTCGGGGACTACGCCGAGGCCCACGCCCTCGCTTCAGCGTTGTGGGATCAACTCCAAGCTGCATCAGACAAGCACGACCCAAACCTGGTCTCGGGCTGGCGGAACAGGAGCTAGAGCGCTGCCGATCAGAAGACATCGCCAGCGGAGCAGGTGCGACGCCCGCAACCAATGGCACCATCCCAGATCTGCTCAAGGATCTCTTTCTGAACATGGATCTCGATCAAGCCAGTCCAGCGCCGGCTGATGCGATCACCGCAATGCCGTGGTTGTCCAGTGATGAGGAACCCCGGGCCATGGCAACTCCGGATCCCTCTCCCGGCTCCTGTGCCGAGCCCACAGCCAACGCTCACACCAGAAGCCAATTCAGACGTGGCAATGGCAAACCAGGAACCAGCACAGAACGAAGAAGAGCCACCCCTCAACACCATCGAGCCCGCACCTCAAACCCAGCAGCCTGCGGCAACGAAGCTTTTGGAACACTCATGGCTCCGCGTTCAACTCCAGCCTGAAACAAAAAGCCCCACCGACTCCGTGGAGCCGATGGGGCTGATCAACATGATCAAAGGGGTCTTCGCCCGATCAGCTGGCCGCTGAACGACGACGACGGGTGCGGCCTGCCGGCATCTCCGGCTCCGGGGAAGCCGGGGCAGCCTTTTCAGCCACCGGTTGCGACTGAGGGGCCACTTTCTCCACCACTGCGGTTGCCGCCGCGGCACGCACGGGGGCTGGTGTTGCCGAGCCAGACCGGCCATTGCCCTGGTTGTTCCGCACCGGAGCGGGGGTTCCACCGCCACCGCCGTTGCGACGGCCATAGGGAGAGCCACCGCCACGGCCACCGCGACCACGGGGAGCCGGACGGTCATCGGGCTCAGCATCGGCACGACCCTTGTAGACCGGCGTGCCACCAGGAGCCGGCTGCACCAGACAGAGGATCAGCGGCTCCACCTGCAGTTCACGGCGCATCCGGCGGCCGAGGCCCACCTCCACTTCACGCTGCACACCCATCCAGTCCACCTCCGGCGCCTTGCCACCGGTGTTGCGGCAGAGCTGCTTCCAGCGGTTTTCGAGCACCCACTTGATTTCACGCTCCACCCACAACGACATCTTGCGGGCATCAGCTGTGGTGACCACACCCCGCAGATTCACCCGCGGCGGAGCCACCATGGCGCCATCGGTGCTGATGGCGGCCAGGATCGTCACGACGCCGTCTTCCGCCAGCTGCTGGCGTTCCTTCAGTACCCGGGCATCGACGATGCCGTTGCGGGATTGATCCAGCAGCTCGATGCCCGCCTTCACGGCATTGCCTTTGCGGATCGAATCCGGGGTGAGCTCCACCACATCACCGTTGTCGATGATCAGGGTGTTGTCGACCGGAACCCCCATCGAATGGCCGGTGCGGGAGTGCTGCACCAACATCCGGTGCTCACCGTGCACCGGCACGAAGAACTTGGGCCGGGTGAGGGCCAGCATCAGTTTCTGGTCTTCCTGGAAGCCATGGCCGGAGACGTGGATGCCTTGGCCCTTGCCGTAAACGACCTTGGCGCCCAGCATCATCAGCTTGTCGATGGTGTTTACCACGGAAATCGTGTTTCCCGGGATTGGGCTGGCCGAGAAGATGATCGTGTCGGTGGTCTTCACCTTCACCTGGGGATGCTCACCGCGGGAAATGCGGCTCAGGGCGGCCAGCGGCTCACCCTGGCTGCCGGTCATCAGCAGCAGAGTTTCCCGATCGGGCACATCGTTGATCTGCTTGATCGGCACAAACAGTTCATCCGGTGCGCGCATGTAGCCCAGTTCCCGCGCCTTGGCGATCACATTGAGCATGGAGCGGCCCAGCAGCCCCACCTTGCGGCCGTTCTTCAAAGCCAGCCCCAAAATCATCGAAACGCGATGAATCGAGCTGGCGAAGGTGGTCACAATCACCCGCCCTTCGGCATTGCCGATGTGACGATCCAGGTTGGGAAAGACCGAGCGCTCCGGCGGGCAGAAGCCAGGAACCTCGGAGTTGGTGGAATCGCTGAACAGACACAGGACTCCCTTGTCACCGTGGTGGGCGAGGCGGGCCATATCGAAGTTTTCGCCGTCGACCGGGGTGTGGTCGAACTTGAAGTCACCCGTGAAAATCACGGTTCCCACCGGTGTGGAAATGGCCAGCGAGAAGCTGTCGGCCATCGAGTGGGTGTTGCGGATGAACTCCACAGAGAAGTGCTGACCCACCTTCACCACATCGCGCGGACCTACGGTCTGCAGGGTGGTGCGGTCGCGGACACCGGCCTCATCCATCTTGCCGGTGAGCATCGAGAGGGCCAGCCGCGGCCCGTAGATCACCGGAATGTTGAAGTGCTTGAGGTGATGGGCGATGCCACCGATGTGGTCTTCATGACCGTGGGTGACGATCATGCCGCGGATCCGCTTCTGGTTCTCGCGCAGGAAGCTGGTGTCGGGCAGCACCACATTCACCCCATGCATGCCGTCGCTGGGGAAGGCCAGACCGGCATCCACCAGCATCAGGTCATCGCCGTACTCGAACACACAGGTGTTCTTGCCGATCTCGTGGAGACCACCCAGGGGAATCACCCGAAGGCAGGGCTCCTGACCCTTGCTGGATCGCGCGTTGTTGACCATGGAAAACGATGTGTAGAGAACGGGTTGCGTAAGCCGATAAGCCGGACCGGGCTAGGTCTGACGGAGGGCGGCCATGGCGTTGGAAAGCGAACGTTTCATTTCGTCAGAGAGGGGGCACAGGGGCAGACGGGGCACACCGACAGACCAGCCATTGAGTTCCAGGGCAGCCTTGACGGGAATCGGATTAGTGGTGGCGAACAGAGCCTTAAACAGGGGAATCAACGCGTCGTGCTGGGCGAGTGCGGAGGCACCATCTCCGTTCAGATAGGAGTCGATCATGGCGCGGATCTCAGGGCCCGCCACATGGCTGCCCACACTCACCACACCCACAGCACCCACCGCAAGCATCGGCAGGGTGAGGCCGTCGTCACCGCTGTAGATCGCCAACTGCGGACCGCAGGCCAGCCGCAAAGCCGTGACCTCTTCCGTGGTGCCGCTGGCGGCCTTGAAACTCACCACATTGGGGCAGTCCATCAGCCGGGCCACCGTGGCCGGGGCGATGCTGCAGCCGGTGCGGCCAGGGATGTTGTAAAGCATCAACGGAAGTTCAGGAGCCGCTTCAGCGATGGCCCGGAAATGGGCCTCCAGGCCCTCCTGGGGGGGCTTGTTGTAATAGGGCACCACAACGAGAGCGCCATCGGCGCCGGCCGCCGCCGCTTCCTTGGTGGCCTCCACCGCTTCCGCTGTGGAATTGCTGCCTGTGCCCGCCAACACCTTGGCGTCACTGCCTACGGCATCACTCACTGCTTGCAGCAGCTTCAATTGCTCGTCCCAGCTGAGGGTCGGCGATTCACCGGTGGTGCCGCACAACAGCAACCCATCGGAGCCCTGATCCACGAGATGCCGAGCCAGGTTTGCGGCAACGCTGAGATCCACAGCACCGCTGGCATCAAAGGGGGTCACCATCGCGGTGACCACACGACCGAAGGGGGTTGGCGAGAGGGTGGTGGCCTGGGTCATCACTTCTTTATCAACAGTTCAGCGATCTGAACAGCGTTAAGCGCCGCTCCCTTGCGGATCTGATCCCCACACAGCCAGAGCTCCAGAGCATTGGCGTCACTGATGTCCTGCCGGATCCGCCCGATCGCCACCGGGTCGCGACCGGTCACATCCGTCGGCATCGGGAAACGGTTCGCTGCCGGGTCGTCAATCAACTCCACACCAGGTGCAGCCTCGAGCAGCTCACGTGCCTCATCAACCGGGAAGGGGGACTCGAACTCGATGTTCACCGCTTCGGAATGGGCCCTCAGCACGGGCACCCGCACGCAGGTGGCGGTGAAGCACAGATCCGGCAGACCCATGATTTTGCGGGTCTCATTCACCATCTTCATCTCCTCCTCGCAATAGCTGTTGGCTTGTAGGGGAGAGTTGTGCAGAAAGAGGTTGAACGCCAGGGAGTAAGGCAACACCTCTCCCTTCGGAGTGCCACCATCCAGCACCGTCTGCGAAAGGTTTTTCAGCTCCTCCATGGCCCTGGCACCGGCACCACTGGCGGATTGGTAGGTGCTCACCACCACCCGGCGCATCGCCCGCTTGGCCGCCAAAGGAGCCAGGGCCAGGGTGAGCAGGATCGTTGTGCAGTTCGGGTTGGCGATCACACCCTTGTGGGCAAAGGCCGCATCAGGATTGACCTCGGGCACAACCAGCGGCACACCGTCTTCCATTCGGAAGGCACTGGAGTTGTCCACCATCACCGCACCGGCAGCGGTGATCTCCTCGCGCCACTGCTTGGAAACGGAACCACCGGCTGAGGCCAGTACCAGGTCGATCCCTTCAAAGGATTGTGCCGAAACCTCTTCCACCGTGAGGGTGCGACCATTCCAGGCTTGGGTCTGGCCAGCCGAACGGGCCGACGCCAGCAGCTTCAGCTCGCCAACGGGGAAACTGCGCTCGTCAAGCAGCAGCAGCAGTTCCTGGCCAACAGCACCGCTGGCACCGAGAACAGCAACGTTGAGAGGGCGATTGGGAAGGGTCGAAGACAAGCGGTGGAGTGAACGATCTGAACGAAAACCCGTCGTTTCTCAAATCCGACATCACTGCGTAGAGAACGTGATGCCGACTTAGCGACGCGATCAGCTTACCGATCCAGCCTGAATTCCCCGGTTGCATAAAGTGCTGGGCTGCCCTTTCCCTTCCCCCATGAGCGCTGCAGCCCTGAAGGTGACCACCGAAGCCCGCCCCAGCAGCCGCCTGGCGGTGACGGTCACCGTTCCTGGGGAGCGCTGCAAGACCAGTTACGAAGACGCCATCACCAGCCTGAGCCGCAGCATCAACCTGCCGGGCTTCCGCAAGGGCAAGGTGCCGCGCACGGTGCTGGTGCAGCAGTTAGGAGGCGTGCGGATCAAAGCCACGGCTCTGGAAAAGCTGATCGACAACGCCTGGCGTGACGCCATCAAGCAGGAATCGCTGGAACCAATCAGTCAGCCAGATCTGAGCAGTGGTTTCGACGGCTTACTGGAGAGCTTTGAGCCCGGCGAGGAACTCACCTTCACCCTGGAAGCCGACGTCGCCCCGACGCCGAAGCTGAAAACCACCAAGGGCCTGAAGGCGGAATTCGAAACCGTCGCCTACGACGCATCGCGGGTCGACGCGATGCTTGAAGACTCCCGCAAGCAGATGGCAACGGTCGTGCCGGTGGAAGGTCGTACCGCCAAGAACGGCGACATCGCTGTGCTCGGCTTCAAGGGCACCTACAGCGATGACGGCAGCGAGATCGAGGGCGGCAGTGCCGATTCGATGGATGTGGACCTGGAAAACGGCCGGATGATCCCCGGCTTCATCGAAGGGGTCATCGGCATGAAGGTCGGCGAGACCAAAACCGTGGATTGCCAATTCCCTGACGACTACCAGAAGGAGGACGCCCGCGGACGTAAGGCCGCCTTCGAGATCGAAATGAAGGACCTCAAGACCCGCGAACTGCCCGAGCTGGATGACGAATTCGCCAAGCAGGCCAGCGAACAGGAAACCCTGGCGGACCTGCGCAAAGACCTGGAGCAGCGGCTCAAGGACGACGCCGAACGCCGTCAGACCAGCAACCGCCGCGATGCCCTCGTCGCCGCCCTGGTGGAGCAGCTGGAGGTGGAGCTGCCGGAAGCCCTGATCCAACAGGAAAGCCGCAACCTGCTGGAGCAGACCGCAGCCCAATTCGCCCAGCAGGGAATGGATGTGAAGTCGCTGTTCACTCCCGACCTGGTGCGCAACCTGATGCAGAATTCCCGCCCCGAGGCTGAAGAGCGTCTGCGCCGCAGTTTTGCCCTCACCGCCCTGGCTGAAGCAGAGGACATCAAGCTCGACGACAAGGATGTGGACGCCAAGATCAAGGAGGTGAAGAAAGAGCTCTCCGCCGATGCCAAGATTGATCCCGAGCGCCTACGTCAGGCCGTGATGGATGACCTAATGCAGGATCGTCTGATGGGCTGGCTCGAGGAGCACAGCACCCTCACCGAAAAGGCACCGGCTGCGGATGACAGCGAGCCTTCGGCCAAGAAAAAGCCCGCCGCCAAGAAGACCGCGGCCAACAGCAAGTCCAAAGCGGACGCCAAGGACTGAGCAACGCCCATAGATTGGCCCAACTTCACCGCATACCGATCGCGTGATCGACGCCCGCAGTCACCACCCCATCCAGAACCGCTGGCGGGCCGCCATGCCCGTCTCGGCACCGGGGCCGCTGCCCACGGTTGTGGAACAGTCCGGTCGCGGCGACCGCGCCTTCGACATCTATTCCCGCCTGCTGAGGGAGCGGATTATTTTCCTCGGCACCGGCGTGGATGACGCCGTTGCCGATGCCCTTGTGGCGCAGATGCTTTTTCTCGAAGCCGAGGATCCAGAGAAGGACATTCAGATTTACATCAACTCCCCGGGAGGGTCGGTCACCGCTGGGCTGGCTATCTACGACACGATGCAGCAGGTCGCCCCTGACGTGGTGACCATCTGCTACGGCCTCGCCGCCAGCATGGGTGCCTTCCTGCTCTCCGGAGGCACCAAGGGCAAGCGTCTTGCTCTGCCGAATGCCCGGATCATGATTCACCAACCCCTCGGTGGTGCCCAGGGGCAGGCGGTGGACATCGAGATCCAGGCCAAGGAAATCCTCTACCTCAAGGAAACCCTGAACGGGTTGATGGCGGAGCACACCGGCCAGCCGCTCGACAAGATCTCGGAAGACACCGACCGCGACTACTTCCTTTCTCCGGCAGAAGCGGTTGAATACGGCCTGATCGATCGCGTGGTGGACAGTTCCGGGGACGGAGGAATCATTACGGAGAGCTGACAGACGCCCTTCCGTTCTCGATCCTGTGTGTTCAGGGAGACCCCATCGGTTGATTCCTGAGTTGTTCTCCTGTGTGGTGCCCAGCGTTCGATGGCCAAGTTCGACGCCCATCTGAAGTGTTCGTTCTGTGGGAAATCCCAGGACCAGGTGCGCAAGCTGATCGCCGGACCTGGCGTTTACATCTGCGACGAATGCATCGATCTCTGCAACGAGATCCTGGATGAAGAGCTGGTGGATGGTCAGGGCAACCCCCGCCACAGCCATGAGCCGAGCCGGAAGGCCACACCGGCCGCCCGCAAGAGCAGCAAACCGGCCCCGACCCTGGCTTCCATTCCAAGGCCTCAGGACATCAAGAACTTCCTGGATCAGCAGGTGGTCGGCCAGGACGCGGCCAAAAAGGTGATGTCGGTGGCGGTCTACAACCACTACAAACGTTTGGCCTGGCAGGGGGATGGCCAGGGCGAGACCGAGGAAACGGCAACCCGGCTGCACAAGAGCAACATCCTGCTGATCGGACCCACCGGCTGCGGCAAGACGCTGTTGGCCCAGACCCTGGCCGAAATGCTGGACGTGCCATTCGCCGTGGCCGATGCCACAACCCTCACCGAAGCGGGCTACGTGGGTGAGGACGTGGAGAACATCCTGCTGCGGCTGCTGCAGAAGGCCGATATGGATGTGGAGCAGGCTCAGCGGGGGATCATCTACATCGATGAAATCGACAAGATCGCCCGCAAGAGCGAGAACCCTTCGATCACAAGAGATGTGTCGGGCGAAGGGGTGCAGCAGGCCCTGCTGAAAATGCTGGAGGGCACGGTGGCCAACGTGCCGCCCCAAGGCGGGCGCAAGCACCCCTATCAGGACTGCATCCAGATCGACACCAGCCAGATCCTGTTCATCTGCGGTGGTGCCTTCGTCGGCCTGGAAGACGTGGTGCAGAAACGCATGGGCCGCAATGCCATCGGCTTCATGCCCGGCGACGGCCGTGGACGCAGTCGCGCCAACCGCGACCTTCAGGCCGCCCAGGTGCTGCGTCACCTGGAGCCGGATGATCTGGTGCGCTACGGCCTGATCCCCGAATTCATCGGCCGGATGCCGGTGAGTGCCGTGCTGGAGCCCCTGGACGAAAGCGCCCTGCAATCGATCCTCACCGAACCCCGCGATGCTCTGGTGAAGCAGTTCCGCACCCTGCTGAGCATGGACAACGTGCAGCTGCAGTTCGCCGATGACGCCATCGAGGCGATCGCCCAGGAGGCTCACCGGCGCAAGACCGGTGCCCGCGCCCTGCGCGGCATCGTTGAGGAGCTGATGCTGGACCTGATGTATGACCTGCCTTCGCAGACATCGGTGAAGGAGTTCACCGTCACCCGGACGATGGTGGAGGAACACACGGGCGGCAAGGTGCTGCCCCTGCCTGGCACGGAACAACAGAAGACCGCCTGAAGTCTTGGCTGCCGCTGACCACCTGGAGGTGCCGCGTCAGCACGGCCTGTTCAACCACCACGGCATTGACCTCGGAGACGGAACCGTCGCCCACTATCTGGAAGGCCGTGAAATCCTGCGCAGCCCCTTGGAGGAGTTCAGCCAGGGGCAACCGTTACGGGTGGTCAACTACGTCGAGGCGTCTCCCCTGGGTGTGACCCTGCGCCGGGCCATGGGGCGCCTGGGGGAACAGAACTACAACCTGCTGTTCAACAACTGCGAGCACTTCGCCACCTGGTGCAAAACCGGACGACATCGCAGTGGCCAGGTGGACTCCGTGCTGGAGCGCGCCCGCCACTGGAGCGGACTGATGCCTTTGGCGCTGATGCGAGGCCTGGAGCTCCTGGTGCAACGGGGCCTGCTCGATGACGACGCCCGCGCCATGGCCAGGCGGGGTGTGGAGAAGCTGGAACGCCTGCGCCTCTCGCTGCTGCACAAGTTGGAGGGTCTGCTGGAACGGGCGGGAGAGGGAACCGATCGCCGGCTGTTGCTCACGGGCCAGAGCCTGGCCGATGAACTGGCCACCGTCGAAGACCTGAAACAACGGATTGATGCCCTGCTCCAGCAGCACCCCGCCCTTCCAGGCTACGAATCCTCTGAGTAATCTCCAGTCAACGCTCGCGGCGCATGAGTTCGGCCTACCAGCCGCTGCATCACAAATACCGGCCCCAGCGCTTTGATCAGCTGGTGGGGCAGGAGGCGATCGCCGCCACACTGGGCCATGCCCTCACCAGCAATCGCATTGCCCCGGCCTATCTGTTCAGTGGCCCCCGCGGCACCGGCAAAACCTCCAGCGCCCGCATCCTGGCCCGCTCGCTCAATTGCCTGAACAGCGAAGGGCCAACCCCAGAGCCCTGCGGCACCTGCGAGCTCTGCACCACGATCGCCGCCGGCACCGCCCTCGATGTGATCGAGATCGATGCCGCCTCCAACACCGGCGTCGACAACATCCGCGAGCTGATCGAACGCTCCCGCTTCGCACCGGTGCAGGCCCGCTGGAAGGTGTACGTGGTGGACGAGTGCCACATGCTCTCCACCGCAGCCTTCAACGCCCTGCTGAAAACCCTGGAGGAGCCACCGCCGCAGGTGGTGTTCGTGCTCGCCACCACCGACCCGCAACGGGTGCTGCCGACGATCCTGAGCCGTTGTCAACGCTTTGATTTCCGACGCATTCCTCTGAATGCCCTCAACAAGCATCTGAGCTGGATCGCCGAACAGGAAGCGATCGAAATCAAACCTGAGGCCATTCATGTGGTGGCCCAGCGGTCCCAGGGAGGCCTGCGGGATGCGGAAAGCCTGCTGGATCAGCTGAGCCTGCTGCCGCCACCGATCGAAGCCGCTGCGGTTTGGGATCTGCTGGGGGCCGTGCCCGAACAGGAGCTGTTGGAATTGGTGGGGGCCATGAGCAGCGCCGAACCTGTGCAGCTGCTGAAAGCCACCCGCAACCTGCTGGACCGGGGCCGAGATCCCGGGGCCGTGCTGCAGGGTCTGGCCGGGATGCTGCGGGATCTGGTGTTGATGGCCGCCGCTCCAGACCGACTAGAACTCACCAGCGTGTCGCCCCAGTTCCGCGAGCAGTTGCCCGCCCTCGCCAAGGCCATCGGCCGGGCCCGCTTGCTGCAATGGCAGGCGCAACTGCGCGGCACCGAGCAACAACTGCGCCAAAGCGTGCAGCCGCGCCTGTGGCTGGAAGTGCTGCTTTTGGGGTTGCTAGCGGAACCGGTGGCAGCTCAGAGCACAGCCGCAGCTCCGGCCCCAAGACAACCAACAACAACGCAACCGGCAGCAGCAGCAAGCCCAACGACAACGCCAGTCGCTCCTCCTACTCCCACGCCTTCCGCCACAACACCTGCAGCAGCCACAGCCCCAGCAATCGAGGCCCCAAGCCCCAGCCCAAAACCTGCCCCAGCTCCATCACCGGAGCTGCCGACGGTCTCCACCCCTGCACCGGCAGCCAGCACCAACCTGCCCGAGCTATGGCAACAGATCCTGGGCAGTCTCGAACTGCCCTCCACCCGGATGCTGCTGTCGCAGCAGGCCCAACTGGTGCGTCTGGATGCCAACCGCGCCGTTGTTCAGGTGGCAGGCAACTGGATGGGAATGGTTCAGAGCCGGGCATCACTGCTGGAACAGGCCGTGGCCAAAGCGCTTGGAGGCTCGAGGCAGCTGGTGCTGGAGGCCAGCAACAGCGCCATGCCACCTCCGCTGGCAACAGCCCCGGTAACAGCGCCTTCAATCACTCCACCGACCACACCCCCCCCCATCGGACCGGCCATCGCAACAACGCCGGTCGGAACAGCCTCAGCAGCGGTCGAGCCCCCAACACAGGCACCCTCAGCAACACCAGCGCAAGCGCCAGAGTTGCCGCACACACAAACCAAACCGTTGGACGCCAACCCGGCAGCTGCACCAGCAGAATCCAGCCTTACCTCAGGCCTAGATAGTCGGGCCCGCAACCTGGCGGACTTCTTCAACGGTCAGGTGCTCGACTTTGACGATGTCAACTGAGTGGAAGAGGAGTCCTCAAACCTCCCCCCAGTGCAGCCATCCAATAGGCAACAACCTCAGACTTGAACCGGATGCTCCTGACCATGGCTTGTTTTGGCCCAGACCAAGCGTTTGGGGAGCATTGACATCCGCAGCGTCACCCAGGGAATCACCACAAACCAGTGGCCGAGGTAAGCAATTGCCACAACGAGATTGGCCAAGCTCGCTGAGGGAATCGCCGGCCCTTCACTGCCATCGCGACATCCGCGCCAATACGCCAGGCCCGAGACGCTGAACGCCACCAAAGACAAGGGCCAGTAGACCGGCACGCTTCGGGTGATTAGAGCCGTACTCATATCAGCGAAGGACACCACCGGCAGGGCGTACTGGAGCAGAAAAAAGGCCGTTAGATCCCAACGCTGGCGAAGGCTGAGCTTGGCCGACGTCAGCACCGGCCAGTAATCAAAGAAACGCTGCAATCCGCCTTCCGCCCAGCGCTGACGTTGTTTCCACAGGGCCTGGAGACCAGGAACCGCCTCTTCTTGAACCGGAGGGTCCCACAGCAAACCCACCAAGGCCCCATGGGTCAGCAGGCGGAAGCTGAGATCCAGGTCATCGGTGACGGTGTCTTCGTTGAAACCGCCACTGGACTCGAGCACGGAGCGCTTGATCAGCTGTCCGTTCCCCCGCAGTTCGGCCACGCCTCCATTGGCCAGTCGGCCCAACTGGATCACGGCATCCAATGCCATCTCCATCGCCTGGGATCGCGTCAACCAATTCCGATCGGCATCAATCACGGCCTTGCGAAGTTGCACCGCCGACCAGCCACCCTCCAGGGCATAGGGGACAAGGCGCTCGAGCAGGTCGTCCTGCAACTGGGCATCCGCGTCAAGCACCAGCAGCCACTCACCCTTAAGACGATTCAAGGCGGTGTTGAGGGCACCCGACTTGCCACCACCGGCATTGCGCTGGCGATGGATGACGTTCAGCTCAGGGTGCTGCGCGGCCAGATCGTCCAGCAGCACAGAGGTTCGATCAAGACTGCCGTCGTCGATCACCCAAGTGGTGAGCTGCCCGGACGGATAACGCAGTGAAGTGAGCCGTGCCACCAAACGCGGCACTACCGACTCTTCATCGCGGGCCGCGACCACCACATCAAGGCTGGGAAGTTTGACCGGATCGATCGCTGGTACGGACTCCGATGACCCACGCGTCAGCTGCCCACGCATGACGGACCGGAGGCCATAGCCCCCAAGCATCAAGGCGAGGCTGATGGCGGGCCAGAGAGAACGGGCGGAGTCGAGCCAATGGGGAGCAACACCAGCACATCCACAGGCGAACAGGAACGCTGCCGATTTCACCCGACGGTGATCACCCGATGTGGCGTTCGAGCTCATCCAGCTGCCCAGGTGGGAAGGACTTTAAGGGGACTGCACCAGTATTGAGAGTGGGCCGTAGACAGTCCCTGGGTAGTAATGGCTCAGGATCCGCTCCACGGGCCAGCCACGCCAGGCCAGATCAATGGCTCCAGCCTGCGACAAACCGGCCCCATGGCCAAAGCCACCACCCACCACCCACCAGCGTTCGGCCCCCTGAGGCTCCAAGACGAACAAGGTGCTGGGCAGGGTGCGAAGGGTGCGACGAATGGCATCCAACTTGAGGGTGACCGGAGCGGCGTCGCTGCTGCCTGAGATCTGCAAGGCCAGCACCCGGCCACTGGCGCCCCGCTCCAGCACCTGCAGTTGCAAAGGCGAAACCAGCGGATCTGCGGCTGCTCCGAGGGCCTGACGCAAAGTCGGACCCGAAAGGGTTCGGGTCCAGCGGAAGCGGGGGTGGCGCTGGCCAAAGGCCCCGCTGCGATCCGCCAACAACGCCAGCACCGCTTGGCGCTGCTGCAGAGGCAAGGGATGACGGTTGCTCCAGCCCTCATCCCCATCCGGCTTCGCACGTAAATAAGTGGTGGGCTGCATGGCCCAGGCTTCCGGCCCGGCAGCCATCACCCCGCCATTGGTGGCGTGATATACCGCGCTGATTGGCTGGTTGTTCAGGCTGAGCAACTTGCCCTGGGTGGCTGCAATCGCCTCGCGCACAGCGGCTCCCGCATGGCGGGGATCGCTGTAGACCTGACACTGGGTGTCGCTGCAAAGGTGATAGCCATCAATGCTGAAGCGATGGCTGTTGGCCAGAGCCCAGGTCCGCGCCAGAACGGTCTGGGCCTGCAACGCCGCCGTTGGTGAACCGGCACCGATCTCGTGGGGCACCACCCCCTCGAGGTAGCGCTCCACCGGCACCTGCTCCACCAGCGTCCAGCTGCCGTAGGCATCCCGCTGCAAGCGGAAGGGCCCCTCAAAACGTCCACCAGCCCAAAGCAACCCATCCGAGGCCTCAATCAGAAGAGGTCCCTGCAGGGGGCGTCCCCCCTCCGGCGTCTGCAACACCGGTTCGACGGTGCTGGTGACGGTGCCTTGCCAATCACGCACGGCCAGACCGTCGGGCACAGGCGAACCCTCCGGCGCCCACACCTCCCAATCATTGGGATGAGCCACCTCGGCCGCGACCCCCAAAGCATGCCAACGGGAGGCGACCCGATCCGCAGACTCAAAGCTGGCGTAGGGACCTGCAATCCGGCGGGCCAACTTGAGCGGACGGGCCTTGGCAACACTGCGCCAGGTAATCACGAAACCTGAATCAACCCCTTGCTCCCCGGTGGCGTCGCGAAGGCTGAGCGAGCCAGCAAAGGCACGCAGATTCAAAGGAGTTGCTGTTTCCGCAGCCCCGAGATGATCCGCCAAGGCCACCCAGAGCACCGGTTCATGACCTTCAACCCGCGGTGGGTCAGCGACGGAACGGTGCGTCGCCCGCTGAACCGTTTCCACCACAGCAGGTTGGAGAGAATCAGCCTGCTCACGGGCGCGGCAGCCCAGTCCGATGCAGAGCAGCAATATGAGCATCAGGAGCCGAATCATTCAGTGGGGGGCACGTCGGGACGTATTGTTGTTGTTTGTGTCCGAACGAGCAGACCAATGCCCAAGCTGAAGACCCGCAAAGCTGCCGCGAAGCGGTTCAAAGCAACCGGCACTGGCAAATTTCTGCGTCGTCGCGCTTTCCGAAACCACCTGCTGGACCACAAAACGCCCAAGCAGAAGCGTCATCTGGCCACCAAGGCCGTGGTGGACCGCACCGATGAAGAGCGCGTGACCCTGATGATGCCCTACGCCTGAGCACAGCTGCTCAGACGAGACCGTTCAACAAGACCTGATCCAACCCTTCCAACCTCATGGCCCGCGTCAAGAGAGGCAACGTCGCCCGTAAACGCCGCAACAAAATCCTGCGGCTGGCCCGTGGCTTCCGTGGTGGCAACGGAACCCTGTTCCGCACAGCAAACCAGCGGGTGATGAAAGCCCTCTGCAATGCCTACCGTGATCGTCGTCGTCGCAAGCGCGATTTCCGTCGCCTTTGGATTGCCCGCATCAACGCCGCAGCACGCCTGAATGGTGTCAGCTACAGCCGTCTGATGGGCGGTCTCAAGAAGGCCGATGTGCGCCTGAACCGCAAGATGCTGGCTCAGCTGGCAGTTGTTGACCCCGGCAGCTTCACCAACGTCGTGGCTGCAGTCAAGAGCTGAATATCCCAACCGTGAACCTGCTGCCCCAGACCTACCTGCTGGGCCTGGTCGGCCTGCTTGCCATCGTTGCGGTGGTGGTTGGCCGACAATTTTTGCGTGTGCGTCGCGATGAAGCACGCCTGATTGAGCTCGAGAAATCCGACACGGCCTCGTCACGACAGGCATCTGACCTCTACGAGCTTGGATCCGTTCAATTACGGAAGAGGCTCTATCCACAAGCAGCTGCCACCTTGAAGCAGGCCCTGAAACGCCTGAGTGGTGAGCCGGATGAAGCCCGTGCGCTGATCGAAAACGCGCTCGGGTTTGCTTTGGCAGCACAAAAGGATTACTCCAGTGCTATCAAGCACTACAAGCTCGCCCTTATGGCGAAAGCGGACTACCCCGTCGCCCTCAACAACCTGGCTTTCGCTCAGGAAAAGCTGCTGAAGGACGCTGAAGCGATTTCCCTCTACGAAAAGACGCTTCAACTCGAACCCGACAACGCCACCGCAAAGAAAGGTCTGAAGAAACTAAAGCGCCTCAAGAGCTGAGGGCTTTCGGATCTGCTGGGTTTACCAGAGCGGCTGAACCGGAGGTTGCTCCTGGCAGCTGGGGGTTATCGCCAGGCGTCCACCCACTCCAGTACTGGGATCGGCCACGTTGATCAATCGAGGCGCCTGCCAGCTGGTGGGACTGAACATTTGCAGGCCGAGGAAGACGCCGCCAGGCTCAACCCCCGCGATCAGGGGATCCGCCAAAGGGATGAGATCCAGCTGATCCGACTTGGCGTGGAGATTGCCTTGAACCGGTGTGGTAACGGAACCAAGGGTCATCGTGCCCCGGAGATCCACCATCTGGCCCATCGCCGTCATCTGGGTGATGTCCAACGTGACATCGACGGTGGGATTGCCATCAAAAGGCTCAAATGTGCCGCACCATTGTCGGGGAAGCGATTCCGCCAGCTCTGCAGCGCGTGCGACGGGATCGAAGCTCTCAACCTCGAGTTCATTGAGCTCCAGAGGAACCGCCAACTGAATCGGATCCAGAGGCAACTGGGGATTGGTCTGGAACGGCACCTGGCTGCCAGCCGGGAGATCCATGGCAAGCAGGAGCGGCATAGAAGACGATGGATGATGAAGGAACGGTAGGCCCTTTTGCTCAGACGCGTCATGGATTCGCCCTCCCCCAGCTCCGACCCCCTGACCATTGGCGGGCGTCAGTTCAACAGCCGTCTGTTCACGGGCACCGGCAAATATCCATCCATGACGTCGATGCAGCAGAGCATCGAGCGATCCGGCTGCGACATGGTCACAGTGGCTGTGCGTCGGGTGCAGACCGTGGCGGCAGGCCATGAGGGCCTGATGGAAGCCATTGATTGGCAACGGATCTGGATGCTGCCCAACACCGCGGGCTGCACCAATGCGGAGGAAGCGGTGCGTGTCGCCAGGCTTGGACGGGAGCTCGCCAAGCTGGCGGGACAAGAGGACAACACCTTCGTGAAGCTGGAGGTGATTCCTGACGCCCGGCATCTTCTGCCCGATCCGATCGGCACCCTGAACGCCGCCGAACGCCTGGTGAAAGAAGGGTTCACAGTGCTGCCCTACATCAATGCAGATCCCCTGCTGGCCAAACGACTGGAGGAGGTGGGATGCGCCACGGTGATGCCTCTGGGCTCTCCGATCGGCTCGGGCCAAGGGCTCAACAATGCCGCCAACATCGGTTTGATCATCGAAAACGCCGGGGTGCCAGTGGTGGTGGACGCCGGCATTGGTGTTCCAAGCGAGGCGGCAGAGGCCCTCGAAATGGGCGCCGATGCCGTGCTGGTAAACAGCGCCATCGCCCTGGCGGGCGACCCCGCCGCCATGGCCGAGGCCATGGGCCAGGCGGTGAAGGCTGGGCGGACCGCCCACCTCTCCGGGCGCTTACCGCGGAAGGATCAGGCCTCTGCCAGTTCACCGACAACGGGCCTGGTGCAGCCACCCCAATGAAGTGAAGAGACGTGAAGTGAGGTGAAGCCTGCTTCACAAAGGCAGTTAATGAGCATTTGGACTCATAAGGTCCGACCAGTCGCATTGGACCCATGTCGGTCACCACGGAAGACGGCGGTCGTCTCAACGCCTTCGCCAAGGAGCCACGCATGGAGGTAATGGACGACGTCACCAGCCAGAGCCGCAACCGCAGCTCAATGATGATGCTGGTCAGCGGTGGATTGATCGTGGCCGCGATGGTGGCGGTGACCGTCGCCATCAGCTGAGACGGTTCACACTGAAAATCCCTGTAGTAGCTTGCCAAGACTGAGCATCACGCTCGTTCCAGCAGGAGTTTGGGGTGAAAGTTCTCGTTCTCGGCGGTGACGGCTTCTGCGGCTGGCCCTGTGCGGTGAACCTGGCGGATCAGGGCCACGACGTTCTGATCGTGGACAACCTCAGCCGTCGCAAGATCGATATCGACCTTGAAGTTGAGTCGCTGACGCCGATCGTGAGCATCGGTGAGCGCCTCAAAGCCTGGGAGGAAACCGGGGGCAAGCCGATGAGGTTTGTCCACATGGACATCGCCCATGAGTACCAACGGTTGCTTGATCTGCTTGAGGAGGAGCGCCCGGATTCCGTGGTCCACTTCGCGGAACAACGGGCTGCCCCCTATTCGATGAAGAGCAGCGCCACCAAGCGCTACACAGTCGATAACAACGTCAACGGCACCCACAACCTGCTGGCCGCCATCGTTGAAAGCGGCCAAGACATCCACGTGGTGCATCTGGGCACCATGGGCGTCTACGGCTATGGATCCCACCGCGGCGCCACCATCCCTGAGGGATACCTCAAGGTGGAAGTGCCCCAGCCCGACGGCAGCCGCTTCGAAGAGGAAATCCTTCACCCGGCAAGTCCCGGCAGCGTCTATCACATGACGAAGACGCTCGACCAGCTGCTCTTCCTCTACTACAACAAAAACGACAAGGTCCGCATCACCGACCTGCACCAGGGCATCGTCTGGGGAACCAACACCGATGCCACCGACCGTGACCCGCGGCTCACCAATCGCTTCGATTACGACGGTGATTACGGCACAGTGCTGAACCGCTTCCTGATGCAAGCCGCCATCGGCTACCCACTCACCGTTCATGGAACCGGAGGCCAGACCCGCGCCTTCATCCACATCCGCGATTCCGTACGCTGCGTTCAGCTGGCTCTGGAAAACCCTCCGGAACAAGGGGAACGGGTAAAGATCTTCAACCAAATGACCGAAAGCCATCAGGTGGGTGAACTGGCCAAAAAGGTGGCCGCCCTCACCGGCGCTCAGGTCAACAACCTGCCCAACCCCCGCAACGAAGCCGTTGAAAACGACCTGATCGTGGACAACCGCTGCTTCATCGAGCTGGGCCTCAACCCCACCACCCTCGATAACGGCCTGCTGAAGGAAGTGGTGGAGATCGCCACCCGCTACGCCGACCGTTGCGACCGCAACCGCATCCTCTGCACCTCCGCCTGGACCAAAACCCAGGCCCAGGCCATCGGCACCGCGTCCTGATCGAACTTCATCCTTGAAAGTCGCCTTCTTCACCGAAACCTTCCTGCCGAAGGTCGATGGCATCGTCACCCGTCTGACCAAGACGGTGAAGCATCTGGTGGACGCCGGCGATGAGGTGGTGGTCTTCTGCCCGGAAGGCTGTCCGGAGGAGTACATGGGGGCACGCCTGATCGGCGTGCCGGCGATGCCGCTGCCGCTTTATCCCGAGCTCAAACTTGCCTTGCCTCGCCCGGCGGTGTCCGACGCGATCGATGCGTTTCAACCCGATCTGATCCACGTTGTGAACCCGGCGGTGCTGGGTCTCGGCGGCATCTGGCTCGCGAAAAATAAAGGCATCCCTCTGGTCGCGAGTTATCACACCCACCTGCCCAAGTACCTCGAGCACTACGGATTGGGAATGCTGGAGCCACTCCTGTGGGAGATGCTCAAGGCCGCCCACAACCAGGCCCTGCTGAATCTGTGCACCTCCACCGCCATGGTGAAGGAACTCAGCGACAAAGGCATTCAGCACACTGATCTGTGGCAGCGGGGTGTGGACACGGAGTTGTTCCGTCCCGAGCTGCGCAGCGCGGAGTTACGCCAGCGGCTTCTCGGAGGCCATGACGACCGTGGTGCGCTGCTGCTCTATGTGGGCCGCCTCTCCGCGGAGAAGCAGATCGAACGGATCCGCCCCGTGCTGGAGGCCCTTCCCGATGCACGGCTGGCCCTGGTTGGCGATGGTCCCCACCGCCAACAACTGGAGAAGCACTTCGAGGGAACCGCAACCACCTTCGTCGGCTATCTCGCCGGGGAAGACCTTGCAGGGGCCTACGCAAGCGGCGATGCCTTCCTCTTCCCCTCCAGCACGGAGACACTGGGGCTGGTGCTGCTGGAAGCCATGGCAGCTGGTTGTCCCGTGGTCGGCGCCAACCGTGGCGGCATCCCCGACATCATCACCGACGGGGTTAACGGCTGCCTGTATGAACCCGACGGCGCAGATGGTGGCGCTGCAAGCCTGATCGAAGCCACCCGCCGCCTACTGGGCAACGACCTGGAACGCCAGGCCCTGCGCAGCGCTGCCCGCGCCGAAGCCGAGCGCTGGGGCTGGGCAGGCGCCACCGAACAACTGCGGACCTACTACCGCACGGTGCTGTCAGCGCCTCAACTCACGGCTGCCTAGCGCTGCCGGGTTCGCTCCCACTCCGCCAGCACCTTCTTGGCCATAGGCAGAGCGTGGACCGACCCGCCTCCAGGGGTGTTCTGGGCAAAGGCCACCACCACGATCTTGCCGTCGGGATACGGGGCATAGCAACCGAACCAGGCGTGATCAGGCCCTCCCGTACCGTCTTCAGCCGTTCCGGTTTTGCCAGCCGCCGCAGGAATACCAGGGCCATTGAGGCCAGCACCAGTTCCGACCTCCACCACTTTGCGCAGGCCCTCCCGGATCGTCTGCAACGTTGATGGCTTCATCGGCACCTTGGTGCGGTGCTCCGGACTCATCCAGTCGATCTCACCGGCGGCGAGATGCGGCGTCACCAACCAACCGCCATTGGCGAACACCGCATAGGCGCGAGCCAACTGCAAGGGAGTGATCTGCACAACGGACTGACCGATGGAGGCACTGGCCATGTCCTCAGGGATCCATGGAGTGGTGCCGGGATCGGCCCAGCCGCGGCCACGGGCAGCCCAGTCTTCATCCCCCACCAGGCCAACACTCTCTTCCCAGCCGATCTCAATGCCGGTTTTCTGCTCGAAGCCCAGCTGATCAGCCGCCTGTTTGAGAGCCTTGGAGCCGACCCCAACGCCCACTTGGTAGAAGAAGGTGTTGCTGGAGAAACGCAGGGCATCCGCATAGCCGATGTGGCCGAAGCCAGCCCCGTTGTGATCCGGGAAGCAATGGCCGCCGTAGGTGATGCAGGCCTTGGTATGGAGCTTGGTATCAGGCGGGAATTTGCCCGACTCCATACCCGCCATCGCCGTCACCGGCTTCCAGGTGCTGCCGGGGTCATAGGGATTCATGGCCCTGGACAGCAATGGCTTCTTCGGATTGAAGAAAAGAGCGTCGTACTCCTTCTGGGTGGTGATCAGCTTGGAGAAGAAGTTCGGATCAAAACTGGGACGGCTGGCCAAAGCCAACACGGCACCCGTTGCCGCCTCCAGCGCCACAACGGCGCCACCGGGCTTGTCCGCCAGCGCCTGCTCCGCAACCCGCTGCAGATCCAGGTCGAGGGTGAGCACCAGATCCTTTCCTGCTTGAGACGGTCGATCGCCCAGGTTGCGCTGGACCTCGCCCATGGCATTCACCTCCAGCATCTGGCCGCCCCACTTCCCGCGCAGATGGCGCTCGTAGGCCGCTTCAACACCCGTGCGACCAATGCGGTCGCGGATCTTGTAGCCCTTCTCCGCCAGGATTTCGAATTCGCTTTCCGTGATCGGCTGGGTGTAGCCGAGTGCATGGGCCGCCAGGGTTCCATTGGGATAAGAGCGCAGGATGTTGACATCCACCTGGGCACCCCGCAACCCCAGGGCCTGTTCCCGAAAGCGCAGCACCTGTTCCGGCTTGAGATCGAGGGCCAACGTGGTGCGGTAACCATCCCGATCCAGGCCCTTTTGCCGGCGCTGGTCGAGCAGATCAGGCTTCAGGCTCAGCAGGCGTGCCAAGCGATGCCGCAGATCAGGCCAGTCGTCGTCGCTAACCAGACGCGGCTCAAGGTACAGGGAGTAAGTGAGTTTGCTGGTGGCCAGCACCCGGCCTTTGCGATCAAGCAACCGACCGCGAATAGGCGAGCGGGGCACCAGACGGATGCGATTTTCGTCCGCCAGTTCGCGAAAGCGCGACCCCTCCAGCAACTGCATCCAGACCAGGCGGCTGACCATGGCGCTGCAGAACAGCAGCACCAACACCAGCAGCACCAGGGGTTGCTGACGCAGACCGGTCTGACGCTGCTGGGCGGAACGGGTCATTCCAGCTGGTGCGCTGGCAAACGGCGGCGCAACTCCTCGAGGCGCTCTTCGATCCGCCGCAAGGTCGGCAGCAAGTCGTCGGGACCGTCCTGTTCAACCGTTGCCGGTTCGTCCACAGAGACCGAAACCGGCATCACCGGATTGCCGAGCCCGGGGCTCACGGCATCTAGCTGTTCTCGCACGTCGCGGGCCACAGGCTCACCCTCCTGACGCAAATCAGCAATGGGGTCCTCCGAGCCGGCCGTGAACGCCTCCACCACCTTGCCAGGACCCCCCTGCCGGGCCCGTTCCAGCACGGCCAGCCCCACAGGGAGTACGTCCTGCATCAAGGACAGACGCAACTGGTCGAGCGGGTTGTCGGAGTTGGAATCAGCGGCCATGGGGCCAGATCAACGGACCCCAGTCTGTCCCGAAGGAAGCGCCAATGTCGGACAAGCGGAACGATCCGCCGCCAGGGACCAGCCCATCACGCCACTAAGCACCATCAGCATCACTAGAGGCACCAGGGCTTTCTGGGTGGTGTCCAACAGAATCCACTCGCGCCAGGCACGCCAGAAGCGGCTGCGCTCAAAGCGGCGGTGCTCACGGGTTTCGTCGCGCTGACGCCGCCGGATCGCCTTGTCCACCCAACGCTCGAAAGCCCGCTTCTTGGTGATCGTCATCTTGCGTTCCACCTCGAGCATCTGCCCGGAACCCAGTTCGGGATGGAAGGTGCTGATCAGCTCCAGGCTCTTGAGGAACATCTCCACAGCGCCGTCGTGGACTGCGGTGGCGTGATCATCCAGCTGTCCCCAGTCGAGTTCGGGGTAAAAACGGCAGCGGTTGGCCGTGATCTGATCCTCCGTCAGCTGGCCGGGTTCCCGCAGCCAGCGATCGGTGTTGCTATCGAACCGCCGCCAGTAAAGGAAGGGGTTCAAATAGATCGTGCGGCCACCCAGCTGAATGCTGTCCTGCTGCAGCCGACGCTGCAGCTGAACATCCTGCTGTTGTGTCGCCGTCATATCCCAAAGGCCGGTGGCCCAAGGTATCGGTGATGCAGGGCCGTCGCCAGCCGTGATTCAGCCTGCGTCAGACGCGAATCATTCCCACTCGATCGTGCCGGGGGGCTTGCTGGTGATGTCGAGCACCACCCGGTTCACCCCCTTCACCTCATTCACGATCCGATTGGAGATGGTCTCCATCAGGTCGTAAGGAAGACGGGACCAATCGGCGGTCATGCCGTCCTCACTGGACACACAACGCAGCACGATCGGCCAGGCATAGGTGCGTTTGTCCCCCATCACACCGACGGAACGCACAGGCAGCAGCACCGCAAAGGCCTGCCAGATGTCGTGATACAGACCTGCTTCTTTAATTTCCTGGCGAACAATCAGGTCGGCATCACGCAGGCAGTCCAGCTTCTCGTCGGTGACTTCACCCAAGATGCGGATGGCCAGACCAGGCCCCGGGAAGGGATGGCGGCGCACGATCTCCTCGGGCAGGCCGAGACTGCGGCCCACCTTGCGCACTTCATCCTTGAACAGCTTGCGCAGGGGCTCCACCAGCTTGAACTGGAGGTCTTTGGGAAGACCGCCCACGTTGTGGTGGCTCTTGATCTTCACGGCAACCCGTTCGCCCGTCTTGGGGTCCACGTTGGTGCCGGCGCTTTCAATCACGTCAGGATAAAGCGTGCCCTGGGCCAGGTAATCGAAGGGTCCGAGCCGCTTGCTCTCCTCTTCGAACACACGGATGAACTCGGTGCCGATGATCTTGCGCTTCTCCTCCGGATCAGTGATGCCCTTCAGCTTGCCGATGAAACGCTGGCGGGCATTGATGTACTCCACATGAATGTTGAACTTCCGATCGAAGAAGTCCATGAGGAACTCGGGCTCACCCTTCCGCATGAAGCCCTGGTCGATGAACATGCAGGTGAGCTGATCACCAATCGCCTTTTTGAGCAGGAAGGCGAGGGTGGATGAATCCACCCCACCGGAGAGAGCCAACAGAACGCGCTTGTTGCCCACCTGCTCCCGCACCAGGCCAACGGCCTCATCGATGAAGGCCGCGGTGGTCCAATCCGGATCACAACCGCAAACGTGATACACGAAATTGCGGATCAGAGCCATGCCACAGGTGGAATGCACCACCTCGGGATGGAATTGCACCCCATAGAGCTTGCGTTGCAGGTGCGCCACAGCCGCCTCCGGCGTGTTGGCGGTGTGGGCCAGGCGCACAAACCCATCGGGCAGTGCCTTCACTGAGTCGCCGTGGCTCATCCACATCGTCGAACCGTTGTCGACATTGGTGAGCAGGTCCGTGGGGTCGTCCACTTCCAGAGGAGCCTTGCCGTATTCGGCCTTGCCCGTGGCGGCTTCCACAACGCCCCCAAGCTGCTGCACCATCAGCTGCATCCCGTAGCAAACCCCCAGCACGGGAATGCCCAGATCCCAGATGCCAGGATCGCAGAGTGGCGCATGCTCGGCGTACACGGAACTGGGACCACCGCTGAGGATGATTCCCTTCGGAGCCATGCGTCGTAGCTCCTCGGCCGAAGTGCTGTAACCGAGCACCACCGAGAAGACCTCGGTCTCGCGCACGCGCCGGGCGATCAGCTCCGAATACTGGGAGCCGAAATCAAGGATGACGATGGCCGGCTGACGCTGACCGTCGGACGAGGGCTGGGACATCGATCCTGGGAGGTATCGCTCGCTGACGAGCGTCAATCTCTCAATGTAAAGAAGCGCTTCTCCCCCTCCGGTCCCCACCAGCGCAGGGAGCGGCTTCGGTCGAACAGGGCAGCACCAATCCGCATCGACCATGCGCCGTAGCGATCCACATAGGACTGGCTGCGCCGCTCCACGATCGCGGCCAGATGCTGCCCAAGGGCCGTGGCTTGATCGGCCTCCAGTGCCTGAAAGGCCTCCTCAACGGATGCAGCACCCCGCAGTTGCAACAACTGGGCAACCGACAGACCGGCATCCAGGCCCAGGGCTACAAGCACCTCCAGACGGCCATCGGCCAGGTGGTGGTGGGTGTGAAAGATGCCGCCGGCCAGCTTTATCAATTTGCCGTGGTAACCGAGCAGCAGCAGATCGCGAACACCGGCCTCCGCCGCGGCCACCAGCACAGGCCCCACCCAGTTCCCTACCTTCAGCACGGGCCCCAGACCCTGCTGACGGGACAGATCCAAGCCGTTCTCACCGATCACCAGAACGAGGCGTCCCTGAAACGCCGCATCCGCAGCGAGCGTCCTCAGGTCTGCCAAGACCTTCTGCAGTTGATCCGGTGCGGCACTGCGCTGCACCTCCGCCTGGGTGCCGATCAAAGCCAGACCATCAACAACTCCGAAGGCGGCATTGCTGGTGCGTTCAGCCAGGACACGGCCCCTCGGAAGAATCGGCTGCACCAGCAAGCCCCGACCCGGCGGCACCAGGGGCAACAGATTCCGCTCCAACAGCTCACGGGCAAAACCGGAGAGGCAAACGTCCCCATCAGCGCCAAAACGACCTACCCCTTCTCCGGCCTGCAGCTCGAGCACCGGCTGAGATGCAGCGATCCAGGCCACCCGCACCCAGACGTCAAGATCCCGCGTCAGATCAAGGCCATGCCCTGGATCACAACGGCTGATGCCCAGGGACTCGCCTGGTGCCAGAGGAGCCGCCGAGCAGACCGGCACCTGCATCGAGGGTTGATCTGAACCCTGACTCAACTGCTGCTCAGGCTCAAACGGCTCACCAAGCAACACCTTCAGGGCAGCCTTGGCCGCCGCCGCCACCCACACCGGCAGGGTCAATCCAGAACTGGAGGGGGCGATGGAACCGGACAAGCTGTTTTCTAGAGTCGCCGATTGGCATCCCCCGCGCCATGCAGGACAAGCTCACCCTGATGATTCCGGGCCCGACCCCGGTGCCGGAAACGGTGCTGAAGGCCATGGGTCGTCACCCCATTGGCCACCGCAGCGGGGAGTTCCAGGCCATCGTGCGGCGCACCACCGAACAGCTCAAGTGGCTGCACCAGACGACAAGCGACGTGCTGGTGATCACCGGCAGCGGAACCGCTGCCATGGAAGCGGGAATCATCAACACCCTCAGCCGCGGCGAAAAGGTGCTCTGCGGTGACAACGGCAAGTTCGGCGAACGCTGGGTCAAGGTGGCCCGCGCCTATGGACTCGATGTTGAGGTGATCAAAGCGGAGTGGGGCCAACCCCTCGATCCCGAAGCCTTCCGCTCAGCGTTGGAAGCCGACAGCGCTAAAGCGATCAAGGCCGTGATCCTCACCCACTCGGAAACCTCGACAGGGGTGATCAATGACCTGGAGAGCATTGCCCGTCACGTGAAGGCCCACGGCACGGCCTTGACCCTGGCGGACTGCGTCACCAGCCTTGGTGCGACCAACGTCCCGATGGATGAGTGGGGACTGGATGTAGTGGCATCAGGCGCACAGAAGGGCTACATGCTTCCACCGGGCCTGAGTTTTGTGGCCATGAGTGCACGGGCCTGGGAGGCCTATGAGCGCTCCGATCTGCCCAAGTTCTATCTGGATCTGGGCCCTTACCGGAAAACAGCGGCGAAGGACAGCAACCCCTTCACCCCGGCGGTGAACCTCTACTTCGGTCTGGAAGCTGCTCTGGAAATGATGCAGAAGGAAGGTCTGGACGCGATCTTTGCCCGCCACGCCCGCCATCGCGCTGCCGCCCAGGCGGGAATGAAGGCGATGGGCTTGCCCCTGTTTGCCGCCGAGGGTTGCGGCAGCCCGGCCATCACCGCAGTGGCCCCCGAAGGCATCGATGCCGAACAGTTACGCAAAGCCGTGAAGGAGAAATTCGACATTCTTCTGGCTGGAGGACAAGACCACCTGAAAGGTCAGGTGTTCCGCATCGGCCATCTCGGCTACGTCTGCGACCGGGATGTGCTGACCGCCGTCGCTGCGATTGAATCCACCCTTCAGTCCCTTGGTCTGCACAGAGGCAGCATGGGAGCAGGGGTCGCAGCAGCCTCCGCTGCTCTCGGCTAAAACACAGGTGGCGAGAGCGATCTCGCCCTTTGCGGGTGTAATTCAGTGGTAGAATGTCAGCTTCCCAAGCTGAACGTCGCCGGTTCGAGTCCGGTCACCCGCTTGAACAAATTTCAAATGCTTATCAAGAACGAGGCTTGATGAGCTGGAGAACCTGAGGCCCAGCAGATCCAGCACGGCGCTCGTGTCCCAGGGCCTGCAAGATCAACGCTCCCGCCTCATTGATGCGGCCATCTTCTGCGCACTGGCGGGCCTTGATCAACAGAACCTGAGCTGCTGATTCATGGGTCTGACGTTGTTGAGCAGCCGTCTCTGTTTGTTGTGTTTTCGTAAGCGTTAGGGGCAACGTTCGAATTCGCTTGTCAACAAAAGATTAGCTCTAATTGATATTTAGACCATCCGACACGCGATCTACCCGATTGCCGATCAACCCCATCGACTGCTTGGTTCTAGATCAGGTACCCGGTTCCTCTGCATTACCCCCCAGATCGGCAATCCGGTCCCGCAACTGCGAGCTACGGCGCTGATCGCCTTTGGCTTCAGCAAGGGCGAGCGCGAATTCCAGCTTCTCGAGCTGATGACCACCTTCGAGGAAACCTGACCGGGTCCAGATGGTCATGCCATGCAAGGTGCGAGAAGCACAAGCATTTGAGGCAGGGATGGTGGTCGCCATAGTTGCCTTTCTTTTTATTTTGGCACCGCGCGCCACCCCTACGCGACGTCGCGGCTCGCTTCTGTTTCAGCCTCCTGACCCCAGGCATGGTTCTGGGAGGACTCTTCAGCCATTTCAGGCTCTGGCATCGGAGCTGTGCTCTCCAACAGCTCCCGCGTTTCCCGCAGCAGAGCTTCAACGCCCTCGAGCGTGGAGATCTCTTCGTCTGGGACAGCATTCAGATTCTGCTGCTGCTGGCGCAGTTGAAGCTCAAGCGCTTCCTGACGCTGTTCCAGTTTCACCAAACGCTGCGACAGAGCCGTGATGGTTTGCGCAAGATCTTCCGCAGTGCGGGTGATCCGAAAGGACACGGAGGACGTCATCACCGAAAGCTGATGGTTGCGCTGATGACAACACAGGAGCGCCGCTATCTCAAGATCAAGCTGACATGACGCGATCGAGACCGATGCCTTCCTTTGCAATGCTGGCGCTGTACCTGCTGGCTGGAACCGCCATCGGACTGCTGGCTCTGTTCAGCGGCATTCCCGCCGCACCTCTGGCGGGGGCTTTGCTGGGTGCTGGCATCGTCAGCATGAGCGGCCAGCTGGAACCAGCCACATGGCCACCGGGAACACGCACGGTTCTGGAGATCGGCATCGGCACCGTGATCGGAACTGGCCTGACGCGAGCGTCCTTGGAGCAACTGCAACTCCTCTGGAAACCTGCGGTTCTGATCACGCTGGCGCTGGTGCTTACAGGACTGGTCGTCGGCCTCTGGACCAGCCGCATGCTCGGCATTGATCCCGTCGTAGCCTTGCTTGGCGCTGCCCCGGGTGGCATCAGTGGCATGAGCCTGGTCGGTGCCGAATTCGGCGTCGGTGCCGCGGTGGCCGCCCTCCATGCTGTGCGGCTGATCACCGTGCTGCTGGTGCTGCCGCTGGTGGTGCGGCTGATTATCCCCTCGACAGCTGGAAGCTGATCGATACCTTGGGACCAGTCCACAACTGACGTCATGGGTCCCATCAGGTCATCGCTGGTTCTCTCCGCCGCGGCCCTGATCGGCGCTCTCAGCGGCATGACCTCCCCCCTGCAAGCGGCCGAAGCCACCGAAGAGAAGGGGGCCAAGATCTATTGCTTCATGCGGTCCAGCGGCAACGACCACGAGGTGAGCTGGAAAGCCGCCTACGCCGTGATCAAACGGCAGCGCAGCGGCATGTTCAAAACATCCCCGGAGCATGCCTCGGTGATGATTACGGAAGCCGTTGTCCAGGACCCCGGCAATTTCCCCGACTGTGGCCAGTTCCTTGGTGATCTGTTCGGCGGGAACACTCAACCAGCCACCGCTGCCGCCCTTGCAAACTCCTCCTCCTTCACCGAAAGCAGCATCGAGAGCAGCGACGACACCGCGCGCTACAGCTACTGAGCCCTCAGGGCTTCTGGGGCTGATGCTTCTGGCTGCCGTGTTTATGGGGGGCTGCCAGAGCAAGCAACCCGCGACGCCTGCCAACACATCTATGCCACTCGTATCCAGTTGCCTCAGCGGATTCCGCGTGGATGACCTTGAGCTGATGGTTAAACGCTGTGATGAGGCCATCGAGCAGACACCGGATCAGGCCGATCTGCATCGCGACCGCGCCCTCGTCTTGACCCTGCTTGGCCATCAAGCCAAAGCCTGCGACGACGTAGCAATGGCAGTGTCGCTGCTGAAGCGGTCGAGACAGCCGGTCGACCCGATGCTGCAGCACGAACTCCAGGTGCGTCAGAGCAGCTGCAAACAATCCCGCACCATGGCCGGGAGTGATTGACGTTGCAGCGACAAGCGTCGGGGCCCAAGCAACACCTCGATCCGTTCCGCCTTGCTCGCTAACAAGCCATCCACCAGCTGATCGGCTGCGCCGAGCTGCAGCCAATGGCAGGTCAGGCCATCTCCCATTCCCAGACGATGACAGCGGTCTTCGGCTTGGTCGAGATCGCCTGGCGTCCAGGGACGTTCCAGCAACACCACATGACGGGCCCGGTGCAGGGTGAAACCAAGGGCACCGGTGCCGAAGGTGGCCAGCAGACAATCGTTCTGACCCTGCTGAAACCGATCCACACTCGCCTGGCGTTCAGCAGGGCGCTGGCGACCTGTCAACAACTCGCCGCCAAGGGTTTGCTGCAACAGCTGCAATGGAGCCACAAAGCCACTGAACAGCACCACGGCCTCGCCTTGCCTGCGCAGTGACTCCACCAACTGCTGGGCCGCCGGCAATTTGAATTCCGCAGCGATCTGGCGTATGGAGGTGAGCAAAGCCAGGTGCTCCGCATCCCGTCGCACCTTTCCGAGCTGAGCTCGACGCCGGTAGTCATCCAGCACTAACTCGAAACGATGGTCGAACCCTGTGAGCTCAGCCTCCGACAGCAACACTGGGTGAAGACGTCGCTGCTTGGGAGGAAGGTCCACCACCTGCTGCTTGCGGCGATGCAGGATCAACGGTCGAGTCAAGCGCCGCAGCTCCTCCAGCTGACTGGCGCCGGACGCCTGCCAGCGTTTGCCGGTTCGACCCTCCCGCCAGTGCCCCTGGCAATACCGCTCTTCGAACTGGCGTTGATCGCGAGCAATCGGATGATCCATAGCCGCGAGCAGTGGATACAGCTGGGACGGGCGACCGTTCTTCATAGGGGTTCCCGTGAGCATCCAGATCGCACGCAGACGGGGATGACGGGCCAGACGCAGCAAGGCAGCCGTGCGCTGCGCCTGAAGTGACTGGGCGTAGTGCGCTTCATCCACCACCAGGAGCGTTCCAGCTGGCGGCAGGGTGTCGGGCAGCCGAGCCCAACTCACCAACTCAAGCTCAACCCCAAGGGCCTCCGATTCCCGGCGCCAGTGGGGATGCAGGCCGACGGGAGCCACCACCAGCAACCGCAGCTCAGCGCAACGCATCAGAGCACGGGCCGCCAACAGAGCTGTGAGGGTCTTCCCCAGCCCCATCTCATCGGCCAGGACGGCACCGCGACGGGCCAGGAGCCAGCGGACCCCGGAGCGTTGATGGCGCAGAGGCCGACGACCATCCTGCAGGACTTCGTCGAGATCCGCTGCAGCCACAAGGGTCCGGTGCGGTGGCAGCGGCGGCAGAGGCTGCTGGCACCAGTCCAACCACTGCTGCAATGCGGAGGTGACAGGGAAACGACGCCCAAGAGCTTGCTGAAGCGGATCGGCTGCGGCCAAGGGAAAATCCCACCCCTGGCCAGCGCCGTTCCAACGCCCGCGGGGCTTGATCCGACGCAACTGGGACTGGGTCACCGCATCAAACGGGCTGACCACCCGGATCAGTCCTGCTGGGGACAGATCTAAGCAACAGGTCAATGTGGGTTTTGACGGCACCAACAGGCCCCCACAAACAATCACTTTAGAGAACTCAGATCAGCGTGCAAGCATTGAGATCAAGATTCACACCACAGGGTGAAAAATTGTCGAAAATGCAGCGCTCGACACATTGACGGACTTTTCGTTCAAGGCAGAATTATCCCAACCGATGCATTCGGATGCATAGCAGGGACGCAGTTTTTCTCGACGAACTCTGTCCCAAATTACGCGTTCGAAGATGGCGACAGTCTCTTCACACTTTTACCGGTAAAAGTTGCATTTATTGCGGCAAACCTTCTGAATCAATTGATCACATTCACCCCCAGGCCAAAGGGGGTTCAAGCGTTACTGAAAACTGTGTGCCGGCGTGCCTGTCTTGCAACGGCCGCAAATCTGATGCCGACGTTTTCGACTGGTACCGGCGACAGCGCTTCTATGACCCACGCCGCGCCATGGCGATCCGGGCCTGGATGGATGGCGACCTGCGACTCGCCGTTCGCCTGCTGCAGTGGGCCCAACCGGATCATCCCATCAACGATCCGGACAACATCTCGATCGCAGCTCAGGCTGCCTGAGGCTCACCAAACCCGGCAGACATCCGAGGAGTGGTGACGCTGGCAGATGGAGGCCTGAACACCGGGGTCTTCAGGAGCCAGCACCACAGCACCGGCGAGCAGGGCAGCCGTCAGGATGGCCCGGAGCACGATGTGTCCGGAGCGGGAGCGATGGAGAGACGACGACGTCACGACAGTACATTTGATCTAATACAGGTGTACTGATGCTTGCTGATCTTGTCAAGCGGTCGCAGCCGCTGGCGGCTGACACGAAGCTGCTGGTGCTGGGCGGCGGATACAGCGGACGTTGTCTGGCCAGCCTGGCCCGAGCCCTGGGAACACCGGTGCTCTGCACCCGCCGTTCCCTCGACTCTGCCGAGGCTGATCTGCTCTTCGACAGCAACGGTCAGGACCAGCTCGACCCTGCTGCCCTGGAGGGGGTGACCCATCTGCTGTCCACCATCCCCCCGGATTGCGAAGGCAACGATCCGGTCTTGTTGAAGCTGCTGCCAACGCTCAGAAGCCTGCCGCTGCGCTGGGCGGGCTATCTCTCCACCACAGGGGTTTACGGTGATCGTCAAGGCGGTTGGGTGTCAGAACAGGACGACCCGGCGCCAGCGCTGAACCGCAGCATGCGCCGCCTCAACTGCGAACAAGCTTGGTTGCGCTCAGGTCTGCCGATCCAGATTCTGCGTCTACCAGGCATTTATGGCCCGGGCCGGTCAGTGCTCAACGGCTTGCAGCAAGGGCGTGCCCGCTTGATCGACAAGCCCGGCCAGGTGTTCTGCCGCATCCATGTGGAAGACATCGCAGGGGCCTGCTGGCACCTGATGCATAGCGCCGGGCAGGACGCTCCAGCAAGCCCGGGCAACGGAAGCATCGTGAATGTGGTGGATAACCTCCCGGCTCCTACCGCCGAACTGATGCGGCATGCGGCAGACCTGTTGGGTTGTGCCCTGCCGCCACTGGAACCGTTCGACCAGATCGTGCACAGCATGAGTCCGATGGCTCAATCGTTCTGGAGCGAGAACCGCCGCGTCAGCAACCACAAGCTCTGCCATGAGCTCGGTTATACGTTGCTGCATCCGAACTACCGCGTCGGGCTGCAGGATTGCCTGAACCAAGACAAACTCAATTTGTCTGACCTGCGTTCTGCCCCTCAGTCAGCCAACGGTTGAAATCGAAACTTCCGACATCGTCAAGGAAACTGGAGAGATGCAATTCGATCCAGCCATTCCTCAAGCCAGAGGCCAATCCCACCAACAGACACCCCAGCAGCAGCAAACGCAGCACAGCGATGGGCCCCCACGATTCCACGAACCCAAGGCATGAGCTGGTGATCGTTCTCGGCGATCCCGCGGGCATCGGCATGGAAGTGGTGCTCAAAGCCCTCGCCTCACCCACGCTCCCCCCAGAGCTCCAACCCCTGCTGGTGGGTTGCCGACGCACGCTGATCAGCACCCACGCGCGACTGCAGCAACAAACGAGCCACCCCCTTGCCGACCCTGCAGCCCTCAGGATCGACGACCAACCGCTGGAGGCCAGCGTTCAGCCAGGCCAGCCCACCACCAGCGGAGCCGATGCGGGGTTTCGATGGCTGACCCGCGCCGTCGAACTGCTGCAGGAAAGGGGGTCCCGCGCCCTGGTGACTGCCCCCATCGCCAAACACCTTTGGCATGCGGCCGGCCATCGCTATCCCGGGCAGACCGAACGGCTGGCTGAGTTGGCTGGACACCAGCGCTCCTCAATGCTGTTCACCGCCGTCTCTCCCACCAGCGGCTGGCGCCTGAACACCTTGCTGGCCACCACCCACATCCCCCTCAGCCAGGTCCCTGAAGCGCTGACCCCAGACCTGGTGCAGCACAAACTGAACGTGCTGGAGGGGTTCTGTCGACGCTTCACGAGCACACCACATCTGCGCATTGCCGGCCTGAATCCCCATGCCGGCGAAGCCGGTCAGCTGGGCCACGAAGAAGCCGAATGGCTGCTGCCGCTGCTGGATCAATGGCGGAAGGACCATCCTCAGGTGCAGCTGGAGGGTCCCGTTCCCCCCGACACCTGCTGGATCAGCGCTGCTAGCGCTTGGCAGTCACCAACCCAGCCAGGTCCCGACGGGATCCTGGCCCTGTATCACGACCAGGGGCTCATTCCCGTGAAGCTGCTTGCCTTCAACGCGGCGGTGAACACGACTTTGGAACTGCCGTTCCTACGCACCTCCCCCGACCACGGCACCGCCTTCGACATCGCAGACCAAGGGATCGCCAGCCCTGAGAGCACGACGGCAGCCATTCAGGCCGCCTGGGACCTGAGCTGACTCAGGCCGGCCTGACCCGCATCAGCACCTGACCGAATTCAACGGGCGTGCCGTTGTCCACCAGGATCTCCACAACTTCACCGCCAACCTCAGACTCCAGCTCATTCATCAGCTTCATCGCCTCAAGGATGCAGACGGTCTGGCCGACATTGATGCGACTGCCCACCTCAACAAAGGCAGGTTCCCCAGGCGCGGGAGCGCGGTAGAAGGTGCCCACCATGGGAGCCGTGACTTCGAGCAGGTCACTGCGGGTTGCGGTGGATGCAGGAGGTGCAGCTGCAGGCTCGGTGGGCGCAACTGGCGCTGGTGCAGCAGCTACGGGAGCAGGCATGACCGGGGCCATGACGGCCTGGGCCGGCAGGTTGCGACGGATTTCCAGACGGAAGTCGTCCCCTTCCAACCGGAACTCCTGGATGTCGCTCTCGCCGAGTGCCTCCAGCAAGCGGTGCAGTTGTTCGTGATCCAGCTGCATGGTCATCCGTTTTCGCGCCCGAGGTAACTGTCGTTGCGGGTATCCACTTTGATCTTTTCTCCCACAGAAAGGAAGAGCGGAACCATCACTTGTGCACCGGTCTCAAGAATGGCGGGCTTTGTGCCACCGGTGGCGGTGTCGCCTTTGACGCCAGGGTCGGTTTCTTTGATCTCAAGAACCACGGAGTTGGGCAGTTCAACCTCGAGGGGGGTGTCGTTCCAGGACACCACGTTCACCTCCATGCCCTCCTTGAGGTATTTGCGGCTCTCGCCGATCTGGTCGGCGCTGAGGCGGGTCTCCTCGTATGTGGCCATATCCATGAAGACATAGTCCTCACCCTCCATGTAGGTGTGCTGAAGCGAGGATTTCTCCAACATCGCCTGGGGAAGCATCTCCCCGGCGCGGAAGGTCTTCTCCACCACGTTGCCTGACTTCACCGCCTTGAGCTTGGTGCGCACGAAGGCAGATCCCTTGCCGGGCTTGACGTGCAAGAACTCGACAACACGCCAGACGGCCCCATCGATCTCAATCGTGGTGCCGGTGCGGAAGTCGTTACTGGAGATCATTCCCACCGAACGGTTCATCGGACTATACGGCTGTGCCAAAGTCCCGTCAGCACTGGGGTTCCCCCTTGGTCCATCAGCGTTTGAACGCCGTCCTTGCAGTTCTGATCAGCTTTGCTCTGATCACAATCGCCGCCCCTGCCTGGGCCTCATTACCCCAGGGCAATGCTGTGAAGGACCCTGCCGCGATTCTTCGGGACGCGCTTCCCTTCGATCAGGATGACATCCGCGAACTGCAGCATCGGCTGGAACTCACCAGTGACGATCTGCGGGCCAAACGCTGGACAGCCCTCGGCAAGACGGTGTCACGCACTGAATCACTGCTCAACACCCGCCGCGACACCATCCTGAACGCGGTGCCTGAAGCCAAGCGCAGTACGGCTGAAGCGCTGTTTGAGCGCGTGGATAAGGGCCTTGAAGACCTCAAAGAGAAGGTCAAAGCCACCGACAAACCAGGTTTCATCGCCGATCGACGCCGGACGCTGCGCTGCATCGGTGATGTGGAGGCCCTGCTGGTGCCCGACGGCTTTGAACGGGAGATCCCCGCAGATTTCGATGCCCTGCCACGGCTACAGGGACGAGCCACCCTCAGCGTGAGCACCACCCAGGGGGAGCTGACCACCGTTGTGGATGGCTACAACGCCCCACTCACCGCAGGCGCCTTCGTCGATCTCGCCCTCAAGGGCTTCTATGACGGCCTGCCCTTCATCCGGGCCGAAGACTTCTACGTGCTCCAGAGCGGTGATCCGGAAGGGCCGGACATCGGCTACGTGGATCCAAAAACCAAGCAGGAGCGCCATGTGCCCCTGGAGATCCGAGTGCCGGACGAAGACGACACGATCTACAACGAAACCTTTGAAGACGTAGGCCTGTTCATGGCCACACCAACCCTCCCGTTCGCGACCCTGGGCACCCTTGGCTGGGCCCATTCAGACCAAGCCCTCGACGACGGATCCTCGCAGTTCTTCATGTTTCTCTATGAAGCGGAGCTCACCCCGGCTGGTCTGAACCTCGTGGATGGCCGCAATGCAGCCTTCGGCTACGTGGTGGATGGATTCGATGTTCTGGAGGAATTGGGCGTCGATGACCGGATCACCGCCGTGAAGGTTATCGAGGGAGCGAATCAACTCAAAGCCCACGCATGAGCCTAACCCTGGCGGAGCTGACTGAAGCGGAGCTGCTCAAGCGGCTGGCTCGCTTCGCTCCGCCCGATCAGCTCAGTGACGACACGGCGGCTCTCCCCGCCGACGCCCGACCGCTGCTGATCAACACCGACGTTTTGGTGGATGGCATCCATTTCAGCGATGCCACCACAACTGCCATGGATGTGGGCTGGCGCGCGGTTGCAGCCAACCTGTCCGACTTGGCCGCCAGTGGTGCAGTCGACATCGATGGAATCACAGTGGCCCTAGTCGCCCCAGGCCACACCCATTGGGACTGGGTGAATGGGGTTTATCAAGGCATTAGTGCGGCCCTGGGGCAGTACGGCGGCGTTCTGCTGGGAGGTGACTGCTCCAAAGGAGAGCAGAGGCTGCTCTCGATCACGGCACTCGGCCGTCTCGGACCCCTGCGTCTGCATCGCAACGCAGCCCGCCCTGGCGATGTGCTGGTCACCAGTGGACCCCATGGGCTCAGCCGACTGGGCCTCGCCCTCCTGCAGAACGATTCAAACGTGCGCGACATCGCTTTGTGCTCAACCCTGCGGGACCAGGCAATCGCACGCCACCAACGCCCGATACCTCGGCTGAAGGAAGTCCAGCAGCTGCTGACCTGCAAACCAAAGCATCTGCCCTGGCGGGCTGGGGGAACCGATAGCAGCGACGGACTGCTCTCTGCCGTCGCAGGTCTCTGCAGCAGCAGCGGCTGCGGAGCGGTGCTGCAGAACGACCAGCTTCCAACGGCCGAAGGCTGGCCTGAGGGAGCTCGATGGACGGATTGGTGCCTCTCCGGAGGAGAGGACTTTGAGCTGGTGCTGAGCCTTCCCGAGGCCTGGGCCGATGTCTGGCAACGATGCGTCCCCGAAAGTCAGCGCATCGGCCAGATCAATACTGAAGCGGGTGTCATCCGCTGGGCCCACAACCACGAGCCAGTGGACACAAGCGGATTTGATCAATTCGGCCAGCCCTGAGCGACCCCTAAGCGACCGTGCCTGACCAAAAAAAATCCCCCCCAGATCGGGAGGGATTAAAAAAACGATCAACTGGCGATCACTTCCAGTTCTTGGCCACCACCTCGGCGAGGTCAACAACACGCTGGCTGTAGCCCCACTCGTTGTCGTACCAGGCCAGAATCTTCACAGCCTTGTCACCCATGGCGTAGGTGAGGTCGGCGTCAAAGATGGTGGACTCGTTGGTGCCGGCGTAGTCGGTGGACACCAGGGGCAGATCGCTGTACTTGATGATCCCCTTCATGCCGTTCTCGGAAGCCGACTTGATGGCGGCCTTGATGTCGTCGACGCTGGCGGCGCGGGAGGGGCCGAAGGTGAGGTCAACGGCGGAGACGTTCGGGGTGGGAACGCGCATGGCGAAGCCGGTGAGCTTGCCCTTCACCTCGGGGTAAACCAGAGCCACGGCCTTGGCTGCACCGGTGGTGGTGGGAACCATGTTCAGAGCGGCAGCACGGGCGCGGCGCAAGTCGCGGTGGCTGTTGTCCAGGATCCGCTGGTCGCCGGTGTAGCTGTGGATGGTGGTCATTAGACCCCAGTCGAGGCCAAAGTTCTGATCCAGAACCTTGACGATCGGTGCCAGGCAGTTGGTGGTGCAACTGGCGTTGCTAAGGATGTCCCAGTCTTCGTGGCGGTACTGGTCGTCGTTGACGCCCACAACGAAGGTGCCGACGCGATCACCCTTACCAGGGGCGGTGAGGATCACCTTCTTTGCGCCGGCCTGGATGTGCATGCTGGCCTTCTCATCGGTGTTGAACACACCAGTGGACTCGATCACCAGGTCAACGCCCCACTCCTTCCAGGGACAGTTGAGGGGATTGCGGTCGGCGAAGAACTTGATCTCCTTACCGTTGACGAACATCGAGTTTTCCGTGGTCTTGATGTCCACGGAGGGATCGAGACGTCCAAGGATGGAGTCGTAGGTCAGCAGGTGAGCGCTGGTGGCGGGGTCGGAGGTGGAGTTCATCCCCACGATTTCCAGGCCGGTGTCAGCACCCCGGCTGATCCATCCCCGCAGAACATTGCGACCGATCCGGCCGAATCCATTGATCGCAACGCGCAGGGTCATGGAAGAAGCGGCAAAGCCGCGCAAGGGTTTTGGCCGCCGATCATACAGAAATCAGCAGAAATACCCTGTTGCACCCCGATTCAATCCGCTCAATCGGGCCCTCAGCACAGAAGACAAGCAGCGGCAACTGACTTATCTTTCATCGGACTGAAGCCCTCCGTTGCCGCGCCTGCTCGACCGCCAGACACCAGTCCACTTCATCGGTGTCGGCGGAATTGGCATGTCAGCTTTGGCCCGGATTCTCGTTGACCGCGGTCACTCGGTCAGCGGCTCGGACCCGCGTGACAATGCGACAACACAACAACTGAAGAAGCTCGGGGTGAAGGTCTTCCGTCAGCAGGACGCCACCTGCATCGACGCCGTCACGGAAGCAACAGCCGCTGGCTCACCGGTGGTGGTGATCAGCACAGCCATCCCTGAGAGCAATCCAGAACTGCAGCGGGCCCGACAGCAGGGGCTGGAGATCTGGCATCGCTCCGATCTACTGGCGGCTCTGATCGAGCAGCAGCCCTCCATTGCAGTCGCCGGCAGTCACGGCAAGACCACCACCAGCACCTTAATCACCACCTTGCTGTTGGAGGCCGATCAGGACCCAACCGCTGTGATTGGAGGCATTGTCCCCAGCCTCGGCAGCAATGGTCACGCTGGCCAGGGAAAGTTGCTCGTGGCCGAGGCGGATGAATCCGACGGGTCCCTGGTGAAGTTCAGCCCCAGCCTGGGAGTGATCACCAACCTGGAGCTGGATCACACCGATCATTACTCCAACCTCGACGACCTGATCTCCACCCTGCAACGCTTCGCAGGCGGTTGCGATCGCGTGCTGGCCAATCACGACTGCCCGATCCTGCAGGCACACTTCCAGCCAACGGCCTGGTGGTCCAATCAAAGCGCCGAATCCGTTGACTTCGCCGCTCTGCCCTTGAGCCTGGAGGGCGATCGCTGCGTCACCCGTTTCTATGAAGCCGGCCACCCCGTCGGCGACTTCACCCTGCCGATGGCCGGGCTGCACAACCTGAGTAATGCCACAGGCGCCTTGGCCGCCTGCCGGATGGAAGGTCTCCCCTTCGACCAATTGGTGGAAGGCCTCGCTGGCCTGAAGACACCAGGCCGCCGATTTGATCTTCGGGGCACCTGGAAGGGGCGTCACATCGTTGATGACTACGCCCACCATCCCAGTGAGGTGCAGGCAACCCTGGAGATGGCACGCCTGATGGTGCGCAGTGGCCGCAGTCCACTCCCCACAGCACCACAACGGCTTCTAGCGGTGTTCCAGCCGCACCGCTACAGCCGCACCAGGCAGTTCCTCGATGGCTTCGCCAAAGCCCTGCAGAACTGTGATCTGCTGCTGCTGGCTCCCGTCTACCCCGCAGGCGAGCAACCGCTGCAGGGCATCAGCAGCAACGCCTTAGCGGATCGGGTGCGCAAGCTGAAACCGGATCTAAAAATCGTAGTCGCAGACAACCTCGATCAACTCACCGAGCTGGTGATCCAGCAAAGCCGCGAGAACGATCTTGTTCTGGCCATGGGTGCTGGCGACGTGAATGGACTGTGGTCAAGGCTCACGTCATGACCCAGTGCGATCCCCGCCTGCCGCAGGCCGGAGTCAAGCTGGCGGACTACACCACCTTGCGGGTGGGAGGAGCGGCCGAATGGCTGGCCGAACCCGCCAGCCTTGAGGAAACCCAGGCCTGGATCGAATGGGCCGCTCATCAGGGCATGCCCTGCCGCGTCATCGGCGCTGGGTCGAACCTGCTGATTCACGATGCCGGCCTGCCGGGGCTCTCGCTCTGTCTGCGCAAACTTCAGGGGCTGCAGCTTGATGCCACCACGGGGACCGTGGAGGTGCTCGCTGGCGAACCGATCCCATCACTGGCAAGACGCGCTGCACGCGCTGGATTGCATGGTCTGGAGTGGTCGGTTGGCATCCCGGGAACCGCTGGCGGTGCGACTGTGATGAATGCAGGAGCCCAGGGTGGCTGCACAGCGGATTGGTTGGAGTCGGTGCGGGTCATGCCCTTGGAGGGGGGCAACTGCTTTGAGCTGCAGCGGGATCAACTGGACTTCGCCTACCGGCACAGCCGTCTCCAAGAGGACGCCCTTGTGGTGTTGTCGGCACGGTTCCGCTTGCAGCCCGGTCACGATCCGGATGAACTGAAGCGTGTCACCAGTGCGAACCTCAATCACCGCACCACCACGCAGCCCTATCAACAACCCAGCTGCGGCAGTGTCTTCCGCAATCCCGAACCGCTAAAGGCCGGACGGCTGATCGAAGAGCAGGGGCTGAAGGGAACCCGGATCGGGGGCGCCGAAATCTCAACCGTGCATGCCAATTTCATCGTCAACACCGGTGATGCCCAGGCGAAGGACATCGCCCAGTTGATCCACTTGGTGCAGGACCGCATCGAAGCCGAGCACGGAATTCGTCTGCACCCCGAAGTGAAGCGGCTGGGATTCGCTTCAGCGGCTTAACCTTCCGGCTCCCACAGGATCGCCATGGCAGGGTTCGGACTCCCCAATTTCGGCCAGCTCACCGAAGCCTTCAAAAAGGCTCAGGAGATTCAGCAGAACGCTCAGGCCCTGCAGGACGAACTGGACGGGATGGAGATCGAAGGCAAGAGCAACGATGGCCGTGCCAGCGTTTGGCTGTCGGGCAACCAGCAACCCCTGCGGGTGCGGCTGGACCCAGCCCTACTGCAGGAGGGCCAACAGGCCAGCGAAACGGCCACCCTGGAAGCCCTGCAGGCGGCCTATGAGCAATCCACCGCCACGATGAAGGGCCGGATGGAAGAACTCACCGGTGGCCTAAACATCAACCTCCCCGGGATGGGCGGCTGAGGCTGCTCTGCTCGATCAACGCGGCCTTGTAGAGGGCATAGCGTTCCCAGTCCGTGGACACACCGCAACCGGGCTCACCGCGATGTAGGCAGTCGCGGAAGCGACATGACCAGGGATCGAGTTGCTGCCGCAGCTCCGGAAAGAGGACACCCAGTTCCTGGGGATTGTCCGGCAGATCTGGACGGTTGAACCCAGGGGTGTCAGCCACCCTCGAGCTCGGGCCCAGGGGAAACAGCTCCACGTGGCGGGTGGTGTGGCGCCCGCGCTGCAGTCGACCGGACACCGCAGCCGTGCGCAGTTGAAGGTCAGGACGTAACTGGTTCAGCAGACTGCTCTTGCCCACCCCAGAAGGCCCACACAGCACCGACAGCTGCGCACCAGCCAAACGCTGCCGTAAAGCATCAATGCCTGTTCCAGCTGCACTGGACAGCGCCAGCGGGTCATAGCCCCACCCCTGCAACCGGGTCACAAGCCGCTCGAGCGCTGCAGCTGAGAGGAGGTCTGTCTTGGTGAGCAGAAGGATCACCTCCAGCCCAGTTCGTTCCGCCGTCAACAGGAAGCGACTGGCCTGATCAGGGTCAAAGCTGGGCTGTTCCACCGCCAACACCACAGCCACCAAGGAGACGTTGGCCACCGGTGGACGTGTGAGAAAACTGTGGCGTGGCTCGACTTCGGCCACCACGGCACGCCCCTGGCCTGGATCAATCGCCTCGACACGAACCCGATCGCCCACATAAACAGCTTCACCCTGATAGCTGAGCCGGGTGCGGCGGGTGCAGAGCAGCCGCCTTGGGCATCCATCAGGTGCGACATCCAGCTCAACCTCCAGGTAGTTGGCCTGGAGCGCTACCACCATCCCGGATGCCACCGAACGGCCGGTGTCAGCCACCGCAGATCACCTCGATGGTGATGGCATCCGGCGTTTGATCAATGCAGTTCACACGATGGCCTGCATCCCTCAGACCTGGAAGAACCATGGCCTCAGGCTCACCCCGATCGAGACAGACCTCGAGACAGTCACCGCTGCTCATCTGCTCGAGGGTGAGCTTGCAGCGAATGAAATTCACCGGACAGGGCGTTCCCCGCAGATCCAGGGAAGGCCCGCTCATCCCTTCTGACCGAACAAGCGAGCGAAAAGACCACTGTTGTGGTGGTGGTGTTGCTTGCCGCGGGCGGAATGGTGGCCCGCCAACTGCTCGAGGAGCTCCCGCTCCACATCACTGATCCGCTTCGGCAGATCCACAGTGACCGTCACGCGCTGATCACCCCGTGCCACCGGATTCCCGAGCTTGGGGATGCCCAGGTTCGGCAGGGTGAGTACCGTGCCGGGCTGGGTGCCGGCGGGGATGTCCAGCTCCTTGCTGCCATCCACCGTTTCCACCTCAATGGTGTCGCCAAGAATCGCCTGGAGGTAGCTGACCTTGACCTCCGAGAAGATGTTCAGGCCATCCCGCTGCAAGCGCGGGTGATTGCGAACGGTGAGGAAAACGTAAAGGTCACCGGACGGGCCTCCCCGGGGTCCAGCGTTGCCTTCGCCGGTCACACGAAGCCGTGTTCCGGTGTCCACCCCCGCAGGGATGTTGATCCGCAGCTTCTTGCGCACCTGTTTGACACCCTGGCCACCACAAGACCCGCAGGGATCCGAAATCACCTGGCCCGTGCCTCCACAGTTGGGGCACTCGGCGACCTGAGTGAAACTGCCGAAGGGAGTCCGGGTGGCACGGCGCACCTGCCCGGCACCGCCACAGGTGCCGCAGGTAGTGGGTCCACTGCCCGCTTTGGCACCGCTGCCGCCGCAGGTGTCGCAGGTCTCCAGATGCGGGATCTTGATCTCCTGATCCTGACCAAACACCGCCTGCTCGAAATCAATCGTCAGGTCGTAACGAAGGTCATCCCCCTGCTGAGGGCCCTTGCGCCGCGGCCGACCAGCTCCAGCACCCCCGGGTCCACCGAAGCCCTGAAAAAACGTCTCAAATAGATCCGCGAATCCGCCCATGTCCCCCATGTCAGGGGCACCGGCCGCACCACCAAGTCCGGCTTCACCGAACTGGTCATAACGGGCCCTGGTCTGGGGATCACTGAGCACCTCGTAGGCGCGGCCGATTTCCTTGAAACGATCTTCAGCGCCGGGATCCTTATTGATGTCGGGGTGGTACTGACGCGCCATGCGCCGATAAGCCCGCTTGAGGCTGTCGGGATCAACATCCCGGCTGACGCCGAGCAGGTCGTAGAAGTCGGCCATCAGGGCTCCTCCGCCGTCTGATCCGGTGTCGCTGCGGCCTCAGCGGGCGCTGACGCTGGATCGGATGGTCCTGGACCCATCGACACCTTCACCATGGCGTGGCGCAGCACACGCCCATCGCGGTGGTAGCCGCGCTGAAGCTCCTCGCAGACCACGTCCTCAGCGAACTCGCTGCTTTCCTCCCGCAGCACGGCCTCATGCAGGTTGGGGTCGAACTCCTGGCCAACCACTTCCATCCGGGCCACCCCCTGCTGCTTCAGCACCTCCACCAATTGCTTGTACAGACCTTGGTAACTGCGATGCAGCGCCTGGGCTTCCTCACCTTCAGGATTCAGCTGCTGACGAGCCCGCTCGAAGTTGTCGACGACGGGAAGAATCTCCGTGAGGGTCGAGCAGACCAGCTGCTGACGCATGTCGTCCTGGTCGCGGCTCTGGCGCTTGCGGAAGTTGTCGAAATCCGCCGCTATGCGCATGTATTGGCTGTTGAGCGTCTCGTGCTCCTGCTTCAACGCGCTCAACTCCTGCTCGAGCTGCTGCATCCGATCCGCCGGATCCACCGCTGCAGGAGCCTGTTCAGACGTCGCTTCGGGCGCATCTGGAGCGGACTCCGGCGTGGCTGGAACAGCACCGGACGCACCGTTCTGGTCCTGCTCTGGGATGGAGGCGTCGCCGCTCATGCTGACCGCTCAGGGATTGCTGTCTAGACATGTTGAAGGGCAACGCTTACCTCCCACAAGCTGCGGAAGCCCGCACCTCAGTCGCCATCGATGACTCTGACGCTGCCCACCCCCGATGCCGGCGACACGGCACGGCAGCGTTTCGCCCTTGAATTGCTGTTGCAGCAACCGGTTCCGGGCCCAGAGCAACTGGTGGCAAGCCGCAACCTGCTCAGCGACGCCCTCCCGGACATCAGCCCCTGATTAATGGCGGGCACTGCAGGCCATGCCGATCGCAATTGGTGCTGACCTCCTGGACAACGCGATCCCCAGCCAGTGGCGAGACCAGGAATGGCAACACCAAATCGATCAGCTGCCGGACCAACACCGAACAATCCGCCTGCACCCCGCCGTCGAAGCGGATATGCAGCGGGCCTTGGCCACAGCAACGGACCAGCCAACAAAGGAACCAAAACCGCCAACCACAGGAGAGTCGAGCAACCCTGCTCCGGCGGAGACAGCAAGCACTCTCGATCTGAATGCTGAGTCCTTTCTCCGCGACTTCAGCCCCGATGAGGTGCTGGAAAGCGAGGAAGACAGCGACGCCCAACTGGCCCGGGGTGCCATTGGTCCTTAGGCCAGCCTCAACGATGCACAAGCCTCGCCCGTGATGACGCTGGTGGACAGGATCCTGCTACAGGCCATGTCAGTGCGGGCCAGTGACATCCACGTGGAGCCACAGCAGAAGGAATTGCGTCTGCGTTTCCGCCAGGATGGTGTGCTATGGCAATACGTGGAGCCGTCAGACGGTGCTGCCCGACATGGCCCTGAACATGCAGGCCATCGGCGAGGAAACCGGTGAGATGGACAAAATGCTCAGCAAGGTGGCGGACCTCTACGAAGACGAAGTCGGCGCCATGGTCAAGGCGCATACATCGATGCTCGAGCCCACGATGTTGTGGTGGTGGGCGGAATCCTGGGATCCTCCTGCTGGCGATGTTCACCGTGTTTGATCAGATCCAGTGAGCACTGCAGCGATGGCCTGGCCCGCCAGCCAACCGCCGCTCCAGCAAGCCTGAAAGTTGAAACCGCCGGTCACCCCATCCACATCCAGCAGTTCACCCGCCAGGTAAAGACCGGGGCAGCGGCGGCTCTCCATCGTGGCCAGGTTGACCTCCCCCAAGGTGACACCGCCGGCGGTGACGAACTCCTCCCCAAAGGGTCCACGTCCCTGGATCGGCACACTCTGCGCACAGAGCAGCTCCACCAATCGACGCTCCGCCTTGATCGGCAGATCCGCCCAACGGCGCTCTGGCTCCACCCCAGCCATGGTCAAAAAGGCTTGCCACAACCGCCGCGGCAGATGTTCCAAGGGCTTCGCTGCTGAAAGGGTTCGCCGGGCCTGCTCCTGTCGCCATTGCTGAAACCGCTCGGTCAGCCCCGACCGCCCCAACCCAGCACTCCAATCCAACTTCAGTTCACCCTTGTAGCGATTCTGATGCAGGGCCCTGGCGGCAAAGGCTGAGAGGCGCAACGTGGCGGGTCCACTCAGACCACGGTGGGTGATCAGGACCCGCCCGGTCTGGCGGAAGCGCTGATCACCCAGCTTGAGATCGAGGCCCACATCGTCGATAGCAATGCCACTGCAGGCCGATAGGGCCGGTGCCTGCAGGGCAAGGCTGAACAGCGATGGCACCGGCGGCACCACCTGGTGGCCGAGGGCTGCCGCCAGGTTTCGGCCACTGGGATGCCCCCCCGTGGCCAACATCAAGCAGCCCCCATGCAAAGGCTCGAGGCCGCGGCCCTCGAGCACAAACCCCCCCTCGGGGTGAACGCGCACCTGCTGGACCATCGCCTTCGTGCGCAGCTGGACACCCGACGCCCTTGCCGCCTTCTGCAGGCACTGAATCACGGCCTCAGAACGGTTCTGCTGCGGAAACATCCGTCCATCGGGTTCTTCCACCAGCGTGAGCCCATGTTCGTCAAACCAGGCGATCGCATCGCCGCAGGCGAAGCGACTGAAGGCGCCACGCAAGGGTCGACTGCCACGGGGGTAATGGGTTGCCAGTTCACGGGGGTCCCAGCAGGCATGGGTGACATTGCAGCGACCGCCACCGCTGATGCGCACCTTCTGGAGGGGCTCAGGGGTGCCTTCCAGCACCAGCACCCGCCGAACCCCCTGCTCGGCTGCAGTGATCGCCGCCATGTACCCGGCAGGACCACCACCAACAACAATCAGATCAAGCGGGCTGGAAGCGGAGGGCGACACCGTTGTTGCAGTAGCGCTTGCCGGTGGGTCGCGGTCCGTCATTGAACACGTGGCCCTGGTGCCCACCACAACAGCTGCAGTGGTATTCCGTGCGCGGCAGGATCAATTTGAAATCTACTTTTGTGGCGATGGCTCCATCCAGGGGCTGCCAGAAGCTGGGCCAGCCGGTTCCGCTATCGAATTTGGCCTCCGACGAAAACAAGGCTGCATCACAACCAGCGCAGTGATAGGTGCCGGAACGCTTCTCCCCATTAAGCGGACTGGTGAACGGGCGCTCCGTTCCCTCATTGCGCAACACGTCATAGGCCTGGGGAGACAACCGCTCACGCCACTTGTCGGCATTGAGATCCCACGAGGGATCGCCAGCTTTGGATGCCGCCAGCACAGGCTGAGGTCTCCAGAGACTGCCAAAGACCACTGACATTGCCGCGAACAGCAGCGATCGACGGGACAGAACGGCGGCACTCAAACTCATCGGTGCTGAAGCGGGAATCTCGGGCGGTTCTAATGGATTGATGACTGCCTCCGGATCTACCGCTGCCTACCGCTTCAGTGTGGCCCCGATGCTGGATTGCACCGACCGTCACTTCCGGGTGCTGATGCGGCAGATCAGCCGCAGGGCCCTGCTCTACAGCGAAATGGTGGTGGCCCAGGCGCTGCACCACAACAAGCGACGTAACAAGCTGCTGGACTTTGATCTTGTGGAGCATCCCATCGCCCTGCAGGTGGGGGGGGACGACCCAGTCCTGCTGGCCGAGGCGGCGCGACTGGCGCAGGACTGGGGCTACGACGAGATCAACCTCAATGTGGGTTGTCCCAGCCAGAAGGTGCAAGCCGGAAATTTCGGTGCCTGCCTGATGGCGGAACCAGATCTGGTCGCCCGCTGCGTGGAAGCCATGGTGGACGCAGGAGGACTCCCCGTGACCGTGAAACATCGAATCGGCATTGACGATCTGGACAGCGATGCGCTGCTGACGAACTTCGTGGATCGGGTGGCGCTGGCGGGGGCCAGCCGCTTCGCTGTTCATGCCCGTAAGGCCTGGCTGGAGGGCCTCGATCCCAAGCAGAACCGGACGATTCCTCCGCTGCAGCATGAGCGCGTGGTGGCGCTTAAGCAACGCCGCCCCGACCTGGTGATTGAACTCAACGGGGGGCTGGAATCCCCTGAAGACTGCCTTCAGGCACTGGAAGGGTGCGATGGCGCCATGGTGGGCCGAGCGGCCTACAGCCATCCCCTGCGCTGGACCAGCGTCGATGCCCTCATTTTCGGGGAGGAATCACGCCAGATCCTGGCGTCAGACGTTGTGAACGGACTGCTTCCCCATGCGGCCGCTCATCTGGAGCGAGGAGGCCGAATCTGGGACCTCTGCCGTCACCTGGTGCAACTGGTGGAAGGCGTTCGTGGTGCGCGGCACTGGCGCCGGGAGCTGGGGGAGAAAGCCCAGCGCCCAGGGGCCGATCTGGATGTACTACTCAATGCCGGGCAGCAACTTAAGGAAGCAGGGCTCTGATCAACGGCTGAGGTCAGCCCTCAGCTCCGCCGTAACCGGAATAGTCATCGCCACCCCCACTGGAAGATCCACGGCGACGACGGCTGCGGCTTTCATCGTAGGCATTGCCCTCACCAGCGTTATCGCGGGCGCCATAGCTGCGGTCTTCCCAGCCCCGTGCACCGGAAGGACGATCGCCACCGGCATAACCACCGCCGCCACCGCCACCGGCATAACCACCGCCACCGCCACCGCCGCCACCGCCGCCGCCGCCGCCGCCATAGCCGCCGCCACCGCGATAACCACCACCGCCACCGCCGTAGCCGCCACCGCCATAGCCGCCGCCACCACGACGGGGGGCGCTGCCGCGGGGCTCAGCTTTATTGATCCGCAAAGGACGGCCCATCAGTTCGGCACCCTGCAGCCCCTCAATCGCTGCCTCTTCGGTGGACTCATCGGCCATCTCAATGAAAGCAAAACCACGCTTGCGGCCTGTATCCCGCTCAAGGGGCAGCGCGCAGTTGGTCACTTCACCGAACTGGGCAAACAGTTCGATCACATCTTCCTGCTCAGCGCGGAAGGGAAGGTTGCCGACAAAAATGCTCACGTTTTGCGTGGACCGGGTACGAAACAGTGGACCGATGAGGCCTTGAACATTGCCATCGGGCCATGACTCCGGAACGAAGTGACATACCTCTGGCTGATTAAGCGTAGACCCGGTTATGGGTGAGAGTCATCCCACCGGCTGAGTTCCGTTGAAACGCTGTAACCAGCGCTGAAGCTGTTCATCAACTCGCTCAAATCCTGTCCCCCCTTCACTGCGACGGGCCGCCACAACAGCACGGGGAGCCAAGGCGTCGTGCAGATCCGCCTCAAAGGCCGGGTGGAGTTCCTTCCAGGCACTTAGATCAAGGTCCCGCAACAGACATCGCTGGTCTAGACAGCGCCGGACGACAGCACCGACCAATTGATAAGCCTCGCGAAATGGAACACCGCGAGACACCAGATAGTCGGCAACATCCGTTGCGTTGGAGAAATCCTGCTCCACCGCTTCATTGAGGCGCTCGACCCTGAAATCAAGGCCTTCCTCAAACAAAATCGCCATCGCCTCAACACAATCACGTGTTGTGCGGAAGGCATCAAACAGGGCCTCCTTGTCTTCCTGAAAATCCTTGTTGTAAGCAAGAGGAAGACCCTTGATCATGGTCAGCAATCCCTGTAGATGTCCGAAGACCCGTCCGGTCTTCCCCCGAACCAGCTCAGGCACATCGGGATTCTTCTTCTGAGGCATCAGGCTGCTGCCCGTGGCACAGCGGTCACTGAGCCGCACGAAGCCGAATTCCTCGGACGCCCAGGCGATCACCTCTTCCGCCAGACGGCTGAGGTGCACCATCACCAAAGAGGCGGCAGCGGAGAACTCAACGCAGAAATCGCGGTCACTGACCGCATCGAGACTGTTGGCATAAACCGCTGAAAAACCCAGCTCCTTCGCGGTGCACTGGCGATCAATCGGGACCGGCGTGCCCGCCAGAGCAGCAGCGCCAAGCGGGCAGATGTTCACGCGTTTCCTCACATCCTGAAGTCGCTCACGGTCGCGCTGCAGCATCTCGACATAGGCGAGCAGGTGATGGGCGAGACAGAGCGGCTGAGCCCGCTGCAGGTGGGTGTACCCGGGAATCATGGTGCGGCGATGGCGATCCGCCTGGGTCAGCAGCGCCCCCTGCAACCGCTGCAGATCCTGATCCAGACCATCCAGCCGTCGCCGTAGCCAGAGACGTAGGTCAGTCCCAACCTGATCGTTGCGGCTGCGTCCGGTATGCAACTTCTTGCCCACGGAACCGAGCAAGGCAATCAGCCGGCGTTCCACAGCGAAATGAACGTCCTCATCAGCCAAGCCGGGCTGGAAACTGCCGGATGCCGCCTCAGCACGAACGGTATCCAGGCCCTCCACCAGCTGCTCAGCCTCCCCTTCCGTGATCACTCCGACGCTGGCGAGCATCCGGGCATGGGCGATCGACCCATCGAGATCCTCCTGAAGAAGGGTCAGGTCAAAACCGATGGAAGCGTTGAACTCCTCGATGAAGGGATGCAGACCCTGCTCAAAACGATCGCTCCAGGTGCCTGCTGCACCACCGGTCACCCCACCAGCCATCAATTCATCCGTCGATTTCCTCAGCTTGTCAGGCGATTGACCGTCCCTGCACACTCGGCAACGTGACCGCCTCCGGAACTTTCAGCACCACAAGCGACGCATCATCCTCCAACTGACGATCCGGACCAACAAAACGGTCCAAGCGTTCAAACAGGCTTTCAAGAATTCCCTGCGCTCCCTGACCACCGCGACAGGCCGTTTCAAGGGCACGAATCAGCCGCGCCTCATCGAAACGATCGCCCGTGATCCCCGGTGCTTCAGTGACACCATCGGTGTAGTAGAGCAACACGTCTCCCGGTTCAAGGCGAATCTCGCCAAGGGCGAACTCAGCTTCGGGTTGGAGACCGATCAGCAGCCCAGCCGCATCGAGCCGCATGATCACCCGTCGCTCAGCGCGCCAAAGCAGGGGCGGATTGTGGGCCGCATTGGCATAACGCAACCGCAGCGTGCGCGGATCCAGGTCGGAATAAAACAGCGTCACAAACCGGTGCGACTGCGCCAAGTCTTCCTGCGCCAGCTGGTTGAGGTCGTGAAGAATCCGATCCGGTGGCAGACCACTGAGAACCTCCGCGCGCAGCATCCCGCGCAACATCGTCATCAGCAGACCGGCAGGCACGCCCTTCCCCATGACATCACCCATCACCAGGGCCCAGCGACCCCGCTCACGGCGTCGACCGATGAGTTCCGGACGGGTGGGAATGAAGTCGTAGTAGTCACCACCCACCTGAAACGCAGGCCGACAGCGCGCGGCCAGATCAACGCCCTCGATCACGGGGCAGCGATCCGGCAACAACTGGGCCTGAATCTCTGCACCGATGCTGAGTTGTCGATCCACCCGCTCATGCCGGCGGGCGTCCTGCAGCATCTGATCGTTTTCGATCGCAACACCAGTCAGATCCGCCACCAACTGAACGTGCCGACGGTGCACCTCAGTCCAGACCAACGAGCCGTTGCGGGCGTACACGTAAAGGCGGCCCCGCGTCCGACCACGGGCCGTCACAGACGTGGCAAACAAAGCCGCTTTAGGAAGGCAGCGTTGCACCAGCCGGTCTAGCGCCAACAGCTGCTGGTCGTCGCTGCCGAAGCCCACGGCAGAGCCGGGTTCAAAGGCTGCCAAACGCCGCAGCAGATCCTGGGACGGCTCAGCTGGACTTCCCTGAAGCTGATCACGCCAGAGGCGACCATCCGACTGAAACGGAACAAGCAAGGCCCCCTCAACACCCACCAGACGCGAGGCCACAACAGGCACAAGCTCAAGAAAGCGCTGGAGGTTGGTGAAGCTGCGGAGGGCAAACCCCAGAGAGACCAACAGATCCTGATTGCGGCGCTGTTCGCTGCTGAGGCTGTCAAACAGCTGACGCAACGAAGCCATAGCCTCGGGCGAGGGGCTCCCGGTCAGCTGCGCAGAGCTGGGATGACGTCCGGGCGGCTTGCTGCTCAACCTCGCACCCCCAGGGTCCGCAAGGTAGCAACGCTTCAGCGTCCGGCCAGCAGAGCCTCAACGAATTCAAAACTGTTGAAGGGGCGCAAATCGCGAATCCCTTCCCCAGCACCGATGAAACGAATCGGCAATCCAGCCTCAGACGACACCGCCAGCGCGACGCCGCCACGGGCCGTGCCATCGAGTTTGGTGATCACAACTCCGGTAAGGCCGGCCGCCTGGGCAAAGGCCATGGCCTGGCGAAGCCCGTTCTGACCCTGACTTGCATCAAGAACCAGCAGGGATTCAACCTTCGCCTCCGGCGCCAAACGGTCAATGATCTTTCTGACTTTTTGGAGTTCCTCCATCAGGTTGTGCTTGGTCTGCAAGCGTCCGGCGGTGTCCACCAACAGCAGATCAGACTTGCGCGAGCGAGCGGCACCAATCGCGTCGAAGACAACGGCAGCGGGGTCGGCATTGCTGCTGGGGTTGGACACCACTGGAACATCACTGCGCTCTCCCCAGACCTCAACCTGCTGGACAGCTGCAGCCCGGAAGGTGTCGGCGGCCGCGATCAGAGCTGAATAGCCGCTGCGAACAGCAAGGTTGGCAAGTTTTCCAAGGGTGGTGGTCTTACCAACACCATTCACCCCCACCATCAACCAGATGTTGAGGCGATCCCGTTCGGGGGCCAGAAGAGGAACACCACTGGCCTGGATCGGGGCATCCAACAGGCCACGCAGCTGTTCCTTGAGGAAGCGAATCCCCTCCGCAGGATCGACCACCTCCTCATTCATCCGCTGTCGCAAGGCATCCAGCACCTGATCGGTGGCCTGGACGCCAGCGTCCGCCCTCAGCAGGAGGGTTTCGAGATCGTCGAGAACCTCCGGCGTAAGCGGATCGTCACCGAGATTCTCCAGAAGGCTGGTGACAAAACCCTGACGGGTCTTTTCAAGACCGCGGCGAAGCCGACCCAACCAATCAATTTCCTCGAGGGAAACCTGATCGACGCGACGGCCCTGGGCTGCAAGCACCTCAGCAGACCAGGTGAAATCCTGATCAAAGTCACCCAACTGCAGCTCTTCTGAGTCGACAGCTGGCGCAGGGGTGGGAGCCGGCGTGGGCGCAGGGGGAGCCTCGAAAGCCCGTTCATCCAGATCCTGCTGACGCTGCTGGCGTTGAGCCGCGGCCTGCTCCAGCAGAGACAGTCCGGGGGCTGGTGCTGGAGACGGCTTCGGTAGAGGCGTTGGTAACGGTGCCGGTCCTGGTGTTGGGGTTGGTGAAGGTGAAGGCGCTGGTTCTGGACTGGGCGCAGGGGGGGGCTCGGGGGCCGCTTCGGCAATAGAGGCCGCGGCCTGTTGTTGAGCCTTCAGCCGGGCATAGGCCTCGCGAGCCCAAACCAGAGCCTCATCCTCTTCCTCAATAGCTGCAGGAGCTGGAGTCGGCTCCGGCGCTGCTGAAACGGGAGCATCAGTCCCACCAGCCGTCGGTTCCGGCGTCGGCGCGAGGGTGGGCATCGGCTCCGGCGTCGGTGACTCCTCAGCCTGTCGTTCGAACCAGTTGAACACCATCAGGCCGACGCTTTCGATTGAGCGTCATGGAAGCGACGCAACACACCATTGATCATCCGGCGACCCTGGTCATCGCTGTAACGGTTGGCCAGCTCAACCGCCTCGTTGAACGCCACCGGAGCCGGAGTACGCAGGCTTTCCAGGTCAACGACAGCCAATCGGAGGATGTCCCGATCGATCCGCGGAAGCCGGGTCAGTCTCCAGCCCTCCATCACCTGATCCAGCCGTCTGTCGATGCCCTCGCGCTGGGTGAGCACCTTCTGAACCCGCTCCATAGCGCCGCGGCGAATCTGCTCCTGGTCGCCAAGCAACAACAGCCGAGGCAACTCAAGGCTGGCTGACAAACCATTCAGCACCTGTTCAGCCGAACTCAAAGAGGCGCGCAGATGAGTGCGGACGGTGTCATGGGTTCCTGGTTCGCCCTGCTGTAGCTCGCTGTCCACCAGGGACTGCTGCGCTTGATCGAGCTCTGCAGCACTGGCATCAAGCGAATCACGCCAGTGCTGGGTGAGGGTGTCGAGGGCCTGGTCCAGGATCGAATCAAGGGCCTGGTCAGCGACTGAAGCTGACTTCTGTTCCGGCACCTGACCAAGCACCAGCAAGGCCAGCTCGCGTGTAAGGGATCGTGTGGCCATGACTCAGCTGGAAGGAGATGCAGAAGCCCGTAACTGGGCCATAAGGCTGGAGAAACTCCGATTCACAGGAGCTTCACGATCATCGGGGTTGACGATGCCGGCCGAAATGATCGTTCGGAAGGCTTCTTCAACGCTGATCTCAAGCTCTCGGACGGATCCAGCTGGAACAAGGGTGTACCAACCGGTGGTGGGATTCGGAGCGGTGGGAATGAACACACTCAACAGGGGCTCCTTCAGATCGGATTGAAGTGAAGGCCCCACCTCCCCGGTGACAAAACCAACGCTGAACAATCCCTCCCGTGGATACTCAACGAGAACAACACGACGGAAGCGAGAGGAGTTGTCGCGGAAAAAGGTTTCAAGCAGCTGCTTGAGGGTCTTGTAGACCGATCCAGCCAGGGGAATCCGGCTCAAGGTGCCTTCACCGAACTCCAACAGCCAGCGACCCACGATGTTTCGGGCCATCAAGCCGATCAGAAGGATGCCCATCAGAGGCACCGTGAGACCGAGAGCCAGATTGATCAGATCCTGAAGCAGTGGATTCAGGGTGATGAACGGATTGAACTGCTTCGGTATCGAGGTCAGGAACGCCAGAACAAAGCGACTGACGATCGTTGACAGCCAAATGGTGGTTGCCAATGGAATGACCACCAGCAACCCTGCAATCAGGTCGTTTTTCAGATCCTGCCGAAGCCTTGCGGACAGCGGCAGATCAGGTCTGGGATTGGACTGGACCAAAGAGCTACTGCGCCCAGCTTTGAGTGAAGTCTGACCAACCTAACCAGCGGTCAGAGCACTGCCGTGAACGCAAGGAGCACAAACGCAATCGCAAGAACCACAGCCGTGATGGTTCCACCGATGAACCGCTGCTGGGATTCACGGGCCTGGCCGACCTCAACGGTCTTGAGTTGGGCCTCCATCTGGGCGATCTGATCGTCTACCAACTTTTGTGCCGCCCGCAGCTTGTCGTCATCGGTGGCATCGGCAGCGAGTTGACCGGCCTGGGCCAGCTGCTCACCAAGGGAGGTGACCTGCGCTGCATCGGCGCGGAAGGCTCGAGCATCCTTCAGCGCTTCGCGGCCCTGTTCCAGATTGCGTTGACGGGCCGCGTCACCCGCACCCCCATCCAGGGACATGGGCACGGCAATCACCATGCCGAGGGCCAACAGCGCTGAAAGAACGGCAACCAGCAGACGCAAAGGAGTGCGCTGCTGATGGGGATGATCCAGCCGTGATCCGATCAGGCAGGTCAACAAACCGGCAAATCCCAAAGGAGCAAGGGCCACCAGCGGTCCGGTGACCTGCGGGCGTGGAGCATCCGCACCCCAGTCGACACCGACAAGAACAGCCAGCATCTGCAGGACGAGGATCACCACGAGGGTTAAACCAAGCCAGCGCAGCAAGGGAGCAAGCCGTCCTGTCTCAGTGCCGGTCACAGAGAAGATGCTGATAAGCGCCCAACCTTAAGGTCGATGCAAGGGCATGTCACCGATCAACAAACTCGTTTAAGCGAGGCTCTGAAGCGCCGCGCCGCTGAGGAAGGGTTCAATCCCGTTGGCATTGCCAGAATCCCGGGAAGTCCACGGCTGCAGCTGCGCACCAAAGCACTGGAGCGCTGGTTAGACCATGGTCATCAAGCTGACATGGCCTGGATGGCCGCCCCCCGTCGGCGAGACCCCAGGCTTCTGTTGGACGGAGCCAACAGCGTGCTCGCCGTTGGCCTCAACTATTACGTCGACGCTCAACCCTCTCCCGGCTCCCTCAAAGTCGCCCGCTACGGCTGGGGACGGGACTATCACCGGGTTGTGGATCAACGGCTGCGACGGATCGGTCGCTGGCTTTCGGAACAACGGCCCGACTGCGGTTGGCGCGCCTGTGTTGACGCCACACCGCTGCTGGACAAGGCCTGGGCTGAGGAAGCCGGCCTGGGCTGGATCGGCAAGCACAGCAATCTGATTCACCCCGAACGGGGCTCGTGGATGGTGATCGGCCATCTGCTGACAACGGAGCACTTGAACGCCGACCCACCAGCCCGCAGCCTCTGTGGACGCTGCAGCGCCTGCATCGATGCATGCCCCACGCATGCGATCCGCGAACCTTTTGTGGTGGATGCAAGGCGTTGCCTGGCCTTTCACACGATCGAAAACCGTGAGGACGACTTACCGGAGAACATTCGCGCCGCCCTTGGACCGTGGGTGGCGGGATGTGACATCTGCCAGGACGTCTGCCCCTGGAACCACCGAAGCTTGCCCCAGAGCAGTGATCCCGATGTGCAGCCACGCCCATGGCTGCTGAATCTGCAGAAGGAACAGATCCAGAGCTGGGATGACAGTGTTTGGGACCAAAACCTGCGGGGATCGGCGTTGCGACGGATCAAACCCTGGATGTGGCGTCGCAACGCCGCTGCAGCACAACCGGATCCCACACCTACGCTTTAGCGACTCCACTCTGGCTCCAGTGCTGCGTCGAATTAGCTTGCGTCGGACGCTGGCGGCTGCACTGGTCGTTCTGGGCGGTTTGTTCGGCGCCCCAGCAGCCAACGCCCTGATCCCCTACGTCTATCTGCCCACCGAAGAGGAACTCAAGGGCTCATCAATCGGCATCGGTCGAACAGCTGCACAGCTGCTTCAGCTGGGGCAAGCCAAGGACGCAGCACGACTCGCGGCTCTGGCGGTGCGGCTCAACCCCAATGATGAACGGTTCTGGTCGATCCTGGCGGAGGCTCAACTGCGCAACAACGACCTCAAGGACGCAAGCCAGTCTCTGGCCCGGGCCAAGCAGCTGAATCCTGAAAAAGCCGGCCTGTGGTTCGCCGAAGCAGCGATTGCCCTGCGGGCAGAGCGACCGGACGATGCCGTTCCCTTGATTACCCGCGGACTCCAATTGGATCCGAACAACGCTTCGGCCTATTTCGACCTCGGCAACGCCAGGATCATGCGGGGCGAACTCCCTCTGGCCCTTAAGTCGTTCGAACAAGCCACGGGCCTGAAGCCGGAGTTCTGGGAAGCCCTGAACAACCAGGCCCTGGTGCTTTTTGAGATGGGCCAGCGACAGGAAGCCGTGCGGCGTTGGCGCCGGGTGTTGAAGCTGGAGACCAACGCAGAACCGATGCTGGCCCTGGCCGCAGCTCTGCATCAACAGGGTGAGCAGACCGAGGCGATCCAGCTCGCTTCCACAGCGTTGGCCAAGAACCCCAACTACGTCCTGCCCCTGCATCAAGCCGAACAGCTTTGGGGTGTGCGCATCCGTGAGGCGACGGCACAATTGCTGAGCGAGCCGCGGCTCACTAACAGCGTGGAACGAGCCCAAGCCAACGCAACGTGGAAGAAAAGCCAGTGATCATCTGTAGGCTGAGCGCCTACCGGTCGGAGAGCGAAAGACCGAATGGCTGAGGAGCGCGTTGAACCGATCGCCCTGCATCGGGAGATGCAGCGCTCCTACCTCGAATACGCGATGAGCGTGATCGTGGGTCGGGCGTTGCCCGATGCCCGCGATGGCCTCAAACCCGTCCAACGGCGGATTCTGTACGCGATGCAGGAACTGGGGTTGACCCCAGACCGTCCTTATCGGAAATGCGCAAGAGTTGTTGGTGACGTCCTCGGCAAGTACCACCCGCATGGTGATCAAGCCGTTTACGACGCCTTGGTGCGGCTTGTTCAGACCTTCTCCAGCCGTCATCCACTGCTCGACGGCCATGGCAATTTCGGCTCGGTGGATGACGACCCACCGGCGGCCATGCGGTACACCGAAACCCGACTGGCGCCGATCTCTCACCAGGCGATGCTGGAGGAGATCGGTGAAGACACGGTTGATTTCGCACCGAACTTCGATGGGTCCCAACAGGAACCCACCGTTCTTCCGGCCCAGCTTCCCTTCCTGCTGCTGAATGGCTGCTCCGGCATCGCCGTTGGCATGGCCACCAGCATTCCCCCGCACAACCTGGGAGAGGTGGTGGAAGGACTTATCGCCCTGATCCGCAAACCGGAGCTGAGTGACGAAAAACTGCTGGAGCTGATCCCAGGGCCCGACTTCCCCACAGGCGGTGAAGTACTGATCAGCTCAGGCCTGCGGGACACCTACCTGCATGGACGCGGCAGCATCCCGATGCGCGGCGTGGCCCACACCGAAGAAGTGCAACCGGGCAAAGGACGCCACAAACGCAATGCCGTTGTCGTCACCGAACTGCCGTACCAACTCAGCAAGGCCGGCTGGATTGAAAAACTGGCGGAGTCCGTCAACGACGGAAAAATCGGCGGAATTGCCGACATCCGCGACGAAAGCGACCGCGAAGGAATGCGTGTGGTGGTGGAGCTGCGTCGCGATGCAGATCCTGAGAATGTGCTGAAGGATTTGCAACGGCGAACGGCACTGCAGAGCAACTTCGGAGCCATCCTTCTCGCCCTGGTGGATGGACAACCCCAGCAACTGTCGCTGCGCCAACTGCTGCAGACCTTCCTCGATTTCAGGGAACTGACCCTGATCCGGCGCACCAGTCATGCCCTACGCAAGACCGAAGACCGGCTTGAGGTGGTGGAAGGACTGATCTCAGCCCTGAACAACCTTCAGGCTGTGATCGCCATGATTCAGGAGGCGAATGACGCCGCCTCAGCCCGCGCCAGCCTGATGGTGCGCCTCGACCTCAGCGAACGGCAGGCGGATGCGGTGTTGGCCATGCCCCTGAGGCGCCTGACCGGACTCGAACAGGAAAGCCTGCGCCAGGAGCTGGATGAGCTTCGAGCAGAACGCCAACGCCTGAAGTTGCTCCTCGACAACCGGGATCAGCTGCTGGACGCGATGGTGACGGAGCTCAAGGCGTTGAAAAAACGCTTCAGCACCCCGCGGCGAACCCGCCTGGTAGAGGGCGGTGATGCCCTGATGGCCGAACGGGCAGCCAGCCAACGGCCGAACACGGAACTGCTGCGTCAGCAGGCCTTGGCTGCACTGCCCGGAGATGGTCGGGTGCTGATCCAGGCCGATGGCCAAGTGAAAATCGTCACCCCCCAGGTGCTGGGCCGACTGCACCTCAATGATCCTTGCCCCATTGGTGATGCACCATCTCCGGCACGGGTGATCCTGCCGATCGAGCCACCACCACGACTGTTGGCGGTGAGTGCAAGGGGACGCATCGCCCAGGTGCGCTGGGAATTTGCTGGACAGCAACCCGGTCCGATTGACCGATTCCTGCCCACGGGCCTCGACGGAGACCCCATCGTTTCGCTGCTGTCGCTGCCCAGCCAAAACATTGACAATCTGAGTCTGGGCTTGCTCAGCAGCGATGGACGCTTTAAGCGGCTCCCCCTCAGCGAAATTGTGGACCTTTCCGGTCGGGCCACTAGCGTTCTTAAGTTGAAAGAGGGAGTCGAGCTCAATAGTGCAGTGATCTGCCGCGACCAGGGAACACTGGCGCTGATCAGTGACATCGGTCGCCTGCTGCGGCTGCGAGTCACTGAAGATTCACTTCCGTTGATGGGTCGATTGGCGCAGGGACCCATGACCATGCGATTGCTCCCAGGGGAACATATCGTTGGAGCCGTCTGCACGGAACAGACACCACTGATGCTGATCACCAGGCAGGGAATGATCGGGCGAATCGACTATTCAGGCCTGCGCTACAACCAACGGGGCGATCTCGGCAGCATGGCGCTGCAGATTGATGCGGAATCTGATCGTCTGGTGGGCATCAGCACTGGACCCGGTCTTGTTGGTGTGCGCACCAGCAAGGATCGTCACGGACGATTGGATCCGGACAACATCAACGTCTCAAAACCCGGAGACAAACCTACGGAGCAGGCGTCTCTTCAAAAGGGAGAGGCCATCGTTGATGTGATCAACGCCATTCAACCGAATCCCTAACCCCCGATCAAGAGCGGCAATTCTGCTCCAACCACAGGAAATAATCTTCATCGATTCCACCGGTCACGTAGTGGCCATCAAAACAAGACATCTCGAGATCCCTGATCTCAGTTTTCTCCACAATACTTTCTAACAAGTTCTCAACGGTCTGATAAACAACATGATCAGCCCCGAGAACATCTGAGATCTGCTCACTGGTTCGGCCGTGGGCAAGGAGCTCCGCACGAGTTGGCATGTTGATCCCATAAACATTGGGATAGCGAACCGGTGGAGCAGCCGACGTGAACGTCACCTTGTTGGCACCAGCGCTGCGTGCCATCTGAACAATCTCGCGGGATGTTGTTCCACGAACAATCGAGTCGTCGACAATCAGAACATTCTTCCCAGCGAATTCAGTTCCGAGAGCATTGAGCTTCTGCCGCACTGATTTCTTCCTTTCAGCTTGACCCGGCATGATGAAGGTACGGCCGACATAGCGGTTCTTGTAAAACCCTTCTCGATAATCAAGACCCAATTGCTTGGCCACCTGCATCGCCGAAGGTCTTGCTGAATCAGGAATCGGCATCACAACATCAATATCACCAGCCGGCAATGTTTCAGCAATAGTTTGAGCCAGACGATCACCCATCCGTAAACGCGACTCGTACACCGATATGCCATTCATAACGGAATCCGGCCGCGCCAAATACACGTACTCAAAAGCACAGGGAATCAAGCGAGGAGACTCAGCACACTGACGCTGGTGCAAGTTCGAATCAGCGTCGATGAATACCGCCTCACCGGGGTCAACATCGCGAACGATCTCGTAGCCACTGTTTTCAATCACCAGCGATTCACTGGCGACAATCCACTCCTCACAACCCTGGTCAGACAACCGCCTGCCGAGAATCAGGGGACGAATTCCATAGGGATCCCGGAAAGCCAGCATTCCGTGGCCCGCAATCAAAGCGATCGCCGCGTAGGAGCCCTGAACACGGTGATGGAGTGACGCCACCGCACCAAATAACTGATCCGGTGTCAGATCACGTCCTGTGAGTTGAGATTGAATCTCCGTAGCCAACACATTGACCAGCATCTCCGTATCGCTGGTGGAATTGGTGTGACGACGATCAATCTTGAAAAGATCCTGCTCAAGCTGAAGAGTGTTGGTGAGATTGCCGTTGTGAACGAAAGTGATGCCATAGGGGGCATTCACATAGAACGGCTGAACTTCCTCTTCTGACGCAGCAGCACCACGGGTGGCATAACGAACGTGGCCGATCCCTGCATTGCCCAACAGCTTTCGCATGTCTCGTGTGCGAAAGGCTTCACGCACTCGTCCCCTTTGTTTGTGCACATGGAAGGTGTGATTGTCCATCGTGACAATCCCTGCAGAGTCCTGACCGCGGTGCTGAAGCAGAAGCAGATTGTCGTAGATCTGTTGGTTGACTGAGTCAACACAGAACATTCCGATAATGCCGCACATGATGAATCCGAAGTCAGAGAGATAAGGAAGAGAAACGACCGTCAGGCAACGCCTGACTCAATCACTCCGAATGCATCCGTCGGGGCAACGCATCACGGAAAACAGCAGCACAGCGTTGCACCTCAAGATCGAGTTGAACGGCCGATTCGGATCGGATCACCAATCGAGCCTCCGCAGTCACGCTGCCCAGCTGGGTGACGCAGAGCGCTGGATTGGATCCGATCAACTGCTCCCATGCAGGGAGGGATGCTGCATTCACCGACACAATCACACGGCTACCGCCTTCGGCGAACAGAACCCGCTCCAGGCGCGCTGAGCCTGTGGACAAGGTCACGCTGATGCCCAGATCAGAGGCGATGCAGGATTCAGCCAACGCCACGGCCAAGCCGCCATCACTGCAATCGTGGGCGGAGGCCAACAAACCTTGAGCAATAGCCTCACGCACCAAATGCCCTACCGCTGCTTCGACGGCAAGATCGGGCTTGGGCGGTCGTCCGGCCAAGGAGCCAAGGGTCTTCTGCTGGTAGGCACTGCCGGCCAAACCAAGGCTGGGATCGGCACCATCCTCCGGCGGAACACCGATGAGGAAGATCGCATCGCCGGACTGTTGCCAGGCCAAGCCAGTCACACGGCTGATGTCATCCACACCACCAACCATGCCGATTACCGGCGTGGGGTGGATCGGTTGCATCGTGCCGTCGTCCTGTTTGGTCTCGTTGTAAAGCGAGACATTGCCGCCAGTGACGGGGGTGTTGAGGGCACGGCAAGCATCGGAGATCCCGCGGCACGCCATGGCCAGCTGCCAGAAGCCCTTAGGTGTTTCCGGTGACGGGAAATTGAGGTTGTCGGTCACCGCCAGAGGCTCTGCCCCCACACAACTCAGGTTGCGTGCCGCTTCGGCAACGGCCGCCTGAGCGCCGCGTTCGGGATCCAGGGCAACCCAACGGTTGGGGCAATCCACCGTGGCAGCAACACCACGATTGGATGCGGCCATGGATCCATCGCCTTGCTGAGGTCTCAGACGCACCACAGCAGCATCAGCGGCTCCAGACGAGACCACCGTGTTTGCCAGCACCTGCTGGTCGTACTGACGGTGAACCCACTGCTTGCTCGCAATGGTGGGGTCATCCAGAAGCTGAAGCAGGGCTGCCGCTGCATCGCTCAGCGCCGGAAGCTCCTGCTCGGTCCAACTCCAGAGCGCCTGAAGGTCTGCCGGGGGCTCCTGCAACAGGGCATGTTTTTCGATTGGGGTGTCATCGGCAAGAGCCGTGGCCGGCACCTCAGCGGCGACGGCACCGTGATGCAACACCCGCACAATCGGTTCCTGGAGCACCTTGCCCACAACCGCCGCCTGCAAGCCCCAGCGACGGAAACGGTGCATCAAGGCGTCCTCCCGGCCGGCCTTCACCACGAACAACATCCGTTCCTGGGATTCCGACAACAGAAACTCGTAGGCCGTCATCCTGGTTTCACGGGCTGGAACACGGTCCAGATCCAGTTCCACCCCCAGGCCCCCTTTGGCAGCCATTTCCGAACAGCTGCAGGTGAGACCAGCGGCGCCCATGTCCTGAGCGGCTACCACATCACCACTGGCGAAGGCCTCAAGGCAGGCTTCGATCAACCCTTTCTCCAGAAACGGATCGCCCACTTGAACAGCGGGGCGATCATCCAAGGAATCAGCACTGAGCTCAGCACTGGCAAAGCTGGCTCCCCCCATGCCGTCCCGACCGGTGGTGCTGCCCACGTACACCACAGGATTACCGACGCCGATCGCACCGGATTTGACGATCTCCTCGGTCTCCATGAGGCCAAGGGCCATGGCATTCACCAGCGGATTGCCGGAATAGGAGGGATCAAAAGCCACCTCGCCACCCACCGTCGGCACACCAACGCAGTTGCCGTAATGGGCAATGCCGGCCACAACACCTTCCATCAGGCCAACGTTGGCGGAATCCTCAAGAGGGCCGAAGCGCAGAGCGTTCAGCAGCGCAATCGGACGGGCCCCCATCGTGAAGATGTCACGCAGGATGCCGCCCACCCCTGTGGCCGCACCCTGAAAGGGTTCGACGGCGGAGGGGTGGTTGTGGCTTTCGATCTTGAAGGCCAACCGATGGCCCCCTCCGAGATCCACCACACCAGCGTTTTCGCCGGGTCCCACAAGGATGCGTGGTCCCTCCGTGGGGAAGCCACTCAGCAAAGGCCGGGAATTGCGATAACAGCAGTGTTCGGACCACATCACCCCGAACATGCCCAATTCGGCTCGATTCGGCTCGCGGCCGAGACGCCGACAGATCTCATCCCAGTCACTGGGCTTAAGCCCTTCCTGCTTCAAGGCTGCAGCTATGTCGTACGCAGGGGAGGAAACCACGAATCGCGGAGCACCTCCCCCCAGTGTTGCCGACCGCCCTTCAGATCCAGGGATCTTCGTCCTCGCGGCGGCGGCGAGAGGGGGTCTCGTCCCAGCTTTCGTCGTCCCAGACCTCAGGTCCAGACACCTCTCTTGGTTCGTCCTCGTCGTCGGATGTGAAGCGCACGCTTTCCGATCGCAGCTCATCGATAGGCGAGTCATCCAACCAACCCTCCAGGCGATCGCTGGCCCGATCACCCATGGAACGCAACTGGTCCCGCCAGTGTTGGGTGCGTTGGAGCAAATCTTGCCGAACGCTGGCGCGGGCCATAGGCAGATCGTCCAATCCCATCAAGCCAGTTTGGATCTGACCCGGTTGTTGATCAAGGATGCGATCGGGAGCCAAACGCCATCGGGAACTCCCGGGCAAACGCGGGTCGCTGCGGGCAATCAGGTAGTGAAGAATCGCGCCATCGGCAGGTCGAAAATCAAGGTCCACAACGCTGCCGATCCGCTCACCGTCACGGTCCAGCAAGGCTGCATCCATCAGCGTGGGCAAGCGCTCCAGGGTCACCTGATCGGTGACCGCTGGCTCGCCACGCACAAACACCTGTTGATCGCTCAAACCACAACACTGATTCAAACGCCAGACATCCCGTGACATGCGCAGGGCCGATGGACGGCTGACCCAGCCCAGAAGACGATGCACCGGCGGATGCATCCAGGCCATGACCCCAGGCCCATGATCCAGACCCAAATCACAACGAACCGTATGACTCAGAAGATCACTAAGGAGCAGCTGATCTGGTAGCGACACATCAGGAACGAATCTGAACAGGCATCACCAGATAGGTGAAGGCTTCGGACGCTTCCTCGGAACGGAGCACAGCCGGCGTGGTGGGCGCGTTGCAGTGCAGAACAATCCGATCAGAGCCCATGGCTTTCAGGCCATCCAGCAGATAGCGAACATTGAAGGCAATCTGCATGGCGTCACCCTCCAAGTTGGAGGGAAGCGATTCAGAGCCACTACCGACATCCTGCGCATCGGCACTGATCTGGACAACACCGTCCTCAGGCTGACTGCTGAATTTGACAACGTTGTTGTGTTGATCAGCGAGCACAGCAATCCGTTCCAAAGCAGCGATCAGGGCGCGACGGTCCATTCCAAAGGTGCGGGTGAAACCATCGGGAATCAGCTGGCCGTAATTGGGATAGGTGCCTTCCAAGGTGCGGCTGGTGACCATTTGGTCGGCCGCAAGCAACACCACCTGGCCGCGATCACAGAACAAACTGACCGGTTCATCGGACCGCCAGGACGCCATCAGCCGCTCCACCTCCCGGAGTGAGCGCGATGGAAGTGTCACCGCAAAACTCTCGTCTTCCGCCGAATCGGTCACGGCCACATCCTGCAGGGCATCCTCAACATTGAGCACAGCAAGGCGGTGACCATCGGTAGCAGCCGCTTCCAGAGCCCGCTGGTTGAACTTGAGATGCACGCCGGTGAGCAGTTGCTTCGCTTCATCAGCACTGCTGGCGAATAGGGTGCCTTTGAGCGCCTGCACCAACCGTTCAGGTTGCAGCTTGAGCGTCATGCCACTCTCCACCATCGGAAGATCGGGATAGTCGTCAGCGCTCATGCCGCGCATCTGATAGCTACCGCTGAGGCTGGTGAGCTGAACTTGCTCACCGGAATCGTCTACGGCGAGGGTGACCGGAGAATCGCTGGACAAGCGGGACACGATCTCTCCCAGCAACCGGGCCGGCAGTGTGATGGCACCGCTGGTTTCCACACTGGCGGCGAGAGACGTCTGAATTCCCAGGCTCAGATCAAAACCGGTAAGGCTGAGGCGGTTGCTGCCGGCATCGGCAGTCAGCAACACATTGGCCAA